>JAWKQW010000020.1:0-137253 GCA_041389945.1 Kofleriaceae bacterium
TCTCCAAGGGCGTCGCGTTCCTGCTCAAGAAGAACCAGATCACCCACCTCGCCGGCACCGCGCGCTTGCGGCCGCGGCCGGCGGCGTGGCGGCCGCACGAGATCGAGATCCGCGGCGCCGACGGGACCCAGGTGGTGCACGCCAAGCACGTCATCCTCGCCACCGGCGCCCGCGCCCGCGCCCTGCCCGGCCTCGAGCTCGATGGCGAGCGCATCATCGAGTACCGCAAGGCGATGACCCTGCCGAGCCAGCCGCGCTCGCTGATCGTCCTCGGCGCCGGCGCCATCGGCGTCGAGTTCGCGAGCTTCTACCGCGCGCTCGGCGTCAACGTGACCATCGTCGAGTTCGCGCCGCGCATCGTGCCCAACGAGGACGTCGAGATCTCGACCGAGCTCGGCCGCGCCTTCGAGCGCCGCGGCATCAAGCTGCTCACCGCCCACAAGCTGACCCGGGCCAAGAACCAGGGCGACAAGGTGGCG
This sequence comes from Kofleriaceae bacterium, assembly GCA_041389945.1. Classification (GTDB taxonomy): domain Bacteria; phylum Myxococcota_A; class Polyangia; order Haliangiales; family Haliangiaceae; genus JAWKQW01. The sequence goes on from JAWKQW010000020.1 coordinate 480, forward strand.
GTGGTGGTCGAGCCCGCGACCGGCAGCGGCGCCCCGACCGAGCTGTTCGCCGACGTGCTCCTGTGCGCGGTCGGCATCGCCGCCAACACCGAGGACCTCGGGCTCGAGCACCACGACATCAAGGTCGAGCGCGGCTTCATCGCGGTCGACGAGCAGCTCCGCGCCGCCGACGGCATCTGGGCCATCGGCGACGTCATCGGTCGCGGTCTGGCGCACACCGCGTCGGCCGAGGGCGTCTACGTCGCCGAGCAGATCGCGGCCAAGCCCGAGCACCCGGCGACGCCGGTCGACTACACCACCATCCCGGCGTGCACCTACTGCCACCCCGAGGTGGCGTCGGTCGGGCTGACCGAGGCCAAGGCCAAGGAGGCCGGCATCCCGATCAAGGTCGGCAAGTTCCCGTTCAAGCCGCTGGGCAAGACCATGGCCGCCGGCGAGTACCCCGGCCTGGTGAAGACCATCTGGCACGCCGAGACCGGGGCGTTGGTCGGGGCCCACATGATCGGCCCCGCCGTCACCGACCTCATCGCCGAGCTGACCCTGGCCAAGGCCACCGAGGTCAACGCCGACAGCCTCGTGTACACCGTGCACGCGCACCCGACCTTCGCCGAGGCCATCAAGGAATCGACCGAGCACGCCCTCGGCCACGCGATCCATCTCTAGGACCAGAGCACCGCGTCGATTGCCCACATGATCGGCCCCGCCGTCACCGACCTCATCGCCGAGCTGACCCTGGCCAAGGCCACCGAGGTCAACGCCGACAGCCTCGTGTACACCGTGCACGCCGCACCCGACCTTCGCCGAGGCCATCAAGGAATCGACCGAGCACGCCCTCGGCCACGCGATCCATCTCTAGGACCAGAGCACCGCGTCGATTGCCCACGCGATCGACCCCGCCGTCACCGACCTCATCGCCGAGCTGACCCTGGCCAAGGCCACCGAGGTCAACGCCGACAGCCTCGTGTACACCGTGCACGCGCACCCGACCTTCGCCGAGGCCATCAAGGAATCGACCGAGCACGCCCTCGGCCACGCGATCCATCTCTAGGACCAGAGCACCGCGTCGATTGCCCACATGATCGGCCCTGCGGTCACCGACCTCATCGCCGAACTGACCCTGGCCAAGGCCACCGAGGTCAACGCCGACAGCCTCGTGTACACCGTGCACGCGCACCCGACCTTCGCCGAGGCCATCAAGGAGTCGACCGAGCACGCCCTCGGCCACGCGATCCATCTCTAGCAGGACGCTGCGACCGCGGCGCAGCCGCGTCTGCAGCGACCTGCTCCCGTGCCCCGTGCCCGCGCTCGATGTTCACGGCGGCGTGATCAATCCGCGGACCATCACCGTCGAGCCCTCGAGGCCAACGTCGGCGCGGTGCCGGACCGCCAGGTCGATGTGGAAGGTGCGCGCGACCTGGTAGCGCACGCCCCAGCCGATGGCGCCGGCGACCGCGGGCACCTCGTCGACGACCCGCACCGCCCAGCCGACGTCGGCGAGCAAGGTGGTGCGCGGGTACCGGCGCGGGGTCCAGCCCAGCGCCGCTGCCGGCCGCAGCGACGGCGCCAGGTGCGGGGCCGCGTCGGCCAGGGTCACGCCTGCGGTGAGGCTGAGCTGACCGATGCGCGTCCCCGCCACGCGGCGAGTCGCCAGCAACCGTAGCTCCGCGAAGGGCGTGCCGCGACGGCCGGCGCGGCGCAGGCGCTCGTCGACGGAGCGCTCGAGGTCGAGCACCACCGCCGGGGCCCCGCGGCCGAGCAGGTCCGCCGGGACGCCGAGCCGGAACCAGGCAGCCAGCATTGGCTCGCTGCTCGCGGCGGCGGCGCCGCCGCCGACGGCGATCCGATCGTCGAGGGTGAGCCCCACGGTGGCGAGGTCGCCGAGCCCGACGGCGGCGTCGACCATCGGCACGCCGCGGTGATCGATGCCCGCGAGCAGGTGGGTGGTCGCGGGTTCCGCCTCCGGGACGTCGATGGCCCGCGCCGGCTGGGCCGACGCCACGCCCGCCGCACCGACGACGATCGTCGCCGCGACCAGCCCGAGGCGGCCCCGCCCGGCTGGCATCACCGCGCCGAGACCCGCTGGATCGCGCGCTCGAAGTACCGGCTCACCAGCCGCGCCTGCACGAAGATCTGGGCGTCGAGCAGATCGGCGGCGCCGATGTCGGGCACCCGGGCGCCGGCCTCGAACAGCACCCGCGGCGAGGCCTGGTAGCGCACGCCCCACGACAGCATCGGCCGCAGGGTGATCCGATCGGCGCCGCCGTCGTCGAGCCGCAGCTCGGGCAGCCAGCTCACGTCCGCCATCACGTGGGCGCGCTCGCGAGCGAGGATGTCGACGCCGCCGAAGGGGCGCACCATGCGACCGAAGGCGCCGTCGTGCAGCGCCACCGCGCCGCCGCCGTCGTCGCGCACCAGCTCGGCGTCCCACACCACGCCGCCGGCGTGCAGCACCGCCCGGCCGACGCGACGGCTCGCCACCAGGTACAGGCTCGCGAAGCGCGACTCGCGCGCGTCGTGCGCGTTGCGAAACGACTTCTCGAAGCCCAGCGCCAGCGCCGGCTGGCCCCGGAACAGGCGTTCGTCGTCGACGCCCATCACGAAGCGCGCGCTGGTCGACCAGTGCACCGCCCCGGCGTCGCAGGTCGGGCACACCCGCACGCGCAGCCGATCGGTGGTGGCGACGCCGAACTCGGCGACCCCGCCGAGCCCGGCCCGGACGTCACCCTCGAAGCCGCCGCCGGTGTCGATGCCGGTGGTCGCGGTGATCGCGCCGCCGGGGAGCATACGCGCCGACGGCGCCACCAGCAGACCCAGCTCGAGCTCGGGCAGCGGCGCCGGCGCGGGGGGCGACGCGAGGAGCGCCATCGCCGTGCCATCGGGCGGCCGCACCACGCGGGGTGGCGGCGCCTCGATCGGCGCGGCGTCGGCCGGCGGCGATGGCGCCGGCGGGGCGTCGTCCGGGTCCGGATCTCCGTCGCCAGGCGCCGCGATCGCCGTCGCGCTGGTCGCGACCACGCACGCGATCGACAGCGCGCCCACACGCCAACGCCTCGACTGTTCTCGCTTCCTCATGAACGTGCTCCCTCTTGCTGTGGTTGCCGCCGCGCGGGTCGCGCGGCGTCGTCGCAGAACACCCCCGCGGCGCGACACGCCAGCGCGCCCCAGGGCACCGCCAGCTCGCCGCCGAGGCGTAGGTCCCAGTCGAGGAGCTGCCCGCCGGTCGCCGGATCGACGGCCCGGCGCTGCACCTCGATGCGGTAGCCGACGCTGGCGTCGACGGCGAGGAACGGCGTCAGCGCCCAGCGCACGCCGACGCGCGCGAACAGCGCGTCGTCGATGTCGCCGGGCTCGGTGGCGGTCGCCGCGAGGGTGAAGCGCGGGACCTTGCCGACCTCGGCCATCATCACGGTCGTCCTCGTGGTCGCCGCGCGGACGCCGAGGGTGGGCAGCACCAGCGTCCGCGCGACCTCAGCGCCCTGCCCGCCGACGGGATCGATGCGCGCGGCGCTCACGCGCACGCCGAGGTGCACGTCGACGCCGGGCAGCTCGAGGCCGCCGACCGCGTACAGATCGGTGGCGCGCTCCTCCACCGCGGGCGCCCCCGGCGCGGCGCGCGCCTCGCGCGGCAGGCCGAACCGCAGCGCGACCGCGAGCCGTGGCCACCACCACCACGGCCGCACCGGCGCCTCGAGCTGCACGCCGATCGCCGGCAGGCCGAACGTCTGCTCGCTGCCGGCCGACACCGCGGCGCTGTGCCGGTACTCGAGCTGAGCCAGATCGCCGAAGCCGATCGCCGCCAGCCCCGAGGTGGAGAGCACGCCGGGCTCGCTCAGCGACGACACGTCGCCCGAGAGGTGGAGCTGGTAGGCCCCCACCACCCGCGCGGTCGGCATGGCGAAGAGCTGCGAGCTGGGGAACGGCCCGGCGAAGATCTCGGCGGCGGTGGCGTCGGGGCGGCGCGGCGCGGGCTCCTCGACGGGCGCATCGTCGGCGGTCGCTGGGGCGGTGAGCGCCAGCCCCAGCGCCGCAAACGAGCCTGCCATCCACCGCATGCGACCATCATGTGAATTGGTCCAACCACTGACGAGGTGAAGCTCCGGCAAGCCCCGGCAGCCACCGGCATCGCCGCGATCGCCCCCCGCGCACCGCCGCCCTCGCCAGCCGCCGGTCGCCGCGGTATGTCCCGCCCGTGGCCGAGCGCGTGCACTTGCCGGTGGTGACCTCCGAGCCCGGTGGCGAGGCGCCGCGGCGGCGCCACCCCGCCTGGATCAAGGCGCAGCTCCCGACCAAGCCGGCCTACTTCGAGACCCGCGCGATGGTGAAGGAGCTCGGCCTCCACACCGTGTGCGAGAGCGCGAGCTGCCCCAACATCGGCGAGTGCTGGACGCGCAAGGCGCTGACGATCATGATCCTCGGCGACATCTGCACCCGCTCGTGCCGGTTCTGCGACGTCACCACCGGCCGGCCGCTGCCGGCCGACCCCGACGAGCCGCGCCGGGTCGCCGAGATGCTCGGCCGCCTCGGGCTCGACCACACGGTCATCACCTGCGTCGACCGCGACGACCTGGCCGACTTCGGCGCCGCGCACTGGGCCGAGACCATCACCCGGGTGAAGGCGGCGTGCCCCGACATGTCCCTCGAGGTCCTCGTCGGGGACTTCAAGGGCAACACCGCCAACGCCGACGTGGTGATCGACGCCGCGCCCGACGTGTTCGCCCACAACCTCGAGACCGTCCCGCGGCTGTCGCGCCAGGTGCGGGTGCAGGCGAGCTACCCGCGCAGCTACGCCATCCTGCAGCACGCGCACGCGCGCGGCGCCATCACCAAGACCGGCCTGATGCTCGGGCTCGGCGAGACCATCGCCGAGGTCGAGGAGGTGCTGCGCGACGTCGCCGGGCTCGGCGTCGAGATCGTGACCCTCGGCCAGTACCTGGCGCCGTCGAAGGGCCACCTCCCGATCGAGCGCTACGTGCACCCCGACGAGTTCGAGGCCCTCAAGGCGTATGCGCTGGCGCAGGGCATCGCCCACGTCGAGAGCGGGCCGCTGGTGCGCTCGAGCTACCACGCCGACGGCCAGGCCGCGCTGATCCGCTCGCTGCGCGCCAGCCGCGGGCTGTCGCCGGTGGCCTGAACCAGCTAGCGGTGCGCGAGGTCCCAGGCCAGCACGCACCACAGCGCGGCGGAGGCCACCGACACCGCGATCTTGATGAGCGGCGCGCCGCCGCGTAGCGCCAGCCGCGCGCCGAGCACGCCGCCGGTGGCCTGCGCCGCCGCCATCGGCAGCGCCAGCCGCCAGTCGACGAGGCCCTGCGACGCGAACACCACCACGCCGGCGACGTTGGAGCCGAAGTTGACCGCCTTGGCCTCGGCGGTGGCGGCCGTCGGCGCGCGCCCGGCGAGCAGCACCAGCCCGACGATGAGGAACGTGCCGGTGCCCGGGCCGAAGAAGCCGTCGTAGGCGCCGATCACCAGCGCCAGCGCCGGCGCCGCCCACGCCGCGCGCGCGACGCCGGCCGTCGACGGCCGGCGGATCCAGAGGAGCACGCTGGCCACCGCCAGCAGCACCATCACCACCGGGCGCAGGGTCTGGGGCGACAGCGAGCTCACCGCGGCCGCGCCGGCGAGCGAGCCGAGCAGCCCGAGCGGCCAGCCGATCGCGATCCAGCGCGCGCTCACCGCCCCCCGCCGCCAGTAGGTGGCCAGCGCGGCGCCGGAGCCGAACACGCCCTGCCCCTTGTTGGTGCCCAGCGCCACGTGTGGCGGCAGCCCGGCGGCGAGCAGCGACGGCAACGTGATGAGGCCGCCGCCGCCGGCGATGGCGTCGACGGTGCCCGCGGCGAACGCCGCCGTGACCAGCGGCGCGATCGTGGCGAGCTCGCCCGCGCTCATCGCGGCTAGACGATGCCGAGCGCGACCGCGGCGGCGGCGCCGCCCGCGACGAGCACGAGCAGCACGACGAGCACGATGAGGCCGGTGCGCCGCGGCGGCTTCTGCGCCGCGCGCTTGCCGGTCCGCAGCGCCTGCCGGCGCGTAGTGGCGGCGTCGTGCGCGCCGGTGTCGTCCTCGAGGGCGGCCAGGCCGCCGGGCTCGAGATCGTGGCCCACCGACTTGGCGCCCGCGGCCGCGCGACGGGCGCCGCCCGTCTCGAGCTCGTCGCGCCGCACCACCCGGGTCGGATCGTCGTCGCCGGTGCCGCGCTCGCGCGGGCCGACGTTGGCGAATGGATCGCCGCTGGGCATCGCGTCGACCACCGTGCGCTCGCCGGTCTCGACCACCGCGCCGATGGGCTTCGGCGGCGGCCGCGACGGTCCGGCCCGGCGCGCGCCCGACGGGCCCGCGTGCATCTGCGCCGGCGCGCGCTCGTGGGGGATCTCGTCCATCGCCAGCACCGCGGCGCTGACCAGCCCCTCGGTGAGGCAGCGCTGCCAAGCGTCGCGCAGGGCCGCCTCGGCCTCCGAGGCGTCGCGGTAGCGGGTGGCGGCGTCGCCGGACAGCGCCTTCATCACGACCTCGACGATCGGCGTCGGGATCGACGGATCGTGATCGGTCGGCGGCACCATCTCGCCGCGCACGACGTAGCCGTTGGTGGTCTTGGTGTCGGGCCCCTCGTAGGGGATGCGCCCGCACAGCACCTCGTAGAGCACCGCGCCCCACGCGAACACGTCGGCCTGGGCGGTGTAGCGGCCCTCGCGGATCGCCTCGGGCGGCGAGTAGCCCGGCGTGCCCATGAAGATGCCGGCCTGGGTCAGATCGCTGTCGGGCAGCCGCGCGATGCCGAAGTCCGCCAGCTTCCAGCGGTTCTCGCCGGCGTGCAGCACGTTGGCCGGCTTGACGTCGCGGTGGACGATGCGCTGGCGGTGCGCGAACGACAGCGCCGACGCCAGGTCGAGGCCGATCTGCACCGCGTGGCCGATGGGGATGCGCACCCGATCGAGGCGATCGCCGAGCGACTCGCCCGGCAGGTACTCGAGCACCATGAACGGGGTGCCGGGCTCCTCGTCGACGCCGACGTCGAAGATCGTCACGATCGACGGGTGCTGCATCTTGGCGGCGGCCTTGGCCTCGCGCTGGAACCGCTCGATGTACGCCGCCCGCACCCGCCGACCCACGCCCTGCGGCGACACGATGGTCTTCACCGCGACGGTGCGGTCGAGCAGCGGATCGCGCGCCTTGTACACGATGCCCATCGCGCCGCGCCCGACGGTCTTGATGATCTCGTAGCGGCCGATGGTCTTGAGCGCCTCGGAGGTGGCCTCCATGCCGGGCATCGCCTCGGCCTTGAGCCGCGACATCGTGCGCGGCCGCGCCGAGCCGCCCGTGCCGGGCAAGGCGGGAGCAGCGGGGCGCGACGGTTCGCTCATCGAGGCTGCGACGGTAGCACGAGCCTCGCCCCGCTCGCTGGCGCCCGGGCGATCACCGGGGTGGCTGGATCACGCCGGCGACGCGCGCGCCCGGCGCCACCGACTCGGTGACCCAGGCGTTGCCGCCGATGACGGCGCCTCGGCCGATCACGGTGTCGCCGCCGAGGATGGTGGCGCCCGCGTAGATGACGACGTCGTCTTCGATGGTGGGATGGCGGCGCGCGCCGGGCTCGGGCCGCTCGCTGGCGCGCGGCACGCTGAGCGCGCCGAGGGTGACGCCCTGGTAGATGCGGACCCGATCGCCGATGACGGAGGTCTCCCCGATGACCACGCCGGTGCCGTGGTCGATGAAGAACGCGCGGCCGATGCGGGCGCCCGGGTGGATGTCGATGCCGGTCGCGGCGTGGGCGAGCTCGGTCATCATGCGCGGCACGATGGCGGCGCCCTCGGCGCGCAGCGCGTGCGCGACCCGGTACACCGAGACGGCGTAGATGCCGGGGTAGCAGAACAGCACCTCGGCCACGCTGGTCGCCGCCGGATCGCCCTCGAAGGCGGCGCGCACGTCGAGGGCGGCGAGCGCGCGCAGCGCCGGCAGCCTGCCGATGAAGGCCTGGGTGATGAGCTCGGCGCGTTCGGCGCAGTCGGCGCACGCCGTCGCCGCGAGCCGCCCGTCGGCGTCGACGCGTCGCGCGTGGTGCAGGCCGCGGTACACCTGGCGGCGCAGGCCGGTGCGCAGGGTCTCGAGGCGATCGCGCACCAGCTCGCGCAGCTCGTCGTGGCCGAGCCGGGCGACGCCGGGACCGACGTAGCCGGGGAACAGCAGCGCGCGCGCCTGCTCGACCACCTGGGCGACGTCGCCCTGGGCCGGTAGATCGTGGCTGCCGATCGCCTCGAGCTCGCTGTCGGGCGCCAGGTACGCCGCGACCAGGCGTCGGCCACCGCGGCGGTGTCGTCGGCGGCCATCAGCCAGGCTCCTCGTCGGCGCCGCCGCCTGCGGGCGCGGCAGCGGCGCGGCGTTGATCGCGGCGATGGCCTCGTCGAGCCGGCCGTCGGGCACCGACACCCGGGTCGGCATGCCGCCGCCGAGGCCGAGCAGCGCGACGAAGTCCCAGCCCGAGCGAAACGGCGCCGCGATCGACACCGCGCCGGCGTCGCGCACGATCGCCACCGGCGCCCGCTCCTGCCCGGCGAGGAGCAGATCGGTCTTGTCGAAGTCGCGGCGGCCGCCGGCGTCGACCAGCGCGACCCGGCCGCGGATCGCGTACTGGGCGGCGAGCGCGGCGGTGCCGACCGCGCGGCGGGCGTGCTCGGCGGCGGCCTCGGCGATGCGATCGTCGTGGACGCCGGGGCCCATGCCGTCGACCAGCCACCACACGATCGCGCGCTTGAGGCCGTCGTCGCGGAACCGCGCGCGCACCGCGGCGTCGATGCGGCGCGCGATCGGCCCCGGCTCGCCGATGCGGGTGTCCACCGCGCGGGCGTCGTCGTCGGCGCCGGGGTACGGCTCGCGCCCGCCGAGCACCCACTTGGCGGCGGCGTACAGGCCGTCGAGATCGACGTGGGTGAGGATGGTGTCGACCGGGCCGGCCTGCCGGACCCGCGCCGGCGTGACCATCTCGGGGCACGCGCCGTGCTGGGCCTTGGTCGCCAGGACGAAGCGCTCGTCGCTGGCGTAGTCGACGTGGCGCTCGTGGTCGTGGTGATCGAGCCACATCGCCAGGCGCGCGCCGAGGCCGTCGAGCAGCGGCGGTGGTGAGCTCGAAGGACACCGACGAGCCGACCGTGGCGGCGAACGCGATGTCGAGCACGACCACCCGCCCGGGCACCGCGCCGGGACGCGGCAACGCCCGGGGCGAACCGAACATCAGGTGCGGGCGAGCCACCGGCTCATCCTAGCTCGGATCGGCTAGCTCGCCGGGCATCGCATGACGACCTCCCAGCCGTCGTGCAGGTAGACCTGGCGGACCGTGCCGCGATCACCGCACACCGCGCGCCCCGGCGTGAGCAGGCACAGCGCCCGCCGGCCCACCGGCGCCGACAGCGCGCGGCGCTCGTCGGCCGGCGCCTCGCCGATGGCCTCGCCGTCGACGAACACCGTCAGGGGCTCGGTGCAGCCGCGGTTGTCGACGTAGAACGTGCCGCGCCGGGTCGGCGCCGGTGGGGGCCGCGGCGGCGGCGCGCTCGGCGCCGTCGGCGACAGCGTCGCCGGGTACCGCCGCGGGTCGGCGGCGGCCGCCTCGAGCAGCGCCGGTGTACATCGAACGTAGGCGAGCTCCCGCCCCACCGCCACCTCCCAGGTCGCCACCAGCTCGCGCAGATCGGCCTTGGCCAGCGTCAGCTCCGACAGCGCCGCGACCGCCTGGGCGCGCTGGTGCGGCAACAGCGCCACGGTCTCGCCGAGCTCGTCGGCGCGCGCCAGGTAGGCGCCGACCCGCTCGAGCTCGACGCCGGCGCGCAGGAACGCGTCGCGGGCGGCGACCGCGCGCCGCCACGGGGGCACCACGCCGCCGATCGGGCACACGCGCGAACGCCCGCCGCCGTCGCCGACGACCAGCGGCCCCTCGCCGAGCGCGGCCAGCACCGCGCGCGCACCGGCGGCGAACTGCTCCTGGTCTGGCGCACCTGGGCCGCGAGCTCGGTGAACTCGCCGAGCCGCGCCACCAGCTCGCGCGGATCGCCGAGCGGTGGATCCTCCGGCGCGATCACGACCAGCGCCGGCGTGCCGCCGGCGTCGAGCGCGGCCAGCGCCGCGCCGGCCGGGCCGCGCGGATCGGCGGCGGCCGCCGACACCAGGCCGGTGCGCGCCGCGACCCGATCACCCTCGGCGAGGCTCGCCATCGCCGCCAGGTAGCTCAGCCGCGGATCCTCCGGCCACGCGCGCACCGCCGCGTCGAGCTGCGCCCGCGCCGGCTCGAGGGTGCCGCGCGACAGCTCGATGCTGATGAGCGCCAGCCGCGGCGCCAGGGCGCGCGGCCGCGCCTTGATCGCGCGCTGCAGGTACCAGATGGCCTCGGTCGGGCGACCGGCCTGACGCGCGACCAGGCCGCTGGCGTGGTAGGCGTACGGCACCAGCTCCTTGAAGCGCTGCACGCGCACCAGGAGCGCCGCGGCGTCGTCGAGGCGGCCCTGGGCCTGGGCCACCGACGCCGCCGCGAAGTACGCGCGCGGATCCTCGGCACCGCCGCCAGCGCCGCGGCGTACGCCGCGCCGGCCGCCGTGGATCGCCGCGCCAGCGCCGAGGTCGCCGATGCGCAGCAGGATCGACGCGTCGCCCGGGCGCTTTGCCTGCAGGCCGCGCCAGGCGGCGACCGCCTCGTCCCAGCGCCCCAGCGCCCCGTAGGCGGTGGCGAGATCGCGCTGTACGTCGAGATCCTCCGGCGCCTGGGCCCGGATCTGCTCGAGCTCGGCGAGCAGGCTCGGGTGTCGCCGTCCTCGGCGTGGATGAGCGCGAGCACCCGACGCGCGGCGAGCAGGGCCGGATCGCGATCGAGCACGCGGCGCAGCTCGCGGCGCGCGGTGGCGCGATCGCCGGTCGACCACAGCGCCTCGGCCAGCCGGAACCGCGCGTCGAGATCCCACGGACGCCGCTGCAGCAGCCGGAGGTAGAGGTCGCGCGCCGCCTCGCGCTTGCCGGCGGCGACGGCCGCGGCCGCGGCCGCCCGCAGCGCCGGCACGTAGGTCGGCGCCAGGTCGAGCGCGTAGTTGAACTTGCCGACGGCGCGCGCCGGGCTGCGTGGATCGGTGGGGTACCGCCGCCAGGCCTCGCCGAGCAGGCGCTGCGCCATCGCCAGCCGGGGATCGATGAACACCGCGCGCGCCAGATCGCGCTCGGCGGCGGCGACGTCGGCCTCGGCGCGCACGGCGGTGGCGGCCGCCGGATCGATCGGGCCGCCAGCGCCGAGCGCGCCGGTGAGCCGGCCGAGGCCGCGGCCCAGCAAGGTGAAGGCGTAGAAGTCGTCGGTGGGCCGCGCGGTGAGCGTGCCCAGCGCGCCGGCGCCGACCGGCCAGCCGGCGACCTCGGCCAGCTCGACGAGCGTCTCGCCGACGTACTGGTGGACGCTGGCGAACGGCCCGAGCTTGCGCACGGTCCCCAGCGGCGCGGTGGCGCCGCCGGCGTCGCGCCACAGCGTCACCTCGAGATCGAGCTCCCAGTTGGTGCGCGTGGCCCAGCCGGTGATCACGTACGTCGCCGCCTGGGCGCGCGCGCGGGCGGCGACCAGGGCCGGGGTCGCCGGCGCCGCCGGCCCGTCGACGATCAGCGGGCCGTACGCGGGATCGAGGGCGAACGTCTGCTCGAGCTTCTCGGCGATGGTCGCCGGCAACCCGGCCACCGCCCAGTCGAGCGCGCGCACCCCGCTGCGGTTCTCGAAGGGCAACACCACGAAGCGCTCCGGCGCCTGGGCCGGCAGCTCGGGGATGGGATCCGCGGCCACCACCAGGCGCGGGCTGGCCGGGCTCGGCGGCGCCTCCGCGGGGGCGGCGGCGGTGCCCAGGGCCAGCGCCCACGCCGCCAGCGCCGCCGTTGGCCTGCGGCCCACCTGCGTGCTCGACCCGGCCGGCATATGCTGATCATAGCGTGCCCGCCGCCCCCGTCACCCGTGCTCCACGTCGTCGTCGACGGCTGCGCGCGCTGTCGATCCTGCGGCTCGTGACCCTGCTCGTGGTGTACGGCGCGAGCCTCGGCGCCGCCGGCCTGTACTTCGCGATCGGGGAGATCAACACCGAGCTACCGGCGGACCTGTCGGCGCTCGTCGAGTACGAGCCGAGCCGCAAGAGCATCGCGCTGTCGACCGACGGCGAGGAGATCGGCGCGTTCTCCATCGAGAACCGCAAGGTGGTGCCGCTCGAGCGGCTGCCGGCGCACGTGGTCGCGGCCTTCCTGTCCGCCGAGGATCGCCGGTTCTGGCAGCACGGCGGCTTCGACCCCATCGGCATCGTGCGCGCGGCGATCCGCAACTTCGGCGAGGCCGAGGTCAAGCAAGGCGGCTCGACCATCACCCAGCAGATCATCAAGCAGACCCTGCTCGAGGGCGACGAGGACGTTCCGCCCGACGTGTTCTCGCCCGAGGAGGAGCACGCGATCCGCCGGGTGAAGAAGTACCAGCGCAAGATGAAGGAGCTGGTGCTGGCGGTGCGCCTCGAGCGCGAGCTGTCGAAGGCCGAGATCCTGTCGATCTACCTGAACCACGTCTACCTCGGGGCCGGCGCCTACGGCGTGGGCGCCGCCGCCGAGGCCTACTTCGGCAAGGACGTGGAGAACCTGACGATCGCCGAGGCGGCGCTGCTCGCCGGCGTGGTCGCCGCGCCGAGCAAGTACGCGCCGACCACCAACATCGCCGCGGCCAGGGTCCGCCAGCGCGAGGTGCTGCGCCGCATGAACGAGGACGGCTACATCTCCCTCGAGGAGCTCGCCAGCGCGCGGGCCGAGGGCATCGCGCTGGTGCGCGAGGGCGACGTCAACCACCTCGCGGCGCCGTACTTCGTCGAGCACCTGCGCAAGCAGGCGACCCACGCCTACGGCAACAAGGCGCTGTTCAAGGGCGGCCTGCGCTTCTACACGACCCTCGACAGCCGCTCGCAGCGCATCGCCGAGAACGCGCTCGCCCGCGGCCTCGAGACCCTCGATCGCAAGCTCGGCTTCCGCGGGCCCATCGGCCACGTCGCCGCCGAGGAGCGCGCCGCATGGATCGAGGGCCCGCCGCACCCGTACCGGCTCGGCACCACCGCGACCTCCGGGGTCGGCGAGCGCGTCGACGGCGACACCGTCTACGCGGCGATGATCACCGCCCTGCCCCGCAGCGGCGTCATCAACCTGGACCTCGGCCCGGCGGAGACCACGCTGTCGGCCAAGGAAGCCCAGGACCTGCGCGCGTGGCGCGGCGACGGCGGCGCCCGCCTCGACGTCGGCGATCTGCTGCCCGTCCGCCTGCCCGACGACGGCAGCCCGTCGACCCTGGCCCAGACCCCGGCGATCCAGGGCGCGCTGGTGGCGATGGAGCCCGCGACCGGCCGCATCGTCGCGATGGTGGGCGGCTACGACTGGAGCGCCAGCCAGCTCAACCGCGTGACCCAGGCCCACCGGCCGGTCGGCTCGTCGATCAAGCCGTTCATTTACGGCTCGGCGATCGCCGCCGGCAAGACCGAGATCGATCGCATCTACGACGGCGCCATCAGCGTGCCGACCGCGACCGGCTACTGGTCGCCGTCGAACTACGACGGCCGGTTCTCCGGCTGGGTCACCATCCGCACCGCGCTGGCGCGCAGCCTCAACACGGTGGCGGTGCAGCTCCTGCTCGACGTCGGCCTCGATCGCGTGATCGAGGTGATGCGCGGCTTCGGCATCACCTCGGACATCCCGCGCCACGTCTCGATCAGCCTCGGCACCCCCGACCTCACGCTGCTCGAGATGGCGGGCGGCTACGCCGGCATCGCGTCGGGCGGGCGCCGCGTCACGCCCCGGATCTACGATCTGGTCACCGACGCCAGCGGCGCCGTGCTCGAGGATCTGCGCGACACCCCGCCCGGCCCGCAGGTGCTGCCCGCCGACGCCACCTACGTGCTGGTCGACATGATGCGCGGCGCCGTCGAGCGCGGCACCGCGCGCGCGGTGTTGCCGCTGGGGCGCCCGACCGCCGGCAAGACCGGCACCGGCGCCAACTTCAAGGACGTCTGGTTCATCGGCTTCACCGCCGACCTCCTGTGCGGGGTGTGGATCGGGCGCGACGACGCCACGCCGATCGGCGACAAGATCACCGGCGGCGGCGCGGCCGCGCCGAGCTGGCTCGACTTCATGCAGCGCGCGCACCCCGACGTGCCGCCGCGCCCGTTCCCGGTGCCGCCGGGCGTGACCTTCGCGCGCGTGCGCGAGGGCGGCAGCGATCCGGCCGGGCCCGGCGGCTCGGCGGCGTGGGTGCCGTTCGCGCGCGGCACGCTGCCGGCGCGCTTCGCGGGCAAGGCGCCGACGAGCTTCGACGCGGCGGTGCCAGCGCCGCCGGTGCCCTGATCGACGTGTGGCGGCGCGGTCGACAGCAGCCGCTGCGAGCCGATGTCAGCCGTGCCGGCGGGTCCAGCGCCGGGCCCGTGCTAGCGTGGCCGTCGATGTCGAGCCCGCGGCTGCCGTGGATCGCCGCGTTCGCGGTATGGGGTGCGGCGCGCCGGCCGAGCGCCCGATCGACGCGGCGCCGCCCGACGCGCCGGCGAGCTGCATCGCCGCCACCCAGCACTCCGACCTCCGCTGGATCGAGGACAACATCTTCGATCGGAGCTGCGTGTTCTCGTCGTGCCACGAGGGCAGCGCCCAGAGCGCGGGCGGCCTCAACCTCGAGCCGGGCGAGGCCCACGCGTCGCTGGTCAACCAGCCCTCGGGCCTGTTCCCCGACTGGGACCTGGTGGTCCCCGGCGATCCGGCGCGGAGCTACCTGCTGGTGATCACCGGCCACCGGCCCGGGCCCATCAACACCGACATCGGCAACATGCCCTACGACAATCAGCTCCTCTGCGTGGAGAAGCGCGAGGCCCTCGAGCGCTGGATCGCTGGCGGCGCCCTCGGCGCGCCCGACGCACGACCGCCCGACGCAGACTTGCCCGACGCCGACCTGCCCGACGCCGAGCCCGCCGACGCGGCGACCTGAGCGCGGCGCGCCCCGACGCCGGCCGCGGCCGGGCCGCACCGGCACGCCGGCCCCGCGCGACCGCGCCCCCGGCGTCACCCGCGACACACGCGTCGATGCCCGGCGGCGGGATCCCACCTGCATAACTCGTCGAATGGTCATCGGATCTAGCCGGGCCTCGGCTTGACGCGGCGAAACCCGAGCCGGTACAACCGCAGGCACCAACATGAGCTGGCTCAGCCACGTCTTCGAGGAAGGTGGTCCCTTCTTCATCGTCAACACGTTCTTCCTGGCGATCGTGCTCGCGCTGATCGTCGAGCGGACGCTGTACTTCCTCGGCCGCGGCCACCTCAACGCCAAGGCGTTCCTCGAGCAGCTCAAGCGGCTCCTGGCCGCCAACAACGTGGATCGCGCCAAGAAGCTGTGCGACGCCACCACCGCGCCGGTCGCGCGCGTCGCCAAGGCCGGCCTCAACCGCCTGCACCGCGGCGAGGCCGCCGTCGCCCAGGCGATGGAAGAGTCGATGACCGACGCCATCCCCGAGGTCAAGACCCGCATCGGCGCGCTGTGGTCGATGGCCAACATCGCCACCCTGACCGGTCTGCTCGGCACCATCACCGGCCTCATCGCCACGTTCTCCGCCGTCGGTAACGCCACCGCCGCCGAGAAGCAGGCCCGCCTCACCAGCGGTATCGCCGAGGCCATGTACAACACCGCGTTCGGCCTCTCGATCGCGCTCCTCTGCATGATCGCGCACCTCCTGCTCGGCAGCGCGATGAAGAAGGTCATCAGCGACCTCGAGGGCTTCTCGCTGCGCTTCGAGAACCTCCTCGCCGAGGGCGCCGCGGGCGGCGCCGGTGGCAAGGCCGCGGGCGCCCCGAGCGACCCGTCGCGCTGAGCATCTGGTAGCCAGCCAGCGCACCGTTTCGCACCGACACCGTCGACGACGCGATGAACTTCACCGCTCAACAGGTTCGCGCCAAGGCTCGCGCGGCGGTCCGCCGTCGCGAGGACGAGATCGAGGAAGAGGAGATCGAGAGCGGCGAGATCAACCTGATCCCGTACCTCGACATCGTCACGAACCTGATGCTCTTCCTCCTGGCCTCGGTGTCGACCGGCACCCTGCTCGGCCAGATCAACACCGAGCTGCCCGACAAGAGCAGCGCGGCGGCGCCCTCGACGCCGGCCCCCGACGTGAAGCCGGAGGACCAGCCGCTGCAGCTGGTGCTCTCGGTGCTGCGCGACCGGGTGGAGCTGTGGTCGATCACCGGCCTCGAGGGCACGCAGAAGACGCCGAAGGCCACCTACAACCGCACCGGCCGCGTCGGCGACGCCTGCGACGGCGAGTACATGTGCGAGACCAACGCCTGCGTCATCCCCGAGAAGAAGACGGTGGGCACCTGCGTCGCGTCGAACGAGGTCCCGGTGCCGGTGTTCGACTACCGCGCCATCAACAAGGACCTCTACGAGATCGCCAAGGCCCGCTACGAGGGCCGGCCGCGGGTCGACAAGACCTACCAGGCCATCCTCCAGGCCGACGGCGCGACCCCGTACGGCACCATCATCTCGATGATGGGCGCGATGCGGTGCAAGCTCCCTGCGCTGGGCGAGACCCTCGCGCCGTGCATGATGCCGACCGCCGACGAGACCCTCAAGGCGGCGGCGGAGCCCATCGACGCCGACGCGCGGCTCTACGACACCTCGCGCGCCAACTACAACCCCGACACGATGGCGATCTTCCCGGAGATCCTGTTCTCGACGGGGTTCGAGTGAGGGCGTCGGTCGCGATGGCGAAGGGAGGCCGCTGATGTCGTTCACTCAGCGCGAGGCTCGCGGCCTCATCCGCAAGTCGGTCAACCGCGTCCCCGAGGGCGAGGAGATCCGTCACCTCAACATCATGCCGATGATGGACATGATGACGATCCTCCTGGTCGCCTTCATCTTCCAGGCCTCGGTCGCAGTGTCGGAGCTGTCGACCGGCTCGGTGTCGCTGCCCAAGGCGCTGTCGCAGGAGCCGCTGCCCGAGGGCGCGCGCATGCTCATCATCGCCCCCAACGCGATCCTCGTCGACCAGCAGACCATCGTCGCGGTGAGCAACGGCGACGTCAGCGCGAGCGAGAAGGAGGGCGGCGCGACCGGCCTCAAGATCCCGAAGCTGACCAACTTCCTCGGCACGCTGCGGCGCATCGAGGACGAGGCGCGCAACGCCCAGGGCCTGCCGGCGCCGGACAAGCCTGAGCTGCTGGTGGTCGCGGACCGCTCGATCCCGTACCAGCTGCTGGTGCAGGTCATGTTCTCGGCCAAGCAGAAGGAAGCGGGCTACAAGCGCTTCCGCATGATCGTCCAGAAGCAGGCCGACACTCCCTGAGCGTGGGCCCGCGGGCGCCGCGCGCACGCGAGTGCGAGACCGGCCCGCCCCGGCCGTGATCGCGGCCGTGATCGCGGCCGTTATCGTGCCCGTGATCGCCCCGTAGCCGTGGCCGTGATCGACCCGTGGCCGTGGCCGTGATCGCCCCGTGGCCGTGGCCGTGATCGCCCCGTGGCCGTGGCCGTGGCCGTGGCCGTGGCCGTGATCGACCCGTGGCCGTGGCCGTGGCCGTGAACGACGCGTGAACGTGAACGTGAACGTGAACGACCCGTGGCCGTGGCCGTGGCCGTGGCCGTGGCCGTGGCCGTGAACGACGCGTGAACGTGAACGACCCGTGGCCGTGGCCGTAGCCGTGATCGTCCACGTGGACGCTCCCGTGGCCGTGGACCCTAGCGGGAACGGGAACGCTCCCGTGATCGTGACCGCGCCCGTGAACGATCTCCTCCTCCGTGGCCGTCCCCGTAGCAGCCACCGATCCCGTGGCCCCGCCTCCGTCGATCCCCGCCTCTCCCCGCCTCTCCCCCGCCTCGCCTCGCCCCCGCGCCCCGTCCCACCTCGCCACCCTCCTCCGCCCCTCCTCCGTCCCCTCCTCCGCCCCTCCTCCCTCCCCACTTGCCCGCGTCGCTCCCTCCCCCTCGCTCCTATACTCCCCCATGACCCGACTCGCCGGTGAGCGCCGCGCCCTCTCTGCCCGCGGTCCTGATCTTCTACGCCTTCTTCTATCTCCTCGTCGCCTTCACCGCCCCCGAGGGCTGGGGCAAGGCGTTCGGCGCGATGACCGCGGTCTACGGCATCGGCTTCTCCAGCGCTGGTCGCGGGCTACTTTTGGGCCCGCTGGTACGCCGTCGGCGTCGCTCTCCAGCGTCATCAGCACCACCCGATCAGCCTCTGGCAGATGGGCCCCGAGCCGGTGCCTGTTCGTCGGCGGCACCCACGCGCTCGCCGCTTGGTGCTGCTCTGGGGCCAGGGCATGGCCGCACTTCGATGGGCGCGAGGCCTGGCGCTGCGCTTCCACCTCGACGAGGCGGCGGTCAACCGACTCAACGGCGCCGCGTGATCCACGCCGGCGTGGGCCTGCCCACTTCGTGCTGCTGTACGCTGGCGCCGCGCCCGACGCGCCAGCGGTGGTCGGCCTCGGCGCCGCCGCGCTCCTGAGTGGTCGGCCTGACCGGCATCGTCCGCATGCGCACCTGGGGCGTGCTCACGCGCTGTTCGGCGGCGCGCTCACCATGGCCGGCTCGGTCGGCGCGACCGGCCTCGGCGGGGGCCGCGTGCCCGCGCCGCCGCGACCGCAACAGCCACCTGCTGGCGCCGGCGAGCGCCG
This sequence comes from Kofleriaceae bacterium, assembly GCA_041389945.1. GTDB lineage: Bacteria > Myxococcota_A > Polyangia > Haliangiales > Haliangiaceae > JAWKQW01. The sequence goes on from JAWKQW010000020.1 coordinate 19,143, forward strand.
CGACCATGGCCCTCGCCGTCGCCGCCGTCGGCCTGCTCACCGCAGCCTCCCTCGAGTTCGCCCCCGGCATCCAGCGCATGCTCACCGGCCGCCGCCTGCCCGAGCCCCAGTTTGGGTGACGGGCCGGCCCGCGCAGCGCTACGGTTAGGCCGTGCGTCGCCTGCTGCTCGGTGTGCTGCTGGCGTCGATCAATGGTCACCACCAGGTGCGCGCCGCTGTACGGCGGCAGAAGCCCGGCTGCGATCGGCCAGCAAGAGAAGCGCCCCGAGGCCGACGCCGACGCCACGGTGCCGTGGGTCGAGGAGTGCGGGAAGGGGTTTCTTCCTCGACGCCAGCAAGCTGCCGCGGCCCCGTCGCCGCGCGACGCAGCGCCACTGCTCGAGACCGGCCAGGTCGCCCTCGCCACCGCCAAGCGCAGCACCGATCCAGCCGCCCGCAGCGCCATCCTGGTCGAGGCCGTGAGCAAGCTGCAAGAACGCGCTGGTGAAGGATCCGTTCAACGCCGAGATCACCGGCAGTGGCTGGCAGCGCCTACGCGCGCGTCCTGCGCAAGGGCTGTTCGCTGGCGATGCTCCGGCGGCTGGCCGCGCTCGAGCCACCCCGACTACACCGCGAGCGCGCGCCGGGTCATCGACGCGGTGCTCAGCGACGGCACCTTCGCCGGCTTCCGCAGCGACGCCGATTCCGCGGTGGGACGCTGATGCCGGGGGGCTGCGGTGGGGCGCGGATGCCTCGGCGCGTGGTCGCCTCGCTGGTGCTCGCCCTCGCCGCGCTGCCCGGCTGCGGTGGCGCGCTCACGCCGCCGCCACCGCCGCTGCGACCGGAGCCCGCCAGCACCTCGGCGACGGACACCACGCCGACCGACTGCGACCCCATCGAGCCCGGCAGCGAGGAGCCGCGCAAGACCTACCTGCAGCGCGCCCCCGCCATCGACGAGGCCGAGAAGCTCGCGCGCGAGGGCGTGACCGAGCTGCAGGCCGCCGAGAACGTCGAGGTCGACGCCTCGGCGCGCGCCGCCGGCATCGGCCGCGCGGTCGACCTGTTCATCACCGCCCTGCTCGCCGATCCGTACAACGTCAACGCCACCTACAACCTCGCCGCGGCCTACGCCCGCATCGATCGTCCGCAGTGCTCGATCAACATGCTCGAGCGCCTCATCCACATGCGCGACCACGCCAGCCGCGAGGACGACGTGAAGGCGAAGCTCGATCGGTTGCTCGGGCGTAACCGGCAGTCCCTCGACCCCGACTTCAACGCGATGCGCGCCGATCCGCGGTTCCGGCAGATGATCGAGGACATGTGCGCGAACTCGACCGACCCCGAGTGCGGGCGCGGCACCTGAGACCACGCTCGCGCGACGCCTGCGCTCGCACCGGTCCCTGACCTCCCGCACGCGGCCCGCAGCTGGCGGCCACGCGCTGCCCTCGAGCTCGACACCGGGCCGCACCCGCCGCCAGGCCCGGCCAGCTGTCAGCGCGGGTGAGGCCCACGGCCCTTGTCCCGTCGGGGGCCTTTGCCGTATGACCTCGGGATGCGCCGCAGCCCCCTCCTGCTCGCCTGCTGCCTGCTCGCCCTGCCCGCCGGCTTCTCCGAGGGACGCCTCGGCGTCGCGTCGGCGTCGGCCGCGCCCAAGGCCAAGGCCGGCGCGTGCGGGGTCGCGGCGATGCCGCTCGCGGTCGGCAACTCGTGGACCTTCGTCCCGGTGCCGCCGCCGGTGGAGCCGAGCCCGGCGGCCAAGCTGTTCCTGCCGCTGCAGCCCAAGGAGGTCACCATCACGGTGACCGACGTCGCCACCGCCGGCGCGGTGACCACGGTGACCCTCGAGGAGAACGTCGACGGCACCAAGATCGCGTCGACGATCGTGTGCGGCGGCGGCAAGTTCGAGATCGCGCCGCAGAGCTTCCTGTACGCCGGCGAGCCCGGCGGCTGGCTCGACCTCGAGTTCTCGACCTGGACCTCGAGCGGGCCGAGCTGGGTGCTCACGGGCAGCAAGTTCGCGCCGGAGTGGCGCGAGGACGTGAAGGCGACCTGGCGTCGCCTGGGCGCCGACAAGGCGACCGGCTCCCTCGAGCTCGAGCGGCGGGTCGCCATCGACGGCGTCGAGGAGGTCAGCACCGCGGCCGGCCAGTTCAAGGCCACCCGGATGATCGTCGAGCTCACCGGCCGCGTGACCCTCGACAAGCCGGTGCAGGCCAAGGCGCCGATCGAGATGCCCGCCAACTGGATCAACGCGCTGTGGTTCGCCGACGGCGTCGGGCCGGTGCAGGTGCTCAACGCCTACGCGCACATGTACTCGCTCGACCTTGAACTGGCGCAGTGACCCGCCGGCGTGGCGCCGGTCCGGGCCGGCCAGGGCCGCGCCCCGGCGGCAGCGCCCGCGCCACGAGCGAGCCGCCGGCCCCGCCGCTGCCACCGCGCACCACGCCGGCCGCGTCGCGCCGCGCGCGCCGACGCCGTCTGCACCCTCACGCGCCGGGCGCGCCGTCGTCCGCGTGACCAAGCCGCTGCGCGACGCCGTCGCCCAGGGGCACCCGTGGATCTACGACCGCGCGCTGGCGCCCACCGCCGGCCTGGCGCCGGGCGACGTGGTCACGCTCGTCGACGAGCGCGGCCCGCTGGCGACCGCGATGGTCGACCCCGGGCGGCCCATCGCCGCGCGCGTGCTCGACCTCGATCCGGCCGCGAACATCGACGAGGCCTGGATCGTGGCGCGGTGCGCGCGCGCCGCCCGCGACCGAGTGCGCGATCCGCTGCTGGTCGGCTGCGACGGCCTGCGCTGGATCCACGGCGAGAACGACGGCTGCCCGGGGCTCGTGGTCGACGGCTACGCCGGGGTGTTCGTGGTGGTCTTCGACGGTGGCGGCGCCGCGCGCCTGTGGGAGCCGCAACTGGCCGCGGTGCTCGAGGGCCTGCGCCAGGGCGGCGCCCCGATCGAGACCGTGTGGGTCCGCGCGGTGCGCGGCGGTGCGGCCGGCGCCAGCGGCCATGCGGTGGGCGCCGAGCCGCCGGCGCTGGTCACCATCCGCGAGCGCGATGCTCGGTTCGAGGTCGACGTCCGCGCCGGGCAGAAGACCGGCTTCTTCCTCGACCAGCGCCAGAACCGCCTGCTCGTCGGCGGGCTCGCCGCCGGCGCCGACGTGCTCAACGTGTTCTCGTACAGCGGCGGGTTCTCGGTGCACGCCGGCCTCGGCGGCGCCCGCTCGGTGACCTCGGTCGACATCGCCGGCCCGGCCATCGAGGCGGCCCGCCGCAACGTCGCGGCGTCGGGCCTCGACCCCGCCGGCCACGCGTTCGTCGCCGAGGACGCCTTCGAGTTCTTCGCCCGGGCGGTGGACCAGGGTCGCCGGTGGGACCTCGTCATCACCGATCCGCCCAGCTTCGCGCCCAGCGAGCAGGCCCGGCCCAAGGCCCTCGCGGCGTACCGGCGCATCGCGCACACCGCGCTCGGCGTGGTCGCGCCCGGCGGCCTGCTCGCGTTCGCGTCGTGCTCGAGCCACGTCACCGAGGCCGACCTGCTGGGGGTCCTGGCCAGCGCCGGCGGCGGCGCCCTGCGGGTCCGGGCCATCCTGGGCGCGGCCTCCGACCACCCGGTCCTGCCGGCGTTCCCGGAGGGCCGGTACCTCAAGTTCATCCTCGCCTCCACCGCCTGATCCCCCCGCGTGGGGGAAATCACTCGGGGAATTCGAGGCTTGACCGGGGTAGGTGCTTTGGTTACAGACGCGCCGCATGCGCGCAAACCTTCGTGGCCCCACCCTCGCCCTCCTGTGCGCCGCCGCGGCGACGCTGGCAGCCTGCGGGAGCAGCGCCGATGGCCCGGCGTGCAGCAACGGCGTCGATGACGACAACGACGGCCTCGTCGACTTCCCGGACGACCCTGGCTGCACGTCGGCCGACGACCCGAGCGAGGTGAACTCACCGCCGCCGGACTGCAACGACGACTTCGACAACGACGGCGACGGCCTCATCGACTACCCCGACGATCCCGGGTGCCTGTCGCCGCTGCAGGACGACGAGAGCGACGACTGCCCCGACGGCCGCGACTGCCCCGAGTGCGCCAACGGCATCGACGACGACGGCGACGGCCTCGTCGACTTCCCCGACGACATCGGCTGCGAGAGCGCGTCCGACACCAAGGAGCACATCTTCAACGCCAACGCGTGCAGCAACGCGCCGGCGGTGGTCGAGTTCACCGGCGCCACCGCCACCGGCACCATCCCCGGCGTGGCCTCCAACCTCATGGGGAGCTGCGGCGGTGAGGGCGCCGAGGTGGTCTACGAGATCTTGGTGACCGAGCCCCAGGTGCTGGTCGCCAGCACCGACGTCGGCGGCACCGCGATCGACACCGTCCTCTACCTGCGCTCGGTGTGTCAGGACACCGCCACCGAGATCGCTTGCAACGACGACGCCGGCGGCGTGACCTCCGAGCTCATCGCCGCGGTCGACCCCGGCGTGTACTACCTGGTCGTCGACGGCGGCCCCGGCGTGTTCGGCAACTTCAGCCTGTCGGTCGAGCGCTTCGCCGGCGAGGGCACCCCGTGCGCCGAGACCAGCGAGTGCGGGCCTGGCCTGGTCTGCAAGGATCCGGCGGGCGGCAGCGCGCTGGTGTGCACCCTGCCGGAGTGCGACGACGGCATCGACAACGACGGCGACACCCTGGTCGACTTCCCCGACGACCCCGGCTGCGCCAGCCGCTTCGACGACGACGAGACCGACGACTGCCCGAGCGGCCCCAACTGCCCGGCGTGCTCCAACGGCCTCGACGACGACAGCGACACCTTCATCGACTACCCCGACGACGACAGCTGCCAGTCGGCCGGCCTGCCGGTCGAGGGCTGCGGCATCGAGATGGAGCCCGTGCTGGTCGCGACCAGCGGCACCACCACCGGCTCGACGGTGGGCACCAGCGACGACTTCACCCCGTCGTGCGCCAGCGACGGCGACGCCGGCGACATCGTGGTGTTCGCCGACCTGCCGGCGACCTCGACCCTGACGGTGTCGACCACCGGCAGCAACTTCGACACCATCCTGTCGATCCTGCCCGGCACCTGCAGCGGCACCTCGCTCGGCTGCGACGACGAGGGCGGCGGCAGCGGCACCTCGCGCATCGTCAAGACCAACTTCCCGGCCGGCCTCTACGCCTTCGTCGTCGACGGCTACTTCGGCGACGAGGGCGCGGTGAAGTTCAACCTCACCGGCACCATCGCCCCGGGCGGACGCTGCGACGGCACCCTGGCGGCGTCGGGCGCGCTGAGCTGTGGCAGCGGCTACGAGTGCGGCCCGGCCGGCACCTGCGTCGGCATGTTCGAGTGCAACGACGGCGTCGACAACGACGGCGACCTGCTCGTCGACTACCCCAACGAACCCGGCTGCGAGAGCCCGCTCGACGACGACGAGGCCGACACCTGCCCTAGCGGCCCCGACTGCCCGGCGTGCAGCAACGACCTCGACGACGACGGCGACGGCCAGATCGACTTCGGCGCCGACACCTCGTGCACCTTCGCCGCCGGCACCAGCGAGGCGTGCCCGTCGAGCGAGCCGGTGGTGGCGCTCACCCAGCCGGTGACCGCCGGCGACACCACCGGCCACGTCCACGACCTGCGCCCGGCGTGCTCGAGCACCACCAACAGCGCGCCCGACGACATCTACCAGCTCGACCTGCCGGCGACGACCACCATCACCATCGCCCAGACCAGCACCACCGGCTGGGACTCGGTCATCGAGCTGCGCGACAGCTCGTGCGGCGGCACCGCCATCCAGTGCGCCGACAGCCCCACCATCACCCGGACCAACCTGGCCGCCGGCCGCTACTTCCTCATCGTCGACGGCTACAGCACCGCCTTCGGCGCCTACAACGTGACGGTCTCGGGCGAGCTCGCCAGCGGCGCCAGCTGCGAGGGAGCGCTGGCCGCCAGCGGCGCGCTCACCTGCGCCGACGGCTTCGCCTGCAAGGGCACCCCGGGCAGCCGCACCTGCGCCCCGGCGGCGTGCAACGACGCCATCGACGCCGACGGCGACGGCCTGCCCGGCTTTCCCAGCGATCCGGGCTGCAGCTCGCCCAGCGACGACGACGAGGCCGACGACTGCCCGAGCGGCCCCAACTGCCCGGCGTGCAGCAACGACGTCGACGACGACGGCGACCTCTTCATCGACTACGGGGTGGATCTGACCTGCGGCGCCGCCAGCACCTCGATCGAGGGCTGCGGCCCCGAGGTCAGCCCGATCTTCGACGTGGTCGCCGCGGTCACCACCAGCACCACCTCGGGGCTGAGCGACCAGTTCACCGCCGGCTCGCCGTGCACGTTCTCCACCGCGGCCGGCCCCGATCGCGTCCACGCCCTGGTCCTGCCGGTGCCGGTGGCGAGCCTCACCGTCGACACCAACGGCTCGTCGCTCGACACGATCCTGTCGATGTACGACGGCGTCTGCGCGTCGCGGCTGGCGTGCGACGACGACGGCGGCGACGGCCTGCAGTCGACGTTCACCCTGACCAACGTCGCCGCGGGCACCTACGGCATCGTGGTCGACAGCTACGGCGCCACCGGCGGCGCCTACTCGCTCAAGGTCCGCGGCACGGTCGCCGCCGGCACCGCGTGCACCTCGCCGCTGTTCGGCGCCGGCGTGCTGGCCTGCCCGACGGGCATGAGCTGCACCGCGGGCACCTGCCAGTAGCGGCGCCGCGTCAGGCGGCGCGGACCCGACCGCGCCGGCGCGCCTCGGCCAGGAGCGCCGCCGCCCGCGCCTCCATCTCGGCCTCCTCGGCGTCGTCCTGGTGGTCGTAGCCGAGCAGGTGGCACAGGCCGTGGGCCGCCAGGTGGCGCAGCTCCGCGTGCAGCCCCGCGGGGCCCCGACCCTTGGCCTGCCGACGCGCGGTGGGCACCGAGATGACGATGTCGCCGAGCACGCCGGCCTCGCGCGCCGCGGCGCCGCCCGGGCCCTCGCGCTGGGCGAAGGCCAGGACGTCGGTCGGCTTGTCCTTGGCCCGGTAGTCGCGGTTGAGCACGCGGATCTCGGCGTCGTCGGTGAGCCGCAGCGCCACCTCGAGCGAGGCCGCGCCCTCGGCGCGCGCCGCCGCCGTCACCATGCGCGCCACCTCGACCCGCAGCTGGCGACGCCAGGCCGGCGCCAGCGCCGGCGCCACCGCGGAATCGATCGTGAGCTCGAGCACCGTCAGCCGCCGTAGACCTTGGCGTCGACGAACACCCGGAACAGGCTCTCGTCGAGCATGCCGCGCTTGACCTCGGACGCGAGGATGTCGAGGGCGCGCTCGGTGGGGATGGCCTTCTTGTACGGGCGATCGCTGGCGGTCAACGCGTCGTAGATGTCCGAGATGGTCATCATCCGCGCCGCGATGGGCACGTCGCGTCGGCCGCTGGGGTAGCCGGTGCCGTCGAGCTTCTCGTGGTGGGCGCCGGCGATCTCGGGGATGCCGCGCAGCGCGCGCCCCCAGGGGATGGCCGACAGGAAGTTGAAGGTGTGCACCACGTGCGAGTTGATCTCGTCGCGCTCGGCGTCGGTGAGCGAGCCGCGGCGGATCTGCAGGGCGACGACCTCCTCCGGCCGCAGGTACGGCAGCTGCTGGCCGTCGTCGAGGGCGTAGGAGTGCGCCGCGATCTCGGCGATGCGATCGAAGTTGCCCTGCTCGAGCACGGTCGGCTCGTTGGCGGCGAGGATGGTCTGGACCATGCCGTCGAGCTCGGCCAGCCGGGCCAGCGTCTCGTCGTCGAGCTCCTCGACCGCGGCGCCCTGGGCCAGCCCCGCCTCGAGCGCCTCGAGCGCGATGACCCGCGACTCGGTGAGCTCCTGGACCCGGCGCCGCAGCCCGCCGACCTGCAGGCCGCGGCGGATGAACTTGAACCGCTCGAGGATGAGCTCGCGCTGGTGCTCGTAGAGCTTCTTGGCCTTCACCAGCACGTGCTCGCGCACGCCGACCTTGCCGAAGTCGTGCAGCAGGCCGGCGTACTCGATGACCGTGAGCTCGTCGCGCGAGAACCGGGCGTCGGCCAGCGGCCCGTCGCTGATGCCGTCGACGACCCGGGCCAGCCCGACGGTGAGCTTGGCGACCCGCTCGGAGTGGCCGGAGGTGGTCGGGTCGCGCGACTCGATGGCGGTGACCGACGCCTTCACGAAGCCGTCGAACAGCGTCTTCACCTCGGCGTAGAGCATCGCGTTCTCGAGCGCGATGCCGGCCTGCGACGCCAGCGCCGTGGCGTACGCCACCGAGACCTCGTCGAAGGGCACCACCCCGTCGTCGAAGTCGCCGGCGCCGTCGAGCCGCAGCGTGCCCTTGGCCCGCTTGTTGATGAGCTGGATGACGCCGATGACCCGGCTGCGCGCCGAGATCATCGGCACGGTCAGCATCGAGCGGGTCTGGTAGCGGTACTTGTCGTCGAAGCTGCGGTCGTGGACGAAGCCCCACGGGTTGTGGCCGCTGCCCGGGGCGCCGAGCCGGTACAGGTCGGGGATGTTGACCACGTCGCTCGAGAGCACCGCGGTGCCCACGATCGACGAGCTCGACACCGTCATCGTGAAGCCCTTCGGCTCGATCGCCCGGCTGTCGTTCTGCGACACCGCGAAGCGCAGCGTGCGCGCCTCGGCGTCCTCGTCGGGATTCTCGACCACGTACACCGAGCCGGCGTCGGCGCCGGTGACCTCGCGGGCCTGGCGCAGGATGATGTCGAGCAGCCGATCGAGGTCGCGCTCGTGCGACAGCGCGCGGCCGACCTCGATGAGCATCTGGTTCTCGCGCCGGGCCCGCTCGAGCTCGAGCTCGAGCACCGCCCCGCCCTGGCGCTGGGCGCAGGCGTCGGCGCGCCCGCGCAGGATCATCGCCAGCCGCGGCGCGGTCAGCGGCAGCGCGAGCACGCCGCGGTCGAGGGTGGCGTCGCTGGCGTGGCGGGCGACCACGCCGTCGAGGACGTCGTCGAGCTCGGCGCCGGCGCCGGCCAGGAGCAGGCCGTAGTTGCCGCTGCGCGCCCGCACCAGGTGCGGCGCCAGCCGGGCCGGATCGCGCCACACCGACGGCCACGCCACCACCACCCACACCGCGCCGGCGCGCGCGCGGTGCGCCAGCGCGGTGACGTCGACCTCGATCCAGTCGGCCTCGCGCCGGCGGACCACGCAGCCGCGCAGCGGGGCCGCCCGCGCCACCGCGTCGGCGACATCCTCCGGGCCACGCAGCGAGGCGGCGGTCACGGGGCTCAGTCTACTACCCAACCCGGCCGCCGGGGCACCACCGCCGAGCGCGCGGTCAACGGCGATCGCCAGCGGGCTCGTCGTCGCCGTCGGCGGCCCGCGCCCGGGCGTCGTAGGCCCGGATGATCGCGGCCACCAGCGGGTGCCGCACGACGTCGCCGTCGGTGAACCACCGGATCGAGATGCCGCGGATGTCGGCCAGGAGCCCGAGCACGTCGACCAGCCCCGAGCGCATGCCGCGCGGGAGATCGGTCTGGGTCGGGTCGCCGGTGATCACCGCCTTGCCGCCGAAGCCGAGCCGGGTCAGGAACATCTTCATCTGCTCCGGCGTGGTGTTCTGCGCCTCGTCGAGCACGATGAAGCTGTCGTTGAGGGTGCGCCCGCGCATGAACGCCAGCGGCGCGACCTCGATGACCTTGTCGACCATGAGCCGCTCGACCCGCTCGGCGTCGAGCATGTCGTGCAGGGCGTCGTAGAGCGGACGCAGGTACGGGTCGACCTTCTCCTCGAGCGTGCCGGGCAGAAAGCCCAGGCGCTCGCCGGCCTCGATCGCGGGGCGGGTCAGGATGATCCGGCGGACCTGCTTGTCGAGCAGCGCCCGCACCGCGAGCGCCATCGCCAGGTAGGTCTTGCCGGTGCCAGCGGGGCCGACGCCGAAGGTGATGTCGCTGCCGCGGATGGCCTCGACGTACTCCTTCTGGGCCCGGCCCTTGGGCGCGATGGGGCGGCCGCCGCGCGGCGACAGGATGGTGTCGCCGAACAGCTCGCCGAGCACGGCGCCGCCGTCGCCCTGGAGCTCCTTGACCGCGCGGACGACGTAGTCGGAGCCGAGCGCCGCGCCGCGCAGCGCGAGCTGGTAGAGCTGGGTCAAGGCGCTCCTGGCCACCTCGACGGCGGCGGCCTCACCCTCGACGGTGAGCTCGTTGCCGCGCAGGTGCACGGCCACGCCGGCGGTGCGCTCGACCAGCTTGAGCCGGGCGTTGGCGCTCCCGCACAGCGCCTGCAGGGCCTCGGGATCGTCGAGGACGATCTTGTCGCGGGTGGTCGGCATGGGGGCGGGGTCGTAGCACCCACCCCGGCGGCCGTCGAGTAAGGTCGGCCGCATGTCGACCGCGCCCCTCGGCCATCGCTTCCCCGAGCTCGCCCAGGTGATGGCGCGCTTGCTCGCTCCCGACGGCTGCCCCTGGGATCGCGAGCAGACCCTCACCACCCTGCGGCCGTTCCTCATCGAGGAGGTCTACGAGGTGCTCGACGCGCTCGATCGCGACGACGTCGCCGACCACCGCGAGGAGCTCGGCGACCTGCTCATGCAGGTGGTCTTCCAGGCCGCGCTGCGCCAGGCCGAGGGCGCCTTCGACGTCGACGACGTGGTCGGCGGCATCGTCGACAAGCTGGTGCGCCGCCACCCGCACGTGTTCGCCGCGCCCGACGCCGGGCTCACCTCCGCCGAGGTGCTCACCCAGTGGGACCAGATCAAGGCGGCGGAGAAGGCCGGGCGCGCGGCGGCGCCGGCGCGCACCCTCGACGGCGTGCCGCGCGGGCTGCCGGCCCTGGCCCGGGCGCAGAAGCTCGGCCACAAGGCCGGCAAGGTCGGCTTCGACTGGGGCGGCTGGCAGGGCTCGCTGGTCAAGGTGGAGGAGGAGGTCGCCGAGGTGGTCGAGACCGCCAAGGCCGCCGACGCCGCCGCCGCTCACCACGAGATCGGCGACCTCTTGTTCGCGGTGGTCAACCTGGCCCGCAAGCTCGGCGTCGACGCCGAGGTGGCCCTGGGCGATGCCTCGACGCGGTTCACCCGGCGCTTCGAGTACATCGAGGACCGACTGGCCGAGGCCGGCCGCGCCCCCACGGACTCCAACCTCGAGGAGATGGACGCCCTGTGGAACCAGGCCAAGGCGGCCCTGGGCCCGGGGCGGTAGCGCGACGACGCGCCAGGCGCCTCCTCGGGCCGCGGGTAAGTACGCGTCTCCACGGGGCTTGACACCGTGCGCCTGGACTTGCTACACGCTGCCCTCCTTTCGCACTGCCGGAGCTGCCCGTGGCCAACATCGCCTCTGCCCAGAAGAAGAATCGCCAGATGATCGTCAACCGCGCGCGCAACCGCGCGGCGATGAGCGCGCTGCGTACCGCCGTGAAGAAGGCGCGGACCGCCGTCGACGGCAAGGCCGCCGAGGCCCAGGCGCTGGTGAAGGCCGCCGTGGCGCAGATCGACAAGGCCGCGACCAAGGGCCTGCTCAAGAAGAACACCGCGGCGCGCTACGTGTCGCGGCTCGTCACCCGCAAGGCCGCCTGAGGCCGCGCGCCCGCCTGGGCGCGTGCGTGCGTTTCCTGCGAGCCGCGGCCCTCGGTCGCGGCCGCTGCCGTTTCTGGCGCCTGCGCCTGGGCGCACCGGCGATGGCTGGCGACACTCGGCCGCGATGTCGACCACGCCTGCCTACGACGAGCTGACCCGGGTCCACACCCGCCTGCACCGCCTCGGCCACGCCGCCGCGATCATCGGCTGGGACCGCCACGCGATGATGCCGCCGGGCGGCCACGCCGCGCGCGCCGACGCCGAGGCCGAGCTCGCCACCCTGCTCCACCGCACCCGTACCGACGCGCGGCTCGGCGCGCTGCTCGACGCCGCCGGCGGCGAGGACCTCGACGACGTCGCCCGCGCCAACCTGCGCGAGATGCGGCGCGACTACCTCGCCGCCACCGCGCTGCCCGAGGCGCTGGTCGAGGCCAAGACCCTCGCCGGCGCCGCCTGCGAGCACGCGTGGCGGCGGCAGCGCCCGGCCAACGACTGGGCCGGCTTCCTCGAGAACTTCCGGCCGGTGGTCGAGCTGTCGCGCCGGGAGGCGACCCACCTCGCCGAGGCCACCGGGCTGTCGCGCTACGACGCGCTGGTCGATCGGTTCGAGCCCGGCATGCGATCGAGCGAGCTCGATCGGCTCTTCGGCGACGTCCGCGGCTGGCTGCCGGGCCTCGTCGCGCGCATCACCGAGCGCCAGGCGCGCGACGCCGTGGTGCCGCTGGTCGGGCCGTTCCCCGTCGAGGCCCAGCGCGCGCTCAACCGCGAGGTGATGGAGCTGCTCGGGTTCGACTTCGCGCGCGGGCGGCTCGACGAGAGCGCCCACCCGTTCAGCGGCGGCGTCCCCGAGGACGTCCGCCTGACCACGCGCTACCGCACCGACGACTTCATCGGCAGCCTGATGGGCACCATCCACGAGACCGGCCACGCGCGGTTCGAGCAGGGGCTGCCCCGGGCCTGGCTCGGCCAGCCCATCGGGGTGGCGCGCTCGTACGGCATCCACGAGAGCCAGAGCCTGGCGTTCGAGCTGCAGCTCGGCGGCAGCCGCGCGTTCGTCACCCAGCTCGCGCCGCGCCTGCGGGCGCACTTCGGCGATCAACCGGCGTTCGCCGAGGACAACCTCGCGCGCCTGCTCGACCGGGTCACCCCGAGCCTCATCCGGGTCGACGCCGATCAGGTCACCTACCCGGCCCACGTGATCCTCCGCTACGAGATCGAGCGCGCGCTCATCGAGGGGGAGGTCGAGGCCGAGGACATCCCGGCGATGTGGGACGAGCGGATGATGGCGCTGCTCGGCGTCGACACCCGCGGCAACTTCAAGGATGGCTGCCTGCAGGACGTGCACTGGACCGACGGCTCGTTCGGCTACTTTCCGAGCTACACCCTCGGCGCGATGTACGCCGCGCAGTGGTTCGCCACCATCCGGTCGATCACGCCCGACCTCGACGCGCGCATCGCCGCCGGCGAGGTCGCGCCGATCATGGACTGGCTGGCCGCGAACGTGTGGTCGCAGGCGAGCCGCTGGGAGACCCCGGAGCTGGTCGCGCGCGCCACCGGCACGCCGCTCGATCCCGGCCACCTGCGCGCTCACCTCGAGCGTCGCTTCCTGGCCTGACGCGCGCGCCCCTGCCCGTGCGCGGCCGTGCCCGGGGCGTGCGGCGGGCGCCTCAGCGCCGCGCCGCGCCCGCGACGATCGACGTCACCAGCTGCTCGAGGATCACCCGCTCCGCCAGCGGACGTCCGAGCGTCTTCACCTGCGCGCCCGACCACGGCGCGCTCACCGTCACGTCGCCCTTGAGTGCGCGATCGGCGGCCGCCAGCGCCGCCGTCGAGCGCGCCACGTGCGCCGCCGGGTAGCGCCGCGCCTGCGCGACCAGCTTGTCGACCACGAACGGCGGCGCGCCGACCCTCTGCGCCAGCTCGCCCTTGGAGGCGCCGGCGTGGGCGTGGACCTGGCCGAGCTGGCGCAGGTGGCGCGCGAGCATGGCGATGACGCCGATCGCGCTGTCACGCTGGTCGCACAGCGACGCCACCGCCGCCAGCGCGCCCGGCAGATCGCCGGCGCCGATGGCGTCGGTCAGCTCGAACACCGAGCGCTCGCGGGTGTCGGCCACCAGCTCGTCGACGTCGTCGACGGTCACCGCGCGATCGCCGGCGTAGAGCGCGAGCTGATCGAGCACCATCGCCAGGCGCGACAGATCGTTGCCGACGGCGTCGACCAGGCGATCGACCACCCGGCCCTCGAGCCGCACCTGGCGGGCGTCGGCCTCGGCCCGGATCCACTGCGACGGGTTGCGCGGCGCCTCGAGCACGTGGAGCACGCCGGCCTTGGCCGCCTGGGCGTAGAGCTTGAGCCGCTTGTCGAGCTTGCTGGTGACGCACACCAGGACCGTGCTCGGGTTGGGCGCCGCGATGTACGCCAGCAGCGCCGGCGCCTCGTCGGCGGGCAACGCCGCCAGGTCGCGCACGTACACCAGCCGCCGCGGCCCCATCATCGGCAGGGTCTGGGCGGCGGCGACGATGCGGGTGGCGCTGGGCTTGCCCTCGATGACGTCGTAGTTGAACGCGCGCAACGCCGGCGCCACCACCGCGTCGCGCAGCGCCGCCAGCACCCGGTCGACGAGCACCGGCTGCTCGGAGTGCAAGAGGTACACCGGGGCCAGCTTGCCGGCGGCGATCTGGTCGACGAGCGCGGCCATCAGTCGGTCCGGTAGTTGGGCGCTTCCTTGGTGATGATCACGTCGTGGACGTGGCTCTCGCGCAGGCCCGCCGACGAGATGCGCACGAACCGCGCCTCGGTGCGCATCGCCTCGATGGTCGCCGCGCCGACGTAGCCCATCGACGAGCGCAGGCCGCCGATGAGCTGGTAGATCGACTCGCGCAGCGGGCCCTTGTACGGCACCCGCCCCTCGATGCCCTCGGGCACCAGCTTCTGCGGCGCCTCGACGTCGCCCTGGAAGTAGCGATCCTTGGAGCCGTCCTGCATGGCGCCGATCGAGCCCATGCCGCGGTACGCCTTGTACGAGCGGCCCTGGTAGAGGATGACCTCGCCGGGCGCCTCGTCGGTGCCGGCGAACAAGGAGCCGATCATCACCGTCGAGGCGCCGGCGGCGATCGCCTTGGCGACGTCGCCGGAGAACTTGATGCCGCCGTCGGCGATCACCGGCACCCCGCGGGTGGTCGCGGCGCCGACGGCGTCGGCGATCGCGGTGAGCTGCGGCACCCCGACCCCGGCGACGATGCGGGTCGTGCAGATCGAGCCGGGCCCCACGCCGACCTTGACCGCATCGACGCCGGCGTCGATGAGCGCGCGGGTGGCGCCCTCGGTGGCGACGTTGCCCGCGACCAGCTGGATCGTCGGGTGCGTCTTGCGGAGGCGCTGCACCACGCCGAGCACGCCGGCCGAATGGCCGTGGGCGGTGTCGACGCACAAGACGTCGACCCCGGCGGCGAGCAGCGCCTCGACCCGCGCCTCGTGATCGCCGCCGACGCCGACCGCGGCGCCGACCCGGAGCCGGCCGAGCTCATCGACGCACGCGGTGGGGTTGGCCTCCGCCTGCTCGAGATCGCGCACGGTGATGAGCCCGCGCAGGCGGCCGTCGCCGTCGACGACCAGGAGCTTCTCGATCCGGTGCTGGTGCAACAGCGCGCGCGCCTCGTCGGCGCTGGCGCCGTCGCGCACGGTGACCAGCCGCTTGGTCATCAGCTCGCCGACCTGCTGGGTCCGACGCTGCTCGAAGCGGACGTCGCGGTTGGTGAGGATGCCGACCGGGCGCCGATCGCCGTCGACCACCGGCAGGCCGCTGATGCGGTTGGCGCGCATCAGGGCCAGCGCGTCCTCGAGGGTGCGATCCGGCGTGATCGTCAGCGGCGCCACCACCATGCCCGACTGCGCCTTCTTGACCCGCGTCACCTCGCGGGCCTGCGCCTCGATCGGCATGTTCTTGTGGATGAAGCCGATGCCGCCCTCGCGCGCCATGCGGATCGCGGTGGTCGACTCGGTCACCGTGTCCATCGCCGAGCTCACCAGCGGGATGCGCAGGCGGATGGCCTGGGTGAGCTGGGTCGAGACGTCGACGTCGGCGGGCAGCACCGCGCTGTGCGCCGGCACCAGGAGGACGTCGTCGAAGGTGAGGGCCTCGCGCAGCGGTTCGACCAGCATGGCCCGCGGAAGATACGGGGCGGGCCCGGCGCTGCCAAGCCCGCTACCCGGCTGCGGCGAGCACCAGGCCACAGGCGCCGAGCATCGCCACCACCATCAACCCGTCGAGCACGCCGCCGTAGGCCTGCAGCCGCGCGCGCCAGGGCGCCCGGCCGGCGTGCTCGACCAGCGGGAACCCGGCCCGCCGCGCGTCGCGCACCAGCGCGCCGAAGTCGGCCCAGTCGCGGCGTGCCAGGAACCAGGGCGCGCCGCGGCCGATCGCGAGCGCCAGGCCGTCGGCGTAGATCTGGATCTCGCGCAGGCGCTCGGGCTCGACCCGGATGCTGAGCCCGCCCCAGCCCCAGCGCACGCCGCCGCGATCGAGCCACACCTGGGCCCGGCGCACCGCGTAGCCGACGCCGGCGACCGCGACGAACACCATCGGCATCACCGCGTACCAGCCCGAGCGCAGCCGCCACGGCTGGCGCGACGCGAAGTACCACGCCAGCACGCACAGGACGCTGGTCGACAGGAGCGCCACGCCGGCCAGCCGTCGCGGCCCCGGCCGGGCCCGGAACGCGTGCCGGCTCGAGCCCACGAGCCCGAGGCCGGGCGGCAGGTCCACCGCCGCCACTAGCGCCGCTCCTCGGCCGCGCGCGCGACCCACGCCGACAGCTCGGCGGCGCCGGTCGCCGCGAGGTCGGCCACCACGCCGGCGCGATCGGCGTCGGACCGGTTCTGGCTGAGCTTCCACTTGCCGTCGAGGCGCGCCACCGCGAGCTCGACGCCGACGATCGCGCCGAGCATCCGCTCGAGGTACGCCGGCGGCGCGTCGTCGACCGACCACGGCGCGGCGCGGCTCGCCTCGTGGGTCGCGGTGGCCGCGGCGACCTCGGCGCGGAGCCAGGCGACGTCGTCGACGATCCGGACCTGGCCGTGGGCGTGGACGACGGCGTAGTCCCAGGTCGGGACCACCGCGCCGTCGGTGGCCTTCTGCGCGTAGGCCGACGGCGACACGTACCCCGCGGGCCCGGTGAACACCGCGAGGGCGGCGGCGCCGTCGAGCCCGTCGACGTGCGGGTTGGCGCGCGCGAGGTGGCCGCGCAGGTGGGTGATCGGGCCGGGCACGCCGACGGCGCGCAGCGGCAGGTGGCTGGCGACGAGGCCACCGGGGCCCACGCTCACCAGCGTGGCCAGCGGGAACGCGCCGACGAGCCCGGCCAGCGCCGCGGGGTCGTCCTGACGAAAGGCGCGCGGCGTGTACACGCGACTACCACGCCCAGTCGAGCTGGAAGCCGGCCCGGCCGGTCTCGCCGGGCGCGACCCGGATCGCCGTCCGCGCGAGCTCGGCGGTCAGCGCCGGCTCGACGGGGAACGAGTCCATCAGCCAGCGCTTCGGGGTCGGCGTCAGCGCGGTCTCGATCCACACCTCGCGGGCGCTGGCGCCGCGGTTGACGACGGTGGCGAGGTACCCGGTGCTGCCCGCGCGCGCGTCGCCACGCAGCTCGAACACCGAGGCGGAGCCGACGAGCTCGGGATCGATCCACAGCGGCACGCGCAGGCTGCCGTCGGGCGCCGGTCGCGACGGACCGCTCTGGACCACCCGACGGCGACCATCGGGACCCTCGAGGGTCACCAGCACCGGGCCTGGCACGCGCAGGGCAGGCGACGCCGGCAGCACGAGCCACTGCCACACCGGCACCGGCACCGGCGAGGCGTCGGCGCGGACGGGCCCGCCGTCGGGCGGGCTGCCGAGCACCGCCTCGAGCCGGGCCGGCACCACGGCGTCGCCGAGGGTCACCAGCCCGCCGTCGGGCCCCGGCGCGACCGTCGCCGACGTCACCACCGCCGCGCGCGCCGCGCCGTGCACCTGGACCTGCGCGACCACGCCCGGCGCCATCGGCGGCACCGTGATCCGGCTCGAGATCCGCGCGTCGCCGACGGTGTCGTCGCGCAGCGCGACCTCGACGACGTGGGCGACCTCGACCCGCTCGACCCCGGCGAGGTACCGCAGCCGCGCCTGGCGCCGACCCGGGCGGGCGCCGCCGCAGCGCAGCACCGTCGGCGCGCCCGGGCGCGCGCGCAGGCGCCGACGCCGCCGTCGACCTCGATGGCCAGGGTCGCCAGCTCGGCGCCGGCGAGCAGGCCCCAGAGCTGGAAGCCGCCGGCGTCGTCGACCTCGACCGGCCGACGCTCCTCGACGAGCAAGAGCGGCGCGGTCGGCGGCGCGTCGTCGGGCGACGCCCCGGGGCCGGTGCCCGCGAGGTAGTGCAGCCGCAGCTCGCTCGTCGACGAGCCGCCACACGCGACCAGCGCGGCGGCGGTCGCCAGCGCGGCCCACCCTCGCCTACTCGACATCGGCCACGCTGTCTGCGGCGAGCGCCGCCGCCTGGCCCGCGGGGATGCTGCCGTCGAGCACGCCGGCGACGCCGGCGAGCAGCGGCGCCCGCACCCGGTACCGCGCCGCCAGCCGCGCACACGCCGCGGCGGCGCGCGCGCCCTCGGACACCAGCGCGAGTGGCACCCCGCCCGAGGTGCCGGTCGGCTCGCCCGCCGCCAGCCGGCGACCGAGCGCGTAGTCGGCCGAGCGATCGGGCTCGCGGTCGGGCGCGTCGGCGGTGGCCGAGGCCGCGGCCCGCACCAGCAGGTTGCCGAGGCCGGCGAGCCCGGCCATCGAGCGCGCCTCGCCGCCCGCCGCCGCGATGAGCCGACCGCCCTCGGCGATGGCCCGCGTCACCAGCACGGCGCGTGGCCCCGGGCCGAGGCCGAGACCGTCCGCGAGGCCGAGCGCGACGGTGTACGCGCAGGCCAGGGCCGACGCCAGCTCGACGCCGATGAGGTCCGCCGACGCGTACACGCGCAACACCGGCGGCGCCCCCAGCAGCCGGCGCGCCTCGACGCGCACCTCCTCGAACCGCGACGCCACCACCATCGACGCGTACTGCCCCGATGCCAGATCCGCCGGCAACGCCGGCCCGGCGAGCGCGCCGAGCCGCAGGGTCGGGGTGCCCGCGGCGACCACCTCGGAGACCCGGGCGTCGAGCGCGGCGCCGGGATCGAGCGCCGCGAGCGCGCCGACGGCGTGGACGACCAGGTGGCTGCCGTCGAGCACCTCGCCGAGCTCGCGCGCGCGTGCGGCGACGTCGGTCGAGACCACCGCCAGCACGATCAGGCGGGCCGCGCGGGCCAGCTCGCGCGGATCGGCGGTCGCGGTCAGCGGCGCCGGCAGCTCGGCGGCGGGCAGCCGCGCGCAGCGGCGCTCGCGCGTGATCTGATCGACGACGTCCTCGTCGCGCGACCACAGCACCACCCGGCGCCCGGCGCGAGCGACCACCGACGCCAGCGCGGTGCCGAAGGTGCCGGCGCCGACGATGCCGACGGTGTCGCCGCGGGTGGAGCTCACGCGCCCTCCGCCGCGCCGACGTGCGCGGTCCGGTTCTGGTAGTAGAACAGCAGCGCGAGGTCGTCGATCTGGATCTGCTCGCCGACCCGGCGCGCGATCGGCCGGCGGTGGTAGGTGGCGAACCCGCGCAGCGCGTCGTCGACGATGGCCTCGCCGGTGAGCGCCTCGAGCTGCGGGTGGACCGCGCCCAGATCGGGATCCGCGGCCAGGCGGCGGCGCAGGCGCTCGACGCCGGCGACCGCGACGTCGGCGGCGACGCTGCGCTGGTCCGCGGGCGCGCGCAGCAGGCGGTACACGTCGCGGGTGCCGACCCGCGCCGCCACCGCGTCGAACAGCGCCCGCGCCACCAGGCTGGTCGCGTGCAAGACCGTCAGCCGCGGGTACGCCGCCGCCAGCCGCCCGCCGAGGATGCGGGTGTACTCGGCGTCGCGCTGATCGTCGTCGACGACCTCGCCGTCGGCGCCGCGCACGTAGGTCGCGGGATCCACCGGCCGCCCGGCGCGATCGAGGGAGCGACCGTCGTCGTCGACGTCGTTGCCGAACGGATCGAGCGGGCGCCCGAAGCGCACGATCACCGAGCCCTCGAGCGCCAGGGTCTTGCGCACGAAGTCGACGATGCGGCCCAGTCGCGAGAACTCGTCGTCGGTGATGATGTAGCGGTTCTTGCCGGTCTCGGCGAGGTAGTCCTCGATGAGGGTCGCCGCCTCGAGCACCAGCCGGTAGTTGATGGTGGCCGGCACCACGTAGACCCGCGGCGCGGCGCCGCCGCGCTCGCGCACGGCGTTGCGGTACGCGGTCACGGTGGTGCCGAGCAGGCCGAGCTTGAGCTGCCGCTCGACCACGTTGGAGCGACAGCGGGTGCCGCCCGGGAAGAACAGCGAGTGGTAGCCGTGCTCGAGCAGGACCGTCGAGTACTCCTTGAGCACGTCCTTGTAGAGCGCGAACCGCAGCCGGCGATCGACCCGGTAGGCGCCGAGGTTGCGCATGAAGAAGCTGATGAACGGGTTGCTGAACAGGTTCTTGCCGGCGCCGTAGGTCACCGGCGGCAACCCGGCGCGGGCCAGCGCCAGGCCGATGACCGGCGAGTCCATGTTCGACGAGTGGGTCGGCGTGACCACGATCGTGCCGCGCGCGGCGCAGGCGCGGACCACGTCGAGCTCGCCGTCGACCTGGATCCGCGAGTCGAGCTGGCCCAGCGCCTCGAGGCCCTGGCGCAGGCTCCCCACCGGCGAGAACCAGAAGCCGAGCAGGCGCGGCGCCACGCCGGTGATCGCGGCGTACACCCGCGGGTCGAAGCTGCCGACGATGTCGTGCCCGTAGTACGACACCAGGCGCCGCAGCTCCTCGCGCTGGGCCGCGTCGGACATCGTCGCGCGCTGGCGCGACAGCTCGCGCCAGCGGGCGGCGGCGTCGCCCCCGGCGTGCTCGAGCCGGCGCAGCTCGCTGTAGGCGACGTCGTTGAGCACGTACTCGAGGGAGTGCTCGCCGCCGGCGCGGGCCCGCTCGACGAGCCGGCCGGTGACCCGGCGCTCGACCTCGCCGAGCAGCCGCGGCCGATCGGCGTTGAAGGCGGCCAGCCGGTTCTCCGCCTCCCGCACCGGCCGGTCGGATGCCATGCGCCATTGATACCACTGCCCAAGAGATCCGCGCCCAGCCCTTGCGTGCGACGCCTGGGCTGTGGTGTTGATCGTGGAGCGGGGCCAGGTCTGGCGAGTTCTTCGCCGACTGGGCTCCCCCGGTTCGCGACCACCACGGTGGAGAGCGAGCTCCCCAGTGGCCACCCTCGGAAGACCAAGACCTCACGGCCGGCGGCATCGTCCGCCGCGCGAGCGACCCTCGTCGCAGCCCGGATGCGCCAGCAGCGCGGGCCAAGGCGCCACGCGCGGCGTCGCCGGGCGCCAGCAAGGCCGAGGCCGCGGCCGTCAAGGCTGACACCGCCCCACCCCGCACGTCGCGCACCGCCGGCACTCGCACCGCCAAGCCGCGCGCCGCCGAGGCGCCGGCGGCCCCCGCCACCCCACCGGCGCCAACGGCCGAGGTCGCCGCCGGCAAGGCGAGCAGGGCCAGCGCCGGCAAGCCGGCCGCCCGGGCCCGGGTGCCCGGGGTGGTCACGCCGGTGCACACCGGGCTCACCCTCGACGTCGACGCGCCGGCGCCGCGCGGCGGCGAGCGCCTGCCCAAGAAGGTCGCGGCGCTGCTCGCCATCGGCCAGAAGGTGCTCGGCATCAAGGCGTTCCGCGCCGGCCAGGCCGAGGCCCTCACCGACATCCTCGACGACAAGGACGTGCTCGCGGTGATGCCGACGGGCAGCGGCAAGTCGCTGCTCTACCAGCTCCCGTCGCTGGTGGCGCCGGGCGTCACCGTGGTGGTCTCGCCGCTGATCGCGCTGATCAAGGATCAGCTCGACAAGATGACCGCCAAGGGCGTGGCCGCGGTGCGCATCGACTCGACCCTCACCGTGCGCCAGCGCCGCGAGGTCGACGAGATGGTCGCGTCGCCGGGCGGCAAGCTCCTGCTCACCACGCCCGAGCGCATGGCCGACCCTGAGTTCCGCACCTTCCTGCGCGAGGCCGCCGGCAAGGTCGGCGTGTCGCGGCTGGTCGTCGACGAGGCCCACTGCGTGTCGCAGTGGGGCCACGACTTCCGCCCGGCGTACCTGTCGCTGCGCAAGGCCCTCGAGGACGTCGGCCGCCCGCCGGTGCTCGCGGTCACCGCCACCGCGCCGCCGCACGTGCGCGAGGACATCCTCCACCAGCTCGGGATGGAGGACGCGTCGGTGGTCACCACCACCTTCGACCGCCCCAACCTCCACTACGAGGTGATCATCTTCGACGACGAGTCGGAGAAGATGAAGACGCTGGTGACGCTGCTGCGCAAGCTGCCGCGCCCCGGCATCGTCTACTGCGCGACCGTGAAGAAGGTCGAGGACCTCCACGAGAGCCTCGCCCGCTGGGGCATCCCCGTCGGCAAGTACCACGGGCGCATGGGCAAGTCGGAGCGCGACTTCGAGCAGACCCGCTTCATGGCGTCGAAGGACCACGTCATGATCGCGACCAACGCGTTCGGGCTCGGCGTCGACAAGCCCGACATCCGCAACGTGTTGCACTACCACGTGCCCGGCTCGCTGGAGTCGTACGCACAGGAGGCGGGCCGCGGCGGTCGCGACGGCAAGCCGGCGCGCTGCGTGCTCCTGTTCTCGCCGGACGACGTCGCCATCCAGGAGTACTTCCTGTCGGGCAGCTACCCGACCCGGCGCCAGGTGCGGCAGGTCTACGAGGCCCTCGAGGCGTTCGGCCAGCGCCGCGCCGGCGGCGCCCGCGACGACGACGCCGCGCCCACCATCGCCAACCTCGCGGTGTCGTCGAGCGTCGGCGCGCAGCGGACCCGCACGGTGCTGTCGCTGCTCAAGGACGAGGGCTTCGTGGTCGAGCCGGACGCCGGCCTGTTCGCGATCGCCCAGCCGCCGCCGGCGCCGGCGGCGATCCAGGAGAAGGCACGCCAGTACGAGGGCCGCCGCATCGCCGACCGCCAGCGCCTCGACGCGCTGCTCGGCTACGTGAAGGCCCCGGGCTGCCGCAACCAGGTGGTGCTGGCCTACCTCGGCGAGCAGGACGCGCCGCGCTGCGGGCGCTGCGACAACTGCCTGCGCAGCAAGGAGGCAGCGGTCGCCGCGGCCGCCATGGCGACCCGGCTCGGCGCGGCGATGACCCGCAGCCTCGACGAGGAGGGCACGCTCGATCCGACGCTGGTGCGACCGCCGCGCGTCATCAAGCACCGGGTGGTGCGCATCGACGCGCCGGCCGCGCCCGCGCTGGTCGAGGCCCCGGCGCCGACGCCCGCGATCGAGGCGGCGCCGGCCAAGGCCTCAGGCCCGGTGGTGCTGCGCCGAGGCGCGGCGGCGCCGTCGACGACCTCCACCGCACCATCGGCGACCGCTCCCGCGGCGGCACCCTCGCCTGCCGCCGCATCGTCGCCGACGACCGCCTCGACGGCACCAGCGCCGGTGGCGGCGGAGGCGACCGAGCCGGTGCGCCGCCCGGCGCCGCCCGACGCCGGCGACGAGGACGACGAGGACGACGAGGACGACGAGGACGACGACCTCGACGATGACGAGGACGACCTCGACGACGACGACGACGACGACGACGACGACGACGAGTTCGACGACGAGGACGACGACGACCTCGACGATGACGAGGATGACGACGACGACGACGATGACGACGACGACGACGACTTCGAGGTCATCGACAAGACCGCCGCCGAGCTCGCCGAGGAAGGCGTCACCTCGAGCGGCGAGATCACGGTGCTCGCGCGCAAGCGCCAGCCCAAGCCGCCCAAGCCGCGGGGGCGTCTCGACGCCAACCCGACGCCGGGCACCAACGACTCTGCCGCCGAGGCCCGGCGCCGACGACGTCGTCGGCGCAAGCGCCGCGCGATGATGCCGAGCAAGGCGGCCTTCACCACCCCGGTGCTGTCGGCCTCGCCGCCTCCCGACGATCCGGAGCTGGCCCAGCGCGGTCGGCCCGGCGGCCCCGTGATCGAGTACGTGCGCGGGCCGATGCGCATCGCGAGCGCGCCGGTAGCGTCGGCCAACCCCAACGACGCCGGCGCCGCCCGCCGCAATCGGCAGGGCCGACGGCTGCGACCGCGCTGGGGTGGTGCGCCTGGCGGTGGCCCCATCGTCGAGAGCATGGTGCCGGTGGGCGGCCGCGGACCCGGCCCGGGGCCGGCGGCGTCGCCCGGCGGCGAGCCGCGCAAGAAGCGCCGGCGGCGCCGACGCAAGCGCGACGGCGCTGCCATGGCCGGCGGGCCCGCGAGCGGCGAGGCGCTGATCTCGGTGTTCGTGCCGGCCGGCGCGCAGCCGCCGCGCCCGACCGGGCTGCCCGGCGGTGGCGGCGACGGTGCCGGCGACGGTGAGCGACGACGTCGTCGGCGGCGGCGGCGAGGACGCGGTGGCGGTGGCGGTGGCGGTGGCGGTGGCGGTGGCGGTGGCGGCGCACCCAGCGGCGGCGGCGGCGCACCGAGCGGCGGCGGCGCACCGAGCGGCGGCGGTGGCGCACCGCCGACGTGAGCACGCGCTGCGTCGGCCCGCGAAGCTGCTAGGTCGATGACGTGCTGACCGAGCTTGGTTCCCTGCGCATCTGTGAGCGCGCGCCCGAGCGCCTCGTGCTCGGGCTCGGGCGCCTGACGCGCGTGGCCGGCTGGGCGCTCGCCGGCGCGGCGGCCAGCGCCGCGCTGTGGCTCCTGCCGTACTCGCTGACGCTGGCGGCGCTGGCCGGGTGTGTCGCCGGCGTCGGGCTCCTGCTCGCGAGCGCCCGGCGCGAGATCGTGATCGATCACCACGACGGCGTGGTGCGCGTCCATCAGGGTGTCGCCGGGCTGTCGAGCCGGAGCGTGACGCCGCTGTTCCACCTGCGCGCGGTGGTGCTCACGCGGCGCGGCGCCGGCTTCGTGCTCCAGCTCGAGCGCCGGCTCGGCGGCCGCATCGCCATCGACGACGGCGGCCGGGTCGGTCCGCTGCGCGCGCTGGCCCGGGCGATCGCCGAGGTCGGCGAGCTGCGCTTCGTCGACGACACCGCCGCCGCCGCGTAGCGTGGCCGCCACGGGCGTCCACGGCGTGGGCAGTTGGGGTACCGTCCGGCCCGATGTCGCGCACGCTGCTCACCGCCACGCTCCTCGCCTCGCTCCCGGGCGTCGTCGCCTGCGGGTCCCGGGAGGCCGCGCCGGCGCCGCAGCCGAGCCCCGCGGCCGACGGCGAGCGCACGCTGGTCGGCATCGAGCCGGCCAAGTTCTCGTGTGACTCGCTCATCAGCGACGCCGACCTCGCCGCCATCGTCGGCGGTAGCGTGCGCGCCGTCGACAGCTCGCTGCCACCGCCGGACGGCGTCGCACCGCCGTGCACGTACGTGGTGTCGCTCCCGGGGGTCGGATCGGCGGCGGCCACCACCACGGCCTGGACCTTCGACTTCGATTGCCGCCGCGACATGAAGGCGCGCGCCGACGCGCTGTTCGCCCAGTACACCAAGTCGAGCGCCGACAACGTCGTCGCGTACAACCAGCAGTCCGACGCCGGCGTCCCGGTCCCACCCGACGCCCGCCCGGCGAGCGGCCCGCCCGCGGTGGCGTCCGAGGTCGACGTCGGCGCCCGCGGGCTCGACCACCACGGCCAGGGGCTCCTGTTCATCGACGACGACGCGCCCTGCTACGTGCGCGTCACCGGTCCCGGCGCCGACGCCCGGCTCGCCCTCGCCCGCCACCTCGCGCGCAGCCTGACCCCGGCGACCGCGCCGATGACGCCGCGCATCCCCTGATCGCCCGGCGCTGGCGTCGACGACGCGGCGCCACGCCCACAGCCCGGAGCCACCATGCCCAGTCCTCGCCACGTCCTGCTCGCCGCCGCGCTCGCCGCCGGCGGCTCGCTGCTCGCGCCGCCGCCGGCCGACGCCCGTCGGATGCCGGATCCCGCGCTGGCCTCCGACCCGGCCGCGCCGCGGCTGGTGGCGGCGCACTACCGCCTCGGCAACGGCCTCGAGGTCATCCTCGCGCCGGATCCGAGCGTCACCACGGTGGTGACCCACGTCTGGTACCACGTCGGCTCCAAGGACGAGGTCCCGGGCAAGACCGGCTTCGCCCACCTCTTCGAGCACCTGATGTTCGAGGGCAGCGCCCACGTCGGCGAGGGCGAGTTCGACATGCTGCTCGAGACCGCGGGCGGCTGGAACAACGGCACCACCAACAACGACCGCACCAACTACTTCGAGCAGGTCCCGGCCACCCACCTCGCGCTGACGCTGTGGCTCGAGGCCGATCGGATGGCCGGGCTGTGGGCGGCGATGAACCAGACCGTGCTCGACAACCAGCGCGAGGTGGTCAAGAACGAGCGGCGCCAGAGCTACGAGAACCGCCCGTACGGCGCCGCCGATCTGGTGTTGCAGCAGGCGCTGTGGCCCGCCGGCCACGGCAACCACAACCTGACGATCGGCACGATGGCGGATCTGACGGCGGCCAGCCTGGCCGACGTCGAGGCGTTCTGGCGCACGTACTACGTGCCGGCCAACGCCACCCTGGTCATCGCCGGTGGCTTCGACCTCGACGAGGCCAAGCGCCTCGTCGATCGCTACTGCGTGGATGCCGAGCCCGCCGCGGCCGACCACCCGCGCGCTGACCGAGCCGGTGACGCCGCTGGCCGCCGCGGTCGAGCTGACCGCCACCGACGCCGTCGAGGTGCCCAAGGTGGTGGTCGCCGCCCGCGGGCCGGCGCCGCTGTCGGCCGGCAGCTTCGACCTCGCGGTCGCCGCCCAGGTGCTCGGCGGCGGCAAGACCTCGCGGCTGCACCGCCGCCTGGTGATGCGCGATCGCCTCGCCACCGACGTCGGCGCCTACTACCTGCCGCAGGTCCTCGGCGGCGAGCTCCAGATCCACGCCATCGCCCGCGCGGGCGTCGATCCGGCCGCGCTGCGCGCCGCCATCGACGACGAGCTCGCGACGCTCCTCAAGACGCCGGTGCCCGCCGACGAGCTCGGTCGGGCCAAGACGGTCCTGCGCGCGGAGCTGCTCACCGGCCTCGAGGATCTCGCCGGCCGCGCCGAGGCGCTCGCGACCTGGGCCGCGCTGACCGGGACGCCCGACTACGCCGGCCGTGAGCTGGCCCAGCTCGCGGCGGTCACCGCCGATTCGGTGCGCGTCACCGCCGGGCAGTTCCTCGCGCCCACCGCCACCGTCACGATGACGATCGTCCCGGCGCCGGCGGCGGCCGAAGAGACCATCGACCCGGCGCCGACCGCGCCGAAGGGAGCCACGCCGTGAAGCGTCCATCGTCACCCGTGGGCGTGTGCCTGGCGTCCATGCTGGTCGCGCTCGTCGCCGGCTGCTGCCCGCCGGGCAAGGCCGCGGTGGTCGCCCCCACGCCGCCGCCGGCAGAGCCGGCGCCGCCGCAGCCGCCGCCGGTCGTCGCCGAGGACGACGGCGTGCCGTGGGAGACCTCGGGCGTCGACTGGACCCGGCCGCCACCCGCCGCCGCCGAGGCCGCGTACGCGCCGCCGGTCGCCGAGGAGTTCACGCTGCGCAACGGCGCCCGGGTGATCCTGGTCGAGAACCGTCGGCTGCCGCTGGTCAGCGTCGCGGTGCAGATCGACGGCGCCGGCTCCACCAGCGGCGCGCCCGGGCTGGCCTCGCTGGTCACCGACCTGATCGTCGAGGGCGCCGGCTCGTACACCGCGCTCACCCTGCCCGAGGCGCTCGAGGAGCTCGGCGCCGAGCTCGGCGCCGGCGCCGGCGCCGACCACGCCCAGCTCGGTCTCGACGTGCTGGCCGAGCAGCTGCCGCCGGCGCTGGCGCTGCTCGGCGACGTCATCCGCCGGCCGCGCATGGCCGACGCCGACTTCAAGCGGGTCAAGGCCGACGCGCTCGAGGCGCTGACCCAGCGCCGCGACAACCCGCGGGCGGTCGCCGAGCTGGTGTTCGATCGCGCGCTCTTCGCCGGCACGCCGTACGCCGAGCCTGTCGAGGGCGACGTCGCCAGCGTGAGCAAGCTGACCCTGGCCCAGGTCAAGGCGTTCTGGAAGGCCCGCTACCGACCGAAGGCGGCGACCATCCTGGTCGCCGGCGCCGTCGATCGCGCGACCCTCGAGCCGCTGCTGGAGACCGCGCTCAAGGGCTGGTCCGGCGCGGCGCCGGCGCCGGCGGCGATCAAGGCGCCGACGCCGCCCTCGACGCCGACGATCTACGTCGTGGATCGTCCCGACGCGCCGCAGAGCGTGGTCGTGATCGGCGGCCCCGGCCCGCGCCGCGACGACGACGCCTACGACGCGCGCGAGCTCATCAACACCGCGCTCGGCGGCACCTTCGCCTCCCGCCTCAACAGCAGGCTGCGCGAGGAGCTCGGCTACACCTACGGCGTGTCGTCGGGGTTCTGGCGTGCGCGCGGCGCCGGCGCCTGGGCGATCCGGTCGTCGATCCGCACCGACGTCACCGTCGCCGCGCTCAAGGAGGCGCTCGCCATCGTCGAGCGCACCGCGGCCAAGGGGCTGGATGCCGACGAGTTCGCCAAGACCGCCGGCTACCTGGTGCGCCAGCTCCCCCTCGGCTTCGAGACCAACGACGCCATCGTCGCGTCGTTCGCCGACCTGGTCGTGCGCGGGCGTCCGCTCGACGACTACGCCCGCTACGCCGCCCGCGTCCGCGCGGTGACGCCCGAGGAGGCCACCCGCTCGATCGCGACGATCTGGCGCGACCTCCACGTGGTCGTCGTCGGCGACTGGGACCAGCTGCGCTACATGCTCACCACGCTCCGCCTGCCGATCGTGCACCTCGACGCCGACGGCCGCCCGACCACGCGCTGACCGCCGTCGATGCCCGCCGCGCCTGTCACGAGCGAGCGGGCCGCGGTCGCGCGGCTGGCGGTGCCGCTGGTCGGGCAGCAGCTCGGCTTGCAGCTCATGGGCGCGGTCGACGTCGCCCTGGTCGGCCGCTACAGCCCGGAGGCCCTGGCCGCCGTCGGCGTCGCCAACGCGCTCATCTTCACGATCAGCTGCGTCGGCATGGGCGTGGTGATGGGCCTCGACGCGATCGCGCCGCAGGCGCTCGGCGCCGGCCGCCCCGACGTCGCCCGGCGCGCGCTGCGCGACGCCCTCCAGATCGCGGTGTGGCTCGGCGCCGGCCTCACCCTCGTCGTGATGGCGTCGCCGGCGCTGCTCGGCCTCGCCGGCGTGGCGCCCGACGTCGCCGACGAGGCGCGGGTGTTCGTGTGGGCGCGGGCGCCCGGCGTCATCCCGTTCCTGATCCAGGTCGCGTGGCGCTCGTACCTGTCGGCGTACGGCCGCACCCGCGCGCTGGTGATCGCCGTCGTGCTCGGCAACGTGGTGAACCTCGTCGCCGACTACGTGCTCATCTTCGGCGACGCCAGCCTCGTGCGGCTCGGCCTGCCCGAGGTCGGCCTGCCGCCGATGGGCGTGCTCGGCGCCGCCATCGCCACCAGCTCGGTGCAGCTGTGCACGCTGCTCATCTACGCCGCGGCGCTGCGCGCGCTGCACGCCGACGCCGCCACCGCGCCGACCTCGTCGACCTCGACCCTGCCCGCGATGCTGCGGGTCGGCGTCCCCATCGGGCTGCAGCTGCTCGCCGAGGTCGGCGTGTTCGCCCTCACCGGCGTGCTCGCGGCGCAGCTCGGCACCGTGGCCGCCAGCGGCCACAACATCGCGATCACGATCGCCAGCTTCACCTTCTCGCTGGCGATCGGCATCGGCAGCGCGACCGCGGTGAGGGTCGGCCTCGCCGTCGGCGCCGGCGACCCCGCGCGGGCCCGGCGCGCCGGCGCCGCCGGGCTCACCCTCGGCGCCGCGCTGATGAGCAGCACCGCGCTGGTGTTCGTCGTCGCGCCAGACCTCTTGGCGCGGCTGTTCACCGACGACGCCACCATCGTCGCCGCGACCACGCCGCTCATCCGCATCGCCGCGGTGTTCCAGCTCAGCGACGGCGCCCAGGCCATCGCCGCCGGGGCCCTGCGCGGTGCCGGCGACACCCGCGCCGCGCTTTGGGCCAACGTCATCGGCCACTACGGCCTCGGGCTCGGCGTCTCGCTGGGGCTCGCGTTCGGCGCCGACCTCGGCGCCCGCGGCCTGTGGTGGGGCCTGTCCGCCGGGCTGACCCTCACCGCCCTCGTGCTGCTCGGGCGCTTCTTCTACAAGACCCGCGTCACCGCCGGCCCGCTCACGGCGGCGTGACCACCGTCGTCGACGGCCGCAGGTCGTCGGCGCCGCAGGCGCTCGCGGGCGCCACGTCGAGGTCGTCGCAGCTCGCCTCGAGGCTGCGCACGTAGACCCGCCCGGCGCCACCACCGCCGCCCGCGCCGCCGACGCTGACCCCGCCGCCGGCCATCGCCGAGGTGCCGGCGCCGCCGTCGGGGGCACCGGGCGCACCGCCGTCACCCGCGCCGGCGTCGCCGCCACGGCCGCCGAGCACCGACACCACGCCCGCGCCGCTCACCTCGGGCGCCTCGAGCAGCACGCTGCCGCCCGCGCCACCACCGCCGCCGCCGCAGGTCACCGACGCGCCTGGATCGCCGAAGCCGGCGCCGCCGCCGGCGTCGATGCGTCCGCCGGCGGCGACGGTGATCCGCCGTCGCGACACCAGCTGCACCCCGCCGCCGCCACCGCCGCCCGGGTAGCCGCACGACACCGCGTGCTCCCCGTTGGCGCCGCCACCACCGCCGGAGCCGGCGCCGAGCGGCGTCAGCGTGAAGCTGCCGCAGCTGCTGGCCGGGCCGCCGACCCCGCCGGCGCCGACGTCGTCGTTGGCCTGGCGCCCGTCGCCGCCGGCGCCCCCGACGCCGACGTGGCCGGCACCGCCACCGCCGCCGCCGACGTTGAGCCCCCCGAGCAAGCCGGCAAAGAGACCGCCGCCGCCGCCGCACACGCCGGTGCCACGGCGACCGTCATCGTCGAAGAAGCCGCCGGCGAGGCCACCGCCGGCGTCGCCACCGGGCCCGCCACCGCCGGCGAGCAGATCGCTGGCGGCGCCGCCCACGACGCTCAGCTCGCCAGCCAGCTTCGACCGCGCCGGCAGCGAAGAGGCCGATCACGTCGACCACGCCGTCCGCCACCTGCACGCTCACGCCCTCGGGGATCGAGACCTCGCCGAGGCAGAACCACGACAGCGACGGCTTGGTGACCTGCTCCTCGCGATGCACCGTGCGGACCGCGCCGCCCGGCAGCTCCGAGACGGTCCGAACAGGTGAGCTCGAGCAGCTCCGTGTTCAACGCAGCGCGATGGTGAGGTCGCGCCCGGCGCCAGCCGCAACGGTCGCGCCGCGGCGCCGCGACACGCGAGCTGGACCGACTCCGGCAGGTTGCTCGCCGCCGAGCACGCCGCCACCCCCGTCGACCCGCGCGCAGGCCAGCGGGCAATCGACCCGGCTGCCCAGATCGATGCCGGTGCCCGACCCGTTGCAGCGGGCCAGGAGTCTTCTCGTCGGCGCGCGCCTCGTCGGGCTCGCACATGGCGATGGCGTCAGGCGGCCCGTCGAGGCCGGCGTCGGCGCGACCAGCCGTCGCTCCCGTTGCCGCCGCCGCCGGTAAAGGTGCACCCGGCTGCCACCATCGCGACGAGCCCTCCGAGCACGCGTGCGCCCGAGACCTCCAGCCTGGCGTGCGGCATCCGCGGATCATAGCGCGCCCCGGGTGCGGCGGCGCACGCGCGCACCGGCCCGACGATGGTATGAGGCGGCGATGCGCCGGCCCCTGTTCCGATCGCTCCCTCTCCTGGTCCTGGCGCTCGCCGCCTGCGGCGACGATCCGTCGCCGACCGGGGCCATCGCCGCCACCGTCAGCCACTACGACTATCGCCTCGATCTCGAGAGCCGCGCCGCCGCCGTCGACGTCGAGCTGATGGTCGACACCGCCGGCGACTGCCTGACCCTGCCCATGCGGGCCGAGGCGCTCGCCGGCGTCACCCTCGGCGGCGAGGCCATCGAGCCGACCATCGCCGACGGCGCCGCCACCCTGTGCGGCCGCGGCTGGGCCCAGGGCACCGCGCTGACCTTGCACGCCGAGCTCACGGTGCCGCTCGCCACCCTCGGCGAGTCGCAGGTCGGGTTCTCCCTCGCCGAGGATCGGCGCGACCACCCGTTCTGGTTCCTGATCTCGTGGGTCGGCGGCTGCGATCGGTTCGGCCCGTGCGACGCCGCGCCGGATCGCTTCGCCACCTACCGGTTCACCGTCGATCACGCCGCCGGCGTCACGGTGCGCTGCCCGGGCCAGATCGACGAGGTGAGCGCGACCCAGACGGTGTGCGACTTCGGCTACGACGGCGGCCCGACCTACAGCACCTTCGGCCTGATCGCGTCGAGCGGCTGGACCGTCGAGGAACGCGGCGCCTGGGACGGCATCGCCACCACGATCTACGACACCGGCTCGCTGGTGCCCGGGCAGATCGACGACGCCTACCACGCCGGCATGCTGGCGATGATGGCGGACCTGTTCGGCCCGTACCCCTACGGCGACGAGCTCCGGGTCCTCACCGGCCCCACCTACTGGAGCGGGTTCGAGCACCCGGGCAACATCGTCCTCGACGACAACCTCGCCAACCCGCTCAGCGGCTCGCTGTACGCCGACCCGGTCGCGCACGTCCTCGATCACGAGATCGCGCACCAGTGGGCCGGCGACCAGACCACGCTCGCGGGCACCTACGACTTCGTCTGGAAGGAGGCGATGGCCGAGTACCTCGCGTACCTGCACGAGGACGCCACTGATCCGGTGGTCGCCGCGCGCACCGCCCGGGCCTGGAAGCGCTTCGCCGACGGCGCCGGCTACTACCCGGTGCCCGAGGAGCAGCCCGCGCTGTTCGACTACTACGGCGAGGTCTACGGGCCCGGGCCGATGGTGCTGTTCCGGCAGCTCGAGGTGATGACCTCGCGCCAGGCGGTGATCGACGCGCTGGCGTCGGTGCTGGGCTCGCCGTCGACCCTGTCGGTGGACGCGCTGCAGGCGGCGCTCGAGACCACGACCGGCCTCGACCTCGACGCCTACGTCGACGCCTGGGTGCGCGGCACCGGCGCGCCGGTGTGGCCCGAGGTCGCGGTGAGCTTCGCCGCAGGCACGCTGTCGGTGACCCACACCAACGCCACCACCAGCGCCGGGCCGTGCAGGTTCCACGTCGGCCTGTACGGCGCCGGCGACGGCGACGAGCTGCTGGTCGAGGTCGACCTCGCCGACGGCGCGAGCCAGAGCCTGCCGGCGACGCCCGGCTTCGAGGTGGCGACGGTCGTGCTCGATCCGCTCGCGGAGTGCCTGGTGTACGAGCCGGCCGCGGCGGTGACCGCGCCGGCGCCGCGCCGCCAGGGCTTCTCGCCGTGGCGTGCGGTGCGCCACTGAACGCGATCGCGGCCGTCGACGTGCCGCGCTTTCGCGGCCACCGCGCCTGCGACGGGACCCCACTTCGGCTATGAATCCCCGGTCAACCTTTCCGGACCAAGGAGAAGCACGTGCTCACCATTCGTCGTCATCGGTTCGGGCTCGCCCTGGGCCTCGTCACCCTCCTCGCCACCGCCGCGTGCGGCGGCCTGCCTGGCGTGCCGGGCGTACCCGGCGGCTCGTCCGGCAAGGTCGATCCCAACACCTGCGGCAACTACGCCACCAGCGACACCGGCCGCAAGCTCAAGGCCTTCCTGCAGGCGACCTCGGACCTCAACGAGACCGTCATCGAGACCGAGAAGGTCGTCAAGCAGAGCTGCGTGATGATGGGGCAAGAGCTCGGCATGGCCGCCGGCCAGCTCGAGGGCGACACCAAGTCGGTGTGCACCCGCGTCATCAACACGATCGACGAGAACATGAAGGTGGCCATCAAGGCCGACGCCCGCCTCACCGTCGACTACAAGCCGGCGGTCTGCACCGTGAACATCGACGCCGCCGCCCGCGCCGCCGCCGAGTGCGAGGGCAAGGCCCAGGCCGACGTCGAGGTGCGCTGTGAGGGCACGTGTTCGGGGACGTGCAACGGCACCTGCAGCGGCGAGTGCCACGGCTCGGCCGGCACCGGCGGCTCCGGCGGCCAGTGCGACGGTCACTGCGAGGGCACCTGCTCGGGTAGCTGCTCGGGCGGCTGCGAGGGCAACGCCGACGTCCAGGCCTCGGCGCAGTGCAAGGCCTCGGCCGAGGTGAAGGCCTCCGTCGACGTGACCTGCACCGAGGCGGAGCTCGAGATCACCGCCGACGCCGGCGTGGTCATCGATCCGAGCAAGGCCGAGATGACCATCAACGCGCTCAAGCGCGGCCTGCCCAAGCTGCTGTCGGTGCGCGCGCGCCTGCAGCCGCTCAAGGCGGCGGTGAGCGTGTGGGCCAAGACCGCCAAGGACCTGGCGTCCGAGGCCCGGGAGATCGCCCAGTCGTTCAAGGACCAGTTCCAGTGCATCAGCGGCCAGATCGCCGCGGCGGCCGGCATGGTGGCCAACATCAACGCGTCGATCTCGGTGTCGGTCGAGGTCTCGGCCTCGGCGTCGGCCTCGGGCGGCGTGAACTGACGCCAGCGGCGGCCGACGCGCTGGCGGTGCCCGTCGAGGGCTCCTCGGCGCGCCGCTGACGCGGCACCGGACGACCGTGGGGGGAACCCCACGGTCGTCGCTGTTTTTCGGCGGCGTCTGGTGTAAGACCCGAGGCCGCCATGAAGACGTTGACCGAGTTCTCCCCGATCC
Organism: Kofleriaceae bacterium; assembly: GCA_041389945.1. Classification (GTDB taxonomy): domain Bacteria; phylum Myxococcota_A; class Polyangia; order Haliangiales; family Haliangiaceae; genus JAWKQW01. The sequence continues at coordinate 53,353 of JAWKQW010000020.1, forward strand.
TGCTCCGCCGCGCCGCCGAGGCGCGCAAGGCCCTCGCCGCCGCGGCGCCCCAGGCCGCGCCGGCCGCTGCGCCCGCGCCCGCGCCGGCGAGCGACGCCGAGGCCACCGCCACGGAGGGCGCCCCCGCCGAGGCGAGCGGCGACGACGCTACCGCCGCGGCGTCGGGAGACGAGGGCGCGACCGACGAGGCCGGCGACGCCGCCGCGGCGCCCGCGACGTCCACCGTCGACAGCGCGCTCGCCGAGCAGCTCGGCACCGAGCTCAACGTGCCCGCCGAGCGCGCCCAGCGCCTGCTCGAGGCGCTCGACGTCATCGGCGATCTGTCGACGGTGCGCCTGGTCCGCGTGTACCAGGGCGAGGCCGGCCCGGCCGCGTCGGTGTCCCGCGGCGAGTTCCACTACGTCGTCGATCGCGTCGCCGGCGCCGGCGGCGGTCGCCGTGATCGCGGCGACGAGCGCGGCGAGCGCGGCGGCCGTGGCGGTCGCGGCGACGGCCGCGGCAAGGGCGGCGGCGGCAAGGGTGGCGGTGGTGGCATGTTCGGCGGCGAGAAGAAGGAGAAGCCGCGCGGCCTCGGCAGCCTGCGCGCGGTCGGCGCGCCGCCGCCGCCGCGCAAGGAGCACGACGACGATGACGGAGGCGGTCGCGGCGCGATGCCGCAGGCCGGCATGGGCTGGCAGCTCACCGCGGCGCCGCCGGAGTTCCGCCGCGGCGGCACGGGTGGGCCGCGCGGCCCCGGTCGCGGGCCGCGGCCCGGCGGCGGCCCCGGCGGTGACCTGCGCGCGCGTGGCCCGCGCCCGCCGCGGCTCGGCCCTGACGGCAAGCCCCTGCCCTTCCCCTGGCCCGACGCCAACGGCAACGGCCCCGACGGCAAGCCGTGGCGTGGCGGCAGCCGCGGCCCGCGGCCCGAGGGAGCCCGCGCCGACGGCGGTCCGCGCCTCGGCCCCGACGGCCAGCCGCTGCCGCCGCGCGCGCCGCGCTGGCCCGACGCCAACGGCAACGGCCCCGACGGTCAGCCCTGGCGCGGTGGTCGCAAGGCCCAGGCGGCGGCCGCCGCGCCCACCGGCGACGGCACGACCGAGGCCCCGGCCGCGACGCCGGCGCCGGACGCGCTGAGCGCCGAGTAGCGCGCGCACGCGGCGCGATCATCGCGTCCTGCGAGCGTCACCGCGGTGATCGCACCGTCGGCGCTCGCCGCCGGCCCGCGCGCAGCCTCGCTCGCCGCGCTGGGCTAGAGTCGTCGGCATGAAGACTCGCGCCGCCGTCGCCTACGCCGCTGGACAGCCCCTCGTCATCGAGGAGGTCGACCTCGAGGGGCCCAAGGCGGGTGAGGTCCTGGTCGAGATCAAGGCCACCGGCGTCTGCCACACCGACGAGTTCACCCGCTCGGGCGCCGACCCCGAGGGCCTGTTCCCGGCGATCTTCGGGCACGAGGGCGCCGGCGTCGTCGTCGAGGTCGGCGCGGGCGTCACCACGCTGCGGCCAGGCGACCACGTCATCCCGCTGTACACGCCGGAGTGCCGCACCTGCAAGTCGTGCCTGTCGCGCAAGACCAACCTGTGCACCGCGATCCGCGCGACCCAGGGCAAGGGCCTGATGCCCGACGGCACCAGCCGCTTCTCGATCGGCGGCAAGCGCATCCACCACTACATGGGGTGCTCGACCTTCGCCAACCACACCGTCCTGCCCGAGATCGCGCTGGCCAAGGTTCGCGCCGACGCGCCGTTCGACAAGATCTGCTACATCGGCTGCGGCGTCACCACCGGCATCGGCGCGGTGTTGTTCACCGCCGACGTCGAGGCCGGCGCCAACGTGGTCGTGTTCGGCCTCGGCGGCATCGGCCTCAACGTGGTGCAGGGCGCGCGGCTCGCCGGCGCCGACAAGATCATCGGCGTCGATCTCAACCCCGCGCGCGAGGAGATGGCGCGCCGGTTCGGCCTCACCCACTTCGTCAACCCGACGGAGGTCGCGGGCGACCTGGTGGCGCACCTGGTCGAGCTCACCGGCGGTGGCGCCGACTACAGCTTCGAGTGCGTGGGCAACACCACGCTCATGCGGCAGGCGCTGGAGTGCTGCCACCGCGGCTGGGGCCAGAGCCTCATCATCGGCGTCGCCGGCGCCGGCCAGGAGATCAGCACCCGCCCGTTCCAGCTGGTGACCGGCCGGGTGTGGAAGGGCACGGCGTTCGGCGGCGCGCGCGGCCGCACCGACGTGCCGCGCCTGGTCGACTGGTACATGGACCGCAAGATCGAGATCGATCCGATGATCACGCACAAGCTGCCGCTCGAGCGCATCAACGAGGCGTTCGACCTCATGCACGCCGGCACCTCCATCCGCGCGGTCGTCGAGTTCTGAGATGGCCGACGCGATCGAGACCGTCAGCGAGCAGCGCGCCTTCGGCGGCACCCAGGGCTTCTACCGCCACGCGTCGGCGGCGTGCGGCGGGCCGATGAAGTTCTCGGTGTTCCTGCCGCCGGGCGCGAGCCCGTCGACGCCGGCGCCGGCCCTCTACTACCTCGCCGGGCTCACGTGCACCGAGGAGACCTTCCCGGCCAAGGCGGGCGCCCAGCGGCTCGCAGCCGAGCTCGGCCTCGCGCTGGTGGCGTGCGACACCTCGCCGCGCAGCGCGCGCTACCCCGGCGACGACGCGAGCTGGGACTTCGGCGTGGGCGCCGGCTTCTACCTCGACGCCACCGCCGCGCCGTGGTCGGCCACCTACCGCATGCGGACGTACGTCGTCGACGAGCTGCGCCGCGCCGTCGAGGGCAACCTGCCGGTCGCGCGCGATCGCCGCGGCATCATGGGCCACTCGATGGGCGGCCACGGCGCGCTCACGATCGCGCTCACCGCCGGCGACGCCTATGCGAGCTGCTCGGCGCTGGCGCCGATCTGCGCGCCGTCGGAGGTGCCCTGGGGCGAGAAGGCGTTCGCCGGGTACCTCGGCGGCGATCGCGCCGCCTGGCGCGCGCACGACGCCGTCGCGCTGATCGAAGACGGCGCCCGGTTCGCGGGCGAGCTGCTGGTCGACCAAGGCACCGCCGACAAGTTCCTCGAGCGCGAGCTGCGCCCGGAGCGCCTCGAGGCCGCGTGCGCCGCCGCCGGCCAGCCGCTGCGGCTGCGCCGCCACGACGGCTACGACCACAGCTACTACTTCATCGCCACCGTCGTCGACGAGCACCTGCGCCACCACGCGCGGGCGCTGGCGCCGCGCTGACGCCGCGCGCGTCGACGGCGCGGCCTGCGCCTACGGCGTCGCGACCAGGGCGTGGCAGGCGTCGCAGGAGAAGTCGCCGGTCTCGGTGGCCGGGTCGAAGGCCTCGCGACGCAGGAGCCCCGCCATCTTCGGCACCACCACGCCCACCATGAACTCGGCCCAGCGCGCCGCGTCGGCGTCCTCGGCGACCCACGCCATGAACCCCTCGGGCGTGTTCGGCAGTGGCTCGACCTGCGCGCTCGGCAGCTCGTAGCTGCCGTCGGCGACGCCCTCGCCATGGCAGGTCTCGCAGGTCGCCTCGGGCAGCGTGGGGTCGAACGCCGCGAACCACGCGCGCGCCTCGGGCATCACGACCTGCTCCATGAACGTCATGCGCTGCTCGCCCTCGAGCTGGGCGAAGGGCACGTCGGGCAGCGGCGCCGGCGTGGGCGCGGAGGTCGGCGACGAGGACGCGCCGCCGCACGCGACGGCGCCGATGAACAACGGGGCGAGCGATCTCACGCGCAGGACTCTAGCCGGTGCGCGGGTCACGGCATATCGACGCGGCCCTCGACGTCGAAGGTGGCGTCGAGGGTCGCCCGGGCGCCGCAGAAGTCGCGGCAGCCCTCCGAGGTGATCTGCAGCGAGCTGCCGGTGTGGGTGAGCGTGAGCTCGCACGGCTCCTCCATCGCGTCCTTCGGCGAGCGGTACTGCCAGACCCGGCCCGGCTCGACCGGCGTCACCAGGCCGCTGAAGGTGCAGGTGTGCGCGTTGGTCTGCACCAGCTCGATCTCGAGCTGCAAGCCGTCGTCCTGCTCGGTGAGCAGCATGACGTCGGCGGTCTCCTCGGGGCACCAGCCCTCGGGGCCATCGCACACCACCATCACCTCGTGGGCCCAGACGTACTTGCCGCCGAGTGGCGCCTCGGCCGCCGACGGCCCCACGTTGCCCGGCGTCGAGGTCGCCGGAGTCGCCGCGCCGCCGCCGCCGCCGCCACCGCACGCCGCCAGCGCCAGCGACGCCGCCGCGATCATCGCTCCGCGCGTCATCGCGCCACCTGCGCCTTCGCCGCCGCGACCACCGCCGCGGCGGTGAGCCCGTAGCGCTCGAACAGCACCTCCGCCGGCGCCGACGCGCCGAAGGTGTCGACGCCGATGACCGCGCCGCCGGTGCCGACCCACTCGCGCCAGCCGAGGGTGACGCCGGCCTCCACCGCGACCCGGGCGGTCACCGCCGGCGGCAACACCTCGTCGCGGTAGCTCGCCGGCTGCGCCGCGAACAGCTCCCAGCACGGCATCGAGATCACCGCGCGCGCACGCCCGCCTCGGCGAGCTGGTCACGGGCCGCCATCACCAGCGCGACCTCCGAGCCGGTCGCGAGCAGCAGCATCGTCGGCGGGCGCGTCGCCGCCCGCGAGCACGTAGGCGCCGCGCTCCGCGCCCGGCGCGCCGGCGGCGGTCACGGTCGGCAGATCCTGGCGCGACAGCACCAGCGCCACCGGCCCGTCGGTGCGGGTCAGGGCGTAGCGCCACGCCGCCACCGTCTCGTTGGCGTCGCACGGGCGCACCACCGCGAGGTTGGGCATCGCCCGCAGCGCCATCAGGTGCTCGACCGGCTGGTGGGTCGGGCCATCTTCGCCGAGCCCGATCGAGTCGTGGGTCCACACGTAGGTCACCGGCAGGTGACACAGCGCCGCCAGGCGCACCGCCGGCCGCATGTAGTCGCTGAACACGAAGAAGGTGGCCACGAACGGGTGGATGCCGCCGTGATAGGCGAGGCCGTTGGCGATGGCGCCCATCGCGTGCTCGCGCACGCCGAAGCGCAGGTTGCGCCCCTCACCGCCGCGGCCGTAGTCGCCGCCGGGCACGATGGTCTTGGTCGAGCCGCCGAGGTCGGCGTCACCGCCGAGCAGCCACGGGATGCCCTTGGCCGCGGCCGCGAGCACCTTGCCCGACGCCGCGCGGGTGGCGATGGCCTCGCCGGCCTTCCAGCTCGGCAGCTCGGCGTCCCAGCCCGCGGGCAGCTCGCCCGCCATCGCAGCATCCCACTGGGTGGCGAGCGCCGGGTGCGCCGCGCGCCACGCGGTGAACCGCTTGCGCCAGGCGGCGTGCTCGGCGGCGCCACGAGCGCCGGGCTCGCGCATGTGGGCGGCGACCTCCGCCGGCACGTGGAAGTGGCGCTCGGGATCCCAGCCGAGCTGCGCCTTGGTGGCCGCGACCTCGGCGGCGCCGAGCGGCGAGCCGTGCGCCGAGCTGGTGCCGGCCTTCTTCGGCGACCCGAAGCCGATCGTGGTCTTGATGATGATGATCGACGGCCGCGCGGCGTCGGCCTTGGCCTCCGCGATCGCGCGATCGAGGCCGTCGACGTCGCGATCGCCGTCGGCGACGTGCAGCACCTGCCAGCCACACGCCGCGTAGCGCGCGCCGACGTCCTCGCTCATGATGAGCGACAGCGGCCCGTCGAGGGTGATCTCGTTGGCGTCGTACAGGTAGATGAGCTTGCCGAGGCCGAGGTGGCCGGCCAGCGCCGCGGCCTCGGCGGCCACGCCCTCCATCACGTCGCCGTCGGACACCAGCGCGAAGGTGTGGTGATCGACGATGGTGTGGCCCGGTCGGTTGAACAGCGTCGCCAGGTAGCGCTCGGCCAGCGCCATGCCGACGGCGTTGGCGGTGCCCTGCCCGAGCGGGCCGGTGGTCGCCTCGACGCCCGGCGTCAGCCCGTACTCGGGGTGCCCCGCGGTCTTGCTGCCCCACTGCCGGAACGCCTCGAGCTCGGCCATCGGCAGCTCGTAGCCCGAGAGGTGCAGCAGCGAGTACAGCAGCATCGAGCCGTGCCCCGCCGAGAGCACGAAGCGATCGCGATCCGGCCAGCTCGGCGCCGACGGATCGTGGCGCAGGTGGCGCTGCCACAGCGCGTAGGCCATGGGCGCGCAGCCCAGCGGCAGCCCGGGGTGGCCCGAGTTCGCCCGCTGGATGGCGTCGATGGACAGGGTGCGGATGGTGTTGATCGACAGGGTGGCGAGCTCGGCTGGCGTCACGGCGACCTCCGGTGAAGACCGGCGCACGCTACCAGACCCGGCCGCCGCCCGCGGTATGCTGCGCGCCCATGCGCCACGCCCTCCTGATCTCGACGCTCCTCGCCGGCGCCTGCGGCGGCGATCGCACCACCCCGGTGACGGTGCCGCCCCCGGTCGTCGTGCCCGGCCCCGACGCCGCGCCCGCGATCACGCCGCCGCCGGTCGACGCCACGCCGGTCGCCCCGGCGCGCCTGCGCCGCCCCGCCGAGGTGGCGCCGCCGCCGTGGAAGCGCGTCGGCGTCGGCCAGACGATCCACTGGAGCGTCGCCGCCATCGATCCCGATCTCGACCAGGTCGCGGTGCGCGTGACCAAGATGCCGGCGTCGGCGCGGTTCGACGCCATCACCCAGACCGTGTCCTGGACCCCGACCAAGGCCGACATGCCGGTCGGCAAGTTCCAGCTCGAGCTCACCGAGGTCGAGCGCGGCATCGTCGTCGACGGGCTGCCGGCGCCGCGCACCATCGACCTCGAGATCGCCGTCGACGCCAAGCGGCAGCCGGCCCCGGTCGCGCCCAGCGCCGGCCCGGTGGCCGAGGCGCTGCTCACGATCCGCGAGCCGGCGCGGCTGGCCCAGGTCAACAAGGACTGGCCGCTGGAGAAGATGCTGGTCAAGAGCGCCGAGCTGCTGCGCGCGACCTTCGCGCCGGAGGTCGCCGCCAAGCTCGGCAAGCTCGACGGCGCCGCGCTGTACCGCAGCGTGCTCGCCTCGCTCGCGGTCACCCACGCCCAGCCGCGGATCGATCCGGCGCTGCCGCTCGACGCCAACTTCGCCAAGCCGTCGAGCTGGCAGATCGTCACCGTGCGCCCGCGCATCGACAAGGGCTGGACCGAGCTGCGCATCGTCTACCAGAACGTGCTGGCGCCGGAGCCGGCGTTCCTGATGTTCCGGCTGCGCCCGACCTGGGACGTGCCGACCCTGCCGCCGGAGGCGCGCGACACCAACAACCGCACGTTCCTGACCATGGTCGCCAAGCACCTGCTCGACGACAGCGGCGCGGTGTCGGCCAAGCTCGCGCGCGACGCCAAGGCGCACGGCAAGGCGGTCGCCGCGCTGGTCAAGGAGCTGCTCGGATACGCGGCCAAGGGCGCCGACGCCAGGCAGTGGGACCGCGCCGCGCTGGTCGCGCTGCCGACCGAGGCCCGCCTCGGCGGCGGCTCCGCGCGCAACGCCGACGGCAGCTACGCCCACGGCGACGGCTGGGCCTGGAGCGTGCTCAAGCCGATGCCGAGCGCCGACGGCACCCAGCAGCTCTACACGTCGATGCCCATCCCCGGCTTCTGGACCGACGTCGCGCCGAGCGCCGACGGCACCACCTACACGCCGCGGTGCGCGCCCAAGTTCGATCCGGCCTCGCCGGCGCACGTCCCGGGCTACGAGGTGCTGTGCCGCAAGGCCCAGGGCTTCGTCGATCAGCCGGAGATCGTCGACGGCAAGGTCACCCCGGCCAAGCGCGAGGCCGCCAACCTGTTCCTCGAGTACAAGCTGGTCGACATGGTCGCCACCCTGCCCCTCGAGGACGGCCGCCGCGATCTCGGCGAGGAGAACGGCATGACCTGCGCCCAGTGCCACGTGCGCGCCTTCGGCACCCACGATCGCGCCGTCGGCGGCAACGTCGATCCGCGCGCCGGCGCGCCCAGCCTCAACGCGCCCATCCCGACGGTGCAGTTCCAGATCGTGCCGGGCGCGACCTACGAGACCTACCTGGTCGACTTCATGGAGGACCAGCAGTGCCGCGCGTCGGCGCACCTCCAGCACTACCTCGGCAAGGCCGGCCTCGGCTGCCCCGGCGCCTGACGCGGCATGGCCGCCGCCGGCAAGACCCAGCTCCCGGTCCTCGGCGCCAAGCCGCGCGCGGCCGCGCGCGGTGACGGCGGCTGGCGCGCGTTCACCGACGGCGGCGCCGCGCCGGCGTGGGTGACCGCGGCGCGCCTGGTGCTCGTGGTGGCGCTGGCGGCGACGGTGCCGACGCTGCTGGCGATCGAGCACGGCAATCGCCTGTTGTGGACGGTGGGCATCGCCGCGCTGCCGTTGTGCTGGGTGGTGTTCGGCTACCACCTGTGGCGCCGGGTCTGCCCGCTGGCGGTCGCCGGCCAGCTCGGCCGCTTGCTCGGGCGCCCGGGCAGCCGCCGCCTCGGCGAGTGGTGGAACCAGCACTACCTGCTGGTGCAGCTCGGCCTGATGTTCGTCGGGATGTCGCTGCGCCTGGTGGCCACCAACGGCTCGGCGGTGGCGCTGTCGGTGTTCCTGGTCGCGGTCGTGGTGCTGGCGGCGGCGAGCAGCTTCGTGTTCGCCGGCAAGACCTGGTGCAACTTCCTGTGCCCGGTCGGGCTCGTCGAGAAGATCTACACCGAGCCCAGCCGCGGGGTCGGCGGCGGCGGCGAGCTGACGTCGCAGTGCGCGCCGTGCGTGGCCTGCAAGCACTGCCCCGACATCGATCAGGAGCAGGGCTACTGGAAGGGCGTGCTCGAGCCGCAGCGCCGCATCGCCTACTTCGCGTGGCCGGGCCTGGTGGTCGGGTTCTACGTCCACTTCTACCTCGCCGCCGGCACCTGGGACGCCTACTTCTCCGGCGCCTGGGCCTACGAGCGCGATCAGCCCGCGCACTACCTCGCGCCCGGCTACCACGCGGTGCCCGCCGTCCCGCGGGTGCTGGCGGCGCCGCTGACGTTGCTGGGCTTCGCGCTGGCGTCGTACCTGGTGATGAGCCTCGTCGAGCGCGGGCTGCGCGCGCGCGCGCGCCGCGGCATCGCCGACGACGACACCCCTCGCCAGGCCGCCGCCACCGCGCTGGCGCGCCACCGGGCGCTGGCGCTCGCCGGGCTCTGGCGTTCAACGGCTTCTACTTCTTCGCCGGGCAGCCCAGCCTGCGCACGCTGCCGAGCTGGGTCGTCACCGGCTGGGGCGCGGTGGTCGTGCTGGCGTCGGCGGCGCTGTTCTTCCGGCGCTGGCCGCGCCGCGAGGAGGCCTACGTGCAGGAGAAGTTCGCGCACAAGCTCCTGCGCAAGTGGGAGTGGGGCGACCAGCCGCCGTCCGACGATCTGCGCGACATCTACCTCCTGCACGCCGAGCGCACCAAGCAGCGCGAGGCCCGGCTGCGCGCCTACAAGGAGACCGTGCGCGAGCTGGTCTCCGACGGCGTGGTGTCGCGCACCGAGCTGGCGATGCTCGACAGCCTGCGCGCGCAACTCGGCGTCACCGACCGCGATCACCAGAAGGTGCTCGGCGAGCTCACCGACGAGGAGCGCCAGCTGTTCGACCCGGCGTACCAGGGCTCGATGGAGCTGCGCCTGCAACGCGAGCAGTACCAGCGCGACCTCGAGCGAGCCGCGCTGGAGGCGGCGCGCGCCGGCGTGCGGCTCGCGCCGGCGACCCTGGCCGCGCTGCGCCAGACCCACGCCGTCGACGACGCCGCCGAGGCCGCCGCCCTCGCCGACGTGCGGGGCCCGACTGGCCCGGTGGCGGCGATGCTCGAGCGCGAGCTGGTGGCGATGCGCGCGCTGGCGCCGGCCGCGACCTCGGTGGCGAGCGGCGTCGACAGCGCCGACGGCGCCTCGGCGTCGGCCAGCGTGGCGCTGCTCCGGCACCTGGCCCGCGATCGTGCGCGCGCGCACCTGGTCCGTGCGCTCGGCGCGCTGGCCGTGCTCGCCGACGCCCGCGAGGTCGAGCAGGTCCGGGCCCAGGTCCGTCGACGCGCGGGCCTCGGCGCCGACGCCCTCGCGACCCTGCGCGGCGTGGTCGACGACGCCTGGCGCGCGCCGCTGGCGGCGGCCCTGACCGCGGTCCTGGCCGAGCCCAGCCTGCCGCTCGCGGCGACCACCCTCGACGCCATCGCCGACGATGGCTCGCCGCACCTGCGCGCGGTGGTCGCGATCCTGCGCTCGCGGTTCGAGGACGACGCCTCCCGCGCGGCGCTGATGGCGGCCCTCGACGATCCCGAGGAGCTGGTGCGCGAGGCCGCGGTGCGCAGCCTCGGCGCGCGCAGCCGGCTGGCGCGCGACCTGCTCGCGCGGGTGCTGGCCGATCCGTCGCCGCGGGTGCGGCTGGCCGCGGTGCGCGCGGTCGCCGGCGGCAGCACCCAGCTCCCGGCGGGCTCGCTGTCGGCGGTGGCCCAGGCCCCGGCCACCGGGCGCCACGCCACCCTCGACGCCAGCACCGCGGTCGCGGCGCTCACCACCATCGAGCGCATGATGCTCCTGCGCGAGGTCGCGATGTTCGCCGGACTCGACGCCGAGGATCTCGAGGCGGTGGCGAGCAGCGTCGACGAGCGCCAGCTCGCCGCCGGCGACGATCTGTGCCGGGTCGGCGAGCCCGGCGACGCGGTGTTCCTGATCGTGCGGGGCCGGGTGCGGGTGCTGGCGCCCGACGGCCGCGAGGTCGCCGAGCAGGGTCCTGGCGCCGTGATCGGCGAGATGGCGGTGTTCGACCAGGCGCCGCGCTCGGCCACGGTGCGCGCCGCCGATCCGACCCGCGTGCTGGTGGTGCCAGGCGAGGCCTTCGTCGGGCTGCTCCGCGAGCGGCCGGAGATGGCCGAGGTCATCCTGATCGAGCTGGTGCGCCGGATGCGCGGCCTGATGGGGGCCGGCAGCTCGTCGCCGGGGACGCCGATCCCCCCGCCCCCGACGGCGCCGAACTGAGCTGGCGCCGCCGCTTGTGCCCCCTGCCACCCGGCGTCTACGCTCGACGGACCATGAAGACTCGGCGTGATGCTGCCTCGGTGATCTGGCGGACGGTCGTGGTGGCGGGTGCCATGCTCGGCGCCCCTGCTTGCAAGAAGGACGCGCCCGCCCCGACGGTGCCGACCAACAACGGCGGCCAGGTCGACCCCAACTCCATGGACGTCCACGAGCACGACGGCGGCGACATGTACGGCGGCGACATGTACGGCGGCGGGATGGACGACGGCTGGGACAACCCCTGCGCGATGCGCGACGACGACGGCAGCGGCGTCACCGGCCGCGGCTTCATCCTCTCCTGATCCGGCGACGGTGACCTCCGTCGGCCAGGACTGCGGGCGCGACGCCGACCGGCTCGGCCGTGGCGTCGACGTCTCCGCCAGCGCGGACGGCGACGGCGCCGAGCTGGCGCCGCCGACGAGCCCGTGGTGGCTGTCGGGCACGCCGCTCGAGGCGGAGCACCAGCGGCTCATGCGCCGCCGCCCGGTCGAGGTGCCGTGGGAGCAGTCCACCGCGGGCCGCCTGACCGACGCCGAGCGCGCGCGCCTGGCTGGCACCTGGCGCCGGCGCGCCGCCGCCGAGTACCTGGCGGTGTCGACCTTCGCCGTGCTGTCGGTCGATCTGGTCGCGGCGCGGGCGCCCGCGGACGTCTTGTCCCTCTGCCTGCGCGCCGGCATCGACGAGGTCCGCCACGCCGAGCTGTGCCTGCGGATGATCGAGATCTACGGCGGCCGACGCGAGCTGCCGCCGCCGGGGATGAGTTCGCTGCCGCACGACCGCAACCGGCCCAAGCTGCTGCAGGCGCTCGCCAACACCATGCTGGTGTCGTGCGTGTCGGAGACCTACGCCACCACCGTCCTGTCGGCGACGCGCGAGGTGACCACCGATCCGGTCGCCGCCGAGGTGCTCACCGCGATCTACTCCGACGAGGTGATGCACGCGCGGCTGGGCTGGTCGTACCTGCGGTTCGCCCTCGAGGAGGCCGGCCAGGCCGCGATCGACGCCGCGGCGGCGATGGTGCCGGTCGCGCTCCGCGGCGTGGCCAACGTGGTCGAGCGCGAGCGCCCCGAGGGCGAGGTCACCGAGGCGGTGCGCGGCCACGGCCTGATGACCGCCGCCGAGGAGCGCGTGATCTTCTCCACCTGCGTGCGCGAGGTGCTGGTGCCCGGCTTCGAGGCGCTGGGCATCCCGTGCGGCAGCGCGCTCGACGACTACGGCGACGCCTGGGCCCACGCCCTCGACGAGGTGGCCCGTGCGTAGCCTGGCGGCGGCGACCGCGCTCGCGACGCTCGTGGCCTGCGGCGGGCCGACCGCGCCGTCGGCGCCGAGCGCCGGCGAGCTCCCGGCCCGGGTGGTGGCCGACTTCGAGCGCGCGACCCAGGCCGGCCTCGAGCCGTGGTCGGCGCTGTTCGACTTCGCCGCGGTCGGTGCCGTCGAGATCCTCATGCACCGCTACGACCTGCTCGGGCGGCTGCCCTCGATGAGGCGCTGCGCGCCCAGTACGCCGCCGAGGACGGCACGCCCTACCCCGCCGCCCGCGAGCGCCGCAACGTCGGCACCTTCCACCGCACGCTGGCGCGGCGCACCGTCGGCACCGGCGGCTGCCGGGTGGCGACGCTCGAGCAGCCCTACAGCCAGGCGATGGCGCGGCCGTTCGAGCCGCTGCCCGCCGACGTGCCGCCGGGCTACCTGCCGCTGCGCGAGCAGGTCAACGGCTGGCTGGCCCGAGGCGGCGTGGTCGGCATCCAGTGCGACGGCGGTCGCGGCCGCCTGGCGCTGATGTACACCGCGGATGCCGCTCGCCCGGGCGGCTACGCGCTGATCACGATCTACGACGACGAGCCGCCGGCGCGTCGCTGACGCCACATCGCTGACGCAGATCGAGCCAGGCTCGTCAAGGCGATCGGCGCCGCGCGCTCCCGCCCCTGGGCGCGACGATGATTTCCACGGGCGGGCCTGGCCGCGCCGGCCCGCGGGAGTCACGGTGCGCCGCATGCAACCGACGGCGCCGATCGCGGCGTACGAGCGCCGCATCGTGTGGCTGGTCGCCCTGGTCCAGCTCATCAACATCCTCGACTTCATGATGGTGATGCCGCTGGGGCCCGACTTCGCGAAGGCCCTGGGCTTCGCCGAGTCGGACATCGGCTTCATCGGCGGCGCGTACACCGCGGCGGCGGCCGTCGCCGGGCTCGTCGGCGCCCAGTTCCTCGATCGCTTCGATCGTCGGGTCGCGCTCGGGTGGGCGCTCGCCGGCCTGGCGATGGGGACCGCGCTCGGCGGCCTGGCCCAGGATCTGCCGACCCTGGTCGGCGCGCGCGTCGTCGCCGGCATCTTCGGCGGCCCGGCCACCGCGCTGTCCTTGGCCATCATCGCCGACGTGGTGCCGCCGGAGCGGCGCGGCCGGGCGATGGGCATCGTCATGGCCGGGTTCTCGGTGGCGTCGGTGCTCGGCGTCCCCATCGGCCTGGTGCTGGCGCGGGTCGGCACCTGGCGCACGCCCTTCTTCGGCATCGGCGGCGCCGCGCTGGTGGTCACCGTGGTGGTGATGGCGCTGTTGCCGCCGCTGCGCGAGCACCTGCGCGGGGCGCCCAAGCTGCGCACCCGCGCCCTCACGCTCCTGCGGCGCCCGGAGCTGCGGCTGGCGCTGGCCGCCAACTCGCTCCTGATGCTCTCGATCTTCGCGCTCATCCCGAACCTGTCGGCGTATATCCAGCACAACATGGGCTACCCGCGCGATCGCCTCGAGCTGCTCTACCTCGCCGGCGGCACCGCCAGCTTCCTGGTGATCCAGCTCGCCGGCCGCGGGGTCGACCGGCTCGGCGCGGTGCTCATCTCGGTGCTCGGCGCCGCGTGCATGATCACCGCGAGCGCGTGCGGGTTCGCGGTCGAGCCGGCGCTGTTGCCGGTGGTGGTCATCTTCATCCTGTTCATGTGCAGCGGCTCGCTGCGCTCGGTGGCGATGACCACGCTGGTGAGCCGCCTGCCGGCGCCCGCCGAGCGCGCGCAGTACATGTCGCTGCAGTCGGGCGTCCAGCACATCTCGTCGGCGAGCGCCGCGGTGCTGTCGTCGCAGCTCCTGCACACCCGCCCCGACGGCCACCTCGTCGGGCTGGGCCGCATCGCCTGGGCGTCGATCGCGCTGGCGGCGGCGGTGCCGGTGCTGGTGTGCGCATCCAGCGCTTCCTCGATCGGCGCGACGCCGCCGCGCCCACGGCGGCGCCGCCGCCGGTGGTCGCCGACGCGGTCGCGTGAGGCCCCGCCGGTGAGCTCCGCGCCACCGCTCCTGCGCCTCGCCACCTGCCGGCACCTGCCGGAGGTCGACGTCGACATGGCGCCGCTGACCGCGGCTCTCGAGGCCGCCGGCGTGCCGCACGCGTGGGTGGCGTGGGACGACCCGAGCGTCGACTGGGACGCGCCGGTGCCGACGGTGGTACGCTCGACCTGGAACTACGCCGAGCACCCCGAGGCGTTCCTGGCCTGGTGCGCGCGCGTCGACGGCGCCGGCGGCCTGGCCAACCCGCCCGACGTGATCGCCGGCAACCTGCACAAGCGCTACCTGCTCGACCTCGCCGCGCGCGGCGTGCCGGCGGTGCCGACGCTGCTGTGCGCTCGCGACGCGACGCTCGACCTCGGCGCGCTCGGCTGGCCGCGCGTCGTCCTCAAGCCCGCCATCGGCGCCGGCTCTCGTGGCGCGCGCGCCTTCCGGCTGCCCGCCGAGGCAAAGGCCGCCGCGGCCCACCTCGCCACCTGGGCCGCGCGCGGCGACGTGCTGGTGCAACCCTTCGTCGCTGCCGTCGAGGATCATGGCGAACGATCGCTGGTGTGGATCGACGGCGAGCTCACCCACGCCATCCGCAAGGCGCCGCGGCTGGCCGGCGACGTCGAGCAGGTCACCGGCCCGCACCCCATCGACGACGCCGAGCGCGCGACCGCGCTGGCGGCGCTGCAGCCGGTCCGCGACCGCGTGCTCTACGCGCGGGTCGATCTCGCGCGCGACCCGGCCGGGGTGCCGATGGTGATGGAGCTCGAGCTCATCGAGCCGTCGCTGTTCTTTCCCCACGGCGGGCAGCGCGCGCTGTCGCGCTACGTCGACGCCGTCGTCCGCTGGGCCCGGGCGCGCCGGCGCTAGTCACCGCCGACACGGCTGCGCGCGCGACACGCCGCGCTCATCACCAGCGACACGCGGCGGCGCGGCTACTCGCGGGCCGCGCGCGACGCCTCGGCGTGGCCGCCGCGCTGCCCCAGGTGGGCCCAGTGCATCATCAGGTTGGCCAGGGGCCGCCGCGCCGCCGCGCCGCCGTCGGCGAACTGGATGCCGACCCCGCGCTCGTCACCGCTGGCCATGCGCACCACGTCGGCGTCGATGCACAGGGGCTCCGGCTGGTCCGGCAGGTCGACCTCGATGAGGCCGCGGGTGCCGAGCACCTCGCAGCTATCCGGTGCGCAGAAACAGCCCAGTCCGCGACACGTCGGCCACCACCCCATCGACCACCACCCCGTGCGACCGGTACTGCGCGCGCAGCGCAACCGGGACTCGCTCCGAGACGCGACGATCGTTCACGTTTTGGAGCGTACGGAATTTTCCAGTGGTGTGCCAAGTCGACGCTGCGACTTTCGACCACATGTCGCCCCTGCCCACGAGGCGCCCACCGAGCCGCCCGGGCCGGGCGACCGACAGGCCCGGGACTCGCCGGTGGCGCTACCTTGCAATCGACGGGGCCGTCGGGCAGAGTTCGACGCCCTTGGGCCCATAGCTCAGCTGGTAGAGCACCGGCCTTTTAAGCCGAGGGTCGAAGGTTCAAACCCTTCTGGGCTCACGACCCGCCCCGGACCTGGTCCGACCTGACAACCCGCCGTTTTTCTGACCCCATCGTCTAGAGGCCTAGGACACCCGCCTTTCACGCAGGTAACACGGGTTCAAATCCCGTTGGGGTCGCCATCATCGTCTGCCCGTCGCGGGCGCCTGGACCACCGGCGCCGCCGGCGAACGCGAGGGCCGCCGGCGTGATCGCGTGCGCTAGCCAGCGCTGGACGAGCGCGGTACGCCAGGTGACGATGAGCGCATGCGATTCGCCTGGGTGCTTGCGCTGATGGCGGTGGGTGCGTGCGCGGGTGACGACGGCAACAGCGGGCAACAGGGCACCGACAGCAGCTGCGACCTGCGCGCCGACACCGGCTACTGCCTGAACTTCGAGCCCGAGGCGCCGGCCGGCTCCGCGCAGGCCAACTGCGACGGCGCCGAGGCCACGCTCGGGTACGTGGGCGTGGTGTCGACGACCGCGCACTGCGACGACGTCGATCGCGTCGGCGTGTGCCACGCCACCTTCGACGACGTCGTCATCGACTACGCCTACTACGCGCCGACCTGGACCTCGGTCGCCGCCGAGACCAACTGCTCCGCGCTCGCCGCCGACGCCACCGAGTACGAGCCGGGCTGACGCGCCCCGGCTGGCGGCTGCGGTCCCCGAACGTTCGCGCCGGCGCCGCGTCGTCGACGCCCCATGGCCTCGACGCGCCACGCCGTCGGTCGTGCACCTACACGCCGCGACGGCCCGACGAGAATATTCCGGCCAGGCCGATCCTGCGTTCCGATCCATCCCTGCTGCCCGGCAGGTCGTGTCATCGCTGACGAACATTTCGGTGACCTCCCGGCGTCCGTCGGCACAAGACAACCATGACCACCTCGACCGCGAAGCGTCGTCACGTCGAGTCGGATCGTCTCGCCGCGCTCGACGCGCACGCGATCCTCGATACGCCCGCGGAGCGGAGCTTCGACGACCTCGCCGAGCTCGCGGCCTCCATCTGCCAGGTGCCGGTCTCGGCGGTGACCTTCGTCGCCCGCGATCGTCAGTGGCACAAGGCCAAGGTCGGGATCGAGATCGCCGGCCTGCCGCGCGAGGTCGGGTTCTGCAGTCACACCATCGGGCAAGACGACCTGCTCGAGATCGGCGATCTCCGCGCCGATCCGCGGTTCGCCGAGAACCCGCTCGTGGTCGGCGCGCCCGGCGCGCGCTTCTACGCGGGCGCCACGCTGCACAGCGACGCCGGCTACAAGCTCGGCGCGCTGTGCGTGCTCGACACCGTCCCGCGCGAGCTCACCGACGAGCAGCGGCGGGCGCTGCGGGTGCTCGCGCGCCAGGCCGAGGTGCTGCTCGAGCTCCGGCTTCGGGTGCACGAGCTCGAGCGGGCCCAGGCGACCAAGGCCCAGGTGCTCGACTACCTCGTCCACGATCTCAAGACGCCACGCTGACCTCGGTGATGTACAGCGCGAGGTTCCTCCTCGACGATGATGCGCTCACCGCAGAGGCCCACAGCGCCGGCGAGGACATCGCCCTCGCCGCCGCCCAGCTCGACCGCATGGCCACCAGCCTGCTCGATCTCTCGCGCGCCGAGGATGGGCTCATGCAGGCCCGGACCGAGCGCCTCGACCTGGCAAAGCTCGCGCACGACGTCCTCCGGTCGTACCGGGCCTTGCTCGAGCGCAAGCACGTCACCGTGGAGCTCGTCGCCGACGAGGCGCCGTTCATCGACGGCGATCGCGCGCTCTTGCAGCGCGTGCTCACGAACCTGGTCGACAACGCGCTCAAGTACGGAGGCCCGGGGAGCCTGCGGATCGAGACCCGGTGCTGCGGCGACGCCGTCGAGCTGCGCGTGGCGGATCACGGCCCTGGCATCCCCGAGCGCGATCGCAAGCGCGTGTTCCGGCGGTTCAGCCGGCTCGACCGCGACGCGGCCACCGAGGCGACCCGGAGCCATGGGCTCGGGCTGGCCTTCTGTCAGCAGGCGGTGGCCGCGCACGGCGGCGCGATCTGGGTCGAGGCGAGCGAGCCCTCCGGCGCCACCTTCGTGGTGCGGCTGCCGGCGCGCCCCGCGGCCGCGGCCCGGAGGCCGGCGGGTTGTCCCACGCGGCGGACCACCGCGCCCGAGGGCGAGACGAACCGTCGGGCCCGGCCCCGGACCTCCACGCCCGCGCGGCCCGCGCGCGACACGATCGTCAATAGCCCAGCGTGAGCTCCACCATCGCGGTCAGCGGTGCGCCGGGCGTGAGGTGCACGTCCTCGACCACTGGCCCCGTGGGGGTGACCCGCGAGTCGTCGGCGAACTGCGCCTCGCGCCACGGGCGATCGAGCAGGTTGACGACGGTGAGGCCGAGCTCGGCGTGGCGACCGAGGCGATGCGACGCCACCAGATCGACGAGCAGGTAGCCCTCGGCCGTCAGCGAGCCGTCGTCGTTGGCGGGGCGCTGGCCGATGCCGCGCGCGCGCAGCGACACCGTCGTGTCCTCGCCGCGGTGGTACGACACGCCGGCCCCGCCCATCAGGCGCGGCGCCAGCGCCAGCGCGCCGCCGTTGCCGGCGTTGGCCGCGACGGTCGCCCGCGCCAGCGCCAGGTTGCCGTCGAGGGACAGCCAGGGCGCGGGCCGCCAGCTCGCGTCGACGTCGACGCCGTAGCGCCGCGTGGGATCGGACGCCTCGGTGCCGCCGAGGTCACCGACCCACACCTGCTCCGAGGCCAGGTGCAGGTACCAGAGGTCGGCCGAGGCCTCGAGGCCCGCGCTCGGTCGGACCCGCGCGCCGACCTCGGCGCCGATCGCGCGGGCCAGCGCGCCGGGCGCGCCGGTGTCCACCGCGGCGCGCGCGTCGTTGGAGTGCAGCCCGAGCCCGGCGTTGGCGAACACCGTCGCCGCCTCGGACACGTGGACCAGCGCCGAGAGCTTCGGGCTCACCATCGCCCGCGCCGCGAAGCCGGCGGTGGTGGCCGCGGGATCGAGCACCGTCTCGGGATCGAGGTCCGTCACGTCCCAGGTGAACTGATCGATCCGTAGCCCAGGCAGCAGGTGGAGGCGCCCGCCGAGGCCGACGTCGGCCTCGGCGTACGCCGCGAGGTTGCGGATGGCCGCGTCGGTGTCGTTGCACGGGTTGGCCACGCCGAAGCAGTCGGGCACCCGACGCCGCTCGGCGGCGTGCCAGAGCGACGCGTGGACGTCGTCGGCGCGCGCCTGCACGCCGACGGTGACCAGCGCGTCGACCGGCCCGGCCTCGAGGCGGCGGGTGTACGTGCCGGCGAGGCCGTACAGCGCGCGGTCGTCGGTCTGCTCGATCTGATCGCCGAGCGCCTGGTCGCGCAGGAACAGCGTGAAGTTGGAGAACAGCCGCAGCCGGTAGTCGACCCCGTAGGCGTTCACCGCCCAGGTCCCACCCCGGTCGTCGCGGACGCGATAGCCGAGCGCGAGGCTGCTGCGCGAGGAGATGCCGCCCTCGCTGGGATCGACGGCGCCAAAGCGATCGAGCCGGCCGGTGTCGATCTCTCGCGCGGGCAGCTGGCCCGACTGGTTCCAGCGCGCGGCGTAATAGGTGGCCGCCAGCGACAGCTCGCCGGGGCCGACCAGGGCCGACCACTTGGCGAGCGCGGCGCTGCGGCGGAATCGCTGCGGCGAGATGAACGGCCCGTCGTTGATCCCGAGCTCGACGGCGATGAGGCCGGGATTCCCGTCGACGACCGGGCTCGCCAGGCCGACCAGGCGGCGATCGAACTGCTCGCCGGCGACGGGCCCCGTGAGCGGCGTCGCCAGCGACAGGGTCACCGTCGGGCGTTCGACCGAATCCAGGGTGCGCAGCTCGATGGCGCCGGCGGTGTAGAAGTCGCCGTAGCGGGCCGCGTACGGCCCCTTGTGCATGTCGACGGTGGCGATGGTCTCGGGGATCATCCAGTGCGAGTCGGCGTAGCCCTGGCCGTGCCCGTGGGACGTGAGGTTGATCGGCACGCCGTCGAGGAACAGCGCCACGTCGGTGCCATGATCGGCGTCGAAGCCGCGCAGGAAGTACTGGTCGGCCTTGCCGCCGCCGGCGTGCTGCGCGACCACCAGCCCGGGCACCTGGCGCAAGAGGTCGGAGGGCTGCGCGTGTGGGCGCCGGTGGAGGTCGGCGCGATCGAAGTGCACCGACGACGCCGACTCGGCGGGTGCGCGATCTTCGATGACGATCACCTCGGCGGCCGACGACGGCGGCGAGGGTTCGCCGACGGCGACCGGCGCCGCAGCGGGCGGCGACGCCGCGATGGGCGCGTCCGTCGACGGTGGAGGGGCGACCGCGGGATCCGCGGCCAGGGAGGGAACGTGCAAGCACAGGCCCACCGCCGCAGCGGCGGGCCCCAGGAAGCGTGAGCGCATGGAGCCTCGGGAGGAACGAGGTCGACCGCGCGCGACCGAACCGTTCGCGCCGCGCGGGCACGAACGAGCGCGACGCGCCCGGCGAGAGGGTGAAGGTGGCGAGGGCTCAGCCGAGCGGCGGGCCGCGCGCCGCGGGGCGAACCAGCGGCGCCTCCGGCAAGCGCCCGACGACGACCGGCGGCTCCACCACCCGGGTGGCGATGACCGGCGATGGCAGCGCGAGCGCGGGCGCCGGCACCCGCGCCGCCACCCCCGGTGCGCGAGGCTGTGGGCGCCGTGGCCCGGCGGTGGCGGCGTGGTCGCGGCGGGCCCGTCGAGCCGCGCGCCGGTGGACCGCTCGGTGGCGTGACGGTGCGCCCCGCCATCGGCGTGGGTGTGCCAGCCCTGATCGAGCTCGGCGCTGCCGGCCACATGCGACACCCGCACCACCGGCTCGAGCGAGCCGTCCCCGTCGTGCACGTGCGGGGCGAGCCGGTGGTGCAGCGCGAGGTGCAGGTTGGGCAGGACCTCGAAGCCCAGGCACCACGCGATCGCCAGCAGCGCTGGCCAGACCCGTGATCGCCGCCTCACGGCGACGGTGTACCACGCGAGCCAGCCTGCCCTCCTCGTGCTGGCCCGCACCTTGCTGTGGTCACGGTATGATGACGACCGTGTCGAGGAACGCGGCGCTGGTGTGGGCGATGGCGACGGTGCTCGCGACGGCATGTGGTGAGCCGCCGGCGACCACGCCCGACGCCGAGCTGCCCGACGCCGCGGCGCCTGCCGTCGACGCCGGCCCGGGCTACGAGGCCGCCGACTGGCTGTTCGACGACACCCACGTGCTCACGGTGGAGCTGACCCTGGCGCCGGCCGACTGGGACGCGTTGCGCACCCAGTCGCGCAACGTGCTGTCGGTGCTCGGCGAGGGCTGCGGCGAGGCGCCGGCGGTGTCGCCGTTCACCTACGTGCCGGCCACCATCACCATCGATGGCGCCACCACCGCGCAGGTCGGCCTGCGCAAGAAGGGCTTCCTCGGCAGCCTCGATCCGATCCGGCCGTCGCTCATCGTCGACTTCGATCGCTACGTCGACGGCCAGGCGTTCTCCGGCCTCCGCAAGCTGACGCTCAACAACAACAAGCAAGATCCGGGGCTCGTCGACCAGTGCCTCGGCTACCAGCTCTTCGCCGCCGCCGGGGTGCCCGCGCCGCGCTGCACCTTCGCGGCGGTGAGCGTCAACGGCGAGGACCTCGGCGTGTACACCCACGTCGAGCGGGTCGAGCCGCCGATGCTCGCGCGCCACTTCGCCGATGCCAGCGGGACCTTGTTCGAGGGCACGCTCAGCGACTTCCGCGACGGCTGGATGGGCACCTTCGAGCCCAAGACCAACGAGGGCGCCCCAGACGTCGCCGCCCTCGAGCGGGTGCGCGCCGCCCTCGCCCTGGCCGACGACGACGCCATGGCGGCCGCCGTCGAGGCCGCGGTCGACGTCGACCGGTTCCTGCGGTTCTGGGCCATCGAGACGATGACCGCGCACTGGGACGGCTACGCCGGCAACGACAACAACTTCTTCGTCTACGCCGACCCCACCGGCGGCAAGCTCACGTTCCTTCCCTGGGGCACCGACCAGCTCTTCGGCCCCGGTTCCCCCGGGATCCCGGGCTGACCCGGTCCATGCTCACCCGGCGGCTGTACCTGCACGGCCCCAGCCGCGCCCGCTACCTCGCCGCCTACACCGAGCTCCTCGACGAGGTGTGGGACGACGACGCGCTGCTCGCCGAGGTCGATCGCCTCGAGGCGCTGCTGACGCCGCACGTCCCGGCGGACACAGCGACCGCCTTCACCGACGCCCTGGCGTCGCTGCGCGGCGAGCTCACCGGGCGCGAGGCGAGCCTGCGCGCGGCCGTCGACGTGGCCTCGCCCGCCGACGCCGACACGCTGACCTCGCCGCTGTGTCTGGTGCCCATCGGCACCCTCGACGCCGCGTTCACCGGCAGCTACGGCGAGGCCACCGCCGACGTCACGATGACCGTCACCGCCGACGGCCAGCCCTTCGAGACCACGCCCCAGGCCGCGTTCGCCGGCGCCAGCGACGCCGTCCCCAGCACCTCGGTCATCTACCTGGTCGCCGACACCGCCACCGACCTCGACCTCGTCGTGTACATCGCGTTCCCCAGCGCCCAGGCCACCGCCGGCGGCGTCATCGATTTGGCGACGCCCGGGGTCGAGGCGGTGGCGCTGCTGGTGCCGCCCGACGGGGGCCCGGCCGAGGGCACCTACTTCCTCGGCGGCACGGTGAGCCTGCTCGCGGCCAGCCCGGTGGCGGGCGCGCCGTGGTCGGTCACCGTCGACGCGGTGGCCTGGAGCACCGGGCCGTAGCCGGCGTCGCCCGACGCTACGCCCGCGCCAGCGCCGCCAGCTCGGCCAGGGTGGTGAGGGCCGCGATCGGCGTGAGGTGATCTACGTCGAGCTCGCGCAGCCGGGCCCGCACGGCGTCGGTGCCGTCGGTGCCCTCGGCCACCACCTCGACCTCGACCACGCCCGCGTGGCCGGCGCCGGTGAGCAGCGACAGCTGCGCGCCGTCGGCGTCGCCGCGCCCGGCCTCGAGCCGCCCGAGGATCTGGCGGGCCCGACCGATGACCTCGCGCGGCAGCCCGGCCAGGCGCGCCACGTCGATGCCGTAGCTGCGGCTGGCCGCGCCGTCGACGATGCGCCGCAGGAACACCACCTGCCCGCCCTGCTCGCGGACCGCGGCCGACACGTTGCGGATGCGCGGCCGGCTGGCCGCCAGCGCGACGAGCTCGTGGTAGTGGGTCGCGAACAGCGTGCGCGCGCCGACGACGTCGTGCAGGTGCTCGGCGATGGCCCATGCGATCGACACGCCGTCGAAGGTCGAGGTACCGCGGCCGACCTCGTCGAGGATCACCAGCGAGCGGCGGGTGCCGCCGGCGAGGATGGCGGCGGTCTCCTTCATCTCGACCATGAAGGTCGAGTCGCCCCGCGCGAGGTTGTCGGCGGCGCCGACCCGCGTGAAGATCCGATCGCACACGCCGACGCGCGCGCGGGTCGCCGGCACGAAGCCGCCGGCCTGGGCCAGGAGCACGATCTGCGCGACCTGCCGCATGTAGGTCGACTTGCCGGCCATGTTGGGGCCGGTGATGAGCAACAGGCGCGCGGCGTCGGCGGCGCCGCCGAGCGTGCAGTCGTTGGCGACGAACAAGCCGGCCGGCAGCACCGCCTCGACCACCGGGTGGCGGCCGCCGACGATGTCGAGGGCATCGCCGTCGTCGATCTCCCGGCCGCACGTAGCCGCGCCGCACCGCGACCTCGGCCAGGCCCTGGGCGGCGTCGATGGCCGCCAGCCGCCGGCCGACCGAGGCGATGACGTGGGCGTCGGCGGCGACCCGGGTCACCAGCGCGCGCACCAGCTCGCCCTCGCGGGTGGCCAGGGTGTCCTCGGCGGCCAGCACCCGGCGCTCGAGCTCGGCCAGCTCCGGGGTGACGAAGCGCTCGCCGGTGGCCACCGTCTGCTTGCGCACGAAGTGCGCCGGCACCCGCGCGAGCTGGCTCTTGCTGACCTCGACGTAGTAGCCGAAGACCCGGTTGTAGCGGACCTTGAGGCCGGCGATGCCCGAGGCCTGCCGCTCGCGCGCCTCGATGGCGAGGATCTCCTCCTTGCCGCCGTCGGCCAGGCGCCGGCTCTCATCGATCTGCTTATCGAAGCCCGGGCGGATGATGCCGCCGTCCTTGGCCAGCGCCGGCGGATCGTCGACGAGCGCGGCCGCCAGCTCGGCGGCGAGGGTGGCCAGGGCCGGCGGCGCCAGGCCGTCGGCGGCGAGCAATGGCGGCGCCTCCGCCCCCAGCCCCGCGGCCAGGGCCGGCAGCGCCAGCAGCGAGTCGCGCAGCCGGCCGAGGTCGCGCGGCGTGGCCACCGCCAGGGTCGCCTTGCCAGCGAGGCGCTCGAGGTCGGCGATGCCGTCGAGGGACGCGCGCAGCGCCCGGCGCCGGTCGCCGTCATCGTGCAAATAGGCCACCGCGTCTTGGCGGCGATGGATGGCCGCCACCTCGGTCAGCGGATAGAGGATCCAGCGGCGCAGGCAGCGGGCGCCGGCGGCGGTGCGGGTGTCGTCGACGACGTCGAGCAGCGAGCCGCGGCGCTCGCGGCCGATGAGGGTCTCGACCAGCTCGAGGTTGGCGATGGCGGTCTCGTCGAGGATGACCGCGTCGCCGGGCTGGTAGGGCACCAGCTCGCGCACCGGCACCGTGCCCACCGGCTGGGTCGCCTGGGCATAGCCGATGACCTGGGCCGCGACTCGCCGGGCCAGCGCCGACGGCTCGCCGACGCAGGCGATGCGGGCCAGGCGGGTGCTGGCGCCGGCGTCGTCGCCGGCGGCCACCGTGGTCCAGGTCGCGCCGCCGCGGCGGCGCAAGGCCGCCAGCGCGCCGCGCGCGCCGACGTCGACGGCGGTGGCGAGGATCTCGCGCGGCGACACCCGCGCCAGCTCGTCGCCGAGCGCGCCCACGGTGGCCACCTCGGTCACCCGGAACTCGCCGGTGGTGACGTCGAGGTACGCCAGCGCCAGCGCGCCGCCATCACCGCCGGCGGCCGCGAGGTAGTGCGCCGCGCGCGGCTCGAGGGCATCGTCATCGAGGATCACGCCGGGCGTCACCACCCGCACGACCTCGCGCCGGACCAGGCCCTTGGTCGCGCGCGCGTCCTCGGTCTGCTCGCAGATGACGACCTTGTGCCCGGCCGCGGTGAGCTTGGCGACGTAGCTGCGCGCCGCGTGGTGCGGCACCCCGCACATCGGCACCGCATCGGCCTTGCCCTTGTCGCGGGTGGTGAGCGTGAGGCCGAGCAGGCGCGCGGCGAGCACCGCGTCCTCGAAGAACATCTCGTAGAAGTCGCCGAGCCGGAAGAACACGATCGCCTCGGGGTGGCGATCCTTGATCTCCAGGAACTGCCGCATCAGCGGCGTTTCGGCAGGCTTGGTCCGGGCCACGAGGGCCCAGGCGTACCAGGGCGGTCTGACGTCGCGGCGCCCCCTTACAGGCGGGTCACGTACGCGATCTTCTTGACCTTCTGCTCGAAGCTCTCCTTGGCGGCGACGGCGTCCTCGTAGGTGCCGTACGAACCCAGGCGGACCCGGTAGAAGGTGCCCTTGCCCTCGACGGCGGCCTCGGTGAGGTAGGCGTCGAAGCCGGCCTTCTCCACGCCGCCGAGGAACGCCTGGGCCTCGCCCTTGTCCTGGAACGCGGAGAGCTGGAGCGTGAAGCGACCCTTGGGCTTGGCGGCCGGCTCGTCGGCGGGCTTCGACGCCGGCTTGTCGGCGGCGGGCTTGGCCACCGGCTTGTCAGCGGGCGCCTTCACCGGCTCCACCTTGGCCGGCGCCGGCATGGGCGTGGGCGTGGGCGTGGCCGCCTCGACCCTGGCCGGCTCTACCTTCGCCGGCGCCTCGACCTTCGCCGGCTCCACCGCCGCCGGCTTGCCCAACGCCGCGGCGGCGCGGGTCCGATCGAGCGCCGCGATGGTTCGGTCGACGTCGCTCGCCGGCGCCGCCCCGGAGGTCAGCGCCTGACGGAAGCTCAGGCCGCGGGGGCCATCGGCGTCGAGCCGGTCGAGCGCGGCGAGCGGATCGCGCTCGGCGCTGGTGCCCGCGCGATCGAGGTGGGCCCGCGCCTCGACGCGCTTGCCGACCATGACCCCGAGCACGAACACCATGCACGCGATGACCGCGCCGCCAAAGAACAGGTAGAACACCTGACGCCCATCGAGGCTGACCTCGATCTTGTCCTTGTAGACTTCGGTCTCACGACTGCTCATGGACTGCCCCCAGGTGCCCAGGGTGCGCGTGCAGATCCCTGGGGGCAAGAAAGTTGCCGTCACTCCCGTCGACGACGGTGCCCGCACCCGTGCCCGTGCCCGCACCCGTGCCCGACTCCGCGTCAGGCTCCGACTCGCTGCCCGCCGCTACTGCAGCGTGTTGATCGTGCCGAGGTTGAGCCCCTCGACCCGGAACACCTTGCCGCGCGTCGAGGCGGTGTTGATCGAGCTCGACAGGAAGTCGCCCTCGTCCACCACCCAGATGCTGTCCTGCGGTCCGCGCACGATCTGCACCGGCAGGGTCGCCCGCAGCGGGTTCGAGGTGCTGGTGCTGAAGTTGAGGATCAGCGGCTCGAGCCCCTCGACCTGGCGGAACTCGAAGGTCATGCCCGGGAACACCGTCGGCACGTCGACCAGGTCGCCGGCGCGATCGCCGATGCACACCTCGTCGCCGGGATAGGTCGGGTCGACCATCGTCAGGGTCAGGCCCGCGTTGCGGAACCGGATCGCGCTGGTGGTCCGGCTCACCAGGTCGCCGTCGACGCTGGTGCAGGTCCCCGCCTGGTAGGCGGTGGCCTCCTCGAACTGCTCGACCTCGAGGCTGCACGGGTTGGGCGTGAGGTCGGTCAGGCCGTCGCCGGTGCACGGCGGCGCGGTGAGCGGCAGCCGGCCGATGAGCAGCGGGCTGGCCTCGGGATCCACCACGCAGGCCCCGGTGGTCTCGTCGGCGATGATCGGGTGCTGGTAGCCACCCACGCTGCCGATCACGGTGAAGGCATCGGACGCGCGCAGGTCGTAGCGCTGCAGGCCGACCACGCACTGCAGCGGCGGCACCACGCCCTCGACGCAGCGGCCGGCGTCGTTGCACAGCGTGCCGACCTCGCAGTCGTCGTCGCTGGCGCAGGTCATCACGCAGCGATCGAGGCTGCCCGGCCGGCTCGGCTCCGGCTCGCAGGCCCAGGTGTGCGGCTCGAGCTCGGTGTCGTCGTCGACGGGGTGCTCGGTCGAGGCCAGGCGCTGGGCCACGGCCTCGAGCTGCTCGCACTGGGTCGCCGAGGTGCAGCCGGAGACCGGCGTGGTGCGCAGGACCCGTGGCCGCTCGACCAGGCGCAGCTCGTCGGCGTCGGCGCCGGCCACCGAGTACCGCCGGCTCGAGATCAAAAAGTCGCGGCACGGGCCGGCCAGCTCGTCGACCTGGTCGGAGGGCAGGCAGCTCCCCGACGACACCTCGCTGTCGGGGTGCGAGTAGCACGAGAACCCGAGCGGGCAGTCGCTGTCGCCCTGCACCGGATCGCAGCCGCGCAGCACCACCTGATCGCCGACCTCGACGCCGGCGGCGCAGTACGGCGCGGCCGGGTCGACCACGCGCATGCCGGTGCCGCCGACCCGCACCGTGCCCAGGCGGATGGCCGGGCCGTCGACGTCGTCGTTGTCGTCGTCGAGCGACAGCGCGCCCTCCCAGGTGAGCGACCAGGTCTCGGTGTTGTTGAGCGCCATCAGATCGGGGAACACCTCGTCGCGCACCGCCGGCGGCGCCGCGAAGCCGAGCTCGGACACCGCGAAGGTGCCGTCGAAGCCGTCGCACTCCACCTGGCGGAGCTGCGGCAGCACCGTGGCCGTCTCGCTCGCCACGAAGGCCTCGTTGATGAGCCGGCGAGGGGCGGCGTCGGCGCGCGGCCCGCCGCGGGTCTCCGCCGCGGCGTTGGGGCCGTTGGTGTCGCACACGAACACCGAGTTGCCGTCGTCGTCCGTGGTCTCGGCGAGCAGATCGCGCTCCGGCACCGAGTCACGGAGCTGGTGGGCGATGGCGAGCGGCACCGAGACCGCGACCGAGGTGCCCGGCGGCACCGCGTCGGGGTACTCGTCGTCGTCGATGTTGGCCACGTACACCGCGCCCGAGGTCGAGCCGATGAGCGCGAAGTAGCCGACCAGCTTGGTCGGCGCGATCAGGCGATCGTCGCCGGCGTAGGTGTCCGAGGGCACGATCGCCACGCTCAGCGGCACGCTGGCGCCGGGGAGCTGGATGCCCGGGCCGCGGGCCGAGGCGCGGCGCGGCGGCGTGGCGACGTCGCCCACCGGCAGGCAGGCCAGCCGCGACACGTCGGTCTCGTCGCGCAGGAACCGCGGGTCGACCTGGGTGTCGCACTCCTGGCGCAGGTCGAGCACGTCGGCGACCCGCACCGAGCCGTCGGTGGCCACCGCGTAGACGAACTGGAACTGGCCGCCCGGCGCGCCCTCGTCGAGCAGCACGCCGGAGCTGCCGCCCATGCCGATCTGCGGCGACAGCGCGAGGTCGGTGACGCCGACGTCGCCCTCGAGCGCGAGCTGCGCCACCGACTCCGGCAGCGAGGCCTCGGTGAGCTCGACGATGGCCAGCGCGTTGCTGTTCTCGCTGCCCACCAGCAGGCGCCGCTCGTTGGTGCGCGGATCGCGGAGCAGCTCGATGGCCACCGGCCGCGGCCCCGCGGTCGCCGGCTCGGCGCCGCCGCACTCCCCCGGGCAGGTGACGTCGCCGTCGACGATCGCCGGGGTGCCGTCGGCGCCGAACTGGATGCCGGCGACGATGGCGCCGGTGGCCGGCTCGACCGCCGCCACCAGGTGGCAGCCCGGGTAGGCCACGTAGACCACGCCGGTGGGGTCGGCGCCGCAGGCGGTGCCGATGGTGCCGGCGGGCGGCTCGGCGACCATCGCCGCCGGGCGCGCGAGGATCTCGGCGCCCGTCGACGACGTCACCGTCACCCGCTCGACCACCGGATCGCGATCGACGCCGATCGCGGTCGCCAGCTCCAGGGTCGACAGATCGCACGAGCCGGCGTTGGCGGTGACCGCGAAGCAGCCGTCGCGATCGACGGCGATGGCCACCGGCAGGCTGCCGACGGAGATGCCGTTCTTGCCCGGGGTGAGCTCGTCGGCGTCGCCGACGATGACGTCGCCGCGGCTGAACTCCTCGGCCGGCTTGGTCGGCACGGTGGCGATGGCCACGGTCCCGGGCACCGACTGCAGGATCAGCGCCTGGTACGAGGTCGCGGTCAGCGCCTCACCGCCGCTCGCGGTGAGGTCCTCCTGGCCGGGCGGCACGTTGCCCTCCTCGGCGGTGCGCGAGCGGATGGCGCAGGTCTCGACCGGCAGCGGGCCGGTGGTGACCTCGTCGCCCACCTGCCCCGGCGCCCCGCCGTTGAGGCGCACGCCGCCGTAGCAGGCGAAGGCCACGTCGACCGGGCGGTCGAGGTTGAGCTGGGTGATCGCGGTGGTGCTCGGATCGCTGCACGCGACCACGGCGGCCGCGACCAGCGCGCCGGCGCCAGTCGACATCGCCGCCCTCACTGCTCGACCTCCCCGATGCGCAGCACCACCTGGTACCGCCGTGGCGACGCCGGATCGAGCTCGATCACCGCGATGGTGTTCTCCAGGAAGTTGGTGACGTAGAGCTTGCGCCGCGCCGCCGACGCCGCCATCGCGAACGGGCCACGACCCACGGTGATGATGGTCTCCACCGCGACCCCGACCCGGCCGTCGACCACGTAGATCTCGCCGTCGCGGAAGCACGACACGTAGGCGCGCTCGCCGTCGCCGGCGTCGATCACCGCGAGCGAGGCCGCCTCGCGGCACAGGTCGGTGGCGCCCAGCGCGCGATGCGCCGGCGCCCCGGTCGCGTCGATCGAGGTGTCGTAGACCTGCAGGCTGGGCGGCTCGCGGTTGACCAGGTACAGGCGGTCGCCGCCGGCGCCGAAGGCCAGCGCGCGCGAGTCCGACGAGCCGCCGCTGGAGGCGCCGACGGCGTCGAGGAAGAAGTAGCTGCTCGGGGCGATGTACGGCGCCGGCGCGTTGGGATCGCGGGCGACGGTGAGGAGCTGCATCGCGATCCTCGCTGCGGCTCGACACGTAGACCAGGTCGTCGGGCGCAGCCCGGCTGGCGCTCGGCGATGCCGGCGGCGCCGCGGATCCCGACCGCGTCGGCCGCGAACAGGCCGCCCAGCGCGTCGGTCAGCCGCGGCTGGCCGTCGACGGGCAGGTCGACCAGCGTCACCGTGCCGCTGCTGAGGTGGGTCACCATCGCGAACTCGGCGACCGAGTTGACGTAGACGTCGAAGGGCTCGTCCGTGATGCCGACGTCCGCGCCATCGAGATCGACGCCGACGTCGAGCTCGGTGAGGCGGTGATCGTCGTCGCACAGCGCGAAGCCCTCGGCGCCGCCGGCGCAGCTCAGGCGGCTGCCGTCCCAGTCGACCCAGGTCACCGACGGGTCGCCGCGCACCGCGGTGACCAGCCGGAGGGTGCCGTCGCCCTTGTCCTGCACCGCGACCTGGGTCGCGAAGTTGCCGATGCGCACGCCGGCGGCGGGATCGATGAAGGCGGCCTCGTCGCACTCGAGGGTCACCGACTGCGTCAGATCCTGCGCGCACCCGGCGGGCACGGTGCCCGCGGCGACCCAGTCCTCGATGATGGCGTCGGCGGTGTCGAGGTCGACGGTGATGAGCGAGCCCGAGTCGTAGCGCAGCTCGGAGTTGGCGTTGGCGACGAACAGCCGGCTCTGATCCGGCGCCAGCGCCAGGCCGGTCGGGAACGCGAACTGATCGCGCTCGGGGCGGACCTCCTCCGAGGAGGCGGTGCACCCGGCGAGCAACCAGCCCACGGCGAGGCTGCACGGTAGGACCCGCATCGCGGGGTACGACCGTCGGCGGCGCCCCCGGGTTGCCTGGAGGGGAGACCCGGCGCCAGGCGCCGGCAGGGGTGCAGTGATCAGGTTCACGAGGAGCCTCCGTCCCGCGCGGCGAGCGCCGCGCGCGCTGCCGCCACCCGCGCGATGGGCACGCGGAACGGCGAACAGGACACGTAGTCGAGCCCGACCTGGTGGCAGAACGCGACCGACGCCGGGTCGCCGCCGTGCTCGCCGCAGATGCCGACCTTGAGGTCGGGCCGGGTCTGGCGGCCGCCGGCGATGCCGAGCTCGAGCAGGCGGCCGACGCCGGCCCGATCGAGCACCGCGAACGGATCGGCGGGCAACAGCTCCTGCGCCACGTAGGTCGGCAGGAAGCTGCCGGCGTCGTCGCGCGACAGCCCGAGCGTGGTCTGGGTGAGATCGTTGGTGCCGAACGAGAAGAAGTCGGCGTGGCGGGCGATGTCGGCGGCGACCAGGCAGGCCCGGGGCAGCTCGATCATGGTGCCGACGGTGTAGCGCAGGGTCAGGCCGGCGGCCGCCAGCGCGGCGTCGACCACCGCGACGACCCGCTCGCGCAGGCGCCGCAGCTCGGCGTCGATCATCACCAGCGGGATCATGATCTCGGGGATGACGGTGACGCCCTGCCCGGCCGCCTCGATCGCCGCCTCGGCGATGGCCTGGGCCTGCGCCTCGTAGATCTCCGGATAGGTGATGGCGAGCCGGCAGCCGCGATGGCCGAGCATCGGGTTGCTCTCGGTGAGCTCGCCGACGCGCGCGGCCAGCGCCTGGGGCGTGACGCCCAGGTCGGTCGCCAGCTCGATCACCGCGGGCGCGGTGGCGCCGCCGTGCGGCAGGAACTCGTGCAGCGGCGGATCGAGCAGCCGGATGGTCACCGGCAGCCCGTCCATCTCGCGGAAGATCGCGACGAAGTCGGCCCGCTGCATCGGCACGATGGTGGCGAGCGCGGCGCGGCGGCCGGCCTCGTCGCCGGCGAGGATCATCTGCCGCACCGCCCGCAGCCGCTCGGGCTGGAAGAACATGTGCTCGGTGCGGCACAGGCCGATGCCCTCGGCGCCGAACGAGCGCGCGGTGCGGGCGTCGACGGCGGTGTCGGCGTTGGTGCGGATGCGCAGGCGGCGGACGCCGTCGACCCAGCCCATGAGCTGGTCGACCTCGCCGCCGAGCTCGGCCGGGATGAGCGGCGCCGGCCCGACGAAGACCTCGCCGCTGGAGCCGTCGAGGGTGAGCACGTCGCCGCGGCGGACCACGACGTCGCCGACGGTGGCCTGCCCGCGCGCGGCCTCGACGCGCAGGCCGCGGCACGCGGTCACGCACGGCTTGCCCATGCCGCGCGCGACCACGGCGGCGTGCGAGGTCATGCCGCCGCGCGCGGTGAGGATGCCGACGGCGGCCTGCATGCCGTGGATGTCCTCGGGCGAGGTCTCGGTGCGCACCAGCAGCACCCGCTCGCCGCGCTTGGCGGCGGCCTCGGCCTCGCCGGCGGTGAACACCACGCTGCCGATGGCGGCGCCGGGCGACGCCGGCAGCCCCTTGCCGACCGCCGGCGGCCGCGCCTTGGGATCGATGCGCGGGTGCAGGACCTCGTCGAGCTTGGCCGGATCGACCCGCGCGATGGCCTCGGCCTCGGTGATCATGCCCTCGGCGACCAGGTCGACCGCGATCTTGATCATCGCGCGTCCGGAGCGCTTGCCGGTGCGGGTCTGCAGCATCCACAGGGTGCCGCGCTGGATCGTGAACTCGATGTCCTGCACGTCGCGGAAGTGGCGCTCGAGGGTGGCGGCCACCTCGACGAGCTGGGCGTGCGCCGCCGGCAGCTCGCGGGCGAGCTCGGCGATGGGCTTGGGCGTGCGGATGCCGGCGACCACGTCCTCGCCCTGGGCGTCGAGCAGGTACTCGCCGTAGAGCGCGCGCTCGCCGGTCGACGGATCGCGGGTGAAGGCGACGCCGGTGGCGCAGTCGCGGCCGAGGTTGCCGAACACCATCGCCTGCACATTGACCGCGGTGCCCATCGACGACGACAGGCCGTGCATGCGGCGATAGACCTCGGCGCGCGGGTTGCCCCAGCTGCGGAACACCGCGGCGATGGCGCCCCAGAGCTGGGCGCGGACGTCGTCGGGGAACGCCGCGCCGGTGCGCTCGGCCACCAGCGCCTTGCCCCGGGCCACCACCTGGCGCAGCTCGTCGGCGGTGAGGTCGGCGTCGCGCGACACCCCGCGCAGCGCCTTGGCGTCGTCGAGCAGGCGCTCGAACGGCGACGGCGCGTGCTCGTCGTCGGCGACCACCCCGAGCACGACCTCGCCGTACATCGCCACGAACCGGCGGTAGCAGTCCCACGCGAAGCGCTCGTCGCCGCTGGCCGCCGCCAGCCCGGCGACGGTGGCGTCGTTGAGCCCGAGGTTGAGGATGGTGTCCATCATGCCGGGCATCGACGCCGGCGCGCCGGAGCGCACCGACACCAGCAGCGGCCGCGCCGGATCGCCGAAGCCGCCGTCGGCCAGCTCGCCGATGCGCGCCAGCGCGGCGTCGACGTCGGCGGCCAGCCCGTCGGGGAACGCCCCGGCGTTGGCCATCGCGAAGCGCGACACGTCGGTGGTGATCGTGAACCCCGGCGGCACCGGGACGCCGAGCGAGGTCATCTCGGCGAGGTTGGCGCCCTTGCCGAGCAGCGCCCTGTCGCGCGCGCGCCCGTCGGCGACGCCGCCGCCGAACGCGTACACCAGCCGACCGCTCGACTTCGGAATCACGCTGCAGCCCCGGCCGAATACTCGAAAATCGGCAACTTCCGAAAACGCATCCAGAATCACGCGAAGCATCGACAACCGATTCACTCGCACGCGCATGTCAGGATCCATCACCATCACTCCGCCCTTGTCGAAGTAGGACCCGATCGTCGGCGACATGGCGGCAAGGTGCGTAAATGGGTCGACGGGTATCGATGCTCGCGCCGCGCAGTATCGATTGCCTCTCGACGCCCTTCGAACTCCGCCCATAGGCGACGTTCCACTTCCGCCTGAAAACACCAGGATCGACGATGGCGGCACCATCCCAGCCGGATGACTCTGCCTCCTCGAGAATGTTCGCCATGCGCTTGAACGCGCTCCTTGCCAACTCAGGGACTAGCCGCAGTGACTGCGCGCGCTCGGCGACGTGCCGTGGATCCAGCAGATCCACACCGTCTTCCACGAACTTGGCGAGCGTCGCGTCGACGTCCTGACTCGGAATCCCCTCCTCCACCAATTGGCCTCGCAGGCGCATCTTGATGAAGTCTCGTAGCGCAGAGACGTGTTCCGCCTTGACCACCAGCGTATCGCCGAACGAGCTCTTCGCCTCTGCGATGAGTTGGTCTACGTGGAGGCGAATGTACTGCTCGGGCCGCAGAGAACCCGGCAGCAGCTGATCACAGCCTCGAAGAATGGAGAGCACACCAATGGCCGCGCGGCGCAAGCCGTACGGGTCGGCCGAACCCGACGGAACCTGCCCCGTGGCGAAGCATCCCAAGAGCGTGTCCATTCGATCGGCGAGAGCTACGAGGGCACCTTCCACCGTCGTGGGGAGGTCGCCACCGCTCCCCTTCGGCAGATAGTGCTCGGAGATGCCGAGTGCTACGGTGTCCCTCCTCTGCGAGAGGTGGGAGTACCGCATGCCCAACTGAGACATGAGAGAGGGGAACGCCTCAGACTCGCCTAATGACGACAGTCGCGCGTAATGCATCCCCATGACACCCTGCAGCTCAGGGAACTCGCCTACCGCGGCTGATGCCAGGTCTGACTTCGCGAGATGAGCCACGGCCAAAGCCGAAGCCTGCTCTTCCACAGAGCAATGCAGCCAATGCGACAGTTGCCGAACTGCTCTACGGATACGCTCGATCTTGTGGCCGACGGTGCGCGCGTGCTCGCCGAGCTTGGCCTGGAACACCACCGAGGCCAGGCGCTCGTTCCACGCCTCCATCGGCTTCTTGCGATCCTCGGTGAAGAAGAACCGCGCGTCGGAGAGCCGCGGCGTCACCGCGCGCTCGAAGCCCTGCTTGACCAAGGCCTGATCGCCGACGATGGTGCCGGCCAGCGCCACGAAGCCCGGTGCCGGCGCGCCGTCGGGCTGCTCGAGGGCGAAGTAGCGCTGGTGGTTGCGCATCGCGGTGACGATGATCTCGGCCGGCACCTCGAGGTACGCCGGATCGAAGCTGCCGAGGATCGCCACCGGGTACTCGACCAGGTTCACCACCTCGTCGAGCAGGCCGTCGTCGCGGCGCATGCGCGCGCCGGCGCCGGCGGCGACCCGCGCCAGCTCGGCCTCCACCGCGACCCGTCGCTCGGCGACGTCGACCAGCACCTTGCCCGCGCGCAGCGCCTCGACGTAGCCGGCCGGGCTGCTCAGCTCGATCGGGCCCGGCGCCAGGAACCGGTGGCCGCGGGTGGTGCGGCCGGCGGTGAGCCCGCCGAAGGTCACCGGCACCACGTCGGCGCCGTAGAGCGCGCACAGCCACTGCAGCGGCCGCACGAACGTGGCCTCGCCCCAGCCCCAGCGCTGCGACTTGGGCCAGGCGATGCCGCCGGCCACGGTCGCAAGCACCTCCGGCAACAGCGCCACCGTCGCCTGCCCGGCGACGAACCGCGGCGCGATGGCGTACTCGCCCTTCTTGCCCGGCACCTCGCCGCGCTCGAGCTTGCCCGGATCGACGCCGTTCTTCTGGGCGAAGCCGATGGCCGCCTTGGTCGGCGCGCCGTCGGCGCCGAAGGCCGCGCCCACCGGCGGACCGACCACGCGCTCCGACAGATCGGGCTGCTGCTCGACGAGGTCGGCGACCACGATCGCCAGCCGTCGCGGCGCGCCCATCGCCTTCACCTCGCCGTGGGTGAGCCGCGCGGCGGCGAGGGCCGCGGTGACCTGCGCCGGCAGCTCGGCGAGGGCGCGCGCCAGCATCTTCGCCGGCACCTCCTCGCACCCGATCTCGAAGAGCAGCGTGCGACTAGCCACGGGCCACCTCCGCCGGCGTCGCCGCCGTCATCGCCAGGTGCATCGCCGGGGTGAGCGCGGCGGCCACCGCACGGGCCGCAGCGGCGGCGCCGGCGTTGACACCGCCGGTCTTCGGGTCGGCGAACGCCTCGTCGTAGGCGGCCTTGGCCACCCCCTGCAGCTCGTCGGGGAGCAGCGGGAAGCCCAACCGCGCGCGCGACGCCACGTAGGCCTCGGCGCAGCTCTTGGCCATCGCCCGCACCCGGCCGATGAAGCGCGCGCGCTCGGTGACGCTGATCGCGCCGCGCGCGTCGAGGGCGTTGAACGCGTGCGAGGCCTTCATCGCGTACTCGTACGCCGGCAGCGTCAGCTCGCGCGCGATGAGGCGCTTGCACTCGGCCTCGAACTTGTCGAACTGCGCGAAGTAGAACGCGGCGTCGACCTCCTCGAAGTGATAGGTCGAGTACTCGACCTCCCACGGGTGGCGCAGCTGCCGGTAGGTGACGTTGCGGTCCCACTTGAGGTCGAACAGGTTGTCGACGTCCTGCAGGTACATCGCGATGCGCTCGACGCCGTAGGTGAGCTCGGCGGTGACCGGCCGCAGATCGATGCCGCCGGCCTGCTGGAAGTACGTGAACTGGGTGACCTCCATGCCGTCGGCCCACACCTCCCAGCCCAGGCCCCACGCGCCGAGGGTCGGCGACTCCCAGTCGTCCTCGACGAAGCGGATGTCGTGCGCGCGCGGATCGAGGCCGATGGCGCGCAGCGAGTCGAGGTAGAGGTCCTGCACGTTGGGCGGCGACGGCTTGAGCCCGACCTGGAACTGGTAGTACGCGCCGAGCCGGTTGGGGTTGTCGCCGTAGCGCCCGTCGGAGGGACGCCGACAGAACTGCGCGAACGCCGCGTTCCACGGCTCGGGGCCGAGCACGCGCAGGAACGTCGCCGGGTGGAACGTGCCGGCGCCGACCGAGACGTCGACCGGCTGCTCGACGACGCAGCCGCGATCGGCCCAGAAGCGCTGGAGGGTGAAGATGAGGTCCTGCAGGTACATGTGGCGCTCGGTCGCCGCGGCCAACGCGGCGCCGCAAGGTACCCGGCAGCGGGCCGGACGGTCAAGGCAGCGCCAGCCGCAACCCTGCGCGATCTCTAGGCCTTTGGCGCGCGGCGGCTCACAGGTCGATGAGGCCCGGATCCATCAGGCCGGGCCCGTCGTCGCCGCCGGAGCTGGCCCGCCGCTTCACCAGCCGCACGTCGACGACCTGGTCGCCGCGCACGGTGATCTTCTTGTCGAAGGTGCGATAGCCGCTGGCACGGCCGACCACCCGCACCGTGCGCTTGCCGTCGGGCAGCTCGAGCTGGCTGGTGGTGCCGTCGACCGCCTCGCCGTCGACGGTGAGGCGGATGTCGGCGCCGGCCGGCACCACCTCGAAGGTCAAGGTCGCCACCGGGACGGGCGGCGGCCCGGCGTCGGGCACGGCGGCGTCGATCACCACCGGCGGCGGCGCGGCGTCGACGACGACCGCGGCCACCGCGGGCGCGGCGTCGGGCACGCCGGCGTCGATGGTCACCGCCGCCACCGGCGGCGCCCCGGCGGGCGCGCTGGTGCCACCACCGATGCCGAGCACCAGGCCGAAGAACACGCCGACGCCGAGGCCCGCCGACACCACGACCGGCACCGCCTTGGAGGTCCCGCGGCGCACGGCCGGGCCCGGCTGTGGCAGCGGCATCGCCGGGGTCACCATCGCCCGCGATGTTAGCAGGTCGCGCCTCGCGCCGCCTGTTCGCGCCGGCGTCCCGTCGACGACTGTCGGCGTCGAGCGCGCGCGGCGGCGGCCTCGCTCACGTCAGCCGGCGCAGGCCAGCGTTGAGCTTGCCGAGGAACTCGACGGAGCGCAGCGGGTGACCGACGGTGTGCTCGAGGAAGCCGAGCACAAGATCGCGCGCCGCGGCGCGGGTGTCGGCGTCGGTGGCGGCGTCGAGCGCGGCCGGGTCGTCGGCCGCGGCCGCCGCCGCGAGGTACGTCAGGGTCGCTGCCGCCACCGGCCGCCCGGCGCTCCGCCCGCTCGCCGAGCAGCTCGCGCACACCACGCCGCCGCGGGCCGCGTCGAAGGTGGCGCCGCGCGCGAGGTCGTCGGTGCCGCAACCGACGCAGGCCGCGAGCGCCGGCGCGCTGCCGGCCCCGTCGAGCAACGCCAGCTCGAAGCGACGCAGGCCCGCGGCGG
The DNA here is from genome assembly GCA_041389945.1 of Kofleriaceae bacterium. Taxonomy (GTDB): domain Bacteria; phylum Myxococcota_A; class Polyangia; order Haliangiales; family Haliangiaceae; genus JAWKQW01. The sequence goes on from JAWKQW010000020.1 coordinate 91,120, forward strand.
AGGCGCCGCGCGCGGTGAGGCCGTCGAAGGTGGCGATCGCGAGCGCGAGCAGCTCGGCGTCGGCGTGCTCGGCCGGCGCCATCACCCGCACCAGATCGAGCACGTAGCCGGCGTGGGCGAAGGCGGCCAGGTCGGCGGCGAGCTCGCTCCACACCCGCACGACGTCGGCGCCCTCGAGGGTCCACAGCTCGCCGCGGGGTGGCCGGAGCTGGAACCGCGACAGCACCGCGAAGCCGAGGGCGCCCGCGAAGCGCTTGCGCGACCGGCGCGCGCCGCGAGCGACGCCGGCGATCTTGCCGTGGTCCTCGGTGAGCAGCGTGACGACGAGGTCCGACTCGCCCAGCGGCGTGGTCGACAGGACCAGGCCGAGCGACTCGAGGGTCACGCGAGCTGCGACGACGAGGACGCGGGCAGCGAGGTCAGGCCGTCGCCGCCGGTGCCGGGGCTGCGCATCAGGTACGACAGCGTGAGGGTCGCGGCGATCAGCAGGATGATCACGGCGAGGGTGAGGCCACCCTGGCGGCCCTGGCGCTCCTGCTCGCGCAGGATTGGCGGCAGGAAGCTGGTGCGCCCGCGCTCGTGCAGGCGCGCCTGCTCGCGTGAGTGGCGATCGGCCTCGGCGCGATCCGGGTCGTCGTCGTCGATGGTGAGGGTCAGGATCGGCGCCACCGGGCGCGCCGCGGTGGGCGCGGCCGCGACGTCGACGCCCTGGCGCCGCGCCATCGCCAGCAGGCCCACCGGGGGGCCGTACATCACCGCGCCGGGCTCGGCCGCCGGGGCGACCTCCCCGTCGCTCGCGTCGAGCGAGGTCACGTCGACGTCGACGCTCGACGCCTGGTCCTCGAGGCTCGCCTCGATGGGCGACGCCGCCACGATCACTTCGGAGGAGAGCGCCGCGTCATCGGAGCTCGACGACGACGTGCCGGCGTCGACGGGCTCGGCCGCCGAGGACAGCTCGAGGGCGAGCTGCTCGCGGGTCGCGAAGCCGGCGGCATCACCGGCGGACCACGACCACACCGCCTGCACGGCATCGCTGGCGGTGGTGGACGCCGCGGTCTCGACCGCTGGTACCGCCTTGGTGGTCCGCTTGCGCCCGGTCGCCGCGCGCGTGCGACGACCAGCGGCCGGCGCGCCGTCGAGCGCGACCTCGGCGCCGGTCGAGGCGCCGTCGACGGGGGCCTTGGTGGTGCGCGCGGCGGCGCTTGCGCGGCGACGACGGCGGTCTCGCCGTCGGTCGGCGTCGACGCCGACGGGCTCATGGTCTCGGCCATCGCGCTGACCACGGCCTCACCGGCGGTGACCGCGCGCTTGCGCGGCGCGCGCCGGCGCTTGGGCGGCGCCGCGGCCTCGACCGCCATCGCCTTCCTGACGACGACCGCCTCAGCGACCGGCGTCTCGGCGGTCGGCGACACCGCGACCGGCGTCTCGGCGGTCGGCGCGCGACCACCGAGCAAGCCGGTGAAGGCCTGGACCTGGGCGACCCGCGCCGCCGGCGGGTTCGCGCGGACGACGGCACCGCCATCTGCAGCGGACACCGCCGCCGCCGGCAGCACCGCGGCGCTGCCCTCGGCCAGGAGCTGCTCCTCGACGAGGGCCGGCGTCGGCGCCAGCTCGGCGACCACGCGACGGACCGCGCTGCTCGGCGTGCGCGGCGCGGCCGCGCGCTCGCCCACCGCGCCGGTGGTGAGGCGACCGCAGCCGAGGTACCGCTCCAGCGCCTCGTCCTCGGGTAGACCGACGCAGCGGGCGTAGTTACGGACGAAGCCGCGCACGAACACGTCGGCGGGCAGATCTTCGAAGCGGCCAGCCTCGAGCAGGTCGAGGGTGCGAGACGGAATCTTGGTGACGGCAGCGACGTCGGCGAGGGTCAGGCCGCGGTCCAGGCGCGCGTCGCGCAGCCAGGCCGCGAGCGCGAGGCGACCGGCGCGAGTCGCCGTGGCCGCCGCATCGGGGCTACCCGCGACCGACGTCGCCGGGCCAGCCTGATCTCGTTCGTGCCGTCGTTCCATCCTCTAGCTCCAGGTCCTCCGTCGTCGTGCACCTCGCTCAGAGCGAGGCACCCTCCGAGCGGCACTGAGAGGCGACGCAGCTGGCGGGAGCCCGATCCTGGGCGAGGCACGCCGCCTTGGCGGCCCTCGCCTGATCGAGCAAGCCTTGCTGCAATCGGGTTCGCATGAGGTACAGGGGCGCTTCTTGGAGCCGCGCGCAGGCGGGGTCCTCGACCACGGAGTCGAGGTATTCCGCAGCTGTTTCCCACTCGGAGCGCTCGAAGTAAACCCTGCCAAACCAGAATCTTGCCAGGCACATGCCGGGGTTGAACTGCAGCGCCTGGCGCAGCTCGACCGCGGCGGCGACGTAGTCGCCGGCCTCCATGAAGGCCGAGCCGAGGTTGGCGCGCGTCACCGTCGGGTTGGCCAGCCGGATGGGGTCCTGCAGGGCGCGCTTGAAGTACTCGATGGCGGCCTCGTGGTCGCCCATGGCCATCGCCACGTTGCCGCGATTGGACCACGCCTCGGAGTAGTCCGGCGCCAGCTCGGTGGCGCGCTCGAAGTCGGGGCGGGCCTTGGCCAGGTGCTCGTCGATGACCACCTGCTGGGCGTCGGCGTCGAGCCCGCGCAGGCAGGTCTGTGCCTCCATGGCGTGCTTGGCGTTGAGCGCCTGCATCAGGTACGCGACGCCGCGGACGTTGTAGGCCTCGTCGTTGGTGTTCTGGTAGGCGATGGCCTTGCTCGCCTCGGAGATGGCGAGGTCGAGATCCTGCCGGGTCTTGGGGTCCGGCGGGTTCAGCGCGTCACGGGCGATGGCCAGCCGGGTCTCGCTACGGCGCGAGTCGCCCTCGCTGCGGGGACACCCGGTGAGCAGCGTCACCACCGCCAGCGCCGACGCCACGGACGCCTGCGTCAACGCGGCGAGCGCACCACGACGCGGTGACGGTCCGGTGGCGCGTCGCGGCATGACGGCGGACCCTAGCGACGCGCCCACTCGATGTCAATCGTGAAGGCACGCCGACAATCACGGCAAGCCTCTGAAATCAGTGTGTAATCGCAATGACGAGATCCCCTGGTCCGGGCTAGAACCGATCGTCATGAGCGCGCCCGGCCCGCTGCCCCCTACCCGCGAACTCACGTTCTCCAGCGGCGGCGAGACCCTCTACGGCGAGTGGTTCACGCCGCCCCAGCCGCGCGGCGTGGCGATCGTGCTGCACGGCTACGCCGAGCACTGCGGCCGTTACCGTGAGGTCGCGCACGCGCTGACCCTCGGCGGCCACGCGGCGCTGACCTACGACATGCGTGGCCACGGGCGCTCCACCGGTCGCCGCGGCCACGTCGAGCGGTTCACCGACTACCTCGACGACCTCGACGCCGCCCGCGCCCTCGCCGACCGCCTCGGCGCCGAGCTCGGGGCCCCGGCGCACCGGGTGCTGGTCGCCCACTCCAACGGCTCGCTGACCGCGCTGCGGGCGCTGGTCGATCCCGACCGCCGGCCCGACGTGGCGGCGGTGGTGCTGGCGTCGCCCTTCCTCGCGCTCAAGCTGCCGGTGTCGCCGATCAAGCGCGGCGCGGCCCGCCTGCTCAGCCGCATCACCCCGGCGCTGTCGATGGCCAACGAGCTGCGCGTCGAGGACCTCACCCACGACGAGGGCAAGCGCGCCGAGCGCCTGGCCGACACCCTGTGCAACTCGGTGGCGACGGCGCGCTGGTTCACCGAGGCGATGGCGGCGCAGGCGCTGGTGCGCGAGCGCGCGGAGCGCATCGTCGTGCCGACGCTGTGGACCATCGCCGGCGCCGATGTCATCGCCGACCCGACGGTGAGCGCCGCGGTCGCCGCGCGCGTGGGCGGCGCCGAGGTGCACGTGCTCGACGGCATGTCGCACGAGGTCTTCAACGAGCTCGAGCGCGGGCGCGTGTTCGACCTCGTCACCGACTTCATCGGCCGTCACTGACGCCAGACCGTCGTCGCGCTCGACGACGTTGCTCGCTCGACGACGTTGCTCGCTCGACGACGTCGCTCGCTCGACGACGTTGCTCACTCGACGACGTTGCGCGCTCGACGACGTCGCTCGCTCGACGACGTCGCTCGCTCGACGACGTTGCTCACTCGACGACGTTGCGCGCTCGACGACGTCGCTCGCTCGACGACGTCGCTCGCTCGACGACGTTGCTTGCTCGACGACACGCGTGAACTCACGAGCGGCACCATCGGCGCGAGCCCTCGCCGCAGCGTCGCAGCGCTGAATCGTCGACGGTGAGCTGCCCTCGCGGCCGCGCAAGACGTGGGTGTCGGCGACGATGAGCTGCCCTCGCCCCGGTGTTCCCGCACCGCTCGAGCCCCCTCGCCGAGCGCCCGCGGTGAACCAGAAAGCGACATCAGCCTCACTTTTTATGAAGATTTATTTCGAATTATTTTGCATAGATAGAATATGTGAAGAAAGTTTCCTGTTGACGAGATCCCGATTCACGGCGTAAGCATCGGCGCATGACCACCGTTCAAGAACGCAAGGCATCAGAGCGCGCGGCCCGTCGGCGCCGCATCCAGGACGCGGCCCGAGTGGTCTTCACCGACCGCGGCTACCAGGGCAGTTCGATCGAGCACATCGCCCGTCAGGCGCAGCTCTCGGTCGGCGCGATCTACCTCTACTTCCGCTCCAAGGAGGACCTCTACGTCTCGTTGCTCGAGGACACCCTCGCGCGGTTCGATGCCGAGCTCACCCACCTCGCCAGCGAGGTCCCCGTCGACGATCGCCTGCGGGCGGCGTGGGCGTACCTGGTTGGCTGGGCCGAGCGCGACCCCGAGGGTCCGCGCATCCTCCGCCTGCTGTCGCAGCCGGGCGTCGGCGCGCAGCTCTCCGAGGACGTCACCGCGGCGATCGCCACCGGCCTGCGCGCCGTGCGCGGTCACCTGGCGGCGGCCATCGCGTCGGGCATCGAGGCCGGGCGCTACCGCAAGGCCGCCGACGCCGAGGAGCTGGCGGCGATGGGCTGGTCGCTCCTGCTCGGGACGATGGCGTCGATGCAGACCGCCATCAACCTGGTGGGGACCTCCGACGACCTCGACACCGCCTCGAAGCGCGCGTTCGGCGTGCTCAGCGCCGCGCTGAGCCCCGCCGCCGTCGCCAGCGCCTGAGGACCACCGATCGCGCGCCCGCCTGGGCACCGCGAGCGGCCCCCGCCCTGGACACGTCACCCGGCCCCCCGGTGGAGGCCAGCGTGCGTCACACCCTGCCCTGGCTCGACGGTGGCATGAGCGCATCTCGGGTGAATCGCCGGCCCTAGCCGGGCGTCCACCCAGGGTGACTTCTCGCTGCCGCCGCTGCCACCACGTCGCCACCGGCGGTCGCGCCTGCGGCGCGTGCGGCGCGCTGCTCGACGCGACCCCGGTGGCTGCGCACGCCCGGGCCCAGGACGGCCCGGCCGCGGCGCTGCTCGGCCAGCGCGTCGACGGCATGCGCATCGACGAGTGGATCGGCCGCGGCCAGTGCGGCCACGTGTACCGGGCGACCCAGGAGGCCCTCGCCCGCCCCATCGCGCTCAAGGTGCCGACCGCCGCGCTCGCCAGCGACGAGGTGTCGATGGCGCGCTTTCGCCGCGAGGCGCGCGCGCTGGCGTCGGTGCGCCACCCCGGCGTGGTGACCATCCACGCCGTCGGCGCCCTGCCCGACGGGCGCCCGTACCTGGCCATGGAGCACCTCGCCGGCGAGTCGCTCGAGGCGGTGGTCGCGCGCGGCCCGCTGCCGGTGGCGCGCGCGACCGCGATCGCCTGCCAGATCGCGTCGGCCCTCGACGCCACCCACGCCCGCGGCCTCATCCACCGCGACCTCAAGCCGTCCAACGTCATGCTCACCCGCGACCACGGCGGCCGCGAGCGCGCGGTGCTCATCGACTTCGGCATCGTGTGGCCGTCCGACGCCGCCGCGGTCACCCGCCTCACCCACGCCGGCGATCTCATCGGCACGCCGCACTACATGTCGCCGGAGCAGGTCCAGGGCGAGGACCTCGACGGCCGCAGCGACCTGTACTCCCTCGGCGTCACGCTCTACCGCATGCTCACCGGGCGCACGCCGTTCTCCGGCACGAGCCTCGAGGTGGTGGTCGCCCACGTCGGTCAGGCGCCGCCGCTGGTGCGCAGCCTGCGCCCGGACGTGCCCGAGGCGCTCGAGCGGGTGGTGCGGCGGTGCCTGGCCAAGCTGCCGGCGCAGCGGTTCGCGAGCGCGGCGGAGCTGGCCCACGCCCTCGGCGCGACCCTCGGTGGCGACGGCGTCGTCACGGACCGGACCCGGTCGCCGACGCGCTCGGCGCCGGCGAGGTGGCGCCAGCGGACGGCGCCGCTGGGCGCGGTGGCCCTCGCGCCGACCGAGGCGCTGCCGGCGTGGGCCGCCGACGAGGCGCGGCGCGCACCCACGCGCGCGCCCGGCGCCGCCCGCGTCGACGGTGGCCGGTGACGCTCGCGCTCGCGATGCACGCTGGTGATCACCGCGGTGATCGCGCTGCCTCACGTCGAGCTGCCGAGCCTCCTGTCGGCGTCGTCCGCGCGCGCCGACGCCCGCCCGCTGGTGCCGACCCCGCGCCCGCCGCTGGGCGCCGACCAGCGCGCCATCCTGCTGTCCGACGAGGGCGTCGCCATCGAGGTGGTGGTCGCGCGCGAGCTGCGCGCCGACGCCCCGACCGAGCTGGCGCTTACGCTGTGGGGCGCCGACGGCGCGCCCCTCGACGTCGACGAGATCGTCGTGACCTTCGAGGGTCCCAGCGGCGGCGCGCGCGGGTTCGCGGCGCGCAAGGACGGCGTCGGCCGCTACCTCGTGAGCTACGCGTTCCCCGCCGACGGCACCTACGTGGTGCGGGTGTTCCCGCCGGTCGGGGACGTCGCCTTCGCCGCCGAGCTCCAGATCGGCCCGGCGGCGCCGTCGTCCTAGCGACCCGGCGTTGGGTGGTACACCCGGCGTCGTGGATCCCACGCTGCAACCGATCATCCGCTGCCCGCGCTGCCGGGCGGTAGGCGCCATCGAGGACCCGCGTCACCCGACCTGCACCCGCTGCGGGCTGACCGTGCGCAAGAGCGGCGCCGGGTACCTCGACCTGCTCGACGTCGCCGTGCGTGGCGAGCCGGCGCCGCCGAGCGCCGAGCAGCGCCTGATGGAGAGCCAGCTCGTCGCGCGCATCTACGAGCGGGTCTGGCGCCCGATGTTCGTGCGCGTGCTCGCCGGCGCCGGCGCCGGGGCCTCGGTCGGCACCGCCGGCGAGGTGTTCATCCACAAGCAGAGCCTGTCGCTCGACGATCGCCGCGGCCCGTGGCTCGATCTGTCGTGCGGGCCGGGCGTGTTCACCCGCGCCCTCGGCGCCGCCTCGCCGGGGGCGCTGGTGGTCGGCCTCGACATCTCGCGCGCCATGCTCGAGGTCGCGGCCCAGCGCACCTCGAGCTACAGCAACGTGGCGCTGGTCCGCGGCGACGCCCACGACCTGCCGCTCGCCGACGGCAGCATCGAGGGCGTCAACAACGCCGGCGCCCTGCACGCCTACGACGACCCCGAGGCGGTGTTTCGCGAGGTGTGGCGCGTGCTGCGGCCGGGCGGCCTGTACGTCGGCTCGACCTTCGCCGAGGCGCCGACGATGCTCGGCCGCCTGGTGGCGCGTGCCGCTGGCATCCGCCGGTTCGAGGCGCGCGAGCTGCGCGCGTGGCTGGGCCGCCTAGGCTTCGCCGAGTACGAGGAGCTGCGCCTCGGCGGCGCGTTCGTGTTCCGCGTGCGCAAGCCGTAGCTGCGGCGGTCGCTAGAACCCGCCGGCGGCCAGCGTGAGCATCGTGCGCGGCGCGGCGCCGCGGTCGCGCTCGACCCGCGGCAGCGCGGCGCCGAGGCGCCAGCCACCGTCGGGCGAGCGCTCGAGGAGCGCGCTCGGCCCCGCGGTTGCCGCGGCCGCGACGCCCTCGCCATGGAGGCCGCGGGTGCGGCGAAAGCCAACGTACGCGCCGGCGACCAGGCCGATCGTCGACAACAGACCGATGGCCTGCTCGTCGTCGTCGGAGCCGCTGTCGGCGAGCAACGGGTAGAGGATCCACGGCGCGGCGGCGCCGGTGAGCGCGTGGGCGCCGATGCGCAGCACCCGCGCCGGCGAGGCCTCCACCGACGGCGCCGCCGCCATGCCGATGAGCCAGCCACCGGCGGCGCCGATCGCGACGTTGAGCGAGTAGCCCTCGCCCTCGACGGGGGCCAGCGCCAGCCCGAGGGTGAGGCCGCCGAGGGTGCCGATGCCGGCGAAGGCGTCCATCAGCGCGACGTCGCCGGCGGTGTACGCGCGGCGGCGATGCAGGGCGTAGCCGAGCCCGAGCCCGGCGGCCCCGCCGAGGGTGGCCCCCCAGGCGACGTCGCTCGCGCTGGTGCCGTCGACGCCAGTGACCACGTCGGCCATCGCCGCCAGGGTGACCGTGCCCCACACCCCGGCCGACCCGAGCAGCCGCGCCTGCGGATCGGTGAGCCGGGGCCCGACGAGGTAGCCGAGCCCGCCGACGGCGCCGGCGCCGACGACCATGCCCGCGACCGCGCCACCGGCGCTGCCGCTGTCCTCGTTGGCGGCCGCGGCGCCGAGCACGCCGCCGAGCGTGGCGCCGAGCGCCGCGCCGTAGCCGAGCGCGGCCCGACGGCCGTCGCGCACGACCGACGCCGGTGCCGCGATCGGCGGCGGCTCGGCCGGGCCCGGCGGCACGGCGCCCGGATCCGTCGGTGGCGGATCGATCGGCACCATGTCGGCCCCGGGGCCGGCGCGCGCGAGGATGGCGCGCGCGCGCAGGACGAGCGGCTGCTCGGCGGCGTTGCCGGAGGCGAGCAACGCCAGCGCCTCGCGCGCGAGCTGCTGGGCGTTGCGCAGATCGCCACCGTCGAGCAATAGCTCGGCGCGCGCGAGGAGCGCCGCCGCCACGCCGCGCTCGAGGGGCGGCGGCGCGTCGGCCTGGTACGGGTCGAGCGGCTGCGCCACCGCCGGCACCGCCGCGCCCACCGCGGCGAGCGCAGCCAGCGCGCCGGTCCAGCGCCGAGCCCCTGCCACGCGCGCGTGCTTCACCCGATCGTGGGTATCACGCCGGAGCGCGCGCGGTCGATGGGCGTGCGCGGCCGGCCCATCCGAGGGCCCGCCGCCGCGGGATCACGCCGGCGCCTCGGTGCCGGCCCGGCGCGGCGCGCCCGGCTCCTTCCACGACTTCCGGTAGAAGAACAGGAACACCACCTGGATGGCCGACAGGATCGGCACCGCGAGCAGCGCGCCGACCAGGCCGTAGCTGGCCTGCCCGAGGATGAGCGAGAAGATCACGAGCACCGGGTGGATCTTGGCGGCGGTGCCGATGATCTTGGGGTTGAGGAAGTTCGCCTCGACGAAGTGGATGCCGATGATCCATCCGGTCATGATCACGGCGAGCGCGATGTTGAGGCCGCTGTCGCCGGTGACCAGCGAGGCCAACACGATCGGGATGGTCGACAGGATCGAGCCGAAGATCGGGATGAGGCTCATCGCCCCGGCCACGATCGCCAGGATCAGCGAGTACTTCACGCCGAAGATGAGCATCCCGACGTAGGACAGGACGCCGTTGACCAGGCAGATGAGGAGCTGGCCGCGGATGACCCCGGACAGGCCGCGGTCCATGCCGGCGATGATGTAGTCGTAGTCGTCGCGGACGTCGCGCGGGAACAGGCTGCGCAGGAACGCGTGGACGCGCTCCATGTCGATGAGGATGAACCCGGCGATCATCAGCACCAGGAAGAACGTGAAGATGCCGCGCACCACCCCGGTGACCAGCGCCTGGCCGAACTTCACCAGGTCGTTGGCCTTCGACTGCAGCACCTCGACCCCGCTGGCGACCCAGGCGCGCAGCTTGTCGGTGATGGTCTCGGGCTCGGGTTCGACCTCGTTGGCCACCAGGTGCATGCCGCCGCCGGGCTGCGGCTGCAGATCGATGCCGCCGGTGGCGAGCTGGACGGCGAGCCGACCGTCGGGCAGCGGCGTGATGGTGAAGGCGGTGCCGGGCGGCAGCGGCACGTCGGGCACGATCGGCGCGGCCGCCTGCGGCTTCTTGGTCGGTGCCAAGGTCGGGTAGCGCCGCTCGAGCCAGTGGGCGAGCTCCGGAATCCACTCCTGGTCGACGCGCTTGATCACCTGCGGCGCCTCGGCGCCGATGCGGGCGAGGTCCTTGCTGAGGCGCGGGACGAGCAGCAGCATGAAGCCGACCACGCCGGCGATGAACACCAGGTAGCAGACGAGGATGGCCAGGCCGCGCGGCATCCGGCGGGTGCCGTCCTTGCGCTCGCTCATGCGGCGCACCACCGGCGCCAGGATGTAGGCGATGAGGCCGGCGAACACGAACGGCAAGAGCACCTTGCGTCCGAGCACCAGGATCACGAGCACGAAGATGGGCAGCGCCCAGCGCGACAGGAAGCGGCGCACCGGGCCGGCGTCACCGACGGACTTGCCGCCCGCGGGCACCGGGCCGGTGATGAAGGCGCCGGCGTCGCGGGCCGGCCCGTAGCCGGGCTCCGGCACCGGTCGCGGCACCGCGTGCCCACCGCTGTCATCGCGCGGGGGCGGCCCGCCGCGCGGGGCGTCGGGGTCGTCGGGCGGAGGCACGGGCGGCGACATGAGCGAGCGCGACGTCGGTCGCGATGGACTCGCATACCCGACCGGCCGCCCCGGGTCCAGGCCCCGGCGTCGAGGAAGGGGATCGCGGCGCCGAAAACGACGTCGGCGCCCGGGCCCGCGCGCGCCGGCCTGGGGGCGCGGCGCCGCCGACGCCGAAGACGAACGAGGCCCGGATAACGATCGCCGGCGCCGAAACGGACCAGGCCCGGCGACGATCGCCGGGCCTGGGTGACGACCTTGGTCGTCGACCTGGCTGCCAGTCCGCGGCCTCGTCGCTGTTGTTCTTCTTGTTTTTCTTGTTGCCGATCTTGCCGCGCATCAGATCGCCGAGGGTGGCACCGCCGGCGTTGGCGCCGGAGTAGCCCTGGGCGTCGGCCATCTCCTTGGCCCGCGACGCGCCCTTGATCGACAGCGCGATCTTCCGCTCGGCCTGGTCGGCGTGGAGGATCTGCACCTTCACGTCCTGGCCGGGGGTCAGCACCGTGCGCGGATCCTCGACGTGGTCCTCGGAGATCTCCGAGACGTGGACGAGGCCCTCGACGCCCTTCTCCAGCTCCACGAAGGCGCCGAAGTCGAGCACCTTGAGCACCTTGCCGTCGACGACCTTGCCCACGGCGAAGTCGTACGGGATGCGATCCCACGGATCGGGGACGAGCTGCTTGATGCCGAGCGAGATCTTCGGCTTGTCGCCGTCGCCCGCGTCGATGTTGAGCAGCACGGCCTCGACCTCGTCGCCCTTCTGGAAGAGCTCCGACGGGTGCTTGACCCGCTGGGTCCAGCTCATGTCGCTGATGTGGACGAGGCCGTCGATGCCCTCCTCGATCTCCACGAAGATGCCGAAGTCGGCGATGTTGCGGACCTGGCCCTTCACCACGGTACCCGGCGGGTACTTCTCGGTGAGCTGCTCGTACGGGTTCGGCTCGAGCTGCTTCATGCCGAGCGAGATGCGGTTGTCCTTGACGTTGACGTCGAGCACGACCGCCTCGACCTGGTCACCGACGGCGACCATCTTCGACGGGTGCTTGACCCGGCGGGTCCACGACATCTCGGAGATGTGGACGAGGCCTCGATGCCCTCCTCGAGCTCGATGAAGGCGCCGTAGTCCTTGAGCGAGACCACCTTGCCGCGGACGACCGTGCCGGGCACGAACTTCTCGGCGGCGCGGCTCCACGGATCCTCGCTGATCTGCTTGAGGCCGAGGCTGACGCGCTCGGTGTCGGCGTTGAACTTCAACACCTTCACGCGGACGTGGTCGCCGACCTGGAACATCTCGGACGGGTGGTTGACCCGGCCCCAGCTCATGTCGGTGATGTGCAGCAGGCCGTCGATGCCGCCGAGGTCGATGAACGCACCGTACTCGGTGAGGTTCTTGACGATACCCTCGACGACCTGGCCCTCCTTGAGGCGCTCGAGCGTCGACTCCTTGAGGGCGGCGCGCTCCTTCTCGAGCAGCACGCGGCGCGACAGGACGATGTTGCCGCGCTTCTTGTTGAACTTGATGACCTTGAACTTGTGGCTCTGCGACAGGAACGCGTCGAGGTTGCGCACGGGGCGCAGGTCGACCTGCGAGCCGGGCAGGAACGCCTTGACGCCGCCGCGGATGGTGACCGACAGGCCGCCCTTCACGCGCGCGGTGATCACGCCCTCGATGAGCTCGTCGCGCTCGCAGGCAGCGCTGATCTCGTCCCAGACCTTGAAGCGGTCGGCCTTCTCCTTGGAGAGGACCACCATGCCGGCGTCGTTCTCGCGCGACTCGAGGAGGACGTCGACGACGTCACCGACCTGCACCGTGATGGTGCCGTCGGAGCCGCGGAACTCCTCGAGGGCGACCTGCCCCTCCGACTTGTAGCCGATGTCGACGATGGCGTAGTCCTTGGCCACCGCGATCACGGTGCCCTGGAGGATCTCGCCTTCCTTCGTGTTCTCGTTCGCGAGGCTCTCCGCGAACATTGCCGCGAAGTCTTCGTCCTCGCCCGTGCCGTAGCTAGCAGTGTCGACCATGTTGAAAAGTTGCTCCAGATCTGACGGATTTACGTCGACGCCCCGAGGGGCCCCGGCGCAGGGGCGTGTGAGTACCTGCCAGCCCCCGCGTTGTCAATGACTTCGACCCGGGCCCGGCGCGAAGCGGCCCTGGGCGCCCCGACGGGCGCGGCTCGCCCGGCCCGTCCGTCCTACGGGACCTCGAGCTCGAGCTCGACCAGGAGCCCGGTGCACGCGTCGGTGGCCCACACCAGGCCGCGGGAGCGCACGATGAGCCCGGTGAGGCACGCGGTGACGCTGGCCGGGAACGTGTCGCGCGGCTCGCCGTAGATGGTCTGGACCGGCCCGGACCCGTCGACCACGCCGGCGTCATCGGCGGGCAGGAGCCGGATCGTCGCCGACGAGGTGACCGCCAGGTTGCCGAGGTCGTCGCAGGCCAGGCCGCGCGGATCCATGACGCCGGCGCCGGTCGACGACGGGGTGCCGTCGCCCAGCACGGTCTCGATGAGGCCGCTGCCGGCGGCGATGCGCCGGATGCGCTGGTTGCCGGTGTCGGCGACGAACAGGTCGCCGCTCGGGCACCGGGTCACCGCCCGCGGCGCAAACAGCAGCGCGTCGGTGGCGGCCATGCCGTCGCCGAAGAAGCCGCGGGTCTCGGGGGTGCCGGCCACGGTGGCGATCGTGTCCGCCACCAGGTCGAGCGCGCGGACGTCGTGGTTGCCGGCCTCGGCGATGTACAGGACGTCCTCGGCCTCGTCGAGCCATAGCCCCGACGGCTCGCGCAGGCGCGCGCTGGCGGCGCTCCCGTCGAGGTGACCGGCGCTGCCGCTGGCGCCGGCGAGCGGCGCGATGGTCCAGGTGGTGGGATCGGACGGCTCGACCAGGGTCACCACGTGGACGACGTGCCCGCTCGTCTCCGAGACGTAGAGCCGCCCGCGGCCCTCGTCGTAGGCGACCCCGCCGACGATCCCGAAGGCGGTGTCGCGATACTTCGCCGAGTCCGGCACCGCGGTGACCTGCGGGTAGCGCCCGGCCACCACGTCGAACCAGGCGGCGTCGAGATCGAGGCCCTGCACGGTGCCGGTGGTGCCGCCGGCCACGAAGGCGAGGTTGCCGGCGCCGGCGAGGGCGCGCGCATCGGCGAGCCGGGCCAGCTCCGGCGGCCCCATGCCGGCCGGGGTCACCTGCCCGGCGATGGTGCGCAGCCGGCCGTCGGCGCCGATCTCGCGCAGGCGATGGTTGCCGGAGTCGACGACGACCACGGCGCCGGTCGTCGGATCGATCGCGCCGCCGACGGGCGCGGCCAGGCCGGCAAGCAACGCGTCGGCGCCGTCGCCGTCGCTGGTGCCAGCGCGCAGCGGCGAGCCGACCACCGTCTCGATCTTCTCGGTGTCGAGGTCGATCTCCCGGATGACGCCGTTGCCGGTGTCCGCGACGAGGAGCCGGCCGGCCTTGAGCCAAAGGCCCTGCGGCCGATCGAGGCGCGCGGCCGCCGCCGCGCCGCCGTCGCCCGAGAACCCGGCGACGCCGTCACCGGCGAGGGCCTTGATGCTGCCGTCGCTCAAGCTGACGACCCGGATCGCGTGGTTGCCGGTGTCGGCGATGTACAAGCGATCGCCGTCGACCACGAGCCCGCGCGGCTCGGATAGGGTCGCCAGCTGGGCGTCGCCACCGTCGCCGCCGTAGCCCTCGACCCCGGTCCCGGCGAGCGGCAGGATCACCCCGGTCCCCAGGTCGACCACCCGGACCCGGTGGTTCCCGGTGTCGGCGATGAACAGGCGGCCCCCGGCGAGGGCCACCATCTCGGGGCTGCGCAGCGTCGCCAGCGTCGCCGGGCCGCCATCGCCGGAGTTGCCGCTGGCCGCGCTGCCCGCGACGTCCTCGATCGCGGCGAGGGCGGCGCTGAGCCGCCGGATCCGGTGGTTGCCGCTGTCGGCGACGTACACGGCATCGTCGGCGCCGACCGCGAGCCCGCGCGGGAACTGCAGGCGCGTCGCCAGCGGCTTCTCGCCGTCGGCGTAGCCGGGCACGCCGGTGCCGGCGATGCGGTCGAGCGTGCGCGCGTCGGGCGCGCGCCGCCAGATTCGGTGGTTGCTCGCGTCGGTGATGAGCGCGGTGCCGTCCTGCTGGAACGCGATCGCCCCCGGGAACAGCAGCGGGATCGCCGTCGCCGCGGCGCCGTCGAGGGCGTCGCCGAAGGCCCCGGTGCCAGCGACGGTCTTGATCAAGCCCACGTCGACTCGACGCACCAGCTGGTTGGTGGTGTCGGCGATGGCCACCACCCCGCCGCGGGCAGCGACCCCGAGCGGGAACGTCAGGCTCGCGGAGTCCGCCGGGACGTTCTCGTCCATCTCGTCGTAGCCCACCTCGGCGTTGCCGGCGAAGGTCCGGATCAGGCCGGTGCCGAGGTCGACCTGCCGGATGCGGTGGTTGCCGTTGTCGGCGATGTAGAGCTGGTCGCCATCGACCGCGAGCTGGGCCGGGCGATCGATCTTGGCCAGGGTGGCCGCCGCGCCGTCGCCGCTGAAGCCGGCGACGCCGGTGCCGGCGATGGTGGTGATCACGCCGGTGGCGAGGTCGATCCGGCGCACCCGGGCGCCGCCGAACTCCGCGACGAGGACGTCGCCATCGGGCGCGAACGCCAGGCCGGCCGGGTTCGACAGCCGCGCCGCCGTCGCCGCACCGCCGTCGCCGAGGCCTCCGGCGATGCCGGTGCCCGCCAGCGTCGTGATGTCGCCGGTGGTGACGTCGACCCGCCGCACCCGGTGGTTGACCCGGTCGGAGATGATCAGGTTGCCGAGCCCATCGACGAGCACGTCGAACGGGCTGCTCAGCATCGCCGCGGTCGCCGGGCCGCCGTCGCCGGAGAACCCCGGCGCCCCGGTGCCCGCCACCGTCGAGATCACGCCGGTGGTCGCCGTCACCTTGCGGATGCGATGGTTGCTGCGATCGGCGATGTACACGTCGCCGAAGCCGTCGATGGCCAGGCCCTGGGGCGCGTTGAGCTCGGCGCTGGTGGCCGGGCTGCCATCGCCACGCCCGCCGGCGCTGCCGACGCCGGCCACGGTGGTGAGCACGCCGGACGCGTCGAGGCGCCGCACCCGGTGGGCCTGGGTGTCGCCGATGTACAGGTTGCCGAGCGCGTCGTAGGCGACGGTGTTGGGCGACGACAGCCCCACGCTGGTGGCGCTGATGTCGCCGCCGAGCACCGAGCTCGCGCGCCAGCTCGTGGCCTCGCAGGCGTCGCAGGCGTCGACCGGGTTGGCGTTGCCGTCATCGCATGCCTCGCCGGCGTCGAGCTCCTCATCGCCGCACTGCTCGATCTTGCGGCAGTCGCCGCGACAGCCGTCGCCGCTGGCGGTGTTGCCGTCGTCGCACGGCTCGACGCCGGCCCACACCGCGGCGTCGCCGCAGACGTTGTCGTGGCAGGTCGCGGTGCACGCCGCGTCGTCGGCGTTGGCGGCGCCGTTGTCGCAGTCTTCCTCCCCGATGAGGCGCAGGCCGTCGCCGCACACGTTGGCCTGACAGCCCGAGGTGCACGCGCGATCGTCGCCGTTGCCGGCGCCGTCGTCGCACTCCTCGCCCGGCTGGGTCACGCCGTCACCGCACGACGCCAGCGTGCACAGGTTGGTGCAGCCGTCGTCGTCGACGTCGTTGCCGTCGTCACACGCCTCGCCGGGGTCGGGCACGCCGTCGCCGCAGATCGTCACCACGCACAGGCCGTCGCGACAGGTGCCGGTGCCGATGTCGGGCAGCATGCAGCCGTCGCCGTCCTCCACCTCGGCGCACGCCTCGACCTGGACCGGATCGGCGCAGCCGCCGCCGGTGGGCGCGCACACGCGGCCGGCGGAGCACACCACGCCGTCGTCGCAGGTGGTGAACGCGTCGTCGGTCAGGCACCCGGCCGAGCCGAGCAGGCCCACCCACGCGAGGAGCCATGGGCCCCGTGTCACCTCCCGCATCATGGGAGTGTGGGGCCGGGGCGCGCCCCGACGCAAGCGCCCCTGCGCGCGCGAGCCCCGCTGACCGTCGACGCCGACTCAGCGCGCGGCGCGGGCCTGGGCCGCGGCCTCGACGTGGGCCAGGAGCGACGCGACCACCTCCTCGATGGGCACGTCGGAGGAGTCGACCCGGATGGCGTCGGCGGCGGCGATGAGCGGCGCCACCGAGCGCTCGGTGTCGCGCCGGTCGCGCTGGCGCAGATCGGCGAGGGTGGAGTCGAAGTCGACCACCTGCCCGGCGGCGTGCAGCTCCTCGAGCCGCCGCCGCGCGCGGACCTCGTCGGAGGCGGTCAGGAAGAACTTGGCGCCGGCGTCGGGGAACACCACGGTGCCGGTGTCGCGCCCCTCGACCACCACGCCACCGCCGGCGCCGAGCCGGCGCTGCAGCTCGAGCAGCGCGGCCCGGACCTCGGGGTGGGCCGACACCTGCGACGCCGCCTGGCTGATGGCCGGCGTGCGGATCGCCGCCGACACGTCCTCGCCGGCGAGCGACACCCGGTTGGTCTCGCCCTCGAAGGCGAACTCGATGGGCAGCCCCGCGGCGATCTGGCCGAGGCGCGGCCCGTCGCTCCACGCGACCCCGGCGCGCTCGGCGGCCAGGGCCACGGCGCGGTAGATGGCCCCGGTGTCGAGCAGCCGGTAGCCGAGCCGGCGGGCCAGCAGGCGAGCGACGCTCGATTTGCCGGCGCCAGCCGGGCCATCGATGGTCACCACCACGGCAGGGACAGCAGTCATCGGCGGGACCCTACACCAGAGGCCCGCGGCACAGATAGATCGTCGGTGCCGCCCCGTGCCGGCGCTTTGGCGTTACCCTGCCAGGCAGGGATGGGGGCGGCACCCAACGAGGATGGCCCCGGTGAGGCTGCGGCGATCACCGAGGTAGGCGACGTCCCGTCGCCCGACGACGCGGCCAGCCGCACGGTGATGGTCACCGGCGACACGGCGCCGCCACCGCTGGGGGACGGCTCCGCGCCGCCCGCCCCCGCCGAGGGTGCCGTCGGGGAGGCCCGCGGGCGCCGCCGCAAGCCGCGCACGTCGATGGTGTTCGCGGCCACCGCCGTCGGCGAGCCCGAGCAGGACACCTTCGCCGAGGCCGGTCCCGATGGCTCGGCGCCGCGGCCCAGGGCCAAGGAGCCCGAGGTCGAGCTCGAGGTCGGGCTCGAGCTCGGTGGGCGTTACCGGGTGCTGTCGCTGCTGGGGCGCGGCGGCATGGGCAGCGTGTACGCGGTGCAGGACGCCGATCTCGAGGAGGTCGTCGCGCTCAAGCTGTTGCACGCGCAGCTCGCGCACGATCCCGAGTACCGCCAGCGCCTGCGCGGCGAGGTGCGCCTGGCCCGTCGCGTCTCGCACCCCAACGTGTGCCGCGTGCATGACCTCGGGCAGCACGAGGACCTCGTGTTCGTCACCATGGAGCTGGTGCCGGGGCGCTCGCTGCGCGAGGTGCTCACCGACATCCGCGCCGGCCGCGCGGCGCCGATGGACCTGGCCCAGATCGTCGACCTCGTCGGGCAGGTGTGCGCGGCCCTGGCGGCGGCGCACCGCGCCGGCGTGGTCCACCGCGACGTCAAGCCCGACAACATCGTGGTCACCGACGGCCGCGCGGTGCTCACCGACTTCGGCGTGGCGTCGCTGTCGGCCGACGGCGGCGCCCGCATCGTCGCCGGCACGCCGGCGTACATCGCGCCGGAGGTGCTGCGCGGCGAGCCGTTCGATCACAAGGTCGACGTGTACGCGGTGGCGGTGGTCGCCTACGAGCTGCTCACCGGGCGCACGCCGGTGGCCGCCAAGAGCCTCGACCTCGCCACCAAGGCCGCGTTCGAGCGGCCGCCCTACCCGCCCTTGCCGCCGGAGTTCGCGACGCCGTCGGTGCGCGCCGCGATGGATCGCGTGCTGGCGCGGGCGCTGGCGTCGGATCCGGTGATGCGCACCGCCGCGATCGAGCGGCTGGCCGAGGCGCTGGCCCAGGCCGCCCGCGGCGCGCCGACGACGACCACCAGCATGCCCATCGCGGCCTTCGCCGGCGGCGAGGCCCCGTCGCTGGCACAGACCCAGTCGGGCTCGATCCGGCGCCCGGAGCTGCGGGTCGCGACGGCGCTGGTGTACCAGGGCGACAGCGCGCCGTCGCCGAGCGTGCCCGGGGTGACCTCGACGTCGCCGGGTGAGGCGTGGGAGCGGGTGGTGGTGGACGCCGGCGGCACCCCGGTGCGGGTGACCGCGAGCGACCTCGTCGCCGTGTTCGGCGTGCCGCAGGCCCTCGGCGACGACGCCGAGCGCGCGGCCCGCGCGGCGCTGACCCTGGTCGAGCGCTTCGGCGGCAAGGCCGGGCTCGACACCACCCGCGTGCTGTTGCGCCCCGGCGCCGGCGAGCTGGTCAGCCTCGACGCCGCCGCGACCGCGCTGGCGCTGGCGAGTCGCGAGCGCAGCGGCGGCGTCCTGGCGAGCCCGGCGGCGGCGCGCCAGCTCGCGGCCCGGTTCGAGATCGAGACCCTGCGCGCGCACGATCCGCCGGCGCGCCGGATCACCGGCATCCGCGCCGGCGGCAGCGACGCCGCCGGCACCATCCGGACTAACGAGCTGGCCGAGCTCGACGCGCGGCTCGAGCGCTGCTTCCGCGAGCGCACCCCGGCGTTCGTCGAGGTGCGCGGCGCCGCCGGCCTCGGCAAGACCCGGCTGCGCGACGCGCTGGTGGCCGCGGTGAGCCGGCGCCGCGAGGTCGAGTGGCTCGGCGCCAGCGGCTCACCGGTCGGTGAGCCGGCGCCGCTGGAGCTGGTGCGTGGCGCCAGCGCCGACTGGCTCGCGGCGGCGACCGCCGACGGCGGCGATCATCGATCGGTGCTCGCCGGCGCGCGCCGCTGGGTGGAGGCCCGCGCCAACCGCCGGCCGGTGGCGATCGTCGTCGACGATGCCCAGTGGCTCGACGACACCTCGCGCGACGTGCTCGCGCACCTGCGGGCCGAGCTCGACGATCTACCGGTGGCCATCGTCACCTTCGTCCGGGTCGACGACGCCGCCGCCGCGGCCCCGCCGCCGCCGGAGATCGCGCTCATCCCGCTGGCGCCGCTCGACGACGCCACCGCCCTCGCGCTGGCCCGGCAGTGCGCGCCGACGGCGTCGGCCGAGACCCTCGCGAGCGTGGTCGCGCGCGCCGCGGGCAACCCGTTCTTCGTCGAGGAGCTCGCCCGCGAGGTCGGCGATCGGGCCGCCGCCAACGCCACCACCGTGCAGCCGCTGCCGGCCTCCGTCGAGGCGATGCTGCAGACCCGGCTCGATCGCCTCGGCGATCACGCCAGCGCCGTGGTCAGGGTGGCCGCGGTCATGGGCCGCACCTTCTGGCGCGACTCGCTGACCGCGGCGCTCGACGCGCTGGCGGCGACGGCGCCGACCGGGCGCAACACCGGCGAGCTGCCGGCGGCGCTGCTGCAGGCGGCGCGCGCCGTGGCCGACGACGGCGCCGACGCCGAGACCACGATGGACGAGGCCCTCGCCGAGCTCGAGCGCGCCGGGCTCATCGCCGCGGTGGCGCCGGCGACCTTCGCCGACGATCGCTACCAGTTCACCCAGGCGCTGGTGCGCGACGTCGCCTACGCCAGCGTGCCGCCGCGCGATCGTCGACGGGTGCACGGCCAGCTCGCGGGCTGGCTCGAGCAGCACGCCGAGCGCGCCGATCGCGGCGCCGACAGCGACGTGCTCATGATGATCGCCTACCACCGCGAGCAGGCCGGTGACACCGAGCTGGCCGCGGCGGCGTATCGCACCGCCGGGCTGCGCTGCCTCGAGCTGTTCGCCTACCGCGAGGCGGTGGTCGCGCTGCGCTGGGCCACCGCGCTGGCCAAGGACGCGCCGCCGATGCTGTGGGAGCGCCTCGGCGACGCGCTGTCGGAGGTCGACAGCACCATGGAGACCGAGACCGCGTACCAGCGCGCGTACTACGGCACCGACGAGGACGACGCCCCGACCCGGGCCCGGCTGCTGCAGCAGCTCGCCACCGCGGCGGCGCGCCGCGGCGACACCAACCTGGCGATCGAGCGCTTCCGCGCCGGCCTGGCGCTGGCCGCGCCCGGCGGCGAGGACGACGCGCGCCACGCCGTGCCGCTGGCGCCGTGGGCCGGCGCCGATCCGCGCACGGCGGCGGCGCTGTACGCCGGCCTCGGCTGGGTGCTCGGGTACCTGCTCGGGGCCGGCGCCGGCCACGACGACGAGGCGCTGGCCGCGTGCGAGCGTGGGGTGGCGCTGCTCGAGGGCACGCCGCACCGCCGCGAGCTCGCCCACGCGCTGTCGCGCCTCGGCGGCTGCTACATGCGCGCGACCCGCTTCCGCGATCAGCTCAAGTGCAACCAGCGCAACCTCGGCATCGGCCAGGAGCTCGCCGATCTCAAGATGCAGCTCACCGCGCGCATCAACCTCGGCGTGGTCTTCGGTGTCCTCGGCGACATCCCGGCGGCCCTCGAGCACACCGAGCGCGCGGTGGCGCTGGCCCAGCGCCTCGGCGCCACCGCGAGCGCCGGCATCGCCGCCAGCAACCTCGCGGGGCTGCTGCTCGAGGCCGGCCGCCTCGACGAGGCCGCCGATCAGCTCGACGACGCCATCGATCTGCTCGAGCGCGCCGACGCCCGCAGCGTGTTCTGCGAGACCCACCTGTTCTCGGCGCGGCTGGCCGCGGCGCGCGGCGATCTGGCGGCGGCGATCCGGCACGCCGATCGCTCGCTCGCGCTCGGGGTCGAGCTGGGCGCCGGCCTCGAGCAGGGCATCGCCTTGCGCGTGCTCGCGCAGCTCCACGCCCGGGCCGGGCGTCCCGACGACGCCCTGCGCGATCTGGCGGCGGCCGCCGACCAGATCGGCGGGCTCGACGCGTTCGAGGCGGCGCGCACCGACGCCGCGCGCGCCCGGGTGCTGGCCCGCGCCGGCGACGCCGCCGGCGCGGCCGCCGCGCGCGCCGCCGCCCGCGCGCGCTTCACGGCGTTCGGCGCGCAGCGCGAGCTGGCGGTGCTCGACGACGACGACGAGGTGCGCTGAGCCATGCGCCGGTGACGACGCCTACCCTGGCCGCGACCCTGGCGTTGACCATGGTCGCCGGCGGCGTGCTCGGCATGCTCGGCGGCGGCGGCTCGATCCTGTGCGTCCCCATCCTGCTCTACGTGGCGCGGCTGCCGCCCGACGAGGCGATCGCGACCTCGCTGGTCGTCGTCGGCACCACCAGCGCGCTCGGCGCCGCGGTCCGTCTGCGCGCGCGCCAGGTGCACGTCCGGGTCGGCCTCGCCGTCGGCGGCTTCGGCATGCTGGGCGCCGTCGTGGGCGCGCGGCTGGGCGCGCTGGTTCCGCCGGCGGCGCTCGTCTACGGCTTCATCGCGATCATGGCGATGGCCGGGCTGGCGATGTTACGGCCGCGCCGCGACGTCGACGCCGAGCCCGACCCGCCGGCGCGGCCGCACGTGGCGCTCGGCGCCGTGCTCGGCACCGCGGTCGGCATGGTGACCGGCCTGGTCGGCGCCGGCAGCTTCCTCATCGTGCCGGCGCTGACCCTGGCGGCGGCGCTGCCCATCGGCCAGGCCATCGGCACCGCGATGATGGTGATGGCGCTGCAGGCCAGCGCAGCGCTGGCCGGCAAGCTCGACCACGTCCACGTCGACGCGCGGCTCGCCACCGCCCTCACCGTCGCCGCGGTGGCCGGCATGCTCGTCGGCAGCCGGCTCGCCGGGCGGCTGGCGCCGGCGACCCTGCGCCGCGGCTTCGGCGGCTTCCTGCTCGTGGTGGCGAGCGTGATGATCATCCACCTGCTCGCGGCCGGCGGGGGCAGCGGGTAAGGTCGCCCGGTGGCGAGCCCCCACCAGCCCGAGGTCGCGCCGCGGCGCTGGCGTGCCTACGCCGACGCCGTCGCCCTGACCCTCGGCCTCAACGTGTGGGTGTCGGTGGTGCTGCTGCCGGCCACCTTCGTGCAAGGGCTGCAGGGCACCGGCGGCCTCGTCGCCGGCGCGCTGCCGCTGGTGGTGCTCGCGCTCGGGCTGTGGCGCCGGTCCGAGCTCGCGCTCCTGCTGGCGTTCCCGGCCGCGGTGCTGGTCCCCATCGGCGTCGCGCCGCAGATCGCCGCCGCCCACGTCTACGGCCCGACCCGGTTCGCGCTGGTGAGCCTCGGCGTCGCCGCCTACCTCTTCGGGGTGTCGTTCTTCTCGTCGTTCCACGAGCCGCCGCCGCCGGTGTCGACCCGGTGGTTGTCGTCGGCGCAGGCCGGCACGCCGCCGCGATGGAAGCGCCGCGAGCGCGTGTACTGGGGGCTGTTCGCGCTGTCCCTGGTGTTCCCCGGCACGCTGCTCGTGTGGGTGAACTTCGACGCCCAGGTCCACGCCTACCTCGGGCAGATGTATCCCGGTCGCCTCGCGCAGATGATCACGATGCTCAACGTCTCGGCGATCGTCCTGTGGGTGGCCATCTACCAGTTCGCGTTCCTCGGGGTGTTGCGGCCGCACCGCACCGGCGATCGTGACCTCGCGGTGACCATGGCCGAGGCCCGCGCCAGCGCCGCCCGCGGCCGCCCACGGGCGCGGTTCTATTTCGGCGTGGTCGGGGCGCTCCTGCTCATGGCCGCGCTACTCTGGCACCGGCAGAGCCAGGGCTAACCCGTGCGTCGCTACTTCTTCGAGTTCCTCGCGGTCGCCCTCATCGGCGGCAGCCTGTTCTTCTTCAAGGAGACCCTGTCGTACCTCGCGCGCCGCGACTACGTGGGCGGGCTCATCGTGATGGCGATCGGGGTCGCGGTCATCTCCGTCGGCAAGGAGATGGCCCGGCTGGCGCTGGTCCAGCGCGACTAGCGGTGATGCGGCGTCCGACCTCGTCTCGCCGGATCGCGGTCCGGCCCGGCGCGCGCCGCCTGGGTCGCGAGCTCCTCGTGCTCGTCGCGGTCGTCGGGTGCGGCCGCGAGGCGCCGACCGAGCCGCCGCCGCCGCCACCGCCGGCCGACCTGCCGCCGCCGGGCGCGACGCCGCCGGCCGACGACGGCGACCTGGTGGTCGCCACCGTCGACGGGCAGCCGGTGTGGGCGTCGTGCGTCGCCCGCCGCGGCGCCGACCTCGGCGACCGCGACGCCGCCCTCGCCGAGTGCGTCGACGCCGAGCTGCTGGCCCAGGCCGCCGCCGCGCGCGGCATCGCCGCCAGCCCCGAGACCCAGCGCGAGCTGCGCCGCATCCTGGCCAGCGTGCTCGTCGAGCGCGCCTTCGAGGAGCGCGTGCGCAGCCCGGCCGATCTGCCCGCCGACGTTCGCCAGGCCACGCTCACCGCGTTCGGCGCGCTCGACTGGCCGGAGATGCGCGAGGCCAACTACGTGCGGGTCAACGTCGACGGGCCCGGCGTGACCAACGGCCTGCCCGACGGCGAGGCCCGGGCCCTGGCGCAGGCGATCTACGACGCGCTGCCCGGCAGGACCGGGCTCACGATGGCGCACCTCGTCGAGGCCACGCATGCGGTGGCCGATCCGGTGGTCGGCGCCGCCAAGATCGGCGGCGGCGCGCCGACCCAGCCGGTGTCGGTGTCGCGCGACCCGTTCCGCACCGCGCGCGACGGCAACGTCGATCCGGCGTTCGCCGCCGCCCTGTTCGCCCTGCCCGAGGTGGGCACGGTGTCGCCGCCGACGCGGACCCAGTGGGGCTGGGACCTGGTGTACTTCTCCGACCATCGCCCGGCCCAGACCTGGACCGCCGAGGAGGCCCTCGCCAGCGAGTTCGTGCGCGTTCGCCAGGAGTACTTCGAGCGCTGGTTCCGCACCGAGATCGCACGCGGCCACGACGTCCGCGTCGACGTCGGGCCGCTCGAGGCCGCCGAGCGGCTGGTCACGGGCGCGCCCACCGGCGAGGCGCCGTGATGGGATCGCCGTTCGCCGACATCCTGCGCGACTGCGTCGAGGCCACGCCGCGCGCCGTCGGCGGCGCCTTCGCCGCGGCCGACGGCGAGATGGTCGACGCCTTCACCACCCGCGAGCCGGAGGACTGGGCGTTCCTCACCGCGCACTACGGGATCCTGTTCACCCACCTCGAGGCCGCGTTCGGGACCTGGCACTTCGGCGGACCGGAGCTGGTGATCTTCGAGCACGCCCACCTCGACGTGCTGGTGCAGCCGGTGCGCGAGGGCTACTACGCGCTGCTCGCCATCGAGCAGCCGGCGCCGATCGCCGCCGGCCAGCACGCGCTCGGCGAGGCGGTCCGCCGCCTGCGGAGGAGATGTGAGGCGGCTGCTCGCGGCGGTGCTCGCGCTCGGCCTGGGGCTCTTCGCGCTGGCCCCGACGGCGCGGGCCCAGCCCGCCGACGACGCCGTGCCGGAGCGGCTCGGCGACTACGATCCGAACAGCACCGACTGGAACGGGCTGGCGACCCTGGCCCGGCTCGCCGAGGGCGTGGCCCAGCTGCAGGTGGTGCCGGTGGCGACCCTCGAGTGGAGCGAGCTCGACGCCGCCGACATCCTGCTCCTGCTCTACCCGCTGCGCCGCCTCGATCCGTCGCGGCTCGACGCCTTCATCCAGGCCGGCGGCCACGTCATCGTCGCCGACGACTTCGGCGAGGCCAGCGACGCCTTGGCCCGGCTCCAGCTCATCCGCGGCCAGCCCAGCGCGCCGCGCGCCAGCCGCTACCACGACGGCCGCTCGTACGCGCCCATCGCCACCGCGCGCGGCGATCACCCGCTCACCCGCGACGTCGGCGACGTGGTCACCAACCACCCCGCGGTGATCACCCGCCTCGAGGGCGCGACCTCGGTGGTCGGCATCGACGACGGCACCATCGTCGCCGCCGGCGAGCGCGGCACCGGGCGGTTCGTGGTGGTCTCGGATCCGAGCATCTTCATCAACCGCATGCTGCAGTTCCCCGGCAACCTGCAGCTCACGATCAACATGCTGCGCTGGCTCGATCGCGGCGGGCGCGCCCGCCGGGTGGTGCTGGTGCGCGGCGACGTGCCGATGTACGGCGATCCGCGGCCGTACATCGACGACGCCGGCGCCGGCGTCGTCGGTCGCGGCGTGGCCGACCTCAACCGCTGGCTCGGCGATCGCAGCGACTGGCTGCTCACGCCGATCGCGATGCGGGTCATCGCCGGGGTGCTCGCCATCCTCCTGGTCGCGCTGGTGCTCACCGCCCTCCCCGCGCGTCGACGGGGCGCCGCCCCCGACGGCGCCTGGCTCCGGCTCGGGCGCCGGCCGCGGCGCGACGCGCCGGCGACCCTCGTCGAGGACGCCGACGCCGCCCACGGCCGCCGCGCCAACCTGGTGGTGGCCGCGTGCGTGCTGCGCGACGTCACCACCCGCGCCATCGCCGACGCCACCGGGGTGCCGGATCCGCTGCACGCCCGCGGCGAGCGCGAGCTGGTGCGCGCGCTCGGCGACGCCCGCGGTCCCGAGGCGGCCGCCCAGCTCGCCCGGGTCTACCGTCGGCTGCGCGCGCTGCCGAGCCGTGGCCAGGCCGCCGCCGCGTGGGGTGGCGGCGCGCTCGGCCGGCGCGAATTCGACGCCCTCTACGAGGACGCGGCGGCGCTCTGTCGTACCCTCGGCGTCGCCCTCTGATGTCAGCCCCGACGACCTCCATCCCCCCCGAGCACCTCGCCTACGCCGGCCAGGTCGCGCGGGCCATCGCCGACGAGGTCGGCCGCGCGTTCATCGGCACCCCGGCGGTGCCCGAGGCCATCCTGGTGGCGCTGGTCGCCCGCGGCCACGTGCTCATCGAGGGCAACCCCGGCGTCGCCAAGACCACCCTGGTGAAGGCGTTCTCGGCGGCGCTCGGCTGCGCGTTCCGGCGGGTCCAGTTCACGCCCGACCTGCTGCCGTCGGACATCACCGGCACCAACATCCTCGACATGCGCACCAACACCTTCGTCCTGCGCGAAGGCCCGGTGTTCACCAACGTCCTGCTCGGCGACGAGATCAACCGCGCGCCGGCCAAGACCCAGTCGGCGCTGCTCGAGGCCATGCAGGAGCAGCAGGTCACCATCGAGGGCGAGACCCGCGCGCTGACCGCGCCGTTCATCGTGCTCGCGACCCAGAACCCGATCGAGCAGGAGGGCACCTATCCGTTGCCGGAGGCCCAGGTCGATCGCTTCCTCATCAAGCTGCGCATGGGCTACCCCGAGCCCGCCGACGAGAAGCGCATGCTGCAGACCTACGATCGGCCGCCGGCGGCGGTGCGCGCGGTGATCGGGCCGGAGGCGGTGCTGCGGCTGCAGCAGCTCGCCGAGCAGGTCCACGTCGCCGAGGAGATCGTCGACTACGTCCTCGGGCTGGTGCGCCACACCCGCGGCCACACCCGGGTCTACCTCGGCGCGTCGCCGCGCGCGGCGCTCGCGCTCATGCACGCGTCCAAGGCGCGCGCGCTCCTGGCCGGCCGCGACTACGTCTTGCCCGACGACGTCCGCGCGCTCGCTGGCCTGGTCCTCACCCACCGCATCCTGATGACGCCCGACGCCGAGCTCGAGGGCCACGGCGCCGGCGCCGTCATCAGCGAGGCCCTCGATCGGGTCGCCTATCGCGGCCCGCGCCGCGGCGGATGATCCCGCGCCTGGCACCGCGCGGCGCGCTCATCGCCGCCAGCGCGCTGCTGTTCCTGCTCGTGGGCGCGCTGCGCTCGACGCCGCCGGTGGTGGCCATGGCCGGGGTCGTGCTCGGCCTGCTGCTGGCCTCGTACCTGGCGTTCTTCCCGACCGCGATCCTCTTGCGTCGCAAGAAGATCGAGCTGTCGTGGTGGGTGCCGCCCGGTGAGCAGCCCGGCGGCGCGCTCACCGTCGATCGCCCGTTCGCGCTGCACCTGGCGTTCCGCAACCACGGCGCGCGCACGCTGCGGGTGCTGCGCACGCGCGTGCTCACCAGCTCGGCGCTCGAGCTGCCGGTGCACCCGTCGGCGACGGTGCCCGCCGGGCGCCAGGTCGAGGTCACCGCCCAGGTGCTGGCGCGCGCCGCCGGCTACCAGGTGCTGCACGGCGCGGTGCTCGGCCTCGGCGACTGGCTCGGCCTGTTCGAGGTCGAGGCGTACTTCCCCAACCCGGTCGCGCTCAAGGTGTTCCCGCGCAACCTGCCGAGCCGCCAGGTCGCGCTCGCGGTGCCGGCGTCGGCGGCGATCGCCGAGGCCGGCCTGCACCAGGTCCGTCGCCGTGGCGTCGCCGGCGAGCTGCGCGAGCTGCGCGAGCACGCCCACGGCGATCCGTTCAAGCTCATCGCCTGGAAGGCCACCGCGCGCCGGGGCAAGCTGATGGTGCGCGACCTCGAGAACGAGCTGGTCTCGACCCAGCTCCTGCTGGTCGACGTCGGCGTCGGCATGCGCACCGGCGCCCTCGGCACCCAGCCGCTCGATTGGGCCATCGACCTGGTCAGCGGGCTCGCCCGCGGCGCCGCCGGTGGCGCCGATCGGGTCGGCCTGGTCGCGTTCGACACCCGCGTCACCACCCACGTCGCGCCCGGCGCCGGCCACCACCACGCGCTGGCGCTGATCGAGCGTCTGCTCGACGCCCGCGCCGTGGTCGACGAGGATCTCACCGACGTCACCGCCGGCGAGCTGGTCGCGCAGGTCGCGCGCTACCTCGCGCACCAGGAGGGCGTCGACGTGCGCATCAAGGTGCCGCCGGCGATCGACGACCCGCGCTGGAACTTGATCCAGGCCGGCCCCGACGGCCAGCTCTACGATCTCGCGGTCACCTCGAGGCTGGTGTCCAAGCTGGTCGAGGTGATGGGGCGCGACGCGCGCCGGGCCAAGGGCGCCAAGGCGCCGGCGTGGTGGTGGACCCGCGGGCGCGAGACCCCGCGCGGCGTCGACCTGCAGCACGAGCTGTTGCGGCAGTTCTGCCGCCTCCGCGGCATCGAGCTGCCGTACCGCCACCTCGCCGAGCACGGCCGCCGCGCCGCCGGCTTCGCCGAGGCGGTCGGCCGCGCCGTCGACGGCGTCCGGCCCGACGTGGTGGTGGTGCTGAGCGACCTCGCCGGCCTGGCCGAGGACGAGGCCACCACCGCGCGCGCCATCGCCCGGGCCCGCCGCGCCGCCGGCCAGCTCGTGGTCGCGGTGCCGTCGCCCGACCGGTTCCTGCCCGACGCCGAGACCGAGCTCGGCGATCGCGTGCGCGCGCTGGCCGCGCGCGACCTCGCCCAGGCCCAGCAGCGCGCCAGGCACCTGCTCGCGCGCCGCGGCGTGCGCGTGGTCGAGGTCGGCCCCACCGACGGGCCGCACGCCCTGCTCGGCGGGCTCGGCCGCTCGCCGCGGGCGCGCAGCGCATGACCACCGCGCCGCGACCCCGACCATCGCGACGCCTGCGCGCGATTCCGGACCGGACCACGGTCAACGTGCAGTGGCTGGTACGCCTGCGCTGGGCCCAGCTCGTCGGCCAGATCGCCACCGTCGTCGGGGTCGAGCTCGGCTTCGACCTGCCGCTGCCACTGGCGCCGCTGGCCATCGTCATCGGCCT
The DNA here is from genome assembly GCA_041389945.1 of Kofleriaceae bacterium. Taxonomy (GTDB): domain Bacteria; phylum Myxococcota_A; class Polyangia; order Haliangiales; family Haliangiaceae; genus JAWKQW01. The sequence continues at coordinate 120,128 of JAWKQW010000020.1, forward strand.
CGGCGTGGCCTCGAACCTCGCGCTCGAGGCCTACGTGTACGGCGCCCGCCGCGACGGCGCCGCGCGGCCGGTGCCCGACGGTCACCTCGCCGGGGTGATGGCCCTCGACGTCGCGCTGCTCACGGTGTTGCTCGGGCTCACCGGCGGCCCGCACAACCCGTTCGGCTTCCTCTACCTGGTGCAGATCGCGCTGGCCGCGGTGCTGCTCCGCGCGGCGTGGACCTGGGCCCTGGTGGCGCTGTCGTTCATCGGCTACGGCGTGTTGCTCGGCGCCCACCGAGCGCTGCCGATCAGCGACGACGCCCGCCTGGTCGGGGTGTGGGTCGCGCTCGGCGTCGCCGCCGGCTTCATCGTCCACTTCCTGCAGCGCATCACCGGCGCGCTGGCCGAGCGCGAGGCCGAGCTGGCCCTGGCCCGCAACCTGTCGGCGCGCCAGGAGCGGCTGGCGTCGCTGGCCACGATGGCCGCCGGCGCCGCGCACGAGCTGGCCACGCCGCTGTCGACGGTGGCGCTGGTCGCCAAGGAGCTCGAGCGCCACCTGGTCGCCGCCGGCGACGCGCCGCTGGTCGAGGACGCGCGCCTCATCCGCGAGCAGGTCGGGCGCTGCCGCGTGATCCTCGATCAGATGGCCGGCGGCGCCGGCACCATCGGCGAGGGCGTGGCGGTGCTCACCGTCGACGCGCTCCTCGCCGAGAGCCTCACCAGCGTGCGCCACGAGCCGGTGGTGCGGCGCGAGGTCGCCGCCGAGGTCGCGGCGACGCCGGTGCGGCTGCCGCCGCGCGCGGTGAGCCAGGCGCTGCGATCGCTGGTGACCAACGCCCAGGACGCGGCCGGCCCATCGGCGACGGTCACGGTCGGCGCCGAGCTCACCGGCGCCGACGACGATCGCCGCTTGCGCATCACGATCGTCGATCGCGGCCCCGGCATGACGCCGGAGGTCCTGGCCCGCGTCGGCGAGCCCTTCTACACCCCCAAGGCCCCCGGCCGCGGCATGGGCCTGGGCCTGTACCTGGCGCGCGCGGTGATCGAGGGCGTCGGCGGCACCATGATCATCGAGTCGACCGTGGGCCAGGGCACCCGGATCGCGGTCATCATCCCGGTCGAGGTCGGGCCGGAATCGGTCCGGACCGGGGAGACGAACCCGGGTCCGGTGCTATCTAAGGAAGCGTGAGCGCCGACACCCACCGCCCCTCGATCCTGCTGGTCGACGACGACGAGGTCTACCGGACCCGCCTGGCCCGGGCCTTCGTCGAGCGCGGCTACGACGTGCGCACCGCCCACGACTACGACAGCGCCTTGGCGCTGGCCCAGAGCGAGTCGCCGGAGTACGCGGTGGTGGATCTCAAGATGCCGGGCAAGAGCGGCCTCGAGCTGGTCAAGGCCCTGAGCGAGATCGACGCCGCGACCAAGTCGGTCGTGCTCACCGGCTACGGCAGCATCGCCACCGCCATCGACGCGATCCGGCTGGGCGCCACCTACTACCTCGCCAAGCCGGCGGATGCCGACGAGATCGTCGCCACCTTCGCCCGCGGCGAGGCGCCGACGACGCCGTCCCCCGACGCCGACTACCGGGCGCCGTCCTTGGCGCGCGCGGAGTGGGAGCACATCAACCGGGTGCTGTCGGACTGCGCGGGCAACATCTCCGAGGCGGCGCGGCGGCTCGGCATCCACCGGCGCTCGCTGCAGCGCAAGCTGCAGAAGTACCCGCCCAACAAGTAGCTACGGCCGCCAGCCGACCTCGAGCGCGCCGGTGAGCACGTCGCGGGCGCGGGCGTCGTCGTCGAGCGGCGCCCGCAGCGACGCGCCGACGTGCAGCCGGCCCAGGCGCGCGGTGGCGCCCAGCGCGAGCGCCCACACCAGGTCGTCGCCGTCGGCGGGATCGAGCACGAAGGTCGTGGTCGCCAGCTCGGCGCCGAGGTCGACGCGATCGAAGGCGCGCACCGCGCCGCCGACGACGACGCGCACCGGCAGCCGCCCGTGGTCGCCGTCGGCGCGCCCGGTGAGGCCCAGGTCGGCGGCGGCCCAGCGTCGGCGCCCGCGCCACCACCAGGTGCCGGCGGCGGTCGCGGCGAGGGTCCCGGGCGAAAGCGACCGATCGTCGGTCGGGCGCAGCGCCGCCAGCGCCCGCAGCGCGTCGCCGCCGCCGCCGCGCTCGGCGCCGGTCGGCAGCGTCACCTCGAGCCGCGGGACGGGCCACCACGGCGCGGCGGCGACGCGGCGACCGACGATGACGATCGCGTTGCCGATCGACGAGTCGTCCACCGGCGCGTCGGCCCAGGCCGCCCCCACCGCGCCCCCGGCCCACCACGTGCGCCCCAGCGCCAGCCGTCCCGACGCCACCACCTCGCCGCCGGTGATCGTGCTCGAGGTCGCCCAGCGCACGCCGAGCTCGCCGCCGTCGGCGCCGTCGGCCGACGGCAACAGCAGCGGCGCGGGCGGCGGTGGCGCCGGGGGCGGTTCGGCGCGGGCGACGCGGGGGACCAGCGCCAGCACGACCAGCGGCGCCGCGGCGGCGCGCAGCGGCCCGAACCCCGGCACCAGGGCGCTGACCACCAGCGCCACCGCGACCACGCCGCAGCCGCTGGCCGCGATCACCAGGAGCGGGCTGGTCCACGCCGTCCACATCGGCGTCACCGGGGCCACCTCCTGCCCGAGGAGCATCGGCGCCGCGCCGCACGCGACCGCCGTCGCCGCCGCCGCGCCCAGCGGCATGCCGAGCAGCGCCGCGATCGCGCGCGCCGGCGGCAACCGCCGCACCGCGACCCCGGCGGCGATCGCGAGCACCACCAGCCCCGGCCAGTACGCCAGGAACAGGTCACGGCCCTGCGGGCGGTAGATCATCGTCGTCGACAAGGTCGGCGATCGGGCGAGCAGGATCAGCGCCGCGATCGCGACCGGGAACCACCACGGCCCGAGCGCGAGCCGACCGCGCATGCCCCACGCGGTGGCCGCCACCGCGAGCGCGACGATCGCCAGCGCCACCAGGGCGCGCCACGGCGGCAGCGACGGTACCGCGTCGTCGCCGTCGAGGGGCGCCGCCAGCGCCGCCGCCAGCGTGCGCCCGCGCGCCGCTGGCCCGAGCCGCACCCCGAGGGCGTCGGCCAGCGTGCGCGACAGATCGACGAGGTGGATCGGGCCGCCGACGCCCGTGCCGACGCCGGGCCCGGCGACGCACGCGCGCACCTGCCGCAGCGCGCGCTCCTCGCCGCCGTGGCCGCCGCTCGCGAGGTGGCCGTGATCGGCGAGCACCATCCACCAGGCGTCGGCACGCGCCGCCACCAGCTCGCCGAGCAAGGCGTCGGCCTCGACGGCGGCCTGCTGGTACGCCGACGACGCGCGGCCGCTGCGGTGGCCGGCGGTGTCGACCCGCAGGATGTGCACGAAGGCCAGCCGCGCGTCGCTGCCGACCTCGCGCACCGCCCGCGCCTGCCACGGCGTGGCGACGTCGCCGTCCTCGGGCGTCTCGATCCGGGCGAACCCGAGCGAGCGCACGATGCCCGGGTGCGACTCGGCGACGGCGACGCTGCCGGCGATCTGCGGCGGCAAGGCCGGCGGCGCCAGGGGCGGCGCCAGCGCGCGCCCGTCCTGCGCGGTGACGCCGGTCTGCTGCTGGGTCAGCCCGGTCCACAGCGACACCTGCACCGGCAGCGACACCGTCGGGAAGCCGACGTCGACGATGAGGTCGAGGCCGCGCGCGCACAGCGCGTTCCAGGCCGGCATCGCCCGCGCGGTCTCGGCGCCGGCGCCGTCGACGAGCACCACCCGGATCGGCGCGTGCACCGCGGCCGCCGGCGGCACCCAGGCGGCGGCGCCCGGCAGCGCCGGCGGCGGCCCTGGCGGCGACGACGCGTGCACCACCGCGCGGATGAGCGCGCGCCGCGCCGCCGGCAGCTGCCAGGTCAGGAGCGCCAGCAGCCCGGCGAGGGCCAGGCGCACCGCGCGGCCGCGCCAGGTCACGGCGCGTCCTCGTCGGGGCCGGCCGTGGTACACCCGCCGACGGTAGCGCCGCCGGGCGCCGCCGCCACGGCGCCGTGGCGGGCGGCAGCGGCGGCAACGCGCCCAGGGGTGCTGCCACGGGCCGTCGGCGAGGATCTCCTCCGGCGCCAGCCGCAGCACCAGCGGGATGACCACGCCACCGGTGACCTGCGGCATGTGGTGAAGGAACTGCGAGCGCATGAGCAGGTGCTGCGCGGTGCGCCGCGACCGGCAGCCCTCGACGAACGACGGGATGCGATCGACCTCGACGGTGCCCGGCACGATGCGCGCGAGCTCTTCGGCCCAGCGCAGGGTGTCGTCGGCGATGGTGACGAGGCGGCGATGCTCGCCGCGAGCCAGCCAGCGCGGCACCTCGGGATGATCGCCGTAGAGCGCGTCGATGAGCACCACCATGTCGAGCAGCGGCGACGACAGCCACGGCAGCACCGTGCGGTACGCGCCGCTGTGGCCGACCGCGATCACCGCGCCGGTCGGGCGCTCCCACCCGGTCTTGCGCGTGACCTCCCGCAGGATCGCGGCCGGATCGTCGAAGCGCACCGGCTCGCGCAGCCCGGTCGGCGCCGCGATCGCGATGAACATCGCGTTGATCGACGACGACGCGAACTGCGCCGCGAGCTGGTGCTCGCGCCACGCGCGATCGAGATCGACGTAGTAGCCGTGCACGTAGATCACCGCGGCGGCGCCGTCGGGGTGGTAGCCCGCCGGCCGCCACACCCAGGCGTCGCCGTCGCGCAGCGACAGGCGCTCGGTCGAGCCCGCCACCACCGCCAGCTCGACCGGCGACGGGCCCGGCAGCGGCGCCGGGACGACGGGCAGCTCCGTCGCTGGCGCCTCGTCCGCGACCGGGTCGTCGACCGGCGCGACCACCGCCGGCGTCGGTGGCGCGCCGTCGCCGGCCATCGCGACCGCGCGCCAGCGCCACACGCCCACCGCCGCCAGGGCGGTGGCGCACGCGGCGATCGGCACCCAGCGACGCATCCACGTAGCCTACGGCATCCCCCGGCCGTGGTCAGGTTCTCGCCGCCGGCTGCCCTACCCGCGCCGCAAGGTCGCCAGGTAGAACGCGTCGGCGCCGTCGCGGTGGGGCCAGGTCTGCTCGCTGCCGACCAGCGTGAGCCCCGGCCAGCGCGCCCGCAGCGCCTCGACCTGAGCCGGGCCCTCGGCGGCGGTGAACGTGCACACGCTGTACACGAGCGTGCCGCCGTCGGCGAGGCGCGGCACCACGGCGTCGAGCAGCTCCGCCTGCACCGCGGCGAGCCGGGCGACGTCGGCCGCGGTCACCCGCCACTTGCCCTCGGGGTGGCGGCGCAAGACGCCGAGGCCCGAGCACGGCGCGTCGAGCACGATGCGATCGTAGCGCTCGGCCAGCGCGCCGCGCGCCGGGGTCTGCAGGTCCGCCACGACCGTGCGCACCGACGTGAGCCCCAGCCGCTGTGCCGACGCGGCGGCCAGCGCCAGCTTGGTCGACGAGCGATCGACGGCGTCGATGGTGGCGGCGTCGTCGGCGAGCTCCGCGAGGTGGGTGGCCTTGCCGCCGACGCCGGCGCAGGCGTCGAGCACGCGCTCACCAGGGCGCGGCGCCGCCGCCCGCGCCACCCGCTGGGCGCCGAGATCCTGCACGGTCCACAGGCCGGCGCGGTGCGACGGGCTGGCGCCCGGATCGCCGAGGTCGTCGACGTAGATGCCGTCGGGGCTGCCCGGCGCCGGCTCGGCGGAGGCGCCCTCGTCGGCCAGGCGCGCCACCACCGCCGCGACGTCGCCGCGACGACGGTTGACCCGACCGGCCAGGCGCGCCGGCGTCGACAGCCCGGCGATCGCGGCGGCCAGGTCCTGCTCGTCGGCCAGCACCGCCGCCACCTCGTCGACGATCCAGGCCGGCATCGAGTGCTCGAGCCGAGGCGAGCCCGCGCGTCGTCGGGCAGCGGTGGCTCGCCTCCCGCGCCAGCCGACGCAGCACGGCGTTGGCGAAGCCCGCGAGCTTGGCGCCGCCGACCTGGCGCACCGCCGCGACGGCGTCGTCGACAGCCATCGCTGGGCACCCGCATCATCAGGAGCTGGTACGCGGCCAGCCGCAGCGCCAGCCGGACCCGCGGCGGGGAGCGGCCGAGGTCGGCGTAGGCGCCGAGCGCACGATCGAGGCGCGGCTGGTGCCGCAGCGTGCCGTACACCAGCTCGGCGGCGAGGCGACGATCGCGGGCGTCGAGCGGGCTGCGGCCGAGCTCGCCGTCGAGGGCGAGGCTGGCCCAGGCCTGGTCGCGGGCGACGCGCTCGAGCACGCGCCGCGCCAGATCGCGCGCGGTGCTCACGCGACGCCCGCCGTGGCCAGCACGTCGCCGACGGCGAGGCCGCGGCCGGCGGCGACCTGGGCGGCGCGCAGGCGCTTGCGCCCCGGCGCCTGCAGCTCGCGTACGATCACCACGCCCTCGCCGGCGGCCACGTGGGCGCCGGCGTCGTCGATGGCGAGCACGGTGCCTGGCGTCGCGGCGGCCTCCTCGGGCCGGCGCGCGCGCGCGCGGGCGCCGAAGAGCTTGAGCACCACGTCGCCGCGGCGGGCGATGGCGCCGGGCCACGGATCGACCCCGCGGATGCGCGCCGCCGCCGCCGCCGCCGGGCCCGCGAAGTCGATCACGGCGTCGGCCTTGGTGAGCATGGCGGCGTGGCTGGCGTCTTCGGCGGGCTGCGGCGCGGCGTGCGCGGTCCCGGCCGCCAGCGCGTCGAGCACCGGCACCAGCGCCGCGGCGCCGACCTCGGCCAGCCGCGCCATCAGCTCGCCGGAGGTCTCGTCGGCGCCGATCGCGACCTCGGTGGTGGCGAACACCGGCCCGGTGTCCATGCCCTCGTCGAGGCGCATGATCGACACCCCGGTGGTGGCGTCGCCGGCGATCACCGCGCGCTGGATGGGCGCGGCGCCGCGATAGCGCGGCAGCCGCGAGCCGTGCACGTTGACGCAGCCGAGCGGGAACGCCGCCAGCACCGCCGGCGGCAGGATGCGGCCGTAGGCGACGACCACCGCGACGTCGGCGCCGAGCGCGGCGAGCTCCTCGGCGAAGGCCGGGGTGCGCACCGCCCTGGGCTGCACCAGCGGCAGGCCGTGCGCGCTGGCCCACGCCGCCACCGGCGTCGGCTCGATCTTGCCGCCGCGCCCGGCCGGGACGATCCGGCTGGCTCACCACCCGCACCACCTCGTGGTGCGCGGGCGACCGCGGCCAGCGACGGCACCGCGAACGCCGGCGTGCCCATGAACACCGCGCGCAGCCGGTCACGCCGAGCCCGCTCCCCGACGCCACCGGCAACAGGTGCTGCGCGTAGCTCGACCGTAGCGGCTCGGCGCGCAGCACGCCGTAGGCCTCGTCGACCACGGCGGCGATCTCGCCGAGCTGGGCCGCGAGCTCGCGCCGCAGCTCCGGCGCAAAGCCGTCCGGCGCAAAGTCGCGGCGCGCGGCCTCGTAGGCGCGCTTGATCTCGAACGGGCTGGCGTCGCGGCGCACGCCGAGCAGCGCGAAGTAGTCGGCCTCCTGCACCAGCGCGTAGCGCGCCCGCACCCGCTCGCGATCGATGGCGAGGTCGGTCTCGGCCACCAGCACCTCGCCGTCGTCGCCGGCCTCGGCGCCGGCCCCGCCGCGCCGCACGATGGCCACGCCGAGCACGATGAGCCCCCACACCAGGGCGATGACGCCGCCAGGATCGAGGCCGCCGGCGGCGGCCACCGCGGTGAGCTCGCGGCTGCCGTCGAGCGCGGCCACCGCCGCGCGCTCCTCCAGGCGACAGATCGGCGGTCGCGGTCGCGCGGCCAGCCGCTCGCGATCGGTGATGACCACCCGCGCGGTGCGCGGCTCCACCAGCGCCGCCAGCTCGGCCTCGTCGTACTTGCGGCGGATGCCCTCGAGCAGCAGCGCCGCCGGCTGCCGGGTCAGGCGGATGCGCTCGGCCGCGGCGCCGTCGCCCGCGCGCCACCGGCAGGTGCTGGCGCGCCAGCCGAAGCCGCCGTACACGATCTCCTCGAGGTGGCGCCGCACCGCCGGCGCCAGCTCGCGCCGCTTGAGGTAGCCGAGATCCACCAGCACCTCGCCGGTGCGGCGGCCGCGGCGGCCACGTGCTCGAGGGCGCGCCCGAGCTGGGTGCGGGTGATCTTGCCCTCGCGCAGGAGCAGCTGGCCGAGGCGATCGGCGTCGGCGTTCGACCACGCGAACACCGGCCGGCCCTCGTCGAGGGCGATGCGCCGGACGACGTCGCCGGCGGCGAGCTCGAGCTCGCCGGTGAAGCGCGACGCCAGCGCCATCGCCAGGAGCCTCGGCAGGTCGCGCTCGCCGAGCACGATCGGCTGCGGCTCGCCGTCGACGCTCGGCCGCTCGAAGCCGAGGGTGCGGCCGGTGCCGCCGGTGGTGGCGCCGGTGCGATGGCCGGGCTGGGTCGACGGCCGATCGCCGAGCGGCTCCGGCCGCGGCTCCTCGAGCTCGGTGGCCGCGACCACCGTCGGCGAACGCGCCGAGATCGATCTCGGTGTGGTGATCGTGGTGCGGTCGCAGGCTCACCGGCGGTGGGGACGGGGTGTCGGCGCCGGCCTTGAACAGGCGCTGCGCCATCATCGACATCTTGCGGCGCAGGTTGCGCGCGAAGTCGCCGCCGCCGTCGCCGGCCTCGTCGGCGGCGGCCTCCGCCGACGCCTCCTCGACCGGCGTGAGCGCCGCGGCGTCGAGCTCGACCGGCGGCGCGCCGTCGTCGAGCTCGCTGGCGTCGAACGCGTGGACCTGGCCGCCGCCCCGCACCGGGATGACCTGGGTCGCCTCGCGGGTCTGGCCGCCGACGATGTCGTCGGGCTCGTCGGGGCCGACGCCGTCGAGCCCCTCGATGGCCTCGACCGACACCGCGTCCATCTGCGAGGTGTCGCGGACCGGCTCGTCGACGATGGCGACGTCCGGTGGCTCGCCCTCGAGGCCCTCGACGAGGACGTCGCCCAGGCGCGCCGCCAGCTCGGCGCGGGCCACGAAGCGGTCGCCGGCGTGGACGCCGGCGTCGGCCTCGCGCACGACCGGCCCGTCGGCGTCGCCGACGAGCACCAGCCACGGGCCCGGCGGCGGCATCAGCTCGCGCAGGGCGCCGAGCAGGGCGCGGCCGTCGCCGCTCTCGAGGCTGCTGGTCGCGACCACCAGCGCCGGCCGTCGGGCCAGCGCCAGCTCGACGGTGTCGTCGCCGCCGTCGCCGGTGATGACCTCGACCTCGGCCAGCCGGACGTCGCTGGCGATGACCGCGGCGATGGCGTCGACCACCCCTGGGTCGGCCACCACCAGCGCGACGGTTGCCATGACCACCTGTCTACTACAGGGTGGAGACCGGATCCACGTCGACGCCGACCCGGATCTGCGGCGGCACCTCGAGGCCGCGCAGGGCCCGCACCACCCGACGCAGAGCCGCGCGATCCGGGCCGCGCAGCCAGAGCTGCCAGCGGGTCCGGCCGCGCAGGCGCGACAGCGGCGCCGCCACCGGGCCGAGCACGGTCACCTCCTGGTCGCGCCCGGCGGCCAGCGCCAGCGCGGTCAGGCGCTCGGCGGTCTCGGCCACCGCCGCCGGGACCGGCCCGTCGATGCGGACCGCGACCAGCCGCCCGTGCGGCGGGTACCTGAGCTCGGCGCGCGCCGCCAGCTCGACCTCGTAGAAGCCGCGGTAGTCGTGGCGCGCCGCGCACGCCACCGCCGGCTCGGTCGGCCGGTAGGTCTGGATCACCACGCGCCCTGCCCGCTCGCCGCGGCCGGCGCGCCCGGCCACCTGGGTCAGCAGCTGGAACGTGCGCTCGGCGCCGCGGAAGTCCGGCAACGACAACCCGGTGTCGGCGCACAAGACGCCGACGAGCGTGACGCCGGGGAAGTCGTGGCCCTTGGTGACCATCTGGGTGCCGACGAGCAGGTCGACCTCGCGGCGCGCGACCCTGGCCAGGATCGCCTCGGCGCGGGCGCCGCTGGCGACGTCGCGATCGAGGCGCGCGACCCGCGCGGTCGGGAAGCGCGCCGACATCGCCGCCGCGACGCGCTCGGTGCCCAGGCCCTTGCGCTCGATCTTGCCGCGGGTCTTGCACGCGGGGCACACCTCGGCCACGCGCTCGCCGTGGCCGCAGTAGTGGCACAGCAGGCGATCCTGGAGCTGATGGTAGGTGAGCGACACCGAGCAGTTCGGGCAGCGCGACGCCGCGCCGCACGCGGTGCACAGGACGAACGTCGCGAACCCGCGCCGGTTGAGGAACAGGATGACCTGATCGCCGGCGGCGAGCGCGCCGCCGATGGCCTCGGCCAGCGGCGCCGACAGCATGCCCTCGGCGTCGGGCAGGTGGACGCGCAGATCGATCACCTCGACCGTCGGCAGCGGCCGCGGCGTCGGCCGCTCGGTGAGCGTGAGCAGCCGGTGGCGACCGAGGGCGGCGCCGTGGAAGCTCTCGAGGCTCGGCGTCGCCGAGCCGAGCACGCACACCGCCCCGGCGCGCTGGGCCCGCACCAGCGCCACGTCGCGCGCCCAGTAGCGCACGCCCTCCTCCTGCTTGAACGAGCCGTCGTGCTCCTCGTCGACGACGATCACCCCGAGGTCGGCGACCGGCGCGAACACCGCCGAGCGCGCGCCGACGGCGATGCGGGCCCGGCCTCGCCGCAGGCGCTGCCACTCGGCGAGGCGATCGCGCTCGCTGAGCCCGGAGTGGAGGATCGCGACCTCGGCGCCGAAGCGCGCCGCGAACCGCGCCGCGAGCTGCGGGGTGAGCGAGATCTCCGGCACCAGCACGATCGCGGTGCGCCCGGCGGCGAGCGCGTCGGCGATGACGTGCAGGTAGACCTCGGTCTTGCCGCTGCCGGTGATGCCGTGCAGCAGAAACGACGCGAAGCCGCCGCCGAGGGCGCCGGCGATGGCCGCGTGCGCGGCGGCCTGCTCCGACGACAGGGTGGGCGGCGTCGCTGCGGCCGGCAGGCTCGACGCTGGCACCGCGGCGCGCACGCTCGGCCGATGGGTCACCACCACGGTGCCGGCGCGGACCAGCTCGCGCAGCGCGGCCGCGGCCCCGGCGGCGGCGGTCAGCTCGGCCGCCGGCAGCGCGCCGGCCGCCAGCGCCTGCACCAGCGCGCGTCGACGGGGCGCGCGCGCCAGCGCCTTGGCGGCCGCCTCGGCCTCGACGCCGGCGGCGAGCTCGACCCAGCGCTCGGTCGCCTCGCGCACCCGCGCCGCCGTGCGCTGCTCGCCGGAGGCCGCCCAGCCCGCGGCGATCACGGCGTCGAGCTCGGCGCGCGCGCGCGCCGGCAGCGCCCGCGGCGGCCGCGGTCCGCGCGCGGCGAGCTCGGCGAGCAGGTCGCGTCGTCTGGGCGGCAGCGCCCTGGCCTCGAGCGCGGCGCGCCCGGCGTCGGTGATCGCGACGACGTCGGTGGCGCCGCCGCCGCTGCCCGGTGGCAGCGCGCCGCGCACCACCTCGCCGATGGGCGCCTCGTAGTAGTCGGCGATCCACGCGCACAGCGCCACCAGCTCGGCGGTCAGCGACGGCTCGTCGTCGAGCACGTCGATCAGATCGCGCAGCGGCTTGCCCGGCGCCTCGGCGGCGGCGCGCACGATCACGCCGCCGAGCTTGCGGCCGCCGAGCGGCACCAGCACCCGCGCGCCCGGCACCGCGCGCGCGGCCAGCCGCGGCGGCACCCGGTACGTGAGCAGCCCCGGCACCGGCGCCAGCGCCGCCACCTCGACGCACGCCGACGGCGCGGCGGCCTCAGGCATCGCCCGACGCGAGCAGCTCGCGCATCATCGCGCGCACCGGCTCGGCCAGCTCGGGTCGCTTGAGCGCGTAGGCGAGGTTCGCGCGCAGGTAGCCGACCCGATCGCCGGCGTCGTGGCGCACGCCGCGCACCGGCACCCCGACGAGGCCGGCCGGCATCGCCGCCAGCTCGCGCAGCCCGTCGGTGAGCTGGATCTCGCCGCCGACGCCGGGCCGGGTCGCGGCCAGGATCGGCCAGATCGTCGGCGGCAACACGTAGCGCCCGACGATGGCCCACCGGCTGGGCGCGGTGCCCGGCGCCGGCTTCTCGACCATCTCGCGGACCCGGATGACGCCGCCGGGGCCGACGTCGCCGGCGACCACGCCGTAGAGGTGCTCCTGCCCAGGTGGCACCTCCATGATCATGATCGCGGCGGCGCCGGTCTCGGCGTGGGCGGCGACGAGCTGGCCGATGCCGGGGTCGGCGTCGTTGTCGACGAGGTCGTCGCCGAGCAGCACCGCGAACGGCTCGTCGCCGACGGCGTCGCGCGCGCTGAGCACGGCGTGGCCGAGCCCCAGCGGTTGCTTCTGCCGCACCGAGTGCAGGCGCACCAGGGTCGACAGCCGGGCCATGGCGTCGGCGAGCTCGACGTTGCCGCGATCGCGCAGCGTCCGCTCGAGCTCCCAGGCGTGGTCGAAGTGATCCTCGATCGCGCCTTTGGTGCCGCCCGTTGACGACGACGACGTCGGAGATGCCGGCGGCGACCGCCTCCTCGATGACGAGCTGGATGGTCGGGACGTCGACCACCGGGAGCATCTCCTTGGGCACCGCCCGGGTCGCCGGCAGGAACCGGGTCCCGAGTCCGGCCGCCGGGATCACCGCCTTGCGTACGCGCGCTCGCCATGGCCGCCGACCATACACCGAGGTCGCGCCGTTCACCCGCGCTCGCCCGTCGAGGAACCTGCCCCGGTGCGTGGACGCGCGCCGCCGCGCGCCGGTACCGTCGGCGGGTGAGCGAGCGCGTGCTGCCGCCGACGCCGCGCCGGCGCGCGCTGGCGCGGGCCGCTGGCCTCGCCTGGCACGCGCCGACGCTCACCGCGGGCGCCGCCCTGCTCGGCGCGGTGGCCGCGCTGGCGTGGTTTGCCGGCGCCGACGCCAGCGCGCCGCTGCGCGCGGCCATGCGCGCCGGCGCCGACGGCGCCGACGGTCGCGCCGTCGACGTCGCCCTCGCGCTCCGCGCGGTGCCGGTGGCGACGCTGGCGCTGGTGCTGCCGCCCTTGGCCGGGGCCCTGTTCGCCGCCGCCCTCGCCCACACGGCCCAGCTCGGCGGCGTGTGGCGTCCGCGCCGACGGCTGCCCGGCGCGCCAGGGCGTACCCGCACCGCGACCGCCCGCCTCGTCGACGGCCTCGGTGCCGCCTTCGCCGCGGCGGCGATCGTCGTCATCACCCTGGCGTGGCTCGCGGTCCACGGCGACGATCTGATCGCGCTCGCGGCGCACCCGAGCGCGGCCTGGCCGGGCGCCGTGGTTCGGCTCGGCATCGGCGCGATCGCGGTGCTCGCCGGCACCCGCGTCGCCTGCGGCGTCGTCGCCGCGGTGGTCGAGGCCCGACGCCACCGCCGCGATCTGCAGATGACCGAGGCCGAGCGCCGCGACGAGCTGCGGCGCGCCGGCGCCGATCCGCGGCGCCGCGCCCGCGGCTTCGCCGGCGACCACGCCGCGGCCACGGTGGCGGGCGCCATCGCCCGGGCCCGGGTGGTCGTCACCGACGGCACCATCGCGGTCGCGGTGGCGGCGCCCGCCGGCGACGCGCCGCGCGTGGTCGCTGTCGGACGCGGCCCCGACGCCACCTCGCTGCTCGCGCGCGCCCGCCGCGATCGGGTGCCGGTGACGCGCCAGCCGACCCTCGCCGCGGCGCTCGGCCAGGCCGCGGTGGGACTGGTGCCGCCGGCGCTGTGGCCCGAGCTGGCCGCGGTGGTCGCCGCCAGCGGTGGCTAGCCAGCCCACGCCGTCCGCATCGCGCCGGCGACCGTGACCGCCATCCACACCAACGCCGCCACCAGCACCACCAGCGTGGCCACCCGTCGGGGGCGCGCCGGCGAGCGCGCCACCGTCGACGCGCGCCGCCACCCGGGCCGCCGCCGCGAACGCCAGCTCCACGATCGCTGCCGCCACCAGCATCGGCGCGGCGACCGCCAGCGCGCTGACCAGGAGACCGCCGAGCGCCGGCACCACCGCGGCCAAGGACGTCGCCGCCAGCACGCCGCCGCCGCCGACAGGCACCACCACGTAGCTGCGCGCGATCGCCGCGGCGAGCTGGCTCGGGCCGTCGATGCCGACGAACACGCACGCGGCGGCCAGGCCCACGATGCGCCGCCCGACGTCGTCGCCAGGCGCGCCGCCGACGGTGACGGCGACCCACCCGCTGGCCCAGTCGACCACCACCAGCGGCAGCGCCGCGACGACGCCGAGGCTGGCGCCGATCGCCGCCTCGGCGACGAGCCACGCGATCGCCGCCGGCAGCGAGCCGGGCAGCGCCGGCGGCGCGACGACGCCGGCGACGAACAGGCCGACCGCGGCGCCGACCACCAGCCCCAGCCAGCGCGGCGCCGCCCCCGACACCATCGCGACCACCACCAGCGCCACCGCCGCGCGCACGGTGGCGAGCGGCCAGCTCGCGAGCAGCTCGCTCACGTCGGCGGCGCCCCGGCGCCGAGGCCGGCGACCAGGGCCAGGGCGCTGGTGGCGAGGCCGTGCAGCGAGCGCCCGATCGATGGCGCCAGCGCCAGCACCGCGATGCCGACGGCGGCGACGCGCGCGACCTGCCCGAGCGCGGGATCCTCGAGCTGGGTGACCCGGCCGAGGATGGCGGCGACGAGCCCGCCGGCGGCGCCGGCGACGACCAGCGGCGCCGCCAGCAACAGCGCCAGCACCACGCCCTCGCGCACCAGCGCCAGCAGCGCGTCGGTCACGCGTAGCCTCGCACCAGCCCGTCGAGCAGCAGGCGCCAGCCATCGACCGCGACCAGGAGCGCGAGCTTGAGCGGCAGCGCCACCACCTGCGGCGAGGTGGTCGACAGCCCGAGCGCGCTCAGGGTCAGCCCGACCACCAGGTCGAGCACGAGGAACGGGATCAGCAGCACCACCGCGATCGCGAGGGCCTCCTTGAGCTCGGTGGTGACGAACGCCGGCGCCAGCACCCACAGCTCGTCGCCGGTAGCCTCGGGCGTGCCGAGCTCGTGCGCGAGCCCGACGAAGGTCGCGTGCTCGGCGGCGCCGGCGTGGTGGCGCAGGAAGCCGCGCAGCGGTACCAGGCCGCGCTCGATCGCCGGCAACCGCGCCTGCACATCGTCGGGGAGCAGCGCGGTCGCCGCCGCCGCCGCGCTCGGCGGCGCGCCCGGGAGGCTCGCGGGCGTCGTCGACGCGGGGGCGCCCGCGGGGCTCGCCGGGGCGGGCGCGCTCGGGCTCGTCGCCGGCGCCGGCAGGTCGGCGGCGGCCACCATCCGGGTCGCCACCGGCGCCATCACGAAGACCGTGAGCACCAGCGACAGCGAGGTCACCACCAGGGTCGACGGCGCCTCCGGCGTGCCCAGCGCGTTGCGCAACAGCGACAGCACCACCGACACCTTCACGAAGCTGGTGAGCGACAGCGCCACCAGCGGGATCAGCGCGGCGACCGCGAGCGCGAGGCCATCGCTCACGAGAGGCCTCGCGGCTCGTCGTCGGCCGCGCGGCCGCCGGCGCCTCGTCGCGCCAGCGCCGCCCGCACCATCGACGCGAACGCACCGCCGCCAGGCTCGGCCGCGGCGCGCGCGCGGACCTGCTCGGGCTCGAGCTCGGCCAGGGTGGACAGGCCCATCTCGCTGGTGCCGATGAGCAGCGCCTTGCCAGCGACCTCCACCACGTACAGCGAGCGGCGAGGCTCGAGCGGCACCCGGGCGACGACGTCGAGCAGCTCGCGCGGCGCCGCGCGCCCGGCCACGCCGAGCCGGCGCGACAGCCGCACGACGACGATCGCGGCGACGACGACGACCAGCAGCGTGAGCAGCGACGTGAGCAACACGCCGCCGTAGCCGTCGGCGAGCGCCGACGACGAGCTCGCGGCGCCGACGCCCTCCGGCGCCAGCGATGGACGACTGGGCGACGCTGCCCACCCCGTCGACGACGCTGGCCGCAACGCCCATGCGGCGCTACGTACCACCGCGGCCTGACATGGCTGCCGTCGACGATCCGTGTCGCCAGCGACACACGGCATCGGCTCGACGAGCGCGCCGCCGCCCGGCGCCGCGCGACACCTCGGGAAGCGGCTCGCCGGCGACCTCGGGCCGCGCACCGTCGAGCGGCGGTGGCCTGGTGCCAGCCGGTGGCGGCTCCCGCCGTGGGGGCCGCCCCCCGTGCACCGCCGGTCGTCAGCGCCCGGCGCGCGCCGAGGTCAGTTGCAGACGCCGCCGGCGGTGATGTCGCCGGCCGCGCGCGGCAGCAGGTTCAGGTAGTCGTCGAAGGTGTTGGTGCCGAAGATGCCGGTGAACGTCGCGTAGCAATCGCCCATCACCGGGGTGTGCTGGTAGATGGTGCGGTCGACGACGATCGAGTTGGCGCCCTGCGACAGCGTGAACTGGAACTGCGCCGCGTTGACGTTGGTGACCTCCACGTTGGTGAGCTGCACCAGCACGCCCTCGTAGGGCTCGCCGGTCACCGTCGCGTTGAGGTCGGCGATGGTCACGCCGGTCACCGGCGTCGGCAGGCCCGCCGGCGCGCTCTTGAAGGTGAGGGTCGGCGAGGCGATCTGGGTGAGGCCGCCGTCGCCGACGGTGATGTTGAAGTCGAACTCGGTGGCGTTGCCGACCACGTCGATGACCGCGCCGGTCACGATCTCCGGGGCGACGTCGGGGGTGCTGGCGTTGCCGCGGTAGACGTAGATGCCCTGGCCAGCGGCCGAGGCCACCGCGTCCTGCACCCACAGGTTCACGCCGTTGAAGCTGACCGCGGTGACGACGACGTCCTCGAGCTTCACCGGCCCGGAGACGCCTCCGGCCTGCACCTGCGCCACGGTCACCACCGGCGCGCCGCCGCAGTCGGTGCCGCTGATATCGACCTCGGCGGTGGAGCGCGGCAGGATCTTCCAGCTGAAGAAGTAGTCGCCCATGCCGACCACGCTGTTGACGCACTCGCCGATGGCGACCGCGTTGGCCGCGGGGATCTCGGCCAGCGAGTTGTCGATGTGGAGGTCGCCGTCGACGACGAACTCGAGGAAGGTCGGGTCGTCGCCGATCTGGTCGACGCCCTCGGAGATGGTGATGTCCTGCACCTCGATGAGCACGCCCTCCCACTTCTCCCACTCGGCGTCGCGCGCGGGCTGGTCCATGCCGGCCAGGGCCACCGCGTCGACGACGTGCGGCGCCGGCACGGTGCCGGTG
>JAWKQW010000021.1:0-112066 GCA_041389945.1 Kofleriaceae bacterium
TTGGCGGCCTGCAGCCACACCTCGGCGGCGCCGCCCTCCTTGGGCGTGAAGCCGACCCAGGTCAGCGTGCCCTTCTTGGGTGCCTTGGCCTTGGCGCGGCCCTCGCGGACCGCGCGCGACGGCACGCCCGGCGCCGGCCCGGCGTAGTCACCCTCGACCCGCTCCTTGCTGGGCGCCCTGGGGGCGGTGGTCTCGGCGCCCGCGGGCGCGGCGGACGCCCCCAGACCGACGGACACAGCGAGGGCCAGGAGCGTGCGACCGGTGAGCGTCATGCCGGCAAGCGTATGCGCGGCGCTGGGGTCACGCAACTTCGGGCGCCGGCGGCGCGGGGTCCGATACCGCGAGGGGGTCGTGCGCGCCCGGCACCCGGAGCGCGCGGGCCTCGCCGACCAGGAGCAGCGACCCGGCGATCACGATGGTGGCGGGAGGTGGAGCCGTGGCGCGCGCCGCCGCCAGCGCCGCCGCGACGTCGCCGGCCACGGTCGCGCGCGGCCCGACCACCGCGGCCAACGCCGGCGGCGGCAGCGCGCGCTCCTGCTGGTAGCGGGTCGCGATCACCTGCTCGGCCTCGGCGACCAGCGGCGCGGCGATGGCCGCCGCGTCCTTGTCCGCGGAGACCCCGAGCACCAGCACCCGAGGGCGCGGCATGGTCGCCATCGCCGCGGCCAGCGCGCGGGCGCCGTGCGGGTTGTGCGCGCCATCGAGGATGACCGTGGGCGCGCCCGCCACCTGCTCGAGCCGCCCCGGGTGGCGAACCCCGGCGAGCGCGGCGACATCGACCGGGACTCCGGCGGCGACCGCGGCGGCGATCGCGGCGGCCGCGTTGGCGCGCTGGTGCACGCCGAGGAGGCCGAGCGTGGGCACCGCGGCGATCGCGGCGGCGTCGATCTCGACGATGTCGGCGGCGCCGACCGCCTGCGCCGCCCCCCGCAGCCACGGCACCGCCTCGGGCTCGCCGGCGGCGCCAAGGATCACGTGCTGGCCGCGCTTGAAGATGCCGGCCTTCTCGCCGGCGATGGCCCGCAAGGTCGAGCCGAGCATCGCCTCGTGATCGAGGGCGACCCCGGTCACCACCGCGACCTCGGCGGCGACCACGTTGGTGGCGTCGAGGCGACCGCCGAGGCCGACCTCGAGCACGGTGAGGTCGGGCCGCGCGCGCGAGAACGCCAGCAGCGCCATCACCGTGAGCTGCTCGAAGAAGGTCAGCGCGCGGCGCCGGCGCCGTCGGCCTCGGCCGCGAGCGCCACCAGCTCGGCCTCGCCCACCAGCTCGTCGTCGACGACGATGCGCTCGCGCACCGTCGCGAGGTGCGGCGAGCTGTACACCGCGACCCGGCGCCCGGCGGCGCGCCCGAGCGCCGCGATCATCTGCGCGGTGGAGCCCTTGCCGTTGGTGCCGCCGACGTGGACGACGGCGCCGAGGTGATCCTGCGGTCGGCCCAGGCGCGCCAGCACCGCCTCGACCCGGTCGAGGCCGAGCACGATGCCGCCGCGGCGCGCGGCGAACAGCCGCTCCAGGAGCGCCGCGTAGCCGGCCGCGTGGGTCACCGGATCAGTCCGTGGCGGCCGGCTCGGCGTCGTCGATCGCCGACGGCGCCGTCGAGGTCGGCCCGCCGCCGAACCAGTGCAGGGCGCGCGCGAGGGTGGCCTTGAGGTCGCGGCGATGCACCACGCGATCGACCATGCCGTGCTCGAGCAAGAACTCCGCGCGCTGGAACCCGGGCGGGAGCTGCTGCCGGATGGTCTGCTCGATCACGCGCGGGCCGGCGAAGCCGATGAGCGCGTCCGGCTCGGCGAAGCACACGTCGCCGAGCATCGCGATCGACGCCGCGACGCCGCCGGTGGTCGGGTGCAAGAGCACCGCGACGTAGGGCACCCGCGCCTCGCGCAGGCGCGAGCGCGCCGCCGAGGTCTTGGCCATCTGCATCAGCGACAGCACGCCCTCCTGCATGCGCGCGCCGCCGGAGCGCAGAACACCACCGCCGGGCGTCGCGCGGTGGCGGCGCGCTCGAACTGCCGCGCGATCTTCTCGCCGACCACCGAGCCCATCGATCCGCCCATGAACTCGAAGGCGAAGAAGCCGACCTCGACCAGGTTGCCGCCGATGGCGGCGCTGCCGGCGCGGTAGGCGTCGCCGGCGCCAGTCTTCTTGGTGGTGCTGCGGAGCTGGTCGGCGTAGCGCTTGCCGTCGACCCGGAAGCCCAGGGGATCGGCGCTCTCGAGGCCGAGATCGTGCTCCTGCCAGGTGCCCTCGTCACGGATCACGGCGATCCGCTGGGCGGTCGACATCTTGAAGTGGTGGTCGCAGCTCGTGCAGACCCGCAGGTTGGCGTCGAGATCGGCCTCGTACAGGGCCGTCGCGCAGCGCTCGCACTTGGTCCAAATGCCCTTGGGGACGGACTTTTCGGCTCGGCCGCGAGAGCCCCGTGCGTGACCACCAGGCCATGCCGCTCTTTACTCCGGGCCTGGCAGCGGCCGCAAGCCCGCCGGCGGCGGCGGCCCTGCCCCCCCCCTCGGCGGCCCGGATGGCCCACCGCCCACGTGCATTCAGTTTGCGTTCCTCTCGCGACGGCCGGGCAAGTTTGCTAAGTCACCCCGGTCGGGGCGCACGCCCCGTGGCATCCCGCGCACGCGGAGGTCAGCGTATGTCGGCGGTCCTCGTTGTTCATGAAATCTCCAGCGAGCGCGAAGAGCTCGCCCGTGCCCTCGATGCCGAGGGCTTCAAGGTGGTCCAGGCGGCCTCGGCAGCCGAGGCGGTCCGCGAGATCTGGGGCGGCACGTTCCTGGTCGCGATCATCTCGACGCTCCTGACCGGCACGACCTCGACGGCGCTGCGCGACCAGCTCGTGCAGATGGCGCCCGAGATCGAGACCATCGTGCAGGGCAAGAACGTCGAGCTGAACAAGCTCGTCCGCAAGGTCTGCGCGATCCGCGACGGCGTCGCCGCGGCCTGACCCTCGCTGCGCCGGCACTCGATGGCCACGCCGTCGGGGATTCGGGGGCGCCAGCGTCCGCGACGTCACGCCGGGATGCGGTACGGTGGCCGCATGCACGCAATGATTGCTTCATTCGTCGTCGCCGCCTCCCTGGTGGCGTGCACCCCCGCCTCCCCTCCGCCTCCACAGTTCGGTCCGCCACCGTCCGGCGCGCAGGGGCCCAGTACCGGCGCTCAGACGCCCACCGCGGCGCCGACGATGACACCGAGCGCGGAGGCGGTGGCCCGCGCGAGCCAGTGGGGCGTCGCGGGAGTCGCCGCCGGCAGCGGCGTGGCGGGCCCGTTCCTGGCGCAGGACGGCAGCCTGGTCTGGGCGGACGGCGCGGGTCGTCTCACGCTCTACCTCCCCGAGTACCCGGTGATCGTGCTCGCCCAGCAGGATGGCGACCACGCTCGCCATCACTACGTCGTCCTCCCCCACGGCAACTTCGCCATCGACGGCGCTGGCCAGGCCACCGCCCTGCCGCAGCCGCTGCCGGAGATGAACGCATGGCCCCACCTCGACCCGGTCGCGGCGTCGATGGTGCAGGTCCTCCAGGCGAAGATCGCGCAGGGCTACCAGACGCCGCCCGCGGGGTCGGCGATGCCGTACGAGCTGGCGTCCGAGCTATCGCGCCGGCAGCACGAGACGACGATGGCGATCATGGACAACATCGGCAACACCAACTGCACCGAGCACTACGACGCCGACACCGGCGCCTACCTCGGCTGCTGGTAGCCGCCCGCGGCCGACGCCCCCGGGTCAGCCGTCGAGCGCGACCCGGGCCGCGGCCGGATCGTTGGTGAACACGCCGTCGACGCCCAGCGCGTCGAGGGTGCGTAGCGCGGTCGCGTCGTCGACGGTCCACACGTTGACCGCCCAGCCCTGGCGGTGCCAGCGCTGCACCCGGGCCGGCGTCACCAGCTCGTGCTCGGGGTGCACCGCGGCCACCCCGAGCAGGTACGCCGGCATGCCCTCGCGCAGCGGCAACGCCTCGCCGGGGTGAAACAGCAACGCCCGCGCCAGGTGCGGCGCCCGTCGACGGAGCTGCGCCAGCGCGATGGGATCGAAGCACGACACCAGCACCCGGTCGGGCGCCGCGGCGTCGGCGAGCACCCGGGCCACCGCCGCCGCCAACGCGCCGCCGCGGCCCGGGCGGGTCGGCTTGAGCTCGACGTTGAGGTCGAGGTCACCGAACTCCGCGATCGTCTCGGCCAGGGTCGGGATGGCGTGGTCGCCGCGCAGCCGCACGGCGGCGCGCGCCGTCGACGACAGCGCCTCGACCGCCTCGGCGCGATCGGCGAGGCGGCGCAGATCGTCGTCGTGGAACACCACCGGCACGCCGTCGCCGTCGAGGCGGACGTCGAACTCGAGGCCGTCAGCGCCGGCGGCCCGGGCCGAGGCGAACGCCGCCAGGGTGTTCTCGGTGACGTGCGCGGAGTCGCCGCGATGCGCCCACACGCGCGGCCGCGCCCGCCGGTGCCAGCGGGTCGCCATGTCAGCCGATGAACTGCTGGTGGAGCGCGCACCAGCTCGTCGACGTGGGCGCGCTCGCACCACAGGGTGATGCGCAGCGGCGACACGCTCACGGCGTTGAGCGGCACGCCTGCGCCGACCGCGGTCTGCCGGGCCTTGTTGATGAGCCCGGGGTCGCCACCGATGCCGTGGCCGACCATGGTGACCGCGCCCTCCTCGCCCAGCTCGAGCTGGTCGCCGAGCACGTTGACCAGCTTGCTCTGCACCGCCGCCCAGTCGGGCACGTCGGCGGTGGTGAACCAGCAGCGCAGCTCCTTGCCCTCGAGGTCGAGGTGCGCGAGCGGGATCGACGCCGCCTCGAGCACCTGCAGGCAGTGCTCGACGGCGGCGCCGCCCCGGACCCGCGCCCGCACCAGGGCGTTCTGGCCGGTCACCGCGGCCACCGGGCGCTCGCGCTCCGGCGCGAAGTCGATGCGGGTGCCGCCGCCGTCCTTGCCGGTGGCGCGGGCGTACAGCGCGATCCCGCTGCGCTTGGCGAACTCCACCGAGGCGTCGTGCAGCACCTTGGCGCCGGACGCGGCCAGCTCGAGCATCTCGTCGTGGCTGATGGCGTCGAGCAGCTCGGCGGCGCTCACCACCCGCGGATCGGCGCTGTACACGCCGTCGACGTCCGAGCAGATCTCGCAGTAGTCGGCGCGCAGGGCCCCGGCCAGCGCCACCGCGGTGGTGTCGGAGCCGCCGCGCCCGAGGGTGGTGATCTCGCGCTTGTACGACACGCCCTGGAACCCGGCGACGATCACCACCCGGCCGCGGTCGAGCTCGTCCTCGATGCGGAACGGCCGCACCTCGACGATGCGGGCGCCCGAGTGGCGATCGTTGGTGAGGATGCCGGCCTGCGATCCGGTGAACGAGATGGCCTCGAGGCCCTCCTCGATGAGCGCCATCGTCAAGAGCGACATCGACTCGCGCTCGCCGCAGGTGAGCAGCATGTCGAGCTCGCGGCGCGACGGCGACGCGCTCACCGCCTTGGCCTTCTCGATGAGCGCGTTGGTGGTCTTGCCCATGGCCGACACCACGACCACGACCTTCTTGCCCTCGGCCTTGGTGCGCGCGATGCGCTTGGCGACCAGGCGGATCTTGTCGACGTCGGCGACCGACGAACCACCGTACTTCTGGACGACGATGCTGGTCTGGAGCACGCCTCGAAGCTACACCGCGGTCGACGCGCCCGGTCTGCCCAGGCTGCTGCTACCTTGCAGCCGTGACCGCGCTCCGATCCCTGGTGCTCGCCTGCCTGCTCGCGGCCTGCGGCGGCCACGTGGCGCCCGTCCACTTCGCCCGGATGGAGGCCGCCGATGCCGCCCGTGACCTCCGGCGCACCGCCGACCGCGCCTGGGCCCGCGACCAGCTCCGGGCGCTGCCGCCGGGCTCGGAGCAGGCCGCCGCGCTGCGCGCCGAGCTCGCCGCGGCCATCGCCGCCGACCTGACCGCCGACCTCGCGGCGCGCCGGCTCGACCTCGCCGCCGGCCGCCCGGTCGAGCTGGCGTCGCTGTGGCGGCGGCGCCCCGACGGGTTCGCCGTCGACGCCGCCGGCCACGCCGGCGAGCTGCGCCGCGCCCACGCCGAGCTCGCCGCCCACGGCCTCGACGAGGGCGCCCTCGCCGCGCTGATCCTCGCCAGCGAGGCCGCGCCGGCCGACGGCGACGCCGCCGAGCTCGACGAGATCCTGGCCTACCTCGACGACCTCGGCCGGGCCGATCGGGCCGGGCGGCGGCGGGCCGGCTGGTGGTGGCGGCGCTCGAGCCCATCGCCGGGCGTTGCCGAGCCGGGCGCTCGTCGATCGCACCGTCGCCCGCATCGCCGCGCGCCAGCGCGAGTTCTCGACGATGCTCTCCAGCGGCGGCATCGATCTCGATCTGGTGCGCGCGCACGACGACGTCCTCGACAGCGGCCGTCGCATCGGCGCGCTGCTGGCACTGTCGGGCCGGCTCGACGACATCGGCCCGGCGGTGGCGCCGCTGGTCGGCCTCGGCGCCGCGCCACGGCTCGGGCGGCTGGCGGCGCGGCCGCGGCTCACCAGCGGCGACTACCTCGACCTCGCGCGCGAGGTCGCCGGCGGCGACGAGCGCGACGGGGACGTCGCCGACCCCGCGGCGGGCCTGGCGGTGCTCGAGCTGGTGCCGGCGTCGCTGGCGCAGACGCCGGTCATCGCCGCTGCGCGCGGCCGGTTCGCCCAGGCCGCGGGCTTCACCGAGCTCGCCGCCGACGCGTTCCGTCAGGTGCTCGCCAGCTCGCCGTCGGATCTTGCGGCGGCCGACGCCCTGGTCGAGCTGCAGGCTGCTGCCGTCGAGCGTCTCGCCGCCGGGGCCCGGCCCGCGGCCGCCGCCGAGGTACACGCACGGCTCGACGCCGTCGTCGACGGGCTGACGGTGCCGGAGTCGGTGCGCTCGGGCTTCCGCGCGCGCGAGCTCCTGGCCTGGGGCCGAGCGCGCCTGTCCGACGGCCTGCTCGACGAGGCCGAGGAGGCCCTCGCGCGCGTCGCTGGCGGCGTCGCCCACCGCCGGCGCGTACCACGCCCTCGGCATGCTCGAGCTCGGGCGCGGCCACCCGGGCGTCGCCCGGCGGGCCCTGGTCGCGGCGCTGTCGTTCGGCGGCGAGCCGGCGGAGCGAGGGCGCACGCTGCGCCAGGCCGGCGAGGCCGCGGCCGCCATCGGCGACCTCGACGGCGCCTTCCGGCACTGGATCGACGCGCTCTCGGAGTGGTCGAAGGCCGGCGGCGCCCGCGAGGGCCGCACCCGGTCGAGCGAGGCCGAGCGCCTCGTCGAGAGCGCGCGCTGCCTGTGGCACCTCGGCGAGCAGGCCAAGTCGCTCGACTTGATCGCGCTGGCGACCTCGGTCGCGCCCGACGACGCCGACCGCATCACCGAGGCGGTGGCGTTCCTGCTCTCGGTCGACGCCCGCTCGACGCCAACCTCGCCTTCGAGCAGCTCCTCGGCGCCACCACCGTCGACGACGACGCCAAGACCGAGCTCGCGCTGTGGCTCGCCGCCGATGCGCGCGCCGCCAGCGCCGCCCTGGCGCTGCGGGTGCGGGCCTGGCTCGAGGGCCGCACCGGCGGCAGCTGGCTCGATCGCTGTGCGCGCGCTGCCATCGGACGCGCCCCCGTGGGAGGCGCTCGCGCCGTCGACGCCGCGCCAGCAGATGCAGCTCGCCTACCTCCAGGCGATGCTGCTGGCGACGCCGGGCTCGACCGCCGCCCGCGACGGGCTCCGCCTCACCGTCGCCGCGCGCTTCGTCGACACCTTCGAGTACGCCGACGCCCGCCGCCGCCTCGCGCGCTCGCCATGAGGCTGCCACCCGGCGTTGAACCAGCGAGCGCGCGCTTCGTCAGGTTGACAGGAGCCACCCGGATTTGAACCGGGGAGCGCGCCGTTCGTCAGGTTGGCAGGCGCCACCCGGCGTTGAACCGGGGAGCGCGCCGTTCGTCAGGTTGGCAGGCGCCACCCGGATTTGAACCGGAGAGCGCGCCGTTCGTCAGGTTGGAGGAGCCACCCGGATTTGAACCGGGGAATGGTGGTTTTGCAGACCACTGCCTTACCACTTGGCTATGGCTCCAGGCCCCCGTCGTGTACCGCATCCCTGGCGCCTCGTGCAATATCGACGCATGAAAGCCGCTGCCCTGCTGCTCGCCGCCGTCGCCGCGCCCCTCGCGGCCTGCGGCGGTGACGAGGTCCCCACCGCCGCCGAGCTCTACGGCACCTGGACCAACGTCACCGACGGTACCGCCCGCGCGCTGGTGTTCTCCGAGACCAGCAGCGAGCGCGCCGAGCTGGCCGGCCTGAGCCCCACGTACCTGCTCTACAACTACCCGGTCGGCACCACGCCGACCTACGTGCAGGCCGGCACCTACGCCATCGAGGAGCGCCCGCTCAACGTCGCCGGCGAGACCATCACCGACGACGCGCTGGTGGTGATGGTGCGCTGGGACGCCAGCGGGACCCAGGCCGGCATGGCGTTCGGCAACGCCATCGACAGCTACGATGGCGACAGCCTCGGCCTCACGCTCTCCGACGGCACGGTGCGGCTCTACCAGTCGGCGACCGCGCTGCCGTGAGAGCCAGCGTCAGAGCGGCCAGATCATCCACGTGAAGTAGGCCGACGCCAGCGCCGCGGCGGTCAGGGTCCAGGCGCCGAGCAGGCGCAGCACCGACGGCGCGATGGTCGTCGCGCGCCAGCGCAGCACCAGCGCCGCTGCCCCCGCGCCGATGGCGGCGGCCGCGAGCGCCCACACCACGATGCCGAAGTAGCCCATCGATACGCCCGGCGGCGCCGCCGCGCCGAAGGTCCAGGCCCGGGCGTACGGCGCGTAGTACGGGCGCGGCCATCGCCCGAAGTCGACCGCGCACGCCACCAGCAGCCCGGTGAGGGCGCCGGCGCAGGCGATGACGTAGGCGCGCTGCCAGCGAGGCACGTCTCGACGCTACGCGGCGGCGCCCAAAAACGAAAGCGCCCGGACCAGGAGGTCCGGGCGAGGGCTCGTCGGAGCGGGCCTCAGCAACCCAGCGGGTTGTCGATGCACTTCTGGTCGATCTTCACGCCGCCGCCGGTCTTCGGCTTCTTGGCGTTGGCCTGATCCGTCTTGGTCTTGTCGATCTTGTTGCGGACCTCGCTCTTCTTGCGGTTGAGCTCGTCGACCTTGGCCTTGGCCGCCGCACGCTCGGCGTCGTTGGCCGCCAGCTCGACCGCCTTGCGCGCCTCCTCGGCGTCGCGGTCGATCTGGTCCATCTGCTCCTGCAGATCGTCGAGCGTCTGCTGCATGAGCGCGAGCTTCTTGTTGGCCTCGTCCTGCGCCTGGCGCGCCGCGATGGCCGCCTGGTTGGCGGCGTCGGCGTCCTGGTTGCGCTTGTAGAGGAAGATGCCCAGACCGACGACGCCGACGACGAGGAAGCCGGCGACGGCGATGAGCCAGGTCGGCCGGCTCTTGCTCACCTGCTGGCGGCGGAGCTCCATCTCCTGCGCGAGGCGCTGCGCCTCGAGCTGCGACTGCGCCTCGACGCGGGCGCGGGCCTCCGCCTCCTGCAGCCGCATGGCGTCCTCGCGGGCGCGGCGCTCGTGCTCCTCGCGGGCGCGGCGCTCGGCCTCCTGCTGGGCCCGGACCTCGGCCTCCGCGGCCTCGCGGCGGCGGCGCTCCTCGTCCTGCTGCGCGCGGACGCGCTGCTCCTCCGCGGTGCGGATCGCGTGCGCCTCTTCCTGGACGCGGCTCTCCTCGATCTGCTTGAGCTCTCGCAGCGAGAACAGCACGGAATTCTCACGCTTCTCGGGTTGGGCCATTGCCTCTTGTGTGTATCACGCAGGATCGGGCCGGGCAACGGCGTCGACCGACGGCGCCCGACGACGGGACCCGTCGTGATACAAGCCGGCTGCGCCGATGAGCTACGTCGACCTCCACAGCCACGTCCTGTTCGGGCTGGACGACGGCTCGCCGGACCTGGCGACCTCGCGCGCCATGCTGGATGGCCTGGCGTCCCTCGGGTTCGCCGAGGTCTGCGCCACCCCTCATCAAAAGGCCGGCCAGTTCCTCCCGGCCTGGGCCGACGTCGAGGCCACCTACGCCGCCCTGCGGGCGACCGGCGAGCACCCGACCCTGCGCCTCGCCGCCGAGAACATGTGGGACGATGTGTTCTTCGGGCGGCTCACCGCCGGTGAGATCCCGTCGTACGACGGCGGCCCGGCGTACCTCGTCGAGCTGCGCCCGAGCGCGATGCCGGTGGGGCTCGAGGACCAGCTCTTCCGCCAGCGCGTCGCCGGGCGGCTGCCGGTCCTGGCGCACCCCGAGCGGTACAGCGCGCTGTGGGACGACGAGGCCTTGCTGCTCCGGCTGCGCGAGCACTGCGCGTTCACCGTCGACCTCGGCGCCCTCGCCGGCGCCCACGGCCGGCGCGAGGCCAAGGCGGCGCGGCGCTACGTCGAGGAGGGCCTCGCCCACGCGGTGGCCTCCGACGCCCACTCGGTCGCCGACGTCGCCTTGGCCGCCGAGGGCATCGCCTGGATCCGCAAGCGCTGCGGCGAGGCCGCGGTGACCCGGCTGCTCGATACCCATCCGCGCGCCATCCTCGCCGGTGAGCTGCCGTCGTGACGAAGGCCGTGCCGTGAAGCTCGCCATCAACCTCGCGCTGTCGCTGGCGATGCTGGCGCTGTGCACCTGGCTCATCTGGCCCGAGCCCATGATCCGGGCCCAGATCGCGGTCGCCGTCGACGCCATCGACCTCGCCGCGTTCTGGCCGTACGTCGCCGGCTACCTCGGCCTGATGGCGGTGGTGCACTTCGCGCGGTCGTGGCGGTGGAACAACCTGCTCGCCGCGCTCGGCATCAAGGTGCCGGCGGGGCCGCTGCTCGCCATCTCGTCGGTCGGGTTCATGGCCATCCTCGCGCTGCCCGCGCGCATGGGTGAGTTCGCGCGCCCGGCGCTGGTGCGCCAGCGCGGGGTGTCGGCGTCGGCGGCGCTCGGCACCGTCGCCGTCGAGCG
Organism: Kofleriaceae bacterium; assembly: GCA_041389945.1. Classification (GTDB taxonomy): domain Bacteria; phylum Myxococcota_A; class Polyangia; order Haliangiales; family Haliangiaceae; genus JAWKQW01. The sequence continues at coordinate 10,977 of JAWKQW010000021.1, forward strand.
GATCATCGACGGGCTGATGATCTCGATCCTGGTGTTCGGTGCGTTCTTCAGCCTGCGCGGCCCCGGCGCGCCGGGCTGGATGATGCCCACCGCCTACATCGCCCTCGGCGTGTTCGGCGCGGCGATGCTGTTCCTGGTGTTCGCGATGAGCTGGCCGCGGCCGACGGTCACGTTCTGCCTGAAGCTGTCGCTGTTGCCCCGGCTGGCGCCGCGGGTGGCGCGCGCCATCGAGACCAAGCTGCTCGAGATGATCCGCGGCTTCGGCGCCCTGCGCGACCGGCCCAACCTCATCGTGTTCCTGCTGTGGACGCTGGTGTACTGGGTCGCCAACGGCTTCACGCTGTGGCTGCTCGCGCGCGGCCTCGGCCAGCCGCTGACGGTGCTCGGCGCCTTCGCCACCATGGGGATGCTCGCGGTCGGCATCACCCTGCCCAACTCGCCGGGCATGGTCGGCCAGTTCCAGTACTTCACCATCCTGGGGCTGTCGCTGTACCTCGGCGCCGACGCCAGCACCGAGGGCACGGCGCTGTACGCCACCGCCCTGACCCTGGCGACCATCCACTACCTGCTGCAGGTGATCTGGTACGTCGGCATGGGCGCGTTGGCCCTGGCCACGCCGTGGGTGTCGCTCGCCGACCTGCGCCGGGGCCGAAAACTCGCCTCGACCGACGGCGCGAGCGACGCTCCCGCCTGATGCGCTCCCTCTTCACCGTCGCCGTCGCCCTGGGCACCTTGCTGTCGACGGCCGGCGGTGCCGACGCCCGCTCCGAGCGGCGGGTGGCGTTCGCCCCCGAGGAGATGTGGAGCACCGTCATCCGCTTCCTCAAGGTCGACGAGCGCGCCGAGATCCGCGACAAGGACACCGACGCCGGCTACGTGCTCTTCGATCGCACCGAGAGCGATGGCGAGATCGTCCAGGGCGCCCTCGAGATCATCGGCAAGGACGATCAGGTGCGGGTGGTGATCAGCCTCAAGGATCGCCCGAGCTACGAGGAGGCGCTCCTGCTCACCCGGCTCGAGCGCAAGCTGCGCGCCGAGCTCGGCTCGCCGGCGCCGCGGCCGCCCGCCGACGCGCCGTAGGGATCGATCGCCGCGCGAGCAGCCGCTGCTGCCCGGCCGGTATAGGCTGCGCTCCATGGCGGGCGCCCTCCCCGACGTCGACCTCCGCTCCGACACCGTGACGCAGCCGACCCCGGCGATGCGCGCGGCGATGGCCGCGGCCGAGGTCGGCGACGACGTGTACGGCGAGGATCCGACGGTGCGCGCCCTCGAAGAGCGGGTCGCCGACCTGCTCGGGCACGAGGCCGCGCTGTGGGTGCCGACCGGCACCATGGCCAACCAGGTCGCGCTGGCGGCGCAGGTGCGCCCGGGCGACTGCATGCTCATCGGCCGCGACGCGCACTGCTGGCTGTTCGAGTGCGGCGCGCTGGCGGCGCTGGCGGGCGCGCAGACCCAGGCCCTGCCAGGCGACGGCCGCTTCACCGCCGCCGACGTGCGCGCGGCCTATCGACCGATCGATCCGTACGGCACGCCGACCACGGTGGTCGCCCTCGAGGACACCCACAACTTCGGCGGTGGCCTGGTGTGGTCGGCCGACGCGATGACCGAGGTCGTGGCCGCCGCGCGCGAGCTCGGCCTCGCCGTCCACCTCGACGGCGCCCGCCTCTGGAACGCCGCCGTCGCCGGCGGACGCAGCGAACGCGCCATCGCCGCCGGCTTCGACTCGGTGGCGGTGTGCCTGTCGAAGGGCCTCGGCGCGCCGGCCGGCTCGGTGGTGGCGGGCAGCCGCGACCTGGTGCGGCGCTGCCACCGCCTGAGCAAGATGTACGGCGGCGGCATGCGCCAGGCCGGAGTGCTCTCCGCCGCCGGGCTCAATGCCCTCGACCACCACCGCGAGCGCCTCCTCGACGATCACCGGCACGCGCGGCGCCTCGCCGACGCCCTCGCCGGTGCCGCCGGCCTGAAGGTCGATCCGGCGGCGGTGCAGACCAACATCGTCGTCGTCGAGGTGACGTCCGGCGACGCGCCTGGCCTGGTGGCGGCGGCGCGGGGGCGCGGCGTGCGCCTGGGCGCCCTCGATCGGCGCCGCATCCGCGCGGTCACGCACCTCGACGTCGACGGCGCCGGCGTCGATCGCGCGGCCGCGGTGCTGCGCGAGCTCGCCGCGGCGATGCCGACATGAGCCGCGATCGCGCGCGGGCACGCTCGCCACCGCGCTGGCGTGCTCGGCGCCGGCGACCCTGCCCGACCTCGCCGCCGCCGAGGCGCACGAGCGCGCCGGCGCCACCGAGGAGGCGCTCGCCGCCTACCGCTTGGCCCAGCGGCGCTGCGGCGATCTCGAGCCGAGGCGGCGTCGCCAGCTCGCGTGTGCCCAGGCACTCCTCGGCGAGGCCGAGCTGCTCGAGCGCAGCGGCCGCCTGGCCGAGGCCGCCGACGCCTACGCCGCCATCCCGGCCCGCGTCGACGACGATCCGGCCACCGCGGCCATCGCCACCTATCGCGTCGCCGGGCTGGCGCTGCAGGCCGACGACGTCACCGGCGCGTGGGCCGCGTACTGGCAGGTGGTGACCGCGTACCCCGACGAGCCGGTGGCCGCCGACGCGGTGACCGAGCTGGTGCGCGACGGGCGTGGCCGCGACGCGCGCGCGCTGTCGGCGGAGCTGTTCGAGCTGCTCACGCCGCTGGCCGGCACCGCGGTGGCCGACAACCTGCTCTGGGCGCTCGGCGACCTCGCCGCGCACGAGCTCGACGACGCCGCCCTCGCGCGCGGCTACTACGACCGCATCCCCGTCGACATGCCGACCAGCGGGCTGCGCGACGACGCCCGCTGGCGCGCGGCCCAGCTCTCGCTCGCCCTCGGCGACGCCCGGGGCGCCGAGCAGCGGCTGCTGGCGCTCCTGGCGACGCGCGAGGTCGCCTTCGGCACCGGCTCCTACTTCTCGATCTGGCTCGACGACGCCCAGCTCGCGGTGGGCCGCATCCGCCGCGATCGGCTGGCCGACCTCGACGGCGCGGTGCGCGCGTTCGCCGCCCTGCCGGAGCTGTACCCGGCCTCGATCCTGCGCGACGACGCCCTGTGGGAGCTCTCGCTCACCCACGTCGCCCGCGGCGACCTCGCCGCCGCCTGCGCGGCCCGGGCCAGGCTGGCGCAGGCGTTCCCGGAGTCGCGCTGGGTCGGCGTCGACGCCCGCGCGCCGCTGGCGTGTCCGGAGGCGCGGTGACCGCGGCCGTCGACGAGCCGCCGGTGGTGGCGCTGCGCGGCGTGCGCAAGGCGTTCGGCCCGCGCGACGTGCTCACCGGCATCGACCTCGAGGTCCGCCGCGGCGGCCGGCTCGGCATCATCGGCCCGGCCGCCGCCGGCAAGACGGTGCTGCTCAAGCTCCTGTGCGGCCTCGAGCGGCCCGACGCCGGCACGGTCGAGGTGCTCGGCGAGGCGGTCGGCGATCGCAGCGAGCTGGCGCTGGCGCCGCTGCGCGCGCGCATCGGCATGCTGTTCCAGAACTACGCGCTGTTCGACTTCCTCACCGTCGCCGGCAACGTCGGCTTCCCGCTGCGGCAGGCCGGCGGCACCGACGAGGCCACCCTCGAGGCGCGGGTCAGCGCGCGGCTGCGCGCGGTCGGCCTCGCCGGCAGCGAGCACAAGCTGCCGTCGGAGATCTCCGGCGGCATGAAGAAGCGGGTCGGCATCGCCCGGGCCACCGTCGCCGCGCCCGAGCTGCTGCTTTACGATGAGCCCACCGCGGGCCTCGATCCGGTGACCACGTCGAAGATGTACGACCTCATCGCGGCCGACCAGGCCGCCACCGGCTGCACCGTGATCGCGGTGTCGTCCGACGTGGTGGCGCTGGCGGCGTTCGCCGAGGAGGTGGTGTTCCTCGACGGCGGCCAGCTCCGCTACCGCGGCCCGGCCGCGACCGTCGCCGACGCCCCGGATGCGCGGGTGCGGGCGTTCGTGCGCGGCGAGCTCACCGACGGGGCCGCGTGAAGGTGTTGGCGTCGCTGTTGACCCAGCTCGGCCGCCGGCCGATCGCCACCGCGCGCGAGCTCGGCGGCATGTTGATCCTGGCGTGGCGGGTGCTGCGCGCGCTGGTGCCGCCCGGATCGATCTGCGCGAGCTGGTGCGCAACCTGTACAAGATGGGCAACCAGTCGCTGCCCATCGTGGCCCTCACCGCGTTCTTCACCGGCGGGCTCATGGTGCTGCAGTCGGCGCCGTTCGTGACCAAGCTCGGCGCCACCTCGCTCGCGGGCTGGGCGGCGGGCTACGCGATCCTGCGCGAGATCGGGCCGATCCTCATCGCGCTGATGTTCTCGGGCCGGGTCGGCGCCAACAACACCGCCGAGCTCGGCACGATGACGGTGACCGAGCAGCTCGACGGCCTGCGCGCGCTGTCCATCGATCCGGTTGGGTTCCTGGTCGCGCCGCGGTGATCGCGATGATCGTGTGCCTGGTGGCGCTCACCATCATCGGCGATCTGGTGGCGCTCGTCGGCGCCGCGATCGTCGCCCGCGGCGTGCTCGACATCGAGTTCTCGACGATGTTCTACAGCTTCGCCGACAACCTCGGCACCGACGACGTGCTCCACGGCGTCTACAAGGCGCTGGCGTTCGGCACCGCCATCGCGCTCACCAGCTGCCACTTCGGCGTCAGCGTGCGCGGCGGCGCGGTCGGCGTCGGCCGCGCGGTCAACGCCGCGGTGGTGGCGGCCGCGGTGTCGATCATGCTGCTCGACTTCTTCGTGACGTTCCTGGTGGGATGACGATGGCCGGCGTCGTGCACCGAAAGCTCCGCGCGATCGGCGCGACCGCGGTCGGCGCGGCGGCGGCGGCCCGCGACCTGTGGCTGCTCTATCTGGGCGCGATCGCCGGGCTGGTCCGCGGCCGGCGCGGCGGCCGGCCCAAGGGCGCGTTCGCCGCGCAGCTCTTCGCGATCGGCAACCAGTCGCTGGTCTTCATCGCGGTCACCCTCGGCTTCATCGGGCTGGTCATGATCTACCAGGCCTGCCAGCAGTTCAACCGCGTCACCGGCGACCTGTCCCAGGTCGGTTCGCAGTTCCTCAAGCTCGCGGTGTCGGACTTCGCGCCGACCCTGACCGCGATGATGCTGGCGACCCGGGTCGGCGCCGGCATCGCCGCCGAGATCGGGTCGATGAAGGTCACCGAGCAGATCGACGCCCTGCGCATGTCGGGCGTGTTGCCGGTCGACTACCTGATCACGCCGCGGCTGATGGCGTCGATCGTGATGACCATCGCCCTGTCGATCCTCGGCGGCGCCATCATGTACGTCGCCGGCGGGCTCACCGCGTACTACTGGTTCGACGTCAACCCGCGCATCTTCTTCGACCTGTCGGCGGTGACGCCGGTGGCGGTCGTGCTCGGCCTGCTCAAGGCGGCCAGCTACGGCGCCGCCATCCCGATCGTCGCCGGGTTCGCCGGGCTGCGCGCCCGCGGCAGCTCCGAGGGCGTCGGCAAGGCCACCACCGCCGCGGTGATCGGCGGCTCCTTCGCGGTGATCCTGCTCGACTTCGTCATCTCGGCGACCTCGCTGGTGCTGGTGGGGCCGCCGTGACCTCCCCGCCCGCCTTTGTCGAGTTCCGCGCCGTCGACAAGAGCTTCGGCGGCAAGCCGGTGTTGCGCGCGATGACCCTGGCGGTGACCCGCGGCGAGGCGATGTTCATCATCGGCGCGTCCGGCGCCGGCAAGTCGGTGACGATCAAGCACCTCATCGGCCTGCTCACGATCGATCGCGGCGAGATCTGGTTCGACGGCGCCCGCGTCGACGGCCTGCCCGAGTCGGCCTGGCCGCCGATCCGCCGGCGGATCGGCATGGTGTTCCAGAACTCGACCCTGTTCGACTCGATGACGCTGGCGGAGAACGTGGCATTGCCGCTGCGCAAGCACCGCGGCCTGCGCCAGGCCGCCGCCGTGCGCGAGGCCCGCGAGCGCCTGGCCCAGGTCTACCTGGGCGACCTCGCCGATCGCTTTCCCGCCGAGCTGTCCGACGGCGTGCGCAAGCGCGCGGCGATCGCGCGCACCCTCGCGCTCGACCCCGACGTGGTGCTGTTCGACGAGCCCACCACCGGCCTCGATCCGCAGAGCGCGCGCCGGGTCGATCGCCTCATCCGCGACCTGGTCGATCAGCGCGGGGTGACCGCGATCGTGGTGAGCCACGATCTGCCGTCGATCACCGGCATCGCCGATCGGGTCGCGTTCCTCTACCAGGGCACGGTGTACGCGGTGGGCACCCCGGCCGAGCTCGCCGCCGCCGGCGACCCGGTGCTCGATCAGTTCCTCGCCGGTCGCTCCTCGGGCCCGATGGAGACGCCCGGGTTCTGAGCGGCGCGCCTCAGGGGTCGGCCTGGTCGTCGGGGTGACCGACGATGCGCCACGGCTGGCGCTTGAGGATCTTGCCGAGCTCGCGCGAGTCCTCGGGGAACTCCGGGTCGGTGAGGATCTTCATCAAGGTGCCGCGCTCGGCGAGCACGGCCAGCTCCTCGATGGCGCGACGCATCGGCGCGATGCGCTCGACCGCATGGTCGATGGCGGCCAGCGCCAGCCGCGCCCGCGCCGCCAGGTCGGGCGCCTTGGCATCGAGCCGGGCCAGCACCAGGTCGACGCCGGCGCGCAGCGCCTCCCACCGCTGCGCCAGGGTCACGCGCGCGCCGTCGATCTGGGCCAGCGTGCCGTCGAGGCCGCGGCGCGCCGCCTCGAGGGTGCGCCCGCCGGCGTCGCCGGTGCCGAGCGCCTCGTGCAGGCGCGCGCGGGTGTCCTGGGCCTCGAACCACAGGGTCACCAGCGCCGCGCCCAGCTCACCGGCCGCCTCGTCGTCGCCGCCCACGCTCGCCAGGGTGTCGCCGAGCTCGCGCACCGCGGCCACCAAGGCGCCGGCCTCCGGTCCCACCTCGTCGAGGAAGGTCCGGGCGATCTCGAGGCGCGCCCAGGTCTGCTGCAAGGTCTGATCGAGGGACGGCGGATCGATGCCCTTCACCTCGTCGCCCGGCGCGATGGGCCGGGCCGGCGGCGACACGGCGCCAGGCCCGATCTCGAGCAGGCGCTCCGACAGGAGCCCGCGCGACGACACGAAGAACGCGGCGTCGACGGGCACCCGGCTGCGGTAGCCGGCGTCGATGGCGACGTGCGCCACCACCTCGCGTGGCGCGTCGGCGTCGCGCGCGCGCAGCGCCAGCCGCTCGATGGTCCCGATCTCGCGGCCCGCGACCACCACCGGCGCGCCGGCCTGCAGCGCCCCGACGTGGTGGAACACCACGGTGAACCGCACCCGCGCCCCGATCTCGACGTGGTCCCACACGCCGAGCACGAACACCACCGCGGCGGCGAGCAGCGCCAGCGCCACGCCCCCGACCTGCAGCGCGCGGCGGTCGTCGATCGCGACGCTCACGCCGGCGTCACTCCTTCCAGAACAGCTTCCACGGGTTGCGCCGGAGGTCGCGCAGCAGCTCGCGGAGGTCGGCGTACACGTCGTCGCGCGCCACCAGGCCGCCGACGGTGCCCTTGCCCGCGCGCAGGTCGGTGACCAGGCCGTCGACGTTGTCGATGAGGCCGCCAGCGGCGGTGGCCGCGCTCGCCGCCTTGTCGGCGACCGCGATGGCGCGCTCGACCCGCTCCTCGGTGAGCACCCCGGTGACCCGGGTCGCGTCCGCCATCAGCGCGCTGGCCTCCGGCGTGAGCGTGCGCAGGCTATCGCGCGAGGTCACCAGCAGGCCGTCGAGGTCGCGCAGGATCTGCTGCACCACCCGCGGATCGCCGAGGCCCTGGTTCACCTTGCGCAGGGTCGTGGTGGCCTCCTGGGCCAGGCCCCCGGCGGAGCCGAGCAGCGCGCCGACCTCCTCGCGGTGCGCGACCAGCAGGCCGTTGACCTCCTTCACGGCGCCGGTGCTGTTCACCAGGAGCTCGCGGATGAGGTCCTTGTCGTCGCGCAGGACCACCGAGAGGTTGTCGAGCACCTCGTAGAGCCGAGACACCACGAGGTCGGTGCGCGGCGGGTCGGAGCCGCGCACCACCGCGCCGGGCGCCACCGGCGGGCGCTCCCAGTCGCGGCCAGGCACGATCTCCAGGTACTGCTCGCCGAGCACGCCGGCGGTGTTGATGAAGAACTCGGCGTCGGCGCGGATGCTGTCCCTGGCGCGGTCCTCGATCCAGGCGTCGACCCGGACCTGGACCCGGCGCCCGACCGCGGGGTCGAGGCGGCCGCCCTGGAACGAGATGCGCTCGACCTTGCCGACCTTGATGCCGCTGACCTTGATCGGCGCGCCCTCCTGGAGGTTGCCGACGAACTCGTAGTCGACGTGGATCGTGTAGCCCGACGACAGGCTGAAGTTGCCGAGCACGAACAGGAAGCCGACCAGGATCGCCGCGGCGACCGCGATCAGCAGCCCGACCCGGAACTCGAGGGCTCGTTCGGCCATGGCGCACGAGCCTAGCAGGCCCGCGCGCAGCCCGCGCGGCTCAGACCATCGCGTCGGGCGCCGCGTCCGGTGCCGCGTCGGGCATGGCGTCGGGCATCGCGTCGGGGCGCGCGTCGGGCGCGCCATCGGGGCTCATCGGATCGGCGTCGACCCGGGCCGGCTGCGCGTCGGGCAGTGTGCTGTTGCCGGCGCACACCGGCTCGGCCTGGCCGAAGTCACACAGGAGCCCGACCGCGCACTCCGACGAGCCGGAGCACGGCTCGCCGGCGGCCTTGAGCGTCCGCTCGCCACACCCCGCCGCGCCCGCCACGAGGGCCAGCGCCGCGGCCGCTACCAGGCGCCCGCCGGTCACGGGGCGGCCGGCGGCACGAACTCGCCCGCGGTGGCGGCCTCGAACTTCAGCGCCACCGAGACGCCGTCGACGAAGCGCGGGTTGCCGGCGGCGTCGACCGCGGTCGAGCAGTCGGTGCCCGCGGTGTCCATCACGACGGTGCCGTCGCCGTCGATGCAGACGTCGACCGCCTTGATGTCGTCGTCGAGGTTCGAGTCGCAGAACGCCTCGAGGCCGTCACCGTCGACGTCGATGTCCGGGGTGCGGCAGCCCTCGAAGGGCACCGTGCCCATGGGCAGGCTCGGCAGCGCGAGCAGCGGCCCGAGCAGGTTGGCGAAGATCGCGTCGAGCAGCGAGTTCTCCGGGGTCAGGCCGATCTGCTCGACGTCGAGGCCGCGGATGGTGTCGGCGGTCTGGACGTCGATGATGCCGCCGATGCGGCCGTTGGTGAGGTGCACGCCGACCGCGTCCTCGACCACGTCGGCCTCGATCGAGGTGCCGGTGAGCTTGAGGTCGAGGTTGAGGTCGTCGGTCACCGGGATGGTCACCTGGAACAGCGACGGACCGGCGTTGAGCTGGAGCGCGCTGCCGACGGTGGTGGTCTCGCCGCTGGTGAACGAGATCAGCGGGTCGCCGGCGCCGTCGAACGACAGCGGATCGATCGGCATCGGCTCGGGATCGACCGCGTCGTATGGGTTGCACTCGATCGACGAGTCGTCGGCGGTGCCGCGATCGGCGGTGCCGTCGCAATCGTTGTCGTAGCCGTCGCCGCAGATCTCCGGGAACCCCGGGCCCTTCACGGCCGGGTTGGTGTCGTCGCAGTCGCCGTCGGCGATGGTCACGCCGTCGCTGTCGGCGTCGGCGGTGTCGGTCGACGGGGTGCCGTCGCCGGCCTCGTCGGCCAGGCCGTCGCAGTCGTCGTCCTTGAGGTTGCCGGCGACCTCGGCCGCGCCGCGCTTGATCATCGCGTCGTGGTCGTTGCAGTCGCCGTTCTCCTTGGCGACCTCGTCACCGTCGCCGTCGAGATCCTGGGCGTAGGCGCCGAGGTAGATCGCGAACTTCACGCAGGCGTCGGGGGCCGCCGCGGGGAAGTCGAAGAACTCGAACGGGATCATGAGCGAGTAGTCGTCGAAGGCGTCGTCGATGGCGTCGCCGGCGAGGTTGCCGACCGCGGCCAGCTTGTTGTCGGGGTCGCCGTCGCCGTCGAGGTCGAAGCCGTCCTCGAGATCGCCGATCTCGAGGTGCGAGATGATCACGCGCGGCGAACCGGCGAACGGCTCGATGGCGTCGCCCTCGCACTCCGGCTTGGGCGTGAACAGCGGGCCACGGGCGTCGGGCGCGGGCGGCGTGCCGCCGTCGTCACCACCGCACGCGCCGACGAGCGACGCCGAGGCGCCGAGCAGGCCGGCGCAGAAAAGCGACTTGATCTTCGGGTTCGTCACGGCGCGGAGGATAGGCACGGCCCGAAACGAGGGTCAATCGAGGATGCAGGAGCCCGGCGGGGCTCCGTGCGCCGTCCCACGAAAAGCCGTGGCACCATGCCGCTCGCATGCGCCGCCTGGCGATCCCGTCCCTCGCCGTGATCGCGCTCGCGACGCCCGCGCAGGCCCACGTGGCGCCCTCTCTCGACGGCAACAACCGCTACCTCAAGGCGACGCCGCTGGCCGACCAGGTGCGGCTGGCCTACACCATCTACTTCGGCGAGCGCCCGGGCGCGTTGACTCGGCGCGGCATGGACACCGACCGCGACGGCGCGCTGTCCGACGCCGAGGTCGCCGCGTTCGGCCGAACCCTCGGGGAGCAGGTCGCGGCCGCCCTCGAGGTGACCGTCGACGACCGGGCGGTGCCCGTGCGCTGGAGCAGCATCGACGCTGGCCTCGGCGCGCCGGTGGTGGCCGCCGGCTCCTTCGCCGTCGACCTGGTGGCCTGGCTCTGCACCGGGCCGGGCGCGCAACCGCGCGAGCTGCGGGTGCGCGATCGCTTCGTGTTGCCGCTCGAGGGCGAGACGGGCCTGCGCGTGGAGGACGCGCCGGGCATCACGGTCAGCGCGATCCACGTCGGCCGCGACCGCATCGGCGACGACACGACGCTGAAGTCGGCGGCCAGCGCGCTCTCCGCCGAGGGCTGGCGGATCCAGTTCCAGGCTGGCGCGGGGGCCGCCCGCGGCGCCGCCGACCGATGCCCGCGGGCCACGGCGCCGGCCCGCGCGAGCAGCGCGCTCGGGATCGGCGCGGCCGCGGGTGTCATCGGCCTCGCCGGCGTCGCCGGCGTCGCCCTGTGGTGGCGTCGACGATCCGCCGACGTGGGTAGCAGCACCGGCGCCTCGCGACGCCGGCCTCAGCTCACGGCTTGAACAGGAAGGAGAACGAGCCGCCCTTCTGGGTCTTGGCGAACGTGCCCTTCTTGGCCGCCGCCGCCACGCAGGTGCCGAGCGCGGCATCGGGCGAGCTCGACACCGTCGCTCGACACGGAGCCATTGCCGGCGACCTTGATCTTGATCGTCACGGGGCCCTTCGACGACGACTTGGCGAAGCACGCCGACGCCTTGCCCTGGATCTTCGCCAGGCCTGTGATGGCGTCCTTGTCGAGCGACTCGGGCAGGTTGCTGTCGACGCTGGAGGTCGGCTTGTCGGTGGTCTTCTTGTACTTCTGGCAGCACGAGCCGGCGAAGTTGTTGATGACGCACGAGACCTGATCGCAGGTGCCGCCGCTCGAGGTCGGCTTCTCGGTCGGCTTCTCCGTCGGCTTCTCCACCGGCTTGCTGGTGGGCTTCTCGGTCGGCTTCTCGGTGGGCTTCTCCGTCAGCTTCTCCGTCGGCTTCTCGGTGGGCTTCTCGGTCGGCTTCTCCGTCGGCTTCTCGGTGGGCGTGTCGATGGGCGCGACCGCGGCCGAGCCGGTGCCGTCGCTGCCATCGTCGCCGGTGGGCTGATCGAGATCGACCGCGGGCTTGTCGTTGCCGAGGCGCGGCGCTGCCGCTCCTCGCCGGCCGGCGGCGCGGCGGCGATCACCACCTTCTTGTCCCCGCCCTTGAGCACCAGGATCACCAGCACCACGGCGATGAGCGCGAGGGCGCCGACGCCGGCGATGAGTCCGTAGAGGAGCTTGTTGTTGCCGCCGCGCGATCCCGCGGTGGGGATGAGCACCGCCGGCTCGTTGAACGCCGTCGCGGTGAACACCGGCAGGTCGTCGACCGAGCCGATCGAGCCCATCGGCGGCGCCGCGGTGCTGCCCTTGGCGCGATCGCCGAGGTAAGCGCTCGCCATCGAGCGGATGTCGATGAGGCCCGAGCCCTCGCCGCCACCGTGCTGGGCGGCGCCGCCAGGCATACGCGCTCATCGCTGGCGCGGTGCTGGCCGATCGGCGCGCGGCGCGTCGCTGGCGAGCTGCGCCAGGTTGTTGAGCGAGAACAGGACCGAGTTCTCGTTGCGCTCGCCGCGCAGGCGCGACCCGCCGATGGGCGCGCCGGCCTCGGGCTCCGGCTCGCTGCGGCTGCCGAACAGCTCGCCGCCACCGTCGTCGGGCGCCTGGGCCCCCATGCCCGACGAGCCGAACAGGTCGGCGGCGTCGCTGCGGCTGGTGCCGCCGGCGTCGCCGCCCATGTCCCCGCCGAACATGCCGGCCAGCGCGCGTACAGATCCGCCGCCGCCACCGCCGACGTCACCCGCGGCGCCAGCGACCGCGCCGGCGAACTCCTCGAGGGCGCCCATCGGCTTGCCAGTCGGCGAAGCCCTCACGCCACACGTAGCTCTCGAGTCGAGCTGGCCGGCGGCGAAGGCGCTCGCCGACCTCGGCCGCGCGGTGATGGGACCACGTCTGCTCCTGGTCGATGACCACACGTGCCAGACCGCGTCGGTCGCCGCCAGGGCCGCCGCGGCGGCGTTGCCTGGTCGTCGTAGCCCTGGTTGTAGTCGAACCCGGGTCTCCTTCTGGTCGTACCCGGCCGCGGCCGGCTCCTCGGCCGCCGCGGCGCCCGCGGTGCCGCGGACGACGATGATGTTGCTGCACTTCTTGCAGCGGATCTTGAAGACCTTGCCTTGGACCTTGTCGTCGGCAATCGAGTACTTCGCTCCACAGGCGTCGCAGACGATCTTCATGGCAATTCCTACGTGGCGGGTCGCGGCGGTGCTTCGCCCAGGGCCACCCGACTCGAGGGCCTCGGCAGCGGCCGCAGCGCGACCGGTTCGCCTGATGGACCCCCGCGACCAGCAGAACCCAGGTGAAAAGGACCGTACCACCGCCCCGAAGCGGACGCCAGGTTCTGCGCGGTCTTACGACGACGGACGCGGCCGAACGGATCGGCGAGCACGACGGTCTGGCCCCGCTCCGGTCCGACCGAGACCAGGCAGAGGGGCACGCCGGCGCCAGCCTCGATGGCCTCGAGGTACCGCCGCGCCGGCGCCGGGAGGTCGGCCAGCGTGCGGACCTGGGCCGGCCAGTCGCCGAGGCCGCCGAAGGCCTCCAGCACCGGCTCGGCGCGGGCGAGATCGTCGGCGTCGGTCGGCGCCTCGTCGAGCAACCGCCCGTCCACCCGGTAGCCCACGCACAGCGCCACCTCGGGCATCTCGGCGAGCACGTCGAGCTTGGTGAGCGCGAGGGCGTCGATGCCGGAGGTGCGCACCGCGAGGCGCAGCGCCGGCAGATCGAGCCAGCCACAGCGGCGGGGCCGCCCGGTGGTGGCGCCGAACTCGGCCCCGACCTGGCGCAGGCGCTCGCCGGTGGCGTCGTGCAGCTCGGTCGGAAACGGGCCCCCGCCGACCCGCGTCGCGTAGGCCTTGGTGATGCCGACGACGCGATCGATCTTGGTCGGGCCGATGCCGGCGCTCTGGCACGCGCCGGCGGCGATCGTCGACGACGAGGTGACGAACGGATAGGTGCCGTGGTCGAGATCGAGCAGGCTGCCCTGCGCGCCCTCGAACAGCACGTGGCGCCCGGCGGCGACGAGCGCCGAGACCGCGCGGCCGGCGTCGCCGAGGTAGGGGGCCAGACGTTGTCCGCTGGCGTGGGCGTCGTCGACCCAGCCGGCGACCTCGGCCACCGTCGGCACCGCGCCACCGAGGTGGGCGATGAGCGGGGCCAGCTCGTCGAGGTTGGCGGCGACCAGGTCGCGCAGCCGCTCGCGCCGCAGCAGATCGCGCATGCGCACGCCGCGGCGCGCGGCCTTGGCCTCGTACGCGGGGCCGATGCCGCGCCGGGTGGTGCCGATGGCGCGGGTGGTGCCGGCGGCGCGATCCTCGCGCAGCCCGTCGAGGAGCTTGTGGTACGGCAGGATCACGTGGGCTCCGAGCCCGACCAGCAGCTCACCGCCGGCGAGCAGCCCGCGGGCCTGGCACTCGGCGAGCTCGGCCTCGAGCGTGGTCGGATCGATGACCATGCCGTCGCCGAGGATGCAGCGCTTGCCGGGGTGCAGGACGCCCGACGGGATGAGGTGGGTGACCAGGGTCTTGCCGTCGACGACCAGGGTGTGGCCGGCGTTGGCGCCGCCGCCGTAGCGGACCACCGCGTCGGCGCGCTCGGTGTAGAGGTCGACGACCTTGCCCTTGCCCTCGTCGCCCCACTGGGCGCCGACGATGATGACCACGCTCATGCCGAGGCTCCCTTCGTGAGATCCGCGAGCAGGCTCGCGGCGTCGCCGGCGGCCGCGGCCGCGTAGCCGGGCTGGGCCACCGCGACCTCGCCGCCGTCGGGACCGACCGCGACGATCGCGCCGCCGGGACGCACCACCAGCGCGCGCGCCACGCCGAGCGCGAGCAGCCGGCGCGCCAGCCCCGGGGTCGGCGCCGACGACACCGCCTCGAGGGCGACCCGCACGCCGGCGCCGCGCAGCGCGCGCGCCACCGCCGCGGCGCGCGGCCGATCGGCGTCGAGCACCAGGATCGTCGTCGGCGCGGCCGTGGCCGACTCGGTCGCCGGCATCGCCTCCGCCAGCGCCTCGACGTCGACGGCGAACCCGACCGCGCGCGCCGCACGGCCGTAGCGCCCGACCAGCTCGTCGTAGCGACCGCCGCGCAGGACGGCGTCACCGGCGCCGGCGGCGTAGCCGGCGACGCGCAGCCCCGTGTAGTAGTCGAAGCCGCGCACCTCGCCGAGGTCGATGGACAGCGGCACGCCGGCGTCGTCGCCGAGCAGGACCCGGGCGTCGGCGAGGGCCTGGGCCAGGCCGGCCAGCGCCGCCGACACCGGCTCGGGCCACGGCAACGCGATCGCGCGCGCGAGGACGTCGCGGGCCGGTCCCCACAGCTCGCACAGCGCCGCCGCCAGCGGCGCCAGCGCGGCCGGTGCGCGCGCCGCGACCCGGGCCGCGGTGGCGCGATCCTTGCGCAGCAGCGCCTCGCGCAGGGCGGCGGCGTCGTCGGGCGGCAGCCCGCCGAGCACGTGGCGCACCGGCGCGACGTGGCCGAGCTCGAGGTGCGGTTGCGCCAGCTCGGCCCGCCGCAAGGCGACCATGGCCAGGGCGATGAGCTCGGCGTCGCCGGCGCCGGGCTCGGCGTCGAACAGCTCGATGCCGGCCTGCAGGATCTCGCGCGGACCAGCGTCCGCCGACAGCCGGGTCACCGCGCCGTCGTAGCAGACCCGGAGCGCACCGCTGGCCTCGGGGTAGCGGGTCGCCACCAGGCGCGCGACCTGCGGCGTGATGTCCGGGCGCAGCGCGACCACCTCGCCGCTGCCCGGCTCGACGAACCGGATCGCCGCCGCCCGGGCGTCGTCGCCGAGGCCGAGCGCGAGCACGTCGGCGCACTCGAAGGCCGGCGTGATGATGCGGGCGTAGCCCCACGCCTCGAACGCCGCCAGCAGCGCCTCGGCCAGCCCACGCCGACGCGCCGCCGCCGCGGGCAGGAAGTCCCGCACGCCCGCGGGCAGCCGGATCGGCGTCGTCGACATCGGCGCGCGCACTGTACACGACGCCGCGGGCGGTCGCGCCCCAGCGCCGGCGGGCGCGGCTACAGCGGGCTCGGCGACGGGACGAACTGCACGTCGACCCCGGGGAACTGCCGGCGCAGATCGTCGGCGACCCGGGTCGGACCGAACACCTCGGTGGCGTAGTGCCCGGCGGCGACCAGGGTCACCTGCAGCTCGGCGGCGAGATCGCCGGCGCGCTCGGCCAGCTCGCCGGTGAGGAACAGGTCGCAGCCGGCGCCGGCGGCGGCCTCGAGCAGATCGGAGGCCGCGCCCGAGCACACCGCGACCCGGCGCACGCGCTCGGGCCCGTGCGGGAACACGAACCGCGGCGCCGCGCTGCCGCCGACGCCGGCGGCGATGCGGGCGACGGCCTCGTCGCGGGCGACGGGCTGGGCCCAGCTCCCGACCAGGCCGATGGGCACGCCCTTGACCTCGCCGAAGGGCTCGCGCGCGAGGCCGAGGCCGATGGCGTCGCACAGGCCGACGTTGTTGCCGAGCCGCGGGTGGGCGTCGAGCGGCAGGTGGTAGGCCGCGAGCGACACCTCGTGCTCGAGCAAGAGCCGCAGCCGGCGCGCCATCGGGCCGCGCACCTCGGTGAGGCCGCCGCCCCAGATGAGGCCGTGGTGCACCACCACCAGGTCGGCGCGCAGCTCGACGGCGCGGGCCAGCAGCGCCGCCGACGCCGACACCCCGGTGACGATGGTCTCGACGGTGGCGAAAGCCTCGACCTGCAGGCCGTTGGGGGCGTAGTCGCGGAAGCGGCCGACCTCGAGGGTGGCGTCGAGGTGGGCGATGACGTCGCGCAAGACGGCGGGCACGGGCCTACCCTACCCTGGCCTCCGCGCCCCGGCGGCCCCGTGGTAAACCGCGGGCATGGCCGTCCTCAAGAAGCCCGCCGACGCCGCCGACGAGCCCCGCACGCTGTCGGGGATCCCGCTGCAGGTCTCCTACGGCCCCGCCGATCTCGAGGCGCGCGGCTGGCAGTACGAGCAGCAGCTCGGCGCCCCCGGCGAGTACCCGTACACCCGCGGCCCACACGCGACGATGTACCGCGGCAAGCCGTGGACGATGCGCATGTTCGCCGGCTTCGGCACCCCCGAGGACACCAACGCGCGCTTCAAGTTCTTGCTCGGCTCCGGCCAATTCAGCCTGTCGACGGCCTTCGACATGCCCACGCTCATGGGCTACGACCCCGACCACGAGCGCTCGCTCGGCGAGGTCGGCCGCGAGGGCGTGAGCGTCGCCACCATCGACGACATGGAGCGGCTCTTCGCCGACATCCCGCTCGATCAGGTCTCGACCTCGATGACCATCAACGCGCCGGCGGCGATCCTGCTGGCGATGTACGTCGCGGTCGCCGAGCGCCGCGGGGTGCCGGCGGCGAAGCTGCGCGGCACGCTGCAGAACGACATGCTCAAGGAGTTCATCGCGCAGAAGGAGTGGATCAGCCCGATCCGCGGCCACATGCGCATCATCCGCGACATGCTCGCGTGGTGCACCGCGGAGATGCCGCAGTGGAACACCATCTCGATCAGCGGCTATCACATCCGCGAGGCCAGAGCGGCCAGCGTCCAGAACTGGCGTTCACCATCGCCGACGGCATCGGCTACGTGCAGCTCGGCCTCGACATGGCTGGATGTCGACGACTTCGCGCCGCGCGGCTGTCGTACTTCTTCGACGTCCACACCGACTTCTTCGAGGAGATCGCGAAGTTCCGCGCCGCGCGCCGGATGTGGGCCAAGATCATGAAGGAGCGCTTCGGCGCCAAGAACCCGCGCTCGTGGCTCCTGCACCCACGCCCAGACCGCCGGCGTGTCGCTGATGGCGCGGCAGCCGCTCGAGCAACGTGGTGCGCACGACGCTGCAGGCGCTGGCCGCGGTGCTCGGCGGCACCCAGTCGCTGCACACCAACAGCTACGACGAGACCTACGCGTTGCCCACCGAGGAGGCCGCCGAGCTCGCGCTGCGGACCCAGCGGGTGATCTTCGAGGAGAGCGGCGTGGCGGCGGTCAGCCGATCCGCTGGCCGGCAGCTACTTCCTCGAGACCCTCACCGACCAGGTCGAGGCCGCCGCCTGGGAGTACATCAAGAAGATCGACGCCATGGGCGGCATCGTGAAGGCCGTCGAGGAGGGCTACCCGCAGCGCGAGATCCGCGCGGGCCGCCTTCGAGTTCCAGCGCGCGGAGTCGACAGCGGCCGGCGCGGCATCGTCGGGCTCAACAAGTACGTGCGTCCCGAGGAGGGCGACGGCATCCCGACCCTCAAGATCGCCCACGAGATCGAGGCCAGCCAGAAGGCCCGGATCCAGGCCTTCCGCGCCCAGCGGGATCGAGCCGCCGTCGACGCCGCGCTGGCCACGGTGCGCGCGGCCCACAACCGACGACGCCACCAACGTGATGCCGCCGATCTGGCGGCGGTGAAGATCGGCGTCACCGTCGGGGAGATCTGCGCGCTGATGCGCACCGAGCTCGGCGAGTACCGCGACCCCGCCTACCTGTAACCGCGCCCTCGCCCGCCCCCGGGGCTGTGGCAAGATGCCGCTGGTGCAGCGCATCGTCGTCGACGCGATGGGAGGGGATCACGCCCCGCAGCAGATCGTCGCCGGCGCCGCCGAGGCATCGCTGCTGCTGCCCGACGTCGAGATCATCCTGGTCGGCGACGCCGCGGTGCTCGGCGAGCTGTTGCCCGGCATGCGCCACGACGGCGCCCGGGTCCGGGTCCACCACGCCGGCACCCGCATCGAGATGGACGACAAGCCGGCCGAGGCGCTGGCCGCCAAGCCCGACGCCTCGATCGCGGTGGCCACGCCGACCTGGTCGCCAGCGGCGAAGACGACGCGCTGGTGTCCGCCGGCAGCACCGGCGCCTCGGTGCTCGCGATGCGCGCGCGCTGGCCGCTGATCCCGGGGTGCGGCGCGCCGCGCTGGCGTCGGTCTACCCGACCGAGCTGCGCCGCGGCGAGAAGAACGACCCGTTCTCGCTCATCCTCGACGTCGGCGCGACCATCGAGGCGTCGGCCGAGGATCTGGTCGGGTTCGCGATCATGGGCTCGGCCTACGCCCAGATCGTGTCGGCCAACCGGCGGCCCCGGGTGGCGCTGCTGTCCAACGGCACCGAGGCCGGCAAGGGCCCGGCCGCGGTGGTGCGCGCGCACGAGATCCTGGCGGCGTCCGACGCGCTGCACTTCATCGGCAACATCGAGGGCATCGACATCCCGCGCGGCGTCGCCGACGTGGTCGTCACCTCGGGCTTCGTCGGCAACGTCGTGCTCAAGATGCTCGAGGGCGTCTCCGAGACGGTGGTGCGCCTGGCCCGCTACGCCCACAAGGAGAAGCTGACCTGGCGCATCGGCCTGATGGCGCTGTCGTCGGCGATCGAGCAGCTCAAGGGCGTCACCGACTGGCAGCAGTACGGCGGCGCGCCGCTGCTCGGCCTGTCGCACCTCTTCATCAAGGCGCACGGCCGCTCCAACCCGCGCGCCATCACCAACGCGATCAAGCTGACCTCGAAGGCGCTCGCCGGCGACCTGTGCGGCAAGATCGCCAGCGGCATCACCGCGATCGACGCGAGCCCCCGGAGCTAGCCGTGGCGTCCCTCGCCCTGCGCGCCGCCCTCCGCCTCGGCAAGACGATCGCGACCCAGCTCGGCGTGGTGACGCCGCCGGTGCCGCGCCTCGATCCGCGGGCGGCGGTGCCGCGCCACACCTTCCGCTGGGACCTCGACAAGACCTACCTGCGCACCGAGTTCGACAGCGTGCGCGACCTCGCCAAGAGCGCGTTCGAGACCGCCGCCGACAAGAAGGCCTACCCCGGCGCGACCGCGCTGTTGCGGGCGCTCGGCGCCGACGACCACCGGGTGTGCATCGTGTCGGGCAGCCCGACCCAGATGCGCCAGGTGCTGGCCGCCAAGCTCGCCCTCGACGGCATCGCCTACGACGAGTTCGTGCTCAAGGACAACCTGCGCAACATCCTGCGCGGGCGGTTCCGCAGCATCCGGGCCCAGATCCCCTACAAGCTGCCGGCCATGCTGGCCAGCCGGATCGCGGTGACCGCGCCGGCGGAGACGTTGTTCGGCGACGACGCCGAGGCCGACGCCATCATCTATTGCCTCTACGCCGACCTGCTCGCCGGCCGGGTCGGCCACGCCGACCTCGAGCGCGTGCTCATCGCCGCCCGGGCCTACCCCGACGACGCCGAGCGGGTCCTGAGCCTGGCCCGGCAGGTGCCGCGCGGCGCCGCGGTCGGCCGCATCTTCATCCACCTCGATCGCCGCTCGCCGCCGCGCGGGTTCCGCCGGTTCGGGCGCCGGCTGGTGCCGGTGTACAACTACTTCCAGGCGGCGCTGGTGCTGTACGCCGACGGCGTGCTCGACGCCCGCCAGGTCTTGTTCGTGGCGCTCGAGATGCTCGACTCCGGCCAGTACAAGGTGGCGGCGCTGGCCAACTCGATGCAGGACCTCATCCGCCGCGGGCGCTTGCCGCGCGAGCCGATGCGCCAGCTCGTGGCCGACGCCGAGGCCGCCGCCGCCTCCGGCGCCCTCACCGGGCGCTCGGACCTGCCGCCCTGGGGCGTGGTCGCCGCCACCTTCCGCCACCGCATCGACGACCTCGCCGGCGCCCCAGCGGTCGACCCGCCCGGGGACGACGACGCCCTCGACTACGTCCGCCTGGTCGACGAGGAGCACGAGCACCGCCGCCAGCGCCGCAGCAAGGGGATGGGGTGACCACGCGCGCCCTGGCCGGGGTCGCGCTCGCGGTGGTGCTCGGGCTCGCCGGCGCCACCGCCGTCGCCGACACCTTCGAGCTCACCCTGCCCCGGGGCAGCAAGCTCATCGAGGGCGACCGCTACGCCTCCGGGCGCGGGTTTCGCGACACCTACGACCACGTGGCCCGGCAGCTCGCCCGCCGCAAGGTCGAGCACCAGGCGGTGGCGCCGGTGCGCATCCGCGGGGTCGAGCTCGGCCGGTTCCTCAGCCGCGACCCGGCGACCCCGTGGCAGGCAATCCAGGTGTACCGGCGCGACGACCGCACGGTGATCGCCTTCATCCGCCGGGCGTCGGCGCCGGCAGCCGCCCCTTGACGGCCGCGGGCGGCACGTTTAGAACACGGGCCTTCCTCGGGGATCGTCTAATGGCAGGACGCAAGATTCTGATTCTTGCTATCTAGGTTCGAATCCTAGTCCCCGAACCACGCTGGTTACGTCGTTTGGCTTCGTTCACTCTGGTTCACTCCGACCACTTCGCGGCTTGACCGTGATCGGGTCGCGAGGCTAGAAATCGCTTCTCTCGGCCCCATCGTCTAGCGGTTAGGACGCCGGCCTCTCACGTCGGCAACGCGGGTTCAAGTCCCGCTGGGGTCACCAGTTCTTCCTCCAGAGGCTCTCCGTCGGGCCAACCCTCGTGAGGCTCCCATGCGGGGGCCGACGAGCCTCGTCATCTCACTGCCAAGGACGGGGAACCAACCATGCCGCTGCTGCCTGGCGACGCTCGAGTCCGCGCCGCGATCAACACCGGCTTCCTCGACGCTGGTGGCGCCGCGCCGACGGCCGACGAGCTGTCGGACCTGAGCCAGCGCTCGCGCGACGACGTGTTCGACAGCCTGCGCCGGCTCGACCGCGCCGGCAGCATCGCGCTGCGCCCGGGCACGCTCGATCTGTGGATCGCCCCGCCCTTCGCCGCGGTGCCGACCCTGTTCCGGGTCGACGCCGGCGGTCGCCACTACTGGGCCAGCTCCGCGTGGTCCGCGCTCGCGGTGGCGGCGCTGGTCGACGACGCCGAGGTCACGGTGCGCTCGGCCCTCGGCGGCGAGGCCACCGAGCTCACGCTGCGGGTCGGCCCCGATGGGCCCATCGACGCCGGCGACGAGGTCGTGCACTTCCCGGTGCCGGCCCAGCGCTGGAGCGAGGGCCTCGTGTACACCGAGGCGACGACGCTGTTCTTTGCCAGCTCCGACGACGTCGACGCGTGGAGCGAGCGCCATCGGCTGCCGCGCGGCGAGACGGTGCCGGTCGCGCAGGCCTTCGCGCTGGCCAAGGCGTACTTCGGCGACGCCCGCGAGGTCGCCGCCCATCAGCGCCACCGCAGCGACCTCGAGGCGATGTTCCGCGCGGTCGGCCTCGACGGGCGGTTCTGGGCGCTGCGCCCCGATCGCTCGCTGACCTGAGCCCTCCCGCGACGCGCGATCCCTCGAGGGGCGCGCGCCCGACAGCGGGCCCCTCGCGTTGAACACCAGGCGAGGGCGTCGCACCATGGCCGCTCGACCAACCACCGAGGCACGACCATGGCTGACACCGGCGCGACCCTGAAGAACCAGACCCGCATCACCACCAACCAGAAGAAGATCATCGACAACCAGGGCCGCCTGCTCGCCCGCGTCGACAAGATCGTCGGCAACCAGGCCAAGCTCGACGCCATCCTCGCGGCGGTGGGCGTCATCGTCCGCAACCAGACCAAGCTCGACGCCATCGTCGCCGGCCAGAAGACGATCATCGCCAACCAGCGCAAGCTCCTCGCGGCCGCCAAGGGCAAGCGCTGATCACCGAGACGCCGCCGATGGAGGCGCTGTCGCTGGCACGTGCGCTCGCCCGGTGCCCGGCGCTGCGCGCCCTCGGCGCCGACGCGTTGCTCGATCTCGCCGCCGCCGCCGAGCCACGCGCGCTGGCGGCGGACGCGACCGTGCCCCTGGCGCCCGGGGCGGTCGCGGTGGTCATCGCCGGCGACGTCGACGCCGACGGCGACGAGCTCGACGGGCTGCTCGGCCTGACGGCGGCCCTGACGGCGCGAGGCGCGAGCCTGCGCGCGCGTGGCGACGACGCGCGGGTGCTCGTCCTCGGCGCCGACTGCGTGCGCGACCTGCTCGAGGCCAGCGCCCCGATGCGCGCGGCGGTGCTGCACGGCCTCGCCGCCCGCGCGAGCGCACCATGAACCGCGCCGGCTATCGGCTCGGGGTCGTCATGGTCAGCCTGGCGATGACCGCGGCGGTCCTGCTGCGGTCCTTCGCCGACGGCGCCTTCCTCGAGGCGTTCGGGGCGGCGTGGTTGCCGCACCTGGTGATCGCGCACGCCGGCGCGCTGGCGATGCTCACGCTCGGCTACGACGCCCTCAGCCGGCGCCGCGCGGCGGCCGCGGCGCTCGATCGCGCGCTGCCGCTGACGCTCCTGGCGGTGGCCGCGCTGGCGCCGGTGGCCGTGCGCGAGGGCGGCGCCGCGCTGGTGGTCACCGTGCTGGCGACCACCGCGGTCTCGGCGGTGACCCAGCTGGCGCTGTGGAACTCGCTGGCCCTGTCCCTGGCCGGACGCGACGCCCGGCGCGGCCTGCCGCGCGCCGGCGCGGCGGTGACCGCCGGCGCCATGGTCGCCGGCCTCGGCGCCAGGCCACTCATCGGCGCCGCCGGCCTGACCGCGTTGCCGGCGCTGGCGGCGATGCTGGCGCTGGCGGTGACGGTGGTGTTCGCGGCGCAGCGACGCGCGCTCGCGCGCGGCGGCATGCCCGGCGCCGGTCCCGCCGGCCGCGGCCGCCGCGCCACCGCCGGCGCCCACCGCCGACCACCGCCGCATCGTGACCTGGCTCGCGGTGGCCGCGGTGCTCGAGCCATCGTCGGCAGCCTGGTCGAGGTCGCCTTCGGGGCCGGCCTCAAGGCCTCGCTCGCGGCGGCGGAGGCTGACCATCGCCCTCGCCTTGTTCTACGGGGTCACCTCGGCGGTGCTGCTGGTGCTGCAGGCGCTCGCGGTGCCGCGCCTGCTGGTCACCCGGTCGCTGTCGTTCACGGTGTCGAGCCACCCGGCGCTGCTCACCCTCGCCCTCGGCGGCTTCGCCCTGGCGCCGAGGCTCTGGTGACGGTCGCGCTCCTCCGCAGCGGCGACTCGCTGCTGCGGGCAGCGACCTGCCTCGCCCCGCCTCGGCCAGGAGCTCACGCTGTCGGCGCTGCCCCGGGCGATCGCGCGCGGTGGAAGGTGCTGCTTCGCGGCGGCGCCACCCCGGTGGGCGCCGCGCTCGCCGGCACCGTCATGGTCGTGACCGGCAGCTCGCCGTGGAGCCATCCCCACGCCTTCGCCGCCGTTGGTGCGGCGGTGGCGGCGGTGTGGCTCGTCGCCGTGCGCAGGAGCGCCGGCGCCTTCGTCAGCGCGCTGGCGCGGCCCCTCGGGGTCGCCGCGGGCGCGGCCAGCGGGCGTCGCGTCGCGGCCGGCGCCGACCTCGACGAGCGGCGCCAGCTCGTGCTCGCGTGCGGCGACGACGACCGGGCCACCGCGGCGCTGGCGCGCGCGCGGCTGCGGCGCGATGGCGTCGCCCCGGCGGAGCTGGTGGGCCTGCTCGATCACGATCGCGCCGAGGTCCGACGCGCGCTCTACCGCCTGGTCGCCGGCGCCGACGCCGCCGACGTCGAACGCGAGCTCGCGGTCGCGGTGACGATCGAGGACGACGACGAGGCGCTGGCCGCCGGCGTGGGCGCGCTCGCGCGGCTGGGCAGCGACGCCGGCCTCGAGCGCGGTCGCAGCCGGGCGCCGCTGTCGACGGAGGTCGCGGCCGCGGTCGCCGGCTGCGAGCTGCACCTGAAGCGACGCGACGACGGCGCGTCGCTGACGCGGCTGCTGGTGGCGGAGCCGGCCTGGGCGGCGGCGATGTGGCGCGCGCGCCGTGGCCCGGACGACGCCTGGGCCCTGGCGTTCACCCGCGGCTTCGCCGATCCGCGCACGCGGGCCCACGCCGCCGCCGCCGCCCTCGGCGCCGGCGCGGTCACGCCCGCCGCGGCGTCGGCCCTCGACGCGGTGCTGCGCGCGCTCGTCGACGGCGACGACGCCTGCCGCGCCGCGGTGACGACGCTCGACGACGGCGCCGTCGCTGCCCTGTCCGACGCGGTCGTCGCGCATCGGCCCGGCGCGCCGGCGCGGCGCGCGCTGGCGGCGGCGACCGCGGGCGTCGGCGTGGCCGCGCCGCTGGCCTGGACCCTGGCCGACGCCGACGACGCCCGCGTCCGCGACGTCGCCCTCGCCAGCCTCGGCGCCATGGGCGCGCCGGCGGGCGACGCCGCGCGCGCGGCGCGGGCGATCACGCGAGCGCTGGGCGATCTCGCGCGCGCCGACGGCGACGACGCCGACGCCCGCGTGACCAGGCGGCGGGCGCTGCGCCGGGCCCTCGCCGCCGCCGCCCTCGAGTCGGTGGCGGCCGGGCGCCCCGGCGCACCGCTGCGGGCGGCCGCGCGCCACCTGTCCGAGGACGCCGGCCCCGCGGCGCGGCGCGCGCTCGACGTGGTGCAGGAGGTGGCCCGGCATCGCCCCGCGCTGCTCGACGCCATCGAGCGCTACCTCGGCCGCGGCCCGGTCGTCGGGACGTCGACGGCGCCGACGTCGGTGCGCGCACACCTGCGGGCCACCGCGCTGTTCGCCGAGCTCGATCCGGCCGACCTCGATCAGCTGGAGCGCGCGGCCTGCGTGCGCGAGGTCGGCCCCGGCGAGTCGATCACCGGCGACGACGAGCTGCGGATGATCGTCGACGGCACCGCACGCGCCGGCGAGATCGAGCTCGGCCCGGGCGACGCGGTCGACCTGGTCGGCGCGGTGCATCGCCAGCGCCATCCGGCCACGGCGGTCGCCGGCGAGCGGGGCGCGCGTGTCGTGGCGGTGACGACGCCGGCGTTTCACGCGGTGCTGGCGGACCCGGCCGTCGGCCTCGCCCTGGCGCGGATGCTGGCGCGGCTCCCTGCGAGGGCCCACCACGGTTGAGCTATCCTGCGGCCATGCGCTGCGCCGTGTGCCGGGCCACCACCGCCGAGCTCGGCCTGCTGTGCGAGGACTGCTCCGACGACCTGGCCAGCCCGCTGCACATCGCCCCCGAGCAGATCGTGTCGCACGGCATGCCGCACGGGGGCGCCGCCCTGCTCGACCGCTGGGGCCGGCCGCACCGGGTCGAGGCGCCATCGCGCCTCGGCCGCCACCCCGGCGATCGCGGCATCTCCGTGCTCGAGGTCAGCATCTCGCGCAACCACGCCGAGCTGACCCGCGGCGACAGCGGCTGGCTCTTGACCGACCTCGGCTCCGCCAACGGCACCTCGCTCAACGACGTCCGGGTGGTGGCGCCGACCTCGGTGCGCCACGGCGACAAGCTCGCCGTCTCCCAGGTCGGGTTCTACTTCGTCGAGGCGCTCGATCCAGGCTTCGCGGCCCGGCTCGATCCGCTGCTCGCCGACACCGATCGTCCGGGGGCGCCGTTGCGCCGCGAGCAGCTCGCGCCGCCAGCCGATCACGGCTTCGGCGACGATCGTCGGACCACCGTCGGGCTGGCCGCCATCGAGGTGCGCCTGCACGAGCCGACCGGCGGCGGTGGCGGGCTGTTCGAGGTCGATCGGGTCTCGGTGCAGCTCAGCGCGACCCAGTTCGAGCTGGTGGCCTTGCTGGTCCATCGCATGGCCGCCGAGGCCCACCAGCCCGACGACGTGCGTGGCTTCGTCCGCACCTCCGAGCTCATCGGTCAGCTGTCGTGGGACACGCGGGATCCGACGGAAAACCACGTCAAGCAGCTCGTCCGGCGGGTACGGCGCGCGATGGTGAAGGCCGAGGTCGGCGACCTCATCGAGGCCCGCCACCGGTTCGGCTATCGGCTGCGCGCGGTGCCGCACCTGGTGCCGTGACAAATCGCCGCACGCGTGGCGATGCCGACGTGCCCCCACGCACGCCGATCGCGCGAGATCACCTGCGTCGCTGCGGCGGCGAGCCCCGCCGGTGACGCCTTGCTAGGATGGGCGCCCATGCAAGGAGTTTCGTTCATGAGCAAGCTTCGTCTCGGGGCCGTGGTCGCGACGACCGTCGGCCTGTTGGCCCCTGCGGCGTTCGCGCAGCCCACCCCGACCTTCACCTACGGCAAGGCCGAGGACGTCAAGGACGTCAAGGACGTCGAGTGGACCGCGTCCGCCGAGGCCGGCCTGCTGCTCACCACCGGCAACGCCGAGACCACGACGGTGACCGCCGGCCTCAAGGCCTCGCGCAAGACCGGCAAGAACAAGCTCGAGGTCAGCGGCTCCGGCGCGCTCGCGCGCTCGGGCGTCCGCGTCGCCGTCGACACCAACGGCAACGGCACCATCAGCGAGTCGGAGATCACGACCGACACCCTGACCACCGCCGAGACCATCGAGGGCAAGCTGCGGTACGACCGCTACCTCACCGACGCCAACTCGCTCTTCGTCGCCGCGCTGGGCAAGCGCGACGTGCCCGCCGGCAAGGCGTTCTCCGGCGGTGCCCAGCTCGGCTACAGCCGCCAGCTCAAGAAGACCGACGAGCACGAGGCGGTCGCCGAGCTCGGCGGCGACTACACCTACGAGGATCTGGTCGCGCCCGGCGACCCGCTGTCGATCATCTCGGCCCGCGGCTTCGTCGGCTACAAGGGCAAGATGTCGGAGAACGCCACCCTCGAGGCGTCGGCCGAGGCGCTGGCCAACATCAACAAGCTCGACACGCCCACCGGCGAGGCCGGCGTGTTCGAGGACCTCCGCCTCAACCTGATCGCGGCGATCTCCGCCAAGATCGGCGACGACCTGTCGATGCAGTTCAGCGTTCAGGCCAAGTACGACAACGTGCCGTCGCCGCTCGCCCTGCCTGGCGTCACCTTCGACCCGGGCTTCGTGCGCACGTCGAGCTCGCTCGACGATCCTGAAGGCGTCGCTGATCTACGCGCTGTTCTAGGCCCGGCCCCGATCGCCGGCCCCCTGCCAGGCGTCAGCGCCGGCGCCGGCGCGGCGTCGTCGCCGGCGCGTCGACGGCGACCTCCTCGACGGTCGCCGCCAGCTCCTCGAGCAGCGCCCGCAGCGAGCGCATCTTCGCGCGGCCCAGCTTGGTCGCCCAGCGCGCCTCGGTGGTCAACGCGCAGCGCTTGACCTCGGCCGCCCACAGGCGGCCCTTGGCGCCCAGGCGGACCCGCTTGATGACGCCGTGGCTGGGGTCGGCGACGCGCTCGACCAGGCGCAGGGCCTCGAGGTCGTCGACCAGATCGCCGACGGTCTGCTTGGGCAGCGCCAGCTCCGCGACCAGCGCCGGCAGCCGCACCCCAGCCGGGCCTGCGCCCTCCTGGGCGGAGCCCTCGCGGGCGGCGATGAGCGAGAGCAGCTCGGCCTGGGCCGGGCGCAGGGCCGGGAACCCCAGCCGCTCGAGGCGGTGCTCCAGGGCGGCCTGCATGTCGCCCTGGGGCACGTGCAGCAGCGCGCGAAGGTCTCGACGAGGTGACTTTGCCATGGTGACGACGACGAAGGGTCGCGTCATAGCGCAAGGACCGCGCCCGGTGGAAGCGTCGTCGGCGAAAACGTCGCTCCGGACGCACGCGTGGTCGCGGCGCTGGCGTCGCGCGCGGCGCGGTGGCAGCCACGACGCGATTGCCGTGACGTTCTCGAGCGGGCTGGGCACCGCCTCTCGCGCCGGCCGAGCTCGCCGTGGCCGGCCTCAGCCCGGGCCGGGGTCGCCGAGGCCGACCTCGCTGGCGCCGCGATCGACCGGGCGCCGCGCCACGGTCTTGCGCCAGAACCAGCTCCCGCCGCGCTTGGCGTCGTCGAGCAGCGTGTAGAGCACCGGGATGGCGAGCAGGGTCAGCACCAGCGACAGCACCTGGCCGCCGACGATGATGCCGGCCATGGCCTTGGAGAAGCCGCTGCCGATGCCGTGCGAGAACACCAGCGGCAACATGCCGGCGACGAAGGCCAGCGTCGTCATCAAGATCGGGCGCAGCCGCTCGCGGTTGGCCTCGAGCACCGCCTCGAACCGAGGCATGCCGCGGGCGCGGAGCTGGTTGGCCTGATCGACCTGGAGGATGGCGTTCTTCTTGACCACGCCGAAGAGCACCAGCAGGCCGAGCATCGAGAAGATGTTGAGCTGCTGATCGAAGATGAGCAGCGAGAACAGCGCGAACGGCAAGGTCAGCGGCAGCGCCATGATGATCGTGAACGGGTGCAGCCACGACTCGAACTGGGCGGCGAGGACCAGGTACATGAAGATGAAGGACAGGAGGAACGCGAAGCCGAAGGCCTTGCCCATCTTCGCCTGCTCCTTGCTCTGGCCGAACGGCTCCGCGGTGTAGCCCGGCGGCATGTCGAGGTCGTCGATGGCCTGCTGCAGCGCGGTCATGATGTCGCCCTGGACGCCGCCGGCCGAGACGTTGCACGAGATGGTCACGCTGCGCTGGCGGCCGGTTCGGGTGATCTGCGACGGGCCGGTGCCGGGCTCGCGGCTCACGACCTCCGACAGCGGCACGTGGCCGAGCGTCCGCGACGGCACCGTGAGCAGACTCAGCGCGCTGGCGTCGGTCCGGATCTCCTCGCGGGCGCGCACGAACACGTCGTACTGCTCGCCGCGATCCTCGAACACCGACGCCGGGCTGCCACGCAGGAGCAGCCCCAGGGTCGCGGTCACGTCGGCCGGATCGACGCCCAGATCGGCGGCGCGATCGAGGTTGGGCCGCAGCACCACCTCCGCGGTCGGGTCGACCATCGACGAGTCGAGGTCGACCACCCCCGGCACCTTCTCCATCTTCTCGATCACCTGCCGCGAGTACTGCTCGAGCTTGTCGAGGTCGGGACCCTTGATGATGTAGGACACCATCGCGTTCTTGGTGCCGATGGAGAAGTCGTTGACCAGCTCGGCCGACGCCTTGGTGCCGTCGGGCAGCCCGACCAGCACCTGCTGGCGCACGGTGTCCATGACCTGGGCCTGGCTCCGGGTGCGCGCGATCGGGTCGCTCAGGCGCACGTAGATCCACGCGACGTTCTGCTGGCGCTGGTCGCTGTCGGCGACGCTCACCAGGGTGCTGGTGACCTCGGGGATGGCGCGGGCGCCGCGGGCGATGCGCTCGGCGACCAGCGAGGTCTCCTCGAGGGTGGTGCCCTCGGCGGTGCGCACATAGATCTCGAACTGGGCCTCGTCGTTGAGCGGCAGGAAGCCGAACCCGACCTTGCCGGCGACGGTGGGCACCGTGGCGCAGGTGCCGATGCAGGCGACCACCACCACCCACCGGTGGCGCAGCACGAACCGCAGCGCCTTGACGTAGAGCCACTCGATGGGCCGGTAGAAGACGTCGCTGAGCTTCTGCAAGAGCGAGCGGCGGTGCGGCGTCCCCGGCGGCGGCGGCGGCGGCAACAGCCGGGCCGCCATCATCGGGGTGAGGGTGAAGCTCACCACCAGCGAGACCCCGATGGCGAACGCCATCGTCAGCCCGAAGCTCAGGAGGAAGCGGCCGACGATGCCGCTCATGAACGCGACCGGCAGGAACACCGCCATCAGCGACAGCGTGGTCGCGAGCACCGCGAGGCCGATCTCCTTGGTCGCCTGGATCGCCGCCGGGAACGGCTTCATGCCCTTCTCGTCGATGAACCGGTAGATGTTCTCGAGCACGACGATGGCGTCGTCGATGACGATGCCCACGGCCAGCGCCAGCGCCAGCAGCGACATCAGGTTGAGGGTGAACCCGGCGTAGCTCATCAGCGCGAAGGTCGCGATGATCGACACCGGGATGGCGATCGCGGCGATGAAGGTCGAGCGCAGGCTGCCGAGGAACAGGAGCACCACGAGCGACGCGAGCAGCGAGCCGAGGATGAGGTGCTCGAGGACCTGATCGGTCGACGTCTTGATCATCTCGGAGTTGTCCCGGACGATCTCGAGCGAGTAGCCCTGCGGCAGCGAGCTGCGGATCTGATCGAGCGCGCCGATGACCCGGTGCACGACCTCGACGGTGTTGGTGCCGGTCTGCTTGCGCACCGCGAGCGCCACCGTGGGCTCGCCGTTGCGGATCGACGCGCTCTCGCGATCGACCGCGCCGTCGTCGATGTCGGCGACGTCGCGCACCCGGATCGGGTGATCGGCCTGCTCCCGGATGACGATGTCGCCGAGCGCGCGCGGATCGACCGCCCGACCCTCGATGCGGACGGTGGCCTGGGTCGGCCCCTCCTTGAGGCGGCCGCCGGGGACGCTCACGTTCGACACGCTGATCGCGCGCATGACCTCGAGGGCGGAGACCCGCGCGGCGATGAGCTGGGCCAGGTCGACGTCGACGTTGATGCGACGCTCCTGATCGCCGATGAGGCGCACGGTGCCGACGTCGGCGAGGCCCTCGATCTGGCGACGGACGATGGTGTCGGCGACCCGGGTCAGCTCGCGGGTCTCGGTGGCCTCCCCGGCGGCCTTGATCGCGAGCACGATCACCGGCGCGGCGTCCGGGTCGGCCTTCTTGACCTCCGGCCGCACGCCATCGGGCAGGTCCGACAGGATGCCGTTGATGCGCTCCTGGACCTCCTGGGCCGCCTCGCTCGGGTGCTTGTCGAGCACGAACTGCGCGATGACCAGCGACGCGCCCTCGGTCGAGATCGAGCTCAACAGCTCGATGCCGGAGACCGTGTTCACCGCCGCCTCGATCTTGTCGGTGATGTCCGACTCGATCGCCGACGGCGCCGCGCCGGGACGGATCGAGGTGATCGTCACCATCGGGAAGTCGACCTTGGGGAACTTGTCGACGCCCAGCCCGGCGTAGCCGACCAGGCCGACCACCACCAGGGTCAGGATCATCACGGTCGCGAAGACCGGCCGGCGAACGGAGATGCTGCTGAGCCACTGCATGGGGACCTCGTGCGGGTGGGGGCGCGGGGCGCGGCTACGGGATCACGGCCAGGCCGTCGACGATCTGCGGCGCCGAGGCGTCGGTGACGACGCGCTCGCCGGCGGCGACGCCGCGCTGGATCGAGACCATGCCCGGCGCCGGCTCGTTGCCGAGCTGGACCACGCGCTCGTGCAGGGTGTCGCCGACGAGCACGAACACGCGCCAGGTCTGGTCGCGCCGGCGCACCGCCGAGCGCGGCACCGCCGGCCGCGCCGTCTTGCCGACCTCGAGGGCGCCGGTGGCGAACATGCCGGGCTTGAGCGGTGAGCCCGGGTCGAGGGTGGCCTCGACGTCGAGCGCACGGCTCTGCATGCCGACCTCGGTGCCGACCTTGGTGACCTTGGCTCGGAACGTCTGCTCGGGCAGCGCGACCGTGCTGATCGCCACCTCTTGATCCATCTTCACCTTGGGCGCGGCCAGCTCGGGCACCGACAGCTTGACCAGCAGCGGGTCGTCGTCGACGAGGGTGAGCAGCGGCACCCCCGGCGCGACCCACTCGCCCGGCGCGATGACCTTCCGGGTGACCACGCCGGCGAAGGGCGCGCGGACCACGCCGTCGGAGATCTGCTGCCCGACGAGCTGGGCCCGGGCGCTGACCGCGGCCACCTGCTGGGCGGCGGCGGTGCACGACGCCCGGGTGCGCTGGGCCTCGGCCTGGGTGATGGCGCCCTTGGCGAGCAACGCCTCGGCGCGCTCGCACTCCTCGTCAGCGAGCTTCTGCTGGATCTTGGCCGCCTCGACGTTGGCCTTGACCTCGCGCGCGTTGAGCGCGGCGTTGCGCGTGTCGAGGCGCAACAGCGGCGCGCCCTTGCCGACCCGATCGCCGTCGTCGACCAGCACCGCCACGACCTTGCCCGCGACGTCGGACGCGACGCTGCTGGTCTCGTCGGCGACGACCATGCCGGTGAGCGTGATGGTGTCTGGCGTCGGCAGCTCGGCCACCGCGGTGAGCGGCACCGCGACCGGCGGCGGCGGCGGCGCCTTGGCCTGCTCGGCGGTCGCCTTGCCCTTGCAGCCGGCGCCCGCGAGCGCGACGGCCAGCGCGGCGGAGGTGATGAGGTGGACCTTGGTCATCGCTAGATATCCTCTCCAGTGGCGTGACGCAGGCGCAGCCGCGCCACGCGCTCGTCGATCCGGGCGTCGACCGCGGCGATGCGGGCCCGGGTGAGCTCGGTCTCGGCGTCGACGATCTCCACCGCCGTCGCGCGCTGCAGGCTGAGCAGCTCCTGCCGCAGGCGGTAGCCCTCCTCGGCGGCGGCCAGCCCCTCCTGCGACACCTCGAGGCTGGCCCGCGCCAGCTCGAGGGCCGAGGCGGCCGACTCCAGCTCGAGCTGCACGCCCTGCAGCAGGCGCGCGCGATCCTCGACGAGGGTGCGGGCCTCGGCGTCGACCGAGGCGACGGCGGCGTCGGCGTCGAGCATGTCGTTGAGCGACCACGACAGCGACACCCCGGCGGCCCAGGTGAAGTCGAACTCGTCGTGGCTGGGCTGGATGCGCTGGTTGGGGTTGGCGTAGGTCGCCTGCGCGAACGCCGCCAGCCGCGGGTACTTGCCGGCGCGCTGCGCCCGGGCTTGCTGCTGGCGCGCCAGGATGCCGGCGTCGAGGGTCTTCACGTCGAGCCGACGCTGGGTGGCCTCGGCCAGGAGCGCCGGCACCTCCGGCGCCGCGAGCGCCGGCAGCTCCGCCTGCACGTCCTCGCCGATGGTGAGCACCTCCCCGGGCTCGGCGCCGATGAGCAACCGGAGCTGTTGCTCGCGCAGGTCGGCGGCGCTCTCGAGCTGAGCGAGGCCGAGCTTGACCTGGGCGCGCTGGGCCTGGACCCGCAGCAGGTCGGCGCGGGTCACCGCGCGCACCTCGCTGAGCGCGGTGACGCGGACCAGCGCCGCCTCGACCTGCTCGACGAGCTGCTTGCCGACGAGCACCTGCAGGCTCGAGCGCACCCACTCGTAGTAGGCCAGCCGCGCCTGGTGCCGGGCGTCGACCTCGGAGGCGCGCTCGGCGGTGCGCGCCGCCACGGTGCCAGCCTGCGCCGCCTTGAGCAGCGCCGGGAACGTGAGCAGGTAGTCGGACAGCGGCACGCCGAGCTCGGCGGTGAACGCGGTCGAGTTGAGGAGCACCGGGAAGGTGAAGCCGGGCGCGAGCTCCGGCGGATCGATGTCGGACAGCCGGGTGTACGTGAGCGACGTGGAGAACCGAGGCACACGGACCAGCTCGGTGCGCTTGGCGTCGGCGTAGGCCTTGGCGACCTCGGCGGCCTTGCGGCGGACGTCGGGGCTCACCTTGGCGGCGCGCTCGGCGGCGGCGTCGGCGGTGAGTCCACCGGGCCGGTTCACCATCTCGGCGATGTGGGCGTCGAAGGTGGCGGCGGCGCGGCTGGCGTCGAGGTCGGGCGCCGGCAGCGGCGCACCGGCGGGTGCCGGCGGCGCGGGCTCGGGCTGGGCCCGAGCGACGCCGGACGCGAGCCCGACGGCGGCGAGGCTGGCTACCACGAGGGTGCGCTTCGACATGGCCTGCGCACGAGCAGGCATCGTGCCAGCGTGACGAGGCGCGGCATGACCGGATTTGTGGGGAGCGAGGCCCTCGTCGCAGGCCATTGTCGGGATTCCTACATGCATCGGGGGGCTGACCTATCGGCGGATCAACAGCTCGCCGTGGGAAGGGGGGGCCGCGCGGCCCCGACCTGCCGGCCAGGTAGCACAAACCACGTGCTCCCGGCCGACGCCGCACGAATTTGGCGGCGCTGGACGCGATCGCGCCCTGATAAGCTCGCGGCATGAGCGGCGTCGACGTCGAGGCTCAGCCACCGCGCGTCCGGCGACCGTGGCACGCCGTTCACCAACCCAGCCGGCGTGACTCCTTCGATCAGGCCGGCACCCAGGTCTGGCGCGATCGCAACCAGTTCTTCGTCGACCGCGCCAGCCGCGACAACCTGCTGCTGCGCCTGTCCATCTCGGGCATCCTGGCCCTGGCCCTCGCCGTGCTCGCCCACGGCGGGCTGCCGTGGTGGCGGGTCGCCGTCATCGGCGCGGCGCTGGTGGTGATGCAGGGGCTGCACGGCACCCTCCTCGGCCGCCCGCTGCCGGCCGAGCGCATCGGCCGGATGTTCTTCCTGATGGCGATGGTCGGCCAGCTGTTCATGGTCACGTTCGCCACGCTCACCGGCGGGTTGCACAGCCCGATGACGCCGGTGCTGACGATGTCGATCGTGCTGGCGCTCTTCTTCTACGGTCCGCACGGCCTGACCTGGCGGCTCACCGTCTCGCTCGCGGTGTTCTGCGCGATCATGGGCGTGTTGCCGCCGGAGGTCACCGGCCCCGCCATCCCCGAGCAGCACTTCGTGGCCGCCACCCTCATCGGGTTGACCGCGACGCTGGTCGGCATGCACGCCTCATCGTCCAGCCGGCTGCACGAGGCCTCGGCGCTGGCGCTGTGCTCGCTGGGCCAGGCGCGCGAGGAGCGCGTCGCCGACGCCGAGGCGCAGACCCGGCGCCTGCAGGCGGTGGGCTCGAAGGTCGCCCACGAGCTGAAGAACCCGCTGGCCGCGATCAAGGGGCTCATCCAGCTCGTCGCGCGCAACCCCGCCGGCGATCGCACGCAGGAGCGGCTCGCGGTGGTGCAGTCCGAGATCGTGCGGATGGAGACCATCCTGTCCGAGTACCTGTCCTTCGCGCGCCCGCTCGAGGATCTGCGCGACGAGCCGATCGATCTGGCGACCCTCGCCACCGACGTCGCGGCGGTGGTCGCCGGGCGCGTCGATCAAGGCGGCCTCACCCTGGCGATGGACGCGCGCCCGACCCGCCTGCGCGCCGACCCGCGACGCATGCGCGAGGCCGTCATCAACCTGGTCACCAACGCCATCGAGGCGACGCCGCCGGGCGGCACGCTGCGGCTGCGCACCCGCCCCACCGAGGGTGGCGGCGGCGTGCTCGAGATCGAGGACAACGGCCGCGGCATCCCCGAGGCCGACCTCGCCCGGCTCGGCACCTCGTTCTTCACCACCCGCGTCGACGGCACCGGCCTCGGGGTGGTGCTGGTGCACGGCGTGGTCAGCCAGCACGGCGGCACCCTCACCTACGACAGCGCGCCCGGCCGCGGCACCATCGCCCGGGTCACCCTGCCCGCGCAGCCGCCGGCGCCGACGGCGAGCCTGGCCACGCCGCCCGAGCCCGCGCCCGCGTGCCTTCCGGAGGCGACCGCGGCGGCGCCCGCCTACTGCGCCATCGGCAACGTGTTCCGGCGCCGGGTCGTGGAGCGCGACGCGTGAGCAACATCCTGCTCGTCGACGACGAACCCGGGATCCTGTTCGCGCTGGCGGAGGTACTCGGCGAGCGCGATCACCACGTGGTCACCGCGTCGTCGGGGGCCGAGGCCCTGACCCGGCTCGACGACGTCGACGTGGTGGTCACCGACCAGGCGATGCCGGGCATGTCGGGGCTCGAGCTTTTGGCCAAGCTGGTCGCGCGCGATCCGTCGTTGCCGGTGATCCTGCTCACCGCCCACGGCAGCGAGCGGGTCGCGGTGAGCGCGATGAAGGCCGGCGCCTACGACTACCTCGCCAAGCCGTTCGACATCGACGAGGTGTCGCTGGTCATCGAGCGCGCGGTCGAGGCCCGGCGCCTGCGCGTCGACAACCGGCGGCTCGCCGCCGAGCGCTCGCTCGGCCGTCGGGTCATCGCGGTGGCGCCGCCGATGCGGCGCGTGCTCGAGGCCGCCGAGCGGGTCGCCAGCCGCGACGTCACCGTCTTGGTGCGCGGCGAGACCGGCACCGGCAAGGAGTTCGTCGCCCAGCTCCTGCACGCGGCGTCGCCCCGGGCCCAGCGCCCGCTGGTGCGCTTCAACTGCGCCGCCATCCCGGCCGACCTCGCCGAGGCCGAGCTGTTTGGGCACGTGCGCGGCGCCTTCACCGGCGCCAGCGCCACCCGCCGCGGCTTCTTCGCCGAGGCCGACGGCGGCACCCTGGTGCTCGACGAGGTCGGCGAGCTGCCGCCGCCGATCCAGGCCAAGCTCCTGCGGGTCCTGCAGGAGGGCGAGATCCAGCCGGTGGGCTCGGGGAGGGTCGAGCGCGTCGACGTGCGCGTCGTGGCCTCGACCAACCGCGACCTCGCCGCCGACGTGAAGGCCGGCGCCTTCCGCGAGGACCTCTACTACCGCCTCGCCGTGGTCGAGCTGCTGGTGCCGCCGCTGCGCGATCGCCGCGAGGACATCCCGGCGCTGGCCGCCGAGTTCGGCCGCCGCTACGGCGAGAAGTTCGGGCTCGGCGTCATCCAGCTCGAGCCGGCGCTGGTCGAGGTGCTCGCAAACGCGCCGTGGCCCGGCAACGTGCGCCAGCTCGAGAACACCATCGCCCGGCTGGCCGCGCTGTCGACCGGCGGCACCATCGGCCTGGCCGACTACCAGGAGCAGTTCGGCCCGCTGCCCGACGACGATCACGGCGACGACGCCGACCACGGCGACGCCGAGCGCGACCCCGGCGCCAGCGCCGGCGACCACGGCCCGAGCCTGCGCGAGCAGGTCGAGGCTTTCGAGCGCGGCCTCATCGCGCGTGCGCTCGAGGGCGCCGGTGGCAACCAGTCCGAGGCCGCGCGCCGCGCCGGCGTCTCCCGGGTCACGCTCATCGACAAGATGAAGAAGTACGGCCTGGGCGCGAAGCGCTGAGCGGCGACTAGCGGTACGGCCCGGCGGCACCGCCGCCAGCGTCACCGTCGATGATCCGCAGGTAGTCCTCGTGCTCGGCGAGCCCGGCGGGATCCTTGACCCACCACTCGACCAGGCCGCACGCGGTGCACACGTAGGCCTCGAGCTGCCCCGAGGTCTTCGAGCGCCACCACGACCCCTGGTAGAGCGAGAGCTGCTCGCGGCTGGCGCCGTCGGCGCGGTCGAGCACGCTCATGGCGTGGGCGATGCGTCGACAGCCGCACGCCCGGCACTGGAGCTGGCCGCGCATCGTGAGGTCGACGTGCTGGCGCGCGCGCCGCAGATCCAGGCTCAGCGCCGTCACCTCCTCTCGGAGCTGACGGAGCTCGGCGCGTAGCTGCGTCACGGCGGCATCGCTCTCGGTGGTCGTGCTCACCGGGGGACGCTACCAGATCGTCGCGCCGCTCGACGGCCGACGCCGGTGCGCTCGTCGGGACGCCAGCGCAACCTCGTGCGATGGCAACGTCCGGCACGGGTGCGCGGTCGCACGTGGCGTGACGTTCGAGTACGGCGACGGTCCTCGGTCGGCGTAGCGTGACGCGATGCCGCCCCGCTGCTGGCTCGCCCTGCCCGTCCTCCTCGCTGGCTGCCTGCCGGCGACGCGCTCGGCCTCGGTGTCGAGAGCGACGGTCGACCGCATCCAGCCGCCCGGAACGCTGTGGATCGGATCGCCCGGGTCGCCAGATCGCGAGGCGCTCGCCGTCGAGGAGGTCGTGCTGCTCGATCGACCCACGCGACGACGGCGGATCTCGCGGTGGCTGGCGACGCCCGTGCCACGACGACCGCCTGCCCGCGGCGCGCCAGGCCTGGCCCGCCGGGGCGGAGAGCATCGCGTGGATGCGCTACCGCTACCGGCCGAGCGTGCGCCAGCAAGCCGCCAGCGCCATCGGCGCGATCGCGCTCGGCGCACTCGGCGCCTGGCTGACGACCCGGCTGGTGCGCTGCGACGAGCGCCGACGCCGATCCCGCCGACTGCGCCAGCGTGCGCTCGGTGATGCTGCCGATCCTGGCGATCATCGGTGGCACCGCGGGCGGCGTCGCCGGCACGGTGATCGGCTGGGGCGCGTTCGCGCCCAGCCACGATCTGCGCGGCGATCGCCCCCGAGCATCGCCTCGGCTGGGCCAGCGCGCTCGGGCCGTGAGAATTCTTCGGACGCGATCATAATCGATCGGGTGCCCACCACCACCGGCTGGATGCTGTCCTCGGTCGCCCCGCCCGGTCCCCATCGCCATGGCTGCGACGCCGAGCTTCGCCGAGGTCTACGACGCGACCGCGCCCTGCCTGGCGCGCGCGCTGCGGCGCCTCGGCGTGCGCGAGGCCGATGTGCCGGATGTCGCCAGGGAGGTGTTCCTGGTGGTGCACCGCCAGCCCCTCGCTTCGCAGCTCGCTCGACCGTGAATACGTGGGTCTACGGATCGCCGCTGCGCGCGGCGACGTACTGGCGCTGCGCCCACGTCGTCCGCGAGCACCCCTCCGGAGGCGCGGCTGGCGCGGCCGCCACCATCACCACCACAGGATGCGCTCGCTCACCGAGCCGCGCGCGCCGAGCTGGATCGCTTGCTCGATCGCCTCGACGACGACAAGCGCGGTGTTCGTGCTGTACGAACTCGAGGAGCTACCGATGTCCGAGATCGCTCAGGTGGTCGGCTGCCCGCTGCAGACCGCCTACTCGCGCCTGCACGCCGCCCGCAGGTTGCTGCTGGCTGCCACCCGGGAGGATGCGGATAACCACGGAGCTCGATCCCCATCGCCTGCTCGACCCTGGCGCCGACGCATCGCCGCGGCTGCGCGCGTTGCTCGCGGCGGCCGACGGTGACGAACCAGCGCCCTCCCAGATCGCGGCGCTGCGCACGCGCGTGTTCGCGACCGTCGACGCGCCGCGGCCCACGCCGCGGTGGAGAGCCGCGGTCCTCGCGCCAGTCCTCGCGGCAGTGCTCACGACCATCCTGGCGACACGGCGGCACGACGATTCGGCTATCGAGCCGCACCACCCGCCCGAGACGTCGCCGCATCGGACCGCGATCGCGACGCCCGGATCACCCGTGGCCGGGGGCGGGACCGTCGGCCCCATCCGTCCTCCCGCGGCGGTGCGCAGCGTTCGCTTGAGCGTCGCGGTGACCCAGCCGACGCCGATCGTTCGCCTCGACGGGAAGGACCTCGGCAACGGGCCCATCTCGACCTCGGTGACGCTGACCTCATCGGGTCGAGTGTGTCCACACGCCGAGACCCACGTGCTCGAGGTCAATGGCCAGGCGGGTGAAGAGATCCTCATCGCCTGTCCGCCTCCATCGCCGGCATCGGCGCGGTCCACGAGCCAGATCTCGCTCTGGCCCGATCCCGACGGAGGCCGCGTGCGAGTCGGTCGCGACACCTGGGGCGGGCCCGGCCCCCTCGTCCTGAACCGGCCGGTCGGCACCGAGCTGCGCGCCGAGTGTTGCCCGAGCGAGGGTTACCGGATGAAGGGCTGGGCCTGTCGACAGATGTCGGTGACCTTCACGCAGGTCGACCAGATCTCGTTTGCCTGGCTGGACGCACCAACCCGAAGAAGAAGGCGGAGAAGGCGCTCCGTGCGGGGGCGAGTCGTCGCCCACCGCATCCAAGCTGTCGCCGCTCGAGGGCCGCGGCGCGAGCGCCCCCAGGTAGCCGCGCGCGCCAAGGAGCACCACATGCGACACTCCTTCGATCCTGACGTTCGCCCTGGGGCGATCTACGCGCCGCGCGTAGCCGCCGCGGAGCCCGACGCGGCCGAGGCCTGGCTGGTCGGCCTGCGTGACGAGGTCATCGCCGACCCGCCGCCGGCAAGCCGCTGGTCGTCGTCCACGTCCCGCTGTGTGACAACCGCATCCTGCGCTGTGGCAACGCCAAGCTCGGCGATGGCGACACGCCCGCGACCAACCTGTACTGGGCGATGTCACCCGGGCTGGCTGGTTCAAGCGCCGCCACAGCGGCTGGACTCCAGGTGCTCGCGCCGCCGACGGCGCCGCCGTCGGTGAACCTGAGGTGCTCGAGGTGCGCGTCTACCAGCGCACGATGACCACCCCCACGGCGTGGCGCACGGCGGGCGCCGGCAAGATCTTCCCGCTACATCGTCGCTCAGGCCTGGCGTGGCACTGATCGACGCGGCGCTGGGGACGTACGCCGCCGAGCTGTCGGGCCGCCACGCCGTGGGCCTCGCGCTCCCCGATGGCGTGACGCTGGACGCCGGCGGCGCTTCGCGCCTCATCGCCTTCGTCGGCCACAATCGCCTGATGGACCTCGACGGCTTCGCCTGGCCGGCGCCGGGCAGGTCGGCGCGCGGCGCCATCGCCATCGCCTGCCACACCGCGGCGTACATGAAGGACGACGTGCCGGCCTCCACCCGCGTGCCGCTCCTGATGACCGCCGACTACCTGTTCTCCAACGCCGCGCCGCTGGAGGCCGCCGTGCTGGCGTTCGCGCGCGGCGAGGGCTATGCGCCGATGTGGCGAGGCGCCGCGGCCGCCTACGCCGACGTCCAGGGCCGCCCCGTCGACAAGATGGGTGGCGTCTTCGTCAACCCGGGCCACCGCACGTGGTGAGCGGTCGCGCGCTGGGGTCGCGCCGCGAGCAAAGCGCGCGCAGCCTCGTCCTACGGCGCGCTCGGCGTCCGGCGACAGCCGCCGGCATCGCGCCAGTCGCAGCGCGCGCTGCGCGCGCGTCCCTGCGGATCTCGGGTCACGAGCGCGACGTGGGTGCGGTTCATCGACTGCGCAGCACGAAATGAGATGACCTCGATCGGCTCGGCGCCGCCGGCCACGTCTCGTACGACCTGCCAGCCGTCGATGTCGCCGTCGTCGTCCGTTTGGTCGCTGACGTGGTCCGCGAGATCGAGGCGTGTCGTGGCGACGCCAGGGACCCGGACCGCCACGAGCGCCACGACATCCTCGGCAAGGTCGCCGTGCTTGATCCGCGGCTTGCTGCCCTTGAGCTGCGAGGCCTTCGCCTCCTTGCAGGTGGCGCCCTTCGGCAGGGCGCCCACCTCCGCCGCGCAGTACGCCGCGAGCGACGGAAACGCACGGGTCGCCTCGACCTCGACCTTGGGATCGACGTAGCGCCCCGACGGCGTCCTCGTGTCGACGTAGATGAGGGTCGAGGGCGCACCGTCGATGGGATAGGAATACTCGCCTTCGATGAAGATCTCCTGGCGAGGCACCTGGGCCGTCGCCTCGGTGAACCAGCCGTCGGCGTTGAACGATGCCACCGAGGTCAACACCCCGTCGGCGCCACGCACGTACAGCTCGAAGCCGGTCCACGAATCCTCCGGCACTTCCTCGTCGGGAAACTCGCAGCGCAGCTCGAAGGCCGGCTCACCGAGCTTGCTCGTCGGTGAGAGCTGACAGGGGCCACCGAGCGTGGGCGGCCACGCGAGCTCCTCGTATTCGGCCCAGCGCGGTCGCTCCACCGACGCCAGCGCCGGGTCGAGCAAGGGCCCGCTCGCGTCACGGGGCGGCGGCGCGGCGGCATCGTCGACGGTCGCCGGCGGTGGCGCGGCAGCTTCGCCGACGGCCACGGCGGGCGGCTCCTCTGGCGCCGGCGCCGGCCGCGCGTTCGTGGACGGAGAGCTACACGCCGCCAAGAGCAGCACCAGGGATCCGCGCGACGTCTTCATGGAGCGGCGATACGCTCGACCGGGCGCCGACATTCCATGCAGCAGCGCCGTTGTCGCGCCACCACCGCGAACGGCACCGCGCCGTAGCCTCGCGCTCAGCGCAGCAGGCCGACGACGACCAGCGCGAGCGCGCCGACGAACAGGGTCACCATCACCGCGAGCATGGTCTGGCCAGCGGCCGTCACGCCGGCGCGGACCAGGCGATCACCGTCGGCGCGGCGCCGCGGCGCGCGCCAGCCACCGCGGCGCACCACCGCGGCGGGCGGCACCTCGGGCAGCGGCCGGGTCGGGACGCGCCGGTACGACCGCACCCACAAGACGGCGAAGACGATCGGCCACACCCCGGCGGCGAGCAGCACCAGTCGCATGCCGGCCCAGGATAGCAGGCGCTGCGGCTAGGGCGCGTCGGCCCGATAGAGGCGCTCGAGGCAGCCCACCAGGTCGCGCGCGATGCGCTCGAGCTGGCCGCGATGACGGGCCGGCACCGCGCCGCGATCGACGGTGGCGAAGGCCGCCACCTCCTCCTCGGCGCACGCCGCGGTGGTGCAGGCGCACGCGCGATCGCGGATGGCCTCGGCGCGGCGCACCGTCTGATCGGCGCACCCGGCGGCCAACAGGCTCACGCCCAAGAGCGCCGCGGTCGCTCCACGCACCACCCGCGACGCGCGTCGAGCCCGCCCGACTTGCGCGTCGCGGGCCACGCTAGATCGACTCGCAGAACTCGATCCGCCGCGGCACCTTGTACGGCGCCAGGTTGCGCGCGCAGTGGTCGATGATCTCCTCGACCTTGCACTTGCTCTTGGTGACCACGCGGGCGATGACCACCGCGCCGGCGAGGTCGTCGGTCTCGATGAGCGCCTGCGCCGCCTTGATCTTGGCGAAGGACTCGAGGCAGCCCTCGACCTCGCCCAGCGCCACCCGCTTGCCGTCGACCTTCACCACGTCGTCCTCGCGACCGGTGAGCTGCAGGCGGCCCTGCTTGTCGAGCTTGCCGAGGTCGCCGGTGCGCAGCCAGCCCTGCTTGTCGGTGTTGCCAATGGTGACCATGCCCGACGCGCGCGCGGGCGACGCCTCGCCGTCGTACGGGCCGATGGAGCGCGGCGACAGGGTCTTGCCGCGGACCCAGATGAGGCCCACGTCCTTGCTGGCGGCGGCGGGCTTGGCCGCGGCGGCCTTGGCGCCCTTGGCCGAGGCCTTCGCCGCCGGCGCCTTGCCGCCCAGGGGCTTGCCGTCGAGGCCGGTGAGGCGCACCTCCATGCCGGTGATGACGCTGCCGACGGTGGTCGGCGCCTTGCCGGTGGTCTCGAGCGCCACCGTCGCCGCCTCGGTCGAGTGGTAGCAGCTCAAGACCCGCACGCCGTACTGGGCGTGGAACTCGTCGGCCACCACCTGGTCGAGCCGCGAGCCGGCGGCGAGGAAGCGCGGGTTGGCCACCGGCAGCGCCTTCGCCGTCGGCAGCTTCGACAGCTCAGCGTACATCGACGGGGTGCCGGGCAACACGTCGATGTCGTGCTCGCGCAGGAGCTTTCCGATGCGCCGCGCCGACACCTCCTCCTCGAGGAACATCGTCGCGCCGAGCTTGAGCGTCGGGAGCAACCCGAGATCCCAGCCGTAGGCGTGGAACAGGGGCACCGACACCAGGATGCGCGACTTGTCGTCGAGCGACAGCGCCGCGATGGCGTTGTCGACGGCGGCCACCGAGTTCTTCTCGGTGCGGATGACGCCCTTGGGATCGCCCAGGGAGTCGGCGGTGAACAGGATCGCCAGCGGTGGCGCGCCGACGTCGGGCGGCGTGCGCTTGAAGACGCTGCACGTGAGCAGCGTGCCCTGCAGGCGCCGGCGCACCTCGGCGCCATCGCCGGGCGGCACGCCCGCGGCGGCGGCGACCGCGGCCATCGGCCCGGTCGGCCGTGCCGAGCGCGGCGCGGTGGGCGACACCGGGGCCACGGTGGCGCCGGTCGCGGTGATGCTGCCCTCGCTACCGCGCGGGCGGGTGACCAGGGCTCGCAGCGGCGCCGCCGTGAGCATGAGCTCGAGCTCGCGGGCGCCGGTGGTGGGGTCGATGGGCACGATGGCCGCGTCGAGCTTCGACAGGGCCAGGGCCAGGATCACGAAGTCGGGGACGTTGCCGAGCATCAGCCCGACCCAGGCCCCCTCCTTGATGCCCATGCTCTTGAATTCCTGGGCCCGGCGGTCGACCCGGTGCAGGA
This sequence comes from Kofleriaceae bacterium, assembly GCA_041389945.1. Lineage (GTDB taxonomy): Bacteria > Myxococcota_A > Polyangia > Haliangiales > Haliangiaceae > JAWKQW01. The sequence goes on from JAWKQW010000021.1 coordinate 54,780, forward strand.
GCCCGCGCCACGACAGGTAGTTGTCGCGGTAGACCAGCGCCTTGTTGTTGCCCTGGACTCGGGCGGCGCGCTTCAGCCAGTCGTAGAGAAGGGTCATATCGCCTGGGCCGCCGCGGTGACACCGCAGGGCAGCGCACGGTAGCAGGTGCACGCGGTGGGCTCAAGCCGGGGGCCCGCATGGCTTGCGTCCGGGGCCGATCCTCGCTAGCAACCCCGCATGTCGGCACCCGCGCCCGCGCCCGACCTCGCCGACGACCCCGGCCCCGCGGCCTCCCCCGACGAGCTGGCGACCCTGCGCCGGCGGGCCGACGAGCACGCCTCGCTGCTGCGCTCGAACCAGCTCGCGCTGACCCAGCTCACCGAGTCGGTGGCGGCGATGGTCGCCGGCCAGCGGCGTCGCGAGCGCGGCCTCAACCTCAACTCGTTCGTGGCGTACGCCCTGTTCACGGTGCTGCTTGGCGGCGGCTTCTACTGGCTGTACCGGGCCCGGGTCGCCGAGCTCGCCGCCCAGCCGCCGCGGGCCGGCAGCGTCGCCGATCCGGCCGCCGGCGCCGAGCTCGAGTCCACCCGCGCCGCCCTCGCCGCCCGCACCGCCGCCGACCGCGAGGCGTACCGGCTCTACCAGCTCGGGCTCGCCGGCGAGCGCACCGCGCTGGCCACCGGGCTGGCGGCCGCCGCCAGCACACATACGTTCTCGCCGACCGAGCAGGCGGCGCTGCGGGCGATGGCCGAGCCGGGCCCCGCCGACGTTGGGGAGCAGGACCACGACCCGGCCACCGCCACGCCGACGCGCGCGACCGCCAGCCTCGACGACGCCATCGACGCCTACCGCGGCGGCGACTACCCGCGCGCCGTCGAGCGCCTGCGCCGGGTGCTGGCGGCCGAGCCCGGCCCCGGCGACGCCGCCATCGCGCAGTACTACCTCGGGTTGGCGCTGGCCAAGACCGGCGACGATCGCGCCGCGGTGTCGGCCCTGCGCGCCGCCCTCGCCGGCGACGTCAAGCGCCAGGGCATCCTCGATACGCGCTACCAGCTCGCGGTGCTGCACGAGAAGCGCGGCGACCTCGAGCGAGCCCGGGTCGCCTACGATCGCTTCGCCACCGAGAACCCGCAGCACGCGCTGGCGATGACCGCCCGCCGGCGCTCGGCGGCGATCACCCGCCCCAGCGGCGATCGCCCGGCCAAGCCGGCCGACGACGTCGGCGACGACGACACCGCCGCCGAGGGCAGCGCGACCACGCCGTGAGCGCGCTGCTGTCGCCGCCGCGGCGCCGGTTCGTCGGCCACGCCCAGCCGGTGCCGCCGACGGTGCGCGCCCGGATGGAGGGCTGCTCGTGGAAGGACGAGCCCGCCTGCCCGCGCTTCGACGAGCTCCGCTACCTCGAGGTCGATCACCTCGGCTTCGACGGCGCGGTGCGCCGCGGCGAGCTGGTGGTGGCGGCGGTGGTGGCGCCGGCGGCGCTGGCGCTGATGCGCCGGCTGTTCGAGCTCGGCTTCCCCATCCGCTCGCTGCGGCTGGTCGACGACTTCGGCGCCGACGACGATGCGTCGATGGCCGCCGACAACGGCTCGGCGTTCAACTACCGCCTGGTCGCCGGCACCCAGGTGCTGTCGATGCACGGCCGCGGGCTGGCGATCGACCTCAACCCGGTCGAGAACCCGTGGGTCGTCGGCGAGCGGGTCGTGCCGGCGGCCGGGACCGCGTACCTCGATCGCACCGACGTGCGCCCCGGGATGATCGTGCGCCCGGGGCCGGTGGTGGCGGCGCTGCGCGAGCTCGACTGGGAGTGGGGCGGCGACTGGCGCCACGCCCGCGACTACCACCACGTGGTGTGGGCGCGGCGGTAGCCCGCCGGCGGTCGCCGCCGCTACACTGCCGCTGCCGATGCCCCAGGTCACCGAGTTTCCGCCCTTCGGCACCGACGGCCGCGCCGCCATCGCCGCCATCGTCCGGGTCTGCCGCGAGACCCCCGCCGCCGGCGAGCCGGCCCGCGGGTTCCGCGCTCGCCTCAAGGCCGCACGCCTGTGGGACGCCGAGCGCCCGACGGTGGGCGCCACCTTCTTCGATGTGCCGGCCAGCGGCACGGTGGTGCCGTCGACGTTCATGCGCGCGGTGGCCGACGCCGGCGACGACGACGCCGTGGCCGCGACCATCATCGAGCGGCTGTGGGCGTGCAACCCGCCGATGGCCGCGGCGATCCTGGCCGCCATCGACGAGCGCCCGCACGGCAAGGACGAGCTGGGCAAGCTGCTCGGGTCGGCGGCGTACCGCGGCACCCAGCCGTCGCGGCCGGGGCTCGAGACCTGGCTACAGCTCGCGCTGGCGCTGGGCATCCTGCGCCAGGTCGGCATCGCGGTGGCGCCCGGGCCGCGCCGCGACCTGCTCGCCGCCCACGCCGAGGGCTTCGAGGTCGACGAGTACCTCGCCGAGGACGCCGCCGCGCCGGCCACGGTCGCGCCGGTCGAGGGCGACGACGACGACGCGGTGCCCACCGCGGTGGCCGGCACGCCGTCGACGGCGGTCGAGACCAGCATCCCGGTGGCCGCGGCGGCGCCGGCCGGCCCGGGGCTGCCCATCGCGCTGCGCCACCTGGCGAGCGCCGCCCTGCCGCCGCCGCTGGGCCGCGATCGCGCGGTGCCGCCGAGTGCGTTCATGCCCACCGAGGGCGGCGCCGGCGTGTTCGATGGCGACGTCCTCGATGAGACCGCGCGTCGGCTGCAGGCCTGGTGGAAGGACGCCGGCGCGCCCGCGGGCGGCTTCGCGCCCGAGGACTTCGGCCTCGATCCCGAGGCCTGGGTCGAGGGCGCCGACGAGCTCTTGTACCGGGTCGCGGTGGCGGCGGCGCTGGTGTTTCGCCTCGAGGCCAGCCGCGACAGCGTGATCGCGGCGTTCCGCGCCCTCGACGACGCCGGCGTGCTCGCCGACCTCTACCACGGCACCGTGCCCGAGACCCTGCCGGCGCAGGTCGACGCCCGCGCGCTGATGCTGGCGTCGCTGGCGGCGCGGCGCTGCGCCGAGGCGCCGGAGCTGGCGGCGTCGCTGGAGCGCGAGCCCGGCGCGGCGGCGCGGTTCGCGGTGCTCGAGCGCGCGCTCGGCCGCGGGCTGTTTCGCATCGAGCTCCTGTGGATCGTCGATCAGCTCGCGCGCCTGGGCGTCTTGCGCGGCGACGGCCTCGCCGACCTCACCACCACGCCGTACCGGGTGGTGCGCGACACGCTGTATCGGCTCGGCGCGATCGCGACGCCGTACGCGCCCGACGCCGACGCGCTGCTGGCGGCGGCGCGGGCGGCGCGACGCCTCGCCGGCGACGCGGTGCCCGAGGAGCTGCTGGCGGGCTTCGCGCTCGCTGCCGGCTGCCGGTTCGACTGCCCGCACCGCAAGGCCTGCGACTTCCCCTGCCGCGAGCGCCTGGAGTAGCGCGCGGGCGCCGGCGAGGCGCCGCCGTGCGCGGGCGTCGGCGCGTGCTACCGTTGTCGGTACCCATGATCCCCGCGATCATCATCGGCGGCTACACCGCGTGGTTCCTCGGGCTGCGCGCCGGCCTCGTCGCCGGCGTGGTCTCCGCCGTGGCGATCGTCGCGGCGGGCCTGGTGCCCATCCCCGGCTTGACGATCACCGTCTGGGCGCTGTTGCTCGGCTGGTGCGCGCTCTTGTTCTTCTTCGGGCGCGCGATGGGCGGCGGCGGCAAGGGCAGCGGCGGCTACCGCGCCAGCGTGATGCAGGATCTCGGCAGCCTCGCCGCGCGCGCGCGCCGGCTCGTGAAGCGCTGAACCGCCTCGCGTGGGTCCACCTGCCGCGGCCGGCGTCGCGTGCCCGGGCCGGGTTCACCAGCTCGCCTGCCGCGGGTGCGTCGCCGCGGGGCGGCCGAGTGTGGGTGCACGTGCACCACATGTGGGACAACCATGCGATCTCGCCGGGGTTTGTCGGACCCAGGCGTGGAGACTCGAGCCCCACTTTGCTTGCCTCGCGCGGCAGGGTTCTGCACAGTTGTAGGCGGCACGAACATCGCAGAGGAGCAGAGGCACGATGCGCGCAGTCAACCCGAGCTGGATCTTCGTCGGAACTCTCCTGGCCGTCTCGACGGGCTGTGTCGTCGGTGACCAGGGCGAGACCCCGGCCACGCCCGACGCCGCCGGCGGTGGTGGCGATGGTGGTGGCGGTGGCGGTGCTGACGCCTCGAACGAGCCACGGGTGGCCGCCAGCGTGACGCCCAGCGTGGCGACCAGCGAGCTGTGGACCAGCGGCGCGGTCGACCCAACCGGCCCAAGCGATCCGATGCCCGCAGCGGCCAACCGGTTCGTGGTGACCCTGACCTCCGAAGGCGGCTTCGCCGGCGACGTGACCCCGGCGGTCACCGGCCTCGGCACCGACTGGGTCGCGACCTTCGACCCGCCGGTGGTGACCCTGGCGGCCGAGGGCACCTCGACCACCACCCTGCGCCTGCTCATCCCCAGCACCGCCGCAGCCGCCCCGGCGGGCATGCCGCTGACCATCACCGCGACCTCATCGCTGGGCGTCGAGACCCTGCCGCCGGTGATGATGCACGTGCTCAACCAGATCACGGTCGACGATCAGGTCCAGCCGTTCCCGACGTTGACGGTCACCCTCGGCGTGCAGCTGCGCATCCTCAACACCGGGACGGCGAACCACATCATCCATGGCGCCAACGCCGTCCCGCACGAGAACATCGCCAGCGGCGGCCATCCCCCGGGCCAGTTCTACATCCCGAACCTGAGCGTCGGTGACGGCATCTGGGGCGGCCACGAGTTCAACGGCGACCCCGGCGACCTCAACGGTCAGTACGTGCCGATCACCATCCTTCCTCCGCCGATGTAAGCGGTCCAGCTCCGCCACACGCCCGGCGCCGCCTCTGCGGCGCCGTCGTCGTTTCGTCGCAAACTATCGGCTGTCGGCTCGCCTGCCCTCGGTTTCGGGTTGGAGCCGCGCCAGAGTGAAGGTACTTCTATGGGCATGCCGGCCCCGACGTCCTTCGAAGAGTTCTGGCCCTACGTGTCGCAGCACCAGAACGCGACCTCGCGCCGCCTGCACTTCATCGGCACCAGCGTGGCCATGGCCTGCGTCGCCGCCAGCCCGGTGATGCCCTGGGCGCTGCTCGCCGCGCCGGTCGCCGGCTACGGCATGGCCTGGATCGGCCACCTCGCCTTCGAGAAGAACAAGCCGGCGACCTGGGGCGGCCCCAAGTTCGTGGTCTGGTCGCTCATGGGCGACCTCCGCATGTGGAAGCACATGATCGCCGGCACCATGGACGAGCAGGTCGTCGCCCACGCCGACGCCGCCGTCGGCGTCACCCCGGCCTGAGCCGCGGGCCGCAGGGTCTCGTCGTCGAGCCGCCGCCGCGCCTCGCGCGATTCACACGCCGAGGAACAGCCGGTTGCCGAAGTTGCGCTCGAGGTCGGCCGCGAAGATCTTGCTCGCCGCCGCGTCGATGTCGTACGCGACGCGCTTGAACTCGAACACCTTCTCGTCGGTGTCGTAGACGGTGTAGCTCGCGCGCGGGTCGTAGTCGCGCGGCTGGCCCACCGAGCCCACGCTGATGATGTAGCGGTGATCGGGTCGGATCGCGAACTTGGTCGCGACCACCTCGTAGACGTCGTCGCGGCTCAGCGCGAACGACTTGCACAGATGCGAGTGGCCGATGAACGTGACCGTCCCCAGCTGGTCCCACATGTCGAGGCAGCGCGCCGCCTGGTCGACGGAGAAGATGTACTCGAACTCCTCGAGGTTCACCGGCGAGCCGTGGCAAAAGTACAGCTCGCCGTCGCGGACCTCGTACGGCAAGCCCTTGAGCCAGGCGAGGTTCTCCGCCGAAATCTGCCGCGAGTGCAGGTCGAGGGCGTCGCGCGCGGCGGGGTAGTAATACGAGTAGTCCATGCGCCCGGCCACCGCGGCGTCATGGTTGCCGAGGATGGTGAACGCCGCCTTCTGGCGGATGAGGTCGCAGCACTCGTTGGGCGACGCGCCGTAGCCGACGACGTCGCCGATACACACGTACTTATCGATGCGCTCGCTCTCGAACGCCGCGAACACCGCGGTCAGCGCCTCGATGTTGGCGTGGACGTCCGAGAAGATTCCGATGCGCATGGAGGACGCGGCACTATACCCGACGCAGGTCCCGGCGCGACGGCCCCGGCCCGGGTTCTGCGCGGGCGCGGCGACTACCCGGGCAACAGGTCGCGCTCATCGAGGGCCTCCGGCGCGTCGTCGTCCTCGATGAGGTCGGCCTCGTCGAGCAGCTCCATCGGCTCGGCGGCCTCCATCGCCGACAGCTCGGCCTTGCCCAGCGCCGGCAACCCCTTCTCGAGGGCCTCGAAGAAGCGTCGCGAGAACGCCCGGTTGACCGTGACCTCGCGGCCCGGCTGGGTGCCGCTGTTCGACGCCCGGACCCGCACCTCGTCGCGCGAGGCCGGGGCGATGAGGCCGACCGCCTGGCTCGCCACCGGCGCCACGATGCTGGTGCCGGCCGCCAGCGCCTCGACCGCCGAGCGTCCGCCGCGGACCGCCACGTGGGCCATGGCCCAGGCCACGCGCTCGCGGGCGCCCTCGCTGGCGCCCTCGCCGAGGCGGCCGAGCTGGGTCGCCAGCGCCATCAGCGCCGGCGGGCCGATCTGCCCGACCGCCCGGGCGATCTCGCGCCAGATCTCGGTCGGCTCGCGCAGCAGCAGCTCGATGACCGCCTCGGCGCCGGCCTCGGTGCGCAGCATCGCCAGGGCCAGGGCGCTGCCGTGACGGATGAACGCCTTCGAGCTGCCGAGGCCGGTGGTGAGCGCCGGCGCGGCCGCGGTGCCGTAGCGCACCATCATGCCGAGCACGCGCACCGCCTCGGAGCGGCTCATCTTGGCCACCGCCGCCATCACCGGCTCGATGGTGCTCGGCTCGCCGCGCTCGCACAGCTCGATGGCGGCATCGAGCCGGGTCGGCCGCTCCTTGAGCGCGGCCAGCAGCTCCTCGAGCGGGCGCCGCTCGCCGGGCCCTGGCTCCATCGGTGGCACCACCAGGCCGGGCGCGCTGCGGGCCGCCAGATCGGCCTCGGCGGCGTCGACGATGGGCCGGATGGCGCTGACCGCGCCGCCGACCGCCTCGGTCTCGGTGGCGAGCACGCGGGCGTTGGCGGTGGCGACGGCGTCGTCGAGATCGAAGAACTGCGGCATCGAGCGCAGGAGCTCGAAGCCGCTGGTGAGGCGCGCCAGGAGGTCGCGCCGCGAGCGGGCGAAGCCCTCGGACACGGCGACCTGCGCGAGGTCCGGCCCCATCCACAGCCCCCACTCCACCGCGCGCGCCAGGAGGCCGCGACGTACGTCGCGCCAGCGCGACAGCGGATAGCCGCGGATGCACACCAGGTAGTCCTCGTGGTCGGGCTGCGTGAAGCGGCCGGCGACGCCCAGGGCGCGCAGCACCGTCGACGCGGTGTCGAGCCGACCGAAGGACTGCTCGTGGAACTCGTCGCGATCGGGGTGGCCGGCGCCGAATAGATCGTGGCTGGGCGACAGCACCGTGGCCTGGGCCAGCGCGAACGACGCCTCCTCGCCGCGCGCGGCGATGGTGCGCCGGTGATCGTCGGCGGCACGCAGGAGGAACCCGGCGTTCTCCGCCAGCCGGCCGAGGATGCGGCCCCGGCGGCGATCGCCGTCGTCGAAGAACACGTCGACGGTGATCGCGAACTCGCGCCCGAGCGCGACCATCGCGGCGCGATCGGCCTCGGCGGTGACGTCGACGGTGGCGATCGCGCAGGCCCCGACGTCGGCGCTGCGGATCGAGGCCGGCGTGCCGAAGGTGAGCGTGATGACCGGCGCGGTCGGCAGCCGGTGCAGCGCGGCGTGCACGTCGATGGGGCCGCGCTTGAGGCGCTCGGCCCGCGCCGCGCTCGCGCGCACCGCGACCCGCACCTCGGAGCCCAGGAGCGCCACCGCCGAGCCGGCGCGGCGATCGAGGAACGAGACCAGCCAGGGGTCCTCGCCGAGCGGCGGCAGCGGCCCGACCTCGATCGCGTCGAAGAACTCCGAGGTCACTGGATCGGCGTCGGCGGGCATCTCGGCGTCCGCCAGCTCGCGCAGACGCTCGAACACCGGCGGCGGTTGCGACGAGACCCGCGCCCGGCGCAGCAGCGGCGCCGGCTCTGCCAGCTCCGCGGTGGGCACCCGCGGCACCGCGGTGATCGCGCGCTGCGCCGGCGCGGTCGCCGGCGGCGGCAGCTCCTCCGACATCACGTCGGCCTCGTCGAGCACCTCGAACGGGCTGGTCTCGCCGTCGTTGGCCTCCGCGTGCGGCTCGGCGGACGCAGCCGCCTCGGGAGCCGCGGCGGCCGCCTCGTCGGCGTCCTCGCTGGCGATGTCGGCGGCGTCGACGACCTCGTCGTCAGCGGCCTCGGCAGGCGCGACCTCGGCAGGCGCGGCCTCGGCAGGCGCGGCCTCGGCAGGTGCGGCCTCGGCAGGCCCGGCGTCCTCGACCGCGGGCGCGGCGGGCGCGGGCGCGTCGGGCGCAGGCGCCTCCCGCACCGCAGACTCCTCGGCGGCGGCCTCGGCGCCATCGGCCTCGAGCGTGGGCGCGGCCAGCGGCGGCTGGCCGTCGTCGCCGTCTCCTCCGGCGGCGCCCGCCTCGGCCTCGGCCGGCGCGTCCGTCGTCGCGGCGTCGCCGGCGGCGGTGTCGGCCGGCGACGGTGCCTCGGGATCGTGCGGCGGCCACGTCGATGGCGGTCGACTCCGTCGACGGCTCGGCCGGCGCTGCGACGGGCTCCGCGGTCGACGCCTCGGCGGCCGCGTCCACGTCCTCCGCGACCACCTCAACGGCGGCGCTCGCCCCCTGGGCGCCGGCGGTGACCTCGGCCTCGGCGTCGTCGCTGCCGAACACCAGACCGTCCATCAGCGAGTCGACCTCGGAGGCGTCGATCGCCGGCGGCTGCTCGTCGGGGTTCACCGGCCGCGCCGGCGGCGTCTCCGCCACCGGCCGCTGCACCGTGATGGGACGGACCCGCGCCAGCGTGTTGCGCTGACGGCGCGGCGCCTCGGCCGCGGGCGCCTCGGCGCCGAGCAGCGCGCGCAGCCCGGCGGCGCCGTACACCACCGCGAACTCCTTGGCGTAGACGGGCACGCTGGCGTCGTCGGCGGCGAGCCGACCGAGCAGCTCGATGCGCGCCTCGAGCTCGCGATGACGATCGTGCTCCGGCATCACCAGCGCGAGCACCGGCACGCGCGGATCGTGGTACGCGACCGCGACGGTGATCGGCAGCGCCTGACCATCGGCGGTCGTCGCCACCAGCGGCGCGCCGGTGCCACGCAGGCGCGCCGCCAGCTCGGGATCACGCTGGGCGTCGATCGACTCGTGGACGGTGGCGGCCACCAGCTCGCCGCCGGGCGTCGCCACGTGGATCGTGCGGGTGCGGGTCTGGCCTGCGCGCCCCTGGTATGTGCCGCCCCTCGTCATTCGCTAGGAATACCCCCGCGGGGCCACACCCCTCAAGCGTCGTTCGCGCCTTGCTCGTCGCCGACGTCACGCGCCTTGACCCCGCCACCGCGGCCGCGCCAGAGTGCCGGCGTGAGCGACGCCGAAGCCCCCGCCCAGGTCGCCGAGCTCGCGGCGCAGACCGTCGAGTTTGTGCGGCGCGCGGTGGGCGTGGCGCTCGAGTACGACTCCGACACCCTGCCCTTGCTCGATCACTACCTGCGCGAGGTCCCGCAGGATCAGCCGCGCACGGTCGAGCTCATCGCGACCACCGCCGGCGCCTACTTCGGCGAGGTGGTGCGACGCGCGTTCGGCGGCCGCTGGGACCTGTCCTCCGGCGTGCCGCGGGAGTGGCGCATGATCCTGCCGACCGGCATCCACTTCGCGCCGGCGGGGCTCGCCGCCGCCGCCATCCTCGGCGCCGACCTCGAGGACCTCGACACCACCATCGACGCGCCGCCGCGCATGCGCCCGCACCTCGACGAGGCCCTGGCGCGCATGGGCCAGGTCACCGCGCAGGAGTACTACTCGCTATGTGGACGCCTCGACACCCTCGAGCACCTGCACGAGGTGCTCGTCGGGGTGGCGGCCGCGCTGCGCCGCGAGCAAGGCGGCGACGACGATGGCGACGACGGCGAAGAGCCGCCGCCCGGGACCGACGCCAACTGAACGCGGCTCCCGCGCGCGGCGCTCAGTACGCGCTGCCGAGCATGAACAGGATCGCGCCCTCGCGCGCCGACAGCTCCACCGTCGCCGCGTGATCGCCGTCGCCGACCCGAGCCACCTCCCAGCCGTCCTCCGCCCGCGACGACGGCAGCTCCACCCGCGGCGCCCGCGCCCGCACCCGGACCGCGCCGCGGAGCTGCATCGCGATCGAGCCGGTCACCGTGGCCACCCGGATGGTGCCGCCGGGCACCGCGTCGCCGACCACGCGGACGTCGCCGATGGTGGCAACCAGATCGATCTCGCGGCTGCGCACGTCGCGCGCGTCGATGCGCCCGCGGTGGACCGACGCCGACAGCCGATCGCCGCGCACCGCGGTGAAGTCGAGGTCGCCGGTGAGCGCGGTGGCGTCGACCGCGCCGAACACCGTGCTGATCGACACCGGCGCGTCGATCACACGCGCCACGATCGGCCCGCTCACGTTGCGCACCGTGATGCCGCCGGTGCCGGCGTCGAGCTCGCCGCCGGCGTCCATGTCGACCAGCTCGAGCTGCCCGTCGACGGTGCGGGCGTCGACCCGCGCCTCCCGCGGCGCGTACACCACGAGATCGATGCGCACCCGATCGCGGGTCACCAGCGGCGCCTCCGGTCGGCGATCGACCGCGGTGACGATGCGCATGGCTCCCGACGGATCGGGCACCAGCGACACCCGCAGCCGGCCGAGGGTGAGCGCGTCGGGCGCGCGCTTGATCGCGACCACCTTGAGGCCCACGCCGTCGTGGCCCTCGACGCGGACGTCGCCGATGGGGTTGTCGATCGAGACCAGCGAGATCGGCGCGCCGGCCGGGCCGACCTCCACCGTCGAGCGCTCGACCAGCGGCGCGGCGGCCTCGGCCGGCGCGCTCGACGACGGCGCGCTGGGCCCAGCGCTCGCCACCCGGCTCGCCGCCGCGACCACCGCCACCGCGGCCAGCGCCGTCGCGCCGCGGATCACCGCGCCTCCTGGCCGGGGCCGTCGATGAGGCCGCGCGGACGTAGCCGACCAGCCCGCGCCACGCCGCCTCGCGCGGGCGCGCGCCGTCGGCGGCGGCGATGGCGGCGCGACGAGCCGAGACCTCGGCGTCGAACACCCCGGCGGCCGGGCCCCATGCCTCGCGCTCGACCGCGGCCATGGCCAGCAGCTCGTCGACGGTGGCGGCGTAGCGCTGGTCGCGGGGGCCGCCGGGCCGGTCGAGGCCGTCGAGCTCGTCGCTGACGTCGAGCGGCCCGGCCGGCACCGCCGCCATCGCCACCGGGGCCCGCACCGCCGCGACCGGCGCCGGCGCCTCGGGCTCGGCCACCCGGCTGCGCACCACCAGCGCGAGCACCGCCGCGCCGACGACCGCCGTCGACCACGCCAGGGTCGGCCGCCAGGGCGCCAGCCGCGCCCACCAGCGTGACGCCCATCCTCGACGAGCGTCGGCGACCTCGGCCCGGGCCAGCCCCGCCTGGATCTGCGTCCACAGCGCCGCCGGTGGTTCCGCCGAGGGCAGGCGCGCGAGGCCGTCGCGGAGCTCGGCCTCGTCCTCGGCCTGCCGCTGACACGCGGCGCAGGTGCGCAGGTGGCCGCGCACCGCCGACGCGGTCGCCGCGTCGAGCTCGGCGTCCACGTACGCGGTCAGCCGCGCCTCGACCTCGCGGCAGCCGATCACGTCGGGCTCCTGGTCTCGGCGAGCAGCTCGCGCATGCGGGCCCGCGCCTTGTGGAGCTGCGACTTGCAGGTCCCGACCCGGCACCCGAGGATCTCCGCGCACTCCTCGTGGGAGAGCCCCTCGACGTCGTGCAACACCAGGATGGCCCGGTACCCCGCGGGGAGCTCGGCGAGGGCTGCCTCCAGCCGCGCCGCCAGCGCCGGATCGCGCCCGACTGGGGCCTCGGCCGCGACCTCGGCCAGCGCCTCGTCGCCGACCTCGCGCCGGCGGCCGCGCCGCGCGAGGTGCGTGAGCGCGGCGTTGACCGCGAGCCGGTAGATCCACGTCGAGAGCTGGGCGTCGCCGCGGAAGCCGCCGAGTCCGCGGTAGATCCGCACGAAGGCGTCCTGGCTGACCTCGTCGGCATCGCTGCCGCCGACGATGCGATGGACCAGGCCGTACACCCGGCGCCGGTAGCGGTGGTAGAGCGCCTCCATCGCCCGCGCCTCGCCGAGGCGCACCGCCTCGACCAGGGCGCGGTCGTCGACGAGCATGGCGGGATCGGACCCGGCTCGGCGCGGGTGGGTCACCACCAGGCGGGGCTCGCAGGCATCGGCAAGGGCGGTCGGTGCATCGGTCACGGCGGCCTCGGAGGTTGCCCGGGTGTGACTCGGGGCCCGTCCGCGGGGTTGCTCGGCCATGACCTCCCGGGCGTAGCGCGCCGCGGCCTGAGGCTCCAGCACCATCGGCGGGCCGACGCTCGCTCATGGCCACCGCGGGCGCCGGCCCTGGTACCGTGGCGTCGTGGAACGCCCCCGCGTGGTCGGCCTCGGCCGCTTCGGAGCCCTGCTCACGGGGCTCTTGCCTCACCTCCCGGACGACGACGGCCGACGTGAGCTCGCGACCATGGCGATGACCCCCGACGCCGGCGTCGCCACCGCCCTGCGCGCGGCGCGCGCGCTCGGCTGCGACGCGGTCGCCGTGGGCTCGGTCGGCGCCGACGCCTTCGGCACCTCGGTGGCCGCCGCGCTCGACGCCGCCCGCGTCGATACCCAGGCGGTGCGCTCGGTGGGGCGCAGCGCCGTCGAGATCGTCTGGCTGGCCGCCGACGGCCAGCGCCGGGTTCGCACCGCCGGGGATCCAGGCGGCGCCGCCGCCGACGCGGTCACCGCGGCGCTGACCGGCGCGGCCGCGCTGCTGCTCGACGGCACCGCGCCGGATCTCGCGCTGGCGGCCGCGCGCGCCGCCCGCGCCGCCGGGGTCACGGTCGTGCTGCGGCCGGTGTCGGCGCCCGAGCACGCGGCCCAGCTCGTCGAGCTCATCGGCGAGTGCGACGTGCTGGTCGCGTCCGAGCGCGTCGTCGCCGAGCTGGCGCCGCGCGGCGAGCTCGATGACGCCGCGCGCCAGCTCGCCGAGCTCGGCCCGCGCGCGGTGGTGCTCACCCTCGGCGCGGCCGGCGCGCTGGCCCGCGCCGGCGAGGTCACCGTGCGCCGCCCGGGCGTGGTCGTCGAGGCCCTGTGCGAGCACGGCACCGGCGCGGTGCTGCAGGGCGCGCTCACCGCCGCCTTGCTGAGCCGCCTGCCGCTAGCGGAGTGCCTCGCGATCGCCAACACCGCCGCCGCCCTCGCCTGCCGCGCGCTGGTGCCGTGGGAGGGCGTCGCGCCGCGCGACGAGATCATCGCGACCACCGAGCGCGTGCTCGCGGGAGAGCGCCCGCTCGGCGAGATCTCGACGAGCCGCACCGCGTAGGCGCAACGTCGCGGCGCGCGCGGCGCGCGTGCTACCCACGTCGGCGATGGTCGACGACGCCACCCGCCGCCCCCCGCCCACGTCCGCCCTCGGCCGGCTGCGCGCCGATCGCGCGCTCGATCGAGCGGTCGCCGGGGCGCTGCTCGCCGCCGGCCTCGGCCTCGCGCTGGTCGCCTTCGTCGTCGGGCGCCTCGCGGGCCCGATGGTGGCGCACGCCTCGCGGGTCGAGGCCGGGAGCGCGCTGCTCGGCGTCATCGCGGTGGCGACGGTGGCGCTGGTCGCGCTGCTCGGCATCATCGGCTACCGGCTGGTGCGACCGCTGGGCGCCCTGGTGCCGTCGGTGGCGGGGCTGCCGGCGTCGATGCTCGTCGCCGTCGTGGTCGGCGCCGCCGGCGTCGTCGACGTGGTCATCGCCGGCGGCGACGCGCGCCTGCTCGGCCTCGGCGCCCTCGGGGCCGCCGCGCTGGTCGGCCTGGTCCGCCAGCTCGGACGCCACGCGGTGACGTCGCCGTCGGCGGCGGCCACCACCCCGTATCAACGCGGGCTCGCGACGGGCGTGGGCGCCGGCGTCGCCGGCGGCGCGCTGATGACCCTCGTCGACGTGGTGCTCACCTCGCGCCACGCCGGCGGGTTCGGCTTCGCGCCGGCGCTGGCGGCGCTGTGGCTGCCGCTCGGCGTCGGCGTCGGCCTCGGCCTCGGCGTCTGGCTGGGCGCCGCGATCGCCACCTGGGGCGATCGGCCGCTCCGCCGCGGCCTGCGCGCGCTGCGCGCCGATCGCGCCCTCGACGTCGGCGTCGCCGGCGCGCTGCTGGCGGCGGTCGCGGTGGCCGGCGTCCTGATCGTCGTCGTCTTCAAGATCGCGCCGAAGATCGTGCTCGGCGCCGTTACCCCCGCCGCCGGCGGCCGCGCTCTCGGCCTCACCGTCGCCTTCGCGGTGCCGGTGCTGGCGCTCTTCGCCTTCGCGGTGGCGCCGCTGGCCGCCGCGTCGCCGGGGTGGTGCCCGCCATCGGTGGGCTGTCGCGCACGGCGCTGCTGCTCGGCCTCGGCGCGGCCGGCGGGGTCGGCCTCGCCGCGCTGGTGCTGTTCACCAAGCTCGACTGGCGGGCGCTGAGCATCGGCTCGCGCGGATCGCTGGCGGCCCTGCCGGTGCTGGTCGTGGTGCTCGCGGCGCTGGCGACCGGCCCCCTCGCCGGCGCGCTGGCGCGGCTGCCCGGCCGCCGCGCGGTGGTCATCGTCGCGGCGCTCCTCGGTGCGGCGCTGCCGCTCGCGGTGCTGCGCGGCGCGCCGAGCCCGGCGGTGGCCGCGGCGGTCACCGACGAGTCGCTCATCGGCGCGCGCGCCATCCCCATGCTGCGCAAGGTCTTCGACGCCGACGGCGACGGCGAGTCGGCGTTCTTCGGCGGCCCCGACTGCGACGACGGCAACCCGGCGGTCAACCGCTCGGCCAAGGAGATCCCCGGCAACGGCATCGACGACAACTGCGAGGGCGGCGATCGTCCGCTGCCGACCGTCGACGTCGCCGCGACGCCCGACGCCGGCGCCGCGCCGGCGGCCGCGCTCGCGCCGGACGCCAACGTGCTGTTCGTGATGATCGACACCCTGCGCGCGGATCGCCTCGGCGTCACCGGCTACCGCCGCAACGACGTCAGCCTCACGCCCAACCTCGACCGGTTCGCTGGCCAGGCCGCCTACTTCACCCGCGCCTACGCCCAGGCGCCCAACACGCCGCGGTCGCTGCCGTCGATGATGGCCTCGCGCTACCCGTCGCAGATCGCGATGGATCCGACCCTCAACCGCGACTACCCGACCGTGAAGGAGGAGAACGTCCTCCTCTTCGAGGTGCTCGCCGACGCCGGCCTGCGTACCGAGGCCGAGACCAGCCACTTCTACTTCTGCGACGAGCAGCGCGAGCCCGGCCCGTGCGCGAACTTCAAGAAGGCCAAGCACTCCAACATCCGCCAGGGCTTCGCCGCCTGGGACAACGGCGGCGTGGTCGACGTGGCCGGCTCCAACGGCGACACCTCGGCGCCGCGCATCATCCCGCGCGCGATCGGCCGCCTCGAGGCGCTGGCGGCGAGCAAGCAGCGCTTCGGCATGTTCGTGCACCTCTCGGAGCCGCACTCGACCTACGTGCAGCACGAGGGCCTCACCTACTCGAACCGGCCCGGCCTCGAGGAGAAGTACGACCAGGAGATCCTGTTCCTCGACGGCTGGCTCGGCCAGCTCTTCGACGCCCTCGACCGAACCGGGCTCTCGAACAACACCGTGGTGGCGATCGTGTCCGACCACGGCGAGGCGTTCGGCGACAAGAGCTTCGCCGGCGCGAAGATGTACTTCCACGGCCAGACCCTCTACGAGGAGCTCTTGCGGGTGCCGATGCTGCTGCGGGTGCCGGGCGTGGCCGCGACCAAGGTCGACACCGTGGTCCGCGTCCTCGACCTGGCGCCGACCATCCTCGACGTGCTCGGCCTGCCGCGGCCCGAGAGCTGGGTCGGCCACAGCCTGGCGCCGGCCCTGCGCGGCGAGCCGCTGACCCCGGCGCCGGCCTTCGCCGAGCTCATCCGGGCGCCGGCCTGGGACCACGAGGGCAAGGCGATGATCTCCGCCGACGGCGCCTGGAAGCTCTTCTACCGGATCAGCGACCGCCGCTTCGAGCTCTACGATCTCGCGGCGGACCCGACCGAAGCGCGACCTGTGGTCGAGCCGGCCCGAGGACGGCGCCCGCATGAAGGCGGCGCTGCTCGAGTGGATCGAGGTCGAGCTCGCGAAGTAGCCTCGGTGCGCACTGAGCGACGGCCCGTATCGCAACCCGGTCCCGACCGTCGACGTGCTCGTCGAGCTCGACGGCCGGCCCGGCACCCTGGTGTTCATCGAGCGCAAGCACGCGCCGGTCGGCTGGGCGCTGCCCGGTGGCTTCGTCGACTACGGCGAGCGCCTCGCCGACGCCGCCGCGCGCGAGGCGCGGGAGGAGACCGGCCTCGAGGTCGAGGTGGTGGAGCTGTTCCACGCGTACTCCGATCCGGCGCGGGATCCGCGCCAGCACACCACCTCGACGGTGTTCATCGTGCGGGCCGCGGGCGAGCCGGTGGGCGCCGACGACGCCGCCCGCGCCCTGGTGTGCGCCCCCGCGGATCTGCCGGGCCCGCTGGTGTTCGATCACCAGACCATCGTCGACGACTACCTCGCCTACCGCCGCGACGGCCGGCGGCCGCCGCCGACGCGCTAGGCGTCGTCGAGCTCGACGGTGAGGGCCTCCGGCGCCGGCTCGCCGGCGGCCTGCCACGCGGCGATGGCGGCGGCCTGGGCCGCGAGGTAGCGCGGGCGCGAGCCGTCGCGGTGCCCGGCGGCGCCGACGACGATGCCGGCGGCATCGCGCAGGCGGATGGCGACGGCGCCGCGCGCGAGCAACGACGGCTTGTGCGGACGCCCGGGCAGCGAGCCGCGCGTGCGCGCGAACTCGCGCAGCGCCGCCCGCGCGATGCGCACCAGCTCGGCCAGCTCGGCCGCCGACAGCGCGTCGCTCATCGCCGCACCAGGACGCGGGCTGCGGCCCACGCCAGCGCCGGAGCTGGCGCGCCCGCGAGCGCGGCCAGCTCGGCTTCGGCCTGCCGCCGTCGAGGATCGTCCGGCGGCAGCGATCGCACGAGGGCCGCGCGGGCGGCGACGCCGTCGAGGTCGGCCGGGTGCCAGTAGCTGGCGACCGCGAGGGCGGCGGCGTCGCCGGTCGCGAGCGCGGCGCGCGCGTCGGTGGGATCGCCGACGACCGCGGGCGCCGGCAGCCACGCGCGCCACTCGTGCGCGAGCGCGTCGGCCTGGGCGTCGCGGCCGAGCGCACGGCTGGCGGCGACCGCCAGCACGACGGACGCCGCGACCTCGTCGGGACCGGCCAGATCGATGGCATCGTGCAGGAGCGTCAGCGCCTCCTCCTCGGCGCCGGCCTCGACCAGGGCCGCGGCCACGGCGGTGAGCGCCGGCGCCGGATCCCCGATTCCGGCGGCGCCCTCGATGGCCGCGACCATGGCCGCCGGGGCGTCGCCGCCCCGCGCCGCCGCCGCTGCCAGGCCGAGCTTGGCGGACGCGGTGGCGCTGGCGCCGACGGCGCGCTGCCACGACGCCCGCGCGCGGCCTGGATCGCCCAGCAGATCGAACAGCGCACCGCAGGCGACGGCGACCGAGGTCTCGTCGACGTCGGCGGCGAAGAGCTCGCGCACGCGGCGGTCGACCCGCGCCGGCGCGGCGACGACGTCGGCCGCGAGCAGCGCGAGCGCCGAGGCCAGCTCGGGGCGCGCGGCCTGCGCCGACGCGTAGGTCGCGACGACCAAGGCCACCGCCGGCGGCGTCACGTCGATCGCTCCCCGGGCGAGGCGCGTGCGCAGCGCGTCGGCGGCAGGACCCACCACCGGCGCCAGGAGTGCGTCGACGTGCGCCGTCGACACACCCGCCAGCGACGCCTCCGCGGCCAGCACCAGGCGCGCGTCGTCGCTGTCGGCGACGTCGCCCGCGAGCGCGTTCGTCAGCAGCGCCGGCGCCCTGGCGTCGGCGGCCCGCCGCGCCAGGGTCGGCCGGGCCCAGGCCGGCGCGTCGTCGAGCTCGCCGGGCAGCGCGGGCATGGCCACGCTCCACCCCGGCGCGCCGCCGAGCACCAGCGCGCGCAATGCCGCCGCGACCGCGGCGCCGGCCGCCGCCATCTGGGCCGTCGCAGGCTCGCAGCCGCCGACGCCACCGCACGCTCCCAGCGCCCGCGCCCGTGCGCCGAGCGCGTCGGTGCCAGGCGCCCAGCCCGGCGGATGCCACCAGCGCGCGATGGCGGCCCAGGTGCGGACCTCGTCGTCGCTGGGCGCGCTCGCGGCGGCGGCCCAGTCGTCGATGGCCTCCCACGCCGCGCGCTTCGCGCCGCCGTCCCAGGCCCAGCGCGCCAGCGCGAACAGGTCGGCCGCGGTCGGGTTGGCGCCGGCGCCGCGCGCGATGGCGTCGTCGCCGCTGGCCGCGAGGCGCATCCGGCCGGTGCGGCGCACCTCGATGGCGGCGTGGCGCAGCTCGACGAGCGCGCGCAGCCGCTGCGCTTGGCGACGCACGGCCGGGTCGACCGCGACCCCGTCGGCGGCGGCCCGATCCAGATCGTCGAGGGCGGTCGGATCGCCGACCCGCAGGCGGACCGCCGCGCGCGCCGCCCGCAGCTCACCGGCGCGCCGGCGCTCCGCTGCGGTCAGGCGCGAGCCCAGCGGCCCCCCGAGCAGCTCGGCGGCGTGCAGCTCGGCCAGCGCCGCGCCCAGGTTGCCGGCGCGGTCCTCGAGCGCGGCCAGCCGGCGACGAGCGTCGACGTCGCGCGGCGACTCCACCACCGCGCGCCGGGCGTCGGCCAGCGCCCCCGGTACGCCGTGCTCGGCCACCGCGCCGTCGACCTGGCGCGGGATGGCGGCGCCGCAGCCAGCCGCCACGGCGAGCGCGAGCACCGCCGCCTGGGTCCGTCGCCGCAGCATCGCCCCGATGGTCGGCGCTTTCCCGGGCGACCTCAAGCCGCCGCCGCGCACAGGGCGGCCAGGGTCGGCGCGATCGCCGGCGCGCCGACGAGCGCCCGGGCGTAGACCGCCTGCACGCCGGGGTCGTCGACGAGCACCGTCGGCGGCACGCCCGCACGCGCAGGCGCGTCGCCGTCGGCGTGGCGGCGCTCCACCGCGGCCAGGATCGCGGCGTACCGGGCGGCCCGGGCCCGCCCGGCGGTCGCGCGCGCGGCGACGACGGCCGGCGCCGGCAGCCCGAGCACCCCACCCTGCTCGAGCCAGCGCGAGGCGGCGATCGCGCCGCGCTCGTCGCGCGCGCGCGGCAGCGGCCCGAGCTCGAGGGCGAGCGCCGCGTGGCCGAGCTCGTGCAACGCGCGCGACCACGCCGCCACCGAGGTCGCCCCGAGCTCGACGAGCGACACCACCTCCCGGCGGGGCACCACGACCACGGTGCAGCTCCGCGCGGCGGCGCGCACGCGCCAGCCCGGTCGAGCACCGCCGTGCAACGCCCACCACGCGGCGCGCAGCGCGTCCTCGGTGAGCGCCGACATCACCCCGGGCTCGGCCCAGCCGCCGTCGTCGTCGGCGCCGTCGTCCTCGCCGCCGTCCTCGGCCGCGCCCGAGGCCTCGGCCTCGACGCCGTAGAGCCGGTGCACCGTCTGCAGGTACGGCGCGCCCAGATCGCGCGCGCAGGCGTGCGCACGCGCGGCGGCGAGCGCGGCGACACCGTCCCAGTCCCCGGCGGCGGCGCGCGCCCACCCCACCCCCGGGCAAGCCTCGACGAGCTGCACCACCAGCGCGCCGAGCCACGGTGGCGGCGCTGGCAGCGCGAGCGCCGCGCGCACCGCGGCCAGGGTCGACGGCGCGCGCAGCCGCGCTGGCGGCGACGGCCAGCGCGCCGACCCGGCGAGCGCGGCGATGGTCTCCGCCGCGCCGCGGGCCTGCTCGCCGATCACCAGCGCCTCGAGCGCGGTCGTCACGCCCCGTCGGGCCGGATGTCGAGCCGCTCGAGCTCGGCCATCACCAGCTTGAGGTCGCTCCAGGCGTCGCGCTTGCGATCGGGCTCGCGCAGGAGGTAGGCCGGGTGGAAGGTCGGCATCACCCGGTAGCCGCCGACGTCGTGGAACCGGCCGCGCAGCGCGCTGATCGGCGCGTCGGTGCCGAGCACGGTGTTGGCCGCCGGCCGCCCGAGCGCGACCACCAGGCGCGGCGCCAGCGCCGCGAGCTGGGCGTCGAGGAACGGCCGACACGCCGCCACCTCGTCGGGCTTGGGGGTGCGGTTCCCCGGCGGCCGGCACTTGAGCACGTTGGTCACGTACACCTGCGATCGTCGCCAGCCCATCGCCGCGATCATCTTGTCGAGCAGCTCGCCGGCGCGACCCACGAACGGCACGCCCTGGCGATCCTCGTCGGCGCCCGGCGCCTCGCCGACGAACACCAGCGGCGCGTCGGGCGGGCCGTCGCCGAACACGATCGAGGTGCGGGTGGCGGCCAGCCCGCACCGCGTGCAGTCGCCGAGCTCGGCGCGGACCTCGGCCAGCGCCAGCCGCGGGCGCGCCGGCGCCTCGTCGTCGACGGCCTCGTCGACGGGGAGCGTCGCCGGATCGGGCCGCGCGGTGGCGCCGCCGGGGGCCGCCCAGGCGCCGGCGCGGAGGTGGCGCGACAGCGTGCGGCGCAGGGCGGCGGCCAGGTCGGCGACGTCGCTCACGCGCGCCGCCTGCCGCCTTGCGGGCACGCCCGGTCGTGGCGCGCGCCGGCCGCGGCGCCGGTGCGGCCCGGCGGGGCGCCGCCAGCGCGCCGACGACCACGTCGAGCAGGCGGTGCGCGACGAACGCCTTGGTGCCGGCGACCTCGGTGACCTCGTCGGCGCCGACGATCAGCACCCGGTTGTCGTCGACCTCGAAGCCGGCGTCGGCGCGCCCGACGTCGTTGGCCACCACCAGGTCGCACCGCTTGCGCGCGAGCTTGCCGCGCGCGAGCTCGAGCAGCCGCGCGCCGTCGGTCTCGGCGGCGAACCCGACGAGCAACGGCGTGCGCCGGCTGCCGCGCGCGGCGCCCAGGGTCGCCAGCAGATCGGGGTTGGCGACCAGCTCGAGGGCGACCTTGGCGCCGAGCGCCTCGCGCTTGAGCTTGTCGGCGGACGCCTGCCGCGGACGGTAGTCGGCGACCGCAGCGGCCATCACCACCACGTCGGCGCCGGTGACCGCCCGGGTCAGCGCCGCCTGCATCGCGCGGGCGTCGGTCACGCGCTCGAGCTCGACCCCGGCCGGCTCCGGCTGCGCGCTCGGCCCGCTCACCAGCACCACCCGCGCGCCGCGCCGGCGCGCCGCCGCCGCGATGGCGTAGCCCTGCTTGCCGGAGCTGCGGTTGCCGAGGAAGCGCGCCGGATCGAGGGCCTCGTGGGTCGGCCCGGCGGTGACCACCACCGTGCGCCCGGCGAGATCCTGCGGCGTCAGCAGCTGGGCCGCGGCCTCGACGATGTCGGCCGGCTCGGCCAGGCGGCCGGGGCCGGTCCAGCGACAGGCGAGGAAGCCAGCGCCCGGCCCCACCACGTGGTAGCCGGCGACGTCGCGCAGCCGCGCCACGTTGGCCTGGATCAGTGGGTGGCTCCACATGTTGACGTTCATCGACGGCGCCAGCAGCACCGGCGCCTTGGTCGCCAGCACCACCGCCGCTAGCGCGTCGTCGGCCTGCCCGGCGGCCAGGCGCGCGATCGTGCTCGCGGTGGCCGGCGCCACGATCACCAGGTCGGCGGCGTCGGCGAGCTGGATGTGCCCGATGGTGGCCTCCTCGGTGAGGCTGAACAGATCGGTGAACACCGGGTGGCCGGTCAGCGCCTGGAAGGTGAGCGGTCCGATGAACTCGCGGGCGCGCGCGGTCATCGCCACCCGGACCTGCGCGCCAGCCTTGTCGAGCAGGCGCACCAGCTCGGCGGCCTTGTAGGCCGCGATGCCCCCGGCCACGCCGACGACGATCGTCTTGCCCTGCAGCGGCTGGGCGGTGCCCACGGGTGCGCTCACGCCGTGACTATGCCCCAAGGACGTGGCCTGCGCCGAGGCCCCAGCGCCGGCGATCACGCCGCCAGGCGGGCGGCCAGGGCCCGGGCCTCGACGATGTTGTCCTCGATGGAGCAGTAGGTCCAGCCGCCGTAGCGGCCGATCGAGTACACGTCGTGCGCCGCCAGCGCCTCGCGCGCGCGCGCCGCCTCGGCGAGCGAGCCCCGGGTGATGTGCACGTAGGCCGGATCGAGCACCACGTGGTGCCAGCTCACGAGCTGCTGATCGGTGACCACGCCGGCACGCGCGAGCCCCGCCATCACCTCGCCGCGCAGGACCTCGACGTCGAACGCCCGGCCGCGCGGGGCGCCGATCTCGACGTAGAGGCTCATGCGATCGCCGCCGAGGATGTTGTCGTAGAAGCCGACGCGATAGAACGGCAGGTCGCGCGCGGGGAAGTACAGCCAGTGCATGCCGGTGGTGCGCGGCGGCCCCTTGCGATCGAAGCCGAGGTTGAACACCAGCACCCGGTTCCACGCGAACGCCGCGGCGTCGTGCGCGGCGCCGGTCAGGGCCAACAGCGCCGGCAGCGGCGCCGACGACACCACCCGCCGGTAGCGCAGCTCGCGCCGATCGGTGCGCGCCACCCGGCTCGCCAGATCGATCGCCTCGACCCGCTCGCCGAGCGCGATCGCCGCCGCCGGCAGATCGTGCAGCAGCGCCCGCACGTACTCGATGGCGCCGCCGGCCGGGTACGTGAACGTGGCGTTGTAGCCCTCGTCGCGGGTCCGCCCTGGCGCCAGGCTGGCGAGGATGTCGTCGAGGCTCACCTGCGGGAAGAACCGCCCCATCGCGTCGACGTCGAGCTCGTCGAGGTCGCACGCGTAGAGCTTCTCGTTGTACGGGCGCAGGAACCGCTCGACGATGCCGCGCCCCAGCCGCTGGTAGAGCATCGCCAGGAACGAGCTCGGCGCCGGCCCCGGCGGGGCCTTGCTCGCGACGTACACGTCGTGCAGGCACTCGATGAAATCGGCCTGCGGGAGCTGGTGGATGTTGCGCTGGAACGGGAAGTCGACGGTGACGTCGTCGAGCCAGATGGCGCTGCGCTTGTGCACCGTGCGCACGTCCTGCCCGGGCATGCGCGCCCGCAGCCACGCCTCGATCTCGGGGTGCTTGAAGTGGAAGAAGTGACCCGAGTAGTCCCAGACGAAGCCGTCCTGGTGGACGGTGCGGCAGTAGCCGCCGGGTTCGGCCTCCGCCTCGACGACGAGCACCGCCGCCGACGGCGCCTGCGCGCGGGCGGCGTTGGCGTAGGCCAAGCCGCTGACGCCGGCGCCGATGACGAGGGTGTCGACCTCCTCCACCCGCTCACCCCCAGCGCGACATCGAGGCGTCGGTCAGCCGCCGCGCGCGCGGCCCGCCGGCGCGCTCGACCTCCTGCGCGAAGATGCGGCGCGCGATCGCGATGGCGCAGCCGTAGGTGCTCTCCACGCCGAAGAACGACAGGCTCTTCGAGAGCAGGCTCTGCCGCCGCGAGTACGGCGTGTCCGACGCGTAGTGCACCACCCCGAGCTCGAACGGCACGGTGTCGGTGAGGTTGACGATCTCGTCGCTGGGGTGGCGCTGCGGCGCGGTGGTCTCGTAGACCGCCGACAGGTACGGCCCCGCCTCCATCTCGAGCACGGTGTAGCCCTCGCGATAGAAGACGTCCATGTACTCGCGGTTCTGCAGGAACGCCGACTTCACCGTCAGCGCCTTCTGGTTGTCGAGGATGGTGCCGTGCCGCATGAACGGCTGCACGTCGGCGGCGGTGAGCGCGTTGCGGAACAGGTAGGTGTTGGCCGAGTGCTCGTCGTGCACCACCTTCGACAGCATCACGTCGCCGACGCGGCCGTTGAGGGTCGCCGCCTTGCCCATGATGTACACGCCGCGCACCTCGGCGACGCCGAGCGCGATCGCCGACAGGTGGTGGTACGCCGCCATGCCCAGCGGGTAGTCGATGTTGACGATCACCGCGTCGCTGCCGGCGAGGCGCTCGTCGCCGGGCACCCGCAGCCGCGGATCCATGCGGGTCGGCGACACCCGGGCCAGCTCGATGATCTGGGCGTCGACGTCGATGCGCCCGGGGCTCGCCAGCGAGCGCATGCCGCCGGCGGCGTCGAAGGCCATGACGTCGGCCAGGCGCTTGCTCGTGACCTCGTGGCCGCCGTCGTGCAGGAAGGCGCGCAGCGAGTAGTAGAGGATCGCCGACACGATCGGCTCGTCCTTGGCGGCGAGCGCCTGATCGAGGCGCTCGGAGAGCCCCTCGGGGTTGGCCCGGCGCAGGAACGCGACGATGTCGTCGCGGTGGGCGTGGGCGTAGCCACCGACGAGGTTGGCCAGCGAGTGGCTGTTGGACGACACGAAGTACACCGGCCGCGCCGGCGGCGCCCCGCTGCCCCCGGCGACCGCGGCCCCGGCCAGGGCCGGCTCGATCGCGCTCCACCAGCGCTGGGTCTGGCGCTGGTACTCGCGGAACGAGCCGTCGAGCAGGCGCATGAACATGTCGCAGTCGCGGGCCGGCATCGCCGCCAGGATCTCGCGCCAGCGCGCGCCGAGCGCCGCCTGCAGCGTGGCCAGCCCGTCGGCGTCGATGCCGAGCACGTCGATGAGCGCAGCGTCGTCGGCCACCGCGGCGTCGATGCGCGCCCCCACCAGCCGGCTGCGCAGCTTGTTCCACTCGAGCTGGTAGGCGGTGACGATCGGGACCAGGTCGTCGATGTCGGACGCCGACGCCACGAACACCGCGAGGGTCTCGGCGCCGTCCCAGCGCAGCGGCCGGCGGCGACCGCGGGTGCGCACCACCTGCCAGCGCTCGACCGCCAGGCCGGCCAGCTCGAACTGGCGCAGGCTCTGGCCGAGCACGATGCGCCGGATCTTCGGCATGCACTCCGGCAGGCGGGCCGCGCTGTAGGCGAACGCCGCCAGGTCGGGCTCGAGCTCCTGGGCGCCCAGGTGCAGGCTCGACCGCGAGAACAGGTGGGCCTCCTCGAACGCCCGCACCCGGACGTCGCCACTCGACCGCAGGAGCGAGTAGTACGTGCGGATGTAGAGGTCGATCTCGTCGCTGGTCGCGCGCGGTGGGTGACGATCCACGGTCGCCGCAGGGTACACCGCGCCGGCCGGCGGCGCGCTTTCCTTCCCCGGCGTTCGGTGTTATCAGGTGCCCGCCTGGCAGGTGGCCCGGCAGGAAAGACACGCGTGAGCAAAGAAGAGCTCGTTCATCTCGAGGGAGAGGTCGTTCTCATCGCCAAGGGCGGCAACTTCCGGGTCAAGCTCGCGGAGAACGGCCACGAGGTGCTGGCCAAGCTCGCGGGCAAGGTCCGCCGGCACCGCATCCGGGTCGTGCTCGGCGACCGCGTCACCGTCGCGGTGTCGCCGTACGACCCGAGCCGCGGCTTCATCGTCTACCGGCAGCGCTGATTCGCTGGGGCGCGGCCGCTGGCGGGCGGTGGCGGCGGGCTCGCCGCGCCGTCGGCTGGCCACCCCGTCACGGCGAGCAGTCGTTGGCGCAGGTCGCGGCGGTCTCCGGCGCGTCGCAGTGGAAGTCGCCGCAGACGGGCTCGCAGGCCGCGCAGTCGCCGGGGCAGCTCCGGCGGTCCTCGAGAGGATCGCAGGCGCCGTCCCCGCAGCCCAGAGGCGCGCCAGGCTCGTGCAGGTGCAGCGCCCGGCCAGCCGGGCCGCTGGCGCGCACAGGGCGTGCACGCCCACCAGCAGTCGGCATCGTCGCAGCCGATGGCGCCGTCGCCATCGAGATCCATGCCTGACCGACATCCCTCGATCGGGGTCGCCGAGCTGCGATGGACCCCTCGGCTTCCGGCGGCAGCGGGGAGCCGCCCGTCTGGCCGGCGAGCACCACCCCGGTGACCCCGACGGCGGCGCGTAGGCCATCGCGTGCGGATCGCTCGGTCGGCGTCGGCGCGCCGACAGGCTCCACCCAGTCGAGCCCGTCCCAGGCCCAGGCGTCGCGGCGGACGTCGGCGACGCCGGCCCGCCGTAGATCGCAAACACGCCGGCCGCAGGTCGTACGCGAGGGGCGCGTAGTTACGAGGCACGGGGGCAACGTCTGCGGCTCGATCACCAGCCAGTCGTCGCCACGTCGAACTCGTAGTGCGGCGTGTCGACGCCGTTGTACGCGAGGTACACGGTGCGGGCACGGAAGGCGGCGTCGTAGGCGAACGACGGCCGATCGTCGAGCAGCGTCGGCGGCGGGTGGTCGACGACGGCGAGCGCCCAGCCCGCCTCGTCCATTGCCAGGTCTCGGCCCCGGCGAGCAGGACCAGCTTGCCGCGGGCGTCGTCGGAGGCCATCGCGATCGGGAGGGTCGCCGGCGGGGCCACGGTCCCGGTGAGCTCGGTCCACGCCGCGCCGTCCCAGGCCCAGGTGTCGTCGAGCAGCTGGAAGTCGAGCGTGCTCCGGCCACCGTGGAGGACGTGCGCTGGCGTACGCCGTCGTAGGTCAGCGCGTACTGCTGGCGCGCGGGCGGTGCCGGGGTGGCGAGCGTCACCGTCCAGCGCGCCCCGTCCCACGCCCACACGTTCTTGCCGAGCACCACGACGAGCTGCCCGTGCACGGCGTCGTACGCGATGGGCTCGTCGTAAGAGCGCCGGTCGGAGCGCGTCGGTCGCCACCCATGCCGCCGTCCCAGACGTACGGCTTGTCGAGCTCGCTGGCTGGCCGCCGAGCAGCGTGAGCGCCGGCCGCGACGTCGTAGAGCAGCGACGCCCCCACCACGCTGGGCGTCGCCGCGACGAGCTCGCTCCAGCCGCCACTCTTGAACCTCCAGGTCGTGGCGCTGGAGGTCTGGTTGGCCCCGGCGCCGCCGACCCGGACCACGGCATCGCCGACGGGGTCATGCGCCATCGCCGCGGCGAAGCCGCTTTCAGGGGGCGTGGCCGGCAGCGCCAGCTCGGTCCAGGTGTCGCCGTTCCAGGCCCAGGTCTCCCCCAGCGGGCCGCCGGCATCCGCGCCGCCAAACAGCAGCACGCCGCCCACCGCCGGCGCCGTCGCCGCCGCGTGGAAGTACCGCCCCGTCGGCGACGCTGCGGGAGGCTCGCCGAGGTGCCAGGCCTCGCCATCCCAGGTCCAGGTATCGTCGAGGAATCCCGCGCCGAGACCACCGAAGAGCACGAGCTCCCGATGCACCGGATCGTACGTGAGGGCTGGCCGCCGTGCGCGCGGCGGCGACGCCGGCGGCGACAGCCTCGACCAGCTCGCGCCGTTCCAGCGCCAGGTGTCACCGAGGCTCGAGGAACCCCGTTGTCACCGCCGAACAGGATCGTCGCCGCGGGCGGCGTCGTACGCCATCGCAGCGCCCGCGCGCGGCGCGCGACGGCGCGTCTGCCGGCGTCAGCCGCGTCCACTGGCCGCCCGCGTACGTCCACGTCTCGTTGGTGACTGCCCCGCCACGCCGACCGCCCTGGACGATGGTGAGGCCGCGGGCGGCGTCGTACGCCGCGCCCATGTCGAAGCCGTCGCCCGGGGCGATGCCACGCGCTTCCCACGTCACCCCCTCGGGCTGACACGCGCCGTCGCACCCATCGCGGCCGACCAGGCCGCCGTCGTCACAGCGCTCGCCGGCGAAGAAGTCGAGCTCGCCGTTGCCGCAGGTCTCGTCGGACCGGCAATCGGGCCGGCAGCCGTCGCCGGCGTCGAGGTTGCCGTCGTCGCAGACCTCGCCGTCGTCCGGATCGACGACGAGGTCGCCGCAGCGCTGGACCAGGCAGGTCGACTGACACCCGTCGTGATCGAGCGTGTTGCCGTCGTCGCACTCCTCGACGCCGTCGCGCACGCCGTTGCCGCACAGCTCGTCGGAGTCGCAGTAGCGGCTGCAGCCGTCGCCGTCGTCGGTGTTGCCGTCGTCGCAGACCTCGCCCGGATCGATCCGTGCGTTGCCACACGCCGGGACGATGCACACGCCGTCGCTGCACGCCGCGTTGCTGGCGCCGCCGAGCTGGCAGGCGTCGCCCTCGGCCTTGCCGGCGCAGGCGGCGCGCTGGGCGTCGGTGACGCACACGAACACCGGGTGACACGCGGTGCCGCTCGGACAGGTCCAGCCCTCGGCGCAGGCGATCGGGTCGTCGGCCAGGCAGCCACCGGTTCCGGCGATCACCAGCGCCAGCGCCCCCGCCCACGCCCACGCCCACGCGCTCGGCATGCTCCGAGGGTAACCGCCTCGGGGGCCGGGTGGCTACCGCGAACATCACTGGTACCTTGTCGGGGATGGCCACGCCGCGCGCCCTCTACGCCGGGTTCGATCTCGGCACCAGCAACTCGGCGGCGGCGGTGTTCGATGGCGAGCTGGTCTCGGTGGTGCGCAGCCCCGCCGGCGCCGTCACCCCTCGGTGGTGCGCCTCGACCGCGGCGGCCGCCGTCACCGTCGGCGCCCGCGCGCGCCGCATGCTCGACGCCGATCCGCACAACACGGCCACCGAGTTCAAGCGCCTGATGGGCACCGGCCGGGCGATCGAGTTCCCCGCCGCCGGCGTCTCGCGGTCGCCGGCGCAGCTCTCGGCGGAGATCCTGCGGGCCCTGCGCGACGACGTCCGCGATCAGGTCGGGGTCCAGGTCGCGCGCGCGGTCATCTCGGTGCCCGCGCTGTTCAGTGCCGCAGAGCGCGGCGACCTCGGAGGCGGCGCGGCTGGCCGGCTTCGAGCAGGTGGAGCCTTTGCCCGAGCCCATCGCCAGCGCGCTGGCCGCCGGCTGGCGCGCCGACGACGGCGACGCCGCGTGGCTGGTGTACGACCTCGGCGGCGGCACCTTCGACGCCTCGCTGCTGGAGACCCGCGACGGGCTGTTGCGGGTGGTCGGCCACGACGGCGACAACTTCCTCGGCGGGCGCGATCTCGACTGGGCGATCACCGAGCACCTGCTGGCCCAGCTCGCGGCGGCGGGCAGACCGACCCTGAGCCGGCGCGAGCCAGCGCACGCCGCGGCGCTGCGGGTGCTGCGGGCCGCCGTCGAGGACGCCGAGATCGGTCAGGCTGTCGCGCCAGGATCGCGCGGCGGTGATGCCGGGCCAGCCGCTCGTGGTCGACGGCGACGAGGTCGCGGTCGAGCTCGAACTCGACGCACTACAGTGGAGGCCTTGTGCCAGCCGCTGGTCGACCGCAGCCTCGAGGGTGTGCGAGGCGGCTCCTGGCCAGCCACGGCCGCGCCGGCGGCGACCTGGCGCGGGTCGTGCTCGTCGGCAGGCCGACGGTGATGCCGATGCTGCGGGCGCGGGTGGCGGCGCGGCTGGGCGCGGCGGTCGTCGAAAAACGTGGATCCGATGACGGTGGTGGCCCAGGGCGCCGCCATCTACGCGGCCCACCGCCGGGCTCGACGCGCGCTCGACGGCGCTGGCCCGGCCGCCGACGACCACCGAGGCCCAGCCGGTGTGGCTGCAGCACCCCGCGGTGTCCGCCGACCTCACGCCGCACGTGGTCGGCCGCTTCGTCGGCGACGACGTCGCGGCGCGCCCGACCGGATCCGGCTCGTCCGCGACGACGGCTGGTCGACCACGGCGACCTCGAGGAGTCGCCGCGGACGGCGGCTTCGTCGCCATGGTGAGCCTGCGACCGCGCGCGGCCTCGCGCTTCGAGCTCCGCGCGACCGGCGCCGACGACGTCGGCGTCGAGGTCGAGCCGCGCCAGACCGCGATCGTGCAGGGCCTCACCGTCGGCGATCCGCCGCTGGCGCGCACCATCGGCGTCGCCCTCGCCTCGGACGCGGTGCAGACCTACCTCGCCCGCGGCACCCCGCTGCCGGCGCGCCGCACCTTCACCCACCGCACCGTCGAGACCATCGCCCGCGGCAGCATCTGCCAGCGTGATGCACATCCCGATCGTCCAGGGCGAGTTCGCGCAGGCGCACCTGTGTCGGCTGGTCGGATCGCTCACCATCGCCGGCGGCGAGCTGACCGCGACCGTCGCCACCGGGGCCGCGGTCGAGGTGACCATCGAGCTCGATCGCGGTGGCCGCCTCACCGCGCGTGCGCTGGTGCCGTCGATCGGCCAGGTGTTCGAGCGGGTGCTGCACCTCCTGGTCCCCGAGGCGACGCCGGCGGCGCTCGACCTCGCGCTGGCGCAGATGCGGCCCCAGCTCGCCGACCTGCGCGCCGACGCGTTCCGGCACGGGCTCGCCGCGGTGCTTTCGAGCGCCTCGAGCGGGTCGAGGCGCGCCTGGTCGAGGCCGAGCGCGACATCGACGCCGCCCACGGCGGCGACGTCGATGCCGCCAGAAGGCGCGGCGCACGCTGCTCGACGTCGACGGGGTGCTCGCCGACGCCGACCTGCTGCGCAAGTGGCCCGAGGTCGACGAGGCCGCACGCCGGGTCGCGATCTGGCCGCGTCGTCGGTGGGCACACGGCAGCGACGCCGAGCGCCGCCTGCTCGACGAGGTGGTCGCCGCGATGGGGCGCGCGCGCGGCCAGCGCGACGGCGCCGACCGACGCCAGATCCGCCTCGCGGAGCGGCCTGGCGACCTCGCCGCGCAGCGCTCGCCGGAGACCTGGCGCGCTGGTACTTCCAGGACGCCGCGGCCGCCGCCGACGGCGCGACCGACCTGCCCCGCGCGCAGCGGCTGGTCACCGCCGGCCGCGCCGCCCTCGAGGCGCGGCGACCTCGACGAGCTCCACCACGTGGTCAAGCAGCTGTGGAGGCTTGCTGCCGCCCGACGCCGCGGATCGCCGGCGCGGGTTCGACTCGGGGAGTGCGCTGATGGACGCCAGCGACGCCAGCGCCCGCGTGATCGAGAACCCGTTCTTCGTGCTCGGCCTGCCTCCAGGAACCGGGCGCGCCGAGCTCGACGCGCGAGGCCAGCAAGCTGCTCGGCATGCTGGCGCTGGGCCTGGCCGCGGCGAGCCGCTACCGCTCGCCGCTGGGCGAACACGCGCGCACCGCCGAGCTGGTGCGCGCCGCCATCGCCACGCTGCGAGATCCGCAGGCCCGGCTTTTGGCCGAGGTGTGGGCGCGCGCGGCGACGGTGCCGACGTCGGCCGCCCCCGAGCCAGCGCCGGCGCGGCGCCGCCCGCCTGGCCCGACGCCGTCGCGCGTCTCGGCTATCGGCGCGGAGGCCGGTCGTGATCCAGCGCGCGCTGGTGTAGGCTCCTGTACAGCGCGCACGAGCGCGCGCTCGCCGCGCGCCGCGATACGTCGCTCCGGGCGCGCGTTCCTCGGCTACGCGCTGCTGTCCGAGACCGTCGTCGGCGTCCTGCTCGGCCTGCTCACCCTGGTGGTGGTCGGCCTGTGGCAACTCGGCCTCGAGCCCTTCGCCATCGCGGTCGCGCTGCTCGGCGCCGCGCCGCTGGTCGCGCCGACGCTCATCCGCGGGGTCGCCGTCCCGCTCGAGGGCGCCGCGGCTGGCCTGCCAGCTCGGCCGCTACTCCGCGCCGCCGGCGCCGACCCCGGGCGTACGGCCTGGTCGCCGCGGCGTGCGCGCTGCTCGGCGCCGCGCCCGCACCGGCTGGCGTGGCTCGAGGCGCCTCGCCGCGCGGCGCCACCGGCGACGCCGAGGTCATCGCAGGCGGCCTGATCGCGGCGGCGCGCGGCGACGCCGACGGCGCCCGCACGCTACTCGCGAGCGTGGACGCGCTCGTCGAGTGTCACGCCGGCGCGCGCGAGATCGCCGGCGAGTACCTGGCGGCGCACGACCTCGCGGCCGGGCACCTCACCGCCATCCTGGCCCGGGCGGCCGGCCGCAGGCGGCCGGCGAAGCCCGCTGACGTTCCTCGTCGAGGGTCGCCGCGCGCACGCTGGGCGCCGACGGCGCCCCTGCCCGCCGCGAGCTGTGGGCGCGCTGGGTGATGGCGCCGCGGCGACGCCACACCCACGCGATGGTCCGCCGCGCCCTCGCTGGCGCCGCCGCGGCGTCGACCGCGCCTCGACGCGCGCCCATCGTCGGTAACGTCGGACCGCGGCGCCAGCACCGGCGGCGGCGGCCCGCCGGAGCTGCGAGCGATCGACGTCGCCCTCGCCCGCCACCTCGGCGTGATGCAGGCGGCGCCCAGCGAGCCTGCGGTCGCCGCCGCCGGCGCCGCGTGGGACGCTGCCCTCGCGGCCCCCGAGTTTCGCGCGCACCTCGCGGCGCGCGCCGAGGCGATCGGCGCCGATGCGAGCGCGGCCCTCGCGGCCCTGACCGACGTGGTCACCCGCGACCTGGCGGCGGTGGCCCGCGCCGCCGGGCTTTCCCGGTGCCGGGCGACGTCGACGGTGGCACCGCCGGCGCCGCCGCGCACCGCGCCCGCCACGTGGTGCTCGCCGAGCTCGAACTCGCGCTGCGGGCCTGGCGCGACCGCTGCGACCAGCGCCGCGATCTGCCGGCGCTCGACGAATGGCGGGCCTTCCTGGCGCTGCGCGCGCAGCACGCCGCGGCGGTGCGCGCCGGCGGTCGAGGCTGCGCCGGCTGGTGTTCCCCGCACCTGTTGTCGGCGGGCTCGCACGTGGCCGCGTGGCTGTGGAACGAGCGTCGCGAGTACGTGGTGTCACACGCGATCTCGCGGCTCTTGCTGCGCGAGGCGACTGGCCGTCGGCGACGCGGCGGCGATCGAGCACGAGGGCGCGCACGCGGCTCGCGGTGCCGGTGCGGAGTCGCTAGCGAGGAGCGACGGGCACGAGCACGGGCACGAGAAGCAGCTACGGCGCGGGCGAGAGGCTGGTCCAGTCGCAGCCGAGCTCGTCGGCGGTGATGTGGCAGCGCAGGCACACGCGCCGGTTCTTGCGATCCATCGCCTCGCACTGGGCGCTGCCACGCCAGCCGCGCGGGTGCGGCGAGATGCGCACCGCCCCCGGCTGCGCGCTGTGACAGGTCAGGCAGTCGTCCTCGCGGTGGCACGACGCGCACGACGGCAGGTTGCGGCGCGCCTCCGCCGCGTGCAGGTTGGGGCCGGCGATGCTCGTCGACGACCACCCCACCGGGTGGAACTGCCGCGCCGGATCGCCCGCGATGAACGGCCCGCCGCCGCGGGTGCCGATGCCGACCCGCTCGTGGCAGCCGACACAGAAGCTCTGGGCCCGGTGGCAGGCCGCGCAGTCCGGGGTGCCGCGCCGGGCCTCCGCGGCGTGGTGCTGCTCGTAGCCCGGCACGTGGAAGCCGCGCGCCGGCACCGTGCCCACGTGGCAGTCGGTGCAGTAGCGCTCCTCGTGGCAGGCCGCGCAGGTGGCGCCGCGATCGCGCGCGACCCCGCCGTGGCGCGCGAGGAAGTCGGCGTCGTGGGCGACGCCGTCGACGCCGGTGCCGGTCGCGACCGGGACCAGCGTGCCGGTCGGCAGCTCGGTGCGCAGCCGGCCGCCGATCTCGGTGAGGTGACAGGTCGCGCAGGCGGAGCGTGCCCGCACGTCGTCGTGGCAGCCGAGGCAGGTCGCCATCGTCGGTAGGTGATCGCCGGCGCCCGCGGTCACGTCGCCGTGGCAGCGCGTGCAGGTCGCGTCGGCGTGGGCCGCGTGGCTGAACTTGAGGCTCGGCGGCGGCAGCTCCGCGACCGCCACCGGCACCTCCGGCTGGTAGCTCGGGTGACAGGCGATGCACGCCGCCGCCGGCGCGCCCGCGACCACGCGCGTGGGCTGCGCGCGATCGATCGGGTGGCAGCGCGCGCACACCGCCTCGCCAGGCAGCAGGCGATCGACCGCGGACTGCGAGGTCCGCGCCGTCGGGTGACAGTCGAGGCACGCGATCGTCGCGTGCCGCCCGTGCTCGAACCGCAGCGGCTGCACGACCGCCGGATAGATCGCCGACCGCGACGCCGGCGCGGGCGCCGCGGCCGCCCCGAGCGCCAGGCCGCCGCCGAGCGCCACCAGCAGCACCAGCACCGCCGCGCCGCGCGACCACCCCCGACCGTCTCGACGCGCGTCGCCCATCACATCTCCGGCTCGAAGGCGAAGTCGACCACCGCGAGGGTGCGCACGGTGAGCGGCGCGAAGCGATCCGAGGTGGCGTCGACGGTGAGATGCAGCGCCGCGAGCTCGCCGAGCACCACGCTGGCCGCGCCCTGCCCGAGCAGCGCGCGCACGC
Organism: Kofleriaceae bacterium; assembly: GCA_041389945.1. Classification (GTDB taxonomy): domain Bacteria; phylum Myxococcota_A; class Polyangia; order Haliangiales; family Haliangiaceae; genus JAWKQW01. Next base: position 88,843 of record JAWKQW010000021.1, read on the forward strand.
CGTCGCGATCGCCGGCGCCGAGCTCGTCGGGGCGCACGTCCCACAGCGCGACGGAGCCGGCGAGCTGGAGGTCGCCGGCGCGCCACCGCGACGACAGGGTCGCCGCCAGCCGGCGGCCGCCGTAGCCGTCGTCGTAGAGCGCCGACGCCCGGCCCCACACCCGCCGCGCCACCGGGCGCTCGAGCGCGGCCTCACCGCCCCAGGCCCAGGCGTCGTCGGCGGCGCCGTGGTACGCGCGCGCCCAGGCCGTGGCCGTCGCCGCCAGCGCCGTCGCGCGTGGCTGCGCGCCGTCGCGATACGACCACGACAGGCGCAGATCGCTCGACGGCTCGATCGCGAACACCCCGAAGATCGAGTCGGCGTCGAAGGTCGGGTACAGGTAGCCCACCTCGGGTTCGAGGCGGTGCCCGCCGCGGCGCAGCGCCACGCCGGCGGCGGCGCGATCGATGCGCGCGTGCACCAGGCTCTGCCGCACCATCGCCCACGGCTCGACCCGGACGCCGGCGCCGACCCGCCCACCGGCGCGCACCGACGCCGCCACGTGCTCCTCGTTGACGCCCCACCCCGGGGCCTGTCCCGCCTCGTTGGGGTAGAGGCCGAGGTCCGGATAGTCGAGGCGATCGACGGCGTCGAGCACGCCGACGGTGCGCGACTGGGTGCGGCGATACGACAGCCGCGCGTCGAGGCCGCGCACGCCGCGGCTCGCCACCGTGGCCGACGCCGTCGGCATCCACGCCCGTCGCTGCGGACACAGCGTGCCGTCGGCGCTCAGCGCGGCGCCACCGACGACCACGCTGCGATCGAGCAAGCGCCAGCGCCCGCCGCCCGGGGTCGCGCCCTCGACGTACTCCTGGCACTCGGCGCCGGAGGTGCCGTCGAGCTCGATCGCGCTGCTGGCCAGCGGCGAGGCGTCGCGCACGCGCAGCCCCGCGCGGACGGTGACCTCGAGCGGCGCCGGCGGCCGCAGGGTGGCCTCGGCGCCGTCGACGACCCACAGATCCATCGCGTCGATGCCGACCAGGCGTCCGGCGCGGACCTGCAGCCGATCGCCGGCGAGGCCGTCGACCTGGAGGTAGCCGTAGGTCAAGGTCAGCGCCAGGGTGCTGTCGGCCAGCTCGGGGATGGCGTCGAGGGCGTCGACGGTGGCGCCGTCGACGCTCACCCGTCCGGCCGCGTAGGCCCCGAAGTCGTGATCGAGCTGCAGGTGCGAATGCCAGCTCACCACCGGCCCCGATCGCGCGACCCGATCGCGACGGCGGTGCGCGGCCAGCTCGCCGACGTCCCACACCGACAGCGTGAGCGCCTGGCCGAAGCGACGCCGCGGTAGGTAGACGTCGTCGCCGAGGAGCCGGTAGCCGCGTAGCTGGTAGACCTGCGCGTAGGTGCGCGCCCACGCCGCGAACTCGTAGCTCGCCGCCGGGGTCGGCGCCACCGCGAGCGCGCCCACCAGCACGACGCCCGCCCACCACGAGCGAGCCGGCAGCGACGGGCCGGGCATGGCGCGACGCTACCGCTCGAAGGAGATGGTGTCGACCGTGACCGCCGCGCCATCGCCGAGGGCGCCGACGCCCCACAGCCCGGGCGGCCGCGCCGGCACCGTGCACCGCACCAGCTCGGCGCCGGCGAGGCGCACCACCACGAGGTCGTCGTCGACCTCGAGCACGATCGTGCTCGGCGCCGACCCGGCCAGGGGCGGCACGACCGCCCCGGCGCAGCGCGGCGTCTCGATCGCGTCGTCGCGGGTGGCGACGGTGGCGGCGGCGCCCGGCACCAGCGCCGCGATCACGCCGGCGGCCCCGCGCGGGCTGGCCGCGATCACCGCGACGCCGCCGGCGCCGAGCCGTACCACCGCGGTGAGCCGCCCGCTCGACGAGCGCGGCCCGGACACCAGCGCCCACGCGCCGAGGCCCGCGGTGGTCGACCGCAGGATCCACGCGGCGCCGCGATCGACCGCGGTCGGATCCCAGGGGCTCAGCTGTGGGACCCGCTGGCCGGCGCTCGGCGTCACCGTGGCCTCGGCCGACCACGTGCCGAGCAGGCCCGCGCGGTACAGCCACGCCCCGGCGCTGGGGCCATCGCCGTCGACGCCGCCGACGACCAGCACGGTGCCGTCGGCGAGCCGGGCCGCGCCGACGTCGCGCCAGGTCGCGGGCGGCTGCCCGGCCAGGTCGTCCTCGCGCCAGCGCGCGGTCATGCCGAGGTACGACGAGGCGGTCGTCGCGTCGTCACCCCCGAGCGCCACCGCCCGGCCATCCTCGAGCGTGACCAGCACCGCGTCGGCGCGCGCGGTGGTGGTCGCGGTGGCCCCGCCGCCGCCGCCCGGGGTCGCCACGTAGGCGGCACCGCTCGCCGCCGCGCCCGTCGGTGCCAGCGCGATCAGCGCGCCACCACCGTCGAGTGGCGCCACCTGACCGGGGGCCGCGGCGACGGCGTCCACGGTGCCAGTCGCGAGATCGATCCGCTCGACGGTGGCCAGCGGCGCGCCGGCGGCGTCGACGCCGCCGGCGACGGCTACCACCACGCCGCCGGTGCCGTCCGCGGCTGCCGGCTCGAGCCACGCGGTGGCGCCGATCCGGGCCACGGCGAGGTTGGGGCCGATGGCGAGCTCGCCGGTGCGCAGGTCGATGACCCGGGTGGAGCGCAGCGCGGCGCCGGGCGCACAGGCGCCGGCCACCAGCGCGCTGCAGCCGCCAGCGACGAGCACCCGGTCGGCGTCGAGCGCGACGGCGGCGTGGAAGAGCCGGAGCTCGAAGAGCCCCGGCGGCCCGAGCGCGCCGAGCGCCGGGTCGTACACCACGTAGGCGGGCCGCGGTCCGCCGACGATCGCCACCCGACCGTCGGGCAGCGCCACCGCGGCGGCGCCGGTCCAGCCCTCCGGGTTCACCAGCGCGCTCGGCGTCGCCAGCGCCTCGAAGGCACCGCGACCAGCGTCGTAGCGCTCGACCACCATCACCGGGCCGTCGGCGTCGGCGCCGCCGACCACGCGCGCCGCCGGCCACCGCGACCACCTGGGCGCCGACCCGCGCGTGCGCCATCAGCGCCACCGGGCACACGCCGTCGGGTGGGATCATCGCGATCGCGACGTCGCGATCGACGGCGCCGTCGTCGTCGGTCGGATCCGGCAGCGGCAGCGAGGCCCCGATCGCGGCGAGCTCGCCGCCGGTGCCGAGCACCTCGACCCGGAGCTGGCGCAGATCGACGCCGAGGTCGGACACGCGCACCACGCCATCACCGGTGAGCACGCGTCGCTCCTCGCCGCGCTCGCCGGCGGCGGTGAGGCGCACGGTCGCCGCGCCGGGGGCGCGCCCGCACGCGCCGATGGTCGGCACCGGATGCACGCGCACCACGTAGCTGCCGTCATCGCCGCAGGCGCTCGCACCCCACGCGAGCGCGAGCCCGAGCGCGCGCCGCACCGTCGACGAGAGCCTCACGCGCGCATGATACACTCGGCGCGCGCATGACCGAGTTGCCGGCGGCCTTCGGCAAGTACTCCTTGACCGAGAAGCTCGCCACCGGCGGGATGGCCGAGATCTACCTGGCCAAGCTGCTCGGCCCCCTGGGTTTCGAGAAGCAGCTCGTCATCAAGCAGATCCACCCGCGCCTGTCGGGCCAGCGCGCCTTCGTCGAGCTCTTCGTCGCCGAGGCCAAGACCCTGGTGTCGCTCACCCACGGCAACATCGTCCCGGTCTACGAGCTCGGCGTCGTCGACGACACGTACTTCATCGCCATGGAGTACCTCGACGGCCCGACCCTGCAACGCTTCACCGACGCGCTCACCGCGCGCGGCGAGCAGCTGCCGCCGCCGCTGGCGGCCTGGATCGCCGCCGAGATCCTGGGTGGCCTCGATCACGCCCACCGCCGCGGCGACGGCGTCATCCACCGCGACCTGTCGCCGCGCAACGTGATGCTGTCGCGCGACGGCGAGGTGAAGCTGGTCGACTTCGGCATCGCGGTCACGCTCGGCAGCGCCGGCGAGGAAGATGGTGGCGCGCCCACCGGCTCGTTCCCGTACATGTCGCCGGAGCAGGTCCGGCGCGAGGCGCTCACCGCGCAGAGCGACCTGTTCTCCGTTGGGGTCTTGCTGTGGGAGATGCTCACCGGCGCGCGCCTGTTCGCGCGCCCCACGCCGGAGGCGACGCTGGCCGCGGTGAAGGCCCACCCGGTGCCGCCACCCTCGACGCTGGCCGGCGCGGCCGCGGCGCCCCTCGACGATCTGGTCGCCCGCGCCGTGGCGCGCGCGCCCGAGCATCGGTGGGCGTCGGCGGCCGAGTTCCGCGCCGCGCTGCTACGCTACCTCTACGCCCAGGATCCGGCGCCGGGCGCGCGTGACCTCGCCCCCCTCATCGCCCGCGCCTGCCCGCCGCACGCTCGCCGAGCGCCGACCCAGGGCGGCGACGACAGCGGCCCGGTGCTGGCCGAACCCGGCGCGCCGTCGACCGCGGTCATGCCGCGCGCACCCCGCGGCAAGCCGAAGCCGCGCGCCCGCACCGTCGCCACCCACGTCGAGCTCGAGCGCGCCCTCGAGCGCGCCACGCCCATCGCCGGCGTCCCCGCGCTGGTCGACGCGCCACCCGCGCCGGCGCCGACGGCACCCGCGGCGCCGCCCGCCCGCGGCGCCGCAGCACGCGCTGCGCCCGTGGCACGTGCTTCGTCGCCGCCAGCAGCCTCGCTTTGCTCGGCGCGGTCGCGGTCACCGGCGCGCTGCGCCACGGCGGTGCCGGCGCGACCCGGCCCGTCGACGCGGCGCCAGCATCCAGCGACGCGGTCGCGGCCGCGGCGATCGACGCGGCACCGACGGCCGACGCCAGGCCGCCGGTCGACGCCGCCGAGGTCGTGGTGGCGCCCGCGCTCGTCGACGCGGCGCCGCGGCCGACGGCGCTGGTCCCGCGCCCCCGGCCCGACGCCGCGCGCGCCCGCACGCCGCCGGACGCCCAGCCCGCGCGCACCGGGCGGGTGAAGGTCGGCGCCGCGCCGTGGGCCCAGATCCGCATCGACGGCGTCGCCCGCGGCCAGACCCCGCACACCTTCGAGCTCGCCGCGGGCGCCCACGAGATCGAGCTGACGCTGCCGACCGCCAGCCCGCCGCGCGCCCAGACCTTCCGCATCACCGTCGCCGCCGACGAGGAGCGCGCGGTGTTCGCCGACTTCTCCGACTGACTCAGAACTCGCCGGGGTCGATCTCGACGTCGCCGCGCGGCGGCGCGTCGCCATCGAACACCAGCGCCGCGACCACCCCGGCGAGCAGCGCAGCGCCGACGCCGCCCCACAGCCACGGGCTCCGACACGCGGCGCAGCGCGCCGGCGGCCGCGGCGGAACCGGGGCCTCGGGCGCCAGCCGCGGATCGGTGGCCAGGCTCGGCAGCGCGCGGATCGGTCGCTCGCGCAGCTCGCGCCAGAGCTCGGCGGCGAGCTGCGCGGCCACCGCGTCGGGCATCGCCGCCGCGACCTCGACCACGTCGGTGCAGCGCACCGCCGGCGCGAGCTGGCACCGCTGGCCGAGCAGCACCGGGCCGCGCCGACGCTGGCTGGTGGCGACCACGACGACCTCGGCGACGCCACGGCGCCGCCCGATCGCCGCGAGCAGCTCGGCGGTGGCCACCGACGGATCGCCCTGCCGGAGCCCGCGCGCCACGCGCTGCGCCTCGCGGTCCACCGCGGGCGTCAGCTCGACGGCCGCGCCGCTCGTCTCCACCCGCGCGAGCGTCGCCTCCGGCACCAGCCCCGGCGCGGTCGCGGTCACCAGGTGCAGCCCGACCTCGACCTCGCCCGTCGGCGCCGCGCCATCGATCTCGACCGTGGCGTCGGCGGGGGTCACCGCGATCGAGAGCGACGCCCGCGGTGGCGCCGCCGCACGCGCGGCGTCGACCGCGGCCACGACGTCGGGCGAGAACTCGTCGAGCCCGATGGTGCGCGCGGGAGCCAGCCGCAGCGCCAGCCGCAGGTGCGCGGTGGCGTCGCCGTCACCGAGGTGAGCCAGCACCACGCCGAGGCGCAGCGCGAGCTCGGCGAGCCGGGCGCGTCCCGCCGGCGTCACCGCGTGCGCGACCGCGCCGCGCAGCGCCGCGGAGAGCACCTCGCGTGCGGCCTCGACCTCCGCCGCGAGGTAGCGCCGCCAGCCCCGCGCGAGCTCGTCGTCGAGCGCCGCCAGCGCGGCGGGATCGTCGACGGGCGCGGCCGGCGGCTGCGGGCGCACCAGCTCGGCGTCGCCCACCACCCCCACCAGCCGACGCGCGGCGGCGTCCGGCGCGACGCGGCCGTCGTCGTCGACCACCACCACGCCGATCGGCGCGTCGGCCAGGCTGACGCCGGGCGCGACGGTGGCCGCGATCGCCGCCAGCGCGAGCGCCGCCGTCCTGATCCTGACCGCCACGTGGGCGACGATACCCTGCCCGCGCGCCGCGCCCGAGCCCACCCCACGCCGAGATCCGCGGCGTATACTGCGGCCATGTCGTTCGCCTGGGAGACGTCGCCCGACCTGCACCGCGGCCGCATCGCGCACGCCGACGCCCTCGCGCGCGAGCTCGGCGATCGCGCGGCGCTGTTCTACCGCCTCGGGGTGCCGGCCGCCGACGCCAGCGCCCGCCTCGCCGCCCGCATCGCCTGGGAGTTCGAGGGCCCCGCGCACGGCCGCGGCCACGCGCCCCGCCCGGGGTCGCTGTCGGACTCCGCCATCCGCACGCTGGTCGCCGACGTCTATGCTCGTCGGCCCGGTGGCTGACAGCCCGCCGGCGGCTCGCCGCCGCGCGGTGGTCGGGGCCGCGCTCGCGATCGGTCTGGTCGCGTGCGCCACGCCGGCCGCGCGCGATCGCGCGCCGCGCCTGACGCCCACCACCGCGCCGTGGGCGCTCGACGGGCTGCGCGGGGAGTGGCGCTGGCTGCTCGCGCGCGAAGCCGAGGGGGTGCGCACCGTCGAGGACGAGCGCTGGGAGTTCGTCGACGATCGCGCGTCGAGCGCCGCGCAGGCGCAGGCCCTGCTCGGCCGCTACGTGCGCGACGTGGAGTTCACCTCGCTCGACGGCTCGCCCTTCGCCTGCAACCAGGCGCCGCGCTACCGACAGCGCGCGGTGTTCGAGCTGGTCGCCACCGTCGAGGCCGGCGCGGTGACCATCCGCGAGACCGACGCCCGCGCCGAGCCGTCGCCGTGCGAGCACGGCCTGCGCACGCTGACCAGCTACCGCGCCGAGCTGGGCCGAGCGACCGTGGGGCTGACCTCGCCGCGCGGCGCGCAGACGCTCCTGCGCACCGGCCCCGGCCCGGCCACGCTGGCGCCGGTGGTGTGGCCCGGCGACGCGCCGGTCATGAGTGGCGCGTGGACCTTCGCGGCGACCACCCTGGGCGACGCCGACCTGGTGCGCGACGAGGTCGAGCACTGGCAGCTCACCGTCGACGGCGACGACCACCTCGCGGGGACCGTCGAGCGCGAGATCCGCTACCGTACCGCCGACGGCAGCGCCCCGGCCTGCGGCGGCCCCACCAGCTGGCGCCTGCGCGAGCGGGTGCGCCTCGAGGGCCAGCGGGACGACGATCGCTACGTCCTGCGCGAGGCCGAGGTGCTGGCGCGCGCGGTCGAGCCGGCGGCGCCGGGCTGCCCGCCGGGCGCCGCCCGCGTGCTCGACAGCGCCCTGGTCGAGCTGGCCGGCGACGCGCTGGTGCTCGAGTGGCGCGGCAAGCGGCGCCAGGTGCTCTTGCGCCCGTGAGCGCGCGCCGCCGCGATCAGGTCGCGGTGTAGAGCTTCGCGAAGTAGTCCTCGACCATGCGGTCCGAGGAGAACTGCCAGCTCGACATCTCGATCGACGCCCGCATCATGGCGATCCAGGCCCGCCGATCGCCGTAGTAGCGCGGCATGACCTCGCCCTCGAGAACCTCGTAGAGGCGCCGGCGATCGCGGTCGTCGATGGCGGCGAGCGCCTCGGCGCCGAGATCCTCGACGTGCGAGTCGCCGTCGGCGCTGGGGTCGCCGATGCGCCAGCCGGTCTCGCCGTGGCGGCAGCCCTCGGGCCACCAGCCGTCGAGGATGCTCAGGTTGAGCACGCCGTTCATCGCCGCCTTCATGCCCGAGGTGCCCGACGCCTCCAGCGGCCGGCGCGGGTTGTTGAGCCACACGTCGCAGCCGCGGGTGAGCATCGCGCCCAGCCGGAGGTCGTAGTCCTGGAGGAACACGACCGAGCCGCCCCAGCGCTCGGCGGCCGCGGTGAGCCGGGCCAGCATCGCCTTGCCGGCCTCGTCGCGTGGGTGGGTCTTGCCGGCGTACACGAGCTGCACCCGGGAATCGGTGAACAGCCGCTCGAGGCGGGCGTCGTCGCCGAGGATGAGGTCGGCGCGCTTGTAGGCCGCGGCCCGGCGGGCAAAGCCGATGAGCAGGCGGTCGGGCCGCATCGCGACGCCGCTGCGCGCCGCGATCTCGCCGAGCAGCTCGGCCTTCATGCGGCCGTGCGCCATCCACAGCTCGTCGTCCTGGCGGCCGGGATCCTTGCCCGGCGCCAGCGCCGCGCGCACCCGCGGGTCCTGCCAGGTCGGCACGTGGACCCCGTTGGTGATGCTGATGATCGGCGCCGCGCCGGCGACGTCGCGCCACATCGTCCGCGCGGTCTCGCCGTGCAGCTCGGCGACCGCGTTGGCGGTGCGCGCCAGGCGCAGGCCGGCCACCGTCATCGAGAACGGATCGCCACCACCGATCTCGATCAGCTCGGCGTCGGTGAAGCCGACGTCGGCGTCCATCGTGCGCATGGTCGACAGCGCGTGCACCTCGTTGCCGGCGGCGACCGGCGTGTGGGTGGTGAACACCACGTGCGGGCGCAGGTTGGCGATGCGCTCGGCCAGGCTGGTGCCGCCGAACCGGTTCGAGCGGAGCAGCTCGAGCCCGGCGAACACCGCGTGGCCCTCGTTGAAGTGGTAGACGTCGGGCTCGCGGCCCAGCGCCTCGAGCAACCGCACGCCGCCGACGCCGAGCAGGATCTCCTGGGCCAGGCGGTCCTCGGCGCCGCCGCCGTAGAGGCGCTGGGTGATCCAGCGGTCGTCCTCGTTGGCGGGCTCGATGAGGAACAGGTCGGCACCGACGTAGCGATCGACCTTCCAGGCGATGCACGGCACGGTCTTGCCGCGCACGGTCACCTCGATGCGCGCCTCGACCGGGGCGAGCGCGTCGCGTGGCGCAGGCACGTAGGCGTCGTGGACCTGGCCACCCTCGACCCGCTGGTGGGTGTAGCCCTGGTTCCAGAACAGGCCGATGCCGGTGACCGGGCGACGCAGGTCGCCGACCGACTTCATGGTGTCGCCGGCGAGCACGCCGAGACCGCCCGAGTAGATGGGGAGGCGCTGGTCGAGCCCGTACTCCATGCAGAAGTACGCGACGGCGGGACCGGAGAGCGACGCGGCGGGCGAGGTCATCGCCGGCGACGTTGCCCCCGGGTCCGGCGCCAGCGCAAGCGACCGGCGCCCTCGATCACGGCCCTGGCGGCTTGGCGTCCGCGGGCCTTGCGCTCGGCGCTGCGGTCAGGCCCGACGGCGCGGCCAGCGCCAGGATGAGCAGCCCTCGGTGGCTGTCGGCCACGTAGATCCGCCCCAGGTCGAGGTCGACGTCGAGCCCGATCGCGCCCTCGAAGAAGTTCTCGCCGTAGGCGCGGTCGTAGCCCGGCCAGGTGTTGAACCACGCCACCTGCACCGGCGCCGCCGGATCGCCAAGGTCGAGCACGCGCACGCCGTCCTGGTAGTGCGCCAGGTAGGCTCGGTCGCCGAACGCCATCACGTTGTGGACCGACACCTCCGGTCGGGTCTGCCAGGCGCCGACATCGTCGAGGAACGTCGGCCCGCCCTCGTCGACGTCCACCACGTGCACGTGGGCGCCGTACTGCTCGTCGCCGTGCACCGCCAGCCGGCGCCCGCCGACCTCGGTGACCCAGCTCGAGTGGCTGGTGTGCTCGCCGTAGCCGACGAACCGACCGAGCTCCACCGGCGCCGCCGGATCGGCGACGTCGACGACCACCATGCCCGCGTCCCACCAGTTCAGGTACGCGCGGTCGCCGTCGACGAAGAGATCGTGCAGGAAGCCGAAGGGCTGGCTCCGGGCGAAGCCCCCCAGGCGCACCGGCGCCGTCGGCGTGGTCACGTCCCAGATCTCGAGGCCGGTGTCGAGGTTGGCGAGGTACGCCCGACCTCCGTCGACGGAGAGCGTGTGGATGTCGACGGTGGCGCCGGGGCTGGGCGGCGTGCCGAGGTGGGCCACCACGGTCGGCGTCGACGGCTGGGTGACGTCGACCACCACCACGCCCGCCACCGACGACGCCATCAGCGCGTAGCGGGTGGCGGCGGGGCCATCGACGAGCTTGACGTCGTTGTAGATCTCGTCGCCCCCGAACTCGGTCGGCAGGTGGCCGAGCTCCACCGGCGCCGCCGGGTCGGCGACGTCGACGATGCGGAGCCCGTCCTGGTAGCGCGCGAGGTACGCGACCTCGTCGACCACGCGGACGTTGACGCTGAGCCCCTGCGACCACCGCGGCGCGCCCGCGAACTCGCCCAGCAGGCTCAGGCCGCTGGCGTCGGCCTCGGCGAGGCGCTCGACCCGGCGCCCACGCGCCGGCGCGGTGAAGCAGCCCGAGCTCGGGCACCGCGCGTAGGTCCCGGTGAGGGTGCCGCTGGCGTCGAGGGCGCACAGGTCCAGGGCGCGCACGCCCTGCCCTGGCACCTCCGAGCGCAGCAGCAGATCGTCGGCGGTCTGCAGCGCCGGGCCGCCGGGGAAGCCGTTGACGAGCACGCCGTCGTCGTCGACCCGCACCGCGATGGCGGTGGCGTTGCCGGCGAACTGCAGCTCGACGTGATAGATGCCAGGCGCCGACGACAGCGCCTCCAGGCTGCCGGGCACACAGCCGGTCCGATCGAAGTCGGCAGGGTCGGCGTAGGCCGGGCCGGGCGCCGCGTCGACCGGGACCGGGGCGGCGTCGGCGACCGGCGCGTGCTCGTCGGGACCGCAGCCGGGCGCGCCCACACCGACGCACAGCAGCAGCCCGACCCACGGCTCGACGGCGCGGCGCAGCATGGGGCGACCTTACGCCAGCCACGCCCGGCGTGGCCTCGATCATTGGCAGCGGGCGCCACCGCCGTCATGCTCTACGGGTGCAGCCGCCGCGGCAGGTTCGCGCGAGCGACGATGGCGTCGTTGCCAAAAGCTGGCGACCGCGGCGCGGCGTAGGCATGGTCGAAGCATGACGAAGGTCGATCGCCATGGTCCCCGTCGTCGGTGGAGCCTGATCGCGGCGCTCACGCTCGCGATCGTGGCCCCGGCGAGCCACGCCGACGCCCGCCCACGCGCGGCCAAGGTCGCCGCCGCCAAGCCGGCCCGACCGAGCAAGGCGCGCGCGAAGAAGGCGCGGCCGGCGGCGCCGCCGGTGATGGTGAGCATCGCCGGCGAGACTCCCGCCCCGCACGACCTCGCCCATGCCACCACGCCGGCCGAGCGCGCCGCCGCCAAGATCGAGGCGCTGTTCACCGGGCCGCTGCGCGCCGGCACCACGTCGATCCTGGTCGCCGACGCGGCCTCGGGCGCCCCCATCTTCGAGCTCGATCCGGATCGTCCGCTCAACCCCGCCTCCAACGTGAAGCTGCTCTCGACCGCGGCGGCCCTCGACCTGCTCGGCCCCGACCACCGCTACACCACGAGGATCCTGGGCGCGCCCGCCGACGACGCCGGCGTCATCCACGGCGGCATCTACCTGCGCGGCACCTACGATCCGACCCTCGACGCCGGCGACGTCCGCGCGCTCGGCCGGGCGCTGGCCGACCGCGGCGTGACCCGCATCGAAGGCGACGTGGTCATCGGCGACATCCCCACCCGCGACGGCATCTACCGCGCCGGGGTCGGCGTCGACATCCGCGCCGGCGCCATGGGCAAGCCGGCCATCGCGCGGCTGCCGGCGGCGTACGCTGGCTACGACCTGGTCGAGGTCGACGTCAGCGAGACCAAGACCCGCAAGCGGCGCGGCGACCTCAAGTTCCGGCAATCGATCGTCACCGACGACGCCGGCCACACCCGGGTGCGCCTCACCGTGACCGGGCCCATCGGCCGCGGCCGCAGCACGACCCGCTGGATCGCCTTCGACTCGCTGCGCGCCCACCACACCGCGCACGTCCTGCGCGGCGCGCTCAAGGAGGCCGGGGTCGTCCTCGACGGTGACGTCCGGGTCGCCTCGCTGGAGGCCTTCGTCGCCGAGCACGGCGCCGGCGCCCGCCTGCCGGTGGTGCTGGCCGAGCACGCGTCGGCGCCGCTGGCCCACATCCTCTCGCTCATCAACAAGCGCTCGATCAACTGGCTGGCCGATCGCGTGATCATGACCGCCGCCGCGATCCGCGACCGGGCCGCGCCGTCGATGGATCGCGCGGTCGACGCCATGCAGGCGTGGCTGGCGCGGCGCGGCGACCCGGGCCCGACCCCGGTGGTGGTCGACACCGGCTCCGGGCTGTCGCGTCGGACCCAGTTCTCCGCGCGCCACATCGTCGACGTGCTCCGACGCGCCGGTGGCTTCAGCCGCACCGCCGCCGCCGATGCCGCCGCCGCCCGCGCCTACCTCGACAGCCTCGCGGTGGCCGGCGTCGACGGCACCCTGCGCCACCGGTTCGCCCGCGGCGAGGCGCGCGGCCGGCTGCGCGGCAAGACCGGCACCCTGCGCGACTCGATCGCGCTGTCGGGCCTCCTCGAGGTCGATCCGGCGCGGCCGCTGGCGTTCGCCATCGTCACCAACGGCCACCCGTCGCGCGCCAAGCTCGACATCCGCCGGGCCCACGAGACCCTCATCGCCGCGGTGTGCGAGTACCTGCAGGCCACCGGCGGCACCACGGAGCTCGACGTCGACCTCGGCGACGAGCCCACCGCGGCGCCGGTCGCCGAGCCGAGCGACCCCGCGCAGGAGGACGAGGAGCTCGGCCTCGAGCCCGGCGGCGACGCGGCCGACGACGCCGCCGCGTGATCGGCGCCACCGCTGCCCACGTTTGCCGGCGCGGATCCCTCGGCCGGCGCCGGTCGACGTTATGATCGGCGCCATGAAGCAGCGGTCGTGGTGGTCGGTCCCGGTCCTCCTCACCCTCGGCGGCGCCAGCGCCGTCGCCCAGCCCAGCGCCCAGCCGGCGCCGCCCGCGGGCGGATGGGTCGGGCCGGTCTCGCCCGCCGCCGAGGAGCCGCCGCCGCTGTTGCCGGCGAGCGAGGCCGGCGTGCTCGAGGACGCCAACGCGGGGCGGACGTTCCTGGCCCCGACCGCGCTGATGTCGCCGAAGGGCTCCTGGACCTTCTCCGACTGGGAGCTGTTCCTCGTCGGCGGCTCCTACGCGTTCTCCGACGACGTCGCCGCCTCGGCGGTGACCATGCTCCCGCTCTTCGATGGGCAACCCTTCATCGGGCTGTTCACCGGCAAGGTGCGCCTGGTGCGCCAGGAGCGCCTGCACGTCGCCGCAGGGCACGCTGTTCGTGGTCGCCGACAGCGACGACGGCGTGAGCGCCGGCTCGATCGGCGTCGCCACCTACGCCTGTCGCCGGGTGCGCCTCCCGCGTCAGCGGCTTCGTCGGCGCCGGCTTCGCCCACGAGGATCAGTCGAGCGTGCCGCTGATGCTGTCGGGCTCGGTGGTCGGCCGCCTCGGCCGCAAGGTCAAGGGCGTCGTCGAGGTCAACACCGGGGCGGTCGTCGGCGAGATCGACGCGGTCGCCGACGGGGTCCTGCTCTGGTACGGCCTGCGCTTCACCTCCGCCCACATCGGCGTCGACCTCGGCCTGGTGAAGCCCATCTACGAGGACAGCGGCGACGACGAGGTGTTCCCGATCGGCTTCCCGATGCTGAGCTTCCAGTACCGCGGGCTGCCGACGGACTGACGCGCCCGCGGCGCGCGCCGCTCACTCGTCGTCGGCGAAGCTCGCCGCGAGGCGATCGAGCACGCCCTGGTCCTCGAGGGTCGTGGGGTCGCCGCGGGCGCCGGCCCCGGCAGCGACGTCGCGCAGGAGCCGCCGCATGATCTTGCCGGAGCGGGTCTTGGGCAGCGCCTCGGCGAAGCGCACCTCGGCGGGCCGCGCGAGCGCCCCGATCTGGGTGACCACGTGGGCCGACAGCTCGCTGCCCAGCGCCGCGTCGGCGACCACGCCCTTGCGCGGCGTCACGAACGCCACGATCGCCTGGCCGCGCAGCGCGTCGGGCCGGCCCACCACCGCGGCCTCGGCGACCTTGGGGTGCGAGACCAGCGCGCTCTCGACCTCCATGGTGGAGAGCCGGTGGCCGGCGACGTTGATGACGTCGTCGACCCGGCCCATCACCCACACGTTGCCCTCGGCGTCGCGGCGCGCGCCGTCGCCGGCGAAGTACACGCCCGGGATCTCCCCGAAGTACGCCTTCGCGAAGCGCGGGTGGTCGCCGAAGATCGTCCGCGCCATCGACGGCCACGGCCGCCGCACCACCAGGAAGCCGCCCTCGTCGGGCTTGCACCGGGTGCCGTCGCGCCGGACCACGTCGGCGGCGATGCCCGGCAGCGGCCGGGTCGCCGAGCCCGGGCGGGTCGGCGTCGCGCCCGGCAACGGCGAGATCATGATCGCGCCGGTCTCGGTCTGCCACCAGGTGTCCACCACCGGGCAGCGGTCGCCACCGATGGTGCGCCGGTACCACATCCACGCCTCGGGGTTGATCGGCTCGCCGACCGAGCCGAGCAGCCGCAGCGAGGTGAGGTCGTGGCGCGCCGGGTGCTCGTCACCCCACCCCATGAACGCGCGGATCGCGGTCGGCGCGGTGTAGAGGATGGTGACCCTCCAGCGCGCGACGATGTCCCAGAACCGATCCGGCCCCGGCTGGTTGGGCGCGCCCTCGTACATCAGCACGGTGGCTCCGTTGGCCAGCGGCCCGTACACCACGTACGAGTGGCCGGTGATCCAGCCGACGTCGGCGGTGCACCAGAACACGTCGTCGTCGCGCAGGTCGAACACCAGCCGCGAGGTGTACGTGACCCCGGTGAGGTAGCCGCCGGTGGTGTGCAGGATGCCCTTCGGCTTGCCGGTGGTGCCGCTGGTGTAGAGCGTGAACAGCGTGTGCTCGGCGTGCAGCTCGGCGGCGGCGTGGGTCGGTGACGCGCTCGCCACCACGTCGTGCCAGTAGCGATCGCGCCCCTCGACCATCGTCACCGGCGACTCGGTGCGGCGCACCACCAGCACGTTGTCGACCTTGGCGTGGGCCGCGGCGGCGTCGACGTTGGCCTTGAGCGGCACGACCTGGCCGCGGCGCCAGCCGCCGTCGGCGGTGATGACGGTGCGCGCGCCGGCGTCGCGCATGCGATCGGCGAGCGCCTCGGCAGCGAAGCCCCCGAACACCACGGTGTGCGGCGCGCCGATGCGGGCGCACGCGAGCATCGCGATCGCGGCCTCCGGAATCATCGGCATGTAGATCGCGACCACGTCGCCGCGGCGCACGCCGAGCGAGGTGAGCGCGTTGGCCGCCTTGCACACCTCGACGTGCAGCTGCGCGTAGGTGTAGGTCCGGGTGTCGCCGGGCTCGCCCTCGAAGGCGATGGCGACCTTGTCGCGCCGCGGCCCGTCGAGGTGGCGGTCGACGCAGTTCACGCAGGCGTTGAGGGTGCCGCCGTCGAACCACCGCGCGTCGGGCGATTGCCAGTCGAGCACGCGGTCCCACGGCCGGCTCCAGCGGAGCTGGCCTGCCTGCTCGGCCCAGAAGCCCTCGGGATCCGCCTCCGCCTGCGCCGCCATCGCCTCGTATGCCGCGAGCGAGCCGACGTGGGCCTGCGCCGCGAACGCCGGCGGCGGCGGGAACACCCGGTCCTCGGTGAGCACCGAATCGATCGCGCTCATCGGATCGCCACCGCCTCGATCTCGACGCGGGCGTCGCGCGGCAGCCGCGCCGCCTGCACCGTCGACCGCGCCGGCGGCGCCGCCGCGAACCGTTGCGCATACAGCTCGTTGACCGCACCGAAGTCGGCCATGTCGGCGAGGAAGATGGTCGTCTTCACCACGTCGCCCCAGCCGGCGCCAGCGGCGGCCAGCACCGCCTCGAGGTTGTCGAGCACGCGTCGGGTCTGGGCGCCGACGTCACCGTCGATCATGGCACCGGTGGCCGGATCCATCGGGATCTGGCCGGAGGTGAAGATCATCGTGCGGTCGCCGACCGCGACCGAGATGGCCTGCGAATAGGGCCCGATCGCCGGCGGTGCCGACGGGGTGCTGATGACGCTGCGCTGCATGCACCGGGTGGTACCACGCAGCCGCGACGCCGGCGCCACGCCGACCGCGCGGCGCCGCTACCCGCGGAGCGGGAGCCGCGCGCGACCCGGAGCGGGTCTCGTCGCATCGCCGCGCAGGCGGCCGGGAAGCTCGTGGGCGCTGTAGGGATTGAACCTACGACTTGCACCGTGTGAAAGTGCCACTCTACCGCTGAGTTAAGCGCCCGATGCGCTTTCGTACTCGGGGCCACCCCGCGCTGTCAACCAGGTCCGGCGCGAGAACTCGGGCCCGCGGCCAGGGTCAGCTGCCGCCGCGAGGCTCGTCGGAGGTCGCGGTCTCCTCGCTGGCGCTCCACTCGACGAGCTGCTCCTCGTCGACCTCGACGTCGCGGCCCCCGCCCTCACGGCCGCTGCCGTCGTCGGACGTGCTGACCGGCTCGGCGGCCTGGCTGCGGCGCTGCGGCCGGCGCGAGCTGGCGCCGGCCAGCGCTCGGCTGGTCTGCCCGGCGCTGGTGACGCTGTGCGCGCGATAGCCGCCGCGCCGCGGCCGCTCGCCGGTGGCGTCGGCCTCGCCGTCGTCACCCAGCTCGAGGGCGTCGAGGGCGGAGTCGACCTCGGGGTCGCGCTCGATCGGCGGCGGCACCGTCGACGGCGCCGCGCTCACCGTCGGCACGGTGGCGGCGCGGGCGCTCGTGGCCTGGCTGCCGAGGCTGCGCTGGGCGATGTCGGCGAGGCAGCCCCAGATGATCGCGGCCGGCACGTGCTCGCACAGGTTGCCGACGCCGATGGTGTCGACGATGACCTGCGCGCTGAGCTGCGGGGAGCCGAGCGCGGCGGTGATGAGCCGGGCCCACAGCGGCCGCGGCAGGTGCACGCCGAGGACGTGCGGCGTGACGTGGGCGAGGATGTCGTCGGGCGTGGCCAGCCCGACCTCGAGGGCGCTGGTGAGCGCCGCGGTGAAGAACTTGGTGGTGGACATCGAGGTCTCGCCGAGGTCCCCGATCAGCCTCGCCCGGTGACCCCCGCCCGCTGGGCGGCGGCCACGATGCATGACCACAACACGTCGTGCGGCACGTGGCGCGCGAGCAGCTCCGGCGTGACGGTCTCGAGCACGCGCTCCGGCGTCATCGCGCCGGCGGCGAGCGACGCCGACAGCACCTTGCTCAGCAGATCCGGCGGCAGGTGGCTGGCCAGGACCTCGGGGGTCGCGTGGGCCAGGATGTCGCTCGGGCCGAAGATCTTCTGATCGAGGCCCGCCTCGACCATCCGCGCGAACCAGGCCTGCCGGGGCTCCATCGTCATGCCTCGAGGCTACACCCGGGCCCGCCGGCGTGTCGACGCGGCCGCCCTCACCGTTTGCGACGCGAGCGATCGATGATCTGGGTGGCGGCGCTGTGCAGGTCCTCGAAGCCGGTGTCGGCGGCCGGCGGCGGGGGCCGGGTGCGGCGGCCTCGCCCGGCCTCGAGCAGCGCGGTGTCGGCGCGGTGCAGCGCGTCGGCCGTGCCCTGGCTCTTGCCCCGCGGCTGGGTCGCCACCGACGAGGCGTCGCTCCAGTCGCCGGTGCCGGTGGCCGCCGGCAGGCCCTCGCCGGGCTCGGTGAACGCGGCCGCGCTGGTCTCGGTGGGCTTGGGCTGGAACGGCACCGCGTCGGGCTCGTAGTCCTCGCTGCGCGGGATCAGGTTCTCGCCGACGTCGTCCGACACCACCTCGGCGAGGACGTACTCCTCGAGCATCCGCAGCTCGCGATCGATCTCGGCGGCGAACATCTTGCGGACGAACCGGCCGAGGTGGCTGCGCGAGTACGCGGCGGCGTGCTCGGCGAGGAAGTTGCGCAGGTCGTGCTCGACCTCCGACGCCGACTGGTAGCGGTGGGCGCGGCTGCGGGTCAGGCAGCGGTCGGCGATGGCCTCGAGCTCGCGCGGCACCGTGGGATCGATCTCGCCGATGGCGCGGTAGCGAGCGTCGCGCACCTTGAGCAGCAGATCCATCTCGTTGCTGGCGGTGAACGGCGGGATCCGCGTGAGCATCTCGTAGAGACACGACCCCAGCGAGAAGATGTCGGACCGGTGATCGAGCTTGCGCCCGAGCGCCTGCTCCGGGCTCATGTACTTGACCTTGCCCTTGATGACGCCAGTCTTGGTCTGCACCCGCGACAGCGTGGCCTTGGCGATGCCGAAGTCGCACAGCTTGACCTCGCCGGCGTACGACACGATCACGTTCGACGGCGACACGTCGCGGTGGACGATCTGCAGCGGCATCCCGCGGGCGTCGACCGCGCCGTGGGCGGCGGTCAGGGCCGAGGCGATCTCGGCGGCGACGTACGCGGCGTGCTCCGGCGGCACCGGCCGCTTCTTGGACCGGCACCGCTCGAGCACGGTGCGCATGTCCTTGCCGTCGACGTGCTCCATCGCGATGAAGTACTCGCCGTGGGCGCGGGCGAACTCGTAGACCCGGGCGATGTTGCCGTGGCGCAGGACGCTCGCGATCTTGGCCTCGTCGACGAGCATCTGGATGAAGTCGTCGTCCTCGGCGAGGTGCGCCAGCACCCGCTTGACCGCGACGAGGTGCGGCAGGCCGTGGCTGTCGAAGGTCTTGGCCCGGTAGATCTCGGCCATGCCTCCGAACGCGATGCGATCGAGCAGGTGATAGCGACCGAGCTGCTGGGCCTTGCGCACGAGCCCCGGCAGCGTACCCCACCTGGCCCGTGGTCGCCGCGTGCGCGCGGCGGGCGTCGCCCCTATACTCGGGCCATGCCTGGCCGCGCCCTCATCATCACGCCGCTCCTGCTCGCGACGATCGCCTGCGCCAAGGACGCCGAGCCGCGGCCCTCGACGCCCCCGGCCAACGCGGCGGCCAAGGCGCCGGCCGCCGGCGAGACGATCCCGGTGCCGGGCGCCCGCCTCGCCACGCGCTCGCCCGGCACCCCGGTGTTCGCCGGCGACGACGGCGCCACCCCGGCCAAGGCCGGCGCCGACACCTCGTTCGCGGTCGCGGTCACCGCGCCGCCGCCGGGCAAGGCCGGCGCGCGCCAGGTCGCCAAGGTGCGCGCCACCCCGGGGCCCGGCTACCACATGAACCACGAGTACCCGGCGGCGCTGCGCGTCGATGCCGTCGACGGCGTCACCGCGACCAAGCCGCAGCTCGGCCGCGGCGACGTCGCCTCGTTGACCGACGCCGAGCTGGTGTTCGAGGTCGAGCTCACCGCCGACCGCGCCGGCACGTTCTCGGTGCCCGCCGAGTTCAAGTTCGCGGTGTGCACCGACAGCTCCTGCGACCCGAAGAAGCAGACGGTCACGATCGCGCTCACCGCCCAGTAGGTGCGCCGGCGGGCCCACCGCCTGGCCACCGTGTACGCTCGGGGGGCGATGAGCGACTCCCCCACCCTCGCCCTCCTGTCCACGCTCGGCGAGAGCATCCAGGCGGAGTTCGCGCGCGGCCGGCGCGTGATGTCCTTCGCGGAGTACCTGGCGGTGGTCGCCGCCAGCCCCCGGCGGCAGCTCCGCACCGCGCCGCAGTACCTGCTCGACGCCTTCGATCACTACGGCAGCGAGGAGGTGACCTATCCCTGGGGCACCGTCCGCCGCTTCCGCATCTTCGACGCGCCGTGGGGCGGCACCGACGAGCGCCTGTACGGCCAGGAGGCGGCCCAGGACCAGATCTACCGGTCGCTGCAGGGGTTCGTGCGCGACGGCGCCGCCCGCCGCGTGATCCTCTTGCACGGCCCCAACGGCTCCGCCAAGTCGACCCTGCTGCGCTGCCTGGGCCTGGGCCTCGAGCACTACTCGGCCACCGACGACGGCGCGCTCTATCGCTTCGGCTGGGTGCTGCCGGCGCAGCGCACCACCCGCGGCGGCATCGGCTTCGCCGGCGACGGCCGCAGCGCCGTCGACGTCGCCGACACCTTCGCCTACCTGCCCGACGATCTGGTCGACGCCCGGGTGCGCGACGAGCTGCGCGACCACCCGTTGCTGCTGGTGCCGCGGGCCGAGCGCGCCGCGCTCATCGACGAGCTCACCGCCGGCCTGCCCGACGGCGAGCGCTTCGAGGTCGGCGACTACCTCCGCCACGGCGCGCTGTCGGCCAAGAACCGCACGATCTACGAGGCGCTGCTGGCGAGCTACCAGGGCGACTACCTCAAGGTGCTGCGCCACGTGCAGGTCGAGCGCTTCTACGTGTCGCAGCGGTACCGCACCGGGTGGGTCACCGTCGAGCCGCAGCTCTCGGTCGACGCCGCCGAGCGCCAGCTCACCGCCGATCGTTCGATGGCCGCGCTGCCGCCGTCGCTGCAGTCGGTGGCGCTGTTCGAGTACGGCGGCGAGCTGGTCGGCGCCAACCGCGGCTTCATCGAGTACGACGACCTGCTCAAGCGGCCCCTCGAGCACTACAAGTACCTGCTCACCACCGTCGAGCGCGGCGCGGTGGCGCTGGCGTCGACCACGCTGCAGCTCGACCTCGTGTTCGTCGGCAGCTGCAACGACGTCCACCTGGGGGCGTTCCGCGAGCTGCCCGACTTCCCGAGCTTCCGCGGTCGCTTCGAGCTGGTGCGGGTGCCGTACATCCTCGACGTGCGGCACGAGGAGGCGCTCTACGCCCAGCGCCTCCGCGAGGCCAGCGGCGGCCGCGACGTGGCGCCGCACACCGCGTACGTCGCGGCGCTGTGGGCGGTGCTCACGCGCATGCGCAAGCCGCAGGCGGAGCACTTCTCGCCGGCGCTGGCCGAGGTGGTCTCGGGGCTCACGCCGCGGGCCAAGGCCGAGCTGTACGCGAGCGGCCGCCCGCCGCCGGAGCTGCCGGCGGCCCAGGCCCGTGAGCTCACCCTCGCGATCAAGGCGCTGTGGCACGAGACCGACGGCTACCCGATCTACGAGGGCCGGGTCGGGGCGTCGCCGCGCGAGATGCAGGGCGTGCTCCTGGCCGCGATCGCGCGCGCGGGCACCGGCCACGTGTCGCCGCTGGGCGTGCTCGACGAGCTCGCCGAGCTGTGCCGCCAGACCCAGCTCTACGAGTTCCTGCGCCAGGATCCGCTGCCAGGCGGGTTCCACGATCACGTCGCGATGATCGACACCGCGCGCGCGGCGATGCTCGATCGCGTCGACGACGAGGTGCGCGGGGCGCTGGGCCTCATCGAGGAGGCCGAGCACGGCCGGGTGTTCGATCGCTACATCACCCACGTGACCCACTGGCTGCGCAAGGAGAAGGTGCGCAACCCGTCGACCGGCCGGCTCGAGGAGCCCGACCTGGCGATGATGCGCGACGTCGAGGCCACCCTCGAGGTCGCCGCCGACGACGCCGAGGCGTTCCGCCAGGGCCTCATCGCCAAGATCGGCGCCTGGTCCATCGACCACAAGGGCGAGCGCCCGGTGCCGGCGGTGATCTTCGCCGACCTGCTGCGCCGGCTGCGCGACGCCTACTTCGCGCGCTCCAAGGTCGAGGTCGCGCGCGGCATCGACGAGCTCTTGCGGCGCCTCAGCGATCGCGACGTCGAGCTGTCGGCCGAGGCGCTGGCGCGGGCCGAGCGCGCCGAGCGCGCCCTCATCGAGCAGGCCGGCTACACCCGGGCCAGCGCCCGCGAGCTGGTCGGCGCGCTGCACCGCGATCGCTACCGCTGCGCGCCCGCGGCCGCCGTCAGCGCACGTCGATGACGATGGCCAGGCGCTCGTCGCCAGGGCGCACTCGACCTCGACCTCGCCGGTGAGGTCGTCGGTGGTCCGCGCCGACACCCGCAGGTGGCCGGTGGGCGCGTCGCGGAGACGGAACTCGCCCTCGGCGTCGGTGCGCACCTCCGCCGGCGACAGCCGCGCGTCGCTCGGGGTGACCACGATCCGCGCGCCGCTCGGGCGCCGACCGTAGCGATCACGGACCACCCCGGCGAGGTGGGCGCCGCGCTCGAGCACCAGCCGGAGGTCGCGCACGGTCACCTGCCCGGGCCGGTCGCCGGCGGTGACCTCGACGGTGGTGCGCGTGGGCAGGTACCCCGCCGGCGTCGTGCTCAGGCGCCAGCGCCCCGGCGCCAGCGGCACCAGCGCGAACCGGCCGTCGGCGTCGCTGGCGCGCTCGAGGCGCGCGCCGCCGGGGCCCTCGGCGACGATCGCCACCGCGCCGATGGGCGCGCCGGTGTGGCGATCGAACACCAGCCCCTCGAGCCCACCGCCCCACGGCAGCTCGAGGCGCCCGCGGGTGGTGGTCGACACCTCGGCCTCGCGCGGCGGAAAGTCCGGGTGCTCGAGCCGGACCCGGGCGTCGCCCGGCGGCAGCCGATCGATCTGGTACGCGCCGCCGTCGTCGACGACCGCGGCCCGCCCCGCCGCGGGCCCGCCGACCACGGTCACTCGGACCCCGCGCACCGGCAGCCCGGCCGGATCGACCACGTCGCCGGCGAGGACGCCATCGGCGACGACGAGCACCAGATCCTCGCGCTGTTCATCGGGCACCTCCCCCGCCGGCGCCGGCAGGTCGAGCTCGCGCACCGCCTCGCCGTGGCCGTGGGCCGCGGCGCGCAGGGTGGCAGGCCCGACCGCCGGGCCGATGCGGTAGGCGCCGTCGGCATCGGTCGCGACCTGCGCCGGGGCGCCGCCGCGCGGTCGGGTGAGCGTCACCACCGCGCCGACGATCGGCTGGCCGGCCTGGTCGGCCACCACGCCGGTGACGAAGGTGCCCGCGGTCAGCCTGATGCGCACGTCCTCGCGCTGCTGGCCCGGCGCGACCGTCAGCGGCGCGCTCACGCCATCGGCGCGCCCCGGCGCGACCGCGACCACCACCACCTCGCCGCGCGGCACGCCGATGATGCGAAAGCGGCCCGCGTCGTCGGTGATCCAGGTCGCCGCCGCCAGCCGCGTGACCAGCGGCGCCGGCGCGGGCAACGTCGGTCCACCCGTGCGCGTGGCCATCGCGTCGCCGCGCGCGCCGCCGCCGACCGCGACCGCGATGGTGCCGGCCACCGGCACCTTGGGGATGGGGCCGAGCAAGACGCCGAGCTCGCCGCGTGGCACGAAGCGCGGATCGTCGACGCTGGCGCTGGGCCCGCCGGCGACGCTC
>JAWKQW010000022.1:0-108969 GCA_041389945.1 Kofleriaceae bacterium
GAACAGCACGTCGAGCCGGCGGGTGGCGCCGTCCTCGATCGACTCGGTGAACACCGCCCCGTGCAGCGCGGTGTAGATCGAGGTCGCCGCCTCCATCACCGCGGCGTCGGTGGCCTGGAGCGCGATCACGGTCACGTCGAACGGCGCGATCGCGATGGGCCAGACGATGCCGCCGGCGTCATGGTTCTGCTCGATGGCGGCCGCGGCGATGCGGGTGATGCCGATGCCGTAGCACCCCATCACCATCGGCTTGGTGGCGCCGTCCTCGTCGAGGAACGTGCACTTCATCGGCTCGGAGTACTTGGTGCCGAGGAAGAACACGTGGCCGACCTCGATGCCCTTGAACGGGCGGAAGGTGCCGGTGCCGCAGCGCGGGCAGCGGTCGCCGCCCTCGGCCACCCGCAGGCTCGCGAAGGTCGTGCCCGGGAGGTCGCGCTCGACGTCGACACCGACGTAGTGGGCGTCCCACGCGTTGGCGCCGCACGCCGCGCCAACCCCGCCGCGCAGCTCGTGGTCGGCGATGAGCCGCATCTTGGACGCCAGGCCGATGGGGCCGACGAAGCCCGGCAAGACGCCCGTGGCCTCCTTCACCTCCTCGTCGCGCGCGAGGTAGATGGCGGTCGCGCCGAGCGCGCGCCGGAGCGCGACCTCGTTGACCGTGCGGTCGCCGCGGACCAGCGCCATCACCGGCTGGCCGTCGGCGACGTACACCATCGACTTGATCACCTGGGTCAGCGGCACGCCGAGGAACGCCGCCACCTCGGCGATGGTCTTCTTCTTCGGCGTCGGCACGCTGGTGAGCGCGGTCGCCGCGGCGTGGCCGTCGGCGCCGAGCGTGATGCCCGGGCCGCTCGCGGGTGCGACCTCGGCCTGCTCGACGTTGGCGGCGTAGTCGCACGTGTCGCACGACACGATCGCGTCCTCGCCGGACTCGGCCAGCACCTGGAACTCGTGGCTGCGCGAGCCGCCGATGGCGCCGGTGTCGGCCTCGACCGCGCGGAACTCGAGGCCGGCGCGCCGGAAGATGCGGCCGTAGGCGGCGTACATGCGCTCGTAGGCGGCCAGCGCCGTGGCCTCGTCGCGATCGAAGGAGTACGCGTCCTTCATGATGAACTCGCGCCCGCGCATCAGCCCGGCGCGCGGGCGCATCTCGTCGCGGAACTTCGACTGCACCTGGTAGAGGTTCAGCGGCAGGTCGCGATAGCTCGAGGTGTCGCGCCGGACCATCTCGACGATGACCTCCTCGTGGGTCGGGCCGATGCAGAAGTCGGCGCCCTTGCGATCCTTGAACCGCAACAGCTCCGGGCCGTACTTCTCCCAGCGACCCGACTCCTGCCACAGCTCGGCGGGCACCGCCGCCGGCATCAGCACCTCCTGGGCGCCGGCGCGGTTCATCTCGTCGCGGACCAGGTCCTCGATCTTCTTCACCACCTTCCAGCCCAGCGGCAGGAAGTTGTACACGCCGGCGGCGACCCGACGGATGAAGCCGCCGCGCACCAGGTAGACGTGGCTGGCGACCTGGGCGTCGGCCGGGCTCTCCTTGAGCGTCGGGATGAAGGCGTGGGAGTAGCGCATCGGCTGGGGTTGTACGCGCCGCCGACGGCGAGGGCAACGTCGCCGGCGTAGACTGCCGGGGTGACCGCGCCGCCGCCGCCGAGCCCGCGATCCCGGGCCGCGCTCGCCGCCCACGGCGACGGCACCTTCGCGTTCCAGGCCGCGGCGGCGCACCTGCACCGCTGGCACGATCCGGCGCTCGACGACGCGGTGGTGGCGTACGCCGACACCGGCGCCGCCTGGGTCGCCGTCGGTGATCCGCTGGCGACGGCGGCCGAGCGCGCGGCGGTCGCGGCGCGGTTCGTGGCGGCGGCCGAGCACGCCGGCCGCCGCGCCTGCTTCTTCGGCAGCGAGGACCCCACGCACCTGGGCCTGGACGCGGTCGCCATCGGTCGGCAGCCGGTGTGGGATCCAGCGGCGTGGCCGGCGACGCTGGCGAGCCGGCGCGGCCTGCGCGAGCAGCTCCGTCGCGCCCGGGCCAAGGGCGTGCGGGTGCGGATGGCGAGCGCCGACGAGCTGGCCCCACGTCGGCCGCTTCGGCGCGCCGCCGAGGCGCAGCTCGCGGCGTGGCTGCGCAGCCGACCGCTCGAGCCGATGGGCTTCATCGTCCGGCTCGAGCCGTTCGTCCGTCGCGACGAGCGTCGCTACCTGGTCGCCGAGCGCGCCGGCGCCCTGGTCGCGCTCTTGGTGATGGTGCCCATCCCGGGCCGACGCGGCTGGCTGCTCGCCGATCTCATCCGCGACGCCGCCGCCCCCAACGGCACCTCGG
Source organism: Kofleriaceae bacterium (assembly GCA_041389945.1). Taxonomy (GTDB): domain Bacteria; phylum Myxococcota_A; class Polyangia; order Haliangiales; family Haliangiaceae; genus JAWKQW01. The sequence goes on from JAWKQW010000022.1 coordinate 2,324, forward strand.
AGCTCCTGCTCGACCACGCGCTGCGCACCGCCGCCGACGACGGCGCCGCGATGGTGACCTGGGGCCTGGCGCCGCTCGACGGCGACGTCGCGCCGGCCTTGCGCGTCGCGGCCGCCCTCGGCCGTGGGCTGTACGACTTCCGCGGCCTGGCCGCGTTCGAGCGCGGTTGGCGCCGACGACGTGGGAGCCGGTGTGGCTGGTGCATCCCCCCACCCGCTCGGCCCGGTGGTGGCCCTCGTCGACAGCCTGCGCGCCTTCGCCGAGACCTCGCTGCCGCGCTTCGCGGCGCGCACGCTGTGGCGGCGCGCGCGCGCAGCCTGGGCCTCGGCGCGCCGCTGGTGGCGTGGACCGGCCTGCTCGCCGCCGCGGTCGCCACCGATCACGCGGCGCTGTTCGGCATGAGCCGGGCCGCGCTCGGGGCGTGGGCGGTGATCGACGGCGCTGGCCGCGGCGCTGCTCCACCACCGCGCGCTCACCGACGGTGCGCGCCGGCTCGCGGCGCTGGCCGGCGTCTCGCGGTGGTCGACGCCGCGCGTGGTCCGCTCGTCGCCTCGCCGAGGTCGGCCTCGGCGACGGCGTCCGCCCCCTCGCCCGGCTGCTGGCGACCGCCGCGCCGGTGCTCGCCTCGATCGGGCTGGTCCATGCCGCCGCCACCCTCGGCGGCGCGCCGCCGCCGTCGTCGACGTGAGCGCGCTCAGCGACGCGCGCAGCGCAGGCCGTCGGCCCCGTCGACGACCTCGAACACCACGCCGTCGTCGGCGCGCAGGTGATCGGCGCCCCAGCTGAGCGGCCGGTGACGCCGAGGGCGTCAGCTGGCCGAGCGCGCGCGCCAGCGCCTGGCGCGATCGGCGGCGGCGGCAATGATCGCGCCGAGCGCGTCGTAGGCGTAGGCCTCGACCAGGGACAGCGCGGCCCCGTAGGCGGCCTGGAAGCGCCGGGTGAAGCTGGCGATGATCGGATCGGCGTCGTCGGGGTAGAAGCCCGGCGCCAGGAGCGCGCCGACGCTGTGCCGGCCGGCGTCGGCGAGGTAGTCACCGGCAGGCCCTCGGCCGTCGACAGGAGCAGGATGGCGCGTCCGCCGGCGGGATCCTTGGCGCCGCGCGGCCGCGCAGGATGAGGCCGCCCGCGGCCGGGGCCGGCGCGATCAGCTCGAGCTGATCGGCCTGGTCGGCGACACCGCCTGCCAGCTGCCCTTGAGCTTGCCGACCACGCTCGCGAAGGAGCGCGTCGTCGGCGGGTAGCTGCGCTGTGCGTCGACCTTGCCGCAGGCGGGCGACCTCCTCTGCGAACGCCGCCGACACCGCGCGACCGTAGCCGCTCTCCGGCGCCAGGATCGCGAACCGGGTGACGCCGGCGGCGGCGGCGCGGCGCGCCAGCGCCTGGCAGGCCTCGGCGGAGTGCATCACGTGGAACACCCCACGGCCCGGCCGCCTGGTCTCCGGCCGCGGCGCCAGTGACAGCAGCGGCACCCCGGCGGCGCCGACCACCGCGGCCGCGCGCGCGACCGAGTCGGCGTCGATGGGACCGATCACGCCGATGACGCCGGCGGCGATGGGCGCCTCGACCGCCGGCCCCGCGAGCCGCCTCGTCGTCGGCCTGGCGCACCTCGACCGCGAGGCCGCCGCCGCCGTCGGGCTCGCCGCCGGACCGTCGCCATCGCCGTCGCTCGCCAGCGCCACGCCATGCAGCGCGCGCTCGCCGACCCGCGCCTGCTTTGCCGCCCGCCGGCAGCACCGCCCCGGCGAGCCCTGGATCGCCGGCGCCGGGCCTGGGCCCGGTCGCCGTGGCGGTCCAGCGGCAGGCCGAGGCTGGTGCGCACCGTCGCGATCTCGGCGCACCCGCGCCGCGCCGGCATCACCGGCCGCGGTCGCCGGCGATGCGCCTCGCCGAGCACCGCCGCCGACGGGCCGTCGCGCCGCGCCAGGGCGCGCCACGCCGCGCTCGCCGCGAGCAGCGACGCCGCCTCGACCAGCTCGGCCACCCGCACCAGCACGTACGCGCGCTCGGCGCTCGTGGCCTCGGGCCGAAGCGATCGAGTACGGCAGCGCCGCCAGCGGCTCGCCGCTGGCCGAAAAGCGCTCGCGGTCGCCGCCAGCCACTCGGCGCGCTCGGCCTCGGTCTCGATGGCGCGCTCGCCGGCGGCGAGCCGACGCCTCGCCCCCGCGTGATCGCCGAGGTAGCTCTGCGCGAAGCCGAGCAGCAGCGACCCGCGCGCGATGAGCCCCGCATCGACCGGCGCGTCCACCACCTCCTCGAGCACCGCGGCCGCCTCGGCCCACGCGCGCTCGCGCAGGTAGGCCTGGCCGGCGTAGAGCTGGGCCCAGGTCGCGATGGGATCGTCGGGGTAGTCCTCGGCGATCGCCGCGAAGTCGGCGGCGCTGCCGCCGTCGCCAGCCTCGGCCTCGAACGCGCGCTGGGCCTCGACGAAGCGCGCCCGCGCGGTGCCGTCGCCGTCGGTGGGCACCGCCGGCACCACCCCGCGGTGGGTCTGGCGCGGGCACCCGGCCACGGCCAGCGCGACGAGCAGCGCGAGCACGACGGTCCTCATGGGGGCAACGCTCTCACGATTCACGCCGCCGCGGGCCGCCGGCGCGCGCCCCCGGCCCGGTGAAACGCGAAGCGCCGCCGACCCGCGCGCCCGCCGTTGCCGTAGAGTGCCGACCATGACGAGCACGGACGAGCGGATCGAGCAGCTGGTCGAGGCGGGCATGGAGTGCCTGGAGGCTGGCGATCTCGCCGGCGCCAGCAAGGCCCTCGAGCGCGCCAAGCGCACCGCCAAGGATCACCCGGCGGTGTTCGAGCTCGAGGTCACCATCGCGCTGGCCGACGGCGACGAGGACGGCGCGCTGGCGCTGTGCGAGCGCGCCGCCGAGCGCTCGCCGGAGGACCCGATCCCGCTGCTCACCGCGGCGTCGATCCATTTCCACGATCGCGGCGAGCACGCGGCGGCGCTGTCGGTGCTCGGGCGCGCGCTCGAGCTGGTCGACGAGGAGGAGGACCTGGTCGCGGCGGTGACCCTCAAGGCCGACGTGCTGCTCGACTGGGGCGGCGAGGCCAACCTGCGCGAGGCGCGCGAGGCCCTGGCCGAGCTGTCGACCTCGGCGATCGACGATCCCGGCACGCTGGTCGACATCGCCGAGCTGTGGCTGTCGGCCGACGATCCGGCCCGGGCCCGGGCGCTCGCCGATCAGCTCCTCGCCGGCGACGAGGCCAAGGAGGACGCGGTGCTGCGCGCCGACGCGTTGCACCTCGTCGGGCGGATCTGCGACGCCACCGGCGACGTCGCCGGCCGCACCGCCGCCTGGCGCGAGGTCCGCGCCCTCGATCTGGCCGAGTCGCCGCCGGCGTGGCACCTCTCGGAGGCCGAGTTCGACGAGCGCGCCCGCGCCGCCATCGAGCTGTTGTCCGACGACGCCCAGCGCCTGCTCGCCAACGTGCCGATCCTCGTCGAGGAGACCCCGTCGCTCGAGCTGGTCGACAGCGGCGTCGATCCGCGCCTGCTCGGCCTGTTCTCCGGCACCCCGATGCCCGAGATCAGCAGCGTCGGCGGCAACCCGCAGCTCACCCACATCCACCTGTTCCAGCGCAACATCGAGCACGCCGCCGGCGACGAGGACGATCTCGAGGAGCAGATCGCCATCACCGTGCTGCACGAGACCGCGCACTTCTTCGGCCTCGACGAGGATGACCTCGAGGCCCGCGGCCTCGACTGACGGCCGGCCACGGCGCGGGGTCGCTCGGCCCGGGGCGGGGGTGTCCTCACCAGGGACACGCGACCCCCACACGGCGTCACACGCCCAAGCGCGCGACATCGCTCGCGGACGCACATGCAGGGCCGTGGCACACACGGTGCACATAGCTGCGACAGGTCAGTTCACCTCGCACCTGGAGCACCCGATGATGTCCTCGCCCCGCTCGATCGCCCTCGTCGCCGCCCTCCTCACTGGCGCCGGTTGCGCCACCAGCGACGGAACCTTCGACGGTGACGGGGGTGGCGGCGGTGGGGGTGGCGGCGGCGGCGGAGGTGGTGGCGACGACGCGCCTGCCTCCGCGGCGGGCAGCTACCGCCTGCAGAGCGAGTTCGACCTCGCCAGCAACGTGCCCGGCACCATCGGCACCGTGATCAGCACCATCGTCGAGGCCACCGACGATCGCGACGACCCCGCCGAGTTCCTGCTCGACCTCGCCATCGACAACATCTCCAGCGGGACGCTGCGCAGCATCCTGTCCGGCGCCGCGTCGCTGGTCACCGGCATGCTCAACGACTACCTGCTCGAGTGGGCGCCCGACTTCGTCGACACGTTCCTCGAGGTCGGCGACCACCTCGGCCAGATCGCGCGCAACGTCAGCGTCGACTCCACCCTCGACGTCAGCGGCCCGGCGGGCGCGCAGACCGCGACCCACACGCTCGACGCCATCCGGGTCACCTACGACGACGTCGAGGCCAGCTTCTCGCTGCGCGACTACGGCCTCGATGGCGTGGTCGCCACCGACGTGCCGGTCGCGCGCGTCGGCGCCGACCAGCTCACCATCGGCGCCCACGCGATGCCGGTGCCCTACGCCAGCATCCTGCGCATCGCCCTCGACGAGGTCGTCCTGCCCGGGGTGTGGCCGGGCGCCGACGACCTCGGCGACGTGCTCACCCGGGTGGTCGACTGCGACGCCTTCGGCGACCTGGTCGCCGACGCCATCGGGTTCGGCAGCAGCAGCACCTACCGCGGCGTGTGCGAGCTCGGCCTCGAGGCGCTGGCCGACCTGATCTACGACCAGCTCGCCGACGCCATCGACACCGCGATGACCTTCGAGCTGTCGGGCGCGGCCCGCGTCGCCGACCGCGACGGCGACGGCGCCATCGACGAGCTGTCCCGCGGCGCCTGGAGCGGCGACATCCGCAGCGGCAGCGACGCCGGCGACGTCGGCGACGCCCCGTTCACCGGCGCCCGCCTGTAGCGCGGCGCGCGCTCACGAGAAGGTCGCGACCCGATCGCCGAACAGGCGCTCGAGCCGCGCGAGCAGCTCGTCGCTGGCGGCCACGGCGTAGTCGGCGCCCAGCGGCACCACGGTCTCCGAGCGACCGCCGATGCGCAGCTTGACCACGGCGGTGCAGCTCCCCTTGGTCGCCTCGAGCACCGCCCGCAGCGACGCGATCTGCTCCGGCGTCACGGTGTCGGCGTTGATCGTGATGTCGACCCGGGTGGTCTTGGCCGAGCGCAGCTCCGAGAGCTGCTGGGCGTTGTCGAGCAGCATCTTCCACTGCGGCTCCTCGGCGCTGCCCTCGTTCTGGACCTTGCCCGACACCAGGATCGGCTCGTCGGACACCAGCACGTGCCGGACCTTCTCGAAGGTCTTGGGGAAGCAGATGACCTCGAGGGAGCCCTCGGTGTCCTCGAGGACGAACCGGGCCATCTTGTCGCCCTTCTTGGTGAGCATCTCGCGGTACTGGCTGACCACGCCGCCCAGCGCGGCCTCGCCGACGCCGCGCGCGCCGGTGGCGAAGTCGGCGGTCTTGGCGCTGGCGTAGCGCGCGAGGTCGGCCTGGTAGCGATCGAGCGGGTGGCCGGAGATGTAGAAGCCGAGCGCCTCCTTCTCGAAGGCGAGCTGCTGCTTGGCGCTCCACGGCTCGAGGTCGGCGTAGGTCTCGCCCTGGCGCGCCTCGGCCGGATCGGCCTTGGGCGGCTCGAACATCCCGAACAGCGAGGTCTGGCCCGAGCGCCGGTCGCGGGCCTCGGCGGCGCCGCGCTCGAGCGCGAGGTCGAGGGCGGCCAGGAGCTGGGCCCGGTGGTGGCCGGCGCGGCTGGCGAGCCCGTCGAACGCGCCGCTCTTGATGAGCGCCTCGAGCACGCGCCGGTTGCACTTCTGGGTGTCGACCCGCCGGCACAGATCGTAGATCGAGGTGAACGGACCGCCCTCGGCGCGCGCCTCGAGCATCACGTCGACGGCGCCCGAGCCCACGCCCTTGACCGCGCCCAGGCCGAACCGGATGACCTTGGTGCCACCACCATCGGCGGTGGCGTCGCGGGTGGTGACGGTGAAGTCGGCGGCCGACTCGTTGACGTCGGGGCGATCGACGAGCAGCCCCATGGCCCGGGCCTCGGCGATGAACTTGACGATGTTGTCGACGTTGTCGGCGTCGCACGACATCAGGCCCGCCATGAACTCGTGCGGGTAGTGGTGCTTGAGGTAGGCGGTCTGGTAGGTGACCCAGCCGTAGGCCGCCGAGTGCGAGCGGTTGAAGCCGTAGCCGGCGAAGAACGCGATCAGGTCGAAGACGTCGGCCGCGAGCTTGCCGTCGACGCCGCGCCCGGTGGCGCCGGCGACGAAGCCGGCCTTCTCGGCGTCCATGACCGCCTTGTCCTTCTTGCCCATCGCACCGGTGGGTCGGCCTTGCCGAGCAGGTAGCCGGCCAGGACCTGGGCGATCTGCATCACCTGCTCCTGGTAGACGATGACGCCGTAGGTGTCGGCCAGCACCTCGGCAGGTCAGGGTGCGGGTACTCCGACCTTCTGCGCCGTGCTTGCGCTCGATGAAGTCGTCGACCATGCCGCCCTCGAGCGGCCCCGGCCGGTACAGCGCCACCGCGGCGACGATGTCCTCGAGGCAGTCGGGCTTGAGCTTCTTCAGGATCTCGCGGAAGCCGCTCGACTCGAGCCAGAACACGCCGGTGGTGTCGCCCTTGGCGATCATCCGGTACACGCCGGCGTCGTCCTTGGGGATGAGCGCGAGGTCGAGCGGCTCGAGGTCGCCAGCCCGCAGCCTTGCGCTGCTCGTTGATGAGCCGGACCGCGGTCTGCGGCCACCGTGAGGGTCTTGAGGCCGAGGAAGTCGAACTTCACCAGCCCGGCCTTCTCGACCTCCTTCATCGCGAACTGGGTGACGATCCTCGTCGTTCTGCCCGCGGAAGCACGGCATGCTCCACAGCGGCCGCTCGGAGATGACGACGCCGGCAGCATGCATGCCGGCGTGGCGGTTGAGCCCTGAGGCCAGCGGCGATGTCGAGCAGCTCGCGGTGCAGGGCGCTGTCGTTGTAGAGCGCCTTGAGCTCCGGCGTGGCCTCGATGGCCTCGCGCACCGGCAGGCTCTTGCCCTGGACCGGCTCGGGCACGAGCTTGGCCAGCTTGTCGGCCTCGGCGAAGGGATGTCCATCACCCGGGCGATGTCGCGGATGACGCCGCGCGCCTTGAGCTGGTGGAAGGTCGCGATCTGGCCGACCTGGGTCTTGCCGTACTTCTCCTCGACGTACTTGATGACCTCGCCGCGCCGGTTCGCGCAGTCGACGTCGAAGTCGAGCATCGAGATGCGCTCGAGGTTGAGAAGCGCTCGAAGGCAGCTTGAACTCAGCGGATCGATGTCGGTGATGCGCATCGCCCAGGCGACCGCGCTGCCGGCGCCGGAGCCGCGACCGGGCCCGACCGGGATGCCGTGCTCCTTGGCCCAGTTGATGAAATCCCAGACGATGAGGAAGTAGCCCGAGAACCCCATCTTCTGGATGACGCCGAGCTCGATCTTGCAGCGCTCGCGGTACTGGTCGACGTCGAAGGTGCGGCCGGCCTTGCGCATCTCGCCGAAGCGGCGGTCGAGGCCGCGGTCGACGATGTCGCCGATGTACGTGTCGAGGGTCTGGCCCTCGGGCACCTTGTAGTTCGGCAGGTAGGTCTCGCCGAACTTGAGCTTCACGTCGCAGCGCTGGGCGATCGCGACGGTGTTCTCGAGCGCCTGCGGGATGTCGTGGAAGTGCCGGTTCATCTCCGCCGGCGACTTCATGTAGTAGCTCGAGACCTCGTGCTTGAGCCGCTTGTCGTCCTTGAGGCTCTTGCCGGTCTGGATCGCCATCAGCACGTTGTGGGCGGCGGCGTCGCCGGCGTGCACGTAGTGGCAGTCGTTGGAGGCGACCAGCGGGATGCCGAGCTTGGCCCCCATCCGTCGCAGCTCGTCGTTGAGGTTCTGCTGCTCGGGCGTCTGCGTCGGCATCAGCTCGAGGTAGAAGTCGCCGGGCGCGAAGATCGAGGCGTACTCCTTGGCGACCTCCTCGGCCGCGGCCACGCCCTGCTTCTCGAGGGTCTGCGCGATCTCGCCGCCGAGGCAGGCCGACATGCCGATGAGGCCGTCGGCGTGCTCGCGGAGCAGCGGCTTGTCGATGCGCGGGTTGTAGTAGAAGCCCTCGAGGTACCCCATCGAGTTGAGGTAGGACAGGTTCTGGTAGCCGACGTCGTTCTTCGCCAGCAGGATGAGGTGGTAGTTGCGGCGGTTGGTCTTGTCGAACCGGTCGCTGGCGGCGACGTAGGTCTCGCAGCCGAAGATGAGCTTGACCTCGTGCTTCTTGGCCGCGTTGTACAGGTCGATCGCGCCGAACATGTTGCCGTGGTCGGTGACCGCCACGGTGTCCATGCCCAGCTCGCGCACGCGCGGGAACAGATCGCGGACCCGGATCGCCCCGTCGAGGAGGCTGTACTGGGTGTGCAGGTGCAGGTGCGTGAAGTCGGCCATGGCGGTGGAAAGCGACCCGCAGGCTGGGCGATGCTGCCGCCCCCGGAGCACCCGATCTAGCGCAACCCCTGCGGATCCGGAACCCGCCACACGCACTCCCGCCGCCGGCCAGCGCCGGTCCCCCTGCCCTCCATGCCACCATCCGCCAAGCCCCTGAGATGCCTCGCCTTCGCCTGGGCGCTGGCGCTGGGTTGTGGCGGAGGACCGGCGCCGTCGCCGCGCGAGCCAGCTCCGCCCCTGCCGGCGGCCCCCGAGGTCACCACCGGCACGGTCGCCGAGGAGTGCGGCGCGCTGGTCGACCGCCTCGGTCGCCTGGCCGCCTGCGAGCCCGACGACGCCCGCGCCGCCAGCCTGCGCGCCTGGCGCGACCGCGCCGCCATCGACGCCGCGCGCCGCCCAGCCGGTGGTCGACGCCAAGGACGCCGCGGCCGCGGCGCAGAGCTGTCGGCAGGCGCGCGTCAGCATCGACGCCGCGCTGGCGCGCTGCGCCCGCTGAACCGGCGCGTTGCGCCGCGGAGGCCGCGCGACGTCAGCGCGCGCCGGCGGCGTCGCGCAGGCGCGCGACCTGCTCGGCGGAGCCCAGCACCACCAGCACCGCATCGGCGCCGACCACCTCGTCGGGACCGGGGTTGTAGTGCCACAGCGTGTCGCCCTGGTTGCGGAAGGCCAGGACCGACATCCCGAACCGCTCGGGGATGCGGGCGTCGCGCAGCGCCACCCCGGCCAGCTCGGAGCCCGCCGCCACCTCCACCTCGTCGATCCGGTATGCGGCCCGGGCGTCGCGCAGCATCTCGTCGAGGAACCGCACCACCGTCGGCCGGATCAGCTCCGACACCATGCGCATGCCGCCGATGTAGTTGGGCGACACCACCGCGTCGGCGCCGGCCCGGCGCAGCTTCTCGACGTGGGCGAGGTCGGCGCAGCGGGCGATGATCCGGGCCCCGGCGTTGAGCTGCCGCACCGACACCACGACGTAGAGGTTGTCCTTGTCCGACGACAGCGCCGCGACCACGCCGCTGGCCTGCGACGCCCCCGCCTGGGCCAGCATGCTGTCCTCGGTGGCGTCGCCGACGAGGTACTGCAGGCGATCGGGGTGGCGCGCCGCCAGCTCGCGCAGCGCGGCCTCGTTGGTGTCGACCGCCACCACCTGGTGGGGCGTGGCCGCCGCCAAGAGCTCGCCGATGATGTGCCGTCCGGTCGAGCCCGCGCCGCAGACCAGGATGTGTCCCTTCATGTGCCGGATCCGTTTCTCGCGCTTGCGCGCCCGCAGGACGTTGGCCAGCTCGCCCTCGACCACGAAGGCGGTCACCGTCGACACGAAGTAGACCAGGATCCCGGTGCCGAACACCAGCAGCGCGACGGTGAACGGCCGCGCGTAGGCGACCTCGGCCATGCCGTCGAGGGCCTCGCCGTAGCCCACCGTCGTCACGGTGATCATCGTCATGTACAGGCAGTCGCCCAGGCTCCAGCGGCCGTCGCCGATGGCGTAGTAGCCGGCGGTCCCGGCCAGCACCACGATGGCCATGGCGACCGAGCCGCCGATGAGGCGGTTGCGCAGCGACCTCTCCACCGCGGCCCATCCTACGGCAACGCGGCGGCGGTGGCGGGCCGGCGGGCCGGGTCAGTCGATCGGGGGCGCGGTGGCGCAGCGGTTGTTGATGCAGGTCGCGCCCTCGAGCACGCCGCAGCAGTCGCCGTCGGTGGCGCAGGTCTCGTCGACGTTGGCGCAGCCCGGCGGCGGCTCGACGCAGGCCAGGATGGGGTTGCCCTCGCCGTCCACGTCGACCGGGCGGCAGAAGCCGTCGCAGCAGTCGGCCCCCGACTCGCAGGTCGCGCCCAGGTCGCGGCACGGCTCCATCGCCGCGTACGCGCGCATGTTGCCGGCGCCGAGCTCCTGCCCGGGCAGGTACAGCGCCGGGTGGCTCGGATCGACGCCGGCGGCGACCTTGGTCGCGTAGTCGAGATCGATCGCGGCCACCCACAGCTTCTTGCGCGGGCTGTTCTCGACGAACTCGTCGGCGCTGTTGGCGACGGTGCCGCCCGGGCCCAGGGTGTGCCCGTAGGTGCGGCGGCTGGTGAACATCGCCCAGTAGTAGCCGCCCACCGGGATGGGCAGGATGGTCGCCTCGTAGCTGCGGTTGTTGTCCTCGGCCTCGCCGCCGGGGAGGATCGACACGCCGGTCGCGTCGCGGCCGTTGAGCGCCGCCAGCGGCGAGATCAGGTTCTCCGCCGGGGTCGCGCCGAGCACCACCAGCCGCAGCTCGGCGGCGCTGCCGGTCTCGGTGTCGAACTTGTTGCCAGCCTGGTAGACGATGCCGCCGCTGTCGGGGATGAAGCTCGGCCAGCCGACCACGCCGCTGGCGGCGGTGACCGCGGTGGCCACGGTGCCGAACGCGGGCGGCGTCTGCGCCAGGTCGACGTCCATCACCGCGAGGGTGCGGCCGTCACCCTGCTGCCAGTTGAAGGTGAGCTTGGTGCCGTCGGGCGAGAACGCCGGGGTCAGCGCGTAGGTGATCTGGCTGGTGAAGCTCGGCGCCAGCACCTCGGCGCCGGTGGTGGTGTCGTAGAGCCGCGAGGCGAACGCGCCGCCGAGGCCGCGGATGCCGGGGCCGCTGGCCGGGACGCCGTTGCCGAGGGCGTACGCGCCATCGGGGGTGAGCGCGGCGAACGCCCACTTCTTCCCCTCGGGGTCGGTGAACCGCGTCGCGGAGCCGCCGCTGGCGTCGAGATCGAAGCTGCGGCTGTCGAGCGGGTTGCCGCTGCCCCACGACACGCCCGACACCATCACGTTGCCGTTGGCGCTCACCGAGTGGCACACGCTGCAGCCGGCCTGCACCACCTCGGCGGTGCCGCCCGGGCGCACCCGCAGCACGCCGCCGGCGCCGCCGGTGAGCGGCGAGTTGTACGAGTTGTAGTAGATGATGCCCTTGAGATCGCCCTGGGCCACGCGCCAGGTCTGGGTGGTCGGGCCGGTGACCGCGGTGCCGACGACCTTGGTGGCGTCGACGACGACGTCCTGGCCGGCGCCGGCGACAGCGTCAACGCCCGCCAGATGTCGTCGGGCAGGGTCGAGCTGGCCGGGCTGGTCGCGCCGACATGGCCGACGTAGCTGAAGTCCCCGACGCGGTGGCGGCGATGCGCATCGCGGTGGCGGCGCCGCCGGCGTACTGCTGCAGCGGCGCGGCCAGCCCGCGCGGGAACACGGTGCGATCGTACGGGTAGAGCCAGCCGAAGGTCGGATCCGCGGTGCCGCCGCCGTCGAGCAGATCGCGCAGCGTGGGGTCCGAGCGCCGCCAGGGTCGACGATCGCGACCCGGACCCGCACCGTGGTGGATGCCTCGTTGGCGCCGTAGCGCGCGGTCACGCGCGCCAGGCCGGCGACCCAGCCGCTGGCGCGGTACAGGCCGGCGCCGTCGATGACGCCGATCTGCACGTCGTCGACCTCCCAGGTCGCGGTGACCACGTCGCCGCCGGCCGCGCGGTGAACCGCAGCAACGTCTCCGGCGCGCCGGCGGCGTCGATCACGTATCGAGCGTCGTCGATGGCACCCGCGACCGGCGCGCGTCGGGCGCGGTGCCGCCGTCGCCGGTGCCCCCGCCGTCGCCGGCGCCGCCGTCGGAGACCGGCCCACCACCGCCGCTGTTGCCACATGCGGCCGCGAGCGCGGCGACCACGATCCATGCGCGCGCGCTGGCGCACCGACCCGGTGCGTCATGCCTCGAGCGTAGCCGCAAAGCGCCGGCGGCGTGTGGCGTCATCGCGACCGCGCCGGCACGCGGGTACGACGACCGACAGCTCGGCGTGATCCCAGCAGGGCGCGCGCCGACTGGAGGCCCACCATCGAGGCGTCTCGCGGGCGACGTAGTAGAGTGCGCCCCAGTGCAGATCTCGGCAGCTACCTGGGCGGCACCTGGCATACCGGCCGCGACGCCACCATCGATCTCGTGAACCCGGCGACCGAGGCCACGGTCGCGCAGGTCCACGCCGACGGCACGATCTCGAGGCGGCGTTTGCGCGAACGCGGCCGGCCGCCGCGAGCTGGCCGGCCTCACCTTCGCCGAGCGCGGCGCGCTCCTGGCGGCGATGGCCAAGGCCATCCCGGCGCCCGCGAAGGCTCATCACGCTGGCGATGGGCAACGGCGGCAACACCCGCGGCGACGCCAAGTTCGACCTCGACGGCGCCGCCGCCACCCTCGCCCACTACGCCGAGCTGGCGACCACGCTCCCGGCCGGCCGCATCCTCCCCGACGGCGAGCCGATCCAGCTGGGGCGCACCGCGCGCATGGGCGGCCAGCACGTGTACGTGCCGTGCGCCGGCGTGGCCGTGCACATCAACGCCTTCAACTTCCCGGCCTGGGGCCTCGCCGAAGGCGGCGTGCGCGCTGCTCGCCGGCCTGCCATCATCTCCAAGCCGGCGACCGCGACCGCGCTGGTCGCGCACCGCCTCGGCGAGCTGTTCGCGCCGCTGTTGCCGACGGGAACGTTCCACCTGCTGGTCGGGCCGCCGCAGGCGCTGCTCGATCACGTCGGGCCCGGCGACGTCGTCGCGTTCACCGGCGGCAGCGCCACCAGCGCAGCGCCTGCGCGCACCCATGGTCATCGCCCGCGCGGTGCGGCTCGGGGTCGAGGCCGACAGCCTCAGCGCCGCGATCCTCGCCCCGGACGTCGACCTCGTGGCGAGACCGGCGCGCTGCTGCTCGCCGACGTCGTCCGCGACATGACCCAGAAGGTCGGCCAGAAGTGCACCGCGACCCGGCGGGTGCTGGTGCCGCGCGCGCAAGGACGAGGTGTGCGACGCGCTGCGCGAGCGGCCTGTCGGCGATCGTCGTCGAGATCGGCGCACGAGGGCGTGCGCATGGGCCCGCTCGCCACCGCCACCCAGCTGCGCGGCGTGCGCGCCGGCATCGAGCGCCTGGCCGCGGCCACCGAGTCGGTGCACGGTGGCGTCGGCGACCATCACCGCCGTCGGCGCTGGCGGCAAGGGCTACTTCGTCAGGCCGGTGGTGCGCGCGACCGACGACGCGCTCGGCTGCGCGCCGCTGCACGGCGCCGAGATCTTCGGCCCGGTGGTGACGGTCGCGACCTACGACGGCGATCCGGCGACCGCCGCCGCGTTCGTCGGCCGCGGCGAGGGCAGCCTGGTGGCGTCGACGTACTCCGACGATCCGCGACTGGCTCGCGGCCTACACGTCACCGGCGGCGGCGGCTGGACCGGTCGCCTCACCTCGGCTCGGCCAAGATGGCCGCGCAGTCGCCGGGCCCCGGCACCTTGCTCCCGCACCTCGTCCACGTGGGCTGCAGCGCGCCGGCGGCGGCGAGGCTCGGCGGCGTCCGTGGCCTGCACCACCCCATGCAGCGCACCGCGCTCGAGGGCGACTCGAGCCTCATCAAGGCGCTGCTGTAGTGGGCGGCTGCACCAACTGCGGCGGCAAGGCCGGCTGCGACGATCGCAAGGGCGGCATGTTCGCCGCGCTCGACGACACCCTGGCCCGGCTGTACCCGGACAAGGTGTGGGGCGCGCCGGTGGCGGCTGCCGCTGGCAGCGGGCTCGACGGCGACGACCTCGACGCCCTCGCCGACGAGCTCGCCGCCGAGCTCGACACCGTGGCCTTCGTCCACCCCGGCGACGACGACGAGCCGTGCGACTACGTGTACGTCCTGGCGACGGGCGGCCGCGTGCGCTGGCGTGCGCGACCTCGGGGTGCCGGCGCCGGCGGAGTGGGCCCACGCCACCGCCCTGGCGCCGGTCCGCGAGCTGTACCTGCGCCTCACCATCAGCCAGCTCGCCCCGATGGCGGCGGTGCAGCAGGTCGCCTTCGAGGTCGAGGCACCGCCGACGGGCTCGTCATCCGCGAGCGCCCGCGCGCCGGCGTGTACGACGCGCCGCTCTTGTCGCGCATGCAGCGCCTGGTCGCGATCCTGCCGGCGTACGGCCTGACCCACCTCGACTTCGGCGAGATCTCGGCGCCTGCCCGGCGTAGCTCTACGGCAGCGAGCCGGCCACCGCAACTTCCTGTTCTCGCCGCGACCGACGACGATGGCGACCACCGTGTGGACCCCCGATGAGCGGCGACGAACCGCCGACCGACGCCGGCGCCGACGGCCCCGGCGGCCACCAGCTCGCCGACGAGCTGCGCGAGATCCTGCGCGAGCTGCAGAGGCCACCGGCTCGCCGGGCGATGCGCCTGACGCGCGAGACCGACGCCCGGGTCGGGGTGCCCTGTCGCTCGGTGCCGCTGGGCGCTCGGGAGTTCTACCAGGTCGATCTGCCAGCCGGTCGCCGGTGGGCGTCGAGCTCGAAGGCATCGATCGCGCCGTGCGCCTGCGCAGCGCGCGCCGACGCTTCGCGACCTGCCGCCCATCAGCTTCTCAGCCAGGCCTCCGCCTCGCCCGAGGAGCAGTGCGCGCGCGCGCATCGTCAGCTTCTGGCGCGCTCGCTGGCGATCAGCAGGTCGACAACGCCCTGGTGGTCCTGCGCGGCGCGGTGCTCGCGAGCGCGACGCCGCTGACCGAGCTCGAGGACGCGCGCTGGGCGTTCATCGCCCGGCGGGTCGCGGCGAACCCCGCCGAGGTAGCTCATGGCGAGCTGGTCGAGCCCGGCTTCTACGCCGCGACGTTCTGGTACGGGGCGACGCTCATCATGTTCCTCACGCCGCCCTACGCCGCCGACTTCGTGCGGCACCGAATACGCCGATCGCCCGCGAGCTGGCGCTGCTGTTGCTGGACCTCGAGCCCGACCCCGACGCGCCGGCGGCCCTCGCCCCGCGCCCCACCTGAGCGCGATCAGACTGACGCGCTCGGCCGGCGGCCGATCGAGGCCGAAGCCGGCGTGCAGCACCCGCACCGCCAGC
Organism: Kofleriaceae bacterium; assembly: GCA_041389945.1. Lineage (GTDB taxonomy): Bacteria > Myxococcota_A > Polyangia > Haliangiales > Haliangiaceae > JAWKQW01. The sequence goes on from JAWKQW010000022.1 coordinate 17,659, forward strand.
TCGCCGTACTTGCGCGCGATGACCACCGAGATCTTGATCTCGCTGGTGGTGATGAGCTGGATGTTGATGTTCTCGGCGCCGAGGAGCTGGAACATGCGCTTGGCGACGCCGGCGTGCGAGCGCATGCCGACCCCGACCACCGACACCTTGCACACCTGATCATCGGCGGTGATGCGCTCGGCGTCGGCGCCGACCAGCTCCGGCACCTCGGCCTTGAGGATGTCGACGGCGCGGCGCTGATCACCGGCGGGCAGCGTGAACGTGAGATCGGTGGTGCCGTCCCACGCCTGGTTCTGCACGATCATGTCGACCGAGATGCCGCCGTCGGCCAGCGGCGCGAACAGCGCCGGCCACGCCCGAGGCGTCGGGCAGATCCTCGACGGTGATCTTGGCCTCGTCCCGCGCGAGCGTAGCGCCATCGACGACGACCTGTTCCATCGTGACCTCCTCTGGCACGACCCGATGCCAGTGCATCCGAGAAGCTCGACCGCACGTGGATCGGCACGCCGTACTTCATGCCGAACTCGACCGACCGCAGCTGCAGCAGCGCCGAGCGGCGGCAGCTCCAGCATCGCCTCGTAGCTGATGCGATCGATCTTGCGCGCCGACGGCACCAGGTTGGGGTCGGTGGTGTAGACGCCGTCGACGTCGGTGTAGATCTCGCAGACGTCGGCGCGCAGCGCCTGGCGATGGCGACGCCGGTGGTGTCGAGCCGCCGCGCCCCAGCGTGGTGATGCTGCCGCGCAGGTCGACGCCCTGGAACCCGGCGATCACGATCTCGCCAGCGGCGAAGCACGCGCGCAGGGAGCTCGGCGTCGATCGACACGATCGGGCCCGGGCGAAGGCGCTGTCGGTCACGATCTTGACCTGGTGGCCGAGAGCTGCGCGCCTTGCCGCCGGCAGCGCCGGATCGCCAGAGCACCAGGCCGACCGAAGCCTGCTCGCCGGTCGACACGATCACGTCGACCTCGCGATTGGGATCGGCGTGGAGCTCGCGGGCGAGGCCCAGCAGGCGGTTGGTCTCGCCGGACATCGCCGACACCACCACCGCGACGTCGTGGCCGGCCCGCTGGGTGGCCAGGCAGCGCGCGGCCACGTTGCGCATGCGCTCGATCGTGCCGACCGACGTCCCGCCGTACTTCTGCACGATCAACATGTCGACCGGGCGGCACGATACCGGGGCCGCCGCCGCCACACAACGCGTCGTGGTATCGCCGGGCGATGCCGCCCACCGACGCCGTGCTCGTCCTGTCCAGCCTGCCCGCTGACCGCGCCACCGAGCTGGCCCGCCTGCTCGTCGAGGAGCGCCTCGCCGCCTGCGTCAGCCTGACCCCGGTGACCTCGTGCTACCGGTGGGACGGCGCCGTCACCACCGACGCCGAGCAGCTCGCGATCATCAAGACCACCGCCGCCGCGGCGCCGGCGTTGACCACGCGGCTCGTCGCCGAGCACCCCTACCAGGTGCCCGAGATCCTCGTGCTGCCGGTGAGCGACGGCCACCCGCCGTACCTGCGCTGGCTCGTCGGCGAGGTCGCGCCTCGCTGACGCCTGCCCGACGTCAGGCGCCCAGGCACATCTCGCACAGCGTGTTCTGCGCCGGCGAGCACGAGGCGGGATCGAGGATGCACACGAAGCAGCTCAGCAGCACCTCCTCGGTGCAGGCGCCGCCGCCGCCGCAGTCGCTCGGACACGAGGTGGTGTTCTCGCCGGCGTCGCAGGTGCCGTTGCTGTTGCAGGTGCCCTGGCTGGCACAGTCGACGCAGGTCGCCGCGGTCTCGCCGGCGTCGCACACGGCGTCGTTGTCACACACCGGGGCGGTGGTGCAGTCGCCGGGGCAGTTGGTGGTGTTCTCGCCGGCGTCGCAGATGCCGTCGTTGTCGCAGGTGGTCGCCGCGCCGCAGTCGGCCTCGCACGACCCGATCTCGTTGACGTCGCAGGTGCCGTCGCCGCACACCGACTGCTGCACCGGCGCGTCGGGCGTCGGGTCGTCGTCGCTGGTGGTCGCGCTGCTGCACGCAGCGATCGCGGCGACCGCGATCAGCGAGGACAGCAGCAGGGACGCGCGCGGCAGGCTCTTCATGCGGCGCATCTTAGCCACGGCGCCGTCGCGCTCAAGTGAAAAGCCCGTGGACGAGGCCGCCGCGAGGGGGGTGGCCGGCATGCCGGCCACCCGGGTGGTCGAACCAGCTTCCGTGGCTGACGCGACGTCACGGTCGGGGCCCGGCGCGGCTCAGCCGCCTTCGGCGCCGTAGACGCCGCCGCCCGAACGCCGACGCAGCGCCGCCGCCAGGCCCGCGTGCGCCGGCGCCAGCAGCTCGGGATCGCGATCGAGGATCCCCTCGGCTGCGCGCCGGGCCTCGAGCAGGAGCGCGGTGTGTTCGGCGGCGTCGCCGAACCGGAGCTGCGGCAGGCCGGCCTGGCGAGCGCCGAGCAGCTCGCCGGGGCCCCGCAGCTCGAGATCTCGCTCGGCGATGCGGAAGCCATCGGCGCTCTCGACCATCGCCGCCAGGCGCAGGCCGCCGAGCTCGCTGGCCGCGCCCCGGCTGCACAGGAGGCACTCCGACGCGCCGCCACCACGGCCGATGCGCCCGCGCAGCTGGTGGAGCTGCGCCAGCCCGAAGTGATCGGCGTCCTCGATGACCATCACCGTGGCCTCGGGCACGTCGACGCCGACCTCGATGACGGTGGTCGCCACCAGGACCGGCGCGGCGTCGGAGCGGAACGCGCTCATCGCGGCGTCGCGGGCGACGGCGTCGAGCCGACCGTGGAGCAACGCCACCGGCGTCGGCGCCAGCGCCGCGGCCAGCTCCTCGGCCACCGAGGTGGCGTCGCGCCAGCCGGCGCGCCTCGTCGCCGGGCTCGGCCGGCTCCACCAGCGGACACACCACGTAGGCGCGCTCGCCGCGGGCCAGCGCCGCGCGGATCCGCGCGAGCGCGGTCTGGCGGCCGCGGGCGCCGGAGAGCACCCGCGTCGACGGCGGCGTCCGCCCGGCGGAAGCTCGTCGAGGGTCGACACCTCGAGATCGCCGTAGGCGGTGAGCGCCAGCGTGCGCGGGATCGGGGTGGCGGTGACCACGAGGAGGTGCGGCGCGCCGGCGTCGCCCTTGTGGCGCAGCCGGACCCGCTGGGCCACGCCGAAGCGGTGCTGCTCGTCGATGACCACCAGCCCGAGGCGCGCGAACTGCACCCCGTCGGCGAGCAGCGCGTGGGTGCCCATCACCAGATCGAGCTGCCCGGCGGCGAGCAGCGCCAGCAGCGACTGCCGGGTGCCGCGCGGCGTCGACGCGGTGAGCAGCGCGGTGCGCAGCCCGGCCGCGCGGGCCCAGCCGCCGAGCGTGCGCTCGTGCTGCTCGGCGAGCAGCTCGGTCGGCGCCATGATCGCGACCTGGCCGCCGGCGCGGATCACCTGCAGCGCCGCGGCGAAGGCGACCGCGGTCTTGCCGGAGCCGACGTCGCCCTGCAGCAGGCGGTTCATCGGCCGCGGCTGCGCCAGATCGACGCGCAGCTCGTCGACGCAGCGCGCCTGCGCCGCGGTCAGCGCGAACAGGAGCCGCGCGGCCAGCTCGCGCGCGAGGGCGTCGCCCGGCGCCGGCGGGAACGCCTCGGCGAGGTCGCCCTGGCGCGCGCGCCGACGACGCGCGACCGCGGCGCCGAGCACCAGCAGCTCGCCGAAGGCCAGCCGCCGGTGCCAGCGGCTGGTGCCGGCGTGGATCGCGGCGACGTCGTCGTCGCCGAGGGTGGCCGGCGGCGCGTGCAGCGCGTGCAGCGCCTCGCCCAGCGGCGCCAGCCCGGCCTCGGCGAGCACCGCCGCCGGCACGCCATCGTCGACGACCGTCGCGAACTGCGCGCACGCGGCGCTGGCCGCGGTGCGCAGCCGCGCAGCCGGCAGCCCGGGGATGTCGAGGTACCGCGGCACGATGCCCGGCGCCGGCGGCGCCGGCTGACCCGGCACCACGATCGACACGATGTCGGGGTTGGCCATCTCGATGGTGCCGCCGCGATCCTTGCGCCGGCCTGCCAGCACCACCTCGGCGCCCGCCGGCAGCCGCTGATCCATCGGCCCGCGCACGCCGAACCAGCGCACCACCAGCGTGGCGGGGCCGCCGCCGCGATCCTGGAACCGCGCGTCGCACCAGCGCCGGCCGCGCACGAAGATCATCCGCGCCGACTGCACCCGCGCCGCGACCACGCAGCGATCGCCGTCGGCGGTGGTCGCGGCGAGCTGCGCGAGCGGCGTCGCCCGCCGGACGTCGTCGTAGCGCCGCGGCAACAGCCACAGCAGATCCTCGACGGTGGCGATGCCGCGCTCGGCCATCGCCGCCGCGAACGCCAGGCCGATGCCCTTGATGACCTGCGGCGATGCCGCCAGCGGATCGCCGCCGGCGACCGGCGCCGACCCGCGCGCCCGACCGGCGCCGCGCGGACGCGCCGCGGCCTTGGCCGGCGACGCCGGGGCCGGCGCCGCGACCTCGACCGGCGCTGCCGTAGGCGCGCGCCCGGGCCGCGCCGCGATCTTGGCCGGCGGCGGCGGCAGCTCCGCCGCCAGCCCGGCGACCACCCGCAGCCCGCGCGCCACCTCGACCGCCTGGTCGTCGTGCGAGCGGCCGTCGAAGTCATCGAGGCGCTCGCGCCAGGTGCGCAGGCCATCGTGCTCGGGCCACAACCGCTGCGCCGCGCTGGCGTGCGCGCGCAGCGCGCCGCCGAGGCCGGCGATGCGCGCCACCCCGGCGAACTGATCGGCGGCGGCGAGCTCGAGCGGGCGCCGGAGCGCGTCGAGGGCGCGCCGCCGCTCGGCGCCGGTGGCCACGGCGGGCATCGTCGTCGAGCTAGTCGGTGCGGTAGGTGAACCGCAGCTCGTAGTCACACAGGTGGAACACGTCGCCCTCGTCGATGCGCTTGTTGTCGATGCGCATGCCCTTGTAGTCGATGCCGTTGGTCGACCCGAGGTCCTTGATGTAGAACGTGCCGTTGCGACGGATCACCGCGCAGTGCTTGCGCGAGATGTTGCCGTCCTTGATCGGCAGGTCCGACGTCTTCGAGCCGCGGCCGATGATGAACTGGTCCTTGGTCACCGGGTAGCGCTGGCCGTTGTACAGAAGGAACAGGGTCGGCCCCATCGCGGCCCCGGGCATCGGCATCGCGCCCGACGCGCCGGCGCTCATGCCGCCCGGCCCCGACGACGGCCGCGCGTAGGCCCCCGACGCGCCGGCGCTCGGCGCGAACGCCGGGCCCGGGGTCGGCGGCGCCGGGCGCCGCGGCACCGCCGGCGGCGCGCCCGCGGGCGCGGCGGTCTGCACCGGGCTGGCGGTGCTCGCCGACGGCCGCCGCGCCGGCTGCGCGCCCTGCCCCGGCGCGCCCCCGGCGTTCTGGTAGTTCTTCGATCGCGCGTAGTACCGCATCGCCTCGTTGACGAGGTAATCGATGGAGCAGTCGAAGTCGTTCGCCATCTGCTCGAACGTCTCCCACAGGACGTCCCGGCAGTAGAAATGGCGCATCGTCTTCTTGCTCTGATCCACCGGGTACGACTCCTCGTTAGGCGCCACGCGCGTCGGGAGACTCTACACCAAGCCGGGGGCGCCGCGCGGCCTGGCGCGGCGACGGCGAGCCGCCGACGACGAGCGCTGGCCCGGCCTCGCCCCTCGAAGAATGGCGGTCACATCGCCGCGGAGATCGCCGCCGCGCGGTCCCCCAGGGTCGGCTCGGCCTTGCGCTCCTTGGCCGGCAGATCCTGATCGCCCCAGTAGCCCACCAGGCGCGCGCGATCCTTGGCCAGCGCGGCGATCCGCGCCTTGTCCTCGGTGGAGGCCAGCTTGCCCAGGCCCTCCACCGCGATCCAGCGCGCGACCCACGACGGGTTGCCGAGCAGCTCGCGCAGCGCCGCGATGACCTCCGCCCGCGGCAGCTGCGGGAACTCGCTCCACACCGCGCCGGCGATGGCCTCGTGCTGGTAGCGGCGATCGGTGGGCAGGGCCATGCCGACCAGCACCACGGCGAGGGCGCCGCCGCACTTGAGCGCGTTGTTGGCGCCGACGTAGGCCAGATCGCGCTGCGGGTACGAGATGAGCGAGATCAGCGGCTGCACGCAGTGCGGCGGGCCGGCGGCGCGGAGCAGGACGATGGCGTCGTTGCTCACCCGCACCGGGAAGTCGTCGTTGCGCACGATCGCGCTGATCTTCTCGAGGTTGGGCACCAACCCGTCGGGCGGCGCCACCTCGATGAGGCCGCCGGAGTCGACGAACACCTTGTACAGCGCGTCGATGGCGCGGCCCGGCAAGGTGGCGTCGCCGCGGTCGGTCATGCCGACGATGTCGAGCACGAACGCGACCGCCTTGGGGGTCGCCACCGCGGCGAGGCCGAGCAGCAGCTCGTCGCCGATCTTGAGGCGGGTGCGCCCGTCCGCGCCGGTCGGCGGTCGCGCCACCACCGAGTTGGCGGCCGAGATCATGCCGACCTCGGCGGCGCGCGCCAGGGTCCGCATCACCTTGGCGCCGGGGTGCAGGCCGAGGTTGGCGCGGCCCTCGTAGTAGCCGCTCGTGTACCAGTCGATGAGGTAGGTGTCGATCGTGGCCCGGGTCGCGTCGTCGGCGACCGCGCGCAGCTCGTACAGGGCGTCCTTGGCCTGGATCTGCTCGCCGCTGGGGATCGCGAGCTCCCCTTCGATGCGCGCCATCGGCCACAGCCGCGGCGCCAGCTTGGCCGCGACCAGCGGCCGACGATCGACGGGCAGGCCGGACTCGAAGGCGGCGCGCACCACGTCGGCCTTGCCGGTCGAGATCAGGTTGGCGGCGGCGTGCGCCGACAGATCGACGTCGCCGCTCTTGGCCAGCAGCGCCTCGCGCAGCTTGCCCTCGCCCTTCTTGGTCGTCTTCCACTTGTCGAGGTTCTCGTGGGTCACGTCCTCGCACGCGGCCACGCCGACGAGGAGCGCGCAGACGAGCGCGAGGAACGAGGTGCCGGTTCGGACGAGCCGCGTGCGCATGGCGCGCAGTGTAGCCGCAACGCGTCGGCCGGTGGCGCGCCGGCGCCGCCGTCGCCAGCCGCGCGCCCGTGGTAGCGTCGGCGCCGCATGACGAGCGGTTGTCACGGGCGGAGCCGCTGGTCCGCGCCGGCGTGGCCGCTGGCCCTGCTCGCCGTCGCCGCCGGCCCCGCCGCCGCCGAGCCCGGCCACGACGTGCGCGGCACCGAGGCCGTGTTCACCGGCCCGACCTCGGCGCACCCGAGCTCGATCGCGCGCTTCCCGGCGGCGCTGCCCCTGGGCCAGCCGGGCAACCACCTCTATCTGTCGGGCTCGGTCGCCCTCGATCACACCACCGTCGATCGCGCGACCATCGACGTCGACACCGGCGCGCTGGGGCCTGGCCCGACGGTGGCCGCCACCACGCTGAGCCCCGGCGGCTCGCTGTCGTACTGGACCGCCGCGGCCCGGGTCGCCTTCGGCGTGACGGTGTCGACCACGCCCGCCGACGCCACCGCCGACGACGCCCGCGCCGACGCGCCGCTGCGCTACAGCAGCACCGGCGAGCGCTTCCGCGAGAGCCACCTCCTGGCCTTCGGCCTCGCCGCCGGCATCACCGAGCGCATCTTCGCCGGCGCCTCGTTCTCCATGACCCGCACCGACGTCACCCTCGGCTTTGCCCGCGACACCGCGCTGGCGGCCGGCCGCGACGCCAGCCGCGGCCTCGCGAGCGACTGCGGCGGCGCGCCGTGCGGGCTCGAGAACCCGGCGGCGACCGAGCTCTACGCCATCGACGTCGCCCCGAGCTCCTTGCTCGCCAGCGACAACTTCGTGGTCTCCGTGGGCGCCCTGGTCGAGGTGTGGCCGCGCTGGTGGGTGGCGCTGTCGTACCGGACCTCGCCGTGGCTCGGCGACGAGCTCACGCTGACCGGCACCGCAACGGTGACCCTGGCCCCGCGCGACGGCGGCGACACCGTCACCGGCGACGCCAGCGTCCGGGTGCGGGTGCCGTCGACGCTCGACGCCGGCGTGCGCGGACCGATCGCGCCGGGCCTGGAGTTCGTCAGCGGCGCGCGCTGGACGGATCTGTCCCGCCACGACGGCCTCGACGTCCGCCTCTACGGTCGCGACCTGATCGACGCCGGCCTGCCCGAGCGCCTGCGCCGCCCGTACGGCTACCGCGACACCCTCGACGTGCACGCCGGCGTCGAGCAGGTCGACGTCGGCCAGCGGCTGCTCGGCGGCGCCCGGCTATCGGTGACGACGCCGGCGATCGACGCCGACCGGACCACGGTGACCACCGTCGACGGCTGGTCGCTGGGCGCGTCGGTCGGCGGCCAGCTCCGGCTGTCGCCGGCGTTGCGCCTGCAGGGCACCTACGTCGGTCGCTACTGGCCGACCGTCGACGCCAGCGCCAGCGCCTACAACCCGCTCGATCAGCTCGACTGCATCGACAGCGGCTACGACGCCAGCACCACCGCGTGCGCCGCGGTGCGCGACGGCTACGCGCGGCCGACCGCGGCCGGCACCTGCGGCCGGACCGAGCACTCCCTGTTGCTGGCGGTGCGCTATGACTGGTGAAGCCATCGTCGGCATCTACGGCGCGTCGGGCACCATGGGCGCCGCGATCGGCGGCGCCTGCACGGCGCCGGCGTCCGCGTGCGTGCGATCGGCCGCGACGGCGGCGATCGCCTGGCCGCGCACCGCGCCTGGCCGTCGGCTCGCGGTCGCGGCGCGCACCGAGCGCAGCGCACGCGCCCTCGACGGCGTCGCGATCGTGCTCGACGCGTCCGCCGCCGCGCCCACCACCGGGCCCGGCGACACCCTGGTGCTCACCGCGCTCGCGGCCGGCGCCCACTACCTCGATCTGCGCGGCGAGCCGCGCGCGCTGCGCGACCTCTACGAGCGCCACGAGGCGGCCGCCCGCCAGGCCCAGCAGGTGGTGTGTGGCGGCGTCGGCTTCGACGTCGCCGTCGGCGACTACCTCGCCGCCCTCGCCGCCCGCGCCGTCGAGCTTGCGCAGATCTCGCGCCACGCGGTGGCCGCCGTCGCCACGCCCGAGCCGGCGCCCCTCGACGAGCTCACCGTCGCGGTCGCCTACGACGACCTCGTGGTGACCCCCGGCGGCCAGCGCGGCCTCGGCGAGCTCGCCGCGCGCGAGGGCTGGCGCTGGCGCGACGATCGCTGGGAGCCGCTGGCCACCGGCACCGAGCAACGCACCGTGGCCTTCGGCGCCGACCTCGGCGGCGAGCGGGTGGCGCTGGCGTGGCCCGGCGGCGAGGTGATCACCACGCCGCGTCACGTGCACGCGCGCGCCATCCACACGTTCGCGTCGCTGACCCGGTCCGAGGCGGGCGCCGGCGTCGCTCGCACCCTGGCCCGGCTGCTCGGACCGCTGGCGCGGGCCGGCGCCATCCCGACCGCGCCTGGCCTGGTGGTCGCGCTGCCCGGCGACGCCGGCGCCCGCGCCCGCACCCGGTTCGCGGTGGTGGTCCAGGCCCGCCGTGATCTCGCGGCCGCCCAGCTCCGCGTCAGCGGCCACGATCCGGCGGCGATCGCGGTGGCGTGCGCGGTCGGCTGCGTCGGCGAGTTACTGGCGGCGCCGCACGCGAGCGGCGGCGTCCTCACCCCCGCCGAGCTGCGCGACCCCGCCGTCGCGCTGGTCGAGCTCGACCTGACCGTCGAGCGGGGCGCCGGCTAGCCGCGCCGTGCTATGAGGCCGCGGTGACCGCGTGGACGCTCGACGCCGAAGCCCTCATCGGCCGTAACCTGCGGGTCCGGCGCTACCGGCTGCCGTCGGGGCTGCGCCTGCTCGCCGCCGTCGATCGGGCCGCGCCGGTCATCGCCTACCAGACCTGGTTCGGGGTGGGCTCGCGCCACGAGCAACCGGGCCACACCGGCATGGCCCACCTCTTCGAGCACCTGATGTTCAACCAGACCGCCAGCCTCGGGCCGGGCGAGTTCGATCGCGTGGTCGAGCGCACCGGCGGCGAGTCGAACGCGGCGACCTGGGTCGACTGGACCTACTACCGCCTGAGCCTGCCGGCGCGCGACCTCGCGCTGGCGGTGCGCCTCGAGAGCGAGCGCATGACCAAGCTGGTGCTCGAGCCCGGCCCGGTCGAGGCCGAGCGCGACGTGGTCACCAACGAGCGGCGCGAGCGCGTCGAGGACGACGTCGACGGCTGGATCGACGAGCGCATGATGGCGCTGGCGTTCCAGGCGCACCCGTACCGCTGGCCCACCATCGGCTGGATGGAGGACATCCGCGCGCTGCCGCTGGAGGCCATCCGCGCGTTCTACCGGACCTGGTACGCGCCCAACAACGCGACCCTGGTCGTCGTCGGCGACTTCGACGAGGCGCAGCTCCTCGAGCTGGTCGCCGCGCACTACGGCGAGGTGCCGGCGGCACCGCTGCCCGACGCGACGCCGCCGGACGAGCCCGCGCAGACCAGCGAGCGTCGCGAGCGCGCGCCGAAGTCGATCGCCACCGATCGCCTGCTCGCCGGCTACAAGGTGCCGGGCCAGGCCCACCCCGCGTGGGCCGCCCTCGAGATCGCCGCGACCCTGCTCGCCGGCGGGCCGTCGTCGCGGCTGTACCGCACCCTCGTGGTCGAGCACGAGCTGGTGTCGTCGATCGACGTCCAGCTCACGCCGTTCCGCGGGCCGGCGGTGCTGCGCATCGGCGCGACCTGCGCGCGCGGCCACCACGCCGACGAGGTCCTCGCCGCCATCGACGCCGCGCTGGCCGAGCTGGGGGCCACGCCGCCGAGCGCGGCCGAGCTCGGCAAGGCGCACAGCCTGGCCGAGACCGACTTCTGGACCGGCCTGGTCGACGTCGACGGCAAGGCCGAGGCCCTCGGCCACCACGAGACCACCCTGGGCGACTTCCGCTCGGTGGCCACCCTGGCCGAGCGCCTGGCCGCGGTCACCGCCGAGGAGGTCTCCGCCGCGGTCCGGACCTACCTCGACACCAGCCAGCGCAGCCTGATCATCGTCGAGCCCGACGGCACCGGCGACGACACGGAGCCCGCGTGACCGGGCCCCGCGGCAGCCAGCTCTTCGTCGAGCCGTCTCCGGACACGCCGCTGGTGTGGTTCGACGTCGCGCTGCTCGGCGGCGCCGCCGCGGATCCGGTCGGCGTCGAGGGCCTGCACCGCCACGCCGCGGTGCTGGCCCGGCGCGGCGCCGGGGCCCGCGATCGCGCCGCCTTCGACGAGTCGCTCGACGCGATGGGCGCCGCGGTCGACGTCGCCGCCGGGCGCGACGCCATCACCGTGTCCGGCGTGTGCCTGCGCCGCCACCTCGACGCGGTCGTCGACCTGGTCGCCGATCTGCTGGCGCGGCCGCGCTTCGACCTCGCCGAGCACGAGCGGCTGCTGCGCGAGACGCCGCAGGTGCTCGACGAGATCCGCGACGACGACAGCGCGCTCGCCTCGCGCTGGTTCGACTGGGAGTGCGCGCCGGGCCATCCCTACGGCCGCACCGCGCTGGGCACCCGCGCGTCGCTCTCGCGCATCACCCGCGACGACGCGATCGCGGTGTGGCAGCGCGAGGTGGTGCCGGCCAACCTCGTGATCGGGCTCGCCGGCGACGTCGACCCCGACGCCGGCGCCGCCCTCGCCGCGCGCATGGTCGAGGGGCTGTCGGCGCAGCCGGCGCCGCCGCTGCCGGTGGTGCCCGAGACCGCGCCCGTCGCTGGCCGTCGGCTGGTGCTGGTCGACAAGCCCGATCGCACCCAGGCCCAGCTCCGCCTCGGCCACCTGGGCCCTCGCTTCGGCGGCGACGACACCCCGGCGCTGCTCCTGGCCGAGACCGCCTTCGGCGGCATGTTCAGCTCGCGGCTGATGCAGGAGATCCGGGTCAAGCGCGGCTGGAGCTACGGCGCTGGCTGCGGCCTGCGGCGCTCGCGCGGCTCCCACTGGTTCGAGGCCTGGATGGCCACCGAGGTCGGCGTCGCCGGCGACGCGGTCGCGCTCACCCTCGGCCTGCTCGAGGAGCTCGCGGTCGCCGGCATCACCGCCGAGGAGCTCGAGCTGGCCCGCAGCTACCTGGTCGGATCGCTGCCGTTCTCCACGGCGACCGCGCGCCAGCGGCTGCACCTGCTGGTCCGCGACGCAGTCTACGGCCTGCCGCCGGGCTACAGCATCGGGCTGCCGGCCCGCCTCGAGGGGCTCGGCGTCGCCGAGGTCACCGCGGCGTGCGCCCGCCACGTGCGCCCCGAGGCGCTGGTCACCGTCGCGGTCACCACCGCCGACACCGCGCACGACGCCCTCGCCGCCGCCGGGGCCGGGACCGTCACCGTGGTTGCCCACGACGCGTACTGACGGCGCCGGCGCGGCTATCATGGCGCCGGGCGAGGAGGCCCACGCGACATGACCCGTTCCCCGCTAGCCCGCGCGCTACCGCTCGTCGTCCTGGCCCTGGTCGCCTGCAAGAAGTCCGAGCCCGCCGCGCCGCCCGCGCCCGGCAGCGCCGGTGGCTCGGCTGCGCCGAGCGCGCTGGGCGCCAGCGCCGCCGGCTCGGCCGGCGACGGTCCCATCGCCGCCGCGCCGACCACGTCGAAGCTCGGCGCCAGCGCCGGCGCCGATCTGGCCAAGCTCGACCTCGGCGCGCCGACGGCGGCCGCCACCACCACCACCGCCAAGCCGGCCACGCCCACCGATCTGTCGTCGATCCCGCCGGTGCCGGCGCCGCCGATGGCGGTGCGCGGCTTCACGGGCAAGGCGGCTACCGGCTTCCGCGTCGCCTACCACGAGTCGAAGAACCCGGTGCACGAGGGCCTGCGGCAGTCGTTCTCCGAGCACCGCGTGTTCGAGGAGGTCGCCGGCGCCATCAACCAGACCATCCGCATCCCGACCACCGTCGACATCCACCTGGTCGACTGCGACACCGTCAACGCGTTCTACGATCCGAACAACAAGCGCATCATCGTCTGCTACGAGCTCATCACCTACTTCGCCGAGAAGTTCCGGCCGGCGGCCAAGACCGACGACGAGCTCGGCACCGCGGTCATCGGCGCGACCATGTTCAGCTTCTTCCACGAGCTCGGCCACGGCCTCATCCACCTGCTCGACCTGCCGTCGGTCGGTCGCGAGGAGGACGCCGCCGATCAGCTCGCGACGCTCATCCTCATGGCCGACGGCGACGACGGCGTGCAGCTCGCGCTGTCGGGCGCCTACTGGTTCCAGCTGCAGAAGGACGGCCAGAACGAGACCCCGTTCTGGGACGAGCACTCCTTCGACGGCCAGCGCTACTACAACATCCTCTGCCTCATCTACGGCTCCGACCCGAGCAAGTACGGCGGCTTCCTCAGCTCGGGCGCGCTGCCCGAGGCGCGCGCCCAGCGCTGCCCCGAGGAGTACGGCCGCATCAACAAGGCGTGGGAGAAGCTGCTCGCGCCGCACCTGACCAGCACCGGCGCCCAGAACATCGACTACCCGTCGACGGTGCCCAGGGACGAGCTCGACGCGCCCGCCGGCTACGGTGGCGCGCCGTCGGCGCCGACCGCGGCGGGGCCGACCTGCGAGACGCTCACCGAACACGCCGCCCAGCTCATCGTCAAGGTGTGGGAGCGCGAGCTCGAGGGCGTGCCGGCGGACGAGCGCGCCGCGGCCGCGGCCAACGCGCAGGCCCAGCTGCCGGCGCTGCTCCAGCAGTTCCTCGCCGAGTGCGCCGACGACGACTGGTCGCCGGCGGTGCGGGCCTGCATCATGGCCGCCGACGACGTCGAGGCCCTCGACCGCTGCGCGCCGGAGCAGGCCGCGCGCGCACGGGCGGTGCGCGCGGTGGGCGCCGCGCCGCCCCACCGCGCGGCGCGGCCGCCCGACCGCGCCGGCGCTCGGCGCCGTCACGTCGCGCGCCATGATCTCCTTGACCAGCGCCGCGAACACCCGCGACTTGAGCGGCACCGCGAGCCCGGCGCCCTGCGCGTACACCACCGACACCGGCACGCCGCCGTCGTCGCTGGCGTCGCACGCCCACGCCGGCATGACCTCGACCAGCTCGCCGCGCGCCAGCTCGCCGCGCACCACCCACTCGACCACCCGGAGCAGCCCCCACCCGGCGGTCGCGAGCTGCGCCGCCATCAGCGGGCTGGTGGTGCGGACCACGCCGTCGACCTCGATGCGCTCGGTGCGCCCGGCCTGATGGAACGGCCACTCCACGGCGCCCGCCGGCGGACCGATCGTCACGCACGCGTGCTCGCGCAGCTCGGCGGGTGACGTCGGCGCGCCGTGCGCGGCCAGGTAGGCCGGGCTCGCCACCAGCCGCGACGGCACCCGCCCCAGCAGCTGCGCGCGGAGCGGCGAGTCGCCGAGCCGCCCCACGCGGATCGCCAGATCGTAGCCGCCCTCGACCAGGGCGACGTTGCGATCGGACAGGTCGAGCTCGAGCCGCAGCGCCGGGCACCGCCGCCGCAGCTCCGGCAGCGCGGGCCCGAGCAGGCGCTCGCCGACGGCGACCGGCATGCTCACGCGCAGGGTGCCGCGCGGCGCACCGCCCGAGAGCTCGGCGATGGCGTCGCGCCCGGCCCGGCGCACGTCGAGCAGGTTGGCGGCGTGGCCGGCGTAGAGCTGCCCAGCATCGGTGAGGTGGAGGCGCCGGGTGGTCCGCGTGAGCAGCGGCGCGCCGAGCTGGCGCTCGAGCTCGGCCACCGCGCGCGACACCGCGGAGGTGCTCTTGCCCAGCGCCTTGGCGGCCGGGGTGAAGCCGCGGGCGCGGACCACCTGCAGGAACGCCTCGGCGGCGGCGAGCTCGTCGAAGCCAGTCCGGCCGAGGGAGCTGGCGGTCCGACGACTATTGCGCACTACGCAACACTCGCTTGCATGAAACCAGCTTTGTCCCGCGCCGCGAAACAGTCAACCTGAAGGCATGGCTCCCACCGCCCCGCCGACGTCCCCCGCCCCGGCGCCGCGCGCGCCCCTCGACGCCGCCGGCGCGGGCGCGAGCGTCGCCACCGACGGAGCCGCCGACCTGCCGGCGCCGCAGCCGCGGGTGGTCACCGCCCGCGACGGCGTCGCCCTCGCCGCCGCCCTCACCTCGCCGCCGCCCGGTGCGCCGCGCCACGGCGCGGTGCTGGTGGTCGGCGCGATGGGCGTGCCGCAGACCTACTACGCGCCGCTGGCGCGCTACCTCGCCGGCGAGGGCTTCGTCGTCCTCACCTTCGATCCGCGCGGGATGGGCGCGTCGCGCCAGGGCTCGCTGCGGCAGCTCGACGTCGACGTCCTCGGCTGGGCCGACCTCGACGCCGGCGCCGCGCTGGCCGCCCTCGAGGCTGCGGCGCCCGACCTGCCGCTCACCTGGCTCGGCCACAGCCTCGGCGGTCAGGTGGTGCCGTTCACGCCGGGCCACGAGCGCCTGGCCAAGGTCGTCACCGTCGCCGCCGGCAGCGGCTACTGGCGCCAGAACGCGCCGCCCCTGCGCCGCAAGGTGTGGCTCCTGTGGTTCGTGCTGGCGCCGACGCTCACCGCCGTCGCCGGCTACTTCCCGGGCGGCAAGCTCGGCATGGTCGGCGACCTCCCGGCCGGCGTGCTGCGCCAGTGGCGCCGCTGGTGCCTCGATCCGTCCTACGCCGTCGGCGTCGAGCCGCACGCCGGGGCCGCCTACGCCGCGGTCACCACGCCCATCACCGCGCTGGCGTTCACCGACGACGAGATGATGTCGCGCGCGAACATCGACTCGCTCCACGGCTTCTACGCCGGCGCGCCGGTGGCCGTGCACCACCTCGCCCCCGCCGACCTAGGCGTCGCCCGCGTCGGCCACTTCGGCGCGTTCCGCACGGCGATGCGCGAGCCGCTCTGGGCGAGCCGGCTCCTGCCCGAGCTCGCGCGCCGCTGACGCCGCGGCGCGCCCCCGCGATCAGGTGGTCGGGGTCGCCTCGTCGGCGGGCACCACCTCGTCGGTGTTGGGCCGCGCCACCACCTCGACCATGCGCAGGTGCGCCGGCGCGGCCTTGAGCTCCTCGGCCGACATCATCGCCACCTCGAGCTGCCCGAGGCGCTCGATCTCCGAGAGCGCGTTGAAGCCGCCGATGAACTTCCCGCGCAGGTACACGTACGGCACCGTCGACTGCTTGGTCTCGGTGGCCAGCCGCGGGTGCAGCACCTCGTACTCCGGCTCCTCGAGGTTGAGGTAGTCGTAGTCGACCTTGTGCTTCTCGAGCAGCGTGATCGCACGGCCGGTCCACGGGCAGCTCTTCTTGCCGTAGATCTGCGCCTTGAGCTCGGGGTCGCCGAGCGGGCGCTGGGCCGGCTTGACCGGGACCACCGTCGGCGCCGCCACCGCGGCGCGCGCGGCCTCGGCCTTCACCGCCCGGGTCGACGCCTCGGCCTTCGAGACGTAGGTCGTGCCCATCAGCTTCGCCAGCCGCTTGCGCGCGGCCACGTAGCGCGGATCGACGACGACCTTGTCCTGGAGGTAGTCGCGGACCTCGCCGCCGATCTCGTCGGCGCGGTTGAGGGCGAACAGCAGCTTCTCGGTGGCGGCCTTGGCGGCGGCCTTGATCGGCGACGAGTCACTCATGGGCATCTCCTAGCACGGTGGGGGACTATCCCCACACCTTCTTCTCGAGCTCGCCGCTGCGATCGAGGGCGTTGAGCTCCTCACGCGCGCCGACGCACTCACCGGCGATGAACACCAGCGGTAGCTTGCGGCCACCGGCGTCGCGCCGGACCGCCTCGGTGGTCGCCGGATCGCCCTCGAGGTTCATCAGGCGGTACGGCACGTCGCGGCCGTCGAGCACCTGGGTGAGGCGGCCGAGGTCGCGCTTGTGCTTCTCGAGGTGGTAGACGACCACCGGCGCCGGCTCGCGACCGCCGGCGCGCCCGGCCGAGGTCGCCGCCGGCGCCACGGGCGACGCCACGCCCTGGGCGAACGCGCGCCGATCGGCGAGCTCGTCGACCGGCGCCAGCGGCCGCCCGAGGGTGTCGTTGACCCGGCGCGCGGCGTCGCCCAGCGCCCCGGGCGCGCGGTCGAGCCAGGCGAAGGCCTGGGCCCGCGGCCCGTCGAGCTTGGCCGCGCCCGCCGCGACGTGACGCTTGATGGCTTCCAGCTTCGATCCCTGCATCGGTGGCGTGCTCCTCCTCGAGCCGAAACGGCGAAGCGCCGCCGACGCAGGCCCGACGACGCCCCGGTGACCGAGCGCGTGCTCAGTTGACGACGTTGAGCGACTTGCGCCCGGCCGGCACCGGCGGACGACCGCCGTCGGCGGCCTCGGGGGTCACCTCCGGCGCGACCGAGACGACCGAGCTCTTCTTGCGGGTCTTGGCCGCGGCGCGGCGCGCGACCGCGAGCAGGTTCTGGTGCGCCGCGCCGTGGGCCTTGGCCTCGGCGCGGGTCACCAGCTCGACCACGCGGTGCTTGAGGTAGCCGAGCTTGCTCTTGCGCGCGCCGACCTCGTAGACGAGGTCCGCGGTGGTCGAGCCGACCACGTGCGGGCTCTTGTGGAACGGGTGGTTGAGCTCGGGGTGCTTGGCGAGGTACGCGCGGACCTCGTCCATCGTCATGCCGACCTCCTTGAGGGCGGTGTCGACCTCGCGCTGGGCCTGCTGCTTGGCCTTGAACAGCTGCATCTGCACGCGGCTGTACACGTTGACCGCGCCGTCGCCGTTGGTCTCGATCGGCAGGAAGATCGCCTGCGGGTAGAGCTCGGTGATGAACGACTGGATGCCGTCGGACACCGACGAGCTAGGCATGCACCCGAACGGCTTGACCGACAGGGTCATGTTGACCTTCGAGTACGCCACGTTCTGGATCAGCTTGCCGACCTCCATGTGGCCCTCGCCGCCACGGAGGTTGTTGTCGTAGAACGAGTGCGAGACCTCGGCGATCTCGTCCATGTTGGCGAGCTTGAAGCCCTCGAGGCCGATCGTGTAGGCGATGGTCTGGAACAGGCCGCGCAGGACCTTGTCGGCCGCCCACAGGGTCGCGATGCGCTTGCGCACGTCGACGCCCTTGAGGCTGAACTTGCTGCCGCCCTCGGCCTTGGTGGCGTCGGCGCCGCGCAGGTTGGCGCGCTGGGCGGTGTCGTACTTGCCCTGCCACACCATGTAGAGCAGCCAGGCCGCGACGATCTGGATGTCGGCCTCGGCGCCCTCGGCCTCGAGGAAGCGCTGCAGGCCGTAGTTGCCGTCGCCCTCGGTGGTCATCGCCCAGAACTCGCCGATGATGCCGACCCGCGGCTTGACCCGGGTGCGGTCGAGCTTGACGCCGCTCATGATCTTGCGGACCTGCCACAGCGCCTTGACGATCGACGAGTTGGTCTCGAAGGCGGTGGCGATCACGCGCTTGCTCTGCTCGAGGGCGCGGTCGGCGGCGCCGGCCTCGACCTCGTACGGGCGCAGGCGGTAGCCGAGCGCGTTGAGCGCGTCGCCGATGAGGATGGCGCGGACCACGCCCCAGAAGAAGGTCGGGTTCATCTCGAGGCCGACGCCCTCGCCGGTGGCCTGCTTGAGGCCGCCGGTCTGCTGGAACAGCAGCACGCGGAAGCCGTCGAAGCCGGAGTCGCGCAGGGCCTTGCGGTACTCGGTGACGTAGGTGCCGAACCGGCACGGGCCGCAGGCGCCGGCGGTGATGAACAGGTGGTTCTTGACGATGTCTTCCTTCGACATGCCCTGCTCGCGCAGGCCGTCGAGGTACTTCACCAGGTTGCCGACGGTGAAGTAGGTCGGGTTGCACTGGCCGCGGTTGCCATACTCGCGGCCATACTGCAGGGCATCATTGTCCGGCGTGTCCATCGCCATGACCTTGTAGCCGATGCCGCGCAGCGCGCTCTGGATGAAGAGGTCGTGCGCCATCGTCAGGCCCGAGACCAGGATGGTGGTGTGCTCGCGCTGATCGCGGGTGAACTCGCGGGGCACCGCGTCGAACCACTGCTTGGTCGACTCGACCGGCAGGCCCAGGCGCTTGCGCTCCTCGTTCTCAAAGTTCTTGAGCTCCGCCTCGATCGCGTCGAGAGACAGGCCGTCGAGGTTGCCGAGGTCACCGCTGTTGTTGGTCGAGTTCATCTGGTTCTCCGGTTCGGTTCGTGACGACTGGGTCGGGTGGGTAAGCGATGGTGGGGCGCCGAGGGTTCAGCGCATCACGTTGAGAGCGGCCGAGCGCTTGCCGGCAGCCGTGGTGGTCGGGGTCGCGGCCTCGGGGGCCCAGGTCGCGACCTGCTCGGCGAGGGCCGCGACCTGGCGGTCGAGCTTCTCGTCGGTGCGGCCGGTGGCCGCCAGCTTGTGCTGCAGGCCGCGCATCAGCGTGAGCTTCTTCTCGATCAGCGCGCGGTCGAGCTCGACCTCCTTCTGCGCCTGATCCTCGAGCCGCTCCTTGAGCAGCATCAGGGTGTGGGCGTAGGTCTTCACGCGGATCTTGATCGAGCCCGACGGCTTGTTGGCGTCGATGTCGTGCAGCGCCGAGTAGGCCTTGCCGGCCGAGGCGATGACCGAGTCGATGAGGCCGTAGATGGGCGCGTCGTGGCCGCACTTGAAGCTCGACAGGTCGAGCACCGCGACGTTGGGGTGGCGCGCGGCGAACTTGGCGCCCCACACCTTCTGCACCGAGTTGGTCGAGTAGTTCTCGGGCCAGACGTCGGACACGTCGAGCGGGTGGTCGATGATCTGCTTGGCGAGATCCTCGGCGAAGATCGGCCGCAGGTACTCCTCGTCCTTGGGGATCGAGCGCATCGACAGGATCGGGTAGCCCAGCGCCTGGAACTCCTCGAGCACGGCGTGGTTGAGGCCCGGAGCGGTGTGGTACGGGCGGCCGAGCATCAGGAGCGCGACCCGGTTCTCGCGGGTGACCTCGTCGAGGATCGCCCGGCCCTTCTTCTCCATCTCCTTGTCGAACAGGTCGATGGCGATCTGGGCCTGGTCGATGGCGAAGTCGTTCTCGTCCTCGGTGATGCCGAGCAGCGGTCCGAACTCGTCGAACATCTGCTTCTTGCACATCAAGAGCTCGTTCATCGTCACCGCGGTGTCGAGGTAGCCGATGCCGCGCTCCGCGAAGAAGTCGGTCTCCTTGGTGAAGGCGGCGCGCAGCACCTTCGGGGTGCCGGCCACCACCGGACACGACGCCGTGTCCATCTGGTTCTTGATGTACGTCGGGACGTGGGTGATCGACGGGAAGAAGATGTAGTTGAGCGGCTTCTTCTCGTGGTGCTTGAACAGCAGGTTGTGGATGTGGGCCTGGGCGACCTTGCTCGGGTAGCACGGGTCGACGGAGCCGTACTTGCAGCCGGCCTGCCACAGCTCCTCGGAGGTCTCGTCGGAGAACACCACGTTGCGGCCGTCGACGCCGAGCACCTCGAAGTAGGTGCGCCAGAACGGGGCGGTCGAGTAGATGTTGAGCACGCGCGGGATGCCGATGCGGGCGTCGCGGCGCTTGGCCCACGCCTCGGCGCTCGAGCGCTGGAACGGCCGCGTCACCTTCTTGTGGCGGACCGCGCCGAGCAGCGTGCGCTTGACCTCGATGTCCTCGATGGGCGAGCCGTGCAGCGGCATCGGCTGCGGCTCGTAGAACTGCTTGAACGCGAGCTTGGCCTCGTAGTCGACCAGGTTCGGGTACTTCTTCATGCGGCCCTGGCGCTCCTTGTTGAGGAGCTTGAGGGCGTCCATGTTCTCGACGGTGCCCTTCTCGCACGAGAAGCCGCTGATGTAGCGGGCGGTCTTGCCATCGAGCGTCTTGGTGTCGATGAAGGTGCGCGAGCAGTTGTTCGGGCAGAAGTTGCACCGGGTGGTCTCGTCGTTGGTCGAGACGAAGTCGATGTCGATGGCCTGCTCGAAGCCGACGAACGCGGTCTTGCCGCGGCGGCGGGTGACGCGCAGGGCCTCGAAGGCGGCGCCGATCGCGCCGGCCTCGCCGGTGTGCGGGTGCAGGTAGACCTCGGCGTTGGGCACCCGCTTCTCGATGTAGTCGACCTGGGCCTTGAGGGCGGCCAGGTTCTTCTGGGTGCCGCCCTGGAGCACGAACACCCGGCCGAGCTCGGCCATGCGCGGGATCTGGACGACGTACTGCCAGATGTTCTTGGGCAGCACCGCGGCCAGGCCGGCGAGCAGCTCCTCCTTGGCGTAGCCCTCCTTCTGGAAGTTCACGCGGTCGGAGTCGAGGAACACCGCGCAGCCGTAGCTGAACTTCGGCGCCAGGCGGGCGCCGAAGGCGACGTCGGCGTACTGCTTGACCGGGATGCCGAACTGGTCGGCCATCGCCTGCAGCAGCATGCCGTTGCCCGCCGAGCACGAGTTGCTCAGCCGGAAGTTCTTCACGTCGCCGTTCTGCATGAACATCACCTTGATGTCCTGCCCGCCGATGTCGCAGATGACGTCGACGCTGGGGAACCAGCGCTTGGCCGACATCATGTGGGCGACGGTCTCGACGATGTTGGCGTCGGCGCCCAGCGACTTCTCGAGCACGTCGCCGGCGTAGCCGGTAACGCCGAAGCCGGTGACCTCGAGGGTGGCGCCCTGGTCGGTGGCCCACGCCCGCATCTGCGAGAACATGTCCTTCATGTCCTGGATCGGGTTGCCCTTCGAGAGGGTGTAGACCTTCTTCAGGATGTTCTCGTGCTCGTCGATGAAGACGCACTTGCTCGAGGTCGAGCCGCCGTCGAGGCCGATCACGCCGCGGTAGGTCTTGCCGGCCTCGAGGGTCGCGTCCTCGTAGGGCGGCTCCTTGTACTTCTCGACGAAGGCGTCGCGCTCGTCGGGGGTCTCGACGAGGCCGGGGCCGGCCGACTCGCCGAGCTTGGCCTTGCGGCCGTGGTGGATGAACTCGTCGAGGGCCTCGAGGCCGCGGTAGCGGCCGACGGTGACCGGCTCGTGCACGCCGAAGAGCACGGCGCCGAACGCGGCGTACAGGTCGGAGTTCTTGGGGACGAAGATGAGCTCCTCGATGGGCAGGCTCTTGTCGTACTCGTAGCCGCGCTCGGCCCACGCCTCGGGGATGCGCAGGCGCCAGCACTGCTGCAGGAACGGCAGGTATGTGTTGGGCCCGCCGAGCAGGAGCACCTTGCTCTTGAGGGTGTTGCCGCGGGTGAGCACCGCGAGGTTCTGGCTGACGATCGCGTCGGCCAGGGAGTTCATGATCTCGTTGCGCGGGATGCCCGACTTCACCAGGTTGACGATGTCGGTCTCGGCGAACACGCCGCACTTGGCGGCCACGTGGTGCAGCTTGCTCGGGTCGAACTCGAGCTTGGCGATCTCCTCGCGCGGCATCGCGACCTTGAGGAAGCACTTGTCGATGGTGGCGCCGGTGCCCGACGCGCACTTGTCGTTCATCGAGGTCTGGGCGGTCTTGTCACCGGTCTCCTTGGCCTCCTTGAACATGATGATCTTGGCGTCCTGGCCGCCGAGCTCGATCACGCTGCCGACGTCGGGGTGGAGCTGCTCCACCGCCATGGTCACCGCGTTGACCTCCTGGACGAACTTGGCGCCCAGGTGCGGCGCGATGGGGGCGCCGCCGCTGCCGGTGATGAAGCAGCGGATGTCGTCGTTCTTCAGGTGCGGGAACGCGGCGTGGATCTCGCCGAGCATCTCCCGGGTCATCTCGGGCTGGCGGGTCTCGTGGCGGAGGTACTTGCTCCACACGATCTCCCGGGTGGTCGGATCGACCACCGTCATCTTCACGGTGGTGGAGCCGACGTCGATGCCGATGACGACCTTGCAGCCGAAGTCCTGGGTGCTCATGCGTGGATGCCTTTCACTCACTCATGCCGGGCCGAAATGCACCCGACGCGTAGCTAGACTGACGCGTCAGTCTATGGACCGATGACACCCGAGTCCAGTTGAATTTCCAGGAATTTACGCAGAGATCTCGGGCACCTCGGTCCGCGGTCATCCGCCGTGGTTTCGCCCGCTTACGATCGTCGTCGGCCGGTGACGCGGGGCCCCGTCCCCCTGCCCGCCTCGGAGGCGACGCCGGCCGCGGGCACGACCTCGCGCGGCTCCACCGCCTGCCGCAGCACGGTCTCGGTGGTCCGCCGAGCCTTGGCGTACGATGGTGGCCATGCGGCGGGCGCTGCTCGGGTGCGTGGTGGTGGTCGGGTGCGGCAAGGTGCCGGCACGCGCGGTCGACGCCGACACCTCGGCGCCGACCGGCCCGGTCGAGGTCAGGGTCTTCGCCGGCGATCCCGATATCGCCGACGATCCGCCGGCGATCGGCGCGACGGTGCTGTTTCACCGCGCCGACGGGTCCCTCGCCGCGACCGCGACCACCGACGACGACGGCCGTGCCAGCGCGGACCTCGCCGCCGGCGACGCCATCACGGTGGTGCGGGTGCGCGCCGACGGCGCCGACCTCACGACCATCCTCGCGGTGGCGCCCGACGACCACCTGGCGATCGGCCGCCGCCGCTACTACGAGTGGACCGACGAGGAGGCAGCGCGGTTCACCCTCGCCAGCGCGGCCGGCGCCACCTCGTACGCGGTCTACGCGCCGTGCTCGCAGGCGACGGCGACCGGCGGCTCGACGGAGGTGACGGTCACCATGAACGATCGCTGCGGCGCGACCTACGACGCGATCGCGGTCGCCTTCGACGCACCGGGCGGCGCGCCGGTCGGCTACGTGTACCTGCCGCCGCGCGCGCGCCCGACCGCCGAGATCGACGTCGCCTCGATCGGCGCGTGGGCGCCGATGCCCAACCTGACCGCCACCTTCACCGGGGTCCCGACCGGCGTCACCTTCGACGCCTTCACCGGCCTGGTGCTCAGCGATCTGGCGCGGTTCTCTCGCTACGCGGTGGCCACGCCGACCGGCACCACCGCCGCGTACACGGTGCCGATGCCGCTCGACTCGGGCCACATGCAGTTCGACGTCCGCCTGCGCCGCGCCGCCGACCTGGGTCCCCTGCGGCTCGCGCGCCGCGGCGCCGCCACCACGTCGTACACCCTCGACCTGGCGCCGACCCTGGCGCCTTTCCTCGGCACGCCGACCTTCGACCCGGCGACTGGCGTGGCCGCCGTGGCCGTCGACGGCGGCGGCCGCGCCGACGCCCTCTCGTTCGACCTCGCCTACGCGCACGACGGCGCCACCTACACCTGGCGGATCCACGCGCCCGGCGAGCTCACCGAGGTCGCGTTGCCGAGCTTGCCAGCGAGCCTCGCCGCGCTGGCGCCGCGCGTCGGCGACGTCACCGACGCTCGCGCCCGGACGCTGCGCGTCGACGACGGCGTCGGCTACGACGGCGTGCGCGGCGAGCTCGACCGCAACGTCGAGGTCGGCTTCGAGCCGTGGCTGCGGCGCGACGACATCACCTGGGTCACCCTCGCGCACGATCCCGAGACGCCCCTCTATCCACCGTACTTCCCGGAGCCGTGATGCCTGCTGCCTCGTCGTCGTCCCGCCGTGTGTCGCCTCGCTGGCCGAGGATGCGCACGATCGCGCGTGCCCTGGTGATGACGACGATGGCGTGTGGGGGTGGCGCTGGCGGTCGCCCCACCGTCGACACCATCGGCAACGTCGCCGCGGCGGGGGTCGGCGGCCCGCGCTTCGTCGTGGTGAGCGAGATCCTCGCGCGGCTGTTGCCCGAGGCCGAGCCCGCCGAGGGCCCCCGGGCGATGGACATCGAGGCCCCGCACCAGCTCACCGCCGACGGCGACCGCATCATCCCCGACCCGCGTGCGGTCGACCGCGCCGACGTCGAGCGGCTCGCCGCCAGCGCGCCGGATCCGGTCGATCGCGCGGTGCTCGGCGCTTGCCTCGCCGACGACCACACCGAGGAGGAGGGCATGCTCGACCCGTGCCCGGTGGGCTACTGGGTGAGCGAGGAGCGTGGCCAGCTCGTGGTGCGGCCGGAGCCGCCGGCGGCGATCGACGCCCCGGTGGAGGTCGACGCCGCGGCGCTGCGCACGCGCGCGGCGACGCGCGGCGCCGGCGCGGCCGGGGCCGCCGGCTGGACCGAGCGCGCGGTGCCGGGCAGTGGCCGATCACCGTCGACGGCGTTGGCCGGAGCTCGACCAGGCGCGCGCGCGGGTGTCCGCGCTCGGAGCCGGTGACCTGGTCGTGGAGCCTACGATCGAGCCTGGAGGCGCGCTGCACCGACGGATCACCATGCACGCGCGTGGGTGCCGGCCAACCCCGACCAGGCGCCGATCGCTTTCGACGGCAAGACCAACCGGGCCGAGGGACAAGAGCTGCTACATGATCCGCGGCCGTGCGCCACCGCTGGCCTGCGGCCGCGCCCGCGCGGCGAGGCGGTCGACGGCGCCGCCGCCCTGGCCTGGCGGCGCGCGACGAGGCCCAGAGCGCGGTCGCGTTCGCGCGGCTCGCCGACGAGTCGCCGCGCTGGGCGCGCCGGGCCAAGCTCGCGCGGATCCGCGGGCCGGCGCCGCCGACGAGCGCCACGCCCGGGCGATGGTCGCGGCCAAGGGCGCCGCCCCGTGGCCGCGTGCCGCGCTCGAGGCGAAGCCTCCTCGCGATCGCCCGGGAGAACGCCGTCGAGGGCTGCGTCCACGAGGCCTCTGCCGCGGTGCTCGCCACGCACCAGGCGACACACGCCACCGACCCTCGCTTCGCCGAGGCGATGGCGCCGATCGCCGACGAGGTGCGCGCCACGCCGACCTGTGGGCGGCGCTGGCTCGAGCCGCGTCTGACGCCGCGCGCCCGGGCCTGGTCGCGCGAGCGCGCGACGCCGCGCTGGCGGCGCGTTGCTGGCGCGCGCAGCCGACGAGGTCGCCCGCGACCGCGCGGTGCCGTCCCACGGCGCGCCGCCGACGGTCGCCCGCGCGCTGGCCCGCGGGCTGGCTGGGCGCTGCGTGAGGCCGCGCCGTCTGATGCAAGGCGCCGCGCGCCGTCGTCGTCGTCGCGGGCGCGCTCGCCGCCGGCGCCCTCGCGGGCTGCCTGACCACCGACAAGTCACTGCAAGGCCGACGGCAGCATTCGCCCGCGCGGCTCGGCGTGCGCCTGCTCGACGGCGGCTGCGCCACCGACGTCGCGATCGCGGCGTGTGGCGACCGCGGCGACGGTGAGGCCTGCACCGTCCCCGGCATCGAGGCCGGCGGTCTGCATCGGCGGCGCCTGCTACGCGATTCGCTGCGGCGACGAGGTCGTGTCGCTCGGCGAGGGCTGCGATGACGGCGCCGCCAACGCGTGGACGCCCGACGCCGCGTGCCGTCCCGATTGCGACCCGGCCCGCTGCGGCGACGGCGTCGTCGATCCTGGGCTCGGCGAGGTCTGCGACGACGACAACCTCGCCTCCGGCGACGGCTGCTCCGGCGACTGTCGCTCCCTCGAGGTGTGCGGCAACGAGTACCTCGACGCGACGAGCGGCGAGCAGTGCGACGCCGGTGCCGGCCTCAGCGGCGACGGCTGCTCGTCGAGCTGCAGGCAATTTCGCATGGCAACTGCGAGCCGCCCCGACCTTCGCGATCGACAACCTGCGGCTGGCGTACGACGAGCATCGTCATGCCGTGGTCCGCTTCGGCGGGCTCACCAACAGCTTCACGACTGTGCGCTACTTCGACGACACCTTCGGGAGCACGACGGCACCGGGTGGCGGATCCGTCCGGCGCCGCACCGGCCGAGCGCCCGTACCCGGCACGCGACCTACGACGGCGCGAGCGCGCGTGCTCCTGTTCGGCGGCCAGCGGCATACTCATCCACGGCGACACCTGGGCCTGGGACGGCATCGACTGGCGCGACCTGGCGCCGGCGCACGCGCCGCAAGGAGCCGACGCGGCCATGACCTACGATCCCGACCGCGAGCGCGTGGTCCTCTTTGGCGGCTTCGACGCCGCGGGCGCTCCGCTCGCTGACACCCGGGAGTTCGACGGGGTCGACTGGGTCGAGCGCACGGTCGCCACGGCCCTGGCCCTGCGCGCGCCGGCGCCGCCATGGCCTACTTCCGCCGCGGCGCGGCGCGACGATCTTGCACGGCGGCGAGGCGTCCTGGCGTGGCGTTCGACGATACCCGGCGATGGGACGGCACCAGCTGGACCCAGCTCGCGCTCGATCCGCATCCCTCCGCCCGCGCCCGGCATGGCCTCGCGTTCGCGCCCGCCGACGGTCCCGGCACTCGCGGGCGGTCAGGCGCCGCTGGGGTGGCGCCCGGAGACACCCGGCGACCTCGACGACACCGGCTGGACCGAGCTCACTGACGCCGGCGAGTTCGTGTTCTACGGGCCACTCGACGTGGTCTACGACCTCGGGGCCCAGACCACTCGCGTTCACCAACGAGGGGACCTGGATCCCGCTCGTCGACGGTGAATGGATCCCGCCGCTGGACCAGACTGGCAAGGTCCACGGCTGAACCTGGGGTTCGCCGCGGCGTCCGACACGCGCCGAGGGATGACCGTCGTCGTGAACGCCGAGGTCGATCACCCCGCCACCTGGGAGCACGACGGCGCCACCTGGGCGCGCGTCGCCACCCCGACCGAGTTCACCGCGCCGGCGCCGTACGAGGCGGGGTACGCCGACGACGCCGGGGGAGGTCTGGGTGGCCTCGTTGCCCGGGGGCGCCCCGGCGACGACCTGGGCCTACGACGGCGTCGACTGGCGACAGGTGGTCACTGGCACCGCACCGCCGGGTCGCGACGGCGCGGCGACCGCGTTCGACCGGGCGCGCCAGCGCCTGATCGTGTTCGGCGGCAGCCGGTGAGGGCTACCTGGGGGACACGGGAGTCTGACGGCGCCACCTGACGCAGATCGTGGCAGCCTGCGCCTACGCCGCGGGCCGGCGCTGGCATGGCCTACCACGATGACCTCGGCGCGGTGTTCCTCGTCGGTGGCTACGGCGAGACCTCGTCGTTGACGGATACTCAAGCTACGACGCGCAATTGACGCCGGTGGCCGGCGCAGATTCGCCCGGCGCCGGCACCGCGCGCGCCATGACCTACGACCCGGCACGTCGCCGCATCGTGCTCCTGCGCATCAACGACGCGACCGAGCCCGAGACCTGGGAGTTCGACGGTGAGCGCTGGCGGCGACAGCAGCCAGTCACGTCGCCGCGAGCCGCCTTCCTGCAGCGCCTGGTGTACTCACCGACCCGACGAGCGACGACGTTGATCACCGGGACGCTCGACTTCTTCGCGGGCACCGACGTTCCAGCCTCGCGCAACCTCGAGGTGATGCCACCGAACGCTGCCAGCTCAAGCGGCAACGACGACGACGGCGCTGGCCTCGCTGGCTGCGGATCCTGATTGCTGGGGCCGCTGCGATCCGACCTGTGCTCCCTTCGCGCGGCCTGCGCGCCGCCGGGCGCCCGCGCTGCGGCGACGGTGCCCGCGACGCGGCGGTCGAGGACTACCTGCTGTGCCTGATCGACTGCGCCGTGCCATGAACGGGCACGCGCTCGGTCACGGCGCCGCGCAGCTCACGGCGACTGACGGATCGAGCGAGCACGCCCGCGCGATAGCGGGCCTCGCCCTCGGGGTCGGCCTCGGGCACGGCGCCCAGCCGCATCGACCGGCGAGGGCCTCGGCCATCGCATGGCAGAGCACCGCGTCCGGAAGATCGCAGCCGCGCTCGAGCGCCGCCAGGTGCTACCGGCGTCGCGCCGGGGAACCAGGCCGCGTCGACCAGCGCGCCGCAGGCATCACGCAGGCCGGCGCGACAACCGGCCAGCGCTGCATCGACGTCGGTGGTCGCGGCGCGGCCCGCGCGGGCCCGGCCCATCGCGGCGGCGCCGCAGGCGATCTGATCACCGTCGGCACAACGGCGAACCAGCCCGGCCTCGACCGCGGCGGCGTCATCGACCGAGGCCCCGAAGCCGGGCCGCGGGCGTCGCGGGCGTCGCGACGGTCGGCGGCACCTTCGCCGTCGGCCGCCCGGACCGGCGACACCGGCGCCGCCGGTGTCGCCGCGCTGGCGCTGCCTGGGGCCGGCGCGGCGCGGCGCTGCCGCCGTGCCTGTCGGCCGGCTGCAAGACGATCGCGCCGGTCACCGCGATCGCGGCGATGAGCGCGAGCGCTCGCGGCGACGACGACCTGGCGGGTGCTCACGGCAGGACGCCGCGCAGGCCGAGGGCGAGCAGCTCGTTGACCACGTCGTCGATGGCCGGCGGCGTCGGCGAGGTGGTCATCAGCTCGATGACGCCGCGGATCATCCCGAGCAGCGCCCACGCCACCACCGGGCGGTTGCACGCGCGCACGATGCCGAGCTCGACGCCGCTCTCGAGCGCGCGCATGAGCAGGTCGCGGATCTCGGCGAAGAACTGATCGAGGCGGGCCGCGGCCTCGGCCTCCGGCGTGTGTCCGGCCGAGAGCAACAGGGTCGCCAGCGCGCGATCGCCGACGACGTACTCCAGGGTCGCGACGATCTGCTCGCGCAGCTGCACTCTGGTGGCGGCTTGACCCCGGGGTCTCGATGTCGATGCGGTGGGCGTGCTCGCCAGGTCCGCCATCGCCTGGTCGAGGATCGAGTCGAACACCGCGGCCTTGCCGTCGAAGCACAGGTAAGAAACGTGCCGCGGGCGATCTGGGCCTGCTCGATGATCGCGTTGATCGAGGCGCCGTAGCCGGCCTGACGAAGACCTGCTTGGCGGCGTCGACGATCCGCCGGCGCCGGGCCTGCTTGGCTGCCTCGCCGTCGATCGCCGGGCTGAGGTGCGCGCCGCCGCCGCCACCCTCACCCGCCCCGCCGAGACTGGTACGCCATCACCGCGCGCTCAAGCTCGCTGTAACATCCGGCGGTAGCACCCGCTTGCCCAACAAAATGACTCAGCCGTCGCCGCAGTGGGCGTCGATCTCGGCCTCGAGCGCCAGCGCGAACGATGGGCTGTCGGCGTACAGGTTGATCTCGTCGTAGACGCCGTGACAGCGACGTGAAGTTGGCCGAGCCGGACGTCGGCGAACCGGTGGCTTCGATGACGACCACCTTTGAGTGGACCATGCGCGGCAAGAGTGTCGATGGTGAGGTTCTTAGCGCGCCGGTCACCCGCATCAGCGCGTCGCAGGTGGCCCGGTTGGTGGCGCCGAGGACGTCACCGGCCTGCTCGGCGGTGACCAGGGTGACGTCGACGCCGCGCTGCACGGCGCGGCGAGTGGTGGTGAACCGGGCGATCGCCAGGCGACGCCATCTCGATCGTGAGCGACTCGCGGGCGGCGTCGATGAGCGCCAGCCGGTGGCCGAGCATCGGGCAGGTCCGCGGCTGGTGCGCCTCGCGGCTGTGGACCAGGAAGTCGACCGCGCGCGACGGATCGAACTCGTCGCCGCCGGCCATGCGCTCGCGGAACCGGGCCACGTGCTCGGCGCCCTCGACCTCGACCATCACGTCGATCCACTCGTCGCGGTGGTTGTCGCCGATGCCCATCGAGCCCAGCGCGATGTACTCGTCGTCGACGATGAACACCTTCGAGTGATCGAAGCGCTTCTTGATGTGGGCGACCTTGATGTTGGGGTGCGCGAGGATCTGCGCCGCCAGCGGGTTGGGCTTCTGCCGGAACGAACCCGGGGCCCGGTACACCGCGCCCAGCAGCCACGCCTGCATGGCTCGCACTGGGTCGACTCCACGGTGGAAGAAGCCTGCTTGCTGTCGCTGGTGTACTCGTAGACCGCCGCGATCCGGTCCTTGTGGATGGTCACCTGCACGCCGCGATCGGCGGCGGCCAGCACCACCTCGCCGACGTGGTTGCCGATCTGTCGTCGCGCCACAGGAAGGCGCGGATCTCGAGGCTGCGCTGGTTGCGCGGCGATGCGCTCGCAGATCGCCGGGAACGCGTGGACGCCGGTGCCCAGCACCCGCGGCGGTGCTCTGACCGCCGGCTGCGGCCGCCGCCGGCAGCCGGGTCAGCTCGCTGGGATCGACGGCGCCGCCGCCGAGCCCACGGCCCTTGCGCGCGCGCCGGCCGACGCGCGCGCGGCCACGGTCGAAAGGCTTTGCGGCGCATGGGTCGCCGGGGTGTAGCAGGGCCTCCCTGATGTGGTCAATCCCGACGCCTGAGCGGCCCCGCCCGGCGCGTCCCGCGCGGGACGCGGCGCGTCAGCGATGACAACCGGCTCGGCGCGACCGCTGCCGGGGTGCGGTTTGCTACAACCTCAGGCTCCGTGCCCGAGATCGAGCTGGCCGCCGTGACCAAGCGCTACGCCGGCGCCGACCGGTTGGAAAAGTTGCCCGCGCTCGATCTCACCATCGAGCGCGGCGAGCTGGTCGTGCTGGTCGGACCTCGGGCTGGTGGCAAGTCGACCACGCTGCGGATCGTCGCCGGGCTCGAGGAGGCCACCACCGGCACCGTGACCATCGCCGGCCGCGATGCACTCGGCCGCCGCCGGCCGAGCGCGACATCGCGATGGTGTCTCCAGAGCTACGCGCCTCATTCCGCACCTCACCGTC
The DNA here is from genome assembly GCA_041389945.1 of Kofleriaceae bacterium. Lineage (GTDB taxonomy): Bacteria > Myxococcota_A > Polyangia > Haliangiales > Haliangiaceae > JAWKQW01. Next base: position 48,855 of record JAWKQW010000022.1, read on the forward strand.
TACGACAACCTCGCGTTCGCGCTGCGGCTGCGGCGACGCGGAGATCGACGCGCGGGTGCGCGGCGGCCAGCCCGAGCTGGAGCCGTACCTGCTGGCGCGGCGACCAGCGGCGCTCTCCGGCGGCCAGGCCAGCGGGTCGCCATCGGCCGCGCGGTGGTGCGCGAGCCGCGGGCAGGTGTTCCTGTTCGACGAGCCGCTGTCGAACCTCGACGCCAAGCTGCGCGGTTATTATGCCGCGAGATCAAAAAGTGGGTGCACTGCTGGCGCTACCTCGCTGTAATACCTACGATCAGGTCGAGGCGATGACCTCGGTGATCGGATCGCAGTTGCGCGACGGCGTGGTCCAGCAGATCGGCGCGCCCGGCGAGATCTACGGCCAGCCGGCTGAACGGGCTTCGTCGCCAATTTCCGGCACCCTGTCGATGAACTTCTTCGACGGCGAGACCGTGGCGGTCGGCGAGGCCTGGCGGGCCCAGGGCGCCGGGTTCGTGATCGCCCTGCCCGGCCTGCCGGTGCGCGGCGCCGCCACCTTCGGGTCCGGCCCGAGGCACCATCGGCGCGCCCGAGGACGACGGCGCCTCGCCGCCGGGTGGTGCCACGCGCGAGATGCTCGGCGCCGAGGCCATCCTCCACCTGGCGACCTCGGCCGGCGAGCTGCGCGCGCGGGTCGACGCCGGCCACCCCGCCCGCGCCGGCGACCAGGTCGGCGCGCGCGTCGAGGGCGCCGCGCTGCACAGCTTCGCGCGGACGCCGGCGTGAAGGCGTTGCTCGTCGCCGTCGCCCCTGGCCTTGGCCGCGAGCTGCGGCCGGCCCACCGACGGCGTGGTCCTGTGGCACGCCTACGGCGGCCGCGAGCGGGTCGCCCTCGAGGCCGCCGCCGCGCGCTGGACCGCGGCCCACCCCGAGACGCCGCTGCACCTGGTCGCGGTGCCCTACGACGCCTTCGCCGACAAGCTCACCTCGCCATCCCTCGCCGGCGGCAACGGCCTCGACCTCTTCATCTACGGCACGACCGCTCGGCGATCAGCGCTCGGTCGCCTGGTGCAGCCCATCGGGTTCTGGCTCGACGAGCCTCGCCGGCAGCTTCACCGGCGATGCGCCTACGGCGCTGGCGTACGACGGCGAGCTCTACGTACAAGTTGCCCGGCGGTGAAGTCGCTTGCGCTGTCTCTTACCGACCGATCTGGTCGCGACCCCGCTGACGACCACCTGACGAGCTGCGGCGATGACGCCAGCCCGCGCGCGCGGCGTGTACTCGCTGGCGCATGCCAACGCCGACCTCTACGGCCACGCGCCGTGGCTGGCACGGGTTCGGCGGTCGCGTGCCCGGCGCCGACGGCGCGCCGACTCCTCGCCACCGACGCCGGGGCCCAGGCGATTTCCGGGCGCTCGTGGACGAGCGCACCGTGCCCGCCGACGCCAACGGCACCCTGGTCGCCAGCCTGCTGTCGCCGGCAAGGCCGCGGGATGGTGATGTCGGGGCCGTGGCTGGTCGGAGATCTACCGGCCGAGGTGCCGGCGGGTGACGACGTTGCCGACGGTGAGCGCCACCGGCCAGGCGGCGGCGCCGCTGCTCGGCGTCGAGGGCGTGCTGATGTCGGCGCGCGCGGCATCGCGACGCCGCGATGGCCGTGATCCGGGCTTCTCACCAGCGACGCCGAGGCGGGTGGCGCGCGCGGTGGCGGCGCGCCAGGTCGTCGCCAACCGCGGCGCCTACGACGATCCGGCGGTGGCCGGCGACACCCTCGCGGCGTTCCAGCGCCAGGCCGAGGTCAGCGTGCCGATGCCGAGCGCGCTGACGATGCGGCTGGTGGACGCCGCATGAAGACCGCGCTCGGCGAGGTCTCCTACCGGCGGCGCCGATCCGGCGCTGGCTGGCCGCGACCCAGGCCGAGGTCGACCGCTACGCCCGGGGCTCGCGGTGACGCGCGCGGCCCTGCGCGACCTCGTCGTCGTCGCGCTGGTGGCCGGCGTGGTCGCCCCCGCCGCGTCTGGTGGCGAGGAGGGTCGCCTACGACGACGGCCAGCGCCGCGGCCCAGGCGGCTCTCGATCACGCCCGCGCCGGCGAGGCGTTGCCGAGCGGCGCGCAGGCGGTGCGGGGTCTCGCCGACGCCGGGTCGGCACCTGCTGGTGCGCACGCGGACGCAGTGGCGCCCGGGCGCTCTGGCCTGGCGACCGCTCGGCGGCCTGACGCCGCGCCGGCGCGGATCAACTGTTCGCGCTGGTGGCGGCGCAGCTCGAGACTACGCCGCGTCGACGCAGCGCCCGCTTCGTCGACGACGACGGCCGCGGCGTCGCCGCCGTGCTGCGCCGCGCACGGCCGGGAGCCCGAGCTGGGGACGCGGATCGCGGTGGTCGCCGCGCGCCCGGCGCCGACGCCGCGCTGGCTGCATGGCCTGGCGCTGCTCGCGCTCGCGGTGGTGCTGGTGGTCGGGGCCGCGCGGCTTTCGACGCCGGCGCCGCCGTCGGCCTGGCCGGTAGCGGCGTCCTGCTGGCCGCGCCGACCTGGTGCTGGGCCAGCGCGCGGCGGCGGTGGTGGTCGGCGTCGTCGCGCTGCTGGTCGCCGTCGCCCACGCGCGTGCGTGGCGCCACCGGATCGCTTCGCCGCTGGCGTGCGCGCGCACCGGGTGGCGCCTTCCGCCTTCGTCGCGCCGACCGCGCCGGCGATGCTGGTGCTGGTGCTGGTGCCGTCTGCGGTCTGGAAGCCGGCTTTCGATCACCACCGCGGCGAGTGGAGCTCGTCGGCCTCGCCAACTTCGCCGAGATCCCCTACTCGGCGGCGGCCACCCGCCCGGCGACCCGCTCAACTTCTACTTCGTGCTCGGGGTGACCCTGGCGTGGACCTTCACCAACGTGCCCTGCAATGTGGTGTCAGTGCCGCTGGCGCTGCTGCTCCGCGCAGCCGGCTGCGCGGCCGCGGCGTAAGCTGGTGGATGCTGCTCATCCCGCCGGGCCATCCCCAACTACATCACCGCGCTGATCTGGAAGGGCATGTTCCAGGGGCGAGTACGCCATGCGATCAGCTGCTGGCGGGCCGGCGTCGACGGCGTGTCGTGGTTCTCGTCGTAGTCGACCGCGTTCACCGCCAACGTGGTCACCAACACGTGGCTGGGGCTCCTGTTCATGACGGTGATCGCGATCGGGGCGCTCGAGGCCATCCCGCGCGACCTTCTACGAGGCGGCCGCCGTCGACGGCGCCAATTCCCCTGGCAGCGGTTCACGCTGATCACGCTGCCGCACCTGCGGGTCGGGATGGCGCCGCGGTTGCGCCCGGCGCGATCTGGACCTCAACATGTTCAACGTGATCTACCTGGTGTTCAGCTGGCGCGCCCGGCGGCCGCACCAACATCCCGGTGACCGACGCTCACCGCTGGCGTTCGAGCGCGGCGAGCGCTATGGGATGGTGGCGGCGTACGCCACCGTGATCTTCGCGCTCCTGCTGGCTGGACCCTGCTGCGCATGATGCTGCGGGCGCGAGGTCGCGATGACCCGGCGCCCGAGCTGGCCGCGGCGGTCAAGGCCTACGCGGCGTGCGTGGCGGCGTGCGCGCTGGTGCTCTACCCGGTGCTGCTGGTGGTGAAGAAGGCGATCGAGCCTGGCACCCAGTTCCTGCTGTCGCCGTCGCCAGTGCCGTCGGCGCTCACCCTCGATCACTTCCGCGGCGTGCTCGGCGCGCGCGGCAGCCACGGCGAGCCCTGTTCCTGCACCACGCCCTCAACTCGGTGGTGGTGGCGGCCGCGACCACGGTGGTCGGGGTGAGCCTGGCTTGCACCTGCGCCTACGCGCCGTCGCGGCTGCGGTTCCCCTGGCAACGGGTCGGCCTGCTCGGCTTCCTGGTGTGCAGATGTTCCCGGCGACGCTGCTCCTGATGCCGCTGTGTGCTGCTCGATCGGCTCGGGCTGCTCGGATCGCTGGCCGGGCTGCGCTGTCTACGCCATCACGGCGCTGCCGTTCGCGTGTGGAACCTTCGGGCTACTGACGCCGTCCCGCGCGAGCTCGAGGTGCTGCTCGGGTCGACGGCGCGTCGCCGTGGGTGATCTTCCGCCACGTCATCTTGCCGCTGGTGCGCTCCGGGCATCGCGATCACTGCGCTGTTCTCGTTCATGACCGCGTAAACGAGTTCATCATGGCCTCGACCTTCATGACTGACGAGCGCAGCTACACGCTGCCGGTGATGGTGTATAATCTCGGCGAGTTCTCCGACTGGGGCGGTTCGCCGCCGGCGCCATCCTCACCAGCCTGCCGGTGATCGCGTTGTTCTACGTGCTCCAGCGCTACCTCTCAATGCATGTCCGCCGGGGCGGTGAAGGGATGACCCGCGGTCCGGCGCTGACGCCCCTGGCCCTGGCTGATCTGCCGCTGAGCGCCGAGCCCATGCGGCGGCTGCTCGATCGGCGGTGGTGGTGAGCGCCGACGGCGCCGATCCGCACCGCCAACGCCGAGGCGCTGCGCATCCTCGAGATGTCCTACGACCAGGCCACCGAGACCTGCCGTCTCCGATTTCGCGTCGCGCACCGTGCTCGAGGACGGCACGCCGAAGTCTGCTGAGCGCCTACCCGGTGGTGCGCGCGATGGAGACCGGCAGAGCCACGGCCTGACGACGATCGGCATCTAACAGGCAGCGGCGAGCTGATGGGCCATTTCACCGCGATGCCGATGTACACGGCACCGCGACCCTGGAAGAGGTGCTGGTCACGTTCGTCGACGTCACCCGCCGGCTAAAGGGCCGAGGACGCGCCGGGCGCGGCCTGACGGCGCTCCTGCGCTCGGTCATCGACAGCTCGCCCAACCTGATCATGAGCACCGACCGCGACGGCGTGGTGGTGTCTCTCAGCCGCCTGCCACCGGGGCGCGCCGCCGACGAGATCTCGGCACGTCGCGGGCCCACGTCGCCGAGGTCGACGTCGGCTGCGCCGCCGACGCCGCGCGCGTGATCGAGACCGCGCGCCGACCTCGATCGAGATCCAGGGCCAGCCCTCGGTTGCTGGCTCGCGCACATCTCGCCGCGTCGGATCGACGACCGCATCGAGGGCGCGACCATCATCTCGTGGAACGTCACCCAGCAGCGGCAGCTCGAGGCGTCCCTCGCGATCACCGATCGGATGGCCTCGATCGGCGTGCTCGCCGCCGGCGTCGCCCACGAGATCAACAACCCGCTGACCTACCTGCTCGCCAGCATCGAGACCCTCCTGCGCCGCTCCGACGTGTCGCGCGACGCTCGCGACGTCGGCTGGCTGGCGGCGGCGCTCGAGGGTACCCGCCGCATCCGCGACATCGTCGCCGACCTCGGCGCCTTCTCGCGGGTCGCCGACGGCACCCCGACGCCGCTCGAGGTGCAGCCGCTGCTCGACGCCGCCGTGCGCATGGCATCGCACGAGATCCGCTACCGGGCGCGCATGGTGCGCGACTTCGCGCCGACGCCGAAGGTGCTGGCCACCGAGGGCCGGCTCGGGCAGGTCTTCCTCAACCTGGTGGTCAACGCGGCCCAGGCCATCCCCGAGGGCGCCAGCGCCGAACACCAGCTCATCCTCGCGACCCGGGTCGACGACGCCGGCCGCGTCGTGGTCGAGGTCAGCGACACCGGCGCGGGCATCCCTCCGGAGCTGCTGCCGAGCCTGTTCGAGCCGTTCGTCACCAGCAAGCCGCAGGGCGTCGGCACCGGCCTCGGCCTGTACATCTGCAAGAACGTGGTCACCGGGCTCGGCGGCACCATCGAGGCGCTGCCGCGCCCGGGCGGCGGCACCTGCATGCGGGTGACGCTGCCGGCCGCCGTGGAGGCCGACGCCCCGCGCGCGCCGAACGCGCCCGACCAGCCCGCCCCGGGCCAGCGCCTGCAGATCCTCCTGGTCGACGACGAGCGCGCGATCACGCGGATGCTGGTGGAGGTGCTCCGGGGCCACGACGTGGTCTCGGTGCACAGCGGCGAGGCCGCGATCGCCGCGCTCACCGCCAACCGCTTCGATCTGATCCTGTGCGACGTGGTGATGCCGCAGGTCGGCGGCGCCGAGGTGTACGAGCAGCTACTCGCGCTGCGGCCCGATGACGGCGATCGCATCGTGTTCATGACTGGCGGCGCCTCGACCCCGCCGACGCAGCGCTTCCTGGCTCAGGTCTCGGGCCAGATCCTGGCGAAGCCGTTCACCACCGCCGACGTGCTGGCGCTGGTAGAGCGGGCGCAGCGGAGGAAGGCGGCCGGGCCGGAGCGGTAGGAGCGAGGCGCGAGGCTCCCGGAGAGAGCGGGCACGGGCACAGGCACGGGCACGGGCACAGGCACGGGCACGGGCACGGGCACGGCGAGCGCCAGGTAGATCCTCGGGAGGGCTGGTGCGTGTAGCCGAGGATGGCCGACGTCTCCCTGGTCCCGTTCCGCCCCGTCGCCCCCCACCCCGCTCACCGCCGCTACCGGGTGGTGGGCCTGGCCGCCGGGCTTGGCCTCGTCGCGGGCGCGGGCATCGCCCTCGTCGGCGTGCTGGTGGGGCTCGCTGCCCGAGGCGGTCCCCCCGCACCGGCGCCGGCGCCGCCGCTCGCGGCCACGCCACCTGGTGGCGGCGTACGGGTGCTGGCGGTGCCGGCGTACCGGGCCGACCTCGCGCCGCGGAGCGCACCGTCACCGTCGGCGGTGACCTGGGCCACCCGCGTGGTCAGCCTCTCGTCGCAGTACGGCGACCCGCAGTGGTCCGCGACCCAGGCCCTGGGCGCCCCCGACACCTACCCTGCCACCGGCGATCTGCCGACGGCGTGGGCGCCGCGCACGGCCGACGGCGGCCACGAGTTCATCGAGGTCGGGCTGCCGGCGCCGACCCGCATCCGCGCGGTGGTCGTCGCGGAGACGATGGGCGCCGGCGCCATCACCGAGATCGACGCGCGCGCGGCGCCCGGCGGCGTCCGCGAGCGCCTCGTCAGCGTGCCGGTGACGCCGGGCGCCCACGTCGGCGGCGCGGTGATGCGTCGCTTCGATCTGCACGGCTGCACGGAGGCGCCGGTCGCGACCTTGACCGTCACCCTCGACACCCGCTCGGTCGCCGGCTGGAACGAGCTCGACGCCATCGGGGTCGAGCCCTGCGCCGAGGAGTGAGCCCGCCGCCGCTTGGTCGCCCCCGCCGACTGGCGTAGGCTGCCGCGGTGAGCAACCGCCCCGCCGAGCCGCTGCCGCCGCGACGTCGCGCGCCGCGGATGACCGACAGCCCGCTGACCGAGCCGGTGCAGGTGCCGGCGGCGACCGTCGACGACGAACAGCTCGAGCGCTGGGCCCTGGCCTACCTCCGGCACGCGCCGCTGTCGCTGTGTCTGCGCGAGCTCAACCGCCTGCTGGCGCTGGCGCTGGTCGACGCCGATCTGCCCACGCCCGACGGCCCGATCCTCGACGTCGGCTGCGGTGACGGCTTGGTGGACCCAGCGCGACGCCGGCAACCGCGACATCTTCGGCCTCGACATCTCGGCCCGCGAGATCGAGCTCGCCCGCGCCCACATCGACGCCGCGGTCGCCGACGTGTCGACCACCGTGCCGTTCGCGCCGACCCGGTTCGCGCAGATCATCGGCAACTGCTCCCTCGAGCACGTCCGCGAGATCGACGCCGCCCTGCGCAACCTGCGCGCGGCCGCCGCCGACGACGCGCGCCTGATCCTGTTCGTGCCGACGCCGCAGTGGGCCTACCAGGGCGCGATCCAGCGCGCGCTGCTGGCGCGGGTGCCGCGGGTGGCGATGACGGTCTCGGGCGCGCTCAACGGCTTCTTCCAGCACTGGCACCTCTACGAGCTGCCGGTGTGGAAGGATCTGCTGGCGGCGGCGGGCTGGGAGGTCACCTGGGCCGCGGGCCTGGGCAGCCGGCGCTCGGAGTTCCTCTACCGGCTGTTCCTGCCGCCAGCGTTCATGAGCTTCCTCGCCAAGCAGGCCACCGGCGAGTACCCGAGCCGGCTGCTCAAGCGCGTGCCCGACGCGGCGCTGCGCCCGCTGGCGCGCCTGGTGGCGTGGGCGGTGCGCGATCCGCTGGTGCCGGCGACCTCGCGCTGGGCCTACGAGTACGTGCTGGTGGCGTCGCCGAAGGCGCCGGCGCGATGACCCCGGCCGACCAGGGCGACTACTTCGCCAACCACGCGCGCGCGCGGCGGCTGCCGTGGTCGATCTACCACCGCCCGCTCGAGGCCGACCTCGCGCGCTTCCTCGGCGGCCTACCGGCCGGCGCCCACGTGCTGGTGATCGGCTGCGGGCTCCTGCACGAGCTCGATCGCGCGCCGTCCGGGGTCACGTTCACCGTCGCCGACATCGACGGGCGCGCGGTGGCCGCGGTGCTCGACCGCCAGGATCCGCGCGTCGTCGGCGGCGTGGTGGTGGCGCCGGATCGCCCGATCGACGCCTACCTCACCGGGCTCGACGCGATCTACGCCAAGGAGGTCGTCGAGCACGTGGTGCCGCCGCAGCCGTGGCTCGACGGCTGCGCGCGCGCGCTGGCGCCCGGCGGTCGGCTGTGGCTGTCGACGCCCCACTACGGCGTGCCGTACCTCGCGGCGCTGGAGGCGACCGTGCTCGAGTGGGTCGCGCGGCGCGACGGGTTCTCCCGCCGCGACCTGCACCCGTCGCGCTACTCGCCGGCGCGGCTGCGGCGCGGCCTGGCTGCCGCCGGCCTCGTCGACGTCGACGTGCGCGCGACCTGGCACCAGCTCGCGCTCATGGCCACCGCGCGGCGCCCGCGCTAGTCACGCCGACGGGCGCGCGGGAGGAATCAGCGCCCGCCCGGCGAGGGCGGGTGCCCAGTAGCTCAGCGCCCGCCCGGCGAGGGCGGGTGCCCAGTAACTCAGCGCCCGCCCGGCGAGGGCGGGTGCCCAGTAACTCAGCGCCCGCCCGGCGGGCGCGCCGGCGGCGGCTCACCCTCGGGCGGCAGCGGCTGCGACTCGACGCCCTGGGTGATGTTCTTCATCGTCTCGTAGACGAGGAGACCCTTGAGGTTGCGCTCGCTGTGCGGCGACGCGATGGCGAAGGTGCCGGTCACGGTGACCTCGTCGCCGACCTCGTAGGGGATGACCTCCTTCCACATGCGCGGATCGGCGATCTCCTCCTTGGGGAGCCGCTCCTTCTCGAGCGGCGTCGGCGCGCGCGGCGCATCGACCACCCACAGCGCCTGGGACACCGGGGTGTCCTTGCTGTCGCCGAGGTAGAACTTGATGAGCTGGCACTTGGTGGGGTCGGCCTCGATGGCCTTGATGACGTCGGCGTCGGTCCACTTGGGCTCGCGCTCGATGGTCGGCGCGCAGTCCTTGACCCAGGTGTACGTCTCGACCACGAAGCCGCGCACGGTCAGCTTCTGGTCGAGGAACTGCTCGCGCCGCACCCGCAGCTCCTTGACGGAGTGGGCGCCGCCCTCGTGCTTGGGGAACGCGAAGTCGCTCTCGTCGGGGACGTCGGGCAGATCGACCTTGTCGGTGTTGGCCTGGACCTCGGCCTTGGGACCGGAGAGCTGGTCCTTGCCGCAGGCGCCAACCGATGCGAGGGTCGTCGCCCCCAGGAAGAACACCAGGCCCGTGGTCACGCGCGACGACGTCATGGCAACGCTCATAACATGTTGATCACGCGCTCTCAAGGCGCCGGCCAGCCCAGCCGTGGGCGGGCGGCGACGGGCGCGATGCTCGTCGGCGCACTGGCGCTGGCGGCGGCGTGCGATCGCACGCCCCGGGTCAAGCCGTGGCGCCACGCGCCCGACCCCACCGCCACCGCCCCGCGCGACGGCGGCGGGCCCACCGCCGACGTCAACGCGCCCGCCGAGGACATCGCCCGCGCCCGCGGCCACACCCTGCGCATCGCCATGGACGCGCAGCCGCGCCAGCAGAACCCGCTGGTGTCGCCGTCCTTGTGGAACCGCCGCGTCCTACTCGGCCCGGTGTACGAGACCCTCATCCGCTACCTGCCGCCGGAGCCAGGCGCCGACGCTGCGCTGGGGCGCTACGCCTCGGGCCTGGCCAGGAGCTGGCGGGTGATGCCGTCGGGGCTCGAGATCCGGTTCGAGCTCGAGCCCGGCGTGACCTTTCACGACGGGCGACCGATGACCTCGGTCGACGTGCAGTTCACCCTCGATCTGATCCGCGATCCGCGGCGCGGCATCGATCACCTGCGGCCGCTGCTCGCCGACGTGCAGGCGGTGGAGCTCATCACGCCGCGCGAGATCCGGCTGGTCCTGTACCGCCCGACCGGGTGGCCGCTGCGCGCGCTCGCGGAGATCCCGATCCTGCCGGCGCACCTGCACGAGAGCAGCCTCGCCGCGGGCGGCCGCGTGGTCGGCACCGGGCCGTGGCGGGTCGCCGACTGGCAGCCGCGCGAGATCCACCTCGCGCGCTACGGCAACTACTGGGGGCCGCGTGCGCCCATCGCCGACGTCGTGTTCGTGCACGACGACGACGCCGCGCGGGTGCTCACCGCGGCCAAGCGCGGCGAGATCGACGTCGTCCCGGCGCTCATCCCGGCGCACTGGCCCGAGCAGGCCAACGCGCCGGGCCTGGCCGCGAGCTTCGACACCGTGGCCATGCCGCAGCCGCAGCTGCGCTACGTGCTGCTCGACGCCGGCGCACCGCCGACCGACGACCCGGCGCTGCGGCGGGCGCTGTCGCTGCTCATCGATCGCCGCGGCCTGGCCAAGGACGTGTACGACGGCCTCGCGATCCCGATCGGCTCGCCGGTGTGGCCGGGCGGGCCGATCACCGGCGCCGCGCCGCCGGTGCCGCCGTTCGATCCGGCCGCCGCCACCGCGCTGCTCGACGCCGCCGGCTACCGCGACACCGATGGCGACGGCGTGCGCGAGCGCGACGGCGTGCCGCTGCGGCTGACGGTGCTGGTGGTCGAGCGGCCGAGCTCGCCGTCGGCGCTCGGCGGCCCCACCGCCGGCGTGCCCGAGCGCGATCGCATCCTCGAGGCGTGGCGCCGGGCCGGCGTCGCCGTCGAGGTCCGCGACGGCCCCGAGGCGGTGATCGCGCGGCGCCTGCGCGCCGGCGAGTTCGACGCCGCGTTCGTGACCCGCGCCTTCATCCCCGACCTCGGCGTCGCGGGCTGGCTCGGCACCGGCGGCGACGACAACCTCGGGCGGCTGTCGTCGCGCGAGGTCGACATGGCCATCGCGCGCCTGGCGACCGCGTGGGATCCTGGCGGGCGCGTCGCCGCCGCGACCGGGCTGGCCGAGGCGCTCGCGGAGGCAGCGCCCATCCTGCCGATCGTCGCCGACGTGCCGCAGGCCTGATCGCGCGCCGGGTGCAGGGCGTGGTGCCCTGGGGTGGCTGGTTCGATCTGACCGCGTTGAGCCTGGCGCCCGAGCCGACGGCGCCGTCGCCGTAGGTGCCCGCCTCAGCGCAGCGCGTGGGTGTGGCCGGCCTCGCGCTCGCGGGCGCACCGCGCCGACGAGCGTGCGCACGCGATGCGCACCGTCGCGGCGAGGTCGGGCGACCGAAACCGATCGTAGGCGGCGAGCGCGGCGTCGGCATCGGGCGAGCCGAGCGCACGCAGCGCCGTGGCCTGGGTCCGCAGCAGGTCGCCGTCGCGCGGTGACCACCGCAGCCCGCCGCGCGCCGCCGCCAGCGCGCCCCGGTCGTCGCCGGTGGACGCCAGCACCCGGGCCAGCATCGCCCACGCCGCGGCGTTGCCGTCGGCGAGCGCGACCAGCGCCCGCGCCGGCGCCACCGCCTCGCGCCAGCGCCACACCCGGCTGAGCGCATCCACCGCGACGGCCTCGAGCACCGCCGGCCGCGCCTCGGCGGGGAGCTCGGCGCGCGCGGCCCGCACCCGTGCCAGCGCCAGGTCGGCGCGCCCCTGCCGGCTGGCGACCCAGCCGAGCTGCGCCAGCACCATCGCCCGCGGTGGCCCCGCCGGCGCCGCCGCCAACGCGGCGTCGAGGACGACCTCGGCCTCCTCGAGCCGCTCGCTGACCACCGCGGTGAGCGCCATGCCGTGCTCGTAGATGCGCTCCCAGGCCGCGCGCGCCGACGGCGGCGCCTCCCCGTCGAGCACAAGCTCCGTCGATGCCACCAGCGTGATCGGCTGTGCCGCACACGGGCGCAGCGCGGCGTCGCGCGCGCCCACCGCGCCGCGCAGGAACCGGGCGCCGGCGGCGGTCCGGGCCTCGGCGCAGATCGTCGCCTGCATGCGCAAGGTCCGGCTGCGGTGCCGCAGCCGCGCGCGCACGGCGAGCGGCAGCCGGCTCGCCGGCAACGCCTCGGGCAGCGTGAGCTCGTAGCGCACCACCGCGGCCTCGCGCGGCGCCAGCGTGTGGTTGGCGATCGGCGCGCGGAACCGATCGAGCTCGTGGGCCTCCTGGATCGCGCCGTCCTCGTCGGACAGGTACGCGCGCAGGACGTGGGCCTCCTCGTCGTCGGCGTCGGTGGCGTGGGCGAGCCCCGACGCGCCGAGCCGGCGGCCGCCAGCGTCGAGCACCTCCACCTCGAGCCAGGTGTCCTGCATGTCGAGGGTGCCGCCGGGGAAGCGATGGCCGACCCCGACGTTGCGGACGACGACGTCGAGCTCGAGGCGATCGCCGCCGGCGACGGCGGCGCCATCGGCGGGCAGCGACCACCGAGGGGTCTGCCCCGGCGAGGTCACCCGCACGCCGGCGACGTCGACGGTGGCGGCCCCGACCAGCATGGCCTGGGTCCGCGCGAGCTGATCGGCGTCGCCGCGCTGACCGGCCATCCAGCTATGACCGCCGGCGAACCGGTGCGACGCGATGGTGCCGTCCCGGGCGCTGACCTCGCCCGGCAGCGCCGGTTCGCGCGTCATGTGGCAGTCGATGCAGGTCCTGGGCTCGACGCGATCGATGCGGCCAGCGCCGTTGCCGGTCCACGCCGAGCTGCGCCACGCGGTGGGCTCGTCGATGCCGGCGAGGTGCACCGGGACGCCGAGATCCGGCGACAGGAAGCCGCGGTGGCAGGTCACGCACAGCTCCGAGCCGAGCGGGCGTACCGACGCCGCCGCCCGGTGCGCCGCGATCGAGGCGGCGTCGTCGAGGTTCGGCGTCGGCAGCGGCTCGGCGCGCAACACGTAGCTGCCGTTGCCGTCGGTGGTGGTGGTGGTCACCCCGTGGCAGAGCGCGCAGGTCACGCCCGAGTGCGCCCGCAGATCGTCGGCGGGCACGTCGCCGGCCATCAGCCCGTCGACGAGCAGCGGCATGTCGTGGCAGCCGCCGCAGTGATGGCTGGCGCTGCGCCCGAGCTCGCGGCGCACCCGCTCGACGTTCTGCCGGTAGATGGGGTTGCCGAAGGACGCGAAGGAGTGGGCGCTGGCGCCCCACTGCGCCGCCGCCGCCGGGTGGCAGGTCGCGCAGGTGTCGGTGTCGGCCAGCTCGAGGCCGAGGGTGGTGCCGTCGGCGCGGACGACCTCACCGGGGCCGGTGCCCGCGCCGACGGTGATCAACGACGGCGCGAAGACGCCGGGCGTCGACGGCAGGCTCGATCCCACGACCGGCGCGTCGGGCGCGGCGTCGACCACGGACGCCTCGCGCTCGCCGCTCGAGCCGCACGCGGCCAGGGCCAGCGCGACGATGGCGCCCGCGCGAGTCACGCGCGCGTCCCCGACGCCGCCGGAGGCCGAGCACGACCGCGAGCGCGAGCGCCACGCCGCCGGCGCGACCGCCGCTGGTGCCCGGCGCCGCGCAACCGCAGCCCCCGGCTCGAGCTCACCGGGGCGCCGCCGGCAGCGGCACTGCCCGCCGGCGCGGCAGCACTGCCCGCCGGCGCGGCAGCTGCCTCGAAGGTGCCGCGGCGCTCCCCGGCGCCGCCGCGCTGCCGGTCGTCGGCGGCGCGAGCTGCGCGGTCGCGGCGCTGCCGGCCGCGAGCTGGAGCTGGCCGTCACTGGCGACCACCTCGGCCAGGCGCAGCGTGCCCCGCGCGGCGTAGGCGGTGTCGGTGGCCGCGGCGATCTGCGCCGGCGGCGTGCCCGCCGGGGGCCCGCCCCAGCGACCGCGCACCGGCGCCTCACACGTCAGCGCGCCGGTCCACGGGTGGCGGATCGCGTAGCGCGCCTGGAAGTTGTTGACGCCGGCGCCGAGCGCGCCGCGCTCGAGCGCGCCATCGACGCCGAGGTGCTCGCGTCCGCCGGCGATGGCCGGCGCCGCGGCGAACACCAGGTCGTCGCGCAGGTCGGCGCCGTAGCGCGCGTGCAGGCGGGTGAGCACGAAGCCCGCGCGGCGCCCCACCGGCGTCGGCCGCCGCGCGGCGACCCGCCCCGGCCCGGCGTTGGGGTTCACCGCACCCGCCGCGCCGCTCGGCGCGCCGCCGCCGACGACGCCGAGCTCCCCGACGGTGCCCCCGTCGATCACGTCGGCGCCCAGGGTCGCGAAGTCGGCGTCGGTCAAGGTCGGCCCCGGGCACGGATCGCAGGTGCTCGCGTCCCACGCGTACTCCGTGACCACCGCGCCCGGCGCGCGCGCCAGCGTGTCGTCGAACAGCGCCGCGTAGAACTCGCCGAACCGGGCGCGCACCTCGTCCTTGACGTCGACGTTGGTCGGGATGGTGACGTTGTCGTAGTTCGCGACCTGGTAGCGCTGCGAGCGCGCGAGGATGTTGACGATGAGGTCCTGGGTGCCCGACGAGTTGGCCAGCCCGAGCCGGATCGGCAGGCTGAACTCCTCGCTGTCGTAGTGGAACCGCAGCGGCGACAGCGACGCCCGGCCGTCCTCGAAGGTGACCTTGGACGGGTCGACCTTGGCCACGAAGAACTTGCTGCCGCTCTCGACGTACGGCCGCAGGAGCGGCTCGGCGCCGGCGGGGATCTGGTAGCGCTCCTGCCGCAGCCAGGTGTCGAGCCCGGTCGAGTCCTTCGCCGACAGGATCACGATCTGGTACTCGCCGACGGCGAACTGCGCCTCGACGGTGACGCCGAGGCGCCCCGGTGCCGCCGAGGGCCGCGCGCCGTAGCCCATCCCGGTGCCGGTGGCGCCCTTGCGCATCGCCTGCTCGACCATCGGCGCGCACGGATCCTGCTCCCAGTACTCCACCAGCCGCGGCGAGCCCATGCGATCGACCTTGGCGAACACCGCCTTGGGCAGCGTCTTGACCTGCCCTTCCTGCAACACCACCGGCACCGGGATCACCAGCGCGAACGCCTCCGTCGGCCCCGCGTAGTCGTTCTGCATCGACAGCACCGTGCGCGTCCCCTCGCGCATCAGCACCACCTGCGTCGCGTCGCTGTACATCGCGTCGCTCGCGCCGCTCACGTAGAACCCGCAGAACGCGCGCGCCGCCGTCGGCGCCGCCACCAGCGCGGCCACCAGGGCCGCGGCCATCGTCGTCATCTTCGTCGTCGTCATCATCACTTCAGCAATGGGCAACAGCCAGGGGACCGTGCCGTCAGGCGCGGCGCCGGCGCCGGGTGGCGAACAGGACCAGCGCCGCGAGCACGCCGCCGCCGGCGAGATCGGCGACACTGCCGGCGCCGCAGCCGCAGCCGGGCTTGCGCGCGGGCGCCGCCGCCGCCGGTGGCGCCGCGGCCGAACCTGGTGCCGAGCCTGACGCCGCTGCGGCCGAGCCACTCCCGGTGGCCGCTGGCAACGTCGCGGTCGCCCCCGAGCCCGCGGTCACGCCAAGCTCCGGAATGTCGCTGGCCACCTCGGCCGCCAGCACTAGCTTCCCGCGCGGGCGTACGCGACCTTGCCGGCGCTCTGGGTGCCACCGGCCCCTTCGGCGACCTGCACCCCCGGCGGCAGCCCGCCTCCAGCGACCGCGCACCGGCGCGTCGCACGCGAGCGCGCCGGTCCACGGGTGCCGGATGGCATAGCGCGCCTGGAAGCTGTTGGCCTGGGCCGGCTTCGCGCCCTCCTCCCGGCGATCGCCGTCGACGACGAACTCGCGACCGCCGACGATGCCGGGCGCCGCCTTGAACACCAGGTCGTCGGCCCAGTCGGTGCCGTAGCGCGCGTGCAGTCGGGTGAGCACGAAGCGCCGGCCGGCGCCGCCGGGACCGATCACGTCGGCGCCCAGGGTCTGGAGATCAGCGCCGTCGAGGGTCGGCCCCGGGCACGGATCGCAGGTGCTCGCGTCCCACGCGTACTCGGTGACCACCGCGCCCGGCGTGCGCGCCAGGGTCTTGTCGAACAGCGCGGCGTAGAACTCGCCGAACCGCGTGCGCACGCTGTCGCGCACGTCGAGGTTGGTCGGGATGGTGACGTTGGGTGCGTTCGCGACCTCGTAGCGCTGCGCCGGCGCCAGGATGTTGACGATGAGGTCCTGGGTGCCCGACGAGTTGGCGAGCCCCAGCCGGATCGGCAGGCTGAACTCCTCGCTGTCGTAGTGGAACCGCAGCGGTGACAGCGCCGCGCGCCCGCCCTCGAAGATGACCTTGGTCGGGTCCACCTTGGCCACGAAGAACTTGCTGCCGCTCTCGACGTAGGGCTTGAGCAAGGGCTCGGCGCCCGCGGGGATCTGGTAGCGCTCCTGCCGCAACCAGGCGTCGAGCCCGGTCGAGTCCTTCGCCGACAGGATCACGATCTGGTACTCGCCGACGGCGAACTGCGCCTCGACGGTCACCCCCAGCCCGCCCTCCTCGCGCACCCGGCCGATGCCGGTCCCGCGCGCCGGGCCGGCGCCGCCCATGAGGCCCTCGTCGAAGCCGCCCATCGGCGCGCACGGATCCTGCTCCCAGTACTCCACCAGCCGCGGCGCGCCCATGGTGTCGACCTTGGCGAACACCGCCTTGGGCAGCGTCTTGACCTGCCCTTCCTGCAACACCACCGGCACCGGGATCACCAGCGCAAACGCCTCCGTCGGCCCCACGTAGTCGTTCTGCATCGACAGCACCGTGCGCGTCCCCTCGCGCATCAGCACCACCTGCGTCGCGTCGCTGTGTACATCGCGTCGCTCGCGCCGCTCACGTAGAACCCGCAGAACGCGCGCGCCGCCGTCGGCGCCGCCAGCATCGCGCCCACCCCAGCCATCGTCAGAAACCCGCGTCGCATGAGCCCTCCTCGTGTGGGCGTGCCCCGGCTGCGCCCCGCGAGCCGCGAGCCTATGCCAACGCACGACGCCGCGGATCGATCCAGGCCCGCGGATGCGGCTACGACGGCGGCGCGCCCGCCGGGCGCCGGCGCTGGAACGCCGCGTACAGCGCCGCCCCGCCGAGCAGGGTCGCGCCGACCCACAGGCTCTCCCGTGGGTTCTCGCGGATCTGGGCCTGGGCGATCCACGCCGACGTCACCACGAACAGCAGCGGCGTGACCGGGTAGCCGATGGTCCGGTACGGCCGCGTCGCCGCCGGCTGCCGCGCGCGCAGGACGAACACCGCCGCCACGGTCAACGCGGCGAACACCGCGAGGGTGAACCCCACGTAGCGGATGACGCCGCCCAGATCGGTGGCGAGGACGATGACGATGGCCAGCAGCCCCTGCAGCACCACCGCCCGCAGCGGCACGCCGCGCGCGGTGCGTCGGCCGAGCCACGCCGGCAGCGCGCCGTCGTCGGCCATCGCGGTGTACACGCGCGGGCCGGTCATCACCATCGCGCTGACCGCCGACACCAGCGCCAGCGCGATGAGCGTGCTCACCAGCGTGCCCGCGGTCGGCCCGAACAGCGCCCGCGCCGCGGCGTCCCCGACCTCGTGGATCGGCGGCTGGCCCGGGGCGCCAGCGAGCACCTCCGGCGGCAGCGCGTAGAGGAACACCAGGTTGAGCAGGATGTACAACACCATCACGCTGCCGGTGCCGAGCAGGAGCGCCCGCGGCAGGTTGCGCTGCGGCGCCTCGATCTCGCCGGCCATGTAGGCGGCCGCGTTCCAGCCCGAGTACGCGAACGACACGTACATCAGCGACACCGCGAACGCCGAGGTGCCGACGTTGTCGAGCCCACCGGCGCGGCTGGCCAGGTGGCCCCAGTCGCCGTCTCCGAGCAGGAGGCCGGCGAGGACGAAGCCGGCGATGAGGACGGCCTTGGCCGCGGTCATCACCGCCTGCACCGCGCCGCCGACCACGGTGTCGAAGCCGTGCATCGCGGTCATCGCCACGATGAGGCCGATCGCGACGACGTGCTGCGCCGTCGACGAGCCCAGCCCGGGGATGACGGCGCCGACGTAGGCCGCGAACAGGATCGCGGCGGCGGCGATCGGCGCCGAGAACCCGGCCGACAGCGACGCCCAGCCCGACATCGCGCCGACGGCGGGGTGGTAGGCCTCGCGCAGGTACACGTACTCGCCGCCGACCCGCGGCAGCATCGCGCCGAGCTCGGCGTAGCTGGCGGCGCCGCACAGGGCGATGACGCCGCCGACCACCCAGGTCAGCAGCATCGTCATCGGGTCGTGCAGCGACGCCGCCTGGTAGCCGGCGCTGGTGAACACGCCGGTGCCGATCATGTTGGCGACGACGATCGCCGCCGCCGCGCGCGCGCCGAGCTGGCGGCCGCTCATCGGCGGGCCCCGGCGCCTGCGGGCGGATCGTGGGAGCGCACGGGCATGGCCCCCGCGGGTGTACCGCGCGGCGCGCGCGCGGGCCAAGAATGCGCCGGCGGCCACCACGCCCGACGGCGACGTCCGACTCACGCCGGCGACGCCGCGCCCGGCCGCGGCCGCGCTACTTGATGGCCTGCAGGCTCAGCGACACGTCGCGGCGCGCGCCGCCGGCGCCCTGCACGGTCACCGTGACCTGATCGCCGACCTTGTGATCGTCGAGGCTGCGGTAGAGGTCGCTGGTGTTCGCGATCGCCGAGCCGTCGATGGCGACGATGACGTCGCCCGGGCTCCACTTGCCGCCGGGCAGCTGCCGGGTCCCGACCAGGCCAGCCGCCGCCGCGGCGCCCCCGGGCACGACGTCGATGATGAGCACGCCGGTGAGGCCGAGCCGCGCGGCGACGCTGTCCTGGGCGATGGTGACGCCCAGCCCCGGCCGCGGCACGTCGCCGTGCTTGATGATCTGCGGGACGATGCGGTTGATGGTGTCGACCGGCACCGCGAAGCCGATGCCCGCGTTGGCGCCGGTCGGGCTGTAGATGGCGGTGTTGACGCCGATGAGCCGGCCCGAGCTGTCGAGCAGCGGCCCGCCGCTGTTGCCCGGGTTGATCGAGGCGTCGGTCTGGATGACGTCGTTGATCGGCCGCTTGGTGATGCTCTGGATCTGGCGGCCGAGGCCGCTGATGACGCCGGTCGTGAGCGTCTGGTCGAGCCCGAACGGGTTGCCGATCGCGAGCACCTTCTGGCCGACGACGAGGTCGCCCGAGGTGCCCACCGCCAGCGGCCGCAGCTTCGACGGCGGCGCGTCGATCTTGATGACCGCGAGATCCTTGTCCGGTGCGGTGCCCACGATCTCGCCGGCGTAGTCGCTGCCGTCCTCGAGGGTGACCTGGGCGTGATCGGCGCCCTGCACGACGTGGAAGTTGGTGATGACGTGGCCGGCGGTGTCCCACACGAAGCCGGTGCCGGTGCCCTGCGGGATCTCGTCGACGGCGAGGGTCAACCGGTTGCGTGCGGCCTTGAGGTTGGTGATGTGCACCACCGAGGGCGACGACTGCCGGAACACCTCGATCGTGCTGGTCTCGTCGGCGCCGAGCGAGGCCGGCAGCGGCGTCACCGCCCGTGGCTCCCACGCGGTGACCCCGGGCTGCGCCATCGCGGCCAGCTTGCGCTGCTGCAGCACCGTGTACACCAGCGCGCCGGCGACGAGGAGCAACAGGACCGCGAGCAGCTTGATGACAGCGGCGGAGTCGCGCTGGGCGCTGTCGGGCGTCGGCGTCGGCATGGTCACCCGGAAGTCTCTCACGCGGCGCCGGGCTCCTGGAGGACCGTCGACGCCCGGGAGGCTATTCCCGGGCGACCGCGGTCACGCGGCGTCGGCGATCAGGGCAGTGCGCAGCCGGGCCCGGGCCCGGTGCCCGCGGATCTTGACGGTGGCGACCGTGAGGCCCAGCGCCTGCGAGATCTCCTGCTCGCTCGCGTCCTCGGCACGGAGCTCGAGCACCCGCCGGTAGCCCTCCGGGATCTCGGCGAGGTGTCCGCGCACCCAGCGCGCGACCCGCTGCCGCGCGAGCGCGGTCTCCGGCGAGTCGGCGTCGCTCACCACCGGCAGCTCGGCGAGGACGCCGGGTTCGAGCGCCACCTGCCGCGCGAGTTGCCGCCGGCGCCGCCGCAGGAAGCTCAGCGCCGTGGTCGCCGCGATCCGGTACAGCCAGGTGCGCGGCTGCGACTCACCCCGGAACGAGGCCCGGTGGCGAAAGGCCTGGAGCATCGCGTCCTGGGCGACGTCCTGGGCATCATCGTCGTCGCGCACGAACTTGCGGGCGACGGCGTGGATGTAGCGACGCTCGGCTGCGCCCAGCTCGAATGGAACCGACTCACGCCGCGCGCGGCCGAAAGAGTCGAGGCCGAATTCCTGGTCGTATTTTCCGGTCGTTTCCAAGTCCATTTCGACCTCCAGGTCGCAAAAATCGCCAAATATGGCGCCCGAAGCCATTCATAGCTCAGTAAACGACCATGGCAATCAGAAAAAACGTCGTTATTTTTCGGCTCGTAATTCGACCAAATTGCTCGCGTTTCGACGCACGGGGCGGCGCGACACGGCCTGACGACGGCGCTGGCCGCGATCAGCCAGCGCGACGCCATGCGCAGCCCTGGCTCACGTACCCGAGCGGGACGCGTTGCCTCGAGCGCCGACTCGCCCGGCGCCCGCCCGCGCGTGGGCGAGGCCGCCGCCGCCGCGCTCGAGCCGGCTACGGGTGGCTCGACAGGAAGTGCTCGCACTCGAGCGCGGCCATGCAGCCCGAGCCCGCGGCGGTGATCGCCTGGCGGTATTTCTTGTCCTGCACGTCGCCCGCGGCGAACACGCCGTCGACGCTGGTCTGGGTCGTGCCCGGCGTGGTGACGATGTAGCCCTGCTCGTCGGTGGCGAGCTGGCCGGCGAGGAAGCCGGCGTTGGGCACGTGGCCGATTGCGAAGAACAGGCCGGCCGCCGCGAGGTCGCGCTCGGTGCCGGCGCGGAGGTCCTTGACCCGGACGTTCTCGACGCCGTCGCCGCCGGTGACCGCGACCACCTGGTGCGACAGCAGGAACTCGATCTTGGGGTTGTCGAGGGCGCGCTGCTGCATGATCTTCGAGGCGCGCAGCTCGTCGCGGCGGTGCACGATGTACACCTTCGACGCGAACTTGGTGAGGTAGCCGGCCTCCTCCATCGCCGAGTCACCGCCGCCGATGACGAACATCGGCTTGCCGCGGAACATCGGCAGCGCGCCGTCGCACACCGCGCACGCCGACACCCCGCGTTGCCACAGCTCGCCGTCGCGGGTGCCGGGGATGTCGTCGCGCTTGGCGGTGGCGCCGGTGGCGATGATCACCGACCGCGCCAGCCCGGTGCGCTCGTCGGTGGCGTAGCGGAACGGCCGCTGCGAGAGGTCGATGGTGTTGACCGTCTCGGTGTGGATCACGGTGCCGAACCGCGCCGACTGCGCCCGGAACCGCTCGCACAGCTCAGGGCCGCCGATGCCCTCGGGGAAGCCGGGGAAGTTCTCGACGTCGGTGGTGGTCGTGAGCTGCCCGCCGGCGGCGATGCCCCCGGCCATGAAGCCCTCGAACAGGACCGGCTTGAGCTCGGCGCGCGCGGCGTAGATGGCGGCGGTGTGCGCGGCCGGGCCGCTGCCGATGATGACGACGTTGTCGATCGCGGTCATGGCCGCGGACTATGCCCGGCCCGTCGCCACCGCGCTAGGCTCGCCCGCGCATGACCACGCCCCCTGCCCTGGCGGCCCTGGCCCAGCTCGAGCGCTCGCACGCCCGCCACCACGAGGAGATGGCGGCCATGCTCGGCGCCGCCCGTCGGCTGGTCCGCGGCAGCGGCACCGTCGACGACGTCGACCTCGTCCGCGCCGGCGTGGCGTACCTGCTGCGCGCGACCCCGCGGCACTTCGCCGACGAGGAGGCGACGCTGTTGCCGCGCCTGGCCATCCGCGCCCCCGAGACCTGGGACGACATCAAGCGCATCGAGGCCGATCACGGCAAGTACCTGCGCTGGCACGAGCAGCTCGCGACCCAGTGCGAGCGCTGGGAGCGCGTGCCCGGCCAGGACGCGGCCAAGCGGTTCCTGCACGACGCCGATCGCCTGGCCAACAGCTACGCCGAACACGTCGCGGTGGAGGATCGCCTCATCGCGACCGCCCATCGCGTGCTCCGGCCCGACGACGACGCGCCGATGCTCGCGGAGATGGAGGCGCGCCGTCCTCGCGGCGGTGGCGGCGGTGGCGGTGGCGGCGGTGGTGGCGGCGGCGGCGGCGGTGGTCGTGGCGGCGGCGGTCGCGGCGGCGGCGGTGGTGGCGGTGGCGGCGGCGGCGGCGGCGGCGGCGGTGGTCGCGGCGGCGGCGGCGGTCGCGGTCGCGCGCCCGCCTGATCGCCCTACTTCTTCGCCTTCGCCGCGGCGGCCACCGGCACGCGCTTGCCGCCGGGCTTGCCGTCGAGCTCGGCGGCCAGCGGGGCCACCTTGCCGTGCTTCAGGATCCGCACCGCGACGATCACGGCGACCACGAAGAAGCCGATCGAGGCCCACTGCGCGAAGGTGAGCCCGAGGTAGCGCGGGTCGGTCTTGTTCCAGCGCAGGTAGTCGAGGAAGAACCGCACCGGCGCGTACAGCACGCCGGTGAGCACCGCGAGCGCGCCGGCGGGCAGCCGCCGCACCTTCTTGAACGCCAGCCACAGGATGATGGCGTTGACCGGGATGAGGTACGCCAGCTCGTACATCGCGAGGTTGTGCAGCCGCATCGGCCCGACCAGGTTGGGGTCGAGGTTGGCCACGAACCACGCCGGGTAGTCGAAGCCAAAGATCGAGTCGGTCGGCGCCCCCGGGTGATCGTGGACGATCGTGCAGCCGATGCGGCCGATGCTGAACGCCGGCAGCAGGCCGACGATGCAGATGTCGGCCATCAGCGCCCACTGCAGCCGCTTCCACCACACGAAGAACATGTAGCCGAGCGCGCCGCCGACGAAGCCGCCGTACGACGAGATGCCGTCCCACAGCTTGATGAGCACCAGCGGATCCTCGGCGAGCTTGTGCGGCTCGTACATGATCACGTCGAGCACGTGGGCGCCGATGAAGCCGGTCACCATGATCCACATGGTCAGGCCGCGCAGGTCGTCGTCGTCGACGCCGTGCCGCTCGGAGAAGCGCCGCATGATCGACGCGCCGATGAGGACGCCGGCGGCGACGATCATCCCGAAGGGCTGCAGCGCGAAGCCGTCGTCACCGCGATCGCGCGGCGGGATCGACGGTGGCACCCAGTACGGGATCAGGCTGGCCAACGCCGCGTGCAGGCTCATCCACATGAGGCCGGCAGCCTACACCCAGCGCGCGCCGGGCGCTCCCTTGACCACGCCGCGCGCCGGTTGCTAGCGTCGCGCCGTGCACACGCGGAGCCGCGGCTGATGGCGTGGGAGCCGCTGGCGCTGGCGCTGGTGTTCGGCCTGGTGATCTCCGCCGGCATCTACTTCGCCGTGCTGTGGCCCGACGTCGAGCCGCCCGACGACGAGGAGCTGGCCGCCGAGGAAGCGGCTGCCGTGGCCGCCGCCCCGACCGCGGCCACCGACGCGCCCGCGCCCGCCGACGACGCCCCGCCGGCCGCCCCCTGACCGGCGCGCTATCCTCGCAGGCGATGCGTGGACCGACGATCGGGCTGGCGCTGGCGGCGACCGCGCTCGGCGCCGCGCCGCTCGGCGCCCAGCCGGGCGCCATCGTCCGCGTCGAGCAGCGCGCGGTCGACGCCGCGCCGGCGGTCGGCCCGATCGACGCGCCGGTCACCATCGCGGTGTACCTGACGCCGGGCAATCGCCACGGCCCCGGCCTCGATCGCCTGCTCGCGCTGCAGGCGCGCCACCCGCGCCGCAGCCGGCTCGAGGTGCGCGTGCTGCCGAGCCCGAGCCTGGTGCGCCTGCCCGAGGCGCTGCTCGAGGCCGCGGCCCAGGGCCGGTTCTTCGAGGTCGAGCGCGCCGCGCGTGACCTCGGCGCGGGCGCCACCGCCGACGAGCTGCTCGCGGTGGCGCGCTCGCTCGGCCTCGACGCCCCGCGCCTGGCCGCGGCCTGGACCGACGGGCGGCACGCTGACCTGCTCCGACGCCACGACGCCGAGCGCCTCCGCGCGGGGGTGCGCGCCGGCGCCGTCGAGGCCAGCCTCGCTGGCCGATCGCTGGCGCGGCCGCTGTCGGCGATGGACGACGACGCGCTCGACCAAGCATACGCCGAGGCCTACCAGCGCGCGCGCGCCGGCCTCGACGCCGGCGTGGCCCGCGCCGAGCTCGATCGCTACCTCGCCGACGAGCTCCTGCGCGCGGCGCCGCGTACCATCCCCGCGCGCGGCCTGGTCGACGCCCACCTGGTAGCGTCGGAGGCCGCGCCAACGATGCTCGACGAGCTCGAGGACTTCTTCGGCGATCTCACCGGCGAGGGCCCGTGGGCCGACGAGCGCGCCCCCGACTACCTCGCGCCCGGGAGCCCGCTGCGAGGTCCGCTCTCGCTCGCCGGCTGGCCCGGCCTGCCGGCGCCCGCCGCCGAGGTCGACCTGCTGGTCGCCTGCGACCTGCGCCGGAGCCGCTGTGCCGAGCAGCTCGCCGCCGCCGACCGCGTGCGCGAGCTCGCGCCCGACGCGCTCCGCGTGACCTGGGTGCCGGCCTACGCGCTCGCCGACGATCGCACCGGCGCGATCGGCCTGTTCCACGACGCGGCTCGGTGCGCCGTCGCCCAGGGCGCGGGCTGGAGCTGGATCGGCCAGGCCCTCGCGGTTTCCGCCCTCGACGACGAGCTGGCATCCGACGACGACGATCCCGAGCGCGACGCCGATCGCGCCGACGCCGTCGACGCCGCCATCGATCGCCTGGTGCGCCTCACCGGCCTCGACCGTCGGGCCCACGCGCGCTGTCTCGCCGTCGAGGCCGGCCGCAGCGCCGCGATGGTGGTCGCCCTCGCCGCCGCCGGCGTCGTGGTGGCGCCGACGGTGGTGGTCGGCGCGATCGCCTACGGCGGCGGCTTCGCCGACACCCACACGCTGCGCGCCGTCGTCGCCCAGGCCCGCCTGCCCGGGGCGCTGGCCCGGCGCGCCATGATCGGGCGCGGCGGCGGGGTCGCGCGTTGACCGGCTCGCCGCCGGCGTGCAACGCTTTTGGGGCATGGAGCTGACGTTCGCGGCTGCCACCGACGTCGGGCGCCAGCGCGATCACAACGAGGACAACTTCCTCGTCGACAAGAAGCTCCGGCTGTTCCTGGTCGCCGACGGCATGGGCGGCCACGCCGCCGGCGAGGTCGCCTCCGCGATCGCCATCCACCAGATCCGCGACGCCCTGCGCGCCAAGCGCGAGCTGATCGAGGGGTACCGCGAGGACGGCCCGCCGGGCCACGCCGGCGAGATCCTGCGCGCGCTCGAGCAGGCGGTGCAGCAGGCCTGCGCCGCGGTGTACGCCCAGGCCCAGGCCGAGCCGGACAAGCGCGGCATGGGCACCACCGCCACCGCGCTGCTCATCGCCGGCGGCGATCGCCTGCGCGGGTTCATCGCCCACGTCGGCGACACCCGCGTGTACCTGTCGCGCCAGGGCCAGAGCCACGCGCTCACCGAAGATCACTCGCTGCTCAACGAGCTTGTCCGGCGCGGCAAGCTCAACAAGTCCGAGATCGATTCGTCGCCGTACAAGCAGTACAAGAACTCCGTCACCCGCGCCGTCGGCATCTACGCCTCGGTCCAGGTCGACACCTTCGACTTCGACGTCCTGCCGGGCGATCAGTTCTTGCTCTGCTCCGACGGCCTCCACGCCTACCTCGAGGACGAGGCGCTGCCGGCCCTGCTCGACGACGGCGAGGTCGCCGACGTGCCGGCGCGGCTCATCGAGCTGGCCAACGCCGGCGGCGGCCACGACAACATCACCGGCGTCGTCGTGCGGGTCGGCGCGCCGCCCGGCGAGCACGCGGCCACCGACGTGGTGCGGCAGAAACTCGAGATCCTGCGCGCGCTCAAGCTGTTTCGGTACCTCTCGTACAAGGAGCTGGTCCGGGTCACCAGCGTGGCCACGCTGCTCGAGGTGCCGGCGGCGCAGATCGTGTTCACCGAGGGCCAGGCCGGCGACACCATGTACGCCGTCACCACCGGCCGCATCCGGCTGTCGCAGGACGGCGTACGCGTCGCCGACCTCGGCCGCGGTCAGCACTTCGGCGAGATGAGCCTGGTCGAGCGCTCGGTGCGTTCGCTGACCGCGACCGCGGTCGAGCCGACCACGCTGGTGGCGATCCAGCGCGCCGACTTCTTCGACATCATCAAGCGCGAGCCGGCGCTGGCGGTGAAGCTGTTGTGGAGCTTCGTGCAGGTGCTCGGCTCGCGCCTGCGCAAGACCAACCACGACCTGTCCGAGGCCCTCGCCGGCGACAAGCTCGCCGCCGACACCGCCGAGCACCTGTTCCAGGACTAGGCGAGCGCCGCCCTTTCCGGTGCCCGGGGAGCCGCTGGTTCCCGGGCCAGGGGGCCGCCCGCCCCCGGCCCGCGAGGCACCGGCGCCGCCTCGCCCTGGGCCCTGCTGCGACCGGAAAGCCTGAACACGCGACCAGGAAGTCTCGCCGGGTGAGACCACGTGGCAGCACTGCGGCCGGGATCCGCGCCACCTTGGCGAGCCCTGACCACGACGTCGCCGCCATACTTACCCCACTCAACTGAGTGACCTATGCTACCAAGAGCGACTCCAAGCCACTGAAGTTACACAATGACACCGGGTGTCACGGAAGTTGCTATGTCGCAAGCCGCAACACTAGGATGGCAACGCCAGTTTGGCGCGCTGGAGCGGACACCGCGGGGCAGTATCCCGGCCCGTTCCAGTCATCGGGTGTCAGGGAGTACGAATGGCGAGCGACAGTCCGGCGATCGCGGTGGTGAGACAGCCCGGGGAGCGTGCCGAGACGGCGCGCCCGGTCGCGGTCGTCGCCCCCGCGCGCCGCACCGGCGTGGGCCCTGCGATCTCGCCCGGCAGCGCCGGCGCCATCGAGCACGCGCGCGGCGGCCTGCTGGCCCAGGCCAGCGCCTCACCGCCCTCGCCGACCGCCTCGACGGCAACTTCGCGGCGGCCGCGTCTCATCCTCGCGACCGAGGGCCGGGTCGCGATCGTCGGGGTCGGCAAGTCCGGCATCGTCGGCCGCAAGATCGCCTCGACCCTGTCGTCGACCGGCACCCCGGCGGTGTTCGTCAACGCCGCCGAGGCCCGCCACGGCGACCTCGGCATGATCACCCCGCGCGACCTCGCGATCCTGGTGACCTACAGCGGCGAGACCGACGAGGTTACCGCGCTGTTGCCGCACCTGCGCGCCCTCGACCTGCCGCTCATCGCAATCGTCGGCAACCCGGCGTCCACCGTGGGGCGCGCCGCCGACGTCGTGCTCGACGTGTCGGTCGCCTCCGAGACCTGCCCCAACAACCTGGCGCCCACCACCTCGACCCTCGCCACCATGGCGATGGGCGACGCGCTGGCCGTCGGCCTCATGCGCGAGCGCAACTTCGGCGCCGACGACTTCCGCCGCACCCACCCGGGCGGCTCGCTCGGCCGCAAGCTCGGCGCCCGCGTGCGCGACGCCATGCACCGGCCGCCGCTGCCGGTGGTGCCGCCGTCGGCCACCGTCGCCGAGTCGCTCGAGATCATGTCCGAGGGCCAGCTCGGCCTGGTGCTGGTCACCTCGGGCGAGCGCCTCATCGGCCTGGTCACCGACGGCGACCTGCGCCGGGCGATGCAGCGCAGCCTGGCCGCCGCCGAGGACGTCGGCTCGCTGTGCGTCGCGGAGTTCATGACCCGCAACCCGGTGACGGTGACCGAGGACACCCTCCTCGGCGATGCCCACGCGCGCATGCAGGCGATGAAGCTCAAGGCCCTGGTCGTCCTGGGTGAAGGCGGCAAGGTGGCCGGCGTGGTCGAGATCTTCGATCTCGGGCAGTGAGGCGCGGACCGCCGCGATGACCACGGTCTCGCTCGACCCCGCGGCGGTCTCGACGAGCCCGCGCCCGAGCCGGGTGCGCGCGTTCCGCCGCGGCCTGGGCCAGCAGGCCGACGTCGTCGGCGCGCTGGTGCTGCGCGAGACCCGGACCCGGTTCGGCGCCAACCAGCTCGGCTACCTGTGGCGCCGCTCGAGCCGACCATCGCCGCCATCTTCACGTTCTTCTGGTTCTTCCGTGGTGGGCTGGCCCACTCCACCGGGCATGACGCTGTTCCCGTTCATCGCCACCGGCGTTGCCCTACACGCTCTTCACCAACAGCGTCGTGCGGGTGGCCGAGGCCATCAACGGTAACAAGGCCCTGCTCTACTACCCGCAGGTCCGGCCGATCGATCTCATCATCGCGCGCTGCCTGCTCGAGGCCGCGACCTTCGCCGCGGTGTTCATCGTGCTCATGGGAGGCCACGCCCTCGCCACCCAGCGGCTGATCGTCGACGATCCGCTGCGGCTCATCGCGGGCATGGGCCTCGCCTCGTTGCTGGGCACCGGCCTCGGCATCATCTTCTGCGGCCTCGGCCAGCTGTCGACGGTGGCCGAGCGCGCGCGCGGCCCGCTCCTGCGCCCGCTGTTCTGGATCTCGGGGATCTTCTTCACCGCCGAGACATTGCCCGCGGGTGCCCGCGACGCGATGCTGTGGAACCCCGTGCTGCACACCACCGAGCTCGTCCGCGACGGCTGGTTCGACAGCTACAGCGACGAGCACGTGAGCGTGCCGTACGTGCTGGCCTGGGTCGGGGCCCTGTTCCTCGCCGGGCTCTTGCTCGAGCGCTGGGTGCGGCGCCGGATCGAGAGGAGCTAGGCTGCGCCGCCGCCGAGGATCCATGCTCGAGCTCCGCCACGTCACCAAGATCTACAAGACCTCGACCGGGCCCAACGTGGTCCTGCGCGATCTGTCGTTGACCCTGCCCGCCCGCGAGAGCATCGGCATCCTCGGTAAGAACGGCGCCGGCAAGTCGACCCTCTTGCGGGTCATCGGCGGCGCCGAGGAGCCCACCGCTGGCGAGGTGATCCGCCAGGGCCGGGTGTCGTGGCCCATCGGCTTCGCCGGCGGCTTCAACGGCACGCTCTCGGGCGAGGAGAACTGCCGGTTCGTCGCCCGCATCTACGGCCAGGACGTCGACTGGGTCGTCGAGCAGACCCGCGCCTTCGCCGAGATCGGCCGCTACTTCTACGAGCCGGTGCGCTACTACTCGTCGGGCATGCGCGCCCGCGTCGCGTTCGGCCTGAGCATGGCCATCGACTTCGACCTCTACCTCATCGACGAGGTCACCGCCGTCGGCGACAAGGCCTTCCGCCGCAAGTGCCGCAACGCGTTCGCCGCGCGGCGCGAGCGCGCCGGCCTCATCATGGTCTCGCACGACATGGCGACCCTGGCCGAGTACTGCCAGCGGTGCATCCTGCTCGACGGCGGCGTCGCCACCATCCACGAGTCGGTCGCCGCCGCGGCCGCCGCCTACGAGGCCCAGGTCGCGGCATGAGCGAGGCGGAGGCCACCAAGGTCAACGCGCCCACCGAGGCGGTGGTGGTGCCGCCGAGCGCGATCGAGCTGCGTCGCCGGCGGCGGCGCACGCTGATTCGTCGCTTCGCCATCTTCGTCGGCGTCCCGACCTTGCTCGCGGTCGTCTACTACGGCCTGCTCGCCGCGCCGCGCTACGACGCGACCATGACCCTCGCGGTCGAGTCGAACGAGGGCCGGGCCGCCGCCGAGGGCCGCGGCAAGGACTCCAACGCCGGCAACCAGCGCGACGCCCGGCTCCTGCGCGAGCACCTGCGGTCGCGCGCGGCGCTGGCGGTGCTCGACGACGGCGACGCCTTCCGTCGGCACTACGCCGGCGGCGACTTCCTGGCCCGGCTCGCCGACGATGCCGGCGCCGACTCCCGCCACGCGTACTTTCGCAAGCAGGTGACCGCCGCCAGCGAGGCCGGCAGCAACCTGGTCGACGTCCGCGTCCGCGTTCAGCGGCGCCGCGCCCAGGCCTTCGCGACCCAGCTCATCGGCCTGGCCACCGCGTGGATCGAGGAGCAGAACACCGCCGCCACGGCGCTGCTTGGCTCGGCCGAGCACGAGCTGACCCGGGCGCGCGCGATCGCCTGGTCGCCGCCACCGCCGCGCTACGGGCGTAGTTCGGCGACACCGAGCCGACCGCCGCGCAGCGGACCGAGCCGGCGGTGATCGAGCACGAGCTGGCCGACTGCAGCCCGGGCATCGCCCTGTCCGCGATGCAGCAGGCCCAGCTCGATCGTCGGCCGCGCCCACCGCTCTGCGGTCGTCAACGCCGGGCGCCTCGACGAGGCCGCCGCGCCGCGGGGTGGGGCTGGGAGATCGCGACCGTCCTGGTGTCGGCGCTGGTGCTGGTCTCAAAGCGTCGCTCCCGGGCGCCGCGGTGCGCGAGCACGCCAACTTCTAGTGGCCAACGGCCGGGCGATGCAGCTCGCTGGCCATGGTGGGCCCGGTCCCGACGGCCGCTGTTCCTGATCGCTGGCCTCGTGCGCGATCGAGAGCGAGGCGATGATCCTGCGCATTCGCGGCAGCGCTGGTCGAGGCGACCGCGCGGCTGGGCGTGCCGTACGTATTCGCGCCAGCTTCGACAAGGCCAACCGGACCTCGGGCACCGCGCCGCGGCGGCCTCGCCGAGGCCTTCGCGCATCCTGGCCGCGTGAAGCGCCGAGCTCGGGGTGCCGGTGCTCACCGACGTCCACGAGGACACCCCCGTCGACGAGGTCGCCGCGGTCGTCGACGTGCTGCAGACGCCGGCCTTCCTGGTCCGGCAGACCGACTTCATGCAGCGGGTGGCCTGCGCCGGCAAGCCGGTGAACATCAAGAAGGGGTGTTCTGGCGCCGTGGGACATGGCCAACGTCGTCGAAGTGCCGCGCCGGGCAACCACGACCTGATGGTGTGCGAGCGCGGGTGTCGTTCGCTACAACACGCTGGTCGCCGACATGCGATCGCTGGCGATCATGCGCGACTGGTTGCCTCCGGTGGTGGGTGCGTTCGGGACGCGACCCACTCGGTGCAACAGCTGGCGCCAGGGCAAATCGCCCGGTGGGCAGCGCGAGATGATCCCGGTCCTGGCGTACGTGGTCGCTGCCGGCGTCGCCGGCGTGTTCATGGAGATCCACCCCGACCTCACGAAGAAGTGCCTGGAGCGATGGCCCAAACGCAGCCGCTGGCGCGCGCCGAGGAGCCGCTCACGACGTTGCTCGCGATCGACGCCGTGGTGAAGGCGCGGCCAGTACGTTGACTCAGGCGTGAGCTTCCCTCGCCGACGTCCGGTTGCTCGCCTGCGACGTCGACGGGGTCTCACCGACGGGACCTCGGCTACGGCGGCGACGACGACGGCAAGCGCTTCCACGTGCGCGATGGCCAGGGCGTCAAGTGCTCCTGGCGGCGGGCGACGAGGTCGCGTGATCACCGCGCGCGCGGCCGCGCCGAGCGTCGCGCCGCCGAGCTCGGCGTGCGCCACCTGCTCACCGGGCGCAGCGAGCGCGGCGCCCTCGCCGAGGTGGCGGCGGCGCTCGCGGTGCCGATGGCCGCGGTGGCGTACGTCGGCGACGACGTCATCGACGTGCCGGCGCTGAGGCGGCGGCGGTCGCGATCGCGCCCGCCGACGCCCACCTCGGAGGCGCGTGCCGTCGCCGGCTGGGTCACCAGCACCCGCGGCGGCCACGGCGTCGTGCGCGATCGCAGACGCGCTGCTGGCGGCGCGCGCCGACGCCGCGCCGCGCTTCAACATCGTCGCCCGCCTGCATGGCGTCGACCCGGCTGCCGGGCGCCGGATGCGCCTGCTCGCCGGCACCCCGATGCCGGTCGCGCACGTGGCAACGCGCCGTCGCCGCCGGGGCCGGAGGCACGTCGTCGCCCACGACGACGAACGCATCGGCGCGTGCATCACCGCTCGGCGGCCACGCCGTCGCCACCTGCCTCGATCACCCGTCGGGCAAAGATCGCGTGGCCGAGGTGGTCGAGGCCTGGATGGCCCGAGGACACCCTCGTCGTGAACCTGCAGGGCGACGAGCCGGCGATGCCAGACCGCCATCCGGTAGCGCGCGCCCGTGCTGGCGCGCACGCCGGCCGCCGCGATCGCGACCCTGGCGGTGCCCATCACCGACGGCGCCGAGCTGCGCGCACCGAGCGTGGAAGGTCGTGCTCGACGACTCCGGCCTGGCCCGTGCGTTCAGCCGCGCGCCGCCGCCGTGGGTGCGCGACGCGTTCGCCGACGGCGTGCCCAACCAGCCCCGACCGACGTGCGCCCTGCGCCACCTCGCTCTACGCGTACCGCGCGGCGCGCTGCGGCGGATGTGCGCCACCCCGCCGCACCCGTGGAGCGCGCCGAGGCCCTCGAGCAGCTGGTGCGCCCTCGCCCACGGGTGGCGATCGCCGTCGACGTCCTCGACGCGGCGCCCGCGCCCGGGGTCGGCACTGGCGATGACCTCGCCCGCATGGACGCGGAGCTCGCCGGTCGTGCCGACGGCTGAGCCTGGCTGGCCGGCGACCACCGCGCTGCCACCTGGCGCGCGCGTCGCCGCATGCTCGCGATATCGCGCATCCTGCACCTGCGGGCGCGCTGCTCGGCGCCGCCGCCGTGGTCGTGCGCCCACGGGTGCCGACTGGGATCGACGCCGTGGTCGGCTGGGGTGATCGCGCCACCGCCGCCCCGGCGCGCGCGTTCGCGGCGACCACGGCCTGCCCTACGTGCGCCTCGAGGACGGCTTCGTCCGCCTGGTCGGCCTCGGCGTGGTCGGCACCCTGCCGCTGTCGCTGGTGCTCGACGACGCTGGCATCTACCACGCCGCCGCCCAGCCGTCGCGCCTCGAGCGCCTCATCGAGGGAGCGCGCGCGCCGACGCCGCCGAGCTGGCCTGGCGCCGACGCCGCGATCGCGCGCACGTCGCCGGCGGCTGTCGAAGTACAACGACGCGCCGCCGGGGCCGTGCGACCTCGGCCCGCGCACGCGCCCGCGGGTGCTCGTCGTCGATCAGACCTGCGCGATCACTCGGTCGAGGACGGCCTGGCCTCGGCGGCGTCGTTCCAGGCGATGCTGGAGCCGCCGCCTGCGCCGATCACCCCGCGCCGAGCTCGTCATCAAGACCCACCTCGACGTGCTCGTCGGCAAGCGCCGGGCTACCTCGAGCACGTCGGCGGCGCCGACGTCCGCCTCCGTGGGCGCAGCCTGGCAGCTCGATCGAGCCGCACGCCAGGTCGACGCCGTACGCCGTGACCTTCGCAGCTCGGGTTCGAGGCGCTGCCTCTCGCCGGCACCCCGGTGGTTTGCTTCGGCGCGCCGTTCTACGCCGGCTGGGGACTACCGACACGATCGCGCCGGTGCCACGGCGGCCAGCCGCGTTCGATCGCGCAGCTGTTCGCCGTGGCCTACCTCGCGCCATTCGCGCCATGTCGACCCCGACACCGGCGCGCCGTGCGAGCTCGAGCGGGTGCTCGATCACGTCGAGCTGCAGCGCGCGATGTTCGCGGCCAACGCCGGCACCATCTTCGGCGTCGGCTTCCCGCCGTGGAAGCGCAGCTACGTCCGCGACTACCTGCGCTGCCTCGGGCAACCGCGTCGAGTTCGTCCGCACCGCCGCCCAGGCCGAGGCGCGCGGGCTGTCCTCCGGTGCGCGGCTCGGTCCTGGGCCACCGCGATCGCGCCGACCTGCGCGCGCTGGCCGAGCGCCACGGCGTGCTTGTCTGGCGCATGGAGGATGGGTTCCCAGCTCGGTCGGCTCGGGTCCAACGCGACCTGCCCGGCGTCGCTGGTCGTCGATCGGCTCGGCATCTACTACGACCCCAGCCGTCCGAGCGAGCTCGAGCGCCCGCTGGCCAAGGCCGACTTCACCGAGGCCGAGCTGGCCCGCGCCCGCGCGCTGCGCGAGCAGATCAGGCGCTGGCCGTCGAAGTACAACGTCGGCGACGACGCCCTCGCTGGTGGTGCCGCCCGGGCGTCGGGTCGTGCTGGTGCCGGGCCAGGTCGAGGACGACGCGTCGATCCGTACCGGCGCCGGCGCCGTCCGCACCAACCTGGCACTGCTGTCGGCAGCCCGCGCCGCGGCCCCCGGCGCCTTCGTCATCTACAAGCCTCACCCCGACGTGGTCAGCGGCAACCGCATCGGCGGGATCTCCGCCGACGCGGCCCGGGGCCTGTGCGACCGGATCGAGATCGGCGCCACCCTGGCGCGCTGCCTCGAGGTGTGCGACGAGGTCCATACGATGACCTCCCTGGTCGGCTTCGAGGCGCTGCTGCGAGACCGTCGGGTCGTCGTCTACGGGCAGCCGTTCTACGCTGGTTGGGGCCTCACCGAGGATCGCGCGCCGATGCAGCGCCGCGGTCGCGCGCGCTCCCTCGACGAGCTGGTCGCCGCCACGCTGCTGCGCTATCCGCGCTACGTCAATCCGCACACCCGGCAGTTCACGACGCCGGAGGCCGTGCTCGCGCTGCTCGACGCCGAGCGCGCCGCCGACGCCCGCGGCCGGGCGATCCGGGTGCCCTGGTGGCGCCGCAACCTGCGACGCCTGCGCAACGTCGTCGAAGAGCTCGGCCATGCGTGAGGTAAGGTCGGTCGCCGACCTCCCCGACCTCGGCCCCGTCGACCCGCGGCCGCAGCTGGGTTGTCGGCGCGCGCTGCTCTTGCAAGGCCCGGTCGGGCCGTTC
This sequence comes from Kofleriaceae bacterium, assembly GCA_041389945.1. Classification (GTDB taxonomy): domain Bacteria; phylum Myxococcota_A; class Polyangia; order Haliangiales; family Haliangiaceae; genus JAWKQW01. Next base: position 83,430 of record JAWKQW010000022.1, read on the forward strand.
TTCGCCCGGCTCGCCGAGGACCTCCGCCGCGGCGGCGCGGTCACCACCAAGGTCAACTTCAACGCCGGGGACGCGCTCTTCTATCGCGGCCCCGACGTCGTCGCCTACCGCGGCGCGATGGCCGCCTGGCCCGCGGCCGCGCGCGCGCTCATGCTCGAGCGCCGCATCGACGCGGTCTACCTCTTCGGCGACAAGCGCCCGATCCACGTCGCCGCCCTCGCCGCCGCACGCGAGCTCGACATCCCGGTGTGGGTGTTCGAGGAGGGCTACCTGCGTCCCAACTACGTCACCGTCGAGCGCGGCGGCGTCAACGGCGACTCGCCGCTGCCGCGCGACCCGACCTTCTACCGCGAGGTCGCGCCGCGGCTGCCGCACCAGCCGGCCCCGCTGCCGGTGGGCAACACCTGGTACCACCACGCTGCCGCCACCACCGCGTACGCCATCGCCAAGACCTTCGGCGCCGCCCTCTATCCGCGCTACCGGCACCACCGCCAGAACAACGCCTTCTACGGGGCGGCCTGCTACGTGCGCGGCGCCTGGCGCAAGGTGCGCTATCGCATCACCGAGCGCGGCGTCGTCGAGGCGGTCATCGCGCGCCACCGCGGCCACTACTTCGTGCTGCCGCTGCAGGTCCATTGCGACGCCCAGCTCCAGCACTCCGATTACCCGTCGATGGAGGCGTTGATCGACGAGATCGTCGCGGAGTTCGCGGCCCACGCCGCCGCCGACGCTGTGCTCGTGGTCAAGCACCACCCCGAGGACGTGCCCTTCCGCGACTACCGCCGCCGACTGCGCGACCTGGCCACCCGCCACCGCCTCGGCGATCGCCTCGTGTACATCCACGACACCCACCTGCCGACCCTGCTCAAGTACGCGCGCGGGGTGGTGACCATGAACAGCACGGTCGGCACCTCGGCCCTGCACCACCGGACCCCGGTCAAGGCGATGGGGCGCGCGGTCTACGCGATCCCCGGGCTGACCCACCAGGGCTCCCTCGCCGAGTTCCTGGCGGACCCCGGCGCCGTCGACGTCGAGCTGTTCGAGGCCTTCTGTCGCTGGCTGCGCGCGGCCTGCCAGCTCGGAGGCAGCTTCTACCGGCGCCAGCCCGGCAGCGCGACCGCGACTGGGCTACCGTCGAGCGTGTTCGCGCCGCCGGCGGTCGACGGCGCCCGAGCGCAGGCCCCCCGTGCCGACTGAGCCGGCCCATCGCCGCCCGCGGATCGCGCTCGTGATCCGGCTGCTCGGCGGTCGCGCTGGTGGCGCCGAGCGCCTGTTCTGCGACCTCGCAAACCTGCTCGACGGCGCCGGCTACGACGTGACCGTCGTCCGCTGCGATACCTCACCCGACCCGATCCCCTTCGCGTTGGCCCCGACGGTGGACCAGCACAACCTTTGGACCCGGCGGGCGCGCGCGCGCCTGCGGTATCGCGCGCTCGACGCCCTCGCCGCCGGATACCGCCCGCTGCGAACGCGGTCGGCGGCGGCGGCGGCGGTGTTCGCGCCCGCCGACTGGCTCAGCAAGAACCTGTACTTCGTCCGAGCGCTGCGCACGTACCTACGCACCGCCTGCCCGGACCTGGTCATCTCGTTCCTGCCGCCGGCCAACACGCCGAGCCTCCTCGCGGGGTGGCTCACGGGAGTCGCCGTGGTGCCGACCAACCACAACGTGCCGGCAGAAGACTACGACTCTCCCACCCGGTGGGACCAGAACCCGATCGACCGCGCGCTGCGACGACGCAGCCTCGCGGCGGCGACCCGCATCCACGTGCTGTTCCCGTCGTTCGCCGCTTGGTTTCCGCCGGAGCTACGCGATCGGGTCGTCGCCGTGCCCAACGGCGTCGCGCCCGAGTTTCTGGCCCCGGCCCCGCCGGTCGCGCGGCGCAAGGTCGTCGTCGCCGCCGGCCGCCTCGCCGACGTGAAAAACTACGCGGTCCTCGTCGACGCCTGGGCTCACGTGGCGCCGCGCTTCCCCGATTGGCGCGTCGAGATCCACGGGACCGGGCCGCTCGAGCCGACGCTCGCGCAGCAGATCGCGCGCCTCGGCCTCACCGCCAGCGTCCGCTTGTGCGGTCACACCTCCGCCATGCGCGAGGTGTACCGAACCTCCGAGATCATGGCCCACCCCGCCAAGTTCGAGGGCTTCGGGCTGTCCGCCGCCGAGGCCCTCGCGTCGGGGTGCCCGGTGGTGGCGTTCGCCGACTGCGCCGGCATCAAGGAGTTCGTGCTCGACGGCACCAACGGCGTGATGGTCGATCGTGCCGGCGGCGCGCCCGCCTTCGCCGCCGCCCTCGCCCGGCTCATCGAAGACGAGCCGCTCCGGGCGCGCCTGCGCGCCGGCTGCGGCCCCTCGCTCGCCGACTACACTCCCGACGCGTTCCGGGCGCGCTGGACCCGGCTTCTCTCCGAGGATCTCGGCTTGCGTCCCGGTCCTCCGAGGGCCAACGTCGGGGGCAACACAGGGAACCCGCGATGAACGCCCCCATCACACCGTCGACCGACGAGCCGCCCGTCACCTGGCGTGCGCGTGGTCGCATCCTCATGGTGATCCGGCTCCTGGCGGGGCGCCCCGGGGGTGCCGAGCGCCTGTTCTGCGACATCGCGAACCTCCTCGCGGAGGCCGGCTACGAGGTCACGGTTGCCTACTGCGATCCTCGCGACGCCGAGGTTCCGTACCCGCTGTCGCCCAAGGTTGCGCGTGTCAACCTGCAGGCGCGAGCGTCGAGGCAGGCGCCGTGGTACCGGCTTCTCGACGGCGGCGCCAAACGCTACGAGCGCGCCACCGGCCGAGCCCGGCGCGCGGCGCTGGCGCCGGTCGACTGGCTGAGCAAGAACCTCTACTTCCTGCGACGCCTGTACATCGTGGCCCGCGACAGCCGGCCCGATCTGATCCTGTCGTTCCTGCCGCCCGCGAACACCCCGAGCCTGCTCGGCGGCTGGCTGGCCGGCGTGCCTGTGGTTCCCACCAACCACAGCGTGCCTATCCACGACTTCGAGTCGGACGTCCGTTGGGACCAGAACCCGATCGACCGCGCGCTGCGGCGCTGGAGCCTGCGGACGGCCGAACGCATCCACGTGCTGTTCCCGTCGTACGCTGACTGGTTTCCACCCGCGCTCCGCGACCGCGTCGTCGCGATCCCCAACGGCCTGTCGCCGGAGTTCGAGGTGCCCGTGCCCCCGCGCCCCCGACGGCGTCAGGTGATCGCCGCCGGCCGGCTGACCGACATCAAGAACTACGATCTGTTGCTCGAGGCCTGGGCGCTGATCGCGGATCGACACCCGAGCTGGCGCCTGGCGATCTACGGCCAGGGACCGCGCGATCGCCACCTGAAGACGCTGGCCAGGAGCCTCAAGCTCGGTGACCGCGTCGCGTTCCCTGGCCGCACCGCCGCCATCCGCGACGCCTTCCTCGAGTCCGAGATCATGGTGCACCCGGCCGAGTTCGAGGGGTTCGGCCTGTCCGTCGTCGAGGCCCTCGCATGCGGCACCCCGGTGCTCGGCTTCGCGGCATGCGAAGGCGTCAACCAGCTCGTCATCGACGGGCAGAACGGCCTCCTCGTCGATCGCGCCGGCGGTGCCCGTGCCCTCGCCGAGGGTCTCGAGCGGATGATCTCCGACGACGACCTTCGCGCGCGGCTGCGCGCCAACGCCCTCGGCTCGATCGCTCCGTACCGCCACGAAGCGTTCCGTGACCGCTGGCTCACGTTCGTCGCCGACCGAATCGGCGGCGACGTGGAGGAGCGCAGATGACGACCGTCTCGATCCTCATCCCGCACTACAACGATCCCGACGGGCTGGCCCTGTCGCTGCGGAGCATCGAGAGCCAGACCTGGCGCGGGGCGCGGGAAATCGTGGTGGTCGACGACGGCTCGCGCCCCGAGCACCAGGCCCGGCTCGACGAGGTCATCGCCACCTCCCCCGAGCGGATCCGCCTGGTCCGCAACGGCGTGAACCGTGGGCGCCCCTGGACGCGCAACGTCTTGCTCGACAACGCCGACGGCAAGTACCTGACCTGGCTGGACGCCGGCGACGAATACTATCCACGGAAGCTCGAACTGCAGCTCGAGGGTCTCTACGCAGCCCGCGCCGCCGGCGCGACCGGCCCGATCTGGGCGACGGCACACAGCGACCTCCGATGGGTTGGTGGCCAGCGCAAGCTCCGCCGCGTGGTCCAGCGCGTCGACGGCGATCAGCTCGCGAACCTGCTGCTCGACTCGCTGCGGGCGTACCTGTACACGCTGCTCGGCCGGACCGAGACGTTCCGCGACGTGGGTTACTTCGACCTCAAGCTCCCGCGGCTGCAGGACCTGGACTTCTTCCTGCGCTTCATCGAGCGCGGCGGCCGCCTCGTCCTGCCGCCGGGCGATGAGTCGCTGTGTGTCTACCACAAGACCGACGTGGGTCGAAACGGCGACGAGGTGCTGCGCTGCAACCAGTATCTATTCCGCAAGCACGCCGCGTGGCTCATGACGCGCTCGCGGCGCTTCCGGCGCAACCGGCAGTTCCACCAGCACATGCTCGCCGCGCGCTTCACCAACAACAACGACGACCGCGTCGCGACGCTGCGCCACCTGGCGGCGTCGGCGAGCACGTCGCCGTGGGCGTTCGGGCGCTGGATCGTGAAGACCCGGGGGCGCCTGTGAACCTGCACGTGCTCGTCGTCGAGGCCGCCCTGCTGGGCCCCGAGCCGGTCGCGCGCGTCGACGCGGCGCCGCTGCTTGCCGCGCTCGTGCCCGAGGGGTTCGTGCCCGAGGTGCGATGGACCGGCGCTGGCGCTCTCGACCTCGGCGGCGTCCTCGATGGCGAGGACGCCGCGGCCCGGGCCGCCCGCCGGGCGCTCCTGTGCGAGTACCTCGACGACGTCGCGCCGAGCGGACGTCCGGTGGTGGTGGTCGCGCCCGATCGCCACGCCAGCGGCGAACCATGCGCGGCCGCGCTGGTCGAGGCGGCCGCCGCGTGGTGGCCCGACGGCACCGTGCGCACGAGCTCCCTGCTCCTGTCGAGGCCCGCCGACGACGTGCTGCGGGGCCTCGCCGGAGCCCCACCGCGCCAACCCGACGACGCGCTGTGCCTGGTCGACGCCACCGGCGACGACGGCGCCGCCGCGTCGTTGCCGGCGGCCATCCTGCGCAACTACACCCGCGCCGTGCTCGGCCACGGCGAGCGCTCGCTCGGCACCCAGTCGGTGTGGGACGGTGCCGAGCGCGCGAGCCGCGCCGCCCTGCTGCTCGCCAGCAGTGGGCAGTGGCTCCGCGCGGACCTCTCGCTCGCGCAGGTCCGCGCCGCCCTCGCGCCCGGCGGCGAGCTGTTCGAGTTGCTCACGCGCCCGCAGCCGGTCGTCGAGGTGCTGGCGCGCGCGCTGTTCAGCGGCGACGGAGGCGGCGCGTGAGCGATCACCGCGCCCCGGCCCTCGAGGCCGATCCGCTCGGGCTGTGGGAGCGCCGCCACCAGGCACTCGGGGCGTGGCGTTCCGGAGGCGACCGTGGGATCTCCGCCGAGGAGAACTTCGAGTTCTACGCGGTCCGACTCGGCAAGCTGATCGAGATCATCCGGGCCGACGTCAGCCGGGCCCGCGGCCTGCGCGTGCTCGATGCCGGCTGCGGCCAGGGCTACTTCACGGACGGTCTGCGGCGCTGTGGCCACCGCGCGGTCGGCATCGACGCCAGCCCGACCGCGATCGCGGCGGCGACCGTCGCCTACGGTCCGCACTTCGAGGTGGCGGAGCTCGGCGCGTATCGCCCGTCGGTGCGTTTCGATCTGGTGGTCAGCATCGACGTGCTCTTCCACGTGCTGGACGACCACGCCTGGTCCGCCGCGCTGGCGATGTTCGGCCGCGTCGCCGCCGCCGAGGCGACGCTGGTGCTCACCGACACGATGCCCGTGGCCCGCCAGGTGCCGCGCCCCTACATCGTCCACCGCCCCGCGGCCGCCTACGAGGCCGTGCTCGCGGACCACGGCTTCACGCGGCGGCGCACGGTGCCCTACGGGTTCGGCGCCAACCCCATCGTGTTCGCCATCTATCAGCGTCGCTGCTGACCTTCCTGGAGTCCCGCGTGCAGATCGTCGACCTCCTTGCGTCCGTCCTCCAGCCCGGTGCCGCCGTGGTCGATCTGACTCCGGCCGACGCCCAGATCTCCGACCACGTCGTCTTGCCCTCCGGCGCCGGCCTCGAGCTTCGACGCAGCACCGCCGGCCCCCACCGCACCCTCGCGGTGCTGCTGCGATGCGCAGGCGAGCAGACCACGACGGCGACGGGATTCGACTGCGAACTCGACGCCGACGCGGTGATCCACGTGGTGTTCGTGCAGCGTGCCGAGGATCTGCTGGCCTGCGGCGTTCTCGACGACGCCCTCGAGCGGGGGTGGGAGCTCACCGACTCGGTGGGCACCGGCGGCGAGCCGTTCGACCGCGCCACGATCTGGCGCCGCGCGCAAGATCCTTCACCCGGGCGGCTGCGTCTCGTCAACGAGTATCGCTACGATCGGCTGCTGCTCGCGGAGCGCGAGCGCGAGCTCGAGCGACTGCGCCGCAAGCTCCGCAGCGCCAGGAACGGTGCGGAGGCGCTCGAGGCCAACCTCGCCGCGGCGCAGGCCGCCCAGGCGCAGCTCACGCGCGAGCGCGCCGACGCGCTCGCGCAACTCGAGCGGCTCCGGATCCGCCTCGCCAAGACCCGGGCGTCGCTCAGCTTCCGGATCGGTCGCGCGACCGCGGTCGCGTTGCGTGATGCCCGGCGTGCGCCGTGGCAGGCACCTCGACGCTGGCTCGAGACGTTCCGCGGCCCCGACGATGGCACCGACGTCGCGCCTCGCCGACGCGGAGCGTCTCGCTAGCCAATGCGAGTCCCGGCCGCGCTCCTCGACGGCCGCCCCTGGCGCGCGGCCGAGCACGTCGTCACGGCTGTTCGCCGCCGTGCGCGCGGCGTCCGGCTGCGCATCGAGGAGCGCGCACGCCGCCACCCCGGCCCGACGCTGCACCCCCGCATCCTCGCGCTGGCATCACAGCTCGCGACGCCGCGCATCACCCCCGCCGATCGGATCCGGACGCTCGCGGCCGCGCAGGCTGCAGGCGCGACCGACATCGCGTGCGACGAGGCCGACGCCGTCGCGGCGGTGGCGACCGAGCTACCCGACGCCGACGCGACCCGGGCCTGGCCGCTCATCGTCGGTGTCTGGCTCACGTGCGGAGAGCGCGCGCGTGCCGAGGCGGTGGCGCGCGCGCCTGGCCCCGGCGCTGCACTCGCCCGGACCTCGGTCGGGCGCAACCTGCAGACCGTGCTCGGGATCCCGTCGCCGCCCGACGGCTTGTGGCGTCTACCCGGCGGTGACGTCGACGCCCTCGGCCTCGCGCGCGGTGTCGAGGCGGGGCATCTCGACGCCGATGCCGTGGAAGCCGTCGTCCGCGCCCGTCCGGCGCGCCTGCTGCTCCGGCCGGAGCTGCACCTGCTCGAGGCCAACGCCGCCCGCATCGGGAGTCCGGCGCGAGCCCGCGCGGCGCTGCGTCGCGCGCTGCGCGGCTACGGCGTGGACGTCGAGGTCGAGGTCGAGGCGGAGACGCCGTCCCGGGTCGGCCTCCCGGTTCGCCTCGTCGGCGGTCGTCGCCGCCGCGCTGCCGGTCGACCTCGAGTGTCCGTCGTCATCGCTGCCTACCAGGCTGCCGCCACGGTGGGTGCGTCGATCGACTCGCTGCTAGCCCAGGACGGGGTCGATGTCGAGATCCTCGTCGGCGACGACGCCAGCGACGATGGCACCGCCGAGGTGCTCGCGGCCCGCTTCGGCGACGAGCCCCGGGTACGACGGTTCACCTCGCGGCGCAACCAGGGGGCGTACAACCTCCGCAACGCGCTCGCCGCGCATGCGCGCGGCACATACCTCACTTTCCACGACGCCGACGACCTCGCGGTACCCGGTCGTCTGCTCGCCCAGGTCGACGCGCTCGTGGCCACGGGCGCGCGCGCGAGCTACGGCTGCATGTTCCGGATCACCGCCGATGGGCGTGCGGTGTTCTTTCGCGACGGGGCCGCGCTGCGCCTCGCGATGGTCACGTTGTTGACGACGCCGGAGGAGTTCCGCTCGCTCGGAGGGTTCCGCCCGGCCCGGTTCGGCGCCGATCTCGAGCTCCACGAGACGCTGCGTCACCGCCACGGCGATCGCGCCATCGAGATCGTGCGCCAGCCGCTCATGCTCGGGTTGTGGGCGGCCGGCTCGGCGACCCGTCAGCGCGACGCCGAAGCGCTCGAGGACGGCTACCGTGCCCCGGCGCGACGCCGCTACGTTGAACTGCTCGCGCGACGATGGCTCGACGGTGACCCGCCCGCCTGGAGCGAACGGCTCGACCGAGCGCTACGCGCCGACGGAAACTACCAAGAGCCGAGCACGATCGACCCCGCCTGAGCGCACTTTGGTATGGTACCCGGGCCGCAGGAGCCTCCGATGCCAGAGACCGACGAACGCCCCATCGAGCTCCGCGTGCCGCCGTCGGCGACAGGGGCCTCGAGCCTTCGCCTCACGGGTGCGCGTGAGTTCTTCATCGGACGCATGCTGGTCGAGGGCGGCCTCGCCGCCTACGAACCCGAGGTGTTCGCGATGATCACCGCGTTGCTGGAAGCGCGGGGCGGCCGTGGCCACTTCGTGGATATCGGTGCCAACATCGGTCTGTTCTCGCTGGTCCAGCGTGCGCGGTTCGGCGCCGAACTCTCTGTCACCGCCTTCGAACCTATGCCAGCCATGGCAGCTTGGATCCAGGACCAGGCGGCGCTGAACCGGCTCACCATCGACGTCCGCCGCGTCGCCGTGAGCGACGTCGATGGCACGGCGAGCTTCTACGTCTCGCGTCGGAGCGACACCTCGAACTCCCTCAACCCGAGTTTTCGCGCCCACAAGGACGTGCTCGAGGTCGAGACGATTCGCCTCGACACGGCGGTCGCCGCTGGCCTGGAGCCTCCCGACGTCCTGAAGATCGATGTCGAGTCGTTCGAGCCGAGCGTGCTCGCGGGCGCCCGGGCGACCCTCGCGCGTCACCGACCACCCGTGGTGTGCGAGGTTCTGGCCGAGCGCACCGATCGTCAGATCACGGCGTTCTTCGATGAGCTTGGCTATCTCGCCTTTCCGATCAAGCCCGATCTCGACTGGGCGCCGCAGTCGGTGGTCACCGGCGATTCGACCTACCAGCACCGCGATTGGCTGTTTCTGCCCGGGCCGCCTGCGCCCGAGCTTGGCACACGATTCCTTCACTGGTTTGCGGAGTTCTCCGCATGTCAGGCGCCCCCCCAGGCTCCGCCCCCGTCTCCGCGACCGAAGAAGCTCGTCGAGCGCGTGCGCGCGCGGGTGGAGCGCACTCTCAAGCGCGTACGCGGCTGACGGACCTGGCGTGCGAGTCCGGACCTTCGCGCTGGCGGTCCCGGCGCTCGGCATCCTCGGTTTGCTGATCGCGCTCGCGCTGGACGCCTCCCGCCAGCCGCCGGTACCGACGCTCCCAGAGGCCCGATCGGTGGCCACAACCTCGGCGAGTCATGACGCTCGCCGGGCGACGGCCGACGGTGCTCCGCGCCTCGCGGGGGCGGTCGATGCGCGCCAGGCCGTGACCGCTGCTCCCGCCGACGGCCCGACCACGCCCGGCGGCGCGAACATCCCTTCACCATCACCCGATCCTCCGGCGGACGCGGCGCTCACGGTGACTGGACCGAGCCGACTGCGGCGGCGCATCCGTGCCGCTCAGGCGGCACTCAACGAGGAGCGCTACGACTCCGCCCTGCTCGCCGCGCGGGCGTTGATCGACGCCTATCCCGAGTCGCAAGAGGGCTTCCACATCGCGGTCCAGGCTGCGTGCGCGCTTGGAGATGTCGACGAGGCGCTTGCGCACCTCGCGCATGTCGAGTCAGCGCGAGCTCAGCGCAAACTCCGGTTGACGTGCGAGGCCAGCGGCGCCCGCTTTCCATGACGCACGGACGCTACGTCGCACTGCTCGCGGCAGTGTCATCCATGGTGACGATAGCCGGCGCACGCTCCGTGGTCGTCGCCGATCCACCGGCTCGCTCCGCCGACGAGGCGGTGCCCCAGGTGGCCCTCGAACCCAATCCGGCCGACCTCGACCTCGCCTACCACCGCCTGCTCGCGCGGCGCGACCCGCGCTACCTGCTGCCGGCGGTCGAGAACGTCGCGATGTTGTCGCTGGGCGCGGTCCGCTACTTCCGCGATCAGGCGCGGCTCGACAACCTCGACTTCGACGGGCTCGGCCCGCGGTTCTCGCTCGACGCCTGGCGCTACGACAACAACGGCTTCCCCATCAACTTCATCTGGCACCCCGTCGACGGCGCCCAGTACCACGTGTTCGCGCGCGCGAGCGACCTGAGCTTGCCGATGAGCGTGCTCTACGCGGGCGTGTCGTCGATGATCTGGGAGGCCGGCATCGAGTTCCAGGAGCGCCTGTCCATCAACGACGCCCTGGTGACCACCGGGGCCGGCACCTCGCTCGGCGAGTTCGTCCACTGGCTCGGCCGCTACCTCGAGAGCGCGCCGGAGCCGCGGCCGTGGCACGCCGTCGCGCGCTGGGGCCTCACCACCACCCGCGCCGCCCACAACGCCGCGCTCGGACACGACCGCCTGCGGCCGCACACCACCGCCGACGCGCTCGGGCTGTCGTCGGACATCTGGCATCGCTTCGAGTTCTTCGCCGGCGTCGGGCTCGGGCGCCTCGAGGGGGATGCCGGCGCCGCAGCCGGCAGCGGTCCGCGGCCGGAGCTCGCGACGCTCGGGACCGTGCGCGCGCACGGCGAGCTGGCCGCGCTGCCGGGGTACCTGACCGCGCCGGTGCTCGATCGCTCCTTCGTCGAGGCCAACCTGACCTCGGCGCGCCTGCGCGTGCTCGGCGGCGACGACGCGATCGGCCTCGACCTCGCGACCGATGCCGTGCTGATCGGCCACCACCACCAGCGCCTGCCCCTCGACCGGGCCGGCCACGCGACGACGATCGGCGTGGCCCTGGGCTTCCACTACCGACGCGACCTCATCGGCGCGTGGACCGACCGGGTCGCGCAGCTGCACCTGCCGGGCCTCGCGCTCGACCACCACGTCCACGTCGGTGAGGTCACGGCGCGGGCCAGGCTCCGCGCTCACATCGACTTCGCCGGCATGCACGCCGCCGGCTACGGCCGCTGGCGCGCCGCGAACCCCGACGGCGTCGACAAGGCCATCTTGCGCAAGCGCGGCTACTACTTCGGCTGGGGGCCGTCGGCCAGCCTCGAGCTCGAGGTCGGTCGCCCGGGCTACGCCATCGGCGGCGCGCTCGGCTACGCGCGGTACGACTCCGACGAGGGCCTCGATCGCACCCAGGAGGACGTGACCGTCGACGTCACCGCCGGCGACCGCCTGTGGACCTGGGACGCCTGGCTGCGGGTCGGTGCGCCCAGCGGCCGCGCCTTCCTCGAGGCCCGCCTCGAGGAGGTCGATCGCGCCGGCGCGGTGGGCGACGTCGACGCTCGCGACCGCCTGCGCACGTTCTCGCTCAGCGTCGGCACCACGCGCTGAGCGAGGCGCCTCACCCCGCCGCCAGCGCCGTCATCGCCGCGATCACCGCCGGCGGCGCCTGGACCAGCTCGATGAGGACGCCGCAGCCGCCCTGGGGGGCCTCGTCGTTGCCCTTGGGGTGGATGAAGCAGACGTCGAAGCCGGCGGCGCCGGGGCGGATGCCGCCGGGGGTGAAGCGCACGCCGCGCTCGCCGAGCCAGCGCACGGCGGCGGCGAGGTCGTCGACCCAGACGCCGACGTGGTTGAGCGCCGGGACGTGGACCCTGGGCGCGCGCTCGGGATCGATCGGCTGCATGAGATCGATCTCGACGGTGGCGGCGCCGGCGCCGAGGGTGACGATGTCCTCGTCGACGTTCTCGCGCTCGCTGCGGAAGGTGCCGGCCGGGGTGGCGCCCAGCAGGTCAACCCACAGGCGGCGCAGCTCGCCCTTGTCGAGGGCGCCGATGGCGAGCTGCTGCACGCCGAGGACGCGGAACGGCCGGGTCACGCCGACCTCACCTCGGCCAGGGTCCGCAGGCCCGGGCGCGGGGCGTTGACCAGGATGGCCATGTTGCCCGACGGGTGCTGGTTGTCGCGCATGAGCTGGTGGCAGGCGCCGGTCTCGGCGAAGGCGAAGGTGCGCGCCAGGCACGGGTCGACCTTGCCGGCGGCGACCAGATCGTTGATGCCGGCCGACTGCGCGTCGTTGGCGAAGTGCGAGCCCTGCAGGCGCTTCTGTCGCATCCAGTGGTAGCGCAGGTCGAGGGTGGCGTTGTAGCCGGTGGTGCCGGCGCAGATGACGATCATGCCGCCGGTCTCGGTCATGAAGCACGAGGTCGGCAGCGTGCTCTCGCCGGGGTGCTCGAACACGATGGTCGGGTTGGCGCGCTCGCCGAGGGCCTCCCAGAACGCGGCGCCGAACGCGCGCGCGCCCTTGAGCCACACGCCGTACTCGAGCTCGTCGCTCCAGCGCGGCAGCCGGCCCCAGTGCGAAAACTTTCGGCGATCGATGACGCCGACGGCGCCGAGCTGCTTGCAGTACTCGACCTTCTCCTCGCCCGACACCACCGCGATGCCACGACCACCGGCGGCCTTGATGATCTGCAGCGCCATCGAGCCGAGCCCACCGGCGCCGCCCCACACCAGCACCGGATCGCCGGGGCCGACGACGTTCGGGGCCCAGCCGTGCAGCATGCGGTAGGCGGTGGCGCCGACGAGCATGTACGCCGCCGCCTGCTCCCAGGTCAGGTGCGCCGGCTTGGGCAGGCACTGGTGATCCTGCACCTTGGTGTACTGCGCGAAGCTGCCCCAGTTCGACTCGTAGCCCCAGATGCGCTGGGTCGGCGCGAACATCGGATCCTTGCCGGCGACCACGTGGGGGTCGTCGTGGTCCCACATGCCGCAGTGCACGACCACCTCGTCGCCGACGGCGACGTTGGTGACGCCCTCGCCCACCGCCCACACCACGCCCGAGGCGTCGCTGCCGCCGATGTGGAAGTCCTCGACCTCGCCCTTCTTCTGCCGGGTCTTGATGACGTCGATGGGGATGCCCATCGCCGCCCACACGTTGTTGTAGTTGACGCCGGCGGCCATCACGTACACCAGCACCTCGCGCGGGCCGAGGGAGGGCACGGGCACCTCCTCGCCGACGAAGGCGTCGCGCGGCTCGCCGAAGCGCTCGGCGCGGATCACCTGGGCGTGCATCCGAGCCGGCACGGCGCCGAGATCGGGCACCGCGCCGAGGGCGTGGACATCGTGGCGTGCGGACATGAAGGCTCCTCGATCGCGGTGGCAGCGGCGCCGCCCTGACACGGCGCGTCAGCACTCTACCGCGACGAGGCTCCCGCGCGGCCGGCGGGGTGATCCCGCCTGCCGGCTCGTGCGCGCGACCCGCTCAGCCCAGCGACGCCAGCGCCTCGACCAGGCGCTGGTGCCGGGCTCGCTCGTCGACGAGGCGGGCCCGCTGCTCGGCGATGACCTCCTCCGGCGCCCGGGCGATGAAGTCGGCGTTGCCGAGCTTCTTGTCGAGGCCGTCGACGTCCTTGGCCGCCTTCGAGATCTCCTTGGCGAGGCGGGTCCGCTCCGCCGCCACGTCGATGAGGCCGCCCAGCGGCATCACGATCTCGACGTCGGCGCCGACCATGGTCTTGGCGGCCAGCTCGCCGGCGGCGACCGCGCCGTCGGCGGCGACCAGGGCGCTCGTGATCTTGGCGCTGTGATCGAGCGGCGCCTGGAACCGGGCCAGCACCTCGGCGGCCAGCGGCGACACCGTGCGCAGCGACACCGCGATCTTCTGCGCCGGCGACACGTTGTAGGTCGCGCGCAGCATGCGGCAGGCCACGGCGACGTCCTGCACCAGCTTCATCTGGCGCTCGGCCTCGGCGTCGACCCAGGCGTCGTCGCGGCGCGGGAAGATCGTCACCATCAGCGACGCTGGGAGCTGGGTCGGCTTGGGCAGCTTCTGCCAGATCTCCTCGGTGACGAACGGCGCGAACGGGTGCAACAGCCGCAGGGTCTGCTCGAGCACCGTCGCGAGCACGCCCTGCACCAGGTGGCGGCGGGCCGCCCGCTCGGCGTCGGGCGTCTCGGGCTGGTGCAGGTGCGGCTTGGCCAGCTCGATGTACCAGTCACACAGCTCGTGCCACACGAACTGGTAGATGGCGTTGGCGGCGTCGCTGAACCGGTACGCCTCGAGCGCCGCGTCGACCTCGGCGGCGGTGTGCTGCAGCCGCGACAGGATCCAGCGCTCGGGCATGCCGAGCGCGGCCTTGGCGTCGGGTCCGGCGAGCTGCGCCTCGAACCGCTCGGGGTCGAAGCCGTCGAGGTTCATCAGCGCGAACCGCGACGCGTTCCACAGCTTGTTGATGAAGTTGCGGTAGCCCTCGACGCGATCGATCGACAGCCGGATGTAGCGGCCGCTCGTGTTGAGCGCGGCCAGCGAGAACCGCAGCGCGTCGGCGCCCATCGGCGGCACGCCCTTCGCGAAGTGCTTCTTGATGTTCTTCTGGGCCGCCTCGGGCGCGTGCTCGGCCTCGGCCCGCGCCAGCATCTGCTCGAGGCTGGCGCCGCGCACCACGTCGAGCGGGTCGATGACGTTGCCCTTGGTCTTGCTCATCTTGTCGCCGTTCTCGTCGGTGACGATGGCGGTGAGGTAGACCGTGCGGAACGGCGTCTTGCCGGTGAAGTGGACGCCCATCATCATCATCCGGGCGACCCAGAAGAAGATGATGTCGGGTCCGGTGACCAGCACGCTGTTGGGATAGAAGGCCTGCAGCGCGCGGGTCTTCTGCGGCCAGCCCAGGGTCGACATCGGCCACAAGGCCGACGAGAACCAGGTGTCGAGGATGTCCTCGTCCTGGCGCACCTCGGCGCTGCCGCAGGTGCCGCAGGCGGTGACGTCGGTCCGCGAGACCGTGATCGCCCCGCAGGTGCAGTGCCAGGCCGGGATGCGGTGCCCCCACCAGAGCTGGCGCGAGATGCACCAGTCGCGGATGTTGGTCATCCAGTGCATGAAGGTCTTGGTCCAGACCTCGGGCACGAACTTGGTCTTGCCGGCCTCGACCACGCCGACGGCGCCGGCTGCGAGCTGCGCGGTCTTGCAGAACCACTGCTCCATCAGCATCGGCTCGATCACCGCGCCGGAGCGCTCGCTGCGGCCGCGCGGCACCTTGTGCGGCTTGATGCCGACGAGGAAGCCGCCCTCTTCGAGGTCGGCCACCACCGCCTTGCGGGCCGCCTCGACCAGCATGCCGACGTACTTCGCCGGCGCCGGCGCGCAGATCTTGCCCTTGGCGTCGATGATCTCGAGGATCGGCAGGCCCAGGCGCTGACTGCACTCGTAGTCGTTGGGGTCGTGCGCCGGCGTGATCTTCACCGCGCCAGAGCCGAAGGTCTTGTCGACGAAGGTGTCGGCGACGATGGGCACCTCGCGCCCGGTCAGCGGCAGCACCACCATCTTACCGATGGCGCCGGCGTAGCGCTCGTCGTCGGGGTGCACCGCCACCGCGGTGTCGCCGAGCATGGTCTCGGGCCGGGTGGTCTCGACGATGATCTCGCCGGTGCCGTCGGCGTAGGGGTAGCGCAGCGCCCACAGGCTGCCGCTCTCCTCGACGACGTTGACCTCGAGGTCGGACACCACGGTCTCCGACACCGGGTCCCAGTTGATCATCCGCTTGGCCCGGTAGATGAGGCCCTGCTCGTGCAGCGTCACGAACGCCTCGCGGACCGCGGCGTTGGACTGCTCGTCCATGGTAAAGCGCTCGCGGGCCCAGTCGAGGGAGAAGCCCATCAGCTTCTCCTGCTCGTTGATGCGGCCGCCGGACTTCTCCTTCCAGGCCCAGGCCTGCTTCATGAACTCGTCGCGGCCGAGGTCGAAGCGGGTCTTGCCACCGCTTCGCCGCAGCTCCTTCTCGAGCAGGTGGTGCACCGCGATGGAGGCGTGATCGGTGCCCGGCATCCACATCGCGCTGTAGCCCTGCATGCGCTTCCAGCGGATGAGGATGTCCTGCATCGTCGAGCCCAGCGCGTGGCCCATGTGCAGCGAGCCGGTGACGTTGGGCGGCGGCAGCGTGATCGCGTACGGCACGCTCGGCGCCGTCTCGTCGGCGTGGAAGTACCCGCTCTCCTGCCAGAGCCGCAACCAGCGCGGCTCGACCTCGGAGGGATCGTACTGCTTGGGCAACGTCTGCGACGACATCGCCGGCAAGCTACCACGCCGCCGCGGCCGCCTGTCGACGGCGCGGCGGGTGTCGACGTCGCGCTACTTGCGGAACGAGTCGAGGTTCTCGCGGATGATCTGCTCGGCGAGCTCGGGCACGACCTCCCACACCACCCGCTCGACGACCTCGGTCGACAGCTTGAGCAGCGCGAGCAGCTCGGGGCTGCCCGGCTCGAGGCCGGCGGCCTCGGCGAGCTTGGCCGCCATCTTGGCCAGGGTGCGCTCGACGAGGGCGGAGCGCTTGGTGGGCGAGCCGGCCACCATCGGCGGACGACCGATCGAGGCGGCCGCCGCCGGGGCCGCGGCGGGCGCCGGTGCCGGACGAGCCGCCGCGGGCGCGGGGGCCGGCGCAGCGGCCGGGGCCGGGGCCTTGGCTGCGACGGGCGCCGGGGTCACCGGCTGCGCCGCGCCGCCAGCGGGCATCTTGATCGACGGCATGCCCATGATAGTGGCGCCGCGGAGGTCGGGCTTGGCCGCCGCCGCAGGAGCCGCGGGCTTGGCCGCCGCCGCCGGAGCAGCCGCCGCCGCGCCGGGCTTGGCGACCGCACCCTTGCCCGCGATCTCGGTGCACTTCTCGAGCATCACCGCGGTGTCCCACGGCTTGGGCAGGTGCCGTCGGCGCCGACCTGCGCGGCCTTGGCCGTGTCGTAGGGCGCCGAGTTGCCGCACAGGATGATGACCGGCACGTCGGCGGTGGCCGGATCCGACTTGAGCGCGAGGCACAGATCGTAGCCGGTCTTGCCGGCGCCCATCGACGCATCGGCGAGCACCAGGGCCGGCTTGCCGGCCTTGGCCTTGGTCAGCGCCTCGTCGGCGGAGCGGGCGCCGACGTAGGTGAACGCGGTGCCGTGGAAGGTGATCTCCGCGACCTGCTGCATCGTGGCGCTGTCGTCGGCGCAAAGGATGATCTTGCTCATCGGTAACGATTGCCTCCGCGAAGTCCCCTGAAGTCCTGCGAAACCGCGTCTTTGGTACCACGCGCCTTTCGCTGGGGTCAACGTACCGGCCCGATTTGGCCCGCCCGTTTCGCCGAGATCCGCCCGGGCGATCTAGATTCGCCGCCCCCACATGCCGCCCTCGGACAATCCCTTCATCGAGGCCGCCCGCCAGGCGGTCGCCGCCGCCACCGGCGTGCCCGCCGAGCAGCTCAAGGTCGACGCACCGCCGCGACCCGAGCTGGGCGACTTCGCGGTCGGCTGCTTCGCGGCGGCCAAGGCGCGCGGCACCTCCCCGCGGCCCTCGCCGCCGAGATCGCGGCGGCGTTCACGCCGACCGCCGAGCTGGCCAGCGCCACCGCCGCCGGGCCGTTCGTCAACTTCAAGGCCGACCGGACCGCCGCGATGGCGTGGGCGCTGCGCCACGCCACCACTGGCGAGCTGGTACCGCAGGTCGGCGCCGGCGCCACCATCTGCATCGACTACAGCTCGCCCAACATCAGCAAGCACCTCGCCTACCACCACATCCGCTCGACGGTGATCGGCCACGCGCTCGCGCAGATCTTCCGCGCGCTGGGCTACCGCGTCGTCGGCATCAACCACCTCGGCGACTGGGGCACCACCCACGGCATGCTGATCGCGGCGTGGAAGCGCTGGGGCACGCCCGGTGCCGAGGCGGCGATCACCGTCGACGATCTCAACGCGCTGTACGTGAAGTTCCGGGAGGCGATGAAGACCGAGCCCGCGCTCGAGGGCGAGGGCCGCGCGTGGTTCAAGAAGCTCGAGGACGGCGACCCCGAGGCGCGCGCGCTGTGGCAGCGCTTCCGCGACGTGTCGTGGGCCGAGTTCCAGGGCGTGTACGACACGCTGGGCATCCGCTTCGACGAGGTCCGCGGCGAGAGCGCCTACGAGGCGGCCCTGCCCGGCGTGCTCGCCGAGCTGCGTGGCAAGGGACTCGTCAGCGAGAGCGACGGCGCCCAGGTGGTGGTGCTCGAGGGCGAGAAGACGCCGCTCTTGCTCATCACCAAGGACGGCACCACGCTCTACGCCACCCGCGACCTCGCCGCGGCCGAGTACCGCTGGGACACCTACGCCTTCGCGCGCTCGCTCTACGTCGTCGATCGCGGCCAGGGCCTGCACTTCAAGCAGCTCTTCAAGACGCTGGCGCTGGCCGGCCACGCCTGGGCCGCTCGCTGCGAACACGTGCCGTTCGGCCTGGTCCGCCTCGGTGGCAAGAAGACCGGCACCCGCACCGGCAACGTGGTGCTGCTCAAGGAGGTCTTCCGCGAGGCCGCCGAGGACGTCGCCGCCAAGATCCGCGAGGGCAACCCGACCATGGCGCCGGCCGAGGAGGCCACCGCGACCACCGTCGGCGTCGGCGCCATCGTGTTCGCCAACCTGGTGACCCAGCGCGAGAAGGACGTCGACTTCGACTGGGCCAAGGTGCTCTCCACCGACGGCGACTCCGGCCCGTACCTGCAGTACAGCCACGCCCGGTGCGCCTCGATCCTGCGGCGCGCGACCGCCGAGTTCGGCGACGCGCCGGCGTCGCCCGCCGACGCCGCGGCCCGGCTGTCGACCGACGCCGAGTGGGCCATCGCGCGCCGGCTGCTCGACTTCGGCGCCACCGTCGCTCGCGCCGGCGCCGCGGCCGAGCCCCACCTGGTGTGCCACTACCTGCTCGAGCTAGCCGGCGACTTCTCGCGCGGGTACACCGCCGGCAACGGCGACGCCTCGCTGCGGGTGCTGTGCGACGACGCCACCACGCGGCGCGCGCGCCTCGCGCTGGTCGAGGCGACCCGGGCGGCCATGGCCCACGGCCTGTCGCTGCTCGGCCTGGGCGCGCCCGACGCGATGTAGCGCGCACCGATTTTTCCGCGGCGCCGGCGCGCATCGGCGGCGCTTGCGTATCCTCGCAGGACCTCCATGAAGCATCGCGCCGTGGCGTCGTCGCTGGCCTCGATCGGGTTCGTCATCGCGTGCGGCCCCGCGCCCGCACCGAGCTCGCCCACCACACCGTCAGCGGCCGCGCCCGAGCCCCGCGACGACGACGAGCCGGTGTCGCCGGCAGCCGCGCCGGCCGAGGACGAGCCAGCCCCTGCCCTCGCGTGGCCGCGCAGCGGCCTCGTCGGCGAGATCGCCGCGATCCCCGAGCCGCGATCGCAGGGCTGGGAAGCCCGGGTCACCGAGCTCCTGCGCCTCCACTTCGACGCCGACCACAGCGAGTGGATCGACACCGACGCCGAGGTCGACGCGATCGGGTGTCCGGTCCTGACCGCGATCAACGACGCGCTCCGGCGCACCGACGACGACCTCGCCTACAACTACGGCGTGCACGACGACTACGCGTGGCTGGCGGACCGCCTCGGCTTCGACGAGGCCATCCGCGCGCACCTCTACGCCACGCTCGACCGCTGCGAGCTCACCAACGAGGCCTACGAGTGACCCACCGAGGTCCCGCCACCACCGCGCTCGCGCGCGGGGTGGGCATCGCCACGACGCTGGCCGCGATCGCCTGCGGCCCGCGTCCGGCACCGACGGCACCGACGCCGATCGGCGCCGTCGGCACCGACGCCGACGTGGCGGCGGCGCCGGCGCCGACCGAAGACGCCGAGGCCCGCGCGCGACGCGAGCTCATCGACGCCATCGCCGCGCTCAGCCAGCCGGGCTCCTCGGCGTGGGATCACCGGGTCACCGAGCTGCTGCTGCCCCGCTTCGACGCCGACGACAGCGGCGCGCTCGACACCGAGGCCGAGGTCGACGCCATCGGGTGCGAGGTGCTCGTCGCCATCGACGCAGCGCTGCAGCGGAAGCGGCAGCGACTCGCCTACACCTACGGCGTGCACGAGGACTACGGCTGGTCGGCGATGCGTTGGGCTTCGACGAGGACCAGCGCGCCCGCCTCTATCGAACCCCGCGCGGCTGCGGCCTGACCGATGACACCTACGAGTGAGAAGGGCACCTTTCCCATGACCACGAACCTCTGGCGGCTGGCCGCCCTGGATGCTCCTGTGGTTCCCCGCGGCGTGCGTGGCCCGAAGGCCAGTCCGCACGACCATCGTCGGCTGGCACCGCGGCGCCGGCCCCAACGACGCCGGCCGAGGATCCGCCGCCGACCGCCGCGGACCTCCCCGAGCGCATCGGCGCGCCGCCGGAGCCCGGCGACGAGCCCTGGGACGAGGCGGTCGCCGACCTGGTCGTGACGGTGTTCGACGCCGACGGGAGCGGGGATGGATCGACACCGCCGGCGAGGTCGACGCTATCGGCTGCCCGGTGCTCGTCGCCATCGACACCGCGGTCGGCCTCGACGATCACACGCTCACGTACACCTACGGCGTTCACGATCGCTACATGTGGGCCGGCGATGCGCTCGGCTTCGCCGAGGGAGTGCGCGCCCACCTCTACGAGGTGCTCGATTCTGCGGCCTGACCAACGAGCTGCTGGAGTGATCGCGCCCAGGCGCGCGCCGGGCCCCGGGCCGTGCTGCTGGGACTGGTCAAACGCCTGCGGCGCACCGCCCGCACCCCCGTCCTGTCGCCGTCGCTGCCAGCGCCGGCGCCTCGCCGCGGGCGCGCAGCGCACCGCTGGTCGCCGAGCTGGCTGCGCTGCCGCGCCGATCGCGACACCCTGGGACGCGGCGGCCGCGCGCCTGCTCGCCGCCTTCGACGCCGACGGCTCCGGCGAGCTCGAGGCCGGCGCCGAGCTCGACGGCATCGACTGCCGATCCTGTGGCAGCTCGAGGCCGGCAGCGTCGCCATCCACGACTACGGCGCTCGGTGTTGGCTTCGCGCCGGGCTACGGCTGGGTCGGCGACCGGTTCGGCTTCGCCGCCAGCGCCCGCGCGCCGATCTTCGCGCGCGGGATGAGCTGCGGCCTCGACGACTGACGCCCTACTCGTCGTCGTCGCCGGTGCGGTAGGGCCCGTACGCCGCCAGCCCCCCGCGCTGGGCCACGACCTCGCGCGCCTCCTGGGCGAGGAAACCGCACACCGCCTCGTGCAGGCGCGGCTCGCGCAGCCAGTGCGACGAGTAGGTCGCCGCCGGCTCGAAGCCGCGCAGGAGCTTGTGCTCGCCCTGGGCTCCGGCCTCGAACAGCGGCAGCCCGCGGGCGATGCAGCGATCGATGCCGGCGTAGTACGCGGCCTCGAAGTGCAGGAGCTCGACGTGGGTGTCGGCGCCCCAGTAGCGCCCGTACAGGCCGGCGTCGGTCTCGAAGAACAGCGCGCCGGCGACCCGGGCGCCACCGGCGGTGACCTCGACCACCCGCATGGTGTCGGCGCACGTCTTCGCGGCGCGCTCGAAGAAGCCCGGGCGCAGGTAGTCGGCGCCGCCGTACGCTGCTCGACGGTGTTGCGGTACCAGCGATCGAGATCGCCGAGCAGGCCCGGCGTGAGATCGTCGCCGGCGCGCCAGGTGAGCGCGTCGATCGCGGCCTGGGCCCGGCTGCGTTCCTTGCGCAGTTGCTTGCGCTTGCGCGAGCGCAGCGCGCCGAGGAAGTCGTCGAAGCTGTGGTAGCCGCGGTTGCGCCAGTGGAACTGCAGGCTCGCCCGCGGCGCGAACCCCAGGCCGTCGAGCCGGCGCTGCTCGGCCTCGGTGCAGAACAGCCAGTGGATCGAGCTGGCGGAGACCTCGTCGGCGGTGAGCGCCTGCCCCGGCGGCGACCGCCGCGAACACGTCGTCGCCGGCGCCCGGCGCGAGCAGCACCCGCGGCCCGGTCGCCGGCGTCATCGGCGCCGCGACCACCACCTTCGGGTAAAGGTCGAGGCCGGCGCGCTCGGCGGCGCGGGCCCAGGCCCAGTCGAAGATGTACCCCGTGAAGGTGCGCTCTGACGAAGGTGGGCGGTGGCGCTGACCAGGTCGTCGCCGCGCGACACCAGCACGTAGGCCGGGCCTGCTCGAGCGCCCGCCGATGGAGCCCGGACGCCCTCCAGGGCGTCGAGGAAGCCGTGGCGCGCGGAACGGGGAGCCGCCGTGGTCGAGGCCATCCCAGGCGGCCCGGGGGACGTCGGCGACCGAGGTCACCACCCGCAGGCGCAGCGGCTGCTCCACGGCCGCCCCGCCCGTGCTAGACGATGGTCCGCGCACCGTCAGCCCACCGCACGAGGTCTTATGCCGCTGTCTCCTGAGCAACGCCAGAAGCCCGACACGCTCGTCCAGTCCGATCCGGTCGTCCTGTTCATGAAGGGCACGCGATCGCTCCTGCAGTGCGGGTTCTCGGCGGCCGTCGTCGGCATCCTCGACAGCCTGGTCCCGAAGTACGCCACCGTCAACATCCTCGCCGACGCCGAGATCCGCGGCGGCATGAAGGAGTACTCCGACTGGCCGACGTTCCCGCAGCTGTACATCAAGGGCGAGTTCGTCGGCGGCGCCGACATCGTCCGCCAGATGCACGACAGCGGCGAACTCGCCGGCCTGCTCGGCAGCCTGGCCGCGCCGCCGGCGCCGCCGACGGTGACCATCACCCGCGCGCCGCGACCGGGAGCTGGCCGCCGCCCTCGAGGACGCAGCCCCGGCGACGTCATCCACCTGACCATCCCCGGCCTTCGTGGGAGCACCAGCTCGATCTCGGCCCGCGCGAGGCCAGCCACGTCACCGTCTCCGCCGGCAAGGCAGCCTCGAGGTCCAGCTCGATCGCGCTCGGCGGCGCGGGCCCAGGGCGTGGTGATCGACTTCGTCGAGGGCCCCAGCGGCGGTGGCTTCAAGATCGACAACCCCAACCGCCCGGCGGTGGTGCGCCAGGTCGGCCCCAAGGAGCTCAAGGCCCTGCTCGACAGCGGCGCGGTCAAGGAGCTGTTCGACGTGCGCACCCCGGCCGAGCGCGCGACCGCCAAGCTCGCCGGCGCCCGCCATTGACGATGACGCCATGGCCTACCTCGACGGGCTGCCGCGCGACACCCCGATCGTTCCACTGCCACCACGGCGGCCGCAGTAACGCCGCCGCCGAGCACTTCTCGGCCAGGGCTTCCGCACCGTGTACACCTCGCCGGCGGCATCGACGCCTGGTCGCAGCAGGTCGACCTGGCGATCCCGCGCTACTGAGCTAGCGGTACGGCGACGGCTCCGCCGGATCGCGGCCGGCAGGTGGCGTCGAACTCGGCGAACTGCTTGATCGCGGTGAACATCGCGTCGGGCCGCCCGTCGACGAACGCCGCGGTCTCGGCGTCGAGCACGAGATCGGGCGCGCGCGCGCATGCGCCGGCACAGCCGCCGGAAGTTCTCGCGGCCGTTGGGCGCCTGGCCGCCGTCGAGGGCGACGTAGTTGACCCGGGTCGACGGCAACACCTGCACCGGGGTGCCGCGATCGGTGACCAGATCGAGGAACGTGAGCTTGTCGAAGGGCGGATCTGGCGGCAGCCGCCGCGCCACCGCGCGCTCGATGCGCGACCACTGACCAGCCCGGCGCGCCGCGCACGTACTCGACCTCGAGCCCGGCATCCGTGAGCGTGATGGCCTGCGCCACGAACCGCATCGTCGCCCTGGCGGCATCGGCCGCCACCGGCGCGGGCCGACGCCAGCCGCGCCACCTTCGGCGCGGCGCCACGCGGGGCCGCGCCGACCTCGGTGGCGGCGGCGACCACCCACAGGTCGAGCGCGTTCGCCGCCGGCCGACTCGAGGCCGCGGCCTGCGCCGCCGGCGCCACCACCCGCAGCGGTCGCCGCGCCGCTGCCGTCGGCGGCGGTGGTCATGCCGGGCAGCTCGCGCAGCGCGGTGAACCCCAGCGCGATCACGCCGGCCAGGGTCACCAGCGCGCCAGCGCCGATCGAACCGTCGTAGCCCGGCACGCGGCCGCTCATCGACAAGAGCACCAGCACCGCGGCCGCGCCGACGGCGAAGGCGAGGATCGCGCCGCCGCGCGCGAGCGCCGCCGGGGGCGAACCGCCGCGCAGGCGCAGCGCCAGCGACAGCGCCATCGCCGCCGCCAGCAACAGCCCGCCCCAGTGCACGAAGGTGCCGAGCAACGAGTTGGCGCTGACCTCGCGGCAGGTCGAGCCCACGCACAGCGCGGTGGTCGTCGGCGACTGCCGCACCTCCGCGCCGGTGGCCGCCGCCAGCAACACGCCGACGTCGCCGCCACGTGCCGCGCCGAGCCCGACCCGGCCGTGGTGCCAGTCGAGCACCAGCAGCCCGACCACCATCGCCAGCACGCCCGCGCCCGGTACCGCGATCCGCCGCCATCCACCCATGCCGCGACGCTACACCGGCGCCGGAACGCGCGCTACGGCGCGTCGACCCGCGCCAGGTCGATGCGATCGCCGCCGGCGATGATGGTCACGCCGACGATCGTATTCGGCTGCGCCTCATCGGGGTGGACCACCACCACCGCGTCGAGGTCGTCGACGTAGAACTCCGTCGGCGACAGCGGCAGCAACCGGAGGTCACCGCCGCCGGATTGATCCTCGGAGTAAAGCCTGGGCCCGCGCCTCACCAGGCGGATGCCGACGTCACCGTCGGCGTAGGTGCCCACGTAGGCGTCGAGCTGCGCGCTCGACGGGCCGCGCAGCGGCGCCGGCGACTCGCCGGCGAGGACGCCGAGCAGGTCGACCCCCAGCCGGTCCACCAGCGAGGTCGAGGTCGACGCCAGCACCACCACGCCCTGGTTGCGCGCGGGATCGAAGGCGACGAAGGCGTGGTGGCCGCCGGTGCCGCCGTTGTGCCAGCGGCGATCGCGGTCGTCGATGAACCAGCCGAGCGCGCCGGCCTTCCCGCCGCCGGCGTCGGGCACCTGCACCTGGTGCGTGCGGCGCAGGGCCGCCGCCAGCGGCCCGGGCTCGCCGCGCGCCGCCGCCAGGTTGGCGCGCAGGAACGCGAGCTGATCGCGCACCGTCGAGCGCAGCGCGCCGGCGCCGGCGAGGGCATCGAAGGTCCACGGCGCCACCTCGGCGCCGTCGCCGTCGTGGCCGACGACGAGCGCGCCCCCCGGCACCTCGACCGAGGTGTCGGCGAGCCCCAGCGGCGCCAGCACCCGCGCCTGCACCGCCGCCGCCCAGCCGCCGCCGGCGCGCAGGCCGAGCGCGTGCCCGAGCAGCCCGGCGCCGTAGTTCGAGTACAGGGTGCGCCCACCCGGCGCCTGGCCCAGCGGCGTGCGCTCGAGGTCGGCGTACAAGGCGTTGGCGTCGTAGCCGGCGTAGGGGTCGTCGATCTCCGCCTGGGCCAGGAGCGACGGCGGCAGCCGCGGCAGCCCCGAGCGATGGGTCGCCAGATCGCCGAGCGTGATCGCGGCGTCCCCGAAGGCCGGCACCGTGACGCCGACCGGCAACAGCTCGGCCACCGCGGTGGTGAGCGTCACCTCGCCGCGCTCGATCATGTCGGCCAGGAGCGCCGCGGTGTACACCTTGGTCACCGAGCCGATCTCGAACCGGCTGGTCTCCGTCGGCGCCGGCGCGCCCGGC
>JAWKQW010000023.1:0-100903 GCA_041389945.1 Kofleriaceae bacterium
GATCCCGATCGCGGGATCTTCGTGGTGTGCGACGGGATGGGCGGCCACGCCGCCGGCGAGGTCGCCAGCCGGATCGCGGTCGAGACCGTGCGCAAGATCTGGTGCGGGCCGCAGGTCGAGGACCTGAGCAAGGCCTGGATCGCCACCGGCACCGCCCGGGCTCGGCGGGCGCTGCTCGCCGCGGTGCGGGCCGGCGCCAACGCCGCCCACGACGCCATCGTCAAGGAGGCCGAGGCCGATCGCAGCAAGCACGGCATGGGCACCACGCTGGTCGGGGTGCTCATCGTGGGCAGCGACGCCGTGGTCACCCACGCCGGCGACTCCCGGGCCTACCTGGTGCGCGGTCGCATCCCGATGCAGCTCACCGAGGACCACACCCTGGTCGCGCGGCTGCAGGCCTCCGGTGTCGACATGGAGATGACGCCCGACATCGCGCGCTTCCGCAGCATGCTCACCAACGCGCTGGGCATCGGCGACGAGGGCAAGGCGCAGACCTTCATGGCGCCGCTCATCGACGGCGATCGCCTGCTGCTCTGCAGCGACGGCATCAGCGAGTACGTCGACGAGGAGGAGGTCGGGCAGGTGCTGACCCAGCAGCCGAGCCCGACCCGCGCCGCCCAGCGCCTGGTCGAGCTGGCGCTGGAGCGCGGCGGCCACGACAACGCCACCGCGGTGGTGCTGCGGGTGCTCGAGGCCGGGGTCTCGCCCCGGGCCCAGGAGGACATCGACCACGAGCGCGAGGTCGCGCTGCGGTGCCCGCTGTTCAAGCGCCTGACCCCGCAGCGCCTGCTGCGCGCGCTGCACATCACGCTCGGGCGCGACCTCGCCTCCGGCGAGCTGTTGCCGTCGGTGGCGCTCGGCAGCCGGGTCGCGTGGATCATCATCGACGGCGAGGTCGAGTGGCAGGGCCAGGTGCGTGGGCCAGGCGGGCTCATCTACGCCGAGTCGCTCATCCCCGATCGCGCGCCCATCGAGCGCGAGCGTTTCTGGCAGGCTCGCACCGAGGTCCACGCGCTGCTCGTGCGCGGCGACGACTTCACCGAGCTGTGCAACGACGACGCGGAGGTCGCGGAGATCCTGTACTCGTCGCTGGCGGACGCGCTGACCGCCGGCCTCGGCTAGCGACGATCACGGCCACGATCGCGTTCGCGATCCTGCGGTCGTTCACGATCACGGCGACGTTCGCGTCCGCGAGTCACGCCGGCCTTCGCGTGAACGTGGCCGTGGCCGACTCCGTGGACGTGGACGCTCCCGTGGCCGTGGACCCTATCGGGAACGGGAACGCTCCCGTGAGCGTGGCCGCTCCCGTGGCCAATCTCGCGTGGGAATCCTCCGGCAAGTCGGTGGCGCCGCGCCGCCAAGCACGCAATCACCCAGGGGGGGGGGGGGCCGGGTGCAAGCGGGAACATGGGTGGCACTTCTGACCGGGCACATGGGTGCCACTGATTTCCTGGGGAGGCAGAGTCAGAGCGGGGTGAAGCCGGTGAGGGCTACATCTCCCCACCGCCGCCTTCGACGAGCTTGCAGCGCTTCGACGGTGCCGACGATGCCCGGCCGGACGCTGCTCACGAGAGGTTGGCCACGGGAGCGGCCACGCTCACGGGAGCGTTCCCGTTCTCGGTAGGGTCCACGGCCACGGGAGCGTCCACGAGCACGTTCACGATCACGGCCACGATCACGTCGTCGTGGTCGACGTGGTTGCGGGCGTCGTCGGCGTGCGAGTCATCGCGATCGTGAGCAGATCGTCGGCCGCGCTCGCGCGTCGGTAGCCACATGCCCCCGCGGCGCGTGCTCCCGACGATGCTGCTCGCGCTCGCCGCTGGCTGCGCCGGCGCCGCCGACGCGCCGGTCCCCCGGCCGTCGGCGTCGGGCGCCACACCTGCATCGCCCGCGACGGAGCTGGGCGGCCGCGGCGCCGTGCCGGTCGCCGCGTCGTCGACGCCGGTGCGCGCGAGCCAGCCGGCGCGGGCGCCGGCGGCATGCCCCGACGGTGAGCTGGTGCTCATCGACACCACCGCGCGGGTGCTGCGGCTGTGCGAGGACGGCCGCGCGGTGGCGACGATGGCGGTCGCGCTGGGGCAGGGCGGCGTCGGCAAGACCCGCGAGGGCGACGCGCGCACCCCGCTCGGACGCTACCCGCTGGCGCCGCCGCGGGCGTCGCGCTCCGGCTTCGGCACCTTCATCCCCGTCGGGTATCCCACCGCGGAGCAGCGCCGGGCCGGCTACACCGGCGGCGCCGTCGGCATCCACGGGCCGCCGGACGGCGCCGAGCTCGCCGACGCCGAGGTCACCGCGATCGACTGGACGCTCGGCTGCATCGCGCTCGCCCGCGGCGATCTGGCGCGGCTGGTGGCCTGGGTCGAGGCGCGCGCGGTCGGCGTCGTCGAGCTGGTGCGCTGAGCGCGGTCACTGCCCACGGCAGCGCGGCAGCGCCGAGCGGGCCGCGGCGGCGACCTCGGGCGATCCGGACGTCGACAGATCCGCGAGCAGCGCCGCGGCGGTCGCCGGGCACGCCGGCCCCATCGCGCCCAGGCCGATGGCGGCGGCGGCGGCGATCTCGGGCGCGGCGCCGTCGCCGAGCGCGGCGATGAGCTCGTCGGCGACGCCGTCGCCGCCGAGGCGGCCCAGCGCGATGAGGCCGCGGCGGGCCAGCTCGCGGGCGGCCCGCGCCTCGAAGGCCGACCGGCGCCAGCCGCGCACGAGGTCGAGCAACGATGGCAGCACCACCGCGCGGTCGCCGAGCGCCGGCACCAGCTCGAGGGCGCGCACCCGCAGCGGCAGCGCCCGCTCGCCGTCGGCGGCGACGTCGATGAGCCGGCGGGCGACGCCGTCGGCGCGGCACTGCACCAGCGACGCCAGGGCGGCGCCGGCGACGGTCACGTCGGGATCGCGGTCGACCGCCTGGGCCAGGCGCGCCGCCGGATCCGGTGCGTCGCAGCGGGCGCCGAGCGCGCTGGCGGCGCCGCGCCGGATCTCGGGCCACGCCTCGTCACCGGTGAGGAGCTCGCCGATGGCGCGATCGGCGGCGGCCCGGCGCGCGGCGCCGTCGGCGCTGGTCCACGCCGGCCCCGCGCCGTCGGCAGGCGCCAGCCGATCGAGGCCGGCGAGGGCGGCCAGGCGCACGCCGGCGTCGGCGTCGCGCGCGGCCCGGGCCAGGTGCTCGAGGGCCGGCGCGCTCGGGTTGTCGCCGAGGGCGCGCGCCGCCACCGTGCGCAGGGCGATGGTCCGCGCGCCGGGCGGGCGCGCGGCGAGCCACGCGTCGAGGCGCGTGAGCGTGTCGCCGTCGCCGAGGGTCGCGAGGCCGCGCGCCAGGGTGCCCTCGACGATGAAGTCGCCGACGGCGTCGAGGGCGACGATCATCGCCGCGATCGCCCGGGCGCGCTCGTCGGCTGCGGCGCGGGCGGCGGCCGTGGTGATCGCGCGCCACAGCACCGGCGCGGTGGGCGCCGTGGCCGCGGCCTCGAGCAGGCGCGGCAGCGGCCGCCCGGTGAGGGCCCGGGCCAGGGCGTCGGCGACCGCCGGCGCCGGCGCCGCCACCGCGGCGTCGAGCAGCGCGAGGGTCGACGCCGGCGACGACAGCTCGACGAGCTGCCGGATCACCGCGATGCGGGTGTCGTCGCCGAGCCTGGTGTCGGCGGCCAGGCGCGCGAGCGCCGCGGTGCCGTCGTCGCCGGTCTCGCGCAGGCGCCGGGTCGCGGCGACGAGGTCGTCGCCGGCGAGGTCGCCGATCACCGGCTCCAGGGCGAGGGCGGCCTCGGGCGTGCGCATCGCCAGCAGGATCCGGCCGAGGCGCCGGCGGTCGGCGGGATCCGCCTCGGTGGTGAGCCGCGCGCGCACCGCCGCCACCGCGCCCGGCCGCTTGCCGAGCTGCATGGCGGCGCCGTAGCCGTCGGCGCCGTCGGCGAGGATGCGGTCGAGCAGGGCCGGCTCGGAGGCCGCCGGGCGCCAGATCGATGTCGCTGAGCACCGCGAGGTCGGCGATCCTTGGTAGTGCCAGTGCCTGGGCGCGCGCCGGCCGCCGGCGCCGCCTCGGCGGCAGCACGCTCACGCAGCCGGCCAGCGGCTTCGGCAGGGTCACCAGCAGCGGCGTACCCGGCGGCGCCACCGGCAGCTCGACCAATGCATACGTCATGTCCGACCACGGCGACCACGGTCGGCCGGTTGCTCGCGCGCGGCGCGCCCGGATCGCCGGGTACGATGCGCAGCGCGCGCCGCCACCCGCTGCAGGCGCGCGGTGAACGTCACGAACTCCGCCGCGGCCGTCGCTGCCCGGTGCCCTCGCGCCACACCGTGGTCGGGTCGCCGTCGTCGAGCTCGCGCGGCGGGTGAGCGCGCTGGCATCGGCGGCGCCGGTCATCGACGACGCCGCCAGGGCGCGTAGGTCGCCGACATGGTCGGCGTGTCGGCCAACCGCCGGCACCGCGGTCAGGCGCGGCGCCGCCGGATCGACCCGGACCTCGGCGCGCAGGCGCCGCCAGCTCGGCTGCTGGCGTCCCACCTCGGGGAACAGGTGATCGGCCCGGCGTCGCACCAGGTGACGGCGCGGACCTGAAGCGAGGATGGGGCCGCCGGGGTGGCGCTCAGCGCGCGCGCGTACTCGCCGTCGACGCCGACCGCGCCGATGGCGCCGCGCCAGGCGATGGTCGGCGTCAGCGTCGGCTTGCCGGGCGCGCCCAGGGTCAGGCGCAGGGCACGCCCTCGCTGGCGTCGGGGCGGTGCGCGGTCACCGCGATCCGCGGTTGCGGCCGGTGCCGCCGAGCGCGATCGGCGCGCCGGCCCGGACGCCGCCGCCGAGCGCGATCGAGGACGGCGCGCTGGCCGCCGACAGCCGGATCGACAGGTGGCCATCGGCGAGCAGCGCGATCTCGTCGCTGGCGCCGTCGCCGTCGACGTCGACCTGCTCGGACACCACCATTGCGCGGCAGCACCACCAGGGCGCGGGCCGGGGCGGAGGCGGCAGCGAGGGCGACAGCGCGATGGCGACGGACAGGGCGCAGGGCATCGCGTCGAGCCTACCAGCGCGCCGGTCGTGCGCCGGCGTGGCCGGTGGCGACCCGCCGCGATTTCGGCTACACGCGCAGGCCCGTGCAGCGCCCGCTCCTTCACCTTCGAAGCTGCCACTCGAGGCAGATCGCTGAACGCCGACGGCGCGCCGCGACGGCGCCGTCCCGCCTGCTCGAGGTCGACGGCGACGCCACCTGCGATCACGCCAGATCACCGACCTCGCCGAGGTGCTGGCCCGGCGCGCGCCGGCGGCGTGGTGGTGGTCAACGACACCCGGGTCATCCCGGCCCGGGTCATGGCCCAACGCGCCGCAGCGGCGCCGTCGAGCTGCTGTTCGTCGAGCCCGAGGCAGCGCGTGGCGATGCCTGGCCCGGGGCAAGCTCAAGGTCGGCGATCCGCTGCGCGCGTCGGGCCGCACGTCCTGCGGGTCGTGCGCGCGCGCGACCCTGGCGATCAGGCGACTGCCATCGCCGTCGAGGTGCCCGGCGAGCGCGCTGGCACTGCTCGAGGCTCCGGCGAGCTGCCGCTGCCGCCGTACATCGAGCGCCCGGTGGAGGCTTCCGATCGCGACGCTACCAGACCATCTTCGCGCGCCACGCCGGCGCGGTGGCAGCCCACCGCCGGGCTGCACCTGACGCCGGCGCTGGTGTCGGCGCTCCTCGAGCCGCGCGGGCTGACCATGGCGACGGTCACGCTGCGTCGGCCTCGGCGCCTTCTTTGCCCTTGCACGCTCGATCTGCGCGAGCACCGGATGCACCGGCTCACCAGGTGCGGCGGCTGCCGCCGCTCGCTCATCGCCAGCGGCCGCCCGGTGGTCGCCATCGGCACCACACGGTGGTGCGCACCCTCGAGGCCGCCGCCACGCCGGCCGCAGGCGGTCGCCGCCGGCGCCGGCTCGACCGACCTGTTCATCTACCCGGGCGGCCCGACCCGGTGCCAGGTGGTCGACCTCCCTGGTCACCAGCTTCCACCTGCCGGAGTCGACCTTGCTCATGCTGGTGTGCGCCTTCGCCGGCACCGAGCGTACGCTGGCGGCGTACCGCCACGCGGTGGCCGCCGGCTATCGCTTCTTCAGCTATGGCGATGCGATGGTGGTGGGCCAGCGCATGAGGTACGAGCTGCCGACCCCGGGCTTCGCCTTCGGGCTCTGTGGCCGCATGGGGCACGCCCGCGCCGGCGTCCTGCACACGCACGGTCCCGCTCGAGACGTTGTTCATGCCGGTCGGCACCGCCGGCACGGTCAAGGCGATGACCGCCGCCGAGCTGGCCGCGCCGCCCATCGACGCCCACGCATCGCCATCCTCGGCGGCACATACCACCTGTACTGCGGCCCGGCCTCGAGGTCATCGGCGCCGCCGGCGAGCTGCACCGGTTCGCCGGCTGGGACCGCGCGATGCTCACCGACAGCGGCGGGTTCCAGTGTTCTCCCTCGGCGGCATCAACCAGATCGACGACGACGGCGTGACGTTCAGGCCCATCGACGGCTCACTTCACCGGCTCACCGCCGAGGTGTCGATGCACATCCAGGGCGTGCTCGGCGCCGACATCGCGATGTCGCTTCGACCAGTGTCCGCCAGGCGACCGCCAGCCGAGGTCCAGGATCTGGCGTTGCGCCGGACCACCGCGTGGGCGGCGCGCGCTGTCGCCGAGGTCGAGCGGCCAGCGGGGCAGGCGCTGTTCGGCATCGTCCAGGGCGGCGTCGTCGGCGCGGCGCCACGCCGCCGAGATCGTCGCTCGACTTCGACGGCACGCCATCGGCGGGCTGTCGGTCGGCGAAGCCCATCCCCGACATGTACCGGGTGCTCGACGAGTTCGCCCACGAGCTTGCCGGCGGAGCGCCCGCGCTACCTGATGGGCGTCGGCACCCCGGCCGATCTCGACGCGGCATCGCCTTGGGGTCGACATGTTCGACTGCGTGATGCCGACCCGCAACGCCCGCAACGGCAACCTGTTCACGTCGACCGGGCGGGTCGTCATCTCCGGCATAGCTTCAAGCTCGATCAGGGCCCGCTCGATCCGGCGTGCCCGTGCTTCACCTGCCAGACCGCGTCGCGCCTCGTACCTGCGCCAGCACCTGCATGGCCAAGGGATCCTCTACGCGCGCCACAAACCTTGCACAACCTGACCTTCTACGCGCCACGTCGCCGCGCTGCGAGCGCATCTCGCCGAGGGCACGCCGGCGCCGGCGTGACCGCGATCGCGGCGTGACGTCGATCATGGCCGCCGGCGGGCCCGGCGCGGCCGACCTCTCGTATGCTGCGCGACATGAAGCACGTCGCCGTCGCGCTCGCGTCCACCCTCCTGTTCGCTGGCTGTCCCGGAGATGATCCGGTCAGCGGCGTGTGCGGCAACGGCTTCGTCGCCGCCAGCGGCACCGTCGGTGACTTCGGCAGCGACGGCCCGGCGCTCAAGGTCGAGGCGTTCCTGCGGGCGTCGGCCGAGCTCTACGGCGCCAGCGAGGACATCGCCGCCGACGCGCTCGGCGCCTGCACCGCGATCGCGACGGACCTCGGCATCCCCGCCAGCGAGCTGGCCCCGGCCGCCGGTGAGCTGGCGGTGTCGGCGGCGTGCGGCCGGGTCGCGGAGGAGATCGACGCCATCATCGCCACCCTGCCGAACGGGGTCGCGCTCGGCCTGCTCATCACGCCCGCGCAGTGCACCGTCGACCTCGACGTCGCCGCCACCTGCGCCGGCGAGTGCGACGTGACCATCGAGGGCATGGCCGAGGTGACCTGCGACGGCGAGCTGCACGGCAGCTGCAGCGGCGCCTGCACCGGCACCTGCGCCGTCGAGGGCAGCGTGGCCTGCATGGCGGCGTGCAGCGGCGAGTGCACCGGCACCTGCACCGGCACCTGCACCGGCACCTGCGAGGGCACCTGCTCGGCGACCGACGCCGCCGGCAACTGCGTGGGGACCTGCTCGGGCACCTGCACCGGCTCGTGCGACGCCGTGTGCCAGGGCACCTGCGAGGGCACCTGCACCGCCACCGCCACCGCCACCTGCGAGGGCGAGTGCTACGGCGAGTGCGACGCGACCTGGGAGGCGGAGTGCAACGGCTCCGCCGACGTGACCGCCGACGCCGACTGCAAGGCCGCGT
The DNA here is from genome assembly GCA_041389945.1 of Kofleriaceae bacterium. Taxonomy (GTDB): domain Bacteria; phylum Myxococcota_A; class Polyangia; order Haliangiales; family Haliangiaceae; genus JAWKQW01. Next base: position 8,102 of record JAWKQW010000023.1, read on the forward strand.
GTGACCTGCAGGCCAACGCCTCCGGTTCGTGCACGCTGCCGGAGGTCACCGTGGTGGGCGTCGACGTCGGCGACCCGACCGCCCAGGCCCGGGTCGACGCGCTGGTCACCAGCCTCATCGCCAACTACCCGGCGCTGGTCGCCATCCAGACCCGGGCGGCCTTCGCGCTGGGCTCGGTGGAGAACTTCGCCACCGCCGCCCAGGGCGCGGTGAGCAGCCTGGCGGACGCCGGGGTCAAGGCCGCGGCCTGCCTGGGCGTCGCCGCCGACGCGGTCGGCGAGGCGGTGGCCTCGATCAACGCGTCGGTCTCGGTCAGCGTCGAGGTCTCTGCCTCGGTGTCGGCCTCGGGCTCGGCGCAGTAACCAGCGCTCCCGCCCCGGCCGGGCAGGGACGTCCACGGCCCGGCCATGGCTCGCAGGTGCGCGAGCCGGCCGGGTCGCCTGGTTTCGGGGTGTCCGGTCAGGCTTGGGGCGCGGGCTGCGCCGCCAGATCCAGGGCCGTCCCCGCCCGCACCGGCGGTGGCCGACCCGTGCGTGCGCGCGGGCCGACGCCGGGACACTTCGCCGCAGCCAGGGGTGATCCTGCCCAAAGTCCTGGCTTGACCCCTCGTGGGGCCGGTGCTACTTCAGCGCGACTGTCGGCCCGGCTTTCGCGGACTTCGGTGACGTCACCGGGGCCGCGCCGGTCGGACGCGAAGGTTTTCCCCCCACGCCCAGGAGTCAGCACATGGCCGCTCTGCAGCCCATCATCATGATGGTCGCGATGTTCGGAATCTTCTACTTCATCCTGATCCGTCCGCAGGTGAAGAAGCAGCGCGAGCACGCCGCCATGCTGGCCAAGCTCGGCAAGGGCGACGAGATCATCACCCGCGGCGGCGTGATCGGGAAGATCACCGGCGTGGTCGACGACGTCCTCGTCGTCGAGCTGCAGGAGAAGGTCCGGGTCCGCATCCCGCGCGCCTACGTCGACGGCAAGTGGAGCGGCGAGGCCCGCGACCACGCGGTCCAGCCGGCCCGCGCGGCCTGATCTCCGGGGCCCGGCGCGAGCCGGTGCCTCCCTTTCGATCTGGCCGGCCTCCGCTGGCCATCGAGGCGGAACCCGCATACGTTCCGCCGCCCGCCACGCGCGGTGATCTCGAGGAACGTCTTCATGGAACGCAATCTCAAGTGGCGGACCCTCGGGCTGCTGCTGCTCATCGGCTTCTGCGTCGCGACCATTCTGCCGAGCGTGGCCCCGTCGGGGTCGCTGCCGACCTGGTTCACGCGGTTCTTCCATCAGAAGGTCAACCTCGGGCTCGACCTCCAGGGCGGCCTGCGCATCGTCTACGGCATCGACCTGGGCAAGGCGGTCGACGACAAGGCCTTCGAGGTCAAGCGTGACCTCGAGTCCAAGTTCGAGGCCGACGGCATCACCGGCACGGTGTCGACCCCGTCGACGCCGCTGGGGGCGGTGACGGTCGTCATCGAGGATGCCGCCAGGCGCGCCGAGATCGCGGCGCTGCTCAAGTCCGACTACGGCGACGTGCTCGCCGATCGTGGCTGCGGCAAGGACGATCCGGCGGGCGCCATCTGCGTGCGGGTCTCGAGCACCTACGCCGAGGGCGTCAAGCGCGCCGCGCTGCGCAACGCGGTCAACACCATCCGCGAGCGCATCGACGAGAAGGGCGTCGCCGAGTCGACCGTGGTCGAGAAGGGCGACGACATCATCGTCGAGCTGCCCGGCCTCGATCAGGGTCGCATCCAGGCGGTCAAGGACATCATCGCCCGCACGGCCAAGCTCGAGTTCAAGCTGGTCATCGAGAACGACCCGTGGATGGTCCAGCTCTACAGCAAGGTCGGCGTCAAGCGCGGCCGCGGCGACGACGCCGGCACCGCCACCGACCCGGCCGCCGCGGCGGTGGGCATCCGCGCCGACGAGGATCTGTGGACCCCGAGGGCGGCGGCGGTAACCGCACCGACTACTACCTGCGCGCCGCCAACCGGCAGGAGGCGGTCGACGTCGAGCTCGCGCGCCACCTGGGCTGCTACTCGGCCGACAAGGTCCAGTCCGACGGCAAGATGATGTGCGAGCTCACCGGCCGCTACCTCATCGAGCGCTACGTCGCGGCGCTGGCCGCCGAGGACCCCAAGTTCAAGCTGCCCGACGATCGCCAGCTCGCGTACGAGTACGTCGATCGCGAGGCGGTCGGCGGCGAGCCGTACTGGCGCACCTACTTCGTCGATCGCGCGGTCCGGCTGTCGGGCTCGGCGATCTCGGACGCGGCCGCGACCTACGACCCCAACACCTACCGGCCGGTGGTGACGGTGCAGTTCAACCGCTACGGCGGCCGGGTCTTCGGCGACCTCACCGCGCAGAACGTCGGCCGCAAGTTCGCGACCATCCTCGACGACAAGGTCAAGTCGGCGCCGATCATCAACGGCGCCATCCGCGGCGGCAGCGCCCAGATCTCGATGGGCGGCGGCAACGCCGACGTCCAGGAGGCCGAGGCCGCCGACCTGGTCGCCGTGCTCAAGACCGGCTCGCTGCCGGCGCCGCTGCGCGAGGAGTCGGCCTCGACGGTCGGCCCGAGCCTGGGGCGCGACGCCGTGGACAAGGCGCAGACCGCCTTCATCCTCGGCATCGTGCTGGTCGTGATCGTCATGGTCGGCATCTACCGGGTGTCGGGCGCGCTGGCGCTCATCACGCTGACGCTCAACGTGCTCCTGCAGATGACCGCGATGGTGCTGATCGACGCCACGCTCACGTTGCCCGGCATCGCCGGCATCGTGCTCACGTTCGGCATGTCGGTCGACGGCAACATCATCATCTTCGAGCGCATCCGCGAGGAGCTCGAGAAGGGCAAGTCGGTGCGCGGCGCCGTCGACACCGGCTTCTCGCGCGCACTCGGCGCCATCCTCGACGGCCAGCTGACGACCATGGCCGGCGGCCTGGTGCTCTACGCCTACGGCAGCGGCCCGATCACGGGGTTCGCGGTGACCCTCATCATCGGCAACATCACGGCGCTGCTCGCCAACATCTGGTGCACCCGGGTGCTCTACGACCACTACCTGAACTTCATCCGGCGCGGGAACCGCCCGGTCTCGATCTGACGGGGACGCCATGGCGGACGACGGCAACAAGCACAAGAAGTTCCGGTTCCTGATCCCCCCGGGGTCGAAGTTCGACTTCATGGGCATCTCGCGCCCGGTCAACATCGTCTCGATGCTGGTGCTCGCGGCCAGCATCATCGCGATGTTCGTGAACTACGAGGTTCGCGGCTCGCTCCTGAACTGGACCATCGACTTCACCGGCGGCACCGAGGTGGTGATGGCCGCCCACGACAAGGCGACCGGCGAGGCCAAGGTGCTGCGCACCGGTGAGATCCGCACCGCGCTCGGGAACGCCGGCAAGGGCGACGACGAGGTGTCGGACATGACCTGGACCGAGCGCGCCGGCAACGGCGAGCGCGAGGTGTCGGGCGTGGTGATCCGCACCGCGAACTTCGGCGCGGTCGGCGCCGAGCGCGCCGCGCAGATCGAGGGCGCGCTGCGCACCACCTTCGCCGACCGTGAGATCGTCAGCAGCCGCTGGTCGGGCGACACGCTCTACCTGCGGGCCAAGAAGGCGATCACCGAGGCCGAGGTCGCCCAGGTGTTCACCGGCGCCGGGCTCGAGGCCAAGCCGCTCGACGAGGCCACCGCCGAGCTCAACCAGTCGCTCGATCCGACCACCGAGGAGTACGCGATGACGTTCTCGGTGTGGGGCCTCGACCGTGAGTACGAGCGCCTGCTCGAGGCGGCGTTCCCCGACGCGGATTTCAAGACCGCACAGTCCTACGTGGTGAGCGCCAAGGCCGGCGAGCCTCTTCTACGACGGCCTCAAGGCGATCATCTACGCGATGGGCCTCATCATGCTGTACCTGGTGTTCCGGTTCGACATCCGGTACGCCCCGGGCGCCATCAAGGCCACGCTCCACGACGCGGTGATCGTCGTCGGCGTGTTGGCCGTGACCTGGACCCCGGTGTCGCTGTCGACGATGGCCGCGCTGCTCACGGTGGTCGGCTACTCGGTGAACGACACCGCGATCGTGTTCGACCGCATCCGCGAGAACATGGCGCTGCCGATGTACAAGGACATGAAGATCGAGCGCATCGTCAACATCTCGCTCAACGAGGTGCTCGGCCGCTCGATCCTCACCTCGGTGTTCGTGTTCGCCGTGACCCTGATGATGAACATCTTCGGCGATGGCCTGCTGCGCAACTTCGCGTTCGTGCTCAACGTGGGCGTCATCGTCGGCGCCGCGTCGACCATCTTCCTGTCGGCGCCGGTGTTCGTGTGGATCAGCAAGAAGTGGTACTCGGGCGCGCCGACCGGGAATCGGTCGCTGCGCGCGGCCGAGGTCGCGGCCGAGCCGTAGCCCCGTCCGGGGCCCGGACGCGCCACGCCGGCGAGATCTCGCGCGGCCGTCGGCGTGTCAGACGGCGAGCGTAGGATCCGCGCCGTGCTGACCGCCGGCGCCACCCCGATCGACGACGCGGCGGCGGTGCGCCTCGCGCGCGAGCTCGGCGTGGCCCCGGTGACCGCGCGCTGCCTGCTGGCGCGCGGCCTCGTCGACGGTGGCGCCGCCCGCGCCTTCCTCGAGCCGCGCCTGGGCCTGCGCCGCCCCGACGGCCCGGCCGCCATCGCCGGCCTGGCCGACGCGGTGGCGCGACTGGCCCGCGCGGTCGTCGCCGGCGAGCGGGTGGGGGTGTTCGGCGACTACGACGTCGACGGCGTCACCACGGCGGCGGTGCTCACCTCGTATCTGCGCGCGGTCGGCGCCCGGTCGAGGTCGCGGTCGCCAGCCGCGACGCCGGGTACGGCTTCTCGCAGGCGGCGGTCACCGACTTCGTCGCCCGCGGCTGCACCCTGGTGGTCACCGGCGACTGCGGCACCAGCGACGTCGCCTCGATCGAGGCGGCCCGGGCCCACGGCGTCGACGTCATCGTCATCGATCACCACACGGTCCCCGCCGAGGGTGGCCCTGCGCACCCGGCGCTGGCCCTGGTGAACCCGCTGCGCGCCGACTCGGCGTTCCCCTTCCGCGGCATGGCCTCGGTGGGCCTGGCGTTTTACGTGGTGTGCGCGCTGCGCACCCAGCTCCGCGACGCCGGCCACTTCCGCGGCCGGCCGGAGCCGGATCCGCGCGAGCTGCTCGATCTCGTCGCCCTCGGCACGGTCGCGGATCTGGTGCCGCTGCGCGAGGAGAACCGCATCCTCACCGCGCTCGGCCTGGCCCGCCTCGGCGCGCGCGCCCGCCCGGGGCTGGCGGCGCTGCTCGAGATCGCCGGGGTCGGCGCCGATCAGCCGGTCGACGCGCGCACCATCGCGTGGAAGCTCGGGCCGCGACTCAACGCGCCCGGGCGCCTCGGCGCCGCGTTGCCGGCGCTCGAGCTCCTGCTCGCCAGCGACGCCGACGCCGGGCGCTGCGCCGCCGCGCTCGAGCAGGCCAACCTGGCCCGGCGCGCGGCGCAGGACGTGGTCGTCGCCGAGGCCATGGCCACCGCGCAGGTCGGCGCCTGCGTGGTCGCTGCCGGCGCGGGCTGGGGCGCCGGCGTCGTCGGCATCGTCGCCGCCAAGCTGGTCGAGGCCCACGGGCGGCCGGCGTTCGTGATCGCCGTCGACGAGACCACCGGGGTCGCGCGCGGCTCGGCGCGCACGTGCGGCGGGGTCGACCTGTACCAGGCGCTGGCCGCGGCGGCGCCGCTGCTCGAGCGCTTCGGCGGCCACGCCGCCGCCGCCGGCCTCACCGTGCGCGCCGAGAAGCTGCCGGAGCTCACCGCCGCCCTCGACGGCGCGGTCGCCGAGCAGGTCACCCGGCTGGCGGCGGGCAGCGGCCCCATCCAGCGCGGTCGCGCGGCCGACGCCGAGCTCGATCTGGCGGAGGTCGACGAGCGCCTGTGCGGCGAGCTCGCGGCGCTGGGCCCGTTCGGACAGGACAACCCGCCGCTGCAGCTGCTCGCCCGCGGCGTGCGCGTGCTCGCCAGCCGTCGGGTCGGCGACGGCTCGCACCTCAAGCTGCTCCTCGACGGTGGCCACGGCCGCGAGCTCGACGCCATCGGCTTCGGCCTCGGCGAGCAGGCGCCGGCGGTCGACGCCCGGGTCGACGTGGTGTGCGGCCCGCGGGTGAGCGTGTTCCGCGGCCGCGCCCGGGTCGAGCTCGAGATCACGGCGCTGGCGCCGAGCGCGTAGCGACGTCAGTCGCTGGCCGAGTCGCCGTCGGCGCTGGCCGAGTTGCTGCCCGACGCGCTGCCGCTGCCCGACGCGCTGCCGCTCGCCGCGGCGCGCGCGGCGGCGATGGCCGCCGCGATCTCCGCCTCGCTCTTGCCGGCGAGGTCGATGAGCTGGCCGCCGCCGAGCGCGGCCGGGGCGCGCGCCGGATCGAGCGGCGGGAACTCCTCGGGCGACGGCAGCGGCGACTCGGCCGGGCGCGCGTCGGGATCGTCGAAGCCGGCGACGAACCGGCCGGTGGCCTCGGCGCACGGCTTGCGCATCACCACCACCGCGACCAGCAGCGCGGCGGTGGCCGCCACCTGGATGAGCTGGGGGCCGCGCAGCCAGCCGCCGCGACCGCGCGGCAGCCGGGGAACGTCGGGATCACGAGCGGAGCGGGCCACGGACGGGGTGGTAGCTCACTCGCGCTCGCGTCGCCACAGCGACGCGTGCTGGCCGCACGGCATCTGAGTCCGGGTCCGCGCGACCGCCTCGCCGGACAGGGTCGCGACCACCGCGCCGTCGCCCTCGGCGAGCTCGCCGACGATCTCGCCCCAGGGGTCGACCACCAGCGAGTGCCCGAACGACTCGCGCTTGTCGTTGTGCCAGCCCCACTGGGCGGCGGCGACGATCCACGCCTGATCCTCGATGGCCCGCGCCCGCAGCAGCGTGTGCCAGTGGGCCCGGCCGGTGTGGGCGGTGAAGGCGGCGGGCACCACCACCACCTCGGCGCCGAGCTCGAGGGTGAGTCGGCGGTACAGCTCCGGGAACCGCACGTCGTAGCAGATGGTCAGGCCGACCTTGACCCCGTCGACGTCGACCACCACCAGCTCGTCGCCGGCGCGGGTGCCGTCGGACTCGCGCAGCTGGGCGCCGCCGGGGATGTCGACGTCGAACAGGTGGATCTTGCGGTAGCGCGCGCGCAGGCCGCCGTCGGGGCCGACCACCACGGCGGTGTTGTAGGCGCGGCGCTCGTCGCCGGGGATGCGCTCGGCGATGCCGCCGCCGACGATCCACAGGCGGTGGCGAAGGGCGAGGTCTCCCAGGGTCGCCATGATCGGGCCGCGTGGCGTGGCGTCGACGTCCTCGGCGATGGCCAGCTTGTCGCCCTCGCGGCGGCCCAGGAACGCGAAGCACTCGGGCAGCACCACCAGGCGGGCGCCGGCGGCGGCGGCAGCCTCGACCTCGCGCCGGGTCGTGGCGAGGTTGGCGGACAGGTCGTCGGTGGCGCACAGCTGGATGGCGGCGGTGGGGAGCGACCAGGGCTGGGGCATGGGGATGCCTACCACGGCGCCGGCAGGGCCGGCGATCGGCCCCCGGGGCCGGGCGTGGAGCGCTGCAAGGCCCGGATATATATGTCCTTCGGTGTCCCCGCGCCCAGCCTTGGTGCCCCAGGCGGCGGTCTGTCGGCCGATATGGCTTGCCGAGCGACGACGGTGGTGGTACCTGACACCCGCTTTGGCTCCGAAAGGGGTGGGCTTCAGCCCACCTTTTTTTTTGGGCCCGGGTGCTTCCCACGCTTTCTCGCCGCCACACGACCTCATCGCCCGTGAGTCGCTCCAACCCCACCGTCGCCAAGGTCATCTCGATCATCGAGCCTGCGTGCAACCACGCGGGCTACGAGCTGGTCGACGTGCGCTTCGTGATGGAGCACGGCGGGTGGGTGCTCCGGGTGTGCATCGATCGGCCGCTGGCCGACGACGCGCCGGTCGAGGCGGTGCCCACCGATCGGGTCGACCTCGCGGCCTGCGAGCAGATGTCGCGCGAGCTGTCGGCGCTGCTCGACGTCGAGGACCCCATCCCCGGGGCCTACGCCCTCGAGGTGTCGTCGCCCGGCATCGATCGCCCCCTGCGCACCGAGGCGCACTTCGTCCGCTTCGCCGGCGCCGAGGCCAAGATCCAGCTCGCGGTGCCGCTCGTCGGCGAGGCCGCCGGTCCGGCCGGCGAGCGCCGCAACTTCCGCGGCATCCTGCGCGGGGTCGAGCCGGGCCCGAGCGAGGCCGCCGGCCCGGTCGTGCTCATCGACGTCGACGGTCGCACCTATCGCCTGCCGCTGGCCGACATCGACGCCGCCAAGATCGTGCCCGACTGGGACGCGGTCATGCGCGGCGGCAGCGGCCGCGCCCCGCGCACGCCCGACGCGCCGGCCAGGCCCGGCAAGCCCGGCTCCCGCGCCCGCGGATAGCCCCACGTTTTTCCTGCTCCTCCAACCGAACCGCAGCTCACGCCGCCAACAAGGAACGCCCCGATGGAAGCCAAACTCGACATGGTCCTGGATCAGGTCCGCCGTGACAAGAACATCGAATGTCGCAGGATCATCGGCGCGCTCGAGCAGGCGATCCTCACCTCGCGGCCAAGCGCCAGTTCGGCGAGAACCGCGACATGGAGGCCAAGTACAACCCGGAGACGGGTTCCGTCGACCTCTTCCTCATCATCAACGTCGTCGAGGACGACGCCATCGAGGGCCGCGAGATCACCGTCGAGGACGCCACCCGCGTCGGCCTCGAGGCCGACCTCGGCGACGAGCTCCTGTTCCAGGTGTTCTACCGGGTCGAGGACGCCGAGCGCGCCAGCGAGCAGGACGAGAAGTTCGGCAACCTCATCGATCTGAAGGCCGCGCACAAGAACTTCGGGCGCATCGCCGCGCAGACCGCCAAGCAGGTCATCTTCCAGCGCGTCCGCGAGGCCGAGCGCGACAACGTGTACAACGAGTACAAGGACCGCAAGGGCGAGATCGTCACCGGCACCATCCGCCGGTTCGAGCGCGGCGCCTCTGTGGTCGACCTCGGCAAGGCCGAGGCGGTGCTGCCGATGCGCGAGCAGGTGCCGCGGGAGTCGTTCCGCAGTCGGCGACAGCATCAAGGCCTACTGCCTCGACATCGATCGCGCCGCCCGCGGCCCGCAGATCATCCTGTCGCGCACCCACAAGGGCCTGCTCGAGAAGCTCTTCGAGCAGGAGGTCCCCGAGATCTTCGGAGAAGATCGTCCGCATCGAGTCGTCGGCGCGCGAGCCTGGCGCCCGCGCCAAGATCGCGCGCCGTCGCGCGATCGCGACGTCGACCCGGTCGGCGCCTGCGTCGGCATGAAGGCCTGGGCGGGTCCACTCGGTCGTGCAGGAGCCGCGCGGCGAGAAGATCGGACATCGCTTACGACGACGACCTGCTCGGTTCGTGTGCGCAACGCGATCGCGCCGGCCGAGGTGTCGCGCGTGATCATCGACGCCGAGGGCCACCGGATGGAGCTCATCGTCGCCGACGATCGGCTCTCGCTCGCCATCGGCCGCAAGGGCCAGAACGTGCGGCTGGCCAGGCGCCTACCGGCTGGCGCATCGACATCCACTCCGAGTCGAAGATCTACGAGCTCGAGCGGCGCGCGAAGGAGCAGATCGGCGCCATCGCCGGCATCAGCCCGGAGCTGGCCGAGACCCTGTTCAAGCTCGGCTGGCGCTCGGTCACCGAGCTGGCCCGCGGCCACGTCGAGGAGCTGGCCGGCGTGCCCGGCGTCGGCGGCGTCGAGGGCGCGCAGAAGGTCATCGAGGGCGCGGCCGAGTACCTCGCCGGCGCGACCCGCCGCAAGGACGAGATGCGCCGCGAGGCCGAGCGCCGCTCGGCGCTCTCGGGCGAGGCCCAGCTCCTCGAGATCGGCGGCATCGACGAGGAGATCCTGCCGATCCTCAAGTCGGCCAACGTCCACTCGCCCGAGGACCTCATCAAGACCCCGATCGATCAGGTGGCCAACGTCACCGGCATCGACATGAGCGACCTCGCCAAGCTGCGCCAGCGGGTGATGACCTGGCTGGCCGAGGTGTCGAGCTAGCGCCGCGCACCGCCGCCGTCTCTCTCCTTCCTCACCCTACCGTCCCACCGACGATCCCCGGAGCCTGGAACCCACGATGCGCGTGTACGAGATTGCCAAAGAGGTGGGCATCCCCAACAAGGACCTGCTCGCCAAGATCCGCGCCTCGGACTCGAGGTGAACAACCACATGTCCTCGCTCGCGGCCGACGACGTCGATCGCATCAAGCGCTCCCTCGAGAAGGATCGCGGCGGCGACAAGCCGGTGGAGACCAAGGCGCTCGGCGGCACCGTACAGGCCGGCGCTCCAGCAAAGTCCGATGACGCCGAGCCTGCCGTGACCCCGGCGGTCGCGCCGGCCCCGGCCCCGGTCGTGCGTCGTCGCGCGGCCGCGGTGGTCGAGGCGCCGCCGGCCGAGGTGCCCGCCGCGGCGCCGGCCCCGCCCGGCGCCGACGCCGGCCTCGGTCGCCGCCGAGGCTCCGCGCGCGCCGTCGAGCCAGCCGCCTGCCGCCCCGGCGCCGGTCGCCGCGGCGCTGGCCGCCGAGCCGGTCGCGGCCGAGCCGGCCAGGCCGACCCGCTCGCGCGTCATCGTCGCCGGGCCTTGGTGGTCGTGCAGCGGCCCGAGGGCATGACCTCGCTCCGGCCCGACGCCGGCGCCGACGCCGCGCCGGCTCCGGCCCTGGTGGTGGAGGAGCCGGCGAGCCCGAGACCCCGCGGGCCCGGTTCGAGGCCGAGCTCGCGCCGCGCGCGCGCGCGCGCGGCCGAGCGCCCGGCCCCGCCGCGCCGGTGGAGGCGGCGCCGCCGGCGCCGGAGCCGCCGAGCGTGCCGGGTCGCCCGGCGGTCGGCACCATCATCAGCCTGCCGCCGCGCATCAAGATCACCGAGCGTGGTCCCGGCGGTCGTCCCACCACCGGCGCGCCGCCGCCGGGTGGGCCCGCCGGCATCCGCGGTCGGTTCGCCAACCAGAGCCGCCCGGGCATGGGCGGCGGCCCCGGCGGCAAGCCGGGCATGCGCGACTTCGGCCGCAAGAAGCTGCCGCTGGGCAAGAAGGGCAAGCAGACCCTCCTCACCACCCCGGCCGAGCACAAGCGCGTCATCCGCATCGAGGACACCATCCAGATCGGTGACCTCGCCCGCGGCATGGGCACCAAGGCCACCGACGTGCTCAAGCGCCTGTGGGGCATGGGCATGACCGGCGTGACCATCAACGCCTCGATCGACTTCGACACCGCGCAGATCCTGGCGTCGGAGTTCGGCTACGAGGTGCAGAACGTCGCCTTCAAGGAGGAGGACATCTTCGCCGCCAAGGGCGACGACGCCGACAAGCTCGAGGTCCGGGCCCCGGTGGTCACCGTCATGGGTCACGTCGACCACGGCAAGACCTCGCTGCTCGATCAGATCCGCAAGTCGCGGGTCGCCGCCGGCGAGGCGGGTGGCATCACCCAGCACGTCGCGGCGTACAAGGTCGAGGCCCCCGGCCACGGCGACATCGTCTTCCTCGACACCCCGGGCCACGCCGCGTTCACCGAGATGCGCGCGCGCGGCGCCCAGGCCACCGACATCGTCGTCCTGGTGGTCGCCGCCAACGACGGCGTGATGCCGCAGACCCTCGAGGCCCTGGCCCACGCCAAGGACGCGAAGGTCCAGATCATCGTCGCCGTCAACAAGATCGACGTGCCCGAAGCCCAGCCCGACCGGGTGCGGCAGCAGCTCGCCGATCACGGCCTCATCCCCGAGGAGTGGGGCGGCGAGACCATCTACGTCAACGTCTCGGCGCTCAAGGGCGAGAACATCGACAAGCTGCTCGAGCAGATCGCGGTCACCGCCGAGGTCCTCGAGCTCAAGGCCAACCCCGACAAGCCGGCCGCCGGCGTGGTCATCGAGGCGCGCCTCGATCGCGCGCGCGGGCCGATGGCGACCGTCCTCATCCAGGAGGGCACGCTCAAGGTCGGCGACATGGTCGTCGCCGGGCGCACGCTCGGCAAGGTCCGGGCGATGCTCGACGACCGCGGCCAGAACGTCGAGGTGGCCGGACCGTCGACCCCGATCGAGCTGCTCGGCCTCGACGGCGTGCCCGAGGCGGGCGACGCCGTCAACGCCGCCGAGGACGACAAGGCGGCCAAGCAGGTCGTCGAGCACCGCCGCCAGCAGTGGCGCAAGCGCGAGCTCAACTCGTCGGCGAAGGTCTCCCTCGAGGGCATGCTCGAGCGCTTCGCCGACACCGGCAAGGAGCTCAAGATCGTGCTCAAGGCCGACGTGCAGGGCTCGGCCGAGGCGCTCAAGGCCTCGCTCATCAAGCAGTCGACCGACAAGGTCAAGGTCAACGTCATCAGCGCCGGCGTCGGCGGCATCACCGAGAGCGACGTCAACCTGGCCAAGGCCGGCGGCGCGATCATCGTCGGCTTCCACGTGCGGCCGGCGGGCAAGAGCGCCCGCCTCGCCGAGCAGGAAGAGGTCGAGATCCGCCTCTACGACATCATCTACGAGGCCCTCGACGACGTGAAGGCGGCGATGGCCGGCCTGCTCGCGCCGATCAAGCGCGAGGTGGCGATGGGCACCGCGGAGGTCCGCGAGACCTTCAACATCCCCAAGATCGGCACCATCGCCGGCTGCATGGTCACCAGCGGCAAGATCACCCGCAAGGCGCACCTGCGGCTCATCCGCGACGCGGTCCAGGTCTACGAGGGCCGGGTCGCCAGCCTGCGCCGCTTCAAGGACGACGCCGCCGAGGTCTCCAACGGCTACGAGTGCGGCGTGCAGATCGCCGGCTACAACGAGCTCAAGCAGGGCGACATCATCGAGGCGTACGACGTCATCGAAGAGGCCGCGCAGCTCTGACGCCCGTCCGGCGCGGCCGCGGCGACGGCGCGCGATCGATCGCCATGGCGGGGCACGCCCCGTCGCGTGGTCGCCGCGCGCCACGACTTCGCGGTAGGGTCGGGTGATGTTCGTCGGAGCCGCCCGGGTCGTCGCCATGGTGACCGCGAGCCACTCGCTCAAGGAGAAGCGCGCGGTGGTGCGCCGGCTCAAGGCGCGGGTCCGCGAGCGCTTCGAGGTGACCCTCGCCGAGGTCGGCGCGCTCGACGCCTGGCAGCGGGTCGAGCTGGGCTGGGCGATGGCGAGCGTCGATCGCGGCTGGGTCGAGCGCGCGCTGGCCGAGGTCGCGAGCTACATCGGCCGCGAGGATGGCGTCGAGGTCATCGACGTGCAGCGCCAGATCACGACCTTCGACGGCGTGGCCGCGCCGCTCGATCCGGTCGCGGTGGCCGCGGCGCTCGAGCAGACCGGCGCCGGCGACAAGGCCGCGGCCACCGCGGGCGCCGGCGACGACGGCTGGGTCCCGGCGGCCTGGCGCGAGGACGGAGGCGCGCCATGAGCGCTCGCCAGCACCGGGTGGAGGAGGGCCTGCGGGTCGCGCTGGCCGCGCTCATCGAGCGCGAGGTCCGCGATCCGCGGGTGAAGGGCAAGGGCCTCATCGGCGTCACCCGGGTCGAGTGCAACGCCGACCTCAGCGTCGCGCGGGTGTACATCTCGGTGTTCGGTCAGGATCCCGGCAAGGCCCTCGCCGGGCTGGCCGCCGCCGCCGGCTTCCTGCGCGGCCCGGCCGGGCGCCAGCTCAACCTGTCGCGGCCGCCGGAGCTGCGCTTCTTCCACGACGACCGCGCCGAGATCGGCCGCCAGCTCACCGACATCGTGCGCGACGACGAGGCCCGGGCCCGGGCCGCCGCCGAGCCCGCGCCCGGGGCGACGCCGGCCGATGGCGAGGATCCGCCGGCGTGACCGCGGGAGCCGACCTCGCGCTGGCCGAGGCGGCCCGGACCCTGGCCGCGGCCCAGCGGGTCCTGCTCACCAGCCACCGCCGGCCCGACGGTGACGGCACCGGCTCGATGATCGGGCTGGCGGTGATGCTGCGCGCCGCCGGCAAGCAGGTCACGATCTACTCGCCGGATCTGGCGCCGCGCCGCCTGCACTGGCTGGCGCTCATCCCGACCTGGGTCCAGCGGCTACCGAGCGAGGCGCGCTTCGACTGCACGGTGGTGGTCGACTGCGCGGATCCGGCGCTGCTCGGCGACGTGTTGCCGGCGCCGGAGGTCCACGGTCGCCTCATCACCGTCGACCACCACGCCAGCGCCCGGCCTTTCGGCGACGTGGTGGTCTGGGATCCCACGGCGGCCGCGGTCGGGGTGCTGGTGGTGCGGCTGGCCGACGAGCTCGGCTGGGACATCGATCGCGACACCGCGACGGCGCTGTACGTGTCGCTCATCAGCGACACCGGCGGCTTCCGGCACGCCAACACCAACGTCGAGGCCCTCGTTGTCGCCGCGCGCCTGGTCGAGGCCGGCGCCATCCCGGTGATGATCGCGCGCCAGCTCGAGGAGCGCGCCAGCCCCGGCAAGCTGCGGCTGCTCGGCAGCGTGCTGTCGACCCTCGAGCTGCACGGCGCCGGCCGCATCGCGGTCTTGACGGTGACGCCCGAGATGGTCGACGCCGCCCGCGCGAGCTGGGAGGACACCGAGGGGATGGTCAACTGGGCCCGCAACGTCGAAGGCTCGATGGTCGGCGTGATGCTGACGACGGCCAAGGGCGGCGGCGTGCGGGTGTCGATGCGGACCCGCAGCGAGCGCATCGACTGCGGCGCGGTGTGCATGCGCCTGGGCGGCGGCGGTCACCCCGGCGCCGGCGGCGTTCACCTGCAGGCCACCCTCGACGAGGCCCGCGGCCGCGTGGTGGCCGCGCTCGAGCAGGCGCTGGCCCGGACCGGGCACCGCGGACGCTGACCGCGCGGCGTGATCGCTGCCGCAGCGTGAGCGGGCCGCGACGCTCGCCACCGTCGGCGGTGGTAGGCTGCGGCCGTGCGTGACTCGAGATGGTTCGCCTCCCTCGTGCTCGTCGTCGGCGCCTGTGGAGGCGACGAGGCGATCCGGCCCGACGCGTGCGTCGGCCCCAGCTGCTTCGACGCCGACGCCGCGAGGCTCGACGCCGCGCCCGACGCCGCCGGCGTCGACGCGCGCCCGCTCGAGTATCCCGCGACGCTCCAGGCCACCGGCCTGTGCGACGACCCCGGGTGCGCGGCGATCAACGCCGGCATCGTCGAGTACGCGCCGCGGTGGGCGCTGTGGAGCGACACGGCCAGCAAGCGCCGCTGGATCTCGCTGCCGGCCGGCACCCAGATCGACACCAGCGACATGGACTACTGGCGCTACCCCGAGGGGACCCAGCTGTGGAAGGAGTTCACCCGGGACGGTGTCCGGGTCGAGACCCGCTACCTGGTGAAGACCGGCGCCGCCGACGCCGACTGGACGATGGTGTCGTACGTGTGGAACGCCACCCAGGACGCGACCACGCCGAGCGAGTTCGGCGCGCCGAACGCCAACGGCACGGCGCACGACGTGCCGTCGCGCAACCAGTGCCGCCTGTGCCACGAGGGGTTGCCGGGGCGCGTGCTCGGCTTCACCGCGCTGCAGCTCGACTACGACGCCGGGGCCGGCCTGTTCGATCTCGAGGATGCCATCGCCGCTGGCTGGCTGTCGGCGCCGCCGGCCGCCGGGACCCCGAGGTTCCCGTTGCCGGGGGACGCCGTCGAGCAGGCCGCGCTCGGCTACCTGCACGCCAACTGCGGCCACTGCCACAACCCCGAGTCGTACGTGCAGGACAACACGCCGATGAAGCTGCGGCTGCAGGTCGGCCTGCTCGCCACCGTCGAGGACACCCCGGCGTACACCACCACCGTCGGCGTCGTCGGCATGGGCGGGCAGACCATCATCACGCCCGGCGATCCGGCGCAGTCGCGCCTGTACAACAAGTTCACGAGCATGAACCCCGCCACCCGGATGCCGCCGCTGGGCACCGAGGACATCGATCCCACCGGCCAGGCCGCCATCTCGGCGTGGATCACCCAGCTCACGCCGTAGCGTCGATGCCCGGGGGCCGCGCTCGTCGCGCGCCGCGGCCGGACTGGCTGCACGGCGCGATCGTCGTCGACAAGCCCGGCGGCGTGTCGTCGGGATGGGTGGTCGAGGAGCTGCGGCGGCGGCTCGGCATCGACGCCATCGGCCACACCGGCACCCTCGACCCGATGGCGAGCGGCGTGTTGCCGCTGGTGCTCGGCCAGGCGACCAAGCTCGCCGGCTTCCTGCTGGCGGAGCACAAGGCGTACGACGCGGTGATCGAGCTCGGCGTCGAGACCGACACGCTCGATCGCGAGGGCCGCGTGACGGCGCGTGCGCCGGCGGCGGCGGCGGCGGTGACCGAGGCGGAGGTGCGCGCGGCGCTGGCGAGCTGGCTCGGCCCGCGCGTACAGACGCCGCCGGCGTTCTCGGCGATCAAGGTCCAGGGCCGGCGCCTGTACCAGCGCGCGCTCTCGGGCGAGGAGGTGGCGGCGCCGACCCGCGAGGTGGTGTTCCACGAGCTCACGCTGCGCGCGTTCGCGCCGCCGCGGGTCGAGCTCTCCGTCGCATGCAGCAAGGGCACCTTCGTGCGGGCGCTGGCGCGCGACCTCGGGCAGGCGCTCGGCTGCGGCGCGCACCTCACCGAGCTGCGGCGCACCCGATCGGGGCGCTTCACCCTCGCCGACGCCCACCCGATGGCAAAGCTGCACCGGACCTCGGCGCCCGAGTTGCTGGTGCCCCTGGCTTCGGTCGCCGAGCTGCCCCGGGTCGCGGTCGCCGAGGAGGTCGCCGCCGACATCGAGCACGGGCGCCGGGTCAGGCTGCCGGAGCTCCCGGCCGAGCTGGCAAACGGCGAGGTGTTTCAGCTCGTTACGCCCCAGGGGTGGGTCATCGCCGTGGCCCGGATGGTCGACGGCCTGGCCACCTACGACCGGGTCCTGCGGCGGGCCGATTTCGCCGCCCGCAGCGTCGCGGCCGGCAACGCGCCGCCGTGACCCCCGTGGGTGCAACCCCTTGACGCGGCCGCGCGCTTCATCCAATCTGCGCGCCCCAACAGGCCCCGGTCAGGGTCCACCCGCGGTGGGTGGGCGCGGCCGGCGGCGACGAAGAAGGTCCACGATGTCCGTCGATCCCGCCCGCAAGCTCGAGACGATCAACAAGTTCCGTCAGCACGCCTCCGACACCGGCTCGCCCGAGGTCCAGGTCGCGCTCCTGTCCGAGCGCGTCGCTCACCTCACCGAGCACCTCAAGGCCAACCAGAAGGACCACCACAGCCGCCGCGGCCTGCTCAAGATGGTCAGCACCCGCCGCTCGCTGCTCGACTACCTCAAGCGCAAGGACCTGGCGCGCTACAAGGCGCTCATCGAGACGCTGGGTCTCCGGCGCTGACGCGCGTGTTGGGTCTCCGGCGCTAGCGCGCTGGCCTCCACGCCCGTGACGACGGCCGCTTCCCTCGGGGAGCGGCCTCGTTCGTTTTCGGTCGCCGCGCGCGGCGCGCTACTTCGCGCAGCGGCGATAGGCGAGCTGTCCGGTGGGCATGTACGCGAACGGCTCCCAGCCGGCCGGTACCTTCTCGACCGTCGAGGTCGACTGCGTGGTCGGCCCGGGCAGGGTCGTCGCGATGGTGGCGAGCGACACCTCCCACTGGCCGCAGCCCGACGGGCGGGCGTCGGCATAGACCGCGCCGCGGCTGCCGAGCAGCGCGACCAGGAGACCGGCGCACAGGCCGGTGACGAGGACGAGGAGGGTGGCGGGCTTCATGGGACCACCCTAGCGCACGGGGCGGCGGGCTCAACTTCTCGTCGGGGCGCGGGCCTCGCCGTCGTCGCGCGCCGCCGGCGCGCGATCGTCAGGGGACGTCGATGAGCTCGTAGAGGCCGGTCTGGCCGCGAACCCAGATCGATCCGTCGGCGTGCCCGGCGATCGAGGTCAGCGCGGCGTCGACCTGCGAGAGGTTCGCGCGCATCCAGCCACGCGCGTCGAGCTGGAGCACGACGTCGCTGTCGCCTCGGACGAGCACCCGGTCGCCTGCGGTGACGACCTGGCGCAGGCGCACGTCGGTGAGTTCGTGCGTCACGGCGGCCCAGGTGCCGGTCGCGGGATCGCGCGCCACGATGCGCCCACTGTGTCCGACCGCGACCATGCGGTCGGGCCAGTGGCCGCCGACGGCATCGAGCGAGTTGTTGCCGCAGACCGGCGTCGAGCACACGGTGGTCCCGCCCCCGTCCGCGCGCCACTCGACGACCTCGCCGACGCCGCCGATGCCGACGAGGTGGCCCGGCTCGACGATCACCGGGTTCCTCATCCCTGAGGCGAGGGTCGTGATGCGATCCCAAGACGATCCGACCTGGCGGTAGATGTTCCCGCTGAGATCGACCACGTAGGCCTCGTCGCCGGCGCCGATGGCCATCGTGCTGACCGGCGAACCGTAGAGCAGCGGGGAGGTAGGTGCGGCACATCCCGTCGGGGTGCAGCGCCGCACGTCGCCGCCCGAGGTCACGTAGGCCTGGGTCTGATCGGCCGCCCACACCCGGCTGCCGGGCGGGACGTTCGTGACCCGCGCGCCGGCCAGGCGGAGCTCGGTGCCCACCACCTCCCAGAGGGCCCCGGTCCCGACCGCATACGCATCGGGCGTGCCGTGGTGCACCACGAGCATGTCGGCGCGGCGCAGGCGTCCACCTCGCTCGAGCAGATCGAACCCTCCTCGGGCGCGCGCTGCGCGCGCAGGTAGAACCCCGGCGAGCTGTAGACCCGGGTGCTCAGCGTGCCGACGCGGCGCCCGGTCCATACGAAGTCGGCGGCGAAGTACCCAGGAAAGTAGACGAGGTTCGGCGCGATCACCGACGGGAAGTAGGGAGTGTCGAAGATCGGCAACGACCGCAACGACACCGACATCGTCGCGAGGTCGAGGCGCGCGACCGAGTTGAACCCGTCGATCTCGCCGCCGAGCCACAACCCGCCCCCGGCCTGGTCGCAGGCGCCGCCCCAGGCGCCGTAGAACGGCGTCGTCGAGATCCACCCCGGATCGTCGAACCGATCGACGCCGCGCGAGTAGTCGACCACGTACAGCTCGCCGTCGCAGACCACGAGGTCGGTGACGGAGTTCGCCGGTGCCGGCACAGCCTCCCACCCGGCCGGGGTCAGGCGCTCGAGGCTGTCGGCACGCCCCGCCCAGACGGTCCCGGCGAGCACCGCGATCGCGGTGTCGCCGTAGCATCCAGCGTCGATCGCGGGCCGAAGCTGCGACCAGTTCGTGCCGTCCCACGCCTGCACCTCGCCGGTGCACGTGATGGCGTAGACCTCGGTCGATGACACCACCGCCAGATCGAACGCGTCTCCGAGCGGCCAGGTCGTCTCGCCGCTGTCGTCGAGGCGCAGCACGCCCTGCCAGGAACTCACGCCCCAGCGCGAGCCGTCATCGGGGGCGATCCAGCCGTAGCCGTCGCCCGCGCCGCCGGGCGCCGCGGTGGTGAGCCGCACGGTCGGACACGTGCGCGCGTCGGCGCTGCAGCCGACGCTGCACGCTGGTCGATCGATGACGCCGCCCAGGTCGCCACAGCCAAAATCCGGCGGCGCGCCGTCGCATTGCTCGGCCTCGTCGAGGACGTCGTCGCCGCAGCGCCCGGCGCAGGCGCCGGCGTCGAACCGACAGCTGGCGTTGCAGCCGAGCTCACCACCGTAGTAGCCGAGGTCGTTGCAGGTCGCGCCGCCGAGGTCGACCCCGTCGGCGAGCAGCTCGCAGTCTTCGGGCGCCTCGCGCACCCCGTCGCCGCAGGTGCCCTCGCAGCCGCCGAGGTCGATGCCGCAGGCCGCGTTGCACCCGAGCTCGCCACGGTAGTAGCCGAACGCCGCGCAGGTCAGGGCGCCGACGTCGAGCGGGCTGGCCTCGCACGCCTCACCGTCCTGGCGGACCCCGTCGCCGCAACGACCGACGCACGCGCTGACGTCGAACCGGCAGGTCGGCAGGCACGCCAGCTCGCCGGCGTAGTAGCCGAGGTCGGTGCAGCTCGCCGCCAGCGCGGCGCCTGGCTCACAGTCCTCGGGCGCGACGACCAGGCCGTCGCCGCACCCGGCGGCGCTGCAGTCGCGTCGGCAGATCGCCGATGGGCCGTCGTCGTTCACGGTGGGACAGCCTGGCGGCAGGTTGGTCGGGTCGGTGCCGCAGTCGCAGCCCTCGAGCGCATCGGCGATGCCGTTGCCGCAGGTGTTGTCGGAGCGACAGTCGGCGCTGCAGTCGTCGGTGTCGATCCGGTTGCCGTCGTCGCAGACCTCGTCGGGCTCGACGACGCCGTTGCCACAGCCCGCCGCCACGCAGAGCAGCGGCTCGGCGGTGGGCCCGGCGGGGACGCAGGTGCCGTCGCTGATGCCGCCGGCCTGGCAGGCTGCGAAGGGCGCGGCGCCGGCGCAGGCATCGAGCAGCGGCGCCTCGACGCAGCCGCGCCCCTCCACGCAGGTGCGATCCGCCGGGCACACGATCTCGTCGCACGCGCGCTCCTGGGCCTCGAGGCAGCCGCCGAGCAGGCAACCGATCACGAGCGCTACCCCACGCACCTGGCCTCCCGTCGCCCACCGCACGATCCCACGCTATCACGCCATGGACGCCGAGCTGGCGGCCACGCCGTCCTAGGGCTGTGGGTACAAGGTGGCGAGGTAGTCCCAGCGATCGCTCACCCACTGGGCGATGTACGCGACCTCGCCGGCCGGGTCGTTCCAGTCGGCGCGCGACGACCACCACGGCCACGCCTGCATCTCGGCGCCCCACTTGCGCTGATCGCGGGCGGCGCTGGGCGCGACCTGGGCGGCCATCTCGTCGAGGCGTGCGAGCACCGAGGCCTTGCTCATCGGCCCGGCCAGGGCCTGGGCGAAGCGCGCGTCGATGCGCGCCGCCAGCGCCGGCTGCGCCGCCATCCGGCCCCAGATGCCGTTGGTGGTGGTCGGCCAGCCGTCGAATCGGCCCTCGTCGTCGAAGGGCACCCGGAAGCTCTGCCAGTCCTGGCCGAAGGCGTGGTTCATGTCCCACGGCAGGTAGCGCCAGCGCGGATCGGCGCCGGCGGGGTCGCGGTAGAGGTACGAGTTCTTGCCGTAGCTGTCCTGCGCGAGCAGCGCGGTCGCGAACACGTACCAGTCGATGAAGTCCTCGGTGCGCACGGTGGCGTCGAGGTCGGCGGCGAAGGTGGCGTCGTCGGCGGTCGACACCCAGGTCAAGAGCGCGAGCAGATCCGTGAAGTCGCCGACCACCTCGCCGTCCTTCTGCTCGTAGCCGAGCTGCGGCGGCGCCTTGGCGTTGCCGTTGTTCTTCACCGCGCGCAGGTTGCCGTCGTGGCTGTACGACTTGTACAGGTTGCCGGCCTCCGACAGCCCGAGGTCACCCAGGAGCTCCTCGTCGACGTGATCGGTGAGCTGGTAGAGGCCCCAGTAGGCGCCGTCGACGAACACCACGGCCGACGCCTGCGCCAGCGGCAAGAGCTGCGGATCGAGGCCGCTCCACACCGCGAACGCCAGGCGCGTGCGCAGGTACGAGATGTCGTCGAAGGTCTGGGTCAAGACCACGCGCTTGCGGCCGTCGAAGGCGGCCAGGCCCGGCGGCGGATCGAAGTGCTCGCCGGGCGCGAACTTGAGGGTGAAGCTCTTCTTGGGGAAGTTGCGCGAGGCGGCGCCGCGGCAGCGCAGCTCGGCGCCGACGTAGGCCCGGCCGAACGCCATCACGTCCGCGGCGGTGTAGTCGCGATCGGCGGCGTCGAGGCAGTAGTTCGGATCGTCGCTGTGCCACGCGAGGTGGAACACCGGCAGGCCGAACTCGTGGGTGTACATCGCCGGGTCGACCACTGGCACGTTGCCCTCGGCGTCGAACGCGTCGGCGACCCCGACGACGACGTAGCCGACCTCGCCGGTCGCCGTGGCGGTGACCTCGAGGCGCAGGGTCGCGGCCTGATCGAGCCCGGGCGTCCACGTCAGGGCGCCGGTGGCGGCGTCGAAGCTGGCGCCAGCGGGCAGGGCGGTGAAGGCCAGGCCGGCCTCGGCCACCCCCAGGTCGCCGTCGCACCGGACCAGGGCGTTAAACGGCTGGCCCTCCTCGAGCCAGAACGGACCGTCGCTGGCGATCTGACACCGGCGCGGCACGGCGTCCGGCGGGTCGGCGTCCGGCGCGGGCGCGGCGTCCGGGGCCGCGTCGCCGCCGCCGCACGCCAGCAGCACCCCGAGGAGCCCCACCGAGAGCCGTCGAACCTGCATCGCTCCCGAGGGTAACCCAGCTGGTCGCTGCAGCGGTCCCCGGCCCGGGGCAGGGGCGTCCGGCGCCCTCGTCTTCCCCTCGCGTTCGCGCGGGCCCTGTGGCATAACCCGCGCCAGTTCACCCAGAGTAGTCGCGAACTCGAAGCATTCTCAGCAGTTGGTTTAGTCGCTCTATCGAGCCGGCGTCGCCCGCGCGACGCCGGTTGGACCGAGGGACCAGGCCGCTAGGACGCCCGGGCCGCGACGTGACCCCCAGCAGGAGACACGTTTGTATGGCGTACGTCCGTGAGTCTGCCGTCGTCGGCGGCAAGGAGATCATCATCGAGACCGGCAAGTGGGCCAAGCAGGCCGGCGGCGCGGTCGTCATCACCTGTGGCGAGACCAAGGTCATCGCCACCGCGACCGGGTCCAAGGATCCGCGCGACATCGACTTCATGCCGCTGACCTGCGAGTACCAGGAGAAGTTCTACGCCGCGGGCAAGATCCCCGGCAGCTTCTTCCGCCGCGAGGGCCGCACCACCAACGAGGAGATCCTCGTGTGCCGGCTCATCGACCGTCCGTGTCGGCCGCTGTTCCCCAAGGGCTGGTTCATCGACACCCAGGTCATCGCCAACGTCATCTCGTTCGATCAGCAGAACGCCGGCGACGTGCTCGCGATGACCGCCGCGTCGGCGGCGATCCACATCTCGGACCTGGTGTGGGACGGTCCGCTCGCCGCGGTCCGCGTCGGCCGCATCGACGGCGCGTTCGTCGCCAACCCGACCTTCGCCGAGCGCGAGACCAGCGACATGGACATCGTCGTGGCGTGCACCAAGGACGCCATCATGATGGTCGAGGGCGAGATGCACGAGCTGCCGGAGAACGTCGTCATCGACGCGCTCCTGTTCGCGCTCGACGCGTGCAAGCCGCTGTGCGAGATGCAGGAGCGCCTGCGCGCCGTCGCCGGCAAGCCGAAGCGGCCGTTCACCCCGCCGGTCACCGACGAGGCCCTGGCCGCGCAGGTCAAGGAGTTCGCCGCCGCCAAGGTCGGCGAGGCGATGCAGATCAAGGACAAGAAGAAGCGCAGCGGCGCGGTGTCGGAGCTCGCGCTGGCGACCCGCGCCGAGTTCGCCGGCGAGGGCAAGCCCTTCGCCGGGCGCAGCAAGGAGGTCGACGCGGCCTTCAGCAAGCTGCAGAAGAAGGTCGCGCGCGCCCACACGCTGTCGACCCGCACTCGCATCGACGGCCGCAAGCCCGACGAGGTCCGCCCGATCTCGATCGAGCTCGGCGTGTTGCCGCGGGCCCACGGCTCGGCGCTGTTCCAGCGCGGCGAGACCCAGGCCCTGGTCGCGGTGACCCTCGGCACCCGCTACGACGAGAAGAAGCTCGACACCCTGCGCGGTGACATCCGCAAGACCTTCTACATGGACTACAGCTTCCCGCCGTTCTGCACCGGCGAGGTGAAGATGCTGCGCGGCCAGTCGCGCCGCGAGGTCGGCCACGGCTTCCTCGCCGAGCGCTCGGTCGCCCGCATCGTCCCGGAGCACGAGGACTTCCCGTACACCATCCGCGTGGTGTCGGAGATCTACGAGTCCAACGGCAGCTCGTCGATGGCGTCGGTGTGCGGCGGCTCGCTCGCGCTCATGCAGTGCGGCGTGCCGACCAAGGCCGGCGTGTCGGGCATCGCGATGGGCCTGATGAAGGAGGGCGACGAGTACGTCATCCTCAGCGACATCCTCGGCGACGAGGATCACCTCGGCGACATGGACTTCAAGGTCACCGGCACCCGCCAGGGCGTGTCGGCCTTGCAGATGGACATCAAGGTCGACGGCCTGACCCGCAAGATCCTCGAGGAGGCGCTCGAGCAGGCCAAGCGCGGCCGCCTGCACATCCTCGACAAGATGGACGAGGCGATCGCGGCCCCGCGCGACGAGCTGTCGCCGAACTCGCCGCGGATCGTGACCGTGCAGGTCAAGCCGGACAAGATCCGCGACATCATCGGCCCGGGCGGCAAGACCATCCGCGCCCTCGCCGAGCAGACCGGCGCTCAGATCGACGTGTCCGACAGCGGCGTGGTGTCGATCGCGTCGGCCAACGCGCGCAGCCTCGAGCAGGCGCAGGCGCTCATCAGCGGCCTCACCGTCGAGCCCGAGGTCGGCCAGTTCTACTCGGGCGTGGTCAAGCGCATCATCGAGATCGGCGCGTTCGTCGAGATCATGCCGGGCACCGACGGCCTCCTGCACATCTCCGAGATCTCCAAGGACCGCATCCGCGCGGTCGAGGACGTCCTCGCCGAGGGTGACGAGGTGGTGGTGAAGTGCGTGAAGGTCGACCGCGACGGCAAGATCCGCCTGTCGCGCAAGGACGCCCTCGAGGCCGCGCCAGCGCCCGAGGAGATCAACAACTTTGTGCTCTAGCCCGCGTTCCCGCGGGCATGTTCTCTAGCCCGCGTTCCCGCGGGCAGGTGCTCTGGCCCGCGTTGTCGCGGGCAGGTGCTCTGGCCCGCGTTGTCGCGGGCAGGCGAGGCGCGACCGACCCGACGGGCGGCGCGCCTCGTCGGCGTTTCGGTCCCAGGTGCGCCGATCTGCCGACTCAAGCACCTGAGATCGTGGGGTGTTCGGGGGCCCGGGACGGGGATGTGGCAGCGCGGCAGCGTATGATGGCCACCATGCCCGACCCCGTGGAGCCCCGGCCGTACCTCACGCCCGACCCCAAGGAGGGCCTCGAGAAGAAGACCGTCGCGCCCAAGGTGTTCAAGCGCCTCGAGCTGGCGGCCGACGCCATCGCCGCCACCAAGCGCGCCATCGCGTTCCAGGGCAACCAGGTGCCGGCGCTCGCCGCCAGCAACATGAACTCGTACTACCGGCTGCGGGTGATGCGCGACGACAGCTGCTGGGAGATGACGCCCGAGGCGCGCTCGCTCGGCTACCAGAACCCGGAGGCGCTGGTCGCGGCCAAGGCCGACCTGGCGCACGGCGGCAACTGCGGCGAGCACGCCTGGGTCGCGTACCACTACCTGCGCGAGCACGCCGCCGGCGAGACCATCCAGCGTTCGGTCAAGTCGGGCCTCGATCACGCGTTCGTGCTCATCGGCGACCTCAAGGCCGAGACCGACGGCGAGATCGTGTGCTCGGATCCCTGGGTCAACTCGCCGATGGCGTGCCTGTGGGAGGACCACTTCGCCTTCACCGCCGATCGCAACGCGATCCAGGGCGGTCAGACCTCGGCGGTCGCCGACGGCAAGAGCTTCAAGGCTGCCATCGCCGCCGGCCTCAAGCTGTCGGCGCGCGGCCTCAAGATGGTCGAGCAGAAGGACAGCGACGAGGACACCGACAAGGCGACCGACGACTGGAAGGCGCGGCACTTCTGGAACCACGACGACGCTCGCGCCGACAAGTTCGACTACCAGCCCGAGCCCAAGACCGAGTCCCCGTGATCGGGCTGCGTGCGGTCATCGTCGCGCTCGCCGCGAGTGCCTGCGGCGATGGACGGCCAGCGCCACGGAACCAATCTCCCAGCACCAACGCCCCTTTGGGCAACAGCGGCGGCATTGCCGCCGGGAGCGACGCCATGACGACCCAAGGCCCCGGCCCCAAGACTCCTTCCGACGCCACCGGCTCGTTCACCCGCGGTCCGGCGGTGACGCCCGCCGACGGACTACGTGGGTGGCTCGACGCCCAGGCCGCCGAGGGCCGCCGCACGGTGCGGCTGCCGGTGGTCATCCAGCTCTACCCCGAGGGGCCGATCAAGCTGGCCGGCGCGCGGGTCGGCAGCGCCAGCGACGCCCTCGAGATCCAGCTCGACGACTCACGCATGGGCATCTCGCTGCAGGACCGCCTGCGCGGCAAGTACCAGGTCGGCGACGCCACCTGCGCGGCCTGGCTCGAGGGCGAGTGGCTGCCTGGCGAGGGCACCCTGGCGGTCACCAAGGTCGCCGGCGTCATCGCCCCGGGCGACCTGGCCGCGGCCAGCTACGCCGAAGCCGCGAGCTGAGCGCGGCGCGAGGGCGAGGTCACACCACCGGCCCGGTCCGCGTGGGCCGCGTGCGATCTCGCGGGGGAAACCGCGCGCCCCGGGCGTACACTGGGGACCATGCCCGATCCAGGCACCGAGCCGGTCCCGTACCTGACGCCCAAGGAGCGGCACCTCGAGAAGAAGGAGGTGTCGGGAGACGTGTTCACGCGGCTGGCGCTCGCCGCCGACGCGATCGCGGCCACCAAGCGCGCCATCCAGTTCCAGGGCAACCAGGTCCCGGCGCTGCAGGCGACCCAGATGAACTCGTATTACCGGCTGCAGGTGATGCGGAATCCGTCGTGCTGGGAGATGACGCCGGAGGCGCAGGCCCTGGCCTGGCAGAACCCCGAGGCCGAGATCGCGGCCAAGGCCGACATCGCGCATGGCGGCAACTGCGGCGAGCACGCCTGGGTCGCCTACCACTACCTGCGGCAGCACGGCTCGGGCCAGCACATCCAGGTCGCCGCCAAGAGTGGCTTCGACCACGCCTTCGTCCTCATCGGCGATCTCAAGAAGGACACCGACGAGGAGATCGCGGTATCGGACCCGTGGGTCAACCAGCCCATCGCCTGCCTGTGGGAGCACCACTTCGCGTTCACCTCCGATCGCAGCAAGATCGAGGACTACGCGTCGATGGTGGCCGACGGCGTCAGCAAGAAGGAGGCGATCAAGGCCGGCCTGCGGCTGAGCGCCTACGGCAAGCAGCTGGTCGAGAAGAAGGACTCCGAGGAGCAGACCGAGGAGAAGACCGACAAGTGGAAGGAGAACCACTTCTGGGACCACGACGAGCCTCGGACCGAGAAGTTCGAGTACGTCCCGACGAAGGCCCCGTGATTCGGCGGTAGGCTCGGAGGGTGACGACTCCCGAGCAGCCGAGCGAGTGGCCGGAGCTGTTGGCGCTGTTGCCGCGGCGGCCGGGCGACCGGACCAGCCGGGCCGAGGCCCACGCGCTGCTCGAGGCCGAGCGCACCGGGGTGGTGGCGCTGACCGTGCGCGCGATCGCCGAGGCGTGGGACGCCGGCCGGCTCGCCGGGCCGGGCGCGGCGCTGCCACAGGAGCGCGAGGTGCTCGGCCTGCTCGGCGTGGGGCAGGGGCTGGCCCCGGAGCGCGTGCGCGAGGCGCGCGAGGCGCTGGCCACCGCGAGCGCGGAGGCCCGCGTGCTGGCGACGGAGCTCGTTGGCAAGCTGACGCCGCTCGACGAGCTCATCGGCGAGTTCGCGCTGCCGCCGCTGGCGCGCATGGTGCTCGTCCTGGTCGCCGCGCCGCACGTGTGGGGCGAGGTCGCGCAGCTCTACGCGATCCTCGCCAACGGCGCGTCGCGGCCGATCGTCGACGAGCACCTGGTGCGCACGCTGCTCGGGCCGAAGCTGTCGCCGCTCGACCTCGCGCGCACGCTCGATCCCGACGCGCCGCTGCGCCAGTTCGGGTTGCTGCGTGAGGGCGTCGGCGGGCCGCGGCCGTTCGCGCCGCTGGCGCCGCACCCGCTGGTGCTCGCGCGCCTGCGCGGCGAGCCGCTCGATCACGATCCCGCCGGGCTGCTCGCCGTCGGCAGCTCCGATCGACCGCTGGCCGAGCTGCGCCTCGACCCCGAGGTCGCCGCGAGCCTGCGCGCGAACCTGGTGCGCAGCGGCGCGTCGCCGTGTCGCCTGGTGGTGCGCGGTCGTCCCGGCAGCGGGCGGCGCACGCTTCTGGCCGCGCTGGCCGCCCACGCGCGACGGCCGCTGGCGCTGGTGCGCCTCGATCACCTGCACCTCGCCGATCACGAGCGGCCCACCGCGGGCGATCTCGAGCAGGCGCTCCGGCGCTGCGCCATCGGCGGCTGGATCCCGTGCCTCGACGGCCTCGACGCCATCGACGGCGAGGACCGCGTGCTGCGCGACAAGCTGCAGCACGTGCTCGCGGCGTTCCCGGGGCCGGTGCTGGTGCGGGCCGGCGCCGACGAGCAGCTGCCGCTGGCGCCGGGCTACCTGCAGGTCGATCTGCCCGATCTGTCGGAGACCGAGCGCGCCGCGGTGTGGCAGCAAGCGCTGACGCGCGCGGCATCGCCGCCGACGACCTGGCCGAGGTCGCGGCGCGCTGGCGGGTCGGCCCCGGCACCATCCACCAGGTCACCGCCACGCTCGCCACCGGCGCCGCCGTCGGCGCGCCGGTCGATGCCGCTGCGGTCGGGCAGGCGGTGAGCCAGCACCTGGCGCAGCGCCTCGGCGACGTCGCCGAGCGCATCCGCGAGCTGCCGCGCCTCGAGGACATCATCCTGCCCGGCGACATCGCCGACAGCCTCGTCGAGTTCCAGGCCCGGCTGCGCTACCACCGCCAGGTCTACGAGCAGTGGGGCATGGCCGGGCGCGCCACCACCGGCCGCGGCCTCACGGCGCTGTTCCAGGGACCGCCCGGCACCGGCAAGACCATGGTCGCCGGCGCGCTGGCCGGTGCGCTGGGGCTCGAGCTGTACCGGGTCGATCTGTCGCGCATCATGTCGAAGTGGATCGGCGAGACCGAGCGCAACCTGGCCAAGGTGTTCGCCGCCGCCGAGGAGAGCCAGGCGATCATCCTGTTCGACGAGGCCGACTCGCTGTTCGGCAAGCGCACCGAGGTGCGGTCGAGCAACGATCGCTTCGCCAACCTCGAGGTCAACTACCTCCTGCAGCGGCTCGACAGCTTTGTCGGCGTGGTCATCCTCACCACCAACTTCGGCACCGCGATCGATCCGGCGTTCCGGCGGCGGCTGTCGTTCCGCATCACCTTCCCGGTGCCCGACGAGGACGTCCGCGAGCAGCTCTGGCGCGCGCACCTGCCGCCGGAGCTGCCGGTCGCCGACGACCTCGACCTGGCGGAGCTGGCCCAGCGCTACGCGCTCACCGGCGGCTCGGTGCGCAACTGCGTGGTGCGTGCGGCGTTCCTGGCGGCGGCCGAGGGCGGCCCGCTGGCCCAGGCTCACCTGGTGCGGGCGGTGAAGGTCGAGTACCGCTCGGTCGGCAAGCTGACCGAGGGCGGCACCCTCGACTGAGCTCGGCCGGCGCGATCGGCGGCGCGACGCGCGGGTCGCGGGTGGAGTAGGGTGCCTGCATGTCCACCGACGCGCCGACCCTGCACGTGAAGCTCTTGCGCGCCGGCGCGGTGGCGCCGCAGGCGATGTCCGACGGCGCCGCCGGCATGGATCTGGTCGCCACCCTCGACGCGCCGGTCGAGCTGATGCCGGGCGCGCGCGCGGCCATCGGCACCGGGTTGGCGCTGGCCATCCCGCCCGGCTTCGAGGGCCAGGTGCGGCCGCGCTCGGGGCTGGCGCGCGAGCACGGCGTGACCGTGCTCAACGCCCCCGGCACCATCGACGCCGACTACCGCGGCGAGGTGATGGTGCTGCTGGTCAACCACGGCTCGGTGCCGGTCACCATCTCCTCGGGCCAGCGCATCGCCCAGCTCGTGGTGGCCGCGGTGGCGCGGCCGGAGGTGGCGCTCGCCGACGAGCTGCCGGCGACGGCGCGGGGCGCCGGTGGCTTCGGCTCGACCGGACGCTAGTCGACGATGGCGCGACGGAGCCGCCCGCCCCCCGAGGCCGACGACGAGGTCACCGAGCGCGATGGCCCGGCGCCGCTGGCCGCCATCTCGATGAAGCCGCCGGGGCCGGCCCGCGCCCGGCAGCCGACGCCGCACGTGCGCAAGCCGACGTTTCGCGCGCCGTCGTCGCCGGCGCCGCGCCCGCACGGGGTCCTGGCCCCGCCGCGCTCGGCGGCGCCGAGCCCGCGCGCCGACGAGCGGCGCCGCACCATCACCTTGCTCGTGATGATCGCGGGCCTGGTGGTGGTCACCGCGGTGGTGACCGTGTGGCTCCTGGGCTGACGTCCGCCGACCGCCGGTCTTCGCTCGATCCCGGCCGGGCTGCGCCGGCGCGGCCGCTTGCGGCGCCGGGCCGCCGGTACAAGGTCCGCCCATGATCGCGCGCTACAGCCGTCCCGAGATGACCGGGCGCTGGACCGACGGGGCGCGCTTCGAGCGCTGGCTGGCCATCGAGCTGGCGGTGGCGAGGCGATGGAGGCGCGCGGCGAGGTGCCGTCCGGCAGCGCCGCCGCGGTGCGCGCCGCCGCCAGCGGTAAGCTCGACGCCGCCCGCATCCTCGAGATCGAGGCGACCACCCGGCACGACGTCATCGCTCACCCACGTCGAGAAGCCCGCCGGCGAGCCGGCGCGATGGCTGCACCTCGGGTTGACCTCGTCCGACGCTCGACACCTGCCTGGCGCTGCAGACCGCCGACGCCCTCGACGCCATCGTCGTCGGCGTCGACGGCCTGGCCGCGGCCCTCGCCGAGCGCGCGCGCGAGCACGCCGCGACGCCGATGATCGGCCGCTCCCACGGCATCCACGCCGCCGGTCACCGCCGGGCTGACCTTCGCGCTGGCGCGCCGAGCCAAGCTGCGCGCGGCGGCGGCTGGTCGCGGCGCGGACCGGCGGCACCGCGGTCGGCACCCTGTCGGGCGCGGTCGGGGTCTACGGCAACCTCCGATCCCGCGATCGAGGCGACCGCGCTGTCGCGCCTCGGCCTCGCCGCCGAGACCGTGCCGACCCAGGTGGTGGCGCGCGATCGCCACGCCGAGGTGCTCGGCGCGCTGGCGCTGCTCGGCACCGCGATCGAGCAGATCGCCGTCGGCGTGCGCCACTGGCAGCGCACCGAGGTCGGCGAGGCCGAGGAGGGCTGGCAAGGGCCAGAAGGGCAGCCGGCGAGCGCCCCACAAGAAGAACCCGACTTGTCGGAGAACCTGTGCGCCTGGCCTGCCTGCTGCAAGGCTACGCCGGCGCCGGCCTCGAGGACGTGGCGCTGTGGCACGAGCGCGACATCTCGCACTCGTCGGTGGAGCGGT
The DNA here is from genome assembly GCA_041389945.1 of Kofleriaceae bacterium. Taxonomy (GTDB): domain Bacteria; phylum Myxococcota_A; class Polyangia; order Haliangiales; family Haliangiaceae; genus JAWKQW01. The sequence goes on from JAWKQW010000023.1 coordinate 39,092, forward strand.
GGCGATGCTCGACGCCACCATCCTCGCCGACTTCATGCTGGCGCGCGCGACCGGGCTGGTGCGCGGGCTGGTGGTGCACGCCGAGCGGATGCGGACCAACCTCGCGCGCACCGGCGACCTGTTCTACCCGAGGCGGTGTTGCTGGCGCTGGTGCGCAGCGGCCTGCCGCGCCAGGAGGCGTACGTGATGGTGCAGCGGCAACGCGCCGCGATCACCGAGGCGGCCGCCGGCGGCGTGGTCGGCGCGCTGCCGGGCCGGTTCCGCGCGCTGCTCGGCGCCGACGCCGACATCGCGGCGCGGCTGTCGCCCGCCGCGCTCGACACCTGCTTCGACCTCGCCCACCACCTGCGCCACGTGCCGGTGATCCTCGAGCTGGGCCCTGGCGGAGCGGCGCCGTGACCGCCCTCGACGACGCGCCTTCCGGGCCCAGCTCGGGCACACTTCCGAGCGCACCGCGTTCACCGCGATGCGCCGGGCGCGTCAGCTGCGCCGCCACGACGGCAAGGTCCGCGATTGCTACATCGACGCCGCCGCCGGCGAGCGCGTCATCATCGTCAGCGATCGCCTCAGCGCCTTCGACGCCGTCGTCGGCACCATCCCGTGCAAGGGCCAGGTGCTCAGCCAGCTCGCGCTGCACTGGTTCGAGGCGACCCGGCACCTCGCGCCCAACCACGTGATCGCCAGCCCCGACCCCAACGTGCTCATCGCCCGCGAGCGTCGGCCGCTGCCGGCGGAGTTCGTGATGCGCGGCTACCTCACCGGGGTCACCTCGACTCGGTGTGGCGCGCCTACGAGCGCGGCGAGCGGACCTTCTGCGGCCACGCGCTGCCCGACGGCCTGCGCAAGAAACCAGGCGTTGCCCGCTCCCATCCTCACGCCGTCGACCAAGGCCGGCGCACGGCGGCCACGACGTGTCGGTGTCGCGCGAGGAGCTGCTCGCGGCGGCGAGCTGTCCGCCGACGAGTTCGACGTTGGCGCTGGCGGTGGTGGCGCACCGGCTGTTCGCCTTCGGGCAGGCTCAGGCCGCCGCCCGCGGCCTTCATCCTGGCCGACACCAAGTACGAACCGGGGTCGCGCCCGACGGTGAGATCACTGTCATCGACGAGATCCACGCCGGACTCGTCGCGCTACTGGTACGCCGACGATCACGCCGCGCGGCTCGACGCCGGCGAGGAGCCGCGCAGCCTCGACAAGGAGTACGTGCGGCGCTACCTGGCCGGGGAGGCTGGCTGGCAGGGCGACGGCCCGCCGCCGGTGTTGCCCGACGAGGTCAGGCTCGAGGCGGCGCGGCGCTACGTCACCAGCTACGAGCTGGTCACCGGCAAGACCTTCGTGCCGGCGGTGGGCGACCCGGTCGCGCGGATCGCCGCCGCGCTGGGAGCGACGTCGTGACCGCCGCGGCCGTGACGCTCCCGGGCGGCGCGGCCGCGACCGAGGCGCGCCTCGCCCGCGAGGTGGCGCGGCTGGCCGGCGCCGGGGTCACCGGCGCCCGCGCGCGCTGGATGTACATCGTCGAGCTGACGGCGCCGCTGGACGTGGCGGCGGCCGCGCGCCTGGCCGAGCTGCTCGAGGTCGATCCGACGCCGCTGCCGTGGCGCGGGCGCCAGCGCTGGGTGGTGCCGCGACCGGGCACGCAGTCGCCGTGGTCGTCGAAGGCCACCGACGTCGCCCACATCGCCGGGCTGCCGATGGTGCGCCGCATCGAGCGCGCGATGGCGTGGAGCCTCGACGGCGCGGTCGACGTCGCGGCCGCCGACGCTCGCCTGCACGATCGCATGACCCAGGTCGTGGTCGACGACGAGGCCGCGGCGGTGGCGGCGGTGCGGGCCGACGACGGCGCGCCGCGGCCGATGCAACCGATCGAGCTCGGCGCCGATCCGGTCGCGACCTTGACCGAGGTCGGGCGCGCGCTCGGGCTGGCGCTGTCGCCCGACGAGGTCGTCTACCTGGCGGCGCGCTACGCCGAGCTCGGCCGGGCGCCGACCGACGTCGAGCTGATGATGTTCGCCCAGGCCAACAGCGAGCACTGCCGGCACAAGATCTTCAACGCCGCGTTCACCGTCGACGGCGTCGCCCAGGCGCGCTCGCCGTTCCAGTGGATCCGGGCGACCACCGCGGCCAGCCCGGCCGGGGTCCAGAGCGCCTACCGCGACAACGCCGCGGTCATCGACGGCCACGCCGCTGCCCGGGCCTGGCCCGACGCCGATGGCGTCTACCGGCTGCACCACGAACCGGCACCGATCCTGGCCAAGGTCGAGACCCACAACCACCCGACCGCGATCGCGCCGCACGCCGGCGCCGCCACCGGCAGCGGTGGCGAGCTGCGCGATGAGGGCGCCACCGGGCGCGGCGGCAAGCCCAAGGCCGGCCTCACCGGCTTCATCGTCTCCGACCTGCGGCTGCCCGACGCGCCGGCGCCGTGGGAGCTGCCCGAGGCGCGGCCGGGCCACCAGGCGTCGCCGCTCGAGATCATGACCGACGGCCCGCTGGGCGCCGCCGCGTACAACAACGAGTTCGGGCGGCCGGCGCTGCTCGGGTTCTTCCGCACCGTCGAGCTGGCGGTCCCCGGCGACGGTCCCGGCGAGCGCCGCGGGTTCCACAAGCCGGTGATGCTCGCCGGCGGCCTCGGCAACGTGCGCCCCGGGCACGTGCACAAGGCGGCGGTGGCGCCCGGCGCGCCGCTGGTGGTGCTCGGCGGCCCGGCCATGCTCATCGGCCTCGGCGGCGGCGCCGCGTCGTCGGTCACCGCCGGCAGCCAGGCCAGCGAGCTCGATTTCCAGTCGGTGCAGCGCGACAACGCCGAGATGCAGCGGCGCTGCCAGGAGGTCATCGACCGCTGCAGCGCGCTCGGCGACGCCACCCCGATCGTGTCGATCCACGACGTCGGCGCCGGCGGCCTGTCGAACGCGTTGCCGGAGCTGGTCGCCGATCACGAGCTCGGCGCCGACCTCGAGCTGCGCCGGATCCCGAGCGCGGAGCCGGCGCTGTCGCCGCGCGAGCTGTGGTGCAACGAGGCCCAGGAGCGCTACGTCCTCGCGCTCGACCCCGAGCGCCTCGAGGTGTTCGCGGCGCTGTGCGCGCGCGAGCGCGCGCCGTGGGCCGTGGTCGGTCACGCCACCGCGGCGCCGCACCTGCGCGTCGGCGACGAGCTGCTCGGCGCCGCGCCGGTCGATCTCCCGCTCGACGTCCTGTTCGGCAAGGCGCCGCGCCTCGAGCGCGACGCCCGCACCGCGGTGGTGCCGCCGGCGCCGCTCTCGCTCGACGGCGTCACCCTCGCGAGTGCCCTCGATCGCGTGCTCGCGCTGCCCAGCGTCGCCGACAAGTCGTTCCTGGTGACGATCGGCGACCGCACCGTCGGCGGCCTGTCGGTCCGCGATCCGATGGTGGGGCCGTTCCAGGTGCCGGTCGCCGACTGCGCGGTGACCCTCACCGGCCACGACGGTCACACCGGCGAGGCGATGGCCCTCGGCGAGCGACCGTTGGTGGCGGTGCGGGCGCCGGCGGCGTCGGCGCGCCTGGCCATCGCCGAGGCGGTGCTCGGGCTCGCCGGCGTGTCGATCGGCGCGCTCGGCTGCGTGAAGCTGTCGTGCAACTGGATGGCCGCCGCCGGCGCGCCCGGCCAGGACGCCGCGCTCTACGCCGCGGTGCGCGCGGCCAGCGAGCTGGCGCAGGCGCTCGGCATCGCGGTGCCCGTCGGCAAGGACTCGATGTCGATGCGCACGGCATGGACCGACGCCGCCGGCGCCCACGCCGTGACGTCGCCGGTGACGCTGGTCGCCACCGCGTTCGCGCCGGTCGCCGACGTCGGCCGGGCGACGACGCCGGCGGGGGCGCGCGCCGGCGATCTGCTGCTCCACCTCGATCTCGGCGATCACGGCGGCGAGCGCCGGCTCGGCGGCTTCGGCCTTGGCCCAGGCCCACGGCCAGCTCGGCGACGCCACCCTGGACGTCGATCCGATCCTGCTGGCGTCGGCGTGGGCGGCGATGCAGGAGCTGCTCGGCGCTGGCCTGTGCCGCGCGTACCACGACGTCTCCGACGGCGGCGCGCTGGTCGCGGCGCTCGAGCTCGGGTGGGCCAGCGGCCTCGGCGTCGAGCTCGGGCCGGTGCACGCCGCCGACGCGCTGCCGACGCTGTTCGCCGAGGAGCCCGGCGCGCTGCTGGCGGTGGCGCCTGCCGATCTCGCCGCGGTCAAGGCGGTGCTCGAGCGCCACCACCTCACGGCGGCCACCTGGCACCTGGGCTCGGTGCGCGCCGACCGCCGCGTGCGCGTGCTCGACGGCGACGACGCCGCGCTGCTCGACACCACGCTCACCGCCCTGCGCGCGCGCTGGTCGTCGGTCACCCACGCCATCGCCCGCCGCCGCGACGATCCGGCCTGCGCCGACGAGGAGCACGCCGCGCGCGTGGACGACGCGGCGCCCGGCCTCACCGCGCACGTACCGTTCGACCCCGCCGACGACGTCGCCGCGCCGATGATCGCGCGCGGGGCGCGGCCGCGGGTGGCGATCCTGCGCGAGCAGGGCGTCAACGGTCAGGTCGAGATGGCGGTCGCGTTCACCCGCGCCGGCTTCGACGCCGTCGACGTGCACATGAGCGACCTCATCGACGGGCGCCACACCCTGACCGACGTCCACGGCGTGGTCGCCTGCGGCGGCTTCTCCTTCGGCGACGTGCTCGGCGCCGGCCGCGGCTGGGCGATGTCCATCCTGCACAACCCGCGGGCGCGCGCTGCCCTCGAGGCGCTGTGGGCCCGGCCGGCGACGTTCACCCTCGGCGTGTGCAACGGCTGCCAGATGCTGTCGCACCTGCGAGCGCTCATCCCCGGCGCCGAGGCCTGGCCGAGCCTGCGCCGCAACCGCTCCGAGCAGTTCGAGGCGCGGCTGTCGCTGGTCGAGATCCTGCCGTCGCCGTCGCTGTTCTTCGCCGGCATGGCCGGCGCGCGGCTGCCGATCGCGGTCGCCCACGGCGAGGGCCGGGCCGAGCTCGCCGACGGCGCGCAGCCGCTGGTCGCCGCGCGCTACGTGGACGGCGCCGGCCGGGTGGCGACGACGTATCCGGCCAACCCCAACGGCTCGCCGGGAGGCGTCACCGCGTTCACCACCGCCGACGGGCGCGCCACGATCATGATGCCGCACCCCGAGCGGGTCATCCGCACGCCGACCTTGTCGTGGCACCCGGCGGAGTGGGGCGACGACAGCCCGTGGCTGCGCATGTTCCGCAACGCGCGCGCGTGGCTCGGCTGACGCCCGCGCGTCGCTACAGCGCGATCACGGTGCCGACCACCGCGCACGCGGCGAGGGCGCCGTGGGCGAGGCGACAGCGCGCGCGCCGCCGCGGCACGCCGGTGAGCGCGACCAGCGCCGCGGCACCTCGCCTCGTCGAGAGCAGGCCCGGCACCATGGCGAGCGCGGCGCCGCTCGCGGCCAGGTGCGCGGCGTCGCCGGTCATCGCCGGGCTCGCCACCCGCACCATCAGCCACGGGAACAGCAGCAGCTCGCCGACCACGATCAGCGCCACCGCCCACCGGTGCTCGGCCAGGAGCGCCACCGCGGCGATGGCGAGCACCGCGGCGATCTCGGCGCTGTGCGACGACGGCGACAGCGGCAGCGCCAGCACGGCCGCGACCAGCGCGGCGGTCCCGAGCCGGGCGTCGCGCTGCCAGCGCCGGCTGCGAAACACCTGGTGACGCTCGAGGGCCGTGACCGGCCGAGGCACCCTCACGAGCATCGCGGCGACCGGTACAGGCTCGCTCATGACTTAAATGTAAGGCCACCCGGACAATTGTCGACATGATTGTAATCACACGGCGACAAGCGGCGTATCCTGTTGAAAATGTGAAGCTTGTCGCGAGGCGAGCGGCGTCGTCCCGGTGGCCGTAGCGGCCCGGACGTGCCAGACTCGCGTCCATGGGCATGCTCCTCGTCAAGCTCGGGGTGCGCCTCGTGGCCTTCACGCTGGTGTTCTGGTTCGCGGCCAAGAAGAACCCGAAGATCGTGGTGTCGCCGCGCTGGGCGCTGCCGCTGGTGGCGGCGGTGTTCGCGCTGCTCAACACCGGGCTGTACTGGCTGCTCAAGCCGGTGCTCAACCTGGCGACGCTCGGGATGATGGCGATGCTGATGCCGCTCATCGTCAACGGCGCGCTGCTGGGGTTGACCCTGCGCATCGTCGCGCGCCGGTGGCGCCGTCGCGCGGCGACGACCGAGGCCGCGGGCAAGGGCCAGGACAAGCGCAAGACGGAGCGACCGCCGTGGCTGCGCATCGACGGCATCTTCGCGACGATGTGGCTCGCGGTCGTGCTCACCCTCGCGCACGGCGCGCTGTGGGTGGCGATGGACTACCTGCCGGCGAAGCTGTAGCGCCGTCGTCGGCGACTCGCTGGGCTGGTCGCTTCGCTCAGCTCACTCGCTGAGCTGGCGCAGCGTCCGCAGCACCTCGCGGGCGCGGTCGACGTGCTCGGCGGCGTCGCGCAGCGACTGCCGGATGAGCTCGAAGGACGCCCGCGGCAGCTGCTGCGCGAACTGATCGAACTCGCCCTCGGCGGCCATGACCTCGATGCGCACGCTCGAGAGCAGGTCGGTCAGCGCCGCCGCGGTCTCGGCGCTCTTGCTGGCGATCTCGAGGGCGCGCTGGACCTTCACGCTGCCGGCCTCGCGCGCCAGCACCGCCTCGAGGTCGGTGACCTTGCCGCGCAGGTGATCGCGCTCGATCTCGAGCTGGGTCAGATCGGCCTCGACGTCCTCGAGCTTGCGCACGGTCTCGGGGCTGAACTTGTTGCTGCGGAACACCCGCAGCTCGGTCTGCATCTGCTCGAGCCGCCGGCGCAGGACCCGGATCTCCTGGTCGGCGTCGCTCGCGCGCGCGGGCTCCGCGGCCGCCGGCGCTGCTGCCACGGGCGCGGGCGCCACCGCCGCCGGCGCGACCGCGGCCGGCGTGTCCACCGGCGCGACGCCGTCGTCGACGAAGCGCAGCCACAGGCTGCCGCAGCGGACGGCGTCGCCGTGCTTGAACAGGTGGCTCTTGATGCGCTGCTCCTGGAAGAACACGCCGTTGGCGGAGCCCAGGTCCTCGAGCACCCAGCCGCCGCCGCCCCAGGCGACCTTGGCGTGCAGGCGCGACACCATCGCGTCGTCGCTGCGGATGGCGCACTCCACCGCGCGACCGATCCGGACCTCGGCGGCGCCGAGCTGGACGGTCCCTTCGATGCCCTGGGCATCGCGCCACAGGATCTGCGCCACGGTGGGCTGATAGTGCGCCAGGCTGGCCCGTTCGACAACTTCCGGGCGGCCGGGCGACCGGGAGATCGGCCGGGGAGGGGTCCCGCCACCCCGGGCGAGGTCGTGCTACCTAGCGAGCATGTGCGGCGTCTTCGGCATCTCCGGGCACGACGAGGCCGCCAACCTCGCCTACCTCGGCCTGCACGCGCTGCAGCACCGGGGCCAGGAGTCGGCCGGCGTGGTCGCCGGGGACGGGCCCGGGCGGCTGCGGCGCCACGTGGCGATGGGGCTGGTCTCCGACATCTTCGATCGCGAGACGCTGGCCACGCTGCCGGGCACCACCGCCATCGGCCACGTGCGCTACTCGACCTCGGGCGCGTCCGAGCTGCGCAACGCCCAGCCGCTGCTGTTCGAGTACGCCGGCGGCCAGGTCGCCATCGCCCACAACGGCAACCTCACCAACGCCGTCGCGCTGCGCGCCCAGCTCGAGCAGCGCGGCTCGATCTTCCAGAGCTCGAGCGACACCGAGGTCATCGTCCACCTGATGGCCCACGCCCAGGGCGACGTGGTGGCGCGCCTCGACGCCGCGCTGACCCAGGTCGAGGGCGCGTACTCGCTGGTGGTCACCACCGAGGACGGCCGGGTCATCGGCGCTCGCGATCCGCACGGCTTCCGCCCGCTGGTCATCGGCCGGCTGGCCACCAAGGGCAGCGGCGCCGCCTACGTGTTGTCGTCGGAGACGGCGTCGTTCGACCTCATCGAGGCCGAGTACATCCGCGACGTCGAGCCCGGCGAGCTGGTGGTGTTCGAGGACGGCGGCGTCACCAGCCGGCGCCTGACCGCGGCCGCCGCGCCGCCGCGGTTCTGCGTGTTCGAGCACGTGTACTTCGCGCGGCCCGACAGCCTGGTCAACGGCCGCTCGGTGTACAAGGCGCGCGAGCGCATGGGCGAGCGGCTCGCCATCGAGGCGCCCGCCGACGCCGACCTGGTCATCGCGGTGCCCGACTCCGGGGTGCCGGCGGCCATCGGCTACGCCCGCGAGGCCGGCCTCGGCTTCCACATGGGCCTCATCCGCTCGCACTACGTGGGCCGCACCTTCCTCGAGCCGCAGGACTCGATCCGCCACTTCGGGGTGCGCCTCAAGCTGTCGCCGGTGCGGTCGGTGGTCGACGGCAAGCGGGTGGTGGTGGTCGACGACTCGCTGGTGCGCGGCACCACCTCGCGCAAGATCGTCAAGATGCTGCGCGCCGCCGGCGCCCGCGAGGTCCACCTGCGCATCAGCGCCCCGCCGACCACCAACCCGTGCTTCTACGGCATAGACACCCCGACCCGCTCGGAGCTGGTGGCGTCGTCGCACACCATCGACGAGATCGCCCGCTACGTCACCTGCGACTCGCTCGCCTACCTGTCGCACGACGGCATGATGGCGGCCGTCGGCCCCGACGACGCGCCAGCGGTGGCCGGCCGCCACTGCTCGGCGTGCTTCACCGGGCTCTACCCCGTCGGGGTGAGCGCCCCGGGCGGCGACCTTGTCAAGCTACGCCTGGCCACGGTATGAGCGGCCCATGGCGCTGTCGGATGTCGACGTCAACGCGATCAAGCGCTCCTTGAAGGAGCTCTCGGCCAAGGCCGAGCAGCTCCGGGGGCTACTTTGACGTCGACCACAAGCGCCTGAAGATCGAGGAGCTCGACTCCATCGCCTCACGGCCCAACTTCTGGGACGACCAGAAGAAGGCGCAGACCCTGCTCAAGGAGAAGAAGCTCCTCGAGGGCATGGTCGCCGGCTACGACGGCCAGGTCCGCTCGATCTCGGACGCCCAGACCCTGCTCGAGCTGGCCGAGGAGGCCGACGACGAGGACACCGCGCGCGAGGCGGAGGCTCAGGTCGCCCAGATCGTCCGCACCTTCGACGAGCTCGAGTTCAAGCGGATGCTCTCCGGTGAGCTCGACGCCGGCGGCGCCAACGTGACCATCACCTCGGGCGCCGGCGGGGTCGACGCCTCGGACTGGGCCCAGATGCTCTTGCGCATGCTCTTGCGCTACTGCGATCGCAAGGGCTGGAAGGCGGAGATCCTCGAGGAGACGCCCGCCGAGGAGGCCGGCATCAAGAGCGCGACGTTCACGGTCAGCGGCGAGTACGCCTACGGCCTGCTCAAGGCCGAGAACGGCGTGCACCGGCTGGTCCGGGTGTCGCCCTTCGACGGCCAGGGCCGGCGCCAGACCTCCTTCGCCGCGGTCACGGTGACCGCCGACATCGACGACGACATCGAGGTCGAGATCAACGACGCCGACCTGCGCATCGACACCTACCGCGCCGGCGGCTCCGGCGGCCAGCACGTCAACAAGACCGACTCGGCGGTGCGCATCACCCACAACCCGACCGGCATCGTCGTGCAGTGCCAGAACGAGCGCAGCCAGCACGCCAACAAGGACCGCGCGTTCAAGCTCCTGCGCGCCAAGCTCTACGAGTTCGAGCTGGCCAAGCGCGAGGCCAAGGCCCACGCGGACGCCATGGCCCGCCTCAAGATCGAGTGGGGCTCGCAGATCCGCTCGTACGTCTTGTTCCCCTACCAGCAGGTCGCCGACCACCGCACCGATCTGAAGACGTCGAAGGTCGACGACGTGCTCGACGGCGACCTCGACGAGCTCATCCGCACCTACCTGCTCTCGCGCGGCACCGAGCAGGCCCAGGCCGAGGCGCGGCGCTAGCGATCGCTCAGCGGCTCTTGGCGATCGCGGCGTCGAGCTCGTCGACGAGCTTCTGGATGCGCGCCTTGCGCGGGCCGTAGGCCAGCGCCAGCGCCTTGTTCGCCCACGGCAGCGCGAGGTCGGGCTTGCCGGCCTGCTGGTAGAGGAACGCCAGGCGGTGCGGCGGATCGTACTCGTCGGGCAGCGCCGCCGCCGAGGCCTCGAGCGCCGGCACCAGCTCGAGCGGCACGCCGAGGAACGCGTAGACCTCGGCGCGCGGCCAGTTGTAGGTCATCGCCGCCCGCGGCGAGGCGGCGGCGGCGGCGGCTCGATCGAGCAGCGCGCGCTGGCGCTCGGCGGTGGCGCGCGCGGCGTCGGCCTGGCCGAGCGTCACCTGCACCTCGCGCAGGTTCAGCAGGGTGTCGGAGCGGTCGTCGGTGGACAGCGGCGCGGCGGAGGCGTCGGCGAGCTCGGCCAGGGAGGTCGCGGCGGCGACGCGCAGCGCGCGCACGCGGTCGGGCTCGGCGGCGGCGAGCTGCTCGGCGCACATCGTCGCGTAGACGAGGAAGTCGGTGCGGGCCGAGCGCCGGGCCAGGCCGGCGAGCTCGCCCTCGGCGAAGGCCACGCACGCGGCGGCGCCGCCGTCGAGCTTGGCCATCGCGGCGATGCGGTTGACCAGGACGTCGGGACGGCGCGGCCAGTCGGCCGGCGCGGCCGCCAGCGCCTGGCCATAGGCCTCGACCGCGTCGGCCAGGCGACCTTCGGCGGCGGCCCGATCGGCCTGCCGCAGGGCGACGTCGGCGGGGGAGGGCGCCGGCGCGTCGGGCATCGCCATGTGCGCGGCGTGGCCGGCGGCGCCGTCGTCGAGCAGCGCCGCGAACTGCGGGGCGGTCGCGGCGCCGACCAGGCGGGCCTGCACGGTGCCGTCGGGCGAGATGACGTAGAAGGTGGGCCAGGCCGCCGGCGGCAGCGCGGCCACCGCGGCGGCGTTGACCTCGCGGTCGGTGTCGAGGGCCACGAACACGAAGCGATCGGCCAGCGGCGCCAGCACCGGATCGGGGAACACCTCGTGCTGCATCGACAGGCAGGTGTGGCACCACGGCGCCCACAGATCGACCACCAGCGGCCGGTTGAGCTTGGCCGCGCACGCGCGGGCGTCGTCGTAGGCGTCCTCGAACCAGCGCAGGCTGCCGGTGGCGTGGGTCGCGCCGGCGAGGCACGAGGTGTCCAGCTTCGCCACCACCCGCACCGGCGGCGCCGGTCGCGGCGGCGGTCGCTCGTCCCGGCAGGCCGCCAGCGCGGCGAGGGCGACGGCGGGCGCCACGCGGCGATTCCTCATCGAGGTTGGATAGCACGACCGGGGCCTATCGATTATGGTCCCGCGGCGATGGCCCAAGGCGAGTCCGAGCCCGAGTCGACGCTCGATCGCATCATCGGCGAGCGCCGCGCCAAGGCGTCGGCGCTGCGCGCCGGCGGTCGCAACCCGTACGACAACACCTGGGCGCCGACCCACACCGTCGCCGAGGTGCGCGCGCGCTACGAGCCGACCCGGCCGCCGCCGCCGCCGCCGCGCGATCCGGCGGCGCCGCGCGAGAAGGGCGCGCCCGCCGCGATCACGCCCATCGACGGCGCGCCGGTGGCGGTCGCGGGCCGGGTCATGGTCAAGCGCGGCATGGGCAAGACCGTGTTCGCGCCGCTGCGCGACGGCACCGCCGACATCCAGCTCTACCTCAACGTCGACGCCCTCGATCCGACCGACTTCGCCGAGGTGCTGCCGCAGCTCGACGCCGGCGACATCGTCGGCGCCGAGGGGCCGGCGTTCTGGACCCAGCGCGGCGAGCTGTCGATCCTGGTGACGCGGCTCCGCATCCTGACCAAGGCGCTGCGGCCGCTGCCCGACAAGTGGCACGGCCTGTCCGACGTCGAGCTGCGCTACCGGCAGCGCTATGTCGATCTGATCGTCGATCGGGACGTACGCGAGGTGTTCGTGAAGCGCTCGCGCATCGTCCGCGGCATCCGCGAGTTCCTCGACGCCCGCCGGTTCCTCGAGGTCGAGACCCCGATGATGCACCCCATCATCGGCGGCGCCGCGGCGCGGCCGTTTTCGACCCACCACAACGCGCTCGACATGAAGCTCTACATGCGCATCGCGCCGGAGCTCTACCTCAAGCGGCTCGTCGTCGGCGGGCTCGAGCGGGTGTACGAGATCAACCGCAACTTCCGCAACGAGGGGCTCAGCCGGCGCCACAACCCCGAGTTCACGATGCTCGAGTTCTACTGGGCGTACGCGACCTACCGCGACCTCATGGACCTCACCGAGGAGCTCGTCGGCGAGTTGGCGCGCGCGGTCAACGGCACCACCCAGGTCACCTGGGACGGCGAGACGGTCGAGCTGGCGGCGCCGTGGCGACGGCTGTCGGTGCGCGACGCCGTGCGCGACCTCGGCGGCCTCGCCAACGCCTACGAGCTGTTCGACGATCCGGTCGCCGCCGCCGAGGCCTGCATGGCGCACAAGCTGCCGGCCGCCGACGTGGTGCGTGCGCTGCTCGCCGGGCTGCCGGCGGAGGCGCGGCCGGATCCGGCGGCGACCATCGCGGCGTTCAAGGATCCGAGCCAGCGCCCGGCGGTGGCGCGCGACCTCGCCGGCCGCTTCCCCGACGAGGCCAGCCGGCGCATCCGGGCCGCGCACCTGGGCTACTTCCTGTTCGAGGCCACCGCCGAGGCCAAGCTGGTCCAGCCGACCTTCCTCACCGACTTCCCGCTGGCGGTGTCGCCGCTGGCCCGCACCCGCGACGACGATCCGGCCTACTGCGATCGGTTCGAGCTGTTCGTGTGCGGCAAGGAGATCGCCAACGGCTTCTCCGAGCTCAACGACCCCGACGATCAGCGCGGGCGGTTCGCGGCGCAGATGGCGGCCAAGGCGGTCGGCGCCGACGAGACCATGGACTACGACGAGGACTACTGCCGCGCCCTCGAGGTCGGCCTGCCGCCGACGGCGGGCGAGGGCATCGGCATCGATCGCCTGGTCATGCTGCTCACCGGCCAGGCGTCGATCCGCGACGTCATCCTCTTCCCCCTGATGCGGCCGGAGTAGCGCGGTGGCCCGCGAGACCAGGTCGGCGGCGCCGAACCTCGATCGCGCCGCCCCGCGGGCTCGCGGGTTCCATCGCTTCGTCGCGCTGCGCTACGTGTCGAACACGCGGCGGCGCTGGAGCACGCTCCTGCTCGGGCTGGCCGCCACCGCGACCGTGCTCGGGGCGACGTTGACCGTGGTCGCCGGCGCCATGTTCGAGGCGTCGGCGCACACCGGGCTCGGCGGCCACGCGGCGCTGCGGCACGCGCCCTCGGTGCTCACCGCGATCGCCGCGGCCGCGGTGGCGCTGGCGCTGGCGGCGGGCGCGGCCCTCGGGCGCGGCCGCCACGCGCGCCGGCTCGCGCTCGGCGTCGGCCTCGGTGGCCTGGTGGCGGTGATCGGCGAGGCCGCGGGCGGCGACGGCGAGCTCTGGCCGCGCGTCATCGCCGCCGCCGGCTGGACGATGGCCGCCGCGATCGCGCTCGGTACCGGCTGGCGCGACCTCGGGCGCGCGCTGGTCACCCTCGGCCGGCTCGGCATGCGACGGCCGGGCGCGGCGGCGGCGGTGCGCGGCGACCTCGGCGGCGCCCTCGGTCGCGGCGCTCGCGCTGGCGTCGGTGGCGGTCGCCACCGGGGCGGGCCTGGCGCTGGTCGCCGTCGTCGCCGACCTCACCGCGTCACCCGCGCTCGCGGCCGGACGGCGCATCGCTGGCGTCGCGCTCGCGGCGCTGTTGCCCCTGGCCGGGGTGGCCGTCGCCGGGCCCAGCCGCGCGCGCGTGTGGGTCCGCTGGGGGGCCTACCTGCTGGCGGCGCTGGCGGCGGCGCTGGTCCTCGCCGACGTGCTCGTCGGTGGCGGTGCCGTCGACGCCACCGCGCTGGCGCGCGGCGCCGATCGCTGGGACCTGCTGTCGAGCGCGCAGGGCGAGCAGCAGCTCGCGACCCTGGCGCTGCTCACCTCGATCGGCAGCGGCGCCCTGGTCGCGCTCGGCGCCCTCATCGTCCTGCTCGTGGTGAGCCGCATCTTCAGCTTCTACTCGACGGTGTCGATCAGCGGCGTGTGGATCGGCACGATGGCGCTGGTCGTCGTCTTGTCGGTCATGGGCGGCTTCGAGGCCGACCTCCGGGTCAAGATCCTCGGCTCCAACGCCCACATCCAGATCACCCGGGAGGACGGCGAGTTCTCCGACTGGCGTGCGGTGCGCGAGCAGGTCGACGCCGTCGCCGGGGTGCGCGCGTCGACGCCGTTCGCCACCAGCGAGGTGGTGATCGCGTCGAACAGCAACTACTACACGGTCATCGTCAAGGGCATCGACACCAGCTCGGTGGCGGCGGTGACCGACCTGGTGCGCGACCTCGACGACCCCGACGCGATCGGGCGGCTCGAGCCCCTCATCGTCGACGATCGCCCGCTCGAGGTGCCGCAGGACGCCGGCGGCGACGACGTCGACCTGCCGGATCCGGCGCCGGCGGATCTGCCCGACGGCGCCGACCCTATCGACTTCTCGTCGGCGGCCATCGTCGACGCGCGTCCCGCCGACGCCCGCGGGGCGGCCGGCGATCTGCCGCTCGATCCACCGCCGCTGGGCAGCTCGATCGGCCCTGGCCGCTTCGGCGGCGACGCGCTGACCGTGCTCGATCTCGACGCCGAGCTGGCGCGCAGCCTGGGGCAGCGCGTCGACGCCGCGCCGCCGGCCGCGGTGGTCGATCCGGCGCCGGACGACTTCGCCGACCTCGGGCTCGACCCCGACCAGTCCCCGACCGACTTCAGCCGCCCCGGCGCCGCCGACGTCACCCGCGCGGTGCGCACCAGCGCCACCACCCAGGCGGCGTCGCGCCGGACCCAGACCCTGCACGGCGTCCTCGTCGGGCGCGAGCTCACCAAGCAGATCCACCTGTACACCGGGCAGGAGGTGCGCCTGATCTCGCCGCTGTCCGATCCGTCGAACCCCGACGCCACCGGCACCCCCATCCCGTTCAACCGCGACTACCGCGTCGCCGGCGTCTTCTACACCGGCATGTACGAGTACGACCTCAAGTTCGTCTACGTGACCCTGGCGTCGCTGCAGTCGTTCCTCGATCGCGGCGACGTCATCGACGGCATCGAGGTCCGCATCGACGATCCCGACGAGACCGCGCCGGTGGCCGCCGCGCTGTCGCGCGCGCTGGGTCCGGCCTACCGGGTCCAGGACTGGCGCGAGCTCAACCGCAACCTGTTCTCCGCGCTCAAGCTCGAGAAGATCGCGATGTTCATGGTGCTCGCGATCATCATCCTGGTCGCGTCGTTCTCGATCATCGGCAACCTCATCATGGTGGTCATCGAGAAGGGCCGCGAGATCGCGCTGCTCAAGACCCTGGGCGCCAGCCACCCCGACGTCGTCGTGATCTTCATCCTGCAGGGCGTGATGATCGGCGTGTCGGGCACCGTGCTCGGCCTGGCCTGCGGCCTCGGTGTCTGCTGGTACCTCGCCACCCACGGCTTCCCGATCAACCCGGACGTCTACTACATCAGCAAGCTGCCGGTGCACGTCGACCTGTCGTCGGTGGCGCTGGTCGGCGCCGCCGGCCTGGTGATCAGCATCGCGGCGACCCTGTACCCGGCGTACCTGGCGTCGCGGCTGCGGCCCGCCGCCGGCCTGCGCCACTGACCCAACGCGACCGAGCGTGACCGAGCGCGCGCGACCCGGCGTGCGCGGCCTGCACGTTCTGCCGTGAACGCCCCGTCACGCGCTGGCGCGGGACCGGCGTGATGCCGACGGGTTAGCGCCTGGCACGAGCCGTGCTGTTGCAAGGGATCATGCGCGCCACCGTGATGTTCACCGCAGCCGCCGCGGCGGTCGCGATCCTGTCGGTCGCCCGCGCGGCCTCGGCCGGCGGCTACGTCGGCCTCGCCGTCGGCGGGCCGGCGTCCATCGACGGCGACTACGCGGTCAGCGCCCGCGAGGGCGAGGGCAAGAACGGCCGGCTCATCCTCGGCCAGCGCTTCGGCATGGTCTCCCTCGAGGCGGCCGCCGGCGGCTACGCCTTCGGCAACGCCAACGCCGGCTACGACGTGCGCTCGATCGCCGCCGGCGCCAAGGTGAACCTGCCGCTGTCGGGCCGGCTCGAGGTGCTGCTGCGCGGCGGCCTCGAGCGGACCTGGCTGTCGAGCGACGACGCCCGCCTGGCCGACGCCGACGCCGACGGCTGGTACGGCGGGATCGGCCTCGAGCTGCCGATCGACCTCGGCCTCGGCACCGGCTCGCTGTTCGTCGACGTCAGCCGGCACGAGGCCGACACCAACGCCGGCACCCCGGCGCACCTGACCGCGACCCTGTGGGGCGTCGGCGTCACCGTCGGGTTCTGAGAGCCCCGGTCGCCCCGGGCGATCGACCGAGCCCCGGCGGGATGCGCCGGGGCTCGCGCCATTGGCCCAGACCCCGAGATCGCGGGCAACCCGGGCGTGCAGCGGATGGTCCCACTGCGCGTTGACACGCTCGGGTGCCGAAAGTAAGTTGCGGCACTCTTTCGGCTTTCCCGCCAACGCCCTGCTCCTAGGTCGCCTCGTGCCCCCGCTTGAACCCTCGCCCCAGGCGACCTCCCCGAGCGCCGCGCCCACGCCGCCGGTGAGTCGCAGCGGCCACGTCGGCGCCCGCGTCGTCGTCCAGGACCTGGTGAAGGAGTACGAGCACGGCGGCAACCGCCTCACCGTCTTGCGCGGCGTCAACCTCGACCTCGCCGCCGGCGACATGGCCGCGGTGGTCGGCGCATCGGGCGTGGGCAAGTCGACCTTCCTGCAGATCCTCGGCACCCTCGACCTGCCGACCTCCGGCTCGATCCAGTTCGACGGCGAGGAGATCACGGTGATGGGCCCGAGCCGGCTCGCCGAGTTTCGCAACCGCAAGATCGGCTTCGTCTTCCAGTTCCATCACCTCTTGCCGGAGTTCACCGCCCTCGAGAACGTGATGATGCCGGCGCTCATCCAGCGCATCGAGCCGCGGCGCGCGCGGGCGCAGGCCGCCGACATCCTCGGGCGGGTCGGCCTGTCGCGGCGCCTGACCCACCGTCCGTCGGAGCTCTCCGGCGGCGAGCAGCAGCGGGTGGCGCTGGCGCGCGCGATGGTGCTCGAGCCGGCGCTGCTTCTCGCCGACGAGCCCACCGGCAACCTCGATCGCCACACCGGCGAGGCCATCCACGAGCTGTTCCTCGAGCTCAACCGCGAGCGCGGCTCGACCCTCCTGGTGGTGACCCACAACCCGGAGCTCGCCGACATGATGCCGCGGCGCCTGCGCATGGTCGACGCGGGGCAGATCGTCGACGTGGGGCCCGAGGGCACCCGCGGCGCGGCGCCGACCACGACCGCCGCATCGGAGGCCTCGTGAGCGCGCGGCTGGCTCGGATCGCACTCATCGCGTGCGCGCTCGTCGGGCCGGCCACCGCGGCGTGGGCCCAGCCCGACGGTGGCGCGCCGGTGCCCGGGGCGCCGGCCGACGGCGATCCCAGCGGCGCCGTCGGCGACTCGGTGCCGACCCTGGCCGGCCGCCCCATCGAGCGCATCGAGTTCCGCGGCAACCGCAAGGTCGAGGCCGACGCCATCCGGGTGACGCTGGCGAGCCGTCCCGGCGGCCTGCTCGACGGCGAGCGGGTCCGGCAGGACATCCGCGGCATGTGGCGGATGGGCTTCTTCGCCGACGTCGTCGCCGAGGCCGAGATCACCGCCAGCGGCGGCGTCATCCTCACCTACGCGGTCACCGAGAAGCCGTCGATCCGCAAGATCTACGTCGCCGGCAACGACGAGCTCGACCTCGAGAAGATCAACGAGGTCCTCGACCTCGAGCTCGACACCATCGTCGACATCTCCAAGGTCAAGCGCAACCGCGACGCCATCTCCAAGCTCTACCTCGACTCCGGCTACTACCTGGCGACGGTCAGCTACGAGATCAAGCCGGCGCCGGCGTCGGAGGGCGCCGCCGAGAGCGAGGTCGACGTGTGGTTCACCGTCGACGAGAAGGCCAAGATCAAGATCCGCTCGGTCGAGTTCATCGGCAACCACGCGCTGTCCGACGACGAGCTGCGCTCGGTCATCGCCACCCAGCGCGAGGGCGCGCTGTCGTTCCTGTCGGACGCCGGCACCTACAACCAGGAGGCGTTCGAGCGCGACCTGCTCATCGTCGCCGCCCACTACTGGGACAAGGGCTACGCCGAGGCCCGGGTCGGCACCCCGCAGGTGCGGCTGTCGCGCGACAAGCGCTACATGTACCTGGCGATCCCGATCACCGAGGGCAAGATCTACACGGTCACCGGCGTGTCGTTCAAGGGCGACCTCCTCGGCGACGAAGCCGACCACCTGCGCCGGGTCCGGATCCGGCCCGGCATGGTGTTCGCGCGCTCGACCATCGCCGAGGACCGCGAGCGCCTCGAGAACTACTACAAGAACCAGGGCTACGCCTACGCGAGCGTGATGCCCCTGACCAAGGACGACCGCGCCAACCGCACCACCGCGCTGACCTTCGAGGTGTCGCGCGGCAAGAAGGTCTACTTCGAGCGCATCAGCATCCGCGGCAACTCCAAGACCCGCGACAAGGTGATCCGGCGCGAGATGAAGATCGCCGAGGGCGAGCTCTTCAACATCACCAACCTCGAGATCTCCAAGAACCGGATCACCGCGCTCGGCTTCTTCGAGGAGGTCACCTACGCGACCTCGAAGGGCAGCTCCGACGAGTTCGTCGAGGTGGTCTTCGAGATCAAGGAGCGGGCCACCGGCACCTTCCAGATCGGCGCCGGCTTCTCGTCGGTGGAGAACTTCATCGCCCAGGCGCAGGTGTCGCAGAACAACCTGTTCGGGCGCGGCCAGACCCTGGCCCTGCAGGCCCAGCTCTCGAGCCTGCGCCAGCTCTTCCTCCTGCGCTTCGTCGAGCCGTACTTCCTCGACAGCGACTGGACCTTCGCCTTCGACCTGTACCGGCAGAGCCGCGGCTTCGGCAGCTTCTCCCGCAACGCCAGCGGCGGCACCCTGACCTGGGGCTACCCGCTGACCTACGAGGCGCGCGCCTTCCTCACCTACAAGCTCGAGGACGTCAGCATCACCACCGGCAGCAGCGGCTTCGCCGACCTCGGCGCGACCCGCGCGCCGATCGAGGCCCAGAGCGTGGCCAACCTCTACCGCGGCGGCGTGACCTCGTCGGTGAAGGGCTCGCTGTCGTGGGACTCGCGCAACAACCGCCTGTTCCCGACCGGCGGCTGGTACCACACGATCTTCGCGGAGTACGCCGACCGCTACACCGGCTCGGAGAACAAGTTCTTCCGCTGGGGCGGCTTCACCCGGTACTACAAGAACGTCTGGGGCCCGTTCGTCCTCAAGATCAACGCCGAGCTCGGCATCACCACCAGCACCGATCCGCTCGGGGTGCCCATCAGCGAGCGGTACCTCATCGGCGGCATCTACGACGTCCGTGGCTACTCGCCGCGCACCCTGGGCCCCAAGCTGCGCACCAGCCAGCCCGGCGACATCGGCCAGCCGCTCGGCAGCCTGTTCCTCGGCGGCAACATGCAGGTCATCTGGAACAGCGAGGTCGAGTTCCCGCTGTTCCAGCGCATCGGCATCTCCGGCGTCGTCTTCTACGACATGGGCAACGCCTACAACCTCGAGGATCGATATTGCTCGGGGCTCTCGCGCACCAGCGGCGCCACTTCGATCAAGTTCGACCCGTGCTTCCGCGGGTTCGACTCGCTGGTGTACGGCATCCGCAAGTCGGTCGGGTTCGGCTTCCGCTGGCAGTCGCCGATCGGGCCGCTGCGCTTCGAATGGGGCATCCCGCTCGACCGCCAGGAGGGCGAGGAGCCGCTGGTGTTCGAGTTCACCATCGGCAACTTCTTCTGATCCCGCGGGGGCCCGTCGGTGGCCGGCGCGCGGGGGATCACGGGCCGGTGCGATAGGGTTTGACCCGCCGCCGACGGCGTCGTAGTACCCCCGGCAGCTCTCCCTCTCGAAGGACGCCTCCATGAACCGTGCCGCCGCGATCGCAGCCCTTGGCCTCGGCCTCCTCCTGAGCCCGCTGGTGATGGGGCAGGCCGACTCCGCCGAGACCTCGGTGAAGATCGGGGTCATCGACCTCGAGCGCACCCTGTACGAGACCCCGGCCGGCAAGCGCGCCAACGAGGCCTTCGACAAGGCCCGCAAGGTGAAGCAGGCCGAGCTCGACAAGCAGCAGAAGGACCTGCAGCAGTACGCCGCCCAGCTCGACAAGCAGGCCACGGTGCTCAAGCCCGACGTGCTCAAGGTCAAGAAGGCCGACCTCGAGAAGAAGTTCATCGAGCTGCAGCAGGTCTACGCCAAGCTCGAGCGCGAGCTCACCGGCGAGCGCACCACCCTGGTGCAGTCGATCCTCAAGAAGGCCAGTCCCATCATCGACGAGATCGCCAAGGCCGAAGGCGTCGACCTCATCGTCGACCAGGCCGCGGTGGTGTGGGCGGCGCCGACGATCGATCTGACGCCGAAGCTCAACGCTCGGATGAAGTAGCGACGGCGGCGCGGCCACGCCGGCCGTGCCGGTTCGATGGACGAGATCGCCACGGCCTGAGGCGTCGACCTCATCGTCGACCAGGCCGCGGTGGTGTGGGCGGCGCCGACGATCGATCTGACGCCGAAGCTCGACACCCGGATGACGTCGGCGCCCGCCGCCGAGATCACCCGTGCGGCCGCGCGGGCTCGCGGCCCGCGGTGCCGTGTTACCACCGCGGCATGTCCGACGCGGCGCCCGCGACCCCGATGGCGATCGAGCAGATCCTCAAGATCCTACCGCATCGCTACCCGATGCTGCTCATCGACCGGGTGCTCGAGCTCAGCGCCGAGCGGGTGGTGGCGCGCAAGAACGTGACGATCAACGAGCCGTTCTTCCAGGGCCACTTCCCGGGCCTGCCGGTGATGCCGGGAGTGCTGCAGCTCGAGGCGATGGCGCAGGCCGGCGGCATCCTCGCCAGCCGCGCGGTGACCTTCGACCCCGACACCCAGGTGATGCTGTTCATGGCCATCGACGCCGTGAAGTTCCGGCGCCCGGTGGTGCCCGGCGATCAGCTCGAGATCGAGGTGGTGCCGCTGCGCACCGGCAAGATCTTCAAGATGCGCGGCGAGGTGCGGGTCGACGGCCAGGTGGTGTCGTCGGCGGAGTTCCTCGCCGGCCTCGCCGATCGCGCGAAGGCGTTCGGGTGAGCTGCCGGCGCGCGACCGGCGGCGCCGGGCTTGCGCTCGCGCTGATGAGCGCCGCGTGCCGCGACCAGGCGCCGCCCATCCCGCGCGATCGCGACGCCGCGCCGGTGGTGATGGTGGCCCCCTCCGAGGTCCGGGCGCGGCTGGCGCCGTCGGCCACCGGCCGCCCGGCCGCCTCGCAGATCTTCGAGGAGCGCGAGCCCAACGACGAGCCCGCGCAGGCGCAACCGCTGGCGCTCGGCGCGGCGGTGCGCGGCACCTCGACGGCGCCGCCGACGTCGACCTCATCGCGCTCGAGGTGCCCGCCGCAGGCACGATCGCGCTGTCGATCGACGCCGTGCCCGATCTCGACGTGATGCTCGAGGTGCTCGACGCCAGCGGCGCGGTGCGGGCGCGCCCGACCGCGGCCCGGCGGCGACCGGCGAGGGCCTGCCCAACCTGCCGGTGGCGGCGGGCACCGTGCTGGTGCGGGTGCGCGAGTTCGTCAAGGCGCCGGCCAAGGGCAAGAAGCCGGCGCCGGCGCGCACCGGGGCGTCGGCGAGCTACCTGCTCGAGCTGGGTGCCGCTGCAAGGGCCGGAGCTCGAGCGGGAGCCCAACGACGACCTCGGCGCCTCCGGCGAGCTGCTCGTCGGCGACGAGGCCAGCGGCTACCTCGGCTGGAACGACGACCTCGACGTGTGGAAGCTGCCGCTGGAGACCCTGGGCGCGGCCGACGCCGTCGACGTCCACGTCGGCGGGGTGGCCGGCCTGGCGCTCACCGTCGACGTGCTCGACGCCGAGGGCCACGTGCTCGCGACCCGGCGCGGCGGCAAGGGCGACGGCGTCGAGCTGCCGGCGCTGGTGCTGGCGGCGGGGCAGGGCCCGCCGTTCGCGTACGTGCGCGTGCGCGCCGATCGCTCGCAGCCCGACGTGACCTACGTGGTGTGGACCAAGGCGCGGGCGCTCGCCGTCGACGACGAGCGCGAGCCCAACGACGACCTCGCCCGAGCCCAGCCGGTCGAGCTCGGCCAGGTCACCAAGGCGACCCTGGTGGCGGGCGACACCGATCGCTTCGCGCTGACCCCGGCGACCACCGCGCCGGTCCGATCGCGGCGGCCGCCGACGGCGCCACCGCGCTCGAGCTCGAGGTCGCGGTCGGCGCCACCGTGCTCGGCCGCGGCACCGGCGACGGCGCCGTCGAGGTCGACCTCGACGCTGGCGCGCGCGGTGATGACGGTGACCCGCGCCGCCGCCAGGGGCGCGGCCGAGCCGATCGCCTACGAGCTGCGGGTGGAGCCGGCGGCCGCCGTCGACCCGCTGCCTCCCGAGCTGCCAGGCGCGCCGTGACCCGGCGGCCGGTGGTCGCGCGCGTGGCCTGGCTCGCGCTCGGGCTGCTGGCGATGGCCAACCTGCTCGGCTACGCCGCGCGCAACGCGCTGATGCCGGCGCTGCCGGATCTGGCGCGGCACCTCGGCATCGACGACGTCGAGTTCGGGTTGCTCGCCAGCGTGTTCATGGCCGGCCACGCGGTGGCGACCCCGATCTTCGGCTGGCTCGGCGATCGCTACGATCGTCGCCGGGTGATCGCCGGCGGGCTGTTGCTCGCGAGCGTCGCCGGCGGCGCCGGTGCGCTGGCGCCCGGCTTCGCCGGCCTCGCGGTGAGCCGCGCCGCGGTCGGGGTCGGCACCGCCGCCATCGTCCCGGTGGCCAACTCGCTGCTCGGCGAGCTGTTCGATGGCCCGCGCAAGGCCACCGCGCTGGCGCTGTTCAACCTCGGCCTCTTCCTCGGCGGCGTCACCGGCTTCGGCCTGGGCGACGGGCTCGGGTTCCCGACGGCGCTGGTGGTGATCGCGGCGCCCGGCCTGCTGGTGGCGGCGGCCATCGCGCGGCTGCGGGTGCCGCCGCGGCGCGCGGGCGCGACGCCGATGTCGTTGTCCGGGCTGCTCGCCGCCGCGCGCGGCCTCCTGTCGCTGCGTAGCTTTCGCTGGCTGCTCGGCTCGACCACCGCGATGGCCTTCGCCAGCGGCGCCTACCTGGCATGGTTCGTCGAGTTCCTGCGCCGCGACAAGGGCATGACCGCGGGCCAGGCCAGCGGGCTGTTCGCGGTGTGCATCCTCGGCGGGCTCGCCGGCGTCATCACCGGCGGCCGCCTCGCCGATCGCCTGCGTCGTCGTCGCCCCGCCGGCCGGCTGTGGGCGATCGTCGGCGGCATGGCGGCGACGGTGCCGGTGGCGACGGTGTGCATCTACCTGCCGCTGGGGCCGCCGCTGTACGTGGTGGCGGTGGCGACGATGTACTTCGTGTCCTGGTACCACGCGCCGATGGCGGCCTCCGTCGACGACCTCACCGCGCCCGGCGGCGCGGCCTCGGCCCAGGCGCTGGTCATCTTCGTGATGCACCTGGTGGGCACCGCGCCGGCGTCGTGGGTGGTCGGCCGCGCCATCCCCGGCCTCGGCTTCCGCGGCGCCATGATGATCCCGACCGCGATGGTGGCCCTGGCGGCGGTGTTGATGATCGGCGCGACGAGGCACTTCGCCGCCGACGCCGCGGCGACCCGGGCCGGCCGCAGCGCTGGCAGCCCCCCCGAGGCGGTGTTATGACCGCCTCCACGATGTCGAACCGGCGAGCCCCACGCGACGCGACCCGGCTCCGGGCGGCGCTCGCCGTGGTGGTGCTCGGCGCCTGCGGCGGCGGCGCCGGGCCGACCTCCACCCTCGATCACTACAGCCGGGCCCTGGCCGAGCACGACTTCGCCAGCGCCTACGAGCTGATGAGCGAGGAGTTCCGGGCCAAGGTGTCGCGCGACGAGTACGTGCAGATGATGCGCGACAACCCCGGCGAGGTCCGCGCCACCGCCGACCAGCTCGCGGCGCGGCGCAGCCAGCCCGAGGTCAGCGCCGAGCTCACCTACGGCTTCGGCGACACCATGCGCCTGGTCAACGAGGGCGGCGAGTGGCGCATCGCCGACAACCCCATCGCGTTCTACGAGCACAGCTCGCCGCGGGCGGCGCTGCGGTCGTTCCTGCGCGCATACCGGCTCGAGCGCTGGGACATCATGCTGCGCTACGTGCCCGAGGCCTACCGGGCCCGGATGGACGCGGAGAAGATGAAGGCGCAGTTCACGGGGCCGAGCCGGGCCGCGATGGAGCTGCTCATGAACCTGCTCGAGGCCAACGCCGACGAGCCCATCGTCGAGCGTGGCGCCAGCGCCCGGCTCGCCTACGGCTCTCACTACGAGGTGAAGTTCGTGCGCGAGGGCGGGGCCTGGCTCATCGAAGATCTCGACTGAATCGTGCTGGGCTCGCGCCGGTCGGCTGCTGCGGCCGCGCGCCCGTGCTGTCACGCTCGGCGGCCTGGCGCCTCCCCGTGGGACGGGAGGTGCTACCCGGGGGTGGCAGGTGGCAACTGAAGTCGCCACATGGGCCTTGGTCCCCAGAAAGTCGGCGAGCCAGTAGGGCCATGTGGGCGCTCTACGCACCCTGTCCCCTGACGATCCTCGGCCACACTGTGCACGAAACGTCATAGTCCCGCCGTGCGCCGGTAACTACCCGACGATGCGCGGGATTGTGCGTGGACGGGGAGGCGATGGCGGCTCAGCCCCGCCTCGGGTGTCGGATCCTCGAGCCCCACACGGTGAGGTCAGCACCTACCTGAGCGGGTAGAGCCAACGTGATGTCGGCGCGTTAGATCAGGTGCAGATCGCCCTCGAGATCGGGTTCGCGATTTGCACCTTGGACGAGCAAGGCCTCATCATAGAGGCAGCCCCCGTGGCGCCCCGCAGAAAGGCGGTCACCATGCTGGATCCCTGGATCATCGAAGAAATCCTCAAGCGCGAAGAAGAGGCGCGGCAAGAGCGCGATCGGGCCCGGATCGAGCCCTGCTCGACACCCCGGTCGCACCAGCGAGCCCACGGGCGTGGTGCCTGCGAACGAGGATCGCGACCGCGGCGTCGTCGTCATCGACATCTGATCCGCGACCTGCGTCGCGTTCTGGCGGCCGCTCACCGGCAGGTGGGCGGCCGCGCTTGCGTTTCGGCTCCTGCGCGGCGACGCCCACGACCGCCCCTGGCGTGGTAGAGCGGCGCCGGCGATGACCGCGGTGGCCGAGGGCGAGGCGAGGAGCGGGCGGCCGCGGCTGGTGGTGGCGGTGACGCTCCTGGTCGGGCTCGCCGGCTGGGCCTACCTGCTCGCGGCGCCGTGGCTGCCGTGGCTCGGCGTGGAGCGCTCACCGCGGGCGGGCATCGTCCCGTTCGCCATGTTCGTGCTGGTGATCCTCGGGGTCCGCACGATGGCGCTGCGCATCGGCGACATGGTGCTCAGCCTCGACTCGGTATTCTACGTGGCGGCGACCCTGTGCCTCGGCGCGCTGTCGGCTGGCCGCACGGTGGCGCTGGCGCTCACCATCGACGCCTTCGTGCGGCTGTTGCGGGCGCGCCGCCGCGGCGGCGCGGCCAGCGCCGAGGGGGCGTCGTACGCGCTGTACTTCGGCGGCATGAGCGGCGGGGTGTTGCTCTTGCTCGGCCGGCTGTTCGGGGTCGACGAGGTGATCCACGAGGCGCCGACCCAGGCCCGGATCGCGCTCGAGGTGTTCGGCCTGACCGCGGCGCTGCTGGTGAGCCACTACGCGATCCAGGGCGGCCGCGCGGTGCTGCGCGGGCGTCGCCTCGCCAGCTACGTGCGCGAGGTGGCGCTGCCGGGCCTCGCCGCCGAGGCGCTGGTCATGCCCATCGGCATCGTCGTGGTGCTGGTGTATCGCCCCGACGCGCTGCTCGGCTTCGGCCTGGTGTGCGCGACCTACCTGCTGCTGCACGCCGTGGTGCGGCGGCTGCGGGCGGCCAGCGCCGACCTCGCCGAGCGCGTCCACGATCTCGAGCTGCTCAACGCCAGCGGGCGCCGCCTGGCCAGCGCGCTCGAGTTGGAGAACGTCGTCGACGCGGTGGGGCGTTCGCTCGCGACCACCATCCCGGCCGCCGACTCGATCGCGCTGGTGCACCGCGGGCGCGCGCGTGCCAC
Organism: Kofleriaceae bacterium; assembly: GCA_041389945.1. Taxonomy (GTDB): domain Bacteria; phylum Myxococcota_A; class Polyangia; order Haliangiales; family Haliangiaceae; genus JAWKQW01. Next base: position 65,242 of record JAWKQW010000023.1, read on the forward strand.
CGACGTCCTCGTCGTCGATCGCTTCGATCGCGTCGACGAGACGTTCCGGCGCGGCAAGGTCGCCCGCGACCGGGGCGCGCTGGCCCGGGTCCTGGCCGGCGGCGTCACCGTCGCCATCGACGAGCTGGCCGAGGCCGACGCCGCCGACGTGACCGTCGCCGCTGGCGCCCGCGCGTACCTGGCGGCGCCGCTGGTGCTCGAGGGCGGCCCCGAGGGTGCGCTGGTGGTGTCGAGCGCACAGGCGGGCGCGTTCGGCGACGCCGAGCAGCGCGTGCTCGAGGGGCTGGCGCTGCAGGTGGCGGCGGCGCTGCAGAACGCGCACCTCTACGAGATGGCGATGGTCGACGGCCTCACCGGGCTGTTCGTGCGCCGCTACTTCGACGTGCGCATCGCCGAGGAGCTCGAGCGCTCGCGCCGCTACGCGACGTCGTTCTCGGTCATCATGATGGACATCGACGACTTCAAGAGCCTCAACGACACCCACGGCCACCTCACCGGTGATCGCGTCCTCCGCGAGGTCGCGGCGGTGGTGCGCGATCAGATGCGCGGGGTCGACACCGCGGCGCGCTACGGCGGCGAGGAGTTCGCCGTGATCCTGCCGCGCACCGAGAAGGTCCCGGCCTACAACCTCGCCGAGCGGATCCGCGAGGCCATCGCCACCCGCCGGATCGCCATCGACGGCGCGCCCGGCGGCGAGCTGTCGGTGACGGCGTCGCTCGGCATCGCGGCGTTCCCCGACGGCGCCGACCCCGACGGCGAGGGCGCCGACGACGTGGTGCGCCGCGCCGATCGCGCGCTGTACCGGGCCAAGCAGCTCGGCAAGAACCGGGTCGAGCTGTACTGGCTCGAACGGCCGGCGCGGGCGGCCTCCGCGGGCGGCGAGGGCGGCGGCGCCGCCGCGGAGGGTGGCGGTGGCTGACGACGCCGGCGGTCGGCGCGGCGCCGAGCGACGCATCGGCTGGGCCAAGCTGATGGCCCGCGCCAAGCAGATCCTCACCACCGATCCCACCGGCACCGACGCCGACGACGACGTGGTCGCCGACGCGGGCGCCGCGGCGCTCGCGCGCGAGGCGGCGCGTCACCGGGGCGGCCTGGCCAAGGTCGCGCAGCGGCGCGCGTACCAGGCCGGCGCCGACGCCGACGTCGGGCGTGCCGGGCGCGAGCAGCTCGCGACCCTGTGGGATCAGGTGCCCCCGATCTCGGCGGCGGCCACCAGCGCGGTCGTCGCCGCGGAGCTGGGGCGGGCGCCGGGGGCGCTGTTCGCGACCTGGGAGGCGACGCCGATCGCCGCGGCCTCGCTCGGCCAGGTCCACGCCGCGACCGACGGCGACGGCGCGCGCTGGGCGGTGAAGGTGCAGTACCCGGCGGTCGCCGACGCGCTGCGGGCGGAGCTGGCGTCGACCTCGTTCGTGCGCACCCTCGCCGGCGCCGAGCTCGGCGGTCACCTCGACGACGCCGCCCTGGCGACCGTGCGCACCGCGATCACCGCCGAGCTCGACTATCGCGAGGAGGCCGAGGGGCTCCGCCGGTTCGCGACGGCCTGGGCCGACGATCCGGTGATCCGGATCCCCGCGGTCGATCTGGCCCGCTCGTCGGCGCGGGTGCTCACCATGGCCCGGGCCCCGGGCACGCCGCTGGCGCGCTGGCGCGGCTCCACCGAGGCCACCGCGGTGGTCGCGACCGCGATCGCGCGGTTCGCCTGGGGCTCGCCGCTGGCCCACGGCATCCTCAACATCGATCCGCACCCGGGCAACTTCCTCGTCGAGGACGCCGCCCTTGGCCCGCGGCTCTGGTGCCTCGACTTCGGCGGCCACCTGGCGCTGCCCGACGAGGTCGTCGCCGCCGATCGCGAGATCTGGTGGGGCCTCGTCGACGACGACGTGTTCCGTGGCGCCGAGCGGTTCCGGCTCGGGCTGGCCAGGGTCGGCCTGCTCGCGCGCACCGACCGCCTCGCGACCAGCGCGCACCGCGCCTGGGAGCAGCTCCTGGCGGCGCCGCTGGCGCCAGGCGGGATGGCGTGGACGCCGGCCTACGCCGAGGCGCTGGCCGCGCAGTTCGCCGAGGTGATGGCGGCGGGCGCGGTGAGCGTGCCCGCGTCGGTGGTGATGCTGTGGCGCCAGCGCCTCGGCGTGGCGGCGGTGCTCGGGCGCCTCGGCGCCACCGTCGACGGGCGCGCGGTGGTGGTGGGCCTCATCGGTCGTGGCCTGGGCGCCTTGCGGTGAGCGCGCGGCCGCGAGCGCCCGGCGCCGTCCGCCGTCCCGGCCGAGCTCAGTAGGTGTAGCGCAGGTACACGCGGCCCTCGACGGCCTGGGTGCTGGCGAACGCCGGCAACAGCCACCAGTCGCCGGCCAGGCCGAGGGCGTAGTGGCGGTTCTCGAGCTGGTACTCGAGGCCGGCGCCGGCGCCGACCGCCAGCGACAGCGCCTCGCCGGGCTCGAGGATCGCGACCTTCTCGAGGACGTTCGACGAGATGTACACCGCGCCGAGCCCGCCCTCGGCCATCAGCGCGAGGCGGTCGAGGCGACCGGTGAGGCGCACCTCGGCGGCGCCGCGATAGAGCTGGTACCACTCACCCTCCGGCGGCGCAGGCACGGTGGCCTCGTGGCTCGAGGCCGCGAGCTGGATCCCGAGCGCCAGCCACGACCACGGCTCGTAGCCGACCCGGACCGCGAGCTGCGGCCCGGGCGCGGTCGACTGGCCGGCCTCGCCGAGCTGCACCGCCGCGCCGAAGCCGGCCTCGGCGAAGTAGCCCGTGGACGCCGGGCGCGCGACCGCCGCGGCCGGCGCGGACAGCACCAGGGCCAGGGCGAGGGGGACGTGGCGCGCGCGCGTCATCGTGGGAGGCATCCTACGCCATCGGCGGCGGCGATCGCGGCGCCCGCGGCCATCACGGCGCCGCGGCGCCGAGCGGGTCGTACACCACCGGCGCGTACGCCGTGAGCTCACCGGCGGGAGCGCTGTCGAGCAGCTCGTGCAGGATCTCGCCACGGCGGTCGCGGACGCGGACCGCGAACTCGAGGACCATGTGGCGGTCTGCCTCGAGGGAGAGGTCGACCGACACCATCTGGGCGAACGCCTCGATGGGCAGCGGCGGGCCGACCGGCGTCTGCGGCGCCTCGGGGTCGTCGGGATCGATCGGCGACAGCGGCTGGTAGCTCTCGAGATCCTCGTGGTTGATGAGGATCGCCGCGAACGGGTTGAGGTTGCCGCGGGTGATGAGCTCGAGATCGATCGAGGCCTCGCGCAGCTCGTCCTCGCGGAACACGCCGTCGACGGTGCCGCTGGCGGCGACGTCGATGGGGATGTCGCCGAGCAAGGGCGGCGGCGTGATGGCGTCGGGCTCGTCGGGATCGATCGTGAGCAGCGCCGGCACGTAGGTGAAGAACGGGTTGGAGCCGTTGAGGTGGACCCGGGCCTGGCCGGGCTGGTCCTCCAGGTTCTTGAGCGTCCACTCCACCGACACGTCGAGGTCGTCGACCACCACGTACGGGACCTCGACGCCCAGCTCCGCGGCGAGCGCCGCGCGCGCGGCGGCGTCCTCGTCGCGCTCGAGGGCGAAGGGCAGGGCGAGGGTCACCGTCGGCAGCGGCGGCGCCGGATCGCCGCCTTGCAGCGCCGGGTCGTACTCGACGCCCATCGGCCCCTGCACGTAGCGTGGATCGCTGCCACAGGCGGCGAGCGCGGCGGCGCCGACGAGCGAGGTGAGCCGGGCCATCCGGGGCCAACCGACGGTGCGCACGCCTAGCCTCCCTGCGAGAAGATGAACGGGTAGTTGACGACGCCGCCGCCCTTGGCCGGGAACTTCAGGCGCGCGATCTGGCCCTTCACGCAGCTCTCGACCGCGGCGTTGCGCAGCGTGCTCTTGCCGGGGTCGACTCGCGAGCTCTTGACGGTGCCGTTGGCGGCGATGACGAAGTTGACCACGAGCTTGCCGCCGATGCCGGGCGAGCGGTTGAGCTCCTTCTGGTAGCAGGCCTTGATCACGCCCTGGCGCGCGCGGATGACGCGATCGATCTCGTCCTTGCTCAGGCCGCCGAGGTCGCCGCTGGCGCCGCCGGCGAAGCCGACCTTCACCGCCTTCACGCCGCTGCCGGTGCCTCCGGTGCCGCTCGGCTTGCGGGTCTCGCCGGTGTCGATCTTGCCCGACGACTGGAAGTCGCCGTCGACGGAGCCGCCGCCGCCGCTGCCGGTGCCCTTGCTGCCGCGGGTGGTGCCGGTGCCGGTGCCGGGACCGAAGCCGGTGCCCTTGCCGGTGCCGCTGCCGATGCCGCCGCGCTCGAGCGGCCCCTGCAGGCCGGTGAACTTCTGCAGGCTGGTGGCCAGGTTGGTAGCGATGACGTTGTCGAGGTACTTGCGGTTCTCGTCGGTGAACAGCGCGACCTTGGGCGCGGCGGGCGGCGCGTCGACGGCGTTGGGATCGCGCGCGCGCGGCAGGTCGCCCTCGCCGCCGGCGGCGCCCTCGGCGCCCTTGGTGGCCGCGTTGACCTTCACCGGCTGCGCCGCGGCGGGCGCGGCCTCCTCGGCCTTGTCGCCGGGGCCGACCACGGGCTCGGGCTCGGGCTCCGGCGGGGTCGGGTCGAGCCGGTTGACCAGGAACTCGCCGGTGAGCTCGCGCTTGCCCGGCCACACGAACGGGTTCTCGTCGCTCATGAGCTGGTACGACAAGAGCAAGAACGCCAGGTGCAGGAACACCGAGAACGCCAGCGACGCGTGCTGATCGCCGTTGGCGTTCCGCAGCGCCGAGACCACGAAGACGATCGCGAGGGTGACGATGGTCAGGGCACTGGCGGCGGCGAAGCCGATCAGCGCGATGTCGGCCGGGGCCAGGCCGCCGGCCGCGGCGACCCCCGCGGTGGCCAGCGCCGTGCCGACGAAGCCGAGGGTGGCGTCGCGCAGGAGGCGCGGCGTGCGCGGCGCGAGCCGGCCGCCCGGCTCGGCGGCGACGAACTGGAAGAACAGCTTGTAGTCGCCGGAGTCGTCGAGGTCGATCACGCCCCAGTCGCCGGCGCCGATGGGCGTGGCGCGGAAGCCACCGCCGACGTCGCCCTCGCCGCCGCGGGCGAGGAAGTCGGACACCGCGCGCTCGGCGCCATCGACGCGGATGGTGCCGCCCATGGTGTCGGCCAGGGTCAACAGGTAGCCGCGGTTGCCCGGCTTGATGATCGCGAAGTCGGCCGGCAGGTCGAGCTCGGGCACCACGAAGGTCGAGGTCGGGAGCTGCCCGAGGGTGACCGCGCGCGGCTCCTCGAGCAGCACGTCGCCCATCACCTCGTCGCGCCACACCAGCGCGGCGCGCAGCATCCCGGCCGGCGCGCCGCTCACAGCGACTCCTCGTCGATGGAGCGCACCAGCTCCGGGATGAACGAGCGCCGCTTGAGCGAGGCCCGCTCGAGCTCCTCGCTGGCGCGCTCGAGGAAGTACAGCAGCTGCGGCGTGCGCAGGCGCCCGGAGATGTCGAGGCCGGTGAAGTCGAACACCTTGGCCTTGCCGGCGGGCTTGCCCTTGGGCCCGGCGTCGTCGTCGGGCGCCGGGGCCGGCGCGGGCGGCTTGCTCGGCGCGGGCTTGCCCGCGCCCTTGCCGGCGGGCTGCCCCGACGCCAGGGTAGGCGCGAGGGCGACCAGGGCGCACATCAGCGCCGTCGCGAGCCCACGCCGGCGCGCGCGACCATGCCGCGGCGAATGGGGGTGAGGGCCCTCAGGCGATGGCGTGTGCTGCGGGTTCACAGCCCCAGTTCCTTTCGCTTCTCCTCGGCCGCCGCCCGCTTGGCGTGCTTGCGAGGAGCGTCTTGCAGGTATCGCTCCAGGCTGGCCTTGCCGCCGTCGATGTCCTCGAGGAAGTCGATCTGGAGGATGGCGACGTTGAACAGGGCGTCGGCGCGCGCCGTCGATCGCCGGGCGGCCCCGGCGATGACCTTGTCCCACAGGGCCCGCGCGCCGGTGAGGTCGCCGAGCCCGCGCAGGGCCACGCCCAGGGCCACCTGGGCGTCGAGGTCGGTGGGGCGCTTCTCGATCACGATGGTGAGCTCGGCCTTGGCGCGGGCGTGGTCGCCGGCGTCGAGGAGCACGGCGGCCTTGTTGAAACGCGCGTCGAGGTAGGTCGGATCTAGCGAGGTGGCGGCGTCGAAGCGATCGAAGGCCTGCTGGGCGTCGCCGCGAGCGATCGCGAGCAGGGCCTGGGCGTTGGCCACCGCCGGATCCTTGCCGTCGAGCTCGGCGGCCTTCGACAGCACCAGGGCGGCGAGGTCGAGCCGGGCCTGGGCCAGGTACACCAGCCCGAGCTCGGTGTAGACCCGCGAGGTCGCGCCGGTCACGCGCAGGGTCTCGCGCAGCACGTCGATGGCGTCGTCGTAGGCGCCCTCGTCGCGCAGCTGCGAGGCCAGGCGCGCGGCGGCGTCGGGGCGCAGCGGATCGTCCTCGGCGAGCTCGCGCAGGGTCGCCTCGTAGTCGGCGCGGGCCTGCTTGTCGTCGCCAGCGGCGCGGTAGGCCTCGGCCCGGGCCAGGCGGCTCGGGGTGTGGCTGGGGTTGGTGGCCAGCGCCTTGCCGAAGGCGGTGACCGCCGCCTCGTCGTCGCCGGCCTCGAGCGCGATCACGCCGAGAGCGTGCCACGCCTCCCACAGGCTGCCATCGATCTCGATCGCGGCCTCGAAGCGCGCGCGCGCGGTGCTCGGCGCGTCGGGGCCGCCCAGGCGCAGGGCGCGCAGCCCGGCCTCGAACTCGCGCAGCGCCGCCGGCTTCACCGGCTCGAGCTTGGGCGCGGGGCGCGGGCCGGTCGACGCGATGCGATCCTTGACCGAGCCGCCGCAGGCGCCCGCCGCCAGCGCCAGCGCGGCCACCACCGCGACGAGCGCCTTCATCGCACCACCTCGGTCACCAGCTCGACGGTGAGCGCGCGATCGCCCTTGCGCACGCCGGCGCGGCTCTCGCGCTCCGGCGGGAACTGGTCGGCGGCGAGCCGGCCCAGCGCCTCGCGGATCTTGGCGGTGTACTCGTCGTAGACCTGCAGCTGGATGGCCTTGGCGTAGCCGGCGGAGAACAGCTGCAGCGCCTTGTCCTGGATGTCGACGACGTACATGTCGAGGGTGTCGCGGTAGGCCTGGGCGTCGTCCTCGGACAAGCCCGGCGGCGTCGGCGCGGTGGTCAGCGCCTCGGCGAACCCGTCGAAGATCTGGCCGGCGCGGTAGAGCGCCGCGGTGGCCCACTTCACGTCCTTGTAGTCGGCGATGCCGAGGTAGATCGACTGGGCCTTGCCGAGCAGCTCCGACTTCTGGCGCAGCGCGCGGTCGAGCTTGCTCGGCGGCACCTCGAGCGAGAGCTTCTCGAAGTCGCGATAGACCAGCTCGCCCTGGTGGTAGCGGGCCTCGGCGGCCAGCGACGCGATCGCGGTGCGGTCCTTGCCGCGCGCGCGATCGTAGGTGCGCAGGACGGAGGTGAACGACTCCGCCGCGCGCTTGAGCTGGCCCAGCCGGAACGCGCAGCGGCCGGCGCGCAGGAGCGCCTCGGTGGCCCGGGCGCTGCCGCGGTAGGCCTTGAGGAAGTCGCGGAACGCGGCCTCGGCGCGGCCGTCGTCGCCGGCCTCCTCGTAGACCACGCCGATGTTGAACGCGACGTCGGCGGCGTCCTTGCGCTCGCGGAAGCGCTTGGCGTAGGCCTGGTAGTGCGCGATGGCGCGCTCGTGCTCGCCGAGGGCCTGGCGCAACAGGCCCGCGTTGAACAGCGCGTCGGCGCCGCTGGGGCTCTTCGGGAACTTGTCGACCACCAGCTCGTAGGCCGCCGCCGCGCGATCGAAGTACGCCACGCGCTCGTAGACCTGGCCGGCGGTGAACGCCGCCTTCTCGCCGGGCACGCTCTGCGGGTACTGCTCGGCGAGCTGGAGGTAGAGGTCGGCGGCGCGCTCCGGGCGCTTGGCCTTCTCGTACATCACGCCGGCGTTCATCATCGAGGTCGGCGCCAGCGCGTGCTGCGGGAACTCCTTGGGCACCCGCAGGTAGAAGCCCGCGGCCTGCTCGTACTTGCCGGCGTCGGCGTACTTCTCGCCGCTCTTGCCGATGGACTCGACGATGAGGCGATCGAGGCGCTCCTGCTGATCCTTGCTGGCGAACGCCTTGGCGCCCTTGAGCTTGCGGGCCCAGTCCTCGATGTTTTCGTAGTCCTCGCCCTTGTTGAGCGCGGCGAGGATGCGGTCGCCGGCGGGCCCGGCGTCGGGGTGATCGGGGTACTTGGTGACGATCACGCCGAAGCGCTTGATGGCCTCGTCGTACTCGCCGTAGTCGAAGAACATCTGCCCGTTCTTGAAGATCACGCCGACCAGCTCGGGGTCGGCGGGGAACAGGGTGGCGTAGAGGTCGATGGCCTCGCCGAACTTCTTGTCGACCTCGACGAGCTGGCGGCGGCCGGCGGTGTCCTTGGGCCGCGCCTTCTCGAAGGCGTCCATCGCCTTGAGCAGCGCGTCCTTGTGGCGCGGCCCGACCGGCGCGGTGCGGCCGACCGCCATGTACTCGTCGCCGGCCTGCTCGAGCTGGCCGAGCTTGAACAGGAGGATCTCCGCGCGCAGGAAGCGCACCTCGACCGCCTCGGGGGTCGCCGCCTTGCCCTGGCCGAAGGCGTCGAGGTACAGCGCGTAGGCGTCGGCGGCGCGGCCGTAGAGCGCGAGGTCCGGCGGCGGCGGCTTGGCGCCCTTGCGCGCCGGCTGCTCGCGGGCCTGGGCCTCGGCGTGGAAGTTGGTCGCGGTGGTGCGCACCAGCTCCTCGGTCACCGCCAGCGAGCGGGCGAGGGCGTCCTTGTTGCGCTGGCCCTTGGCCCACGGGGTGCGCGGCCCGTAGGTGTCGACCAGGATCCGCATCTCGGCGGTGGCGGCGGCCTCGTCGAGCGCGCCCGAGGCGTTGGCGACGATGCCACGCTGGTACTCGGCGGCCTTGAGCGCCGCCGGGTCCATCTGGATGAGGAACCGGTAGGTGTCGGTCGCGCGGTCGTACTCGCCCTGGGCCACGTACGACTCGGCGACCTTCACCAGCACGTCGCGCGAGTAGCGCTCGCCGCCGATGGAGGCGAGGAAGTCGAACACCTCCTTGGCCGAGATCGAGCGATCCTCGGTGAACACGACGACGAGGTACTCGAGGGCCTCGTCGCGCAGGCTGGCGCGGCGCCGCTGCAAGGCGGCGGAGCCGGCGCGCTCGGCCTCGACCGCGAGATCGAGCACGGTCTTGAACCGGCGCGCCGCGCTGTCGATGTCGCCGAGCTTCCAGTCGCACCACGCGGTCTTGAACATCGCGAGGTCGTAGGTGGCCGCGCGCGGATCGGCGAGCACCTGGCTGTAGGCGTCGCGGGCCTCGGTCCACTGGGCGGCGGCGAAGTGGTGCTCGCCGACCATCATCCAGGCGTCGCCGTACAGCGGCGAGGTCGGGTGCTCGTCGATGACCTGGCGGAAGCGCTCCATCGCCTCGCCCTCGCGGCCGTCCTCCTTGGCGGCGAAGCCGATGAGGTACTTGGCGAGGTCGGCGCGGCCGAAGTCGGGGTGGGCGTCGAGCAGCTCGGCGTAGAGCCGCTCGCTCTCGCCGAGCTGGATGCGTGGCTCCTTGGGCGGGACCTCGCAGCCGCCGCTCTTGCGCGCGCACGCCTCGAGCTCGCGGGAGAAGTCGTCCATCGCCACCAGGTAGAGGCGCCGCGACTCCTCCCACAGCAGCTCGGCCAGCTTGAACAGGCCGTCGGCGTGGGTCTCGCCGGTGGGGTCGCCGGCGAGGAACTCGCGCAAGAGCTCGATCGCCTGCAGGCGGCGCTCGTCGCGCTTGGTCTCGGTGGCCTCGAGCAGCGCGCGCAGCTCGTCGGACAGGACCGGCGCGGCCGGCGCCGGCGGTCGCTTGCGCAGGTAGAGCTCCGACGACGGGCCTCGGGCCGGGTCGACGTCGGCGCCCTGCGCGTGGGCGACGGCCGGCGCCGCCGCGAGCGCGACGGCGAGCACCGCGCGGGTCCACCGGCGCGTCATCGCCACCCCTCGTACTCGTCGGCCCAGAACTCGCCCTCGAAGGGCCAGAACTCCTCGTCGTCGCCGATGAGGCCGGCCTGCCACAGGCGGCCGCGCAGCTCCGGCGGCAGCCGCCCCGCGGCGAGGTCCTGCACGTCGATGTCGAGCTTGCGCTTCTGGCCGATGACCGCGTCGATCTTGCCGAGCTTGGCCTTGTCGAGCACCTTGCGGGTCGTCGCGTAGAGGCGGTCGAGGGCGGCCACCGCGAGGGCGTCGACGGTGGCGGCCAGGCGCGCCTGCAGGTCGCGGGCGGCGCGGGCGATACGCCGGGCGTCGGTGATGTCGCGCTCGATCATCGGCCGCAGCGCCGGCACCGCGGCGGCGGCGACCTCGGCGGCGGCAGCCTCGGCGGCGCGCTCGGCGCGCTCGTGCGCGGCGGCGACCTCGGCGGCGAGCGCGTCGAGCCGGCGCTCCTCGTCGGCGGCGACCTCGGCCGGCACGGTGCCGTCGCGACGGCCGCGGGCCAGCTCGGCGCGGGCCCGGGCGACCTCGTCGGCGAGGGCGGCGAAGTCGCCGGCGACCTCGCCGGCGGCGGCGGCGGCGTCCTCTTCCATCGTGGTGGTCGCGGCGACCGTCCCGACCCGGGTCTGGGCCACCGCGGTCGCCAGCGCCTGCCACTGCCGGACCGCGCCGGGTGCCTCGCCGGCGGTGCGGGCCATGCCGGTCACCGCGTCGTGCAGGCGGACGTACGCGGGGTCGAGGCGGAGCAGGCTCGCGACCTGCGCCGCCGGCGTGTCGGCTGCCGCGGCCTCGGGCCGCGGGGTTTCGTCGTCGGCGGTCTTGGCCTGGCGCCACGTGGTGATGGCCTGGGCGAACAGCGCCCGACGGCGATCGGGATCCTGGCGGACGGCGTCGAGCTCGGCCACCACCGGACCCAGCCGCGCGACCAGGCCGTCGTACCAGGTCTGCGACGCGTCGAACTTGCAGTCGGCCAGCTCCACGTAGCCGGCCAGCAGGCTGGCCTCGGGCCACAGCGGCGAGCTCGGGAACGAACGCAGGAACTCGGCCACCAGGTCGCGCGCCGTCGCCAGCTCGCGCTTCTGGTACATCGACCACGCCGCCTCGAACAGCGCCTCGGGCAGGCGGTCGGAGTCGTCGGGCACCTGGAAGTAGTGGTAGTAGGCGTCGTCGTACTCGCCCTGCTCGTGGGCGATGCGACCGAGCCCGAGCCGGGCCAGGTCCTTGATCGTGAAGTAGCGCTCGTCGACCACGAACGCGAAGCGATCGTCGTCGGCGCCGCCGGCCACCTCGCACATGGCCTCGGCCGCGCCGCGGTACTCGCCGCGGCGCGCGCGCACCACGCCGCGCAGGTACAGCGCCGACGAGTACAGCCGGCTCTTGCGCGACACCGTGACCAGCGCGCCCTCGGTCGCCGCCAGATCGCCGACGTCGTAGGCCGCGCGGCCGCGCAGGTACGCGCGCTCGCCGGCGGCGCTCGGCGGGATGGGGTCGGTCTGCGCGGTGGCGGCGGAGGCGGCCTCGAGGCGCGCGAGCACCGCGGCGTGGGCCCGGGTCTCCAGCGCGATGTCGACGGCGCGGCGGTGCGCCGGCCCCCAGTACGGCGCGCTCGGGCCGCGGCCGAGGATGCGCTCGATGACGTCGAGGGCGCTGTCGTAGGCGCCCATCACCGAGAGCGCCACCGCGAGATCGTACTCGGCGTTCTGGTACTCGACGAAGTCGACCAGGCCCGCGTAGCGCGGCGAGTCGACGATGCCGTGCAGCGCGATGGCGGCCTCGACCGCGGCGCCGCTGGCGAGCAGGGCCTCGGCGGTGGCGAGCTCGCGGGCCAGGGTGGTCTTGTCGCCGGACTCGACGTCGATGAGGCCCACGCGCTCGAGCTCGTCGAAGTACGCGGCGATCGCACGATCGCCGCCGGCGCCGGACGCGGGCTCCGGCTGCGCCACCGCCCCACCGGCGCTGCCGGTGAGGGCGACGACCAGCGCCAGCGCCAGCGACCGGCGCCACCGGCCGCGAGGCTCAGCGCAGGGCCGCGACCGCATCGGGCCTCCTCGGCAAGCGGGTGGGGACCGCGGCCGACCGCTGGGCCGCGGCCTCGGGGCGGGCCCGGCTGGCGACGTCGACGTCGATGCCGACGCGGTAGCTGCCGCGCTGATCGCGCTGCCAGGCGTACGAGATGTCACCGCCGTCGTGGGCGCGGGCCGCCACGACCAGGTCGCGCCCGGCGACCGCCTCGACGACGATCGTGGTCTCGGCCGCGGTGGTGAAGCGGTCGTCGTCCTTGCCGGCGGCCTCGACCCGGTAGGTGATCCGGTGGCGACCCGGCGCGACGTAGCCCTCGAAGCGCACGCCGTCGTCGCCGGCGATGGCGCCGTCGGTGTCGTCGTAGACCGAGGCGCCGTCGAGGCGGATCGCGGCCCGCGACACGCCCTGGAAGCGCGCCGAGGTCCAGGTCAGGCGCAGCGAGATCTTGGTGGAGAACAGCTGCGTCGCGACCGCCGCCGCGCGCGCGCGACGCGAACAGCTCGTCGCGCAGGCGCAGGTACTCCTGTCGCAGGGCGTCGACGTCGTCGACGTCGGCGGCGGCCTGGTGGCCACCTCCGCTGCGTCGGCGTCCTCGGTCGCCGCCTCGGCGGCGGGGGCGTCGGCGCCGCCGGGCTGGGCCCAGCTCGCCGCCGGGTGACCGAACGTGCCGGCGCCGCACACGGCGAGGAGGAGGGCGACGGTCGACGGAGCGAGCTTCATGGCGGGGACCTAGTTGTGGAACGGCAGGAGGACCGACAGGCCGGCCGTGATCGAGGCGTCGTTGACCAGGAACCGCTCGTCGAGCAGCTCCTGGTAGAAGGTGTGGTTCCGGGCGTCGATGCGCAAGGCGAGCGCCTCGCTGGCGAACAGCTTCATGCCCAGCCCGGCCACGCCCATCGCGCCGCGGCTGGTCTGCGCGTCGACCACGCCGACGCCGCCGTCGAGGTGCAGGTCGAAGTGGACGATGGAGCCGCCGAGGCGGAACTTCCCGTAGAACGGGCTCCACACCAGGAGCGAGCTGGCCATCCACACGCCGGCGTAGGTGTCGTCGAGGATCTGCCCGCGGGAGGCCTCGACGGCGCGGATGAGGTCGGCGTTGGCGTGGGTGAACTGGGCGCCGAACTCGACCGCGGTGGTCTCGGTCATGTGGAAGGTGTAGCTGCCGCCGGCGACGTAGGTGCCGCTGAACAGATCGCTGCCGTAGTAGCCACCGCCCAGCGACAGCTCGTGGCGGCCCTGCTTGACGAACAGGCGGTCGACCGCGCCGCGGCGCTTGCGCTTGAGCGCGAGGCGGTCGGCGATCTCGGCGTCGATGCACATGCCGGTGGTGCGCTCGGCGACCGGCGGCGGCGGCACCGCGGCGGCGGCCACCTCGGTGGCGTCGCCGGCGTCGTCGGCGTCGTCGGCGGCCGCCGGGCGCGCGACGGCCGCCAGCGACGCGCCCACGAGCAAGCACGCCGAGGCGACCTTCATAGCGGCGTCGGGATCCACAGCGAGAGGCCGAGGGTGGTGACCAGGTTGTTGGTGAAGCGGGTCTCGGCGACGGCCTCCTGGACCGCCATCACGTCCCGGGTGTCGATCCGCACGGTCAAATACTTCGACAGCAGCAGCTCGAGGGCGCCGCCGGCGTCGAAGGACAGGCCCTGGACGCTGTCGTGGAACAGGCGGCCGGCGCCGGCGTAGAGCATCAGGTCGGCGTGGACGATGCCGCCGCCGACCTTCATCTTGGCGTGGATCGGCGCCCACACCAGGTTGGCCAGGCCGAGGTAGCCGGTGCCAGGCTCGAAGCGATCGTCGCCGAAGAACTCGGCCAACGGGCGATCGAGATCGAGCGCCACCGGGGTGACCTCGACGCTGGTCTCCAGCGCGAGGTCCTCGGTGAACCAGAAGGCGAGGGCGCCGCCGGCGATCCAGCTGCTCGACGCCAGGTCACCGCCGAACAGGCCGCCGCGCGCGGTCAGCTCGAGGCGGCCCTGGCGCAGGAAGGTCTTCTCCTGCACCCCGCGCGGCCGGAGCTGCTCGCCGAGCTCGTCCTTGATGCTCTGGTCGAGGCAGGACGGCAGCGGCGCATCGCTGGGCAGGTCGGCGCGCGCCGCGGGGGCGCGACCCACGGCCGTCACCCCGGCGACGATCGTCGCGATTCCCCCAAGCCAGCGAGGCACCGCGTGGAAGGTACCTTCGCCGCTTCCGCGGGGTCAATCGGCCACGGGGGCTGGCGCCGGGGATCGGGGGCGGCGCCGCCCGGCGCGCGCACGGGCGGCGCGCGCGGGATGGCCGAGGCCGCGGGATAGCCTGCCTGGCGCATGGATCACCGGCAGGGCACCCAGATCCAGCGCGAGGGGGTGCCCGCCTCGGTGAGCCTGCGCCGGCTCAAGCTGGTCGTGGTCAAGGGCGCGCAGGCCGGCCTCGAGGTGGTGCTCGGGGGCGACGTGGTCCGCGTCGGCAAGGCGGCCGACAACGACGTGGTGCTCGACGACGAGATGGTGTCGCGCGCCCACTTCGAGATCGTGCGCGACGCCAAGGGCTACCTGGTGCGCGATCTCGGCTCGACCAACGGGACGTTCCTCGACGAGGCCGAGATCAAGGAGGCCTACGTGCACCCCGGCTGCGTGGTGGCCGCCGGCGGCGTCGAGCTGCGGGTCACCCCGACCGAGGAGCGCATCGAGATCCTGCCGTCGGACGCCGACTCGCTCGGCGAGCTGGTCGGCGCGGCGCCGGCGATGCGCGAGATCTACGGGATGATCGAGCGCATCGCCCCGACCGAGGCGACGGTGCTCATCGGCGGCGAGACCGGCACCGGCAAGGACGTCATCGCGCGCACCCTGCACGCGCGGTCGCCGCGCGCCGACAAGCCGTTCGTCGTGGTCGACTGCGGCGCGGTGTCGAGCACGCTCATCGAGAGCGAGCTGTTCGGGCACGACAAGGGCGCCTTCACCGGCGCGGTCGCGGCGCGCCAGGGGGCGTTCGAGGTCGCCGACGGAGGCACGGTGTTCCTCGACGAGCTCGGCGAGCTCGCGCTCGACCTGCAGCCCAAGCTCCTGCGCGTGCTCGAGCAGCGCGAGGTGCGCCGGGTCGGCGGCACCAAGACCATCCGCGTCGACATCCGGGTGATCGCCGCGACCCGCAAGGACCTGCGCGAGGAGATCGCGAAGGGCAAGTTCCGCGAGGACCTCTACTTCCGGCTGGCGGTGGTGCCGATCACCGCGCCGGCTCTGCGCGATCGGCGCGAGGACGTGCCGCGCCTGGCCGAGCACTTCCTGGCCCAGATGGCCGGCGACATGGCGCCGACCCTGTCGCCGGCGTCGCGAGCGGCGCTGGCCGCCCACGACTGGCCGGGCAACGTGCGCGAGCTACGCAACGTCGTCGAGCGGGCGCTGGCCCTCGGCGTCGACCCCGGCCAGCTGGTGACGCCCCTCGGGCACGGCGCGGCGCCGGCGCCGGCGGCGGCACCGGTCGACGCGCTGACGTTCGAGCCGGGGCTGTCGTTCCGCGAGACCAAGGAACGCTGGAACGAGGTGTTCGAGCGGCGCTACCTGGCGTGGCTGTTCCGGCGCGCCGACGGCAACGTCTCGCGGGCGGCGCGCGACGCCGACATGGATCGCAAGTACCTGCACAAGCTCCTGCGGCGCTACGGCATCACCGCCGCCGCCGGCGACGACGGCGGCGACGACGACGCGGGCTGAGCGCCCGCGGCCCTGCCCCGGGCAGGAGGCAGGCGTGGCGACCATCCGGTACGCGACGAGGCGAGGGCGCAGGGGTCCGCGACGCGGTCGCCCTCGGCGAGCTCGATCAGGTCGGCGGCGTGGGCTCGGCGGGCTCGACGCGATCGGGCGCGACGTGCGCCAGGATCGCCGCGTACAGGCCAGCGCGATCGTCGAAGGTGTAGGGCGCGGGCACGCCGTCGCCTGGCACGAGCAGGCTGCGCGCCGGGGTGCCGCCGTCGACGAAGCAGGCCTGGGCCGCCGGGGTGTCGATCACGCGCACGACCTCGGGCCATGGCAGACGAAAGCGACCGGGCACCTCGAGGGCGTCGTCGTCGACCACCACCTCCAGGCGCCAGGTGGGCGAGCGCAGGTAGGTGATGCCGAGGAGCGCGCCGCCGGCGGCGAGGCCGAGCAGCCACAGCGGCCCGAGGGCGGCGCCGGCGACCGCGAGCGCGGCGCCGACGGCGACCGCCGAGTAGGCGACGCCGCGGTAGCGCGGGCGAAACCGGAACCGCGCCGCGGCCACGTCAGCGCGGCGGCGCCATCGCCGCGATCGCGATGCGGGTGTCGAGCGGGATGGCCTCGAACAGGATCCCGAAGCCGCGCGGCAGGGTGACCATCTCGCCGCCTGGGCCCGGGACCTCGCAGTCGGCGTGGCGCCGCCACAGGACCCAGCCGATGGCGTCGATGGGGCCGACCCCGCGCACCTCGAAGTGGATCGCCACCCGCGCGAGCAGCGGCAGCGCCTCGCCAGAGATGAACGCGCCGTTGGTCGACAGGTCGCGGACCACCGCCGGGAAGCGGCGCCCGGCGTCGTCCCCGGCCGCGGCGACCCGCTGGTACACCGACGCGAGGTTGGCGTGGAGGTTGACCGGCGGCTGGCCGATCGACTCGACCACCGCCGGGGCGTTGACGACGAAGCGGCGGGCGCTGCGGCTCTCACTCATGACGCGTCATCGTACGCGAGTCCCGGGCGCGACGTCGCGATCGAGGGCGGAAAGTCCGACGATCGCGTCGTCGCCCGCCGCCAGGATCATGCCCTCGGAGCGGATGCCGCGGATGGTCGCGGGCTCGAGGTTGGCGACGACGATGACCTGCCGACCGACCAGGGCGTCGGTGGTGTAGGCCTCGGCGATGCCGGCGACGATGCTGCGCGGTGCCGCCTCGCCGAGGTCGACGGTGAGGTGCAGGAGCTTCTTGGCCTTGGGCACCACCGCGGCGGAGGTGACCCGACCGACGCGCAGCTCGGCGCGCGCGAAGTCGGCGAAGGCGATGGTCGGTCCGGCGGCAGGCGCCTCGGGGGCGGCCGCGGCGATCGCGGTCGGCGCGCCGGCCGGCGTCGAGGTCACCGCGGCGTCGCCGGCGATGGCCGCGACGATCGCCGCTTGTCGATCGTCGTCGAGGCGCGGGAACAGCGGCCGGGCGTCGGCGGGCGCGGCCCAGGTCCCGGCGGCGAGGGTCGCGCCGAGCTCGACCTCGGTGGAGCCCGGCCACCGAGGCTCGCTGGCGTCGCCGAACCACGCCCGCATCTGCCGGGTCGCGTGCGGCAACACCGGGGACGCGAGGTGACCGATGACCAGGATGGCGTCGCGCAGCCGGAACAGCACGTGCGCGACCTGGTTCGCGTCGGCGCCGGTCCTGGCCAGGCGCCACGGCTGGGTGGCGTCGATGTACTTGTTGGCCTCGCGCACCAGCGTCCAGATCGCCTCGAGCGCGCGCGACGGCGCGAACGCGGTGAACGCGGCGCCGGCGTCGTCGACGGCCTTGGTCGTCGCCGCCAGGAGCTGGGCGTGGGCGCCGTCGCCGTCGAAGCGATCGTGGCTGGCCGGCGGGTGCTCGCCGCCGAGCTTGGCCAGCATCGCCAGCGTCCGGTTGACCAGGTTGCCGAGGTCGTTGGCGAGCTCGGCGTTGTAGCGCGCGAACAGCGACTCGAAGGTGAAGTCGCCGTCGTTGCCGAGCGGCACCTCGCGCAGGAGGTAGTAGCGCATGGCGTCGTTGCCGAGGTCGAAGCCGTGCGGGTTGCCCTCGGCGAGCGCGCCGGCGAGCGCCAGCGGCGCGATGCGGGTGGCCGGCAGCGACTTGCTGATCTTCTCGCCGCGCACCGTCCACCAGCCATGGCACAGGATCGTCTGCGGCAGCGGCAGCCCGGCGGCGAGGAGGAACGCCGGCCAGTACACCGCGTGGAAGCGCAGGATGTCCTTGCCGAGCAGGTGCACCGCCGGCCAGAATTGCTGGCGCAGCGGCGAACCCTCGTCGCCGAGCGCGCTCATGTAGTTGCTGAGCGCGTCGAGCCACACGTACATCACGTGCTGCTGGCCCTCGGGGTCCGGGGTCGGCACCGGGACGCCCCAGCCAAAGCTGGTGCGCGACACGCTGAGGTCGCGCAGGCCACCGCGCAGGAACGACACCACCTCGTTGCGGTAGGCCTCGGGCTGGATGAAGCCCGGGTTGGCGGCGATGTGGTCGAGCAGCGGCTGCGCGAACCGCTCCAGGTTGAAGAACCAGCTGCGCTCCTTGTCGACCCAGTCGACCGCGCGCTTGTGGGTCGGGCAGCGCCAGGCGCCGTCGTCGGCCTTCTCGAGCTGGCTCTCGGTGTAGAACGCCTCGCAGCCGACGCAGTACCAGCCCTGGTAGGTGTTGAGCGAGAGGGTGCCGGCGGCGTGCAGGCGCTGCCAGAGGTCGGTCACGAACGCCTTGTGGCGCGCGTCGGTGGTGCGGATGAAGTCGTCGTTGGTGATGTCGAGCTTGGTCCACGCCTCCTGGAACCGCGGCGCGACCTCGTCGACGAAGGCCTGGTTCGACAGCCCGCGCTTGCGCGCGGCCTCCTCGACCTTCTGGCCGTGCTCGTCGGTGCCGGTGAGGAACCGGGTCGGCTCGCCGCGCATGCGGTGGAAGCGCGCCAGGGCGTCGGCGACGATCGTGGTGTAGGCGTGGCCCAGGTGGGGGACGTCGTTGACGTAGTAGATGGGCGTCGTGATGTAGAAGGTCATGGCTCGTCGTCCTCGCCGCCGACGGCGAGCTCGTCGTCGTCGTCGGCCAGCTCCGGCATCGGGGGCAGCTCCGGCATCGGATCGGGCGCGTCGTCGGGATCGTCGGCGAGAGCGGCGATCGAGGCGGCGGTGGGCGCGGCGTCGTCGTCGGGCGCCGCCGCCGCGCGCCGGCCGCGCGCGAGCTGGTCGCGATCGGGTCCGCGGGCGGCGCCGGCGCCGCCGCCGGCGAGCTGGCCGCCGGGCCCGAACTTGGCCTTCACCTCGGCCGCCGGCAGCACCTCGGACTCGCCCATGCCGTAGGACACCCGGACGCGCTGGCGCAGCACGTCGACCTCGACCACGCGCCCCTCGGCGCCGGCGGCGGTGATCACCTGCTTGCCGAGCTTGGGCAGGCCCTTGCGCATCTCGGCGTAGGTCGCCTGCTCGTACACCAGGCAGCACTTGAGGCGCCCGCACTGGCCCGCGACCTTCTGCGGGTTGAGCACCAGGCCCTGATCCTTGGCCATCTTGATCGACACCGGCACGAAGTCGGGCAGCCAGGTCGAGCAGCACAGCTCGAGGCCGCACGAGCCGATGCCGCCGATGGCCTTGGCCTCGTCGCGGGCGCCGACCGCGCGCAGCTCGACCTTGGCGTCGGTGGCCATCGTGAGATCGCGCGCGAAGGCGCCCAGCTCGGGTCGATCGTCGCTGGTGTAGTGGACCACCAGGCGGCCGCCGCGGTGCGGGCGATCGCCGGGCTGGGCGGTGCCGCCGTGGTGCTCGACCCGGAACACCTTGAGCGGCAGGCGCAGCGCCGCCGCGCGATCCTTGGCCAGGCGCAGCGCGCGGACCGCGGCGTCGGTGGTGCCACGCTCGGCGGCGAGATCCTCGGCGGTGGCGCGTCGCAGGATCTGACGCGGCCGCTCGCGCGGGGTGGCGCGGACGGTGGCGCTGGCGACGGTGCCGAGCCGCGGGCCGCGCTCGGTCTCGACCACGACGCGCTCGCCGGCGACGAGGTCGAGGCCGCCGGTGTCGCACGCCTGCACGCGTCCGGCGACGACCAGGCGGACCCCGGCGAGGTGGGTGATGGCGCCGGCGCCGGCGAGGCGCGCGGCGAACACGCTGGCGTCGGCCGTCGACGGATCGGGATCGTCGTCGGCGTCATCGGGCAGCAGGCTCGGCAGCGCGACCTCGCGCGGCGCCTCGCCGTCGTCGCTGCCCCAGGCCACGGCGGGCGTCGCGGCGGGGCGCGCGTCGAGCTCGTGATCGAGGTCGTCGTGGTCGGCCACCGGCGCCGCCGCCGTCAACATCGGGGTCGGCGCGGGCGCCGACGGCACGGGCGGTTCGGCGCGCGGCGGTCGACGCTCGCTGCCGCGACCGCGCTCGCCGCCGGCGTCGGCGCGGCGCTCGCCACCGCGACCGCGCTCGCCGCCACGACCGCGCTCGCCGCCCGCCTCGGGCCGTCGCTCGCCGCCGCGACTACGCTCGCGGCGACCCTCGCCGCGGGGCGCGCCCGGCGCGGGGGCAGGGCGCGTCGCGTCGCCGCCGGCACCGTCGCCGGCGGCCGCGTGCGCGCCGTCGTCGCGGGCGATCTCGCCGCCGCCGTCACCGCCGCCGCGCCGCCGCCGTCGCCGCCGCCGGCCGCCGCCGCCCTCGGCACCGTCACCGCCGCCGCCGCTCGTCTCGTCGCTCACGCGCGCACCTCCGCGCCGCCGACGGCGATGCCGCCGAGCTCGCCGAGCAAGGTCTCCAGCGCGAGCTGCGGGTGGGCGTTGTGGATCGACAGCGCGATCTGCCAGCGGCCGAGCACCTCGGCGCGCTCGGTCAACGCCCGCGCCTCGTCCGAGTGCGCCGCGAACACCGCCGCGCGGGCCGCGCGGTGCAGCACCCCGGCGGCGGCCGCGACCAGCACCGGGACCTCGCCCTTGCCCGCGGCCAGGCGGCTGGCGACGTCGATGGCGCCATGGCGCGGCTCGAACCACGCGATCTCGGCGGCGAGCTCGGCCAGGCGCGCGGCGGCGGCGGGATCACCGTCGGCGGCGACGTCCTCGGCGGCGACCGGCGCGAACGCGATGCGCTGGCACCGGCTGCGGATGGTGGGCAGGAGCTGCTCGGGCGCGACGGTCGACAGCACGAACAGCGTGCGCCGGGGCGGCTCCTCGAGGGTCTTGAGCAGGGCGTTGGCGGCCGGGCCGGCGAGGGCGGTGGCCTCGTCGAACACGAACACCCGGGTGCGCGCCTCGTTGGGCGCGAGCCCGCCGCGCGCCACCACCTGGGTGCGGATGGTCTCGATGGGCACCAGCCGGGCGGCGCCCTCGCGCTCGAGCGTGATGACGTCGGGGTGGATGCCGGCGTCGATCTTGGCGCAGGCGTCGCAGGCGTCGTCGGCGCCGGCCTGGCAGCCCTCGCCCGGGGCGCGCAGGCAGTTGACCGCCGCCGCCAGCGCCATCGCCGTGGCGCGGCTCACCGCCGGCACCGCGCAGGTCAGGAGGTAGGCGTGGTGCAGGCGCTCGTGCGCGATGGCCGCGCGCAGCCTTTGGACCACGTGCGGCTGTCCGGACAGCTCGGCCAGGGACGGCACCGCGGCACGCTAGCACGCCGGCTGGGGCAGTAGCGCCGCAGCGGCGCGCCGGGTAGATTCCCGTCGATGTCGACCTCGCCGCCCGCGCCGCGTGCCCACACCGCCAGCGTCACGCCCCTGCACCCGGGCGCCGCCGGCGACCAGCCCGCGTTCTCCGCCTTTCGCGAGGTCCCGCGAACCGGCGTCATCTTCGTCACCACCGAGGCCAGCAACCGTGGCTTCTCGCCGAGCGCCGACGACTGGTGCAACCTCGGCCAGGGCATGCCCGAGGCCGAAGCCCTCGCCGGCGCGCCGCCGCGGGTGACCGAACTGCCGATCCTCGCCGGCGATCAGGAGTACGCGCCGGTCGCCGGGATCTGGGAGCTGCGCGAGTCGATCGCGAGCCTGTACAACAAGCTGTTCCGGCGCGGCATGCCGAGCCAGTACTCGGCGGAGAACGTCGCGGTGTCCGGCGGTGGGCGCGCCGCCCTGACCCGCGTCGCCGCGGCCCTCGGCAACATCAACCTCGGCCACTTCCTGCCCGACTACACGGCCTACGAGGAGCTGCTGTCGGTCTTCCGCCTGTTCTCGCCGATCCCGATCCTGCTCGACGGCGATCGCGGCTACGCGTTCTCCGGCGCCGACCTGCGGCGCGAGGTGCTCGGGCGCGGCCTGGCGGCGGTGCTCATCTCGAACCCGTCGAACCCGACCGGCAAGGTCATCGGCGGCGACGAGCTGGCCGACTGGATCGGCGTCGCCCGCGACGTCGACTGCTCGCTCATCTTCGACGAGTTCTACTCGCACTACGTGTGGCGGCCCGACCTCGCCGCCCAGGGCGGCATCAACACCGCGGCGCGCTACGTCGAGGACGTCGACCGCGATCCGGTGGTGATCCTCGACGGCCTGACCAAGAACTGGCGCTACCCGGGCTGGCGCACGACCTGGACCGTCGCGCCCAAGAAGATCATCGAGTCGGTGGCGTCGGCGGGGTCGTTCCTCGACGGCGGCGGCAGCCGGCCGCTGCAGCGCAAGGCGTGCGAGCTGCTCGACCCCGAGTCGACCCTGGCCGAGACCCGCGCGATCCAGGCCGAGTTCGGCAAGAAGCGCAGCCGCATGCTCAACGGCCTGCGCGATCTCGGCGTCACCGTCGACCTGCCGCCCGAGGGCACGTTCTACGTGTGGGGCTCGGTGCAGCACCTGCCGCCGGCGCTGGCCGACGGCATGGCGTTCTTCCGCGCCGCGCTCGATCGCAAGGTCATCACCGTGCCCGGCGACTTCTTCGACGTCGATCCCGGCAAGCGCCGTGGTGGGCGCAACTCCCGCTTCCGGCGGCACCTGCGGTTCTCCTTCGGCCCGTCGATGAGCAAGGTCGAGCTGGCCCTCGAGCGGATCGGCGCGATGGTCGCCGACGCGGCGCGCGCGGGCTAGGGCGATGGGCGCCGCGGCCAAGCCCGCCGAGCCCGGCGCGCCCCCACCCGGGCGCCTGCAGCGGATCTTCAAGCGGATCTGGTGGCTGCACAGCTTCTTCGCGCTGTTCTTCGGCGTCGGCGTGATGCTGTTCGCGCGGGCGGGCCTCGCCTACGCCGACAAGTTCCTGGTCGCGCTGCTCCTGTCATGGTCGCTGATGTTCGTCGCGCTGCGCTTCATCGTCGGCCCGGCCAACCGCCGCGAGGGCGAGGGCGTGGCCCGCAAGGGCGTGCGGGTGGCGACCAACTACGTCATCAAGCAGTTCTACCAGCAGATGTTCTTCTTCCTGGTGCCGCTGTACGCGTCGAGCGCCACCTGGTCGCTGTCGTCGATGAACTGGTGGCTGGCGCCGCTCTTGCTCGTGTGCGCGGTGGTGTCGACGATGGATCTCGTCTTCGACAACTACATCATGGAGCGGCGCTGGCTGGCGTCGCTGATGTACGGGCTGGCGATGTTCGGCGTCATCAACGTGCTGGTGCCGCTGGTGTTCGGCATGACCCACCTCACCGCGCTGTTCATCGCGGCGGCGGCGACCCCGCCGGCGGTGGCGCTGTTGACCTTCTCGGCGCGCTCGGTGTTCGGCACCCAGGGCATCCTCCTGACCCTGATCGGCTCGGGCGGGCTGCTCGGCGCGGTGTGGATGGGGCGCGGCTTCATCCCGCCGGCGCCGATGGCGCTCGCCGAGAGCGCCATTGGCCACGGGACCTTCGGCTCGCGCGAGTGCCTGCCGCCGAGCAAGCACGTGGTGCGCGCCGACGAGCTCGACGGCCTGCGCTGCGGGTCGCTGGTGCGCGAACCGGGCGGCCTCAAGGAGCCGGTGGTGCACCACTGGAGCCACCGCGGCCGCGAGCTGGCGCGGGTGGTCCCGGACCGGCTGCGCTGCGACGGCCCCGACGACGTGTTCCGCAGCGAGTTCCCCGCCGACAAGCTGCCCGCGGATCCGACCGGGACCTGGGCGTGCACCACCCGCACCGAGGGTGGTCAGCTCGTCGGCGTGCGCCACCTCGACGTGATCGCGCCGCCGGCGGCCGCGGCCGGCAGCGCGGACGCGGGCAGCGGCAGCGCGGGCAGTGGCAGCGCGGACAGCGGCAGCGCGGACGCGGGCAGCGGCGGCGCCGCGTCGTAGCGACCTCGCGCCGCTACGGCGTCAGGCAGGTGGCGACGTCGGCGCGGGTGTCGGCGCCGAGGAGGATCGGCCGGGTCGCGCAGGCGGCGTCGTCGGTGCAGCGCCACGCCAGGCGGTTGTGCGGGTAGTCGACGTCGAGCTCGGTCGCGCGCAGCACGTCGGTGCCGAGCAGCCCGTCGATCTCGGCCTCGGCCGGCCGCAGCTCGCTGCGCAGCGCCTGCAGCGTGGGATCGTCGTCGGGGACGACCACCACCTCGACGCCGGTCGCCGGGGTCAGCTCGACCACCGCCCGCGCACCACATGGCTCGCCGGCGACGCACGGGCAGCTGGCGTCGGTCTCGGGATCGCAGTCGGCCAGCGCGAGGTAGTGGCTGGCGTACACCTCGCCGCAGCCGCCGCGCGCGCCGTCGCCGGTGGCGGTGAGCGCGAGGCTCGGCACCACCGCGAGGCCGCCGATGATCGGCCCCGAGGGCAGCCGCACGGTGACCGCCGGCAGGTCCTCGCGCGCCGGCGGCGCGCCGCCCTGGGCCACGCGGTAGCGATCGTAGCCCGCGGCGCCGAGCAACGTCGGCCCGATCGAGGTCGTCTGCACCAGCAGGACGCTGGTGCCGCGCGCGCTCGGCGGCACCGCGGGCGACGGATCCGGCGCCAGGCACGCGGCCACCGTGATCCGGCGACCGGGGAACGGCAGCTCGCTGCCGCCGACGAGCAGCGTGCCGCCGCCGCGCAGCGGCGCCGGGAACACCGCGTCGCACACCCGGCCGCGGGCGGCGTCGGAACCCGCGAGATCCGTCAGCAGGTACAGCTCGCTGGCGGCGAAGTCGAGCCGCGGGGCGAGCTCGTCGACGGCGTCGGCGCCGAGGATGAACTCGAAGGGCACCTCGACGCCGTCGCGCCCGAGGGTGCACGAGGTCCCCGGCGCGCACGGGTGCAGCTCGATGACCCCGGGGTCAACGTGGCGCGCGGCACCACCGGCCCGCCCGGCGTCGCCGCCCCGAGCACGGTGAGGCGCTGGGCGCGCAGGTCGGGCAGCGGCTCGTCGCCGTCGTCGAGCACGGTGAACGGCGACATCAGCTCGAGCACCGCGGTCCGGTCGACGCCGTCGTCGGTGCGCACGCCCAGCATCACCGCGCCGGCAGTGAGGTCGACGCCGATCGGGTAGCCGTCGCCGGGCTCGCGGCCGACCTCGGCGCAGCCGGCGGCGGTGGCGACGGCGAGCGCCGCCCAGACGCCCCCAGCCTGGGTCATGGCGCCTGTGGGAAGGGCAGGTCGGTCACCACCGCGGCGTGGCCATTGACCGTCACCTCGTCGCCGATCGCGGCCGCGGTGCGGTGCAGGTAGGCCAGCGCGATGGGGCCCAGGCGCGGCGAGGTGACCACCGAGCGGACCACGCCGGCCTCGGCGCGCTCCGGGTGCACCACGGTGGCGCCGACGCTGGCCTCACCGGACAGGCGCAGCCCGCGCAGCGCGCGCGACGCCTGGCCCTTGGCGTGGACGCGGAACACCGGCTCCTGGCCGACGTAGCAGCCCTTGTCGTAGTCGAGCCACGCCGCCAGCGGCGTCTCGAAGGGGAAGTTGTCCTCGTCGACGTCGATGCCGTAGCGCGGCCAGCCCGCCTCCACCCGCAGCACCTCCTCGACCTCGGCGGTGGCCAGCGGCGTCGGCGCCGCGCCGTCGACGAGCGGCGCCGACCACACCGAGGCGGCGTCGTCCCACAGCGTGTACGCGGGGCCGGTGCGCGGCTCGAACTCGACCTCGTCCATCACCGCGTAGCGCTGCAGGTGCGTCGCCACCTTCTCGGTGAGCACCGGCTCGCACCACACGTCGAGGTGCTCGGCGGCGCGGACCACCGCGATCACGGCGAGCACCCGACCCTTGGGCGACAGCAGCGCGCCCCAGGCCTGGCCGCCGTCGGCGAGGGCCTCGACGTTGACGGTGGCGAGGCCGTGCAGGAAGCGCACGCGGTCGGCGCCGGTCAGGCGCAGGCGACCCCAGGCGCTGCGATCGATGGCGATGCTCACGATGGAGGAGCTTGCCACGCGTGCCGGGTCACGGCACGTCCCGGGGCACCCGGCCGGCGGCGCGCAGCCGCTCGGCGCGGCGGTGCTTGCCGTCGGCGAACCGCCGGCGATCGAGATCGGTGACCAGCTCCAGCTCCGGCACCGGCCGCGGCCGCCCGCGATCGTCGACGGCGACGAACGTGAGGTAGGCCTTGGTCGTGTAGCGGCGCTGGCGCGAGGCCATGTCCTCGGTCTCCACGCGGCATCCGACCTCCATGGAGGTGCGGCTGGCGTAGTTGACCTGGGCCGAGAGCACCACGACCTCGCCGACCCGCACCGGGCTCATGAAGTCGAGGCGGTCGATCGAGGCGGTGAGCACGGCGCCGCCGGCGTGGCGCATCGCCGCGACGCCCGCGCACACGTCGATCCACTGCATCATCACGCCGCCGAACATGATCCCGGCCGCACCGTTGGTGTGGCTCGGCATCACGATCTGCGTCATCACGCAGCGGGATGACTCTGGGCTCAGCGTGGGCATGGACGGGTCGTCACGCGCCCGCGTCACCGAGCAGACCATGATCGCCGGCGCGCCGCGCGGATCACTTCTTCTTGGCGGGCGCCGGCTTCTTCGTGGCCTTGGCGGCCTCGACCTTGCGCTTGGTGCGCGCCTTCAGCTTGGCCTGCGACTTCTTGCGCCGCATCTTCGGCGTGCTGCGATTGTCTCCGCGTCCCATCGGGTGCTCCTTTGCGTGAGCCCGCACCTTAGCGCCGGCGCCGCGGCCTCGGCAAGATGGGTCGACGACGCAATGCGCCGGGCGGCCTACAGCCGCATCGCGATGCCCCAGTGCCAGCGCCCGCGTGGATCGTCCCCGAGCCGCGGATCGAGTGGGATCGCGTACTCGACGGTGACCGACCCGATCGGCAGCACCAGCCGCGCGAGCGCGACCCCGATGGCCGGGCGGACGTCGGCGAGCTCGAGGCCTCGCCACTCGTTGCGGATGAACCCGGCGTCGAGGAACACCGCCGACGCGATCGGGTACTTGCGCCACAGCCGCAGCTCGAGGTCGAGGCTGCCGAGCGCGCGCACGTTGCCGCCCCGGGGCACCACCTTGATCTGCGACACGCCCGCGAGCGGCGGTACCCCGACCTCGATGACCTCGGTGGCCAGGCGATCCTCCTCGTAGCCGCGCACGGTGTCGTCGCCGCCGCCGAAGAAGCGCTCGACCTCGGGCAGGAGCACCGCCCCCCCGAGGGGGATGCCCTGGTCGGCGCGCAGCTCGGTGCGCAGCGTGAGCCAGGCGCCGAGCGGCTGGTAGTGCTTCGCGGTGGCCGACAGCTTCACGAACAGATCGGAGCCGCCGAGCAGGGGGCTGGCCAGCGACGCGTCGGCCTCGAGCAGCACGCCGCGCTCGGGCGCCAGCGGGTTGATGTTGCCGTCGCGGTCGTAGCGCTGATCCCAGCGCAGGTTGCCGCCGACGGAGCCCGTCCGCGTGGCCACCGGCACCTGGTCGAGATCGGAGTCCGGGCCGGCCGCGCGCAGGGCGTCCTCGTCGCGGTTGCGCAGGCGGTAGTCGTAGCGCGCGGTGAGCGTGACGATCCGGCCGCGGCGGGTCGCCGTCCGCGAGCGCTCGAAGGTGCGCGACGCCGCCACCGACACGCCCTGGGTGTAGAGCTGGCCGAAGCGCGCGGTCTGCTGCCGCCGGATGAAGCCGAGCAGGTCGGTGTCGAAGGACAGCCACGCCCACGGCGGGATCAGCCAGCGTGGGATGCGGGCGGTGCCCTCGAGCGCCTGGTACTCGGTGCCGAGGGTGGCGGTGAGGTCGGTCGACAGGCCGAGGCCGAACAGGTTGGGCAGCGTGAACTTGGCCTTGCCGAAGAGCCCGTTGAGGGTCGAGATGCCGGCCTCGCCGTCGACGTAGACCCGGGCGTCGTTGCGCTCGCGCACGCGCACCACGAAGTTGGCGACGCCCTCGGGGCTGTCCTGGCCCGAGACCAGCTCGACGGTGACGGTGTCGAACAGCCCGGTCGACCGCAGCGCCTCGGGGCCGGCCGCCAGGCGCGCCGCGGTGATCGGCGCGCCCTCGGTGAAGCCGAGCTGGCGCAGCACCAGCCAGCGCCGGGTGCGGAAGCTGCCGCGCACGATGACCTTGCCGATGGTGAGGGCGCGGCCCTCGTTGACCGCGAGCTCGAGCACGGCGTGGTGGCGGCGCGGTCCGCTGCGATCGATGGTCGCCTCGACCTCGGCGTCGGGCCGGCCCTCGTTCCACAGGAACTCGCGCACCGCGTCGCCCGCCGACGGGATCTTCGACGGATCGAGCGGCGCGTCGCTGACCACCGCGCGGCAGCCGGTGGCGCTGCCGCTGACCGGGCCCAGGCGCATGCCCAGGTGGCTGGCCGCGCGCGCGAGGGCGGAGGCACAGCGCTCCGGCGCGCCCGGATCCTCTCGAGGCAACGCCCGGCGCAGCTCGATGGCGCCGATCTCGGTGCGCTGGCCCTCGTCGATCTCGAACCGCACGTGGAGCTCACCGGGCTTGCGCTCCGCGGCGACCAGGGCCGCCGCCAGCGCCGGTGCCTCGGCACCCTGGGCGGTGGGGCCGGCGCCGACGCGGGCCTTGGCCTCGAGGTAGCCGCGCGCGCGGTAGGCCTGCTCGATCCGCTGCGCGTCGGCGGCGAGCAACTCGCCGGAGGTCGGCGCCGATCCGCCGAGCAGGCCCCCGGCGCTGCCGGCCTTGGTCGCCACCACCCCGGCGAGGGTCGCGCTCGACAGCGCGCGATTGCCGACGAAGGTCACGCTGCGGATGGTGCGGGCGGGGCCGGCGTCGATGCGGAACACGATCCGATCGAAGGTGGTGAAGCGCTCGCGCGACCACGACACCTGGGTGTCGAACCGGCCGCGGCGCTGGTAGTAGGCCGCGATCGCGGCGGCCGAGTCGGCGGCCTCGAGGTCGTCGGAGCTCGCGGCCTGGTTGAACGTGAGCTGATCGCGCAGGGTGGCGTCGGGGAACGCCTCCGGGTCGTTGCCCTCGAACACGACGTCGAGCTGGCGGCGCTGATCGATGATGATCGTGAAGTCGACCGTCTTGGTGTCGCGCCGCACGTGCACGCGCGGGTCGTAGTCGCTCTGGACCCGCGCGGCGGGGTAGCCGCGGCGCTGGTAGAGCTGGGTGAGGCGCTCGACGTCGGCCCGCAGCTGGGCCCGCGTGAACCGGCTGTTGCCCCAGCACACCGGCCACACCAGGCAGCGGCGGTGGCGGAAGGTGGCGCGGATCTCGGCCTCGCTCACCGCCAGCCCGCCACCGGTGTCGACCCCGATCCGGCCGACCTCGTAGGCCTCGCCGAGCACCACCTTGATGTAGAGCCGCACCGCGCCGAGGTCGCTGTCCTCGACGCGGATCCTGACGCGGGCATCGAGGAAGCCCTCGTCCTGCAGGTACTCCTCGATGCGACGTACCTCGCGCGCGATCGCGCGCGCGCGCTCCTCGGGAGCCCACGGCAGGTAGGTGCCCGGGCCGAGCTGGAGCCGGCGCAGGATCTGGTCGTCGAGCACGACGTCGAACAGCGACTGGTCGAGGTCGATGCGCACCGAGCGCACCAGCGGGATGGGATCGAGGGTGAGGGTGGCGCGGACCGCGCCGCCGGCGACGCTCTCGGTGGTCAGCTCGACGAGCTGGTAGCCGAGGCGCGCGCACGCCGCGGCCAGGTCGGCGCGGGCGCTGTCGTTGAGCACCCGGCGGGTGAGCAGCTCCGGCTCGAGCATCGCCCGCACGGTGGCGGCGTCCTCGAGCAGCCGCCCCTGCAGCGCCCACTCGGTCCACACGTCGCCGGGGCGGACGCCCGGCACCGGCGGCAGCGCCGGCTCGTCGATGGTCGCCTCGGCGTCGTCGGCCGCGCCGTCGGCGTCGGCGCCGCCGCCGTCGGCGTCGGCGTCGGCGTCGTCGCCGTCGGCGTCGTCGGCGAGCCCGGCGTCGTCGCCGACCTCGTCGTCGGCCTGGGCCCAGGCCACGCCGGCCGAGCCGAGCAGCACCGCGGCGAGGAGCGACGCCAAGCAGACGATGAGGCCACGCGCGCGCACGTCAGTCCCAGACCAGCCGCAACACTACCTTGAACTGCAGGTCGGTGATGTCCTGCTCGGCCTCGTCGTCGTAGGTCTTGTCGAGGTAGCCGACCTGGGCCGACAGCCGCGACGGCGTGCGCAGCTCGCCGCGGACGTGCACGGTCTGGCCGCGCACGGTGCGCTCGTAGTCGACGACCCCGTCGACGTTCTCGCTGACCTGCTCCTCGCCGTGGAAGCCGAAGCCGCCGGTGGTGATGTAGACGCGGGCGACGTCGAGCGGCAGGAACCGCCGCAGCTCGTCGCCGATCTGGTTGGAGATCCAGTCGCCGGCGATCTCCTTGAGGAGCTGATCGGTGAGCGTGGTGTCGTCGCCGGCGGTCGGATCGACCTGGGTCGGATCCTTGCCGATGACGTCGTCGCCCAGGCTGGCGCGCAGCTGCTCCGGGGTGCGGCCGAGGAAGATGAGCGTCGCGGTCTGCGCCTTGGTGAGGCCGGTCGAGGTCGACAGGTCCCAGGTGATCTTGGGGTAGGCGCCGGTGAGGGTGAGGGTGATGAGGTTGTTCTGACCGCTGGGATCGCGGTAGTCGGCCTCGCTGGTCACCGCCAGGGCTGGGGTGCCCTCGAGCAGCTTGGTGCGCGGCGAAAACGTGATGGCGCCGCGGGTCCGGGTGAAGGTCGGGCGGGTGCCGGGGATGTGCAGCCGACCATCCTGCACCGTGATCTGGCCGCCGACCCGCGGATCGCGCGGCGTGCCGGTGATCGTGAGGTCGTTGCTGGCGAGGCCGAGCTCGCCGAAGTTCGACAGGATGTCGAGGCTCGACACCCGGACCCCGAGATCGAGGACCGCCTCGCCGATCCACGGGTACTCCTCCCAGAACGGTCGCACGGAGGTGCTCGGCGTCACCGGGCGCAGGAACTCGGTGAGCTCGACGTTCTTGATGTAGCGCCCGGACACCACCTCGAGGGTGCCGGCCACCTCGAGCGGGGCGTCGGCGTCGGCGCGCAGGAGGTGGACGTCGGTGGCGTTGACCACCAGGTCGAGGGTGCGCGGGATCCGGAACGGGATGCCGCTGGCGCCCAGGCTCACGTCGATCGAGACCGGCGCGCCGTCCTTGATGCCGACGTAGCCGGTGACGTTCTCGACGGTGCCCTCGCCGTCGATGCTGGCCCGCACGCCGTCGAGGTCGAGGGCGTAGCCGCCGTCGGCGTCGTCGGCGCCGATCTCGATGGTGCCGCCCAGCAGCGCCAGCTCCCGACGCACGCCGCGCGGCACCACCGTCAGCGGCTGGCTGTCGTCGAAGGTGATGCTGCCCTCGATGCGCGGCTCGGCGCCGGCGCCGCTGATCGTGATGGCCTCGTCGATGGTGGCCGCGCCGCTGGCCTGGGAGAACGCGCCGGGCGCCAGCGCCAGCAGCAGCTTGCCCGCGATCTCACCGTCGACGATGAGCGACCACTCCGACGGGGTCAGGCCGTCGAGGGCGACCAGCCCGCGCAGCGACAGCTCGGCTCGCTTGCCGAGGTAGGTGTCGTCGACCCGGATGCGCACGTCGGACAGGCCGAGGCTGTCGTTGTCGAGCTTGACGAAGCCCTCGGGCACGCGGATGACCGTGTCCTGACCCGACGGGCGCAGGCCGATCTCCTTGAGGTCGACGGCCACCGAGTAGACCGGCGCCGCCAGCGGCCCGCGGATCTCGGCGTCGAGATCGCCGGTGCCGACGATCTCGTCGAAGCGATCGCCGAGCAGCGGCTGGATCAGCGCCAGGTCGAGCACGCCGTGGGCGTCGAGGGCGATGGCCGTGGCGTCGGCGCCGCCGGTGACGGTGATGGCGCCCGCCGGGGTCGCGAGCTGGATCGGGCACGGGCCGGCGATGTCGTCGGGCGCCGGCGCCACCGCGGCCCCAGCGGCGTCGCGGCGGCGGCAGGCCAGGGCCAGCGAGGTCGGCGTCACCCGCAGCGACACCGCCGGTCGATCAGGCCCGGCGCTCACCGCGGCCACCCGCAGCGGCAGCGCGCGCCCGTCCGGGTCGGTGTAGTCCACCGCCAGGTTGACCTCGTCGAGCTCGACCCAGGCGATGGGCGCGGCGGTCGGCGCCGCGAGATCGGTCTGCACGGTGACGACGCCGGTGGCCCACGCCTGCAGCGGCAGCGGCGAGCCGAGCAGCGCGGCGAGATCGACGATGGGGTCCAGCTCGAAGCGGCGGCCGCGCACGCCAGCGTGGTGGGGTAGGGCGCGCGCAGGCCGATGTCCGCGGTCACCTCGACCTGGCCGCCGAAGGCCGCGCCGGCGATGCGGATGGTCCCGGGCGCGGCCGGCGCGACCTTGAGGTCGACGTCGCCGACGAAGGTCGAGCCGATCCAGCCGCGGGCCAGCGCGATGAGGCCCGACGCGTCGGGCGCGTCGCGATCGCCGCCGAGGTGCAGCGCGGTCGACAGCGTCCCGCCGACCGCGACGTCGGTGCCGGTGAGCGCGCCGAGCACGCGCGTCGGCAGGTCGGTCAGCGCGATGGTGCCGCCGATGGCGCCGCCGCGGCGGGGCGCGGCCTGGCTGACGACGGCGTCGATCACGCCGCCGGCGACCCGGCTGGCGGTCGCCGCCACGCAGGCGCCGCCGCCGGCCACCGCGTCCTTGCACTGGTCGAGGTCGTCGTCGTCGCGCGGCGCCTCCGGGCGCAGGCAGGCGCGCTCC
The DNA here is from genome assembly GCA_041389945.1 of Kofleriaceae bacterium. Taxonomy (GTDB): domain Bacteria; phylum Myxococcota_A; class Polyangia; order Haliangiales; family Haliangiaceae; genus JAWKQW01. The sequence continues at coordinate 97,808 of JAWKQW010000023.1, forward strand.
GTCGGCAGGTTGAGGCACACGCCGATGTCCTGGTAGGCCTCGCCGGCGACCTCGAGCTGGCGCGCGACGCCCTTGCCCTGGGCCAGCGCCAGCCAGTCCATCGGCTCACGGCGACCGGCCAGGCTGCCCCGGGCCCGGAGCGCCAGCTCGTCGATGGTGCCGCGCACCACCGGCGCCTGGCCGGCGGCGCTGGCGAGCCGCTCCGCCGACAGCCCGCGGCCCTCGACGGCGAGCAGCGCGAGGTACGGCGCGCCGCCGGGGCCGTCGAGCTCGATCGCGCCGCGCCCGCGCAGGTCGCCGCCGAGACCGGCCGAGCGCAGCGAGGTCAGCTCGAGGTGGCGGTCCTCGAGCCGGGCGGCGACCTCGAGGGATCCGACCGCCTCGACCTGGCCGAGGCGGGCGTCGACGTCGATCACCGGGCTCGCGATCGGCCCGCGGATGGTCACCGCGGCGCGCTCGGCCCGGCGCGCGATCGGCGGCGCCCCGAACCGGGCCAGCCACCAGCCGAGCTCGCTCGACGAGCCGACCACGGCGAGGTCGATGGTCTCGGCGCGGGCGTTGCTCGTGCCGCTGATCCGCAGCTCGGTGCCGCCGGTGCTCACCGTCAGCGGACGGCCGGCGCGATCGGGCCGGATCGTGAAGCGTTCGAGCTCGTCCTCGCCGACGATCTCGCCGCCACGCAGCGAGGTGGTGGCGCCGCCGGTGCGGGTCCGGCGCAGCTCGAGGTCGACGTCGTCGATGCCGATCGACACGGTCGGATCGCCGTCGAGCACGAAGCTGCCCGACAGGTAGTGGCCGCGGGCCCGGCCGATCGCCGGCGGCAGCCAGCGATCGATGAAGCGGCCCAGGTCGATGGGCTCGGTCACCGCGATCGTGAGGTGCGGCTGGTACGGCGCGAGGTCGAAGGTGCCGTCGAGCTGGATCTTGCCGACGGCGTCACCCTCGGCGACCAGCGCCACCGTGCGCTCGAGCTTGCCGGTGTCGTTGACGAAGTCGACCGCGCCGTTGAGCTCGCCGAGGATGAGCCGCAGCGGGGCCTCCTCCTCGGACAGCGCGAGGTCGTACTCGAGCCCGCGCACCTGCTCCCAGGCGATCCTCGGCGGCGCCACGAAGGGGCCGCTGATGCGCACCACGCCGGCGACCTGCTCGCCGCGCAGGGCCGGGTTGATCGCGTGGCTCAACGTCGGGCCGAGGTTGGCGAAGGTCGCCGTCATGTCCCAGCTGCCGTCGTAGGGCCGGGCCCAGTAGTCGTCGATGTCGCCGGCGAGGCGCAGGCTCGCGCCCTGCGGCGTGCGCGCGGTGAGCGCCACCTCGAGCGAGTTGGCCACCGTGCTGTCGGGCCACGCGGTCGGCAGCTGGGCCAGGCGCTCGACCACCACGTCCTCGAGCTCGAAGGTGTACTCGGCCCGCGGCCGGCCCGGCCGGAGGTCGCGTAGCACCTCGAAGGTGCCGCTCTTCGCCGTCGGGGTGACCCCGAAGTAGAGCTTGGACACCACCGGATCCGAGGCGTCCATGTACAGGAAGCCGTCGGCGTCGAGGTCGCGCAGGGTGAGCACGCCGGCGAAGAGCTGGTCGCGCTCCGACGGCGCGATCCACACCTCGAGGCCGACCGAGCGCAGGTGGACGTCGCGCAGGTCGAACACCGGCGGCGGCGCCGACGCGTACAGCCCGGCGGCGAAGCTCGGCTTGGCCTTCGGATAGAACGCCGAGATCAGGCTGACGATGGTCTTGTCGTAGTCGTGCAGCGGGTACGGCTCGGCGGTCTGGTGCAGCTTGGCCCAGCCGCCATGCACCACGACGTTGCGCAGCACCACGTCGTGGCGGCCGAACATGGCCGCGTGCACGTCGATCTCGGCGGTGATCTTGTCGGAGCGGAACACCAGCCGCGGCTCGCGCCGGCTGGCCTCCTTGCCGTCGGGCTCGCCGTCGACCGCGCCGTCGTCCCACACCTCGACGCCGCGCACGGTGACCGGGGCCCAGCCGCCGGTGACCACCTTGGTGAGCGAGCCGAGGTCCCACTCGATCGAGCGCACCGCCAGGCGCCCGCGCATGCGACCGCCGAGGGCCTCGGTGACGCGGTCGGCGAGGGCCTCGCCGTGGAAGCCCAGGCGCAGGACCGCGATCGCGGCCCCCAGGAGCAGGACCACCGCGATGCCGCCGGCCAGGAGCCACCGGCGGAGGCGTCGTCGACCCGGGCGGTTCACCGGAGCCGGGAAGGTAGCACCAGCGGCCGCAGCACTCCCGTCCCGGCGCGCCAAGGCCCACACCCTCCCACCCGTGCGAGATCACCGGGAGCGGCGTCGACGCACATCGCGCTTGCGGGGAATGCCTCGGCCCCTACACTGGTCTACGGCTCATAACTCCTAGCTTGAGGTGATCATGACTGACGATGCGGACACCCCTGCCGTCCCCGACGGCGCTCCGGCGAGCCAGCTCCCCGCGCTGCGGCGCGAAGCGGTCACGCCGCGCGAGCGCCGGGGCAACGTCGGGACCGTCGCCCTCCTGTGCTCGCTGGCCGGCGTGGCCTCGGGCTTCGCCCTGGCGACGACCCTGGTCGCGGCCCAGCTCGCGCACGAGCCGCGGGCGAGGACCAGCGCGTGTCGGGCGATGATCATCGAGTCGGGCCCGCGCTACCTCGACGTCGCCTCGCCGACCTTGCTCGGCATCCTCTACGTCAACGGCCCCGACGGCGCCGCGACGGTGAAGCAGGTCGCGCCCGGCACCGCCGCCGAGGCGGTCGGGCTCCAGCCCGGCGACGTCGTGCGCCAGGCCGCCGGCGAGATCATCGATCGCCCCGGCGAGCTGCAGGCCATCGTGCGCAGCCAGGCCGTGGGCAGCCAGCTGCCGCTCGTCGTCGAGCGCGAGGGCGCGACGCTGGAGCTGCGGCCGGTGCTCGGCTCGTACCGGGCCGCCGGCCTGGTCCCGAGCTCGTCGCACTTTCGCCACCGCTGACGAGCCGTCGCGCGCGCGTCTCCGGGCGCGATCGTCGCCCGCGTGAGCGCCGCCGGCGACCGCCCGCGAGCTCGGCCACCGCGCGCTACGGCGCGCAGGAGGCGTTGGGGTCAACGCCGTCGGCGTCGAGCACCACGCAGGTCG
>JAWKQW010000024.1:0-96710 GCA_041389945.1 Kofleriaceae bacterium
GAGCTCGAGCCGGGCCTCGACGGCGGCGAGCAGGTCGGGGTCGAGCGGCGCCGCGCGGATGGCGTCGCGCAGGGCCGCGAGCTGGGCGGCCCGGGCCAGCCCGTCGGCGCGGAAGTCGTCGTCGACGAGCATCGCCGCGATCTGGGCGTCGAGCCCGGTGGCGGCGAGGAACTGCACGTAGTGCGCGACCGGGATGACCAGCGCCGGGCGCACCCGCACCGGGCCGCCGAGCTGGCGGAGCGCGCCGTAGTTGGCGGCCTTGCCGCCGACCGTGGCGACGTCGGCCGGGCCGACGTCGTCGACGTCGAGCAGCGCGGTCACCGACAGATCCGGCGGCGTCACCGTGACCGGCGTCGGCCGGTGATCCTGCCACCAGGCCTCGGCCAGGTCGGCGCTGACCTCCTCGACCTCCCACGCGAACGCGCCGACGGTGAGCCGGACCCAGCGCCCGTCGAGGCCGGCGAACGCCGCCGCGGCGTCGCGCAGCGCCATGTTGGGCGTGCCGCGCTGCTGCGACAGCACGTTGACGTGGGACAGCGGCGTCTGGAACTCGGCGGTGACCACGCCGGCGACCACCGCCAGATCGTTGGGCACCCGGTCGAGCACCGCGAGCTCGCGCGGGCTGACGTAGGTGGTCTCGAGCTGTGCGGCGGTGAGGAGGCGGACCCGGGCGTAGGTCTCGCCGAGGTTGAGCGGCTGGTAGGTGATGCCGGCGAACAGCTCGGCGGTGGTCACCACGCCGACGTCGTCGGGCAGCTCGGCCGCGCGCGCCGCCTGCTCCTCCGAGGTCGGGTGGAACCGCAGCGCGGCGCCGAAGTAGCTGGCGCCGGCCAGCACCCGGAACGCCTCGGTGATGAGCTCCGCCGACGCGGTGTCGTAGGGCGCGAGCTCGTAGGCCCAGATCGCCGGCTCCTCGTAGTAGGTGATCGAGCCGAGCAGCAACCGCCGCTGCGGCGCGAAATACTCGTCGACGAAGGGCGCGCCCGGCGGGTAGCCGAGGTGCTCGCGGGCGAACGCCGCGTGCAGCGGGTACTGCATGGTGTCGAGGAAGAACGGCGCGTCGTCCTGGGCGCGGTCGACGATGGTCTTGATGGTCATCGCGCCGGGCAGGGCGGCGTCGAGCGGGCGCGCGGCCAGCGTCTCGAACTCCGCTTCACAGCCGAGGCTCGCGCGAAACGGCGCCGGCGCCGGATCGCAGGTCGAGGCCGCCTCGCCGCAGCCGGCGGCAAGCGCCGCCACGCACAGGAGCAACCGCCGCATGTCGATGAGGATGCCAGAGCAAGCCACACGCCAGCGCGCGGACGCCGCCGGCGGGGTCCGCGCGGCGCGCCGCCTCAGATTTTCGTCGGGCGCTCGGTCGCCGCGGTCAGGTCCGTCGCCACACCTTGGCCGGGAACCACCCGGCGGCGAGGGACGACACGTACAGCTCGGTGGGCTCGAGGCGAACCGGCATCACCGGGGTGTAGGTCTGGAACCACGGCATCTTCGCGAGCAGCCGGGCCCGCACCTCGTCGGCCTGGTCGGCGTCGAGCATGACGGCGCGGCCGTGGCCCTGCACGAAGTCCTTCATGGCGTCGTTCTCGCTCACCACGAACGCGACCCGATCGCTGGCGCGCAGGTTGGCGGCGGTCTTGCCGCGCTGCTCGACGAACAGGTAGAGGTCGGCGCCGTCGTGCGCGAAGTAGGCGCCCAGCACCCACGGTGAGATCGGTCCGCCGCTGGTGGCGAGCTGCACCGCGTCGTTGGCGGCGAAGACCGCCTCGGCCCGGGCCAGGATCTCGGCCGGGCTGGCCACCGGCGGCGGCGGCGCGGCGGGCGAGGGCGTGGACGTCGAGGGCGTGGTCATGGGGGGCTCCAGCGGCTAGTGGGTGGCGAGGGCGACCCCGAGCGCGACGCAGGCGGTCACGCCGAAGGCCAGGTGCGCCTGGGCGGCGCGGATGCGGATGAGCGCCAGCGTCGGCGCCTTGAGATCGTCGGCGGCGAGCACGTCGCGCACCAGCGGCGCCAGCGGCAGGAGCGTCGCCAGCGGCACCAGCGCGGCGAACCACGGCAGCTCGGCGGCGACGGCGGCGCCGATCCAGGCCGCGGCGGCGCCGAGGTAGAGCGCGACCAGGTAGCGCTTGCCGGCGGCGACCCCGAGCAGGCTGGCCACCGTCACCGCGCCGCACGCGCGATCGTCGTCGATGTCCTGCAGGTTGTTGGTGTGCAGGATGCCGACCGCCATCAGGCCGAAGGCGACGCCGAGCAGCACCGTCGCCCACGCCAGCGTGCCGAAGGCGGCCAGGGCGAAGCCGACGGTGAGCACCGGCCCGCACAGCGTGATCACCGCGAGGTCGCCGAGGGCGCGGTACTTCAGCGCGAGGCCGCGCCCGGAGTAGCCGACCGCGCCCACGAGCGCGACCGTGGCCACCCCGAGCAGCGGGCCGGGCTCGGCGACGATCGCTGGCAGCCCGAGGGCACCGCCGACGACGAAGCAGCCGAGGGCGGCGCGCCGGACGACGCGCGCGCTGAGCCAGCCGCGCTGGATGACGCCGGCGCCGCCGAGGCCGCCGGGGCCGTCGATGAGGCGGCGGTGATCCTCGACGTCGTTCATCAGGTTGACGCCGACCTGGAGCACCAGCGCGCCGAGCGCGGCGGTGATCGCGAGCAGCGGACGGGCCACGGCGCCGCCGACGAGCCCGAGCAGGAGCGCGGCCAGGCACGGGTCGCGGTGGCGGTCAGGCTGATGGCGCGGATGGCCTGGCGCCACACCGCTGCGCCCGCGGGCCGGCGATCGCGTCCGGCTCCACCAGCTCGAAGCGGGCGACCTGGCCGACCACGCCGAGGGGGCGTGCCAGGCGCGCATCGTCGACGCCGAGGCGGCCGTGCTCGAGGACCGCGGCCAGCTGCGGATCGTCGAGCGCGAGCTCGAGGACCTGCGCGCTCACCGGGGGCTCCGGGTCCGGACCTGGCGCACGAACGGCAGCAGCTCGCGAGCGCCGGCGAGGTCGAGGCGAGAGGTGGTGAGGAACAGGCGCAGGGCGCGATCGACGAGCGACGCCAGCGTGCGCATGCGGCGCAGCCGATCGAGGACGTTGCGATCGGCGCCGTCGGCGCGGGCCTGGTCCTCGGCGGATTCGAGGTCGAGCTGACCGACGCCGGCCAGACCCGCCTCGCGCTCGGACAGCACCTTGCCGAGCATCTTCATCAGGTCGGTCTCGGCGACGTAGCGCTGGGCCTCGGCCTGGGTCGAACGCGCGTGGGTGATGACGCCCCACTGCTCGAGCTCGCGCACCAGCATCGACACCGCGCCCTTGGACAGCTCGAGCGTGTCCTGCAGCTCGCTGGCGCTGAGGGCGGCGCCGCACGTAGAGCAGGGCCCAGACCCGGCCGGTTGCGCTTGAACCGCCAGAAGTCGATGACGCTCCCGACCGCGTCGACGGCGAGGGCCTCCCACGGCGCCAGCGCGACGGCGCTGGGCTGGGTGGCGTCGGCGGGCTCGATGCGGGCGTACTTCATGCGGCGGCTCCGTGCGGGGTGGGGTGCCGGGCGGCGAGGGTCGCGGCCCAGGTGCGGATGGTGGCGAGGGCGGCGCGGCGGTCGTCGTCGACGGCGAGCGGCGCCAGCAGCGCGTCGGCGGCAGCGAGCTCGGCGGCGGCGACCTCGGCGCAGCGGGCCAGGCCCCCGGCGCCGATCACCTCGGCGCGCAGCCGGGCGTGCTCGGCGGCGGTGAGCGGGCCCCGGGCCCAGGCCGAGGCCAGGCGCAGCGCCACCGCGGGGGCGTGGGTCGCGGCGTGCACGACCGCGAGGTTGGGCGCGCGCTCGACCAGGTCGTCGCCGACGGCGAGGTCGGCGGCGTCGTCGGCGGCCTGGAACGCGAGGCCGAGGTGGTGGCCGGCGGCGGCGAGCTGCTCGGCGAGCGCGAGGTCGTCGGCGGCCAGCCCCGCGAAGCGCCCACACAGCGCGAACAGCACCGCGGTCTTGCCGTCGGCGAGCGCCCGCCAGCCGGCCTCGGTCAGCGCGACGTCGCCGCGGGCGGCGATCTCGGCGGCCACCGCGTGGACCATCGAGCCCAGGGCGATCAGCCCGGCGCGCACCAGCGGCGGGCGCTCGGCGACCCGCAAGAACGCGCGGACCAGGAGATCGTCGCCGACGAGCACGGCGGTCGCGTTGCCGGCGCTGGCGTTGACCGAGGGCAGCCCGCGCCGGGTCGGCGCCGCGTCGACGATGTCGTCGTGGACCAGGCTCGCGGTGTGGATGAGCTCGATCATCACCGCCGCGTCGAGCAGCGGCCGCCAGTCGGCTCCGGCGAGCCGGGCCAGCTCGAAGGCGAGCGCGGGTCGGGCCCGCTTGGCCGCCGGCGCCAGGGCCAGCGAGCGGGCGGCGGCCGCCAGCGGCGCGCCCGGCCGGGCCGCGAGCTCGGCGTCGACCGCGGCGGTGACGGCGGCGACGAAGTCGACCTGTCGGGGCGCGGGCGTGGTCACGAGGTCAATGTGGTTCAAGACGTCTTGAACGTCAAGGACCGTCGCGATCGGTGGCCCGGGAGTGGGCCCACGCCGGGGCCGCCGGGCCCCCACGTTTCGCTTGCGCGAGGCTTCGCGATCCCGTTAGGGTCCGCGCCTCACGAGCCACGTAACTCATCAACACAAACGACTGTTTGGGGGTTCAGGATGCACGAGCACACGATCCCCGAGTCCCTCGTCGACCAGATCCGGACTGGTCGCGCCGTCCTGGTGGTCGGTGCGGGAATCGGTAACTCTTCCTGGAAGCAGATCCTCGAGCGCATGACCCATGCGCTCGCCACCCGCGGCCACGACGCCGACGAAGGGGCGGTCAAGGATCTCGAGAAGCTCCTGTCGAAGGGCAACCTGGTCCGGGCCATCGGGTTCCTCGCCCGCGCGCTCGGCGAGGATGGCTGCGACAAGATCGTCCAGGAGCTGTGGGGCGCCCCCGGCGAGCCGCCGGCCATCGCCAGCGCCATCGCCGCGGTGCCGATGCGCCACGTGTGGACCACGTTCCCCGGCGACGTGCTCGAGCGCGCCTTCGAGGCGTCGTCGCCGACCGACTGGCCGCCGGCGCGCACCGTCACCTACGCCGGCGTCAGCGGCCTGTCGCCGCGCCGCCGCACGCTGGTGAAGCTGCTCGGCAACTTCGAGGACTACGTCGTCACCCCGCGCTCGGTGCGGCGCGCGCTGGCTGGCCAGGTCGATCTGCGCGAGTACCTGCGCGAGGCCTACGTCGAGGGCACGCTGGTGTTCGTCGGCTTCCGCTATGGCGACCCCGACCTCGCGGTGCTGCTCGATCGCCTGTTCGGCATGCACGAGGCCCCGCGCGGCACGCACTACTACCTGGGCGCCGGGGTCGGCCCGGTCACCGTCGACGAGCTCATGGCCGATCACCACATCCAGGTGATCAACCTCGCCGGCAAGGGCGCCGACGAGCAGGCCGAGCGGTCGGCGGTCGAGTGGCTCGAGACCCTCGCCGGCGTGTGCCGCGCCGCCGGCATCACCCTGCACCAGGCCCGGCCCGACGCCGACGACCTCGACGGCTGGCTGGCCCTGCTCGGCGAGGCCGGGGCCGACGGCGGCGCCGCCCGCGACGCCCTCGACCAGATCGAGCGCACCGCGCGCGAGGCCGGGCAGCACGAGCGCGTCGTCGAGGTGCTGCTCGGCAAGATCGAGCACGCCGACGAGGACGACGCCGCCGGTCGCGCCGCGCTCCTGCGCGACGCCGCCGAGGTCTACGAGACCGGGCTCGGCGATCTGCGCCGCGCCTTCGAGGCGCTGACCACCGCGTGCGCCATCGATCCCGCCAGCGACGAGCTGGTCGAGGTCGCCGAGCGGCTGGCCGCCGCCGTCGGCGGCTGGGCCGAGCTGGTCGCCGAGGCCACCGAGATCGCGACCGACGTCGCCGAGCCGCAGGTCGCCTCCCGGTGGTGGGCCCGCCTCGGCCGCTGGTACGGCGAGCGCCTCGATCGCGCCGACTACGCGATGCCGTCGGTGCGCCGCGCGCTCGAGCTCGACGCCGGCAACCTGGGCGCCCACGTCACCCTCGCCGATCTGCTGCGCAAGCAGCAGAAGTGGGCCGAGCTCGCCGACGCCCTGCGCGCGCACGCCGAGGTCGAGCCGTCCGACGAGGCCAAGGTCGACCTGCTGCTGTCCCTCGGCGACCTGTGCGAGAGCCAGCTGGCGTCGACCGCAAAGGCCATCGAGGCCTACCAGGCCGCCGCCGACCTCGATCCCGACAGCGACGACGCCCTCGGTGCGCTGGAGCGGCTGTACCGGCGCGACGAGCGCTGGGGCAACCTGGCCAAGGTGCTCGAGCGTCGCGCCGAGGTGGCCGACGCCGGTGGCGACGGCGGTCGCGCCGCGGCCATCCGCCGCGAGCTGGCGACCCTGCGCGCCGACAAGCTCGGCGACCTCGAGGGCGCGATCGCGCGCTACGAGGCCGCCATCTCGAGCAACTCGGCCGACGTCGCCGCGCTCAAGGCCCTCGAGGATCTCTACGAGAAGACCGGCCGCACCGACGACTACCTCCGCACGCTCGAGCGGCTGGCCCAGGTCGCGCCCGAGGGCGAGCGCCTGGCCACCTTGCGCAAGCTGGCGGCGGAGCTCGAGGAGCGCTCCGGCGACGACGCCGTGGCCCGCGCCCGCGCCGCCTACGAGCAGCTCGTCGAGCTCGACGCCGGCGCCGACGACGGCCACCGCGGCCTCGAGCGGGTGCTGCGCGGCGCCGCCGAGTGGTACGCGCTGGTCGCCGCCTACGAGCGGCACCTGCAGGCGGCCAAGAGCCCGACCCAGCGGCTCGAGCTCTACGGCCAGATCGCCGACGTCCACGAGAAGGAGCTCGCCGATCCGCACCGCGCGATCGAGGCCCACCTCAACGCGCTGGCCATCGAGGAGAACCACAAGCCGAGCCTGGTCGCGCTGGCCCGGCTGTACCAGCGCACCGAGGAGCCGGAGCGCGCCATCGACGTGCTGATGCGGCACGCCACCCTCGAGGGTGACAAGGGCGCCGCGCTGTGGGCCGAGGCCGGGCGCCTCGCCCTCGACCCGGTCGGGGAGGCCGAGCTGGCCGAGCGTTACCTCGGCAAGGCGCTGGCGATCGACGCCGAGCACCTGGGCGCCCTGGCGACCATGGCGGCGCTGCACGAGCAGCGCGGCAACTGGAACAGCGCCGTCGAGTACCTGACCCGCGCCGAGGCGGTGGCGCCGAGCCGCCGCGAGCGGGTCGACCTCTTGTGGCGGGCCGGCGAGCTGACCAGCGGCAAGCTGGCCGACGACGCCCGCGCCCTGGCGCTGTTCGAGCGCGTGCTCAAGCTCGACCCCGACCACGTCGAGGCCGGCGAGCGCATCGCCGACGAGCTGGTCGCCGCCGGGCGCTGGGACGACGCCCTGCCCACGCTCGAGATGCTGGCGCGCCGGGCCGAGGGCGCCGGCGATCGTCGCGAGCGCGCGCGTCGCGAGGCCCAGCTCGGCGCCGCCTACGAGCGGCTGCGCCGGCACGAGAAGGCCGCGCGTCACTACCGCGCCGCCGTCGAGGCCGACGCCGACAGCCTCGACGCCGCGCTCGGCCTCGCCGCCGCGCTGATGCTGCAGGCGAAGGCCGCCGCGGAGTCCGCCGACGCCTCGGCGCCGGCGGTGGCCGAGGCCTGGGGCGAGGTCGACGCGCGCTACCGCGAGATCCTGACCCGGCACCGCACGGCGCTGGCCGACGGCCAGGTCGCCGACGTGTGGTTCCGCCTCGGCGAGTGCGCGCGCGCGCTCGGCGACGAGCGCAAGGCCGAGACCTCGTACCGGCGCGCGCTCGCGCGCGAGCCGCTGCACGCGGAGTCGCTGGCGGCGCTGGTCGAGGGGGCCGGCGCACGGGCCGACTGGAAGACCGTGGTCGACTGCAAGCGGGCCCAGCTCGAGGGCCTGCCCGACGCCCAGAAGGTGGCGCTGCTCGACGAGATCGGCGACCTGTGGCGGACCAAGCTCAAGGACCTGTCGACGGCGACCGGGGCCTACCTCGAGGGGCTCACGATCCAGCCCGGCTCGCACATCCTCTTGCACAAGCTGCTCGACGCCTACCACGAGTCCAAGCAGTGGCGTCGCGCGGTCGACATCCTCGGCGACCTCGCCGAGCTCGAGCGCGCGCCGGATCGCCGCGCGCGCTACCACTACGCCGCCGGCGTCATCGCCCGCGACGAGCTGGCCGACGCCGAGCTCGCGGTGGAGAAGCTCGCGGCGGCGCTCGACGACGTGCCGACCACGGCCAAGGCGCTCGAGTCGATCGACGAGCTGCTCACCGGCCGCAAGGACTGGAAGAACCTGCAGCGGGCGTACCGCCGGCAGCTGCGCCGGCTCGGCGAGGACGCCGAGCCCGAGCGGCTCGCGCACCTGTGGACGCGCCTCGCCGAGATCTCGCTCGATCACCTCGGCGACACCGAGACCGCGATGGCGGCGCTGCAGGTCGTCGTCGAGCTCGACCCCGACGACGTGCCGCGGCGCACCCAGCTCGCCGACCTCTACCTCGAGGCCGGGCCGGATCGGCGCGCCGACGCCATCGCCGAGCTGCAGGTGCTCATCGGGCTGCAGCCCGAGCGCACCGAGCTGTACAAGGCGCTGTCGGACCTCTACCGGCAGGAGCTCGAGCTCGACAAGGCCTGGTGCGTGGCGCAGACGCTGGTGTTCCTCGGCGCCGCCTCCGACGCCGAGCGCGCGCTGTACGAGCGCCACCGGCCTGCCCAGTTCCAGCCCGCCAACCGGCGGCTGACCGAGGAGCTGTGGCAGAAGGTGCTCATCCACCCGCACGAGGACCGCGTCGTCGGCGCGATCTTCGCGTCGGCGCTCGGCGCCCTCGCCGGCGGATCGGCGCAGCCGCCGCAGGCCTTCGGCCTCGATCAGTCGGCGTGGCTCGACCTCGAGCACGACGGTCGGCCCGTCGCGCGGGTCGCCAAGTACGCCACCGGCGTCCTGTCCCTCGACCCGGCGCCGATGCTGTGGGCGCAGGCCTCCGGCGACGGCCTGCGGGTCGCCAACACGATCGGGCAGGGCCCCGGCGGCGTCGCCCGCCTGGTGCCGTCGATCCTCATCGGGCCGGCCCACCTGGCCAAGACCGACGAGCGCGAGCTGGCCTTCGAGGTCGGCAAGCGGATGGCCTACCTGCGGCCCGAGCGGTTCGCGACGATGGCGCTGCCGACGTTGCTCCGCCTCGAGCATGCCTTCGCCGCGACCGTCGCGGCGTCCGGCGTGCAGGTCGAGGGCGCCGACGGGCGGCCGTTCACCCTCGATAGCGGCGAGGCGCAGTCGATGGCGCAGACCCTCCGCGGGCAGCTCGCGCCGACCATCCTCGAGCAGGTCGGCGACCTCGGCGGCAAGCTCAGCGGTCGCATGGGCAACGGCCTGGTCACCGGCTGGCGCAGCGGCACCGACCACACCGCCAACCGGGTCGGCTTCGTGCTCGCCGGCGATCTCGAGACCGCGGCCCGCGCGATCGCCACCGAGAACGCGGCGCTGTCGACCCTGTCGGTCAAGGAGCGCCTGCAGGAGCTGCTCGCGTTCTCGGTGTCCGACGGCTACTTCGCGGTGCGGCGCCACCTCGGCATCCACGTCCGCGACGAGGCGCAGGCGTGAGGCGCGCGGCGGTCGCGGTCGCGGCGGCGGTGGCCGCCGTCGCTGGCTCGGGATCCTGGGTGACGGTGCCGGTCGCCGGCGTCGCCGCCGTCGGGCTCACCGGCTGCGGGCCGTCGTGCGGCAACGGCGAGGTCGAGGGCGACGAGCAGTGCGACGACGGCAACGACGACCAGAGCGACGAGTGCCGGGGCTGCCGCTACTTCGCGCCGCCGCGGACCACCATCAAGTGGTCGTTCAACGATCGGCCCGACCTCGGCTTCTCCGGGGACGGCTGCCTCGACGTCGGCGCCGCCAAGGTGCTGGTCGAGCTGAGCGGGCCGACGTCGACGTCGACGGAATCCGAGTGCGGCACCAAGCAGGTCGTGTACGACGACCTGCCGCCGGGCACGTACACCGTCGCGCTCACGCCCAAGGCGTCGACCGGCGCCAGCCTGGTGACCGAGCCGTACCTGGCCGAGGTGATCGCCACCACCAGCGACGTCACCGTCGAGGTGGTGGTGCCGCACACCGCGTGGACCACCGCGTACACCGGCACGTTCTTCTTCCGCGTGACCTGGGGCGGCGAGGCGTGCGCGGCGGCGAGCCCGCCGGTGGTGAGCCAGCTCCTGACCATGACCGTCGGCGGCGACCCGGTGACCCAGCTCACCGACAGCGGCCAGGCGCTCGATGGTACCGATGAGGGGCCGTGCCGGCCGTCGACGGATCAGTTCCCGCAGTCGATCCTGGCGGTGCCCTTCGGCCCGGCGTCGATGACCATCGAGGGCCGCGATGCCGGCGGCACGACGGTCTTCCTCGAGACCTTCCCGACCTTCGTCGGCGCCGGCATCTCGAACCCGACCCGGACCTTCGCGATCGCCGGTCCCGATCCGGTCGACGCGATGCCGCCGGACGCGCCGCTGCCCGACGCCGGCTCGTGATCGCCGCGCTCGGCCGCGGCGCGCTGGTGCTGGCGGCGGTGGGGCTGGGCTGCGGCGGCGCCGGCGTGGCGTCGACGCCGCGCCGGCTGCACCCGTTGCCGGAGCCGCCGCTGGGCGATCCGGCGGCGCTCGGCCGCGGCTACCTCGAGCAGGTGTACCAGCGGGTGCGGCCGCACTGGCGGCAGTTCCTCGACGATTGCCGGCGGCGGCTGCCGCCGAGCCACCCGCTCAACGACCGCCACCTCGAGGCTACCGCGTCCCTGCGGGTGGACGCCGACGGCGTCATCGTCGACGCCGCGCTGGCGAGCTCCGGCCAGGCCGCGTTCGACGCCGCGGTGCGCGAGCTGCTCGCCGACGTCGCGCCGCTGCCGGCGCCGCCGGTGACGCTGCGCTCCGACGACGAGCTCACCCACCTGCGCTGGCTGTTCGCGCGGGATCATCGCGCGGCCGGGCCCGGGACCGCCGAGGTGGTGCTCGATCGCTGGCCGGCGGTGCGCGCGGTGCCGGCGCTGCTGGCGCGCGGGGAGCTGGTCGAGGCGGCGGCGCGGGTGCTCGCGGAGGCGCCCGGGCCCGAGGGCACGCGCCTCTCGCGCGAGGTGCTCGGTGCGATCGCGCTGGCCGAGGCCGCGGACGGGCAGGGGCTCGCGCGTGAGCGCGCGGTGGCGGCGCTGGCCGCGGTCGAGGCGCCGGCGGCGATCGAGCTGGTGCGCGAGCTCGTGGCCACGGCGACGCCGGTGCCAGGGCAGGCGTCGGCGAGCGGCGAGCCGGCGCTGGCGCTCGCGGCTGCGGCGGCCGTGGCGGAGCGCGATCCGGCGCTGGCGGCGGCGACCGCGCAGGCGGTGCTCGCGGCGGCGACCGCGCGACCGACGCTGGCGCAGGCGGCGGCCGAGCTGCTCGGTCGCCTCGGGCGCGCCGACGACGCGATCCGGACCGTGACGCCGTGGCTCGCCGGTGGCGGCGACCTCGCCCGCACCGGGTGGCAGGTGCTCGCGATCGGCGACGGCCCGCTGACGCCAGCGCTGGCGACCTCGCTCCGCGCCGCGCTCGCCGCCGCCGGTGACGACGAGCTCCGGCGCGCTGCCTGCGCGGCGGCGCATCGCGCGCCCGTCGCCGCGACCCGGCGCGCGCTGGTCGCGGCCGCCCGCGCCCGCGAGCTGGCGACCCGCCGCGCCTGCGTGCGGGCGCTGGGGACCTTCGTCGACGACGCCGCGGTCGCGCGCTCGCTGGCGCGCGCGCTCGACGATCGCGACGACGAGCTGCGGGCCGCCGCGGTCGTCGCGCTGGCCCGGCTCGGCCCGGCCTCGCGGCACGCGCCGCGGCTGGGCGAGCTCGGCGGCCGCGCCGCGCTCGAGCGGGCGGCGGTGGCCGAGGCCACCGCGAGCTGGCGCACCGACGACGAGCTCGACGCCTGGCTCGGCGACGACAGCCCGGCGGTGCGCGCCGCGGCCGCCGCCGAGCTGGTGCGGCGCGGCGCCGGGGCCGGCGCGCTGGTGCGGCTCGCCGCCGATCCGTCGGTCGAGGTGCGTCGGGTGGTGGCCAGCCTCGGCGGCGCCTTGCTCGACGATCCGGTGGTGGAGGTGCGGCAGGCGGCGTGGGAGGCCTCCGCGCGCGCCGACCTGGCGACGGCGGCGCGCGCCGCGCTGGCGCGCCTGGCGTCGGCGACCAGCGACGAGCGGGTGCGACTCGCGGTGGCGGTGCTGGCGCCGGCGGCGCCCTGACCCGCGCCCGCGCGCTCGCGATCGCTGGCCCTGGACAGGCGTCGATCGGCGCGCCACGCTCCCTGCGTGCGCGCCTGGCTCGGCTTGTTCGCGATCGTCGTCGGCGGCGTCGCCCAGGCGGCGCCGCGCGGCGCCATCGTGCGGGTGCCGCGGCCGCTGCCGTCGATGGTGATGGTGCCGGCGGGGACCTTCACCATGGGGGTCGCGCCCGACGACGCCGAGGTCGGCCTCGAGGACTACTGCAGCTTCCTGTCGTACCCGGCGCTGTGCCGGGCGTGCCTCGAGGTGGTGCCGGTCGGGGTGTCGAACCTGTGCACCGAGGAGTACGTCGAGGAGACGCTGGCGCAGATGGCGCCGCGCCAGGTCTACCTCGACGCGTTCACCATCGATCGCACCGAGGTGACCACCGACGCCTACCGCCAGTGCGTGGCCGCCGGGGGCTGCACCGCCGACGCGCTCATCCTCGGCGATCCGCGCTACCTCGGCCCCGGCCTGCCGATGGTCAACGTGACCTGGCACGACGCGCGCGACTTCTGTCGCTGGCGCGGCGCGCGGTTGCCGACGGAGGCCGAGTGGGAGAAGGCCGCGCGCGGCGACGGCGCCGCCAGCGGCCCGTGGCCGTGGGGCGGCAGCGATCGCGGCGACGACTTCAACCACGGCCGGGTCCCCGACGAGACCCTGCGCGCTCTCGACGGCGTGCGCGGGCGGTTCTTCGACGACCAGCAGGGCCTCCCGGATGCCACCGACGGCGCCGAGTTCGCGGCGCCGCCGGGCAGCTACCCCTGGGGCGCGGGGCCCTACGGCACCGTCGATCAGGCCGGCAACGTCGCCGAATGGGTCGAGGACGTCTGGACCGCCCAGGGCTACGCCGGCCTGTCGACGGTGCGCCCGGTCCGCGACGGCGCGCCCACCGAAGGCACGCCGCACGTGGTCCGCGGCGGCTCCTGGCGCCAGGCGCCGTTCCTGGCGCGGGTCGACCTGCGCGATCCGCTCGGCGTCACCTTCGGCGGCGATCGCCGGTTCCCCTTCGTCGGCTTCCGCTGCGCCCGCGACGCCTGAGCGCGAGGCGCCCCCGGCTCAGATCATCGCGTCGGGCATCGCGTCGGGCATCGCATCGGGCATCGCGTCGACCGCGGCATCCGGCGGGCCGGCGTCGGGCCGCGCGTCGACCCGGATGCCACCGTCGACGCCGACGTTGCCCGGGACCTGGCATGTGCTGGTCGCCTGGTTGCACACCAGGCCGTCGTCGCAGTCGGCGGTGAGCTGGCAGCGCCCGCCCTCGCCCTGCTTGCAGGCGGCGAGGCCGAGCGCGAGCAGGAGCGCGGCGCCCCCGGCGGCGGCGCGGCGGCGTGGCGTCATCACCTCAGGCCTCCTCGGCGGCGGGCTCGTCGACGGGCAGCCACTCGACCTCGATGATCTCGACCTCGCGCTTGCCCTTGGGGGTCGCCACCACCGCGGTGTCGCCGACCTCCTTGGCGATGAGCGCGCGCGCCAACGGCGCGTTGATCGAGATCCGCCCACGCTTGAGGTCGGCCTCGTGGTCGCCCACGATGGTGTAGGTCGAGCGCTCGCCGCTGTCGGGATCCTCGACGGTGACGGTGCCGCCGAACTTCACCCGGGTACCCGACAGCGACACCGGATCGATGACCTCGGCCAGGCTGATGCGCGCCTCGTGGTCGCGGATCTTCGCTTCGATCATGCCTTGCTCCTCCTTGGCGGCGCTGTAGTCGGCGTTCTCCGACAGATCGCCGTGGCCACGCGCGATCTCGATCGCGCGGCTGTTGGCCGGGCGGTCGACGTCCTTGAGCTTCTTGAGCTGGCGACGCAGGGTCGCCAGACCGGCGGGAGTCATCGGGTACTTGTCCGACATGGCGGTCGATAGTGGTACCGCGGGGCGGCGGCCCGGGCAACGGCCCGGGGTGCCCTACGGGTATGCGTAGACTCCGCCGATGCCCAGCGGGATGCCCAGGCCCCAGAACGCGAGCAGGAAGGCGCTCCACGCGACCAGGAAGATCAACGAGTACGGCAGCATCAACGCGGTCAGGGTGCCGATGCCGGTCTTCTTGACGTACTTCTGGGAGAACGCGACGACGAGCGGGAAGTACGGCATGAGCGGCGTGACGATGTTGGTCGTCGAGTCACCGACCCGATAGGCGGCCTGGGTCAGCTCCGGCGAGATGCCGAGCTGCATCAGCATCGGCACGAAGATCGGGGCCAGCAGCGCCCACTTCGCGCTCGCCGAGCCGACCATCAGGTTGACGAACGCGGTCAGGAAGACGAGGACCACGACCGTGACGGGCCCGGGCAACGACGCCGCGGTCAGCGCGCCCGCGCCCTCGACCGCGAGCAGCGCGCCGAGCTGGCTCTTGTTGAACGAGTAGATGAACAGCGAGGCGAAGAACGCCATCACCAGGTAGTAGCCCATCGTGCTCATGGCCTTGGCCATGGCGCGGATGACGTCGCGGTGGCTGGCGAAGGTGCCGGCGACGTAGCCATGCACGACGCCCGGGACGAGGAAGACGAGGAAGATCAGCGGGACGATCGCCTGCATCAGCGGCGCCTTGTTGTCCGTGATGCTGCCGTCCGGCCCGCGCAGCGCCGAGTTCGCGGGCCACACCACGAGCACCAGCACCACCACGCCGAGCGCCATCGCGGCGACGCCGGCGCGGAGCCCGCGGCGCTCGGCGTCGGTGATGCCCTCTTGCTGGGGCATGTCCGCCGGGTCACCGTCGACCACGGTCCTGCGCAGGCGCGGCTCGATGATGCGATCGGTGATGTACCAGCCGAGCCCGACGATGAGCAGGCTCGAGACCCCGGTGAACAGCCAGTTCGACAGCGGGTTGACGGTGCGGGCCGGGTCGAGGATCGCGACCGCCTCCTGGGTCAGCCCTTGCAGCATCGGGTCGATGCCCGACGGGATCGGGTTGGCCGCGAAGCCGCCAGACACGCCGGCGAAGGTGGCGGCGATGCCGGCCAGCGGGTGGCGGCCGGCCGCGTAGAAGATCGCGGCGCCCAGCGGGATGACCAGGACGTAGCCGGCGTCGGCCGCGGTGTGGCTCAACAGCGCGACGAGGATGATGACCGGCGTCAGCAGCGCGCGCGGCGTGGTCGCCACCAGCCGCTTGAGCACCGCGTTGATGAAGCCGCTGTGCTCGGCGACGCCGACGCCGAGCAACGCGACCAGGACCACGCCGAGCGGATGGAAGGAGGTGAAGGTCTTGACCAGGTCGGCGAGGAAGGTCGCGAGCGCGGCGCCGCTGAGCTGGCTCTGGACCTCGCGGGCGACCGCGCCCGTCTTGGAGGGCACGGTGAAGGCGTGGCCGTCGAGCAGGGCCGAGATCACCCACACCAGGAGCAGGGCGAACACGAACAGCACGGCGGGATCGGGCAGCTTGTTGCCGACCCGCTCGATCCAGTCGAGGGCGCGGGCGCCGCGGGAGGGCCGGGGAGCGGGCTGCGTCGTGGCGTCGTCCATGGCCGGGGGAACGTACGGGAGGCACCACCACCGTGGCTAGCGATCGGCCACGGCAGCCGCGTCACCGGAGGCGTGCCGCAGCCATCGCGGATCCGCCCGCCGCCGATCCCGTCCGCTCCGCCACGGCGCGACCGGCGGCGAGCACGAGCCCGACGACCAGCGCACGCGCGGCGGCGCTCAGGCGTACGCTTGCAGCGCCTTCGCCCGCAGGCCGCCGCGGCGCGAAACCGCGATGGCCTCGATCGCCGCCCTGGCGCCTCGGATCGTCGTGAAGTACGCGACGCCGCCGAGCAGCGCGGCCCGGCGCAGCGACTGCGAGTCGACGATGGCCTGCGCGCCCTCGGTGGTGTTCACGACCAGATCGATCTCGCGGTTGTCGAGGGCGTCGACGCAGTGGGGCCGGCCCTCGAGCACCTTGTTCACGCCGCGCACGGTCAGGCCGGCGCCGGCGAGCACCGCGGCGGTGCCGTGGGTGGCGACCAGCTCGAACCCGAGCCCGACCAGGGCCCGGCCCAGCTCGACGGCGGCCGGCTTGTCGGCCTCGCGCACCGACAGGAACGCGGTGCCACCGGCGGGGAGCTTCACGCCGGCGGCGAGCTGGCTCTTGGCGAAGGCGCTCGCGAAGTCGGCGTCGAGGCCCATGACCTCGCCGGTCGAGCGCATCTCGGGGCCGAGCAGGGTGTCGACGCCCTCGAACTTCACGAACGGGAACACGACCTCCTTCACCGAGACGTGGGGCGGCGTGATCTCGCGGACGCCCAGCTCGGCGAGGGTGCGGCCGGTCATCACCTTGGCCGCGATCTTGGCCAGCGGCTGGCCGGTCGCCTTCGACACGAACGGGATCGTGCGCGACGCCCGCGGGTTGACCTCGAGCACGTAGACCACGCCGTCGTGCACCGCGAACTGCGCGTTCATCAGGCCGACCACGCCGAGGTTGGTGGCCAGGGCCGCGGCCGCGCGCTTGACCTCGTCGATGGTGTCCGCCGGCAGCGAGTAGGGCGGCAGCGAGCACGCCGAGTCTCCGGAGTGGATGCCGGCCTCCTCGATGTGCTCCATCACGCCGCCGACCACCACCGCGCCGGTGCGATCGGCGACCACGTCGACGTCGAGCTCGACGGCGTCGGCGAGGAACTGGTCGATGAGCAGCGGGAACCCGATCGAGGCGCCCTCGTCGCCGCCGCTGCCGGTGCCCAGCGTGCGCTCGAAGTAGCTCTCGAGGCCGGCGCCGTCGTAGACGCGCTCCATCGCGCGGCCGCCGAGGACGTAGCTGGGTCGCACCATCACCGGGAAGCCGATCGTGCGCGCCACCGCGCGGGCCTCGTCGAGGCTGCGGGCGATGCCCCACGCCGGCGCCTGCAGCCCGACCGCGCGCAGGACCTCACCGAACCGCTCGCGATCCTCGGCCCGATCGATGGCGTCGGCCGAGGTGCCGATGATCGGCACGCCGGCCTTGGCGAGCGGCACCGCGAGCTTGAGCGGGGTCTGGCCGCCGAACTGCACGATCACGCCCCACGGCCGCTCGACGTCGCAGATCGCGAGCACGTCCTCGAGGGTGAGCGGCTCGAAGTACAGCCGGTCGGAGGTGTCGTAGTCGGTCGACACCGTCTCCGGGTTGCAGTTGACCATGATCGACTCGAGGCCCTCTTCGGCGAGCGCCATCGCCGCGTGGCAGCAGCAGTAGTCGAACTCGATGCCCTGGCCGATGCGGTTGGGCCCGCCGCCGAGGATGAGCACCTTCTTGCGATCGGTCGGGGCCGCCTCGCAGGTCTCCTCGTAGGTCGAGTACATGTACGGCGTGTGCGAGACGAACTCGCCGCCGCAGGTGTCGACCCGCTTGAACACCGGCCGCACCCCGGCGGCGTGGCGCGCCGCGCGGACCTCGGCCTCGGGGCGCCCGGTGAGCGCCGCGATCCGGCGGTCGGAGATGCCGCCGCGCTTGGCCTGGCGCAGGGCGTCGCCGTCGGTGAGCAGCGCCGCGCCGCGCTCGCCGATCGCCGCCTCGGTCAGGGCGTGCTCGCGCACGTGGTGCAGGAACCACGGGTCGATCCGGGTCAGCTCGTGGGCGCGCTCGAGGGTGAGGCCGAGGCGGAACGCGTGCCCGAGCAGCAGTAGCCGATCGGGGCCGAGCAGGGCGATCGCGCGCTCCAGCGCCGGCAGGTCGGCGTCGTCGGTCGGCAGGTCGAACCCGGCGCGGCCGGTCTCCAGCGACCGGATCGCCTTGCCCAGCGCCTCGCGGAAGGTGCGGCCGATGGCCATCGCCTCGCCGACCGACTTCATCTGCGGGCCGAGCACGCGGGTCGCGGTCGGGAACTTCTCGAAGGCGAACCGCGGCCACTTCACGACCACGTAGTCGATGGTCGGCTCGAACGACGCCGGGGTGACCCGGGTGATGTCGTTGTGCAGCTCGTCGAGCGTGTAGCCGATGGCGAGCTTGGCCGCGAGCTTGGCGATCGGGAAGCCGGTCGCCTTCGACGCCAGCGCGCTCGAGCGCGAGACCCGCGGGTTCATCTCGATGATGAGCATCCGGCCGGTGGCCGGATCGACGGCGAACTGCACGTTGCTGCCGCCGGTGGTGACGCCGATCTCGCGCATGATCGCGAAGGCGGCGTCGCGCATGCGCTGGTACTCCTTGTCGGTGAGCGTCATCGCCGGCGCCACGGTGATGGAGTCGCCGGTGTGGATGCCCATCGGATCGAGGTTCTCGATCGAGCAGATGATCACGCAGTTGTCGGCGCCGTCGCGCATCACCTCGAGCTCGAACTCCTTCCAGCCGAGGACCGACTCCTCGATGAGGATCTGGTGGACCGGGCTCTGGTCGAGCCCGTGCTGCACCATGCGATCGAACTCGCGGGCGTTGTAGGCGATGCCGCCGCCGGAGCCGCCCATCGTGAAGCTCGGCCGCAGGATCGCGGGGAACCCGATGTCGACGATCGCGGCCCGGGCCTCCTCGACGGAGCCGACCAGCACCGAGCGGCAGCAGCGCAGGCCGATGCGGTCCATCGCCTGCTTGAACAGCTCGCGATCCTCGGCCATCTCGATCGACTCGGGGCGGGCGCCGATGAGCTCGACGCCGTGCTTGGCGAGCACCCCGGCGCGGTGCGCGGCCAGCGCCAGGTTGAGCGCGGTCTGGCCGCCCAGGGTCGGCAGCACCGCCCGCGGCCGCTCGATGGCCAGGATCTGGTCGAGCATCTCGACGGTGAGCGGCTCGACGTAGGTGGCGTCGGCCAGCTCCGGATCGGTCATGATCGTGGCCGGGTTGCTGTTGATGAGGATGACCCGCAGGCCCTCCTCCTTGAGCGCCTTCACCGCCTGGGTGCCCGAGTAGTCGAACTCGCAGGCCTGCCCGATGACGATCGGGCCGGAGCCGATGATGAGGACCGAATCAAGCTCGGGACGACGCGGCACGTCCGTCGTACCGCGGACCGCCGGGGCGGGAAGGGGCGCGGGCGTCGCCGTCGCCGGCCCGTCGCGCGCTCAGCGCGCGCGCAGGACGCCGTCCTTGATCCAGAACTGGGCGAGGGTGCCGACCAGCACCGGCTCGACCGCCGGCGCGCGCTCGCCGAGCGCGACCTTGTGCTCGGCGAGGATCTCGCCGATGCGGCGCTTGACCCGCCCGGACTCCTCCTCGGGGCGGAGCAGGGCGTCGAGCAGCGGCGGGCCGGCCAGGGCCGGATCGCGCTGGGCCAGGCCGTCGACCACCGCGAAGCGGACGTTCTCGTCGAAGTCGGCCAGGTATGGCGCCAGCCGGGTCACCGCGTCGGCGTCGGTCATGCCCTTCCACTCGCCGAGCCAGCGCATCAGGTCGACCCGGCGCTCGGCGTCGCGGGTGTAGCCGGGCTTCTCGATCGCGAGCAGCTCGTCGACCACGGCGAGGGCGCCGGCGTCGTCGCCGCAGCCCTCGAGGACCTTGAGGGCGTAGGCGATCTCGGTGGCGGTGGCGAGGTAGCGGCGCAGGGCCGGCAGCGCGGCCGTGCCCTTCGCGGTGAGGGTCGAGACCACCCACGCCTTCTCCTGCTCGTCCTCGACGCCCTTGCTGCTGGTGATCGCGAAGCGCTTGCACAGGCCGAACAGCGCCTCCTCGGTGCCGTCCTCCTTGAGCCGCTCGAGCGCCTGCCAGCGATCCGCCTGCTGCGACAGCTTGTTGGTCGCGCGCTCGATGGTCTTCTGCAGCGCCTTGTCTTTGTTTCCCGCGAAGAGGCCGAACACCATGGCGCGCAAGCTAGCAAAGCCCCCGCCGCGGGTCACGGGGCGGCGGGGTTCGGTGACGCTTTCCGCGCCCCGGCCGATCTGCGCGCCGCCGGGGGCCGTAGTAAGGTGCGGGGAATGAAGATCCAGCATGCGGGTGGCTCGCGGGGGGCGGGCCTCTTGGCGGGCGTCGTGCTCGCGGCCGGTAGCCTTCTGGCGACGGGGTGCGGCGGCGCGGCGACGAGCAGCCGCGCCACGGTGCCGCCCCCGGTGGCGGTGCCCGCCGGCGGAGGCGCCAAGCCGCTGCCTCCGCCCGATGTCGGCCAGCCAGGCACGGCGCAGGATCCGGCCATGCAGCGGGCCCAGGGCCTGCGCGAGGCCGCCGACCTGCTCGACAAGGCGGCCCGGGCGCTCGCCGACGGCAACCGCGAGCTGGCCGACCTGCTGTTCAGCTCCGCCGAGATCCTCACCGGCACCGCCGCGGTCGCCGAGATCGCCGGCATGTTCCGCGAGGGCGCGCCGCCGCTGGTCGACACCCCGCTGGTGAAGGTGCCGGACACGGGCCCGGCGCCGGTCGCGCTCGGCAACTCCGACGACGAGGACGCCGAGGAGGCCAAGGCGCAGCCGCCGGCGCCGGAGCCCAAGGCGCCGGTGCGGGGCAGCCTCGAGGGCAACGTGCTCGTCGGCGGCAAGGTGCCGGCCGGCGCGCTCGCGGTCATCACCCTCGAGCCCAGCTCGGGCAAGTGGAAGCCGCGCACGCCCAAGCAGCGCCTGATGGAGCAGCGCGATCGACAGTTCGCGCCGCGGCTGCTGGTGATCTCGACCGGCTCGACGGTGAGCTTCCCCAACTACGACAAGGTCTTCCACAACGTGTTCTCGACCACCGGGCAGATGCCGTTCGATCTCGGCATCTACAAGGAGGGCGACGCGCGCTCGGTGACCTTCAAGGAGGAGGGCATCTACCGGGTCGGCTGCAACCTCCACGCGAACATGAGCGCCCACATCGCGGTGGTGAGCCAGCCCACTACGTGGTCGCCGAGGCCGACGGCTCGTTCCGCTTCCGCAGCGTGGCGCCGGGCAAGTACCAGATGAAGATCTGGAGCGATCGCTCGGTGAAGCCGGTGGTCCAGGAGATCACGATCAAGGCCGGCAAGAACACGATCAAGGCGACCGTCGACGGCGACGCGCCCGAGGGTGCGCAGCCGAGCAAGTTCGGAAAGAGCCGTGCGAGCTAGCATCCTCGTCGGGGCGCTGCTGGTGGTCGGCGGCGCCGCGGCGGCGGTGTTCGCGACGACCCAGGCGACGCCGGCGGTCGACCAGACGCCCACCTTCGATCGCGGGGTCACCGCGGTCGACGCCCAGCTCCGGGTCGCGCAGTCGGCGCTGGAGGCGCGGGCGACCACCCTCGCCGACGGGCCCGGGCTGCGCAGCGGCATCGGCGCCGACGCCGCGACGCTGATGGATCAGGCCGGCCGCGAGATCAACGTCGAGCCCGGCAAGAAGGAAGAGGTCATCGAGCTCGGCCAGCGGGTCGGCGAGAAGGTCACCAGCCTCCTGCGCCGGCCGGAGACCGCGGGCGCCTCGCCGTTCCTCGGCCAGGCCGGCTTCCACCTCGCGGTGCTCGAGGGCCACCTGGTCGCGACCAAGGTGGTCGAGGTCAAGCCCGCGTACCTGCCGCCCGACGCGCCGCCGGACCTGCTCGGCGTGATCGCGGTGAGCTGGCGGGTCGACCTCGGCAACGAGGCCGAGCTGTTCGCCGCCGCGCAGATGCCGGCGCGGCTCGACACCGGCGACGGCTCCGTCGTGCTCGGCCAGGCGCCGGCAGCGGCGCCGACGCCGTCGAGCGCGCGCTGGCGTCGTTCCCGACGGTGAAGGTCGTCGGCGTGGTGACCAAGGTCGCCGGCAAGAGCCTCGGCTGGCTGGTCGGCGTCGGCGCCGGGCTCGGCGTGCTCGGGCTGGTGCTGGTGGTGCTCGGGATCGCGCGTCGGCCAGCGGGGGCGGCGGCGATGCCCGCGGGCGCCGACACCTCGCTGCCGGGACGCACCAGCACCGGCATGGGCGTGGCGACGCCGCGGGTCACCACCCAGACCCCGGCCACCGAGAGCGACGGCCAGGTGCTCGGCCGCTACCAGCTCATCCGCCAGCTCGGCGCCGGCGGCATGGCCGAGGTGTACCTGGCGCGCTCCCTCGGCGAGGCCGGCTTCGCCAAGCAGGTGGCGCTCAAGCTGCTGCACCCGCACCTGATGGGCACCCAGGTCGCGGTCGACCACTTCCTCGACGAGGCGCGCCTGGCGTCCAACCTCACCCACCCCAACATCGTGCAGATCATCGACCTCGGGAAGGTCGACACCACCTACTTCATCGCCATGGAGTACGTCGACGGGCCCGACCTCGAGCGGGTGCTGATGGCGGCGCGCGACGCCGGGCGGCCGGTGCCGCTGCCGGTGGCGATGACGATCCTGCGGCGGGTGTGCGACGGCCTCGACTTCGCGCACCACGCCAGCGCCGCCGACGGCACGCCGCTCGGGCTGGTGCACCGCGACGTCAAGAGCGCCAACGTGCTCATGTCCAAGCGCGGCGAGGTGAAGGTCGCCGACTTCGGCATCGCCAAGGCGACCACCCAGCTCCACACCACCCAGCTGGGCGAGACCAAGGGCACGCCGTCGAAGATGGCGCCCGAGCAGCGGATGGGGAACCCGGTCGACGCGCGCCGACGTGTACCCGTGGCCGCCATCGGCTACGAGATCTTCACCGGCACGCTGGTCAACCTCGACCTCGCGCACGCGCTGCACAAGGGCTTCGAGGGCTGGCCGCACCTGGCGCCGCCGAGCCAGCTCCGCGCCGATCTGCCGCCGGAGCTCGACGAGATCATCCTCGGCGCGCTGGCGTTCGAGCCGGAGAAGCGGCCGGCGAGCTGCCACGCCCTCGAGGAGCGCCTGGCCCAGGTCGCCAGCGCCCACGGCCTGGTCGCCGACGACAAGGCGGTCGCGCGCTGGCTCGCGAGCGAGCTCGGCAACGTGCGGGTGGACACCGATCCGGTCGCCCACGCCGACACCCGCATCGCGTAGCGCGCGGGTCGCGCGGCCGAGCGGCTAGAAGCGGACGCCGCCGACGACGCCCGCGCCCTCGGCGCCGAGCGCCGGCCGCAGCCAGGCGCGGCGTTCGGGCGCCGGCGCCGGCGAGCGCGCGAACAGGATCACCGCGGCGGCGGTGGCGGCGGAGGCCAGGCCGGCCGTGGTCCACGCCGCGATGGCGTAGCGATCTCCGACGGCGACGAGGTGATCGTAGCGCGCCGCGGCGGCGCCCTCGGTGGGCGGCTGCCGATCGGGCTGCAGCGAGATCAGATCCTCGACGTCGCCGTCGGCGCTGTGGGCGCTGATGAACAGCACGCCGGCCACCGCCGCGAGGCCCAGCGCGGCGCCGGTGGTGGCCCAGGCGGCGGGGCGATCGGTCAGCGGCGGCGGCGGCGCGGCGGCGGCGGCCGCGGCGGCCGCGTCGGCTTCGGCTTCGGCGGCGGCCGCGTCGATGGCGGCCTGGTCGGCCAGCACCTGGGTGCACTCGGCGATGCGGCCCTCGATCACCCGGGTGACATCGGCGTCGGGCGCGCCCTCGGCGAGGAACTGCCGGTAGCGCGGCAACGCGAGGTCGCATCGTCCGGCCATCGCGTGGGCCTCGGCCAGCCGGCGCAGCAGCGACGGGCCGAGCGTGATGTCGTAGGCCGCCTGCAGCGCGGTCGCCGCAGCCGCGTGGTCGCCGGCGGCCTCGGCCGCCCGGGCGGCGAGCTCGAGATCGCGGGCGGCGCTGTAGTCCGGGCCCCGCGTCGGCGCGGCCCCCGCCGGGCCGGCCAGCGCCGCCGTCATCGCCAGCGGAAGCATCACGCGTCGCATCGGGCGGCAGCCTAGCCGGCGCGCGCCCAGCGGAGCAAGCGCCCCGGGGCGCGTGCTATACGGCCCCTCGCCATGGCGAAGATCGACTTGGTCCGCAACATCGGCGTCGTCGCCCACATCGACGCGGGCAAGACCACGGTGTCGGAGCGGTTCCTCTACCACGCGGGGAAGATCCACAAGGTCGGCGAGGTCCATGACGGCCAGACCCAGATGGACTGGATGGAGCAGGAGCGCGAGCGCGGCATCACGATCACCGCGGCCGCCACCACCTTCGAGTGGAAGAAGCACGAGATCCACCTCATCGACACCCCCGGCCACGTCGACTTCACGATCGAGGTCGAGCGCAGCCTGCGGGTGCTCGACGGCGCCGTCGTGGTGTTCTGCGGCGTCGCCGGGGTGCAGCCGCAGTCGGAGACGGTGTGGCACCAGGCCGACAAGTTCCGGGTGCCGCGGTCGCGTTCGTCAACAAGATCGATCGCGTCGGCGCGTCGTTCGACGGCGTCGTCGCCGACATCCGCGAGCGGCTCGGCGCCAACGCGGTGCCCATCCAGCTCCCGCTCGGGGTCGAGGACGCCTTCGAGGGCGTGATCGATCTGGTGCGCCGGCAGTGCATCATGTTCACCGGCGACGTCGACGACGAGCCGACGGTGGGCCCCATCCCCGAGCCGCACGCGGCGGCGGCGGCGACCGCGCGCGACACGCTCATCCAGGCGATGGCCGACCTCGACGACGGCCTCGCCGAGCGCTACCTCGAGGGCGCCGAGATCACCGACGACGAGCTCGCCGCCGCGATCCGCGCGGCCACCATCGCGGTGAAGATGGTGCCGGTCCTGTGCGGCACCGCGCTGCGCAACAAGGGCATCCACCCGCTGCTCGACGCGGTGCTGGCCTTCCTGCCGTCGCCGATCGACGTGCCGCCGGTGACCGGCGTCGATCCACGCAACACCGCCGAGCGGCTGTCGCGCGCGCCGAAGAACAACGAGCCGATGTCGGCGCTGGCGTTCAAGATCGCGATGGACGAGGGCCGCAAGGTCGTCTTCCTGCGGCTGTTCTCCGGCACCCTCAACTCCGGCGACGAGGTGCTCAACGTGCGCACCGGCCGCAAGGAGAAGACCTCGCGGCTCTTCAAGATCCACGCGGACAAGCGCGAGCGCCTCGAGCGCGCGGTGGCCGGCGAGATCGTCGCGGTGGCCGGGCTCAAGGACGCCACCACCGGCGACACCGTGTGCGACCCCAAGGCGCCGATCCTGCTCGAGCGGATCGACACCTACGAGCCGGTGATCTCGCAGGCCATCGAGGCCGAGAACGCGGCGGCCAAGGAGCGCCTCGACTTCGCCCTCGGCAAGATGGCCGAGGAGGATCCTACCTTCCGCTACCACGAGGACGCCGACACCGGGCAGACCATCATCCGCGGCATGGGCGAGCTCCACCTCGAGATCATCGTCGACCGCATGCGGCGCGAGTACGGCGTCTTGGCCAAGGCCGGCAAGCCGCAGGTGGTGTTCCGCGAGACCATGCTCGGCGAGGGCGAGGCGACCGCGGTGTTCGAGCGCGATCTCAAGGAGAACGCGATCTACGGCGAGGCCACCTGCGCGGTGGCGGCGCGCCCGCGCGGCGCCGGCATGAGCTTCGCGCAGGCGTTGCCGCCGATGACGATGCTGCCCGAGCCGGTGGTCGCGGCGGCCATGCAGGGCCTGCGCGACGCCGCCTCGAGCGGCCCCGACGGCTATCCCCTCGAGGACGTCGAGGTCACGCTGCGCGGGGTGGCGATCCGCGAGGGCGCCGACGGCGAGATCGGCGCGCGTGCGGCCGCCGCCGAGGCCTTCCGCAAGGCCGTCGCCGCCGCCCACGCGACCCGGCTCGAGCCGCTGATGGAGGTCGAGGTCACCTGCGACGAGGAGTACCTCGGCGCGGTCCTCGGCGATCTCAACCAGCGCCGCGGCCAGGTCCAGGACGTCGGCGCGCGCGGCGCCAAGCGCATCGTCTCGGCCCACGTCGCCCTGCGCAACATGTTCGGCTACTCGACCAAGCTGCGGTCGATGTCGGAGGGCCGCGCGACCTTCGCGATGCAGTTCCACGCCTACGACACGCTCGCGAGCTAACCCGGTCGCGGCGCGGCGAAACCTGGTCGCTGCACGGCGAGCGACAGGCCCGTGTACATCGATAACCTCTTCTGTAAGTATTAGTAAATACTGACGAAAGTTGGCCTCATGGGCGGTGGCCCGAGACGATACCTACATGTCGTCTCGTGTAAGGCCGATGGCGGCCGGTCCCGCGCAGCGGGTCACCTCGTCGGCCCCGGCTCGCACCCTGAGCGCCCGTCGCGCGCCGCTGCCCATCGGGCCCGCGCCGGTCCCTGCCGCGCCCATCATCAAGTGGGTCGGCGGCAAGACCCGGCTGATGCCAGAGCTGCTGGCGCGGGTGCCCGCGCGGTTCGGCCGCTACTACGAGGCGTTCATCGGCGGCGCCGCCCTGTTCTTCCGCCTGGCCCCGGCGCGCGCGGTGATCAGCGACATGAACCCCGACCTGGTCGGCCTCTACCGCGCGGTGGGCGCCGATCCCGACGGCGTGATCCGGCGCCTCGAGCTGCACCGCGCGGCGCACGGCAAGGAGCACTACTACGCCACCCGCGCACGCTGGAACGATCCGTCGGTGTCGTGGACGGTGGCCGAGCGCGCGGCCGCGTTCGTCTACCTCAACAAGACCTGCTTCAACGGGCTGTGGCGGGTCAACCGCGCCGGTCACTTCAACGTGCCGATGGGCAGCTACGTGTCGCCGCCGATCTGCGTGCCCGACGCGCTGCGGGTCGCCGCCGGGGCCCTGCGCGCCGCCGACATCCGCCTCGCCGACTTCCGCGCCGCCGTCGCCGACGCCAGGCGCGGCGACTTCCTGTACTTCGATCCGCCCTACGATCCGGTCACGCCGACGGCGAACTTCACCGGCTACACCGCCGGCGCCTTCGGCATGGACGAGCAGCGCGCGCTGGCGACGCTGGCGGCCGAGCTGGTCGATCGCGGCTGCCAGGTGATGCTGTCGAACAGCGACACCCCGCGGGTGCGGGCGCTCTACGCCGGCTTCAAGATCGATCGCGTGCAGTGCCCGCGCGCGATCAACAGCAACGCCGCCCGCCGGGGCGATGTCGACGAGGTGCTCATCACCGGCGGCTACCGGCCGTCCGCCTGAGCGGCACCGACGCGCTACGCCAGCGGCGCGGCGGGCACCGGCTCGCCGGTGCCAGGTTCACCGACGCGCTACGCCAGCGGCGCGGCGGGCACCGGCTCGCCGGTGCCAGGCTCGCCGACGCGCTACGCCAGCGGCGCGGCGGGCACCGGCTCGCCGGTGCCAGGCTCACCGACGCGCTACGCGAGTGGCGCGGCGGGCACCGGCTCGCCGGTGCCAGGTTCACCGACGCGCTACGCCAGCGGCGCGGCGGGCACCGGCTCGCCGGTGCCAGGTTCACCGACGCGCTACGCGAGTGGCGCGGCGGGCACCGGCTCGCCGGTGCCAGGTTCACCGACGCGCTACGCGAGTGGCGCGGCGGGCACCGGCTCGCCGGTGCCAGGTTCATAGTCGACCAGCATGCCGATGGCGCCGGCGGCGCGCGCCACCCGGACCAGCTCGTCCTTGTAGGCGCCGACGACCATGCGCGGGTCGATGCCGTCGAGGTCGTTGGCGGCGGCGAAGGCGCGGGCCTTGGCCGCGTTGCGGAACGCGACGAGGTAGTAGTACTGGTCGCCGGCCTGGGCCAGCACGGGCACCTTGCCGTCGGCGTCCGCGGACTCGAACTGCCCCTCGTTCGGCGCGAGCAACACCCACAGCCCGTCCAGCTTCGGCAGCGGGGCGGGGCTCTGGGCTCCCGGCCGCATCGGAGGCCGGAACGTCGGGGTACGGGCGCGCGGATCGTGTTGCATCTCGTCGCCGCTTCATCGCCAAAGCGCGCCGCCAAGTCAAGGTGCTTGACGGGGCGGGCCGGCCAGGCAAGCTGCCCCGGGTGAGCGCCCGGGTCCACCTGCCGATGCTCGAACCCCGGCGCGGCCCCAGCGCGGCCCCCGGCGAGTCCGGCCGTGTGGCCGATCCCCTGCTCGATCCGCAGGCGCGCCGGGTCCGCTACCTGCGGATCTCGGTGACCGACCGCTGCAACTACCGGTGCGTGTACTGCATGCCGGCCGACGCCGCGCTGACGTTCCAGCCGCGGGCCGAGCTGTTGACCTTCGAGGAGCTTGAGCGGCTCGCCGGCGTGTTCGCCCGGCTCGGCGTCCGCAAGCTGCGCCTCACCGGCGGCGAGCCCACGGTGCGCGCCGGCGTGGTCGATCTGGTCGCGCGGCTGGCGGCGGTGCCGGGCATCGAGCAGGTGGTGATGACCAGCAACGGCCACCTGCTCGGCGAGCTGGCGCGGCCGCTGGCCGCCGCGGGCCTGCGCTCGGTCAACGTGTCGATCGACAGCGCCGACCCGGCGCGGTTCCGATCGCTCACCAGCCACGGCGATCTCGACCGCGTGCTCGCCGGCATCGACGCCGCGCGCGCCGCCGGCCTCGCGGTCAAGCTCAACGCCGTCGCCGTCGAGCCGGGCCCCGGCGACGAGGCCGCTGCCGCCGCCGACCTGGTCGCGCTGTGCCGGCTGGCGTGGGCGCGTGAGCTGCCGCTGCGCTTCATCGAGCCCATGCCGATGTCGTCGGCTGCGTACTTCGTGCCGGCGCAGGTGCGGACCGCGGCCCGGCTGCGCGCCGCCATCGAGGGCGCGTTCGGCGCCGCGCTCGAGCCGGCCGACGCCGCTGACGCCGACGCCGCTGACGCCGACGCCGGGCCGGCGCGCTACTGGCGCCTCGGCGGCGACCCGGCCCGGACCCTCGGGATCATCTCGGCGATGACCGAGCACTTCTGCGACCGCTGCAACCGCCTGCGCCTGACCGCGACCGGCGAGCTCCACGCCTGCCTCGGCCACGACGACGCCGTCAGCCTGCGCGACGTGGTCCGCGCCGGCGGGGACGACGCCGCCGTCGAGGCCGCCATCGCGATCGCCGTCGGTGGCAAGCGCCCGGGACACGAGTTCCTACCCTCGGGGGCCGGGGCCCCCGCCAAGCACATGATCACGATGGGCGGCTGACCGCGCGCCGCCGCGGCCGCGCGCGAAGCGCCGTGATTCCGCCGAGGTATCGGCGCCGGCGGTGCGTCAATCGAGCGCGCCGGTCTCGGCGGCCGTTGGCGTGCATCATGCTAAGTTGCCGGGTAGTCGTCGGCGACCACGCGCGGCCGCCGCGACCACAGCCCCTGACGAAGAGGTGCCCATGAACACGCAGACCTTGCTCAAGCTCGTCGTCACCTCCGCGGTGGTGGTGGTCGGCGGACTCGGGTTCCTTTTGTACTCCTCGCGCGCCGACGCCGCGCGCTACGCGATGGTCGACGTCGTGATGGACGGCCCCGATCAGTGGGTCGGCCACGACATGCAGATCCACGGCTGGGTCGAGCCCGGCTCCATCCGCGAGCAGATCGAGGGCCAGACCATGCGTCGGACCTTCGTCCTCACCAAGGGCGGCAAGCGGATCGCGGTGCGGCACGAGGGGCCGACCCCGGACACGTTCAAGGATCAATCCGAGGTGGTCGCCTCGGGCCGCCTGGCCAAGGTCGAGGGCGGCTACGAGTTCACCGCCACCGAGTTGATGGCAAAGTGCCCGTCGAAGTACGAGGGCGCCGAGGCCAACCGCAAGCTCGACGACAAGCCGCGCTTCCATTAGGGCCGACCGCATGCTCGCTCAGCTCCTCCCCGCCGCGGCCGCGGCCGCCGCACCCGCGGCACCCGGCACCCCGGCCTCGGTCGGCGGCTCGGTCGTCGCGCTGCTCGGCACCATCACGCTGCTGCTCGCCGCGCTCACCGCCGCGTGGTGCATCGCCGCCGGCATCGCCGGCAACGCCCGCGGCAGCCGCCGCCTGGTGCAGAGCGCCATCTACGGCAGCTACGCCTTCGCCGCCCTCGCCAGCCTGGCCTCGGCGCTCATCATCTACGCCTTCGTCACCCACGACTTCTCGATCAAGTACGTCGCCGCGACCAGCGACACCTCGATGTCGCTCGCCTACAAGGTCACCGCGTTCTGGGGCGGCCTCGACGGGTCGCTCCTGTTCTGGGTGCTGGTGCTCGCGCTGTTCTCGACGGTGGCGATCTGGGTCAACCGCCGGCGGCACCGCGACATGATCGGCTACGTGATCGCGACGATCATGGTCGTGCAGCTCTTCTTCCTGGTGCTGCTCATCTTCGGCTACAGCCCGTTCGCGACCCACCTCACCGATCCGCCGGCCGACGGCCGCGGCCTCAACCCGCTGCTCCAGAACTACTGGATGGTCATCCATCCGCCGTCCCTGTACATCGGCTTCGTCGCCGCGACGATCCCGTTCGCGTTCGGCATCGGCGCGCTGGCGTCGGGTCGCCTCGACGACCTGTGGCTGTCGTCGGTGCGCTCGTGGATGCTGGTGTGCTTCTTCTTCCTGTCGCTGGGGCTCATCCTCGGCGGCCGCTGGGCCTACGAAGAGCTCGGCTGGGGCGGCTACTGGGCCTGGGATCCGGTGGAGAACGCCGGCTTCCTGCCGTGGTTCACGGCGACCGCGTTCCTGCACTCCGCGACGATCCAGGAGCAGCGCGGGATGCTCAAGAACTGGAACCTCATCCTCGTCATCCTGACCTTCTTCCTCACCATCTTCGGCACGTTCATGACGCGCTCGGGGGTGGTGCAGTCGGTGCACGCCTTCGGCAAGGACGACGAGCTGGCGCTGCAGTTCATCGTCTTCATGATCGTCATCCTGGTGGTGTCGTTCGGGTTGCTCGCCTACCGCAGCAACCGCCTGGGCAAGACCCCGCAGCTCGAGTCGTTCGCGTCGCGCGAGTTCGCGTTCCTCATCAACAACTGGATCCTCCTCGGGTGCGCGTTCTTCGTCCTGTTCGCGACGATGTTCCCGACGATCTCGGAGGCCATCGACGGCGGTCGCGCCTCGGTCGGCGCCGGGTTCTTCAACCGCTGGATGACGCCGCTGGGGCTCGTGCTGCTGTTGCTCGCCGGCGCGGCGCCGCTGCTGGCCTGGCGCCGCACCACCCGCGAGCGGCTGTGGAGCCAGTTCCTGTGGCCGACGGTGCTGGCCGTCGCCACCATGGTCGTGCTGGCGGTGGCGCTGCCGCAGACCCGCGTCACCACCGAGGTGTTCGCCCGCGGCGTCGAGCTGCCGATGTCGCTGGTGACCTACGGCTTCTGCGCCTTCGTCTGGGGCTCGGTGGTGCAGGAGTTCGTCCGCGGCGCGATCGTGCGCCGACGCCAGACCGGCTCCGACCCGGTGACCTCGCTCATCGGCCTGGTGCTCACCAAGCGCCGCAAGTACGGCGGCTACATCGTCCACGCCGGCGTCGCCATCCTGTTCCTCGGCTTCACCGGCAAGGCCTACGAGCGCATGGACGATCGCACGATCGCGCGGCCGATCGATCCGGCCCAGGTGCTGCGGGTCGGCGCCGGCGAGCAGCGGCCGGGCTACCTGCGCATCGGCAGCGAGGTCGAGGTGCAGGGCGGCCAGCGGGTCCGCGTCGATCGCCTGCTGCACCGCGACGACCCGGCGTGGTTCACCTTCCACGACTACCGGTTCCTCTACGAGGACCTCATCGACACCCAGGACGACAGCAAGAGCGCGATGACCGCGCGGGTCTCGGTGTGGCAGGACGGCGAGCAGATCGCGACCCTGTACCCCGCGCGCTGGGACTTCCACCGCGGCGAGCAGCCGACCACCGAGGTCGCGATCCACAGCCGCTTCAACGAGGACGTGTACATCGTCCTGACCGGCTTCGGCCGCGACGCCGCCGGTCGCCCGACCGGCATGGCCAACTTCCGGGTGTGGAAGAACCCGCTCATCCTGTGGGTGTGGCTGGGCTACCTGACGATCGCGTTCGGGACCCTGGTGTGCCTGTTGCCCGCGGGCCTGGTGAACCGCGCCTCGCGCAAGCCGGCGACGCTGTTCGGGCGCGCCGCCGACGTCGGCGCGGTGCTGCTGTTCTTCGTCGGCTCGGCTGCGGCCATCACCGCGGCGTCGCGGCCCGGCGTCCCGCACGAGCTCCAGGATCAGCCGTACACCGAGGCGGCGCCGCCCGGCGCGTCGACGCCGACGCCCGACGACGTCATCGCGCCGACGGCGCACCTCGCGGCTGTCGTCGACGGCCCTCGACGCGGTGATCGGGCAGGCCGGTCGACCGGCCGAGCACGACACCACGTCGATCCCCGGCGGCGGCGGCATGGGCGACGACGGCACCTCGTGGGCCCACCAGCACCGGCCCACGTCGGACACCGCCCGCGCCCTGATGAAGGAGCTGGTGTGCATGTGCGGCGGCTGCCAGCGCGAGTCGCTGTTCGACTGCAAGTGCCGGTTCGCCGCCGACGAGCGCGAGCAGGTCAACACGATGCTCGCGCGCCTGCAGGCCGCGACCCCGGGGCTGCTCGACACCGAGGCGGGGCGCAAGCGCGCCTACGATCAGGTCGTGGCCGCGTTCGTCGAGGAGTACGGCGGCGAGCACGTGCTGGCGACGCCGCAGTCGAGCCTGTCCTGGCTGCTGCCCACCCTGGCGGTGCTCGGCGGCCTCGGCCTCCTGTTCGTGGTCGGCCGGCGGTGGGTGGGCCGCGGCCGGCAGCAACTGGCGGTGGCGGCGGCGACGCCGGTGCCCGCCGCAGATCAAGACTATGTCGACCGGCTCGATGACGAACTCCGCGACACCGACTGAGCCGCGCCGGCGGACGCCGCGGCGCGGGGCGCTCCTGGTCGGCGCGCTCCTGGTGCTCGGCTGGGGCTTCGTGCTGGCGCAATACCGGCTCAGCCCGACGGCGCCGGCGGTCGTGCTGGGGCTGGCGTGGATGGCGCTGGTGCTCGGCGGCTGGTTCCTGTGGCGGGTCTCGCAGAGCGGGCGTGCCGACGGCGACGACCCCGAACTCGACGACGCGGCGTGGTTCCGGCCGACCGGCGCGCTCGGCGAGCTCGCCCTCGAGAAGCAGTCGCTGCTCAAGGCGATCAAGGAGATCGAGTTCGATCACGCGCTCGGCAAGATGTCGGACGCCGACGCCGAGGCGATGGAGCGGCTCTATCGCGGGCGCGCGATCGAGGTGATCAAGGCGATGGACGCGCTCGCGGCCGGCGACGGCGGCGGCGTCCGGGCCGAGATCGAGCGCGAGCTGCGGGCCCGGCTCGAGGTCGAGCGCAAGGGCAAGGGCCGTGGGCGCTCGAAGGCCAAGGGCAAGGCGGCGGCGTCGGCGCCGTCGAAGCTCGACGACGCGGCGTCCGCCGAGGCGCGCGACGACGCGGCGCCTGCCGAGGCGCGCGACGACGCGGCGCCTACCGAGGCGCGCGACGACGCGGCGCCCGATGCCTCCGCTGCGGCGCCGGCCGAGCCGGGGACCTCGACCGACGCCAAGGAGCACGTGGCCTCATGACCGTTCGCCTCTGCACCCGCCACACCGTCGGCGCGCTCGCCGTCGTGTTCGCCGCCGGCCTGGCCGCACCCGCGATGGCCCAGCCGATGATGGGGGCGCCGCCGGCGGAGGCCCTCGGGCGGCCGCTGCCGCTGGCCTCGATCCCCAGCGGCACGGTCTCGGTGCGCGTGATCGAGGGCGAGTTCACCAGGCCCCAGGTCGGCGCCGAGGTCACGCTCACCGTCGACGGCGCGCCGCGCACCGCGCGCACCGACGGCACCGGCCGCGCCGTGTTCGCCGGGCTGACCGCCGGCGCGACCGTGCAGGCGACGATCACCGGCGAGGATGGCCAGCCGGTCACCTCGCAGCAGTTCGCCGTGCCCGCCGAGGGCGTGGCGGTGATGCTGACGACCCGGCCGCTGGCGGCCGCGGCGCCGTCGCCGACCGGCGGCATGCCGGAGCCTCGCCGCGCCAGCGGCCAGCCCCAGGCGTTCCCCGATCCCGCGGGCCAGCTCACCATCACGCTGACCCACGACGACCTGTCCGATCCGTCACCACCGGCCGGCGTCGAGGTGATCCTCGTCGGCTACGACGTCGACGACGGCGTCGCGGTCACCCGCCAGCCGACCGACGCCGCCGGCGTGGCCCGCTTCACCGGGCTCGACGTCAGCGGCGGCACCGCGTACTACGCGTGGGCGCGGGTGCCGCGCGGGCAGGGCGTCGATCGCCTGGCGTCGTTGCCCATCACCCTCGGCGACGCCGGGGTCCGCGTGATCCTGTCGTCGCTCCGGCGCGACGATGCCTCGCCCGCCCTCGACGACGCGGCCCGTCTCGACGAGGCCCTGCCGGGCGCCCCGATCGACGCGGTCACCGTCTCGCTCGACACCGACGCTCGCGACGGCGGCGCCCGCATCGAGCTGGTCGACGCTGCCACCGGCCAGGTGGTGGCCTCGCGCGACGTCGGCCCCGCCGGCGATCCGGGCCGGCGGCTCGAGGGCACGTTCTCGCCGCTGATGGTCGAGCCCGCGCTCGCCGCCGGCACCCTCGAGGTCGGCGTGTTCGCTGGCGAGGCCGACGATCGTGGCCCGCTGCCCAACGTCGCCGTGTTCCTCGAGCCCGACGGCGCCGACGCCGCCGGCGTGGTGGCGATGCAG
This sequence comes from Kofleriaceae bacterium, assembly GCA_041389945.1. Taxonomy (GTDB): domain Bacteria; phylum Myxococcota_A; class Polyangia; order Haliangiales; family Haliangiaceae; genus JAWKQW01. The sequence goes on from JAWKQW010000024.1 coordinate 34,355, forward strand.
CGCGTGACCACGGGCCCCGACGGCGTGGCGCGCTTCACCGCGGTCGCGCCCGGCGTGTGGCGCCTGCGCGCTGCCGCCGGCGGCGACGACGGCGCGCTGTCGCCGCCGCTGACCGTCGAGGCCGGCGTCGGCGCCAAGGTCCAGGTCGACCTGCGCCTGGCCAGCGGCATCCCGACCCGGGTGGTGTCGTTCACCGCCGACGAGCTCGGCGCGCCCGGGCGCGTGTTCTACGCGCAGACCCGGCTCGGCGCGCGGCTGGTGCGCTCGGTGCCGCTGGCGCCGACCCCGGGCCTGCAGACCACCGCCACCCTGGAGCACTTCCCGGTGGTGATGTTCCAGTTCCAGCTCGACGGCGGTGTCGACGACAAGTACCTCGGCATCCAGGGTGACTTCGCGGTGTACAACCGGCTGCCGCGGCCGTACCTCGACGGGCCCGACGGCCTGCTCATCCCGCTGCCGCGCGGCTTCACCGGCGCCCAGGTCGCCGACGACGACGCCGGCATCGCGGCGCCCGATCGCGGCGGCGCTGGTGGCCTGCGCATCCGCCGGCCGCTGCCGCCGCGCGGGGTGTCGGTCCGCGCCGGGTTCTCGCTGGTCGTCGAAGGTGGCGCGGTGGCGTGGGACTGGGACCTGCCGTGGGGCGCGGTCCAGAGCCGGCTGTCGCTGGTGAAGAACGCCGGCATGACCCTGGAGCTGCCGGCCGGCGTCGAGGCGCAGGAGCGGGTGACCCGCACCGGCATCGCGTTCCTGCGCATCGCCGACATCATGATCGAGCCCGGGCGCCGGATGTCGTTGACGGTGCGGGGGCTGCCGGCGCAGCCGGCGTGGAAGGTGTGGGCGCCGCGCATCGTCGGCCTGGCCGCGCTCCTGCTCGTGCTCGGCGGCGTCGGCTGGGCGCTGGCGGGGCGCAAGCGCGCCGCCGCGTTCGTCGGCGACGCCGGCGCACGGCGAGCCCGCATCGAGGCCCTGATGGAGCAGCTCGTCGACGTCGAGCGCCGCGGCGACGATCCGGCGCGCCGCGAGGCGCTGGTGCGCGAGCTCGAGGCGCTGTGGCCCGCTGGCGGGCGATCGGCGGCGCCGCGGTCGTGATCACCGCGGTGCGCGCCACGCGCCTCGGCAAGCGCTACGGAGAGCACCGGGCGCTGGCCGCCGTCGAGCTCGAGCTCGCCGCCGGGCAGGTCACCGCGCTGCTCGGCCACAACGGCGCCGGCAAGTCGACCTTGCTCGGCATCCTGTCGACCCTGGTGCGGCCGACCCAGGGCGAGGTGACGTACCTCGGGCCCGACGGCGCGGTCGCCCCCGGCGGCGCGCTGCGGCGCGAGATCGGCCTGCTCGCCCACGCGCCCCTGTGCTACGCGGAGCTCACCGCCGTCGAGAACCTGCGGCTGTTCGCCCGGCTCTACGACGTGGCCGCGCCGGAGGCGCGGATCGCGGCCCTGCTCGACGAGGTCGGCCTCGAGCCCACCGCGCGCGACCGGCCGGCGCGCACCTACTCGCGGGGCATGTGGCAGCGGCTGGCGCTGGCGCGCGCGCTGGTGGCGGGCCCATCGCTGGTGCTGCTCGACGAGCCCTTCACCGGCCTCGATCGCGGCGGCGCGCTCGCGCTCGGCGCGCGGCTGGCCTCGATCAAGGCGGCGGGAGCGATCGTCGTCGTCGTCACCCACGATCTCGAGGCCATCGCCGGCTTCACCGATCGCGTCGTCGTGCTCCGCGCCGGCAAGGTGGTCCACGCCGCCGACTGCGCCGGCGCCGACTACGCCGGCCTGCGCCAGCTCTACGAGGCCCACGCGAGCTGACATGGGGATGCTGGCTCACCTCCGCGCCATCGCGGCCAAGGACCTCCGCGTCGAGCGACGCAGCCGCGAGGTCGTGGCGACGATGGCGTTCTTCGCCGCGCTGCTGGTGATCGTCATGGCCATCGGGTTCGATCACGAGCGCCGGTTCGCGCGCACCGCGACGCCGGGGCTCTTGTGGGCGGCGATCGCCTTCGCCGGCACCATCGGCCTCGGCCGCGCCTTCGATCGCGAGCGCGAGGGTGACACCATGCGGGCGCTGCTGCTGTCGCCGGCGTCGCGCCTGGGCATCTTCCTCGGCAAGGCCGCGACCATCGCGATCCTGGTGTTCGGCGTGGCGGCGGTGTGCGCGCCGCTCACCGGGCTGCTCCTGTCGGTCGATCTGTTCGTGCACCCCGGCTACCTGGCGGCGACGCTGGCGCTGGGTGCGATCGGCGTGGCCGTGGTCGGCACCGTGTTCGCCGCCAGCCTGCTCAAGGTCCGGGCCCGCGACGTGCTGCTGCCGATCGTCTTGTACCCGCTGCTCATCCCGCTGTTCGTCGCCGGCAACCGCGCCACCGGCGCCCTGCTCGCCGATCCGGCGCAGCTCGACGTCGCGCGCTACTGGCTCGGGTTCCTGGCCGTGTACGACGCGGTGTTTCTGGTAGTGTCGCTGTGGCTCTTCGAGTCGGTGGTGATCGAATGAAGCGAATCGCCGTGCCCGTCCTCGCCGTGCTCACCTCCGTGGGGCTGGTGGCGTCGCTGTGGGGCGTCTTCGTGACGACCCCGCTGGCCGACGTGCTGTTCTTCAACCAGAAGATCTTCTACTTCCACGTCGCCCACGCGTTCATGCTGTTCGCCTCGGTGTTCGCCTGCGCGGTGTGCTCGGCGGTCTACCTCAAGACCCGCAACCCGCGCTGGGACGACGTCGCGCTGGCCACCGCCGAGGTCGCCGTGGTGCTGGGGGCGGCGGTGCTCATCACCGGGATGATCTGGGCCAAGGCCGCGTGGGACGTGTGGTGGAAGTGGGAGAAGCGGCTGACGATGTCGCTCTTGCTCTGGCTGACCCTGGTCGGCTACGTGATGGTGCGGCGCTTCGCCGGCGCCGGCGGCGAGCGCCTGGCCGCCGCCCTCGCGGTGTTCGCCGCGGTCGCGCTGCCGTTCATCTACACGATGGTCGATCAGGGCGACCTGCACCCGCAGGCCGGCGCCAGGGGCAACGTCGCCACCCTGGGCCCCGCGATGAGGGGCACCTTCTGGCTCGCGGTCGCCACGTTCCTCGGCTGGACCTCGCTGCTGGTCACCGCCCGGGTGGCCAGCGCGCGGGCCGAACGCCGGGCAGCCGAGCTGCGCGAACGCGCGCTCGACGCCGGCCTACTGGGAGAGAGCTGATGTCATCCACGTCGTCGTCCCCAATCGCTGCGCGCGCGTGGCTCGGCCGTGGCCTCGTCGCCGTGGTCGTGCTCGCCGGCCTGGCGGCGCCCGCGATGGCCCAGGGCGAGGCCGCCGACCCGCCGGCCGCCGGTCGCCCGCTGCGCCCCGGCGAGGTGTCGCCGCCGGGCCACGAGTCGATCGACGAGAAGCTGCGCCGGGCCGCGCCGCCGGCCGCACCGGTCGCCGCCGGTGGGGAGCCAGCCGCCATGGTGATGCCGCTGCCCACCGACGCGCAGGTCGCGCCGCCGTCGCCGCCGCCGAGCCTCGCCGAGCTGCGCGCGACCTGCGCCGACGCGATGAACCACGACCCCAGCTTCGCCGAGGCCATCCTCGCCGAGGTCCGCAAGGACCACGCCGAGGAGCTGCTCGCGCAGGAGACCAAGGCGCACCAGGCCCACGCCGCCGCCATCGCCAAGAACCAGCGCCACGTGATCCTCGCCTACGCGGCGATGTGGCTGCTCGCGGTCGGCTTCATCGTGTTCCTGTGGCGTCGCCACGCCCGCCTGCGGGCGCAACTCGACCAGCTCGCGCGCGACCTCGAGCACGCGGCCCGGAGCTAGCGGCCGGTGACCTCGGCGCACATCATCTTCATCCCGTCGGTGGCGTTCGCCGGCATGTTCATCGGGTTCATCCTCGGCACCCGGGCGGCGCGCAACCAGTTCGATCTCGAGCAGCGCCGCGCCGCGGAGCGCGAGGCGGCGCGGGCCGCGCGCGCCGCGCGCAAGGCCTCCGGCGAGCAGGGCTAGCGAGCTGGTGCGTCCGTCACGGCCTGGTCCGGCTCACGCCGGCAGGTCCGCGCGCGCGCAGCTCTCGACGCTGGCGATCCGGGTCGCCGGATCCTTGGCGAGCGCGGCCTGGGCGACGACGTCGAGCGCGGCGTCGGCCAGCGGCGGCGGCGTCTCGACCACGGCGGCCGCCGCGAGGTAGCTGGTCGCGCGCTGGAACAGGCGGGCGCCGGCGACGAGCTCCCACAGCACCACGCCGAGCGCGAACACGTCGGTCGCGGGCGTCCACGGCTCGCCGCGCACCTGCTCCGGCGCCATGTACGCGTGGGTGCCGCGCACCGGCCCGGGCTCGCCGGCGCGCCGGGCGACCCCGAGGTCGCACACCATGGCGCGGCCGTCGTCGTCGACGACCAGGTTGGCCAGGTTGACGTCGCCGTGCACGAGGTCGTGCGCGTGCAGGTGGGCGAGGGCGTCGCAGGCGTCGAGCACCACGCCCACGGCGCGCGCGGGCGCGACCGGCCGCCGGCGCAGGTCCTGGCCCGGCGCCAGCACCAGCGCCAGGTACGGGCGCTCGTCGTGCTCGCCGTGGGCGAGGCCGGTCGCCAGCCGTGGGTGCGGCGGAGCGCGCACGCCGAGGCCTGCTCACGCGCGAACAGGGCGCGCAGCGCCGGGTCGTGGCGGCGTGGCGGTGCAGCCGCCTGAGCGCGACCGGGGCGCCGCCGTCGGGGCCGCGCGCGAGGCCCACCTCGGCGAGGGTGCCGTCGGCGATCGGCGCGACGATCGCGTACGGGCCCCATTGGTTCATCCGGTCGCGATGCTGGCATCCGCTCCGCCATGGCCATCGACCTATCCCTTACCGAAGAGCAAGACGCCCTCATCCAGTCCGCGCGCGACTTCGCGCGCAAGGAGATCATCCCGGTCGCCGGGCACCTCGACGAGACCGGCGAGTTCCCGCGCGAGCTCTTGAAGAAGGCCTGGGAGACCGGCCTGATGAACGTCGAGGTGCCGGCCGCCTACGGCGGCCTCGGCGGCAGCTGCCTCGATCACTGCCTGGTGCAGGAGGAGATCGCGTTCGGCTGCGCCGGCATCAACACCTCGCTGGCCGCCAACATGCTCGGCGCCACGCCGCTGCTCGTCGCCGGCAGCGAGGAGCAGAAGAAGCAGTGGCTGGGGCGCCTGACCAGCGAGTTCTCGTTCGCGGCGTACTGCTGCTCGGAGCCCGACGCCGGCTCCGACGTCGCCGGCATGCGGACCCGGGTCACCAAGCACGGCGACGAGTACGTGCTCAACGGCCAGAAGCGGTGGATCACCAACGGCGGCGTCGCCGACTTCTACACCGTCTTCGCCACCTTCGACCCGGCGCTGAAGCACAAGGGCATCGCCTGCTTCGTCGTCGACGCCAAGACCGCGGGCGTCAAGCCGGGCCGCAAGGAGAACAAGATGGGCCAGCGGGCCTCGAACACGACCGACGTCATCTTCGAGGACGTCAAGCTGCCGAAGTCGGCGCTGGTCGGGTCCGAGGACGGCGGCTTCAAGGTCGCGATGAAGACCTTCGATCGCTCGCGCCCGTGGATCGCCGCCGGCGCCGCCGGCCTCATCCGCCGCGCCCTCGAGGAGTGCACGGCGTACGCGCTCGAGCGCAAGACCTTCGGTCTGCCCATCGCCCAGCACCAGGCGGTGCAGTTCATGATCGCCGAGATGGGCATCGCCTACGAGTCGACCCGCCTGCTCACCCACAAGGCGGCGTGGAACGTCGATCGCGGCGACCTCGCCAGCATCGTGTCGGCCTACGCCAAGGCGCACGGCGCCGATGCGGCCATGCGGGTCGCCACCGACGCCGTCCAGATCTTCGGCGGCTACGGCTACACCAAGGAGTACCCGGTCGAGAAGCTGATGCGCGACGCCAAGCTGCTGCAGATCTACGAGGGCACCTCGCAGATCCAGCGCGTCGTCATCGCCCGCCACCTGCTCGGGCGCTGAGCCGCCGCGCGCGTCAGGCGGCGCGTCGTCGTCGGGCCGTGACCACGCCGGGCACCGACAGCACCAGGATCGCCGCGATCACCAGGGCGGCGCCGACGTACTCCGACGCCGGCGGTCCCGCGCGGCCCGCGATCGCGGCGACCACCAGCGACGCCACCAGCCCGGCGAGCATGCTCGAGGCGCGGTTGACCGGCACGCAGAAGCTGTTCTCGCGGCGATCGAGCAGGATGAGCCCGCCGAAGATGCCGGTGCCCTGCGACATCACCCCGACGAGCACGGTCAGGCCCACCGCGAGCGCCCCGGCGTCGCCGGCGAAGCCCGCGCGCAGCGGCGCCGCCACCGACGCCGGCCCCAGCGCCGCCGCGAGCACCAGCGCGAGCACCACCGCCGGCGTCGCCACCAGCTGCTCCTCCACGAAGTAGCGCCGCGCGACGTCGGGGTCGTCGGTCTTGGCCTGGTGGCTCATGACCCGCAGCCGCACGAAGTACGCCGCCAGGTACACCGCGACGTCGAGCAGGACCAGCCCCGACACCGCGGCGCCGCCGCCGCTGCCGACGAACGCCACCACCAGCGAGCCCAGGCTCAGGCCGAGCGCGATCCACGAGGTCACGCGCACCCGACGCCCGGCGAGGCCGTCGACCAGCGGCGCCAGCACCAGCACGCCGCCGCGCAAGAGCAGCATGATGAACACGATCGAGACGCCATCGAAGGTGTACGCCAGCGTGGTGGTGACGATCACCGCCGAGCTGCCCAGGCCCGACAGCGCGGTGCCCTTGCTCGGCCACGGCAGCGATCGACCGAACACCACCCGGCGGCCGGCGAAGCGCCACCAGCCGGCGGCGGTGATGAACGTCATCGCGGTGACCATCGCGGCGACGTTCGACCACGGCAAGAGCGCGAGCTCGTGCTGCGCCGGCACGCCCGGGAGCAGCCCCGACGACAGCGCCTTGACCAGCGCGCTGTAGGGCACGTAGCAGGCGAAGTAGCCGAACGCGAACCACCAGATCGACACGCGCCCTCGACCATACGCGCGCGCCGGCGCGGGCGCGAGGTCAGCGCGCGAACGGCCGCGCCAGCCGCTGGGTCTCGCCGAGGCGGTCGGCGATGCGCAGGAGCTGGTTGTACTTGGCGATGCGGTCGGAGCGCGACGCCGAGCCGGTCTTGATCTGGCCGGCGGCGGTGGCGACGGCGAGGTCGGCGATGAAGCTGTCCTCGCTCTCGCCGGAGCGGTGCGAGATGATCGCGGTGTAGCCGGCGTGCTGGGCGGTGCGGACCGCCTCGAGGGTCTCGGTCAGCGTGCCGATCTGGTTGACCTTGACCAGGATCGAGTTGGCGATGCCGGCGTCGATGCCGCGGCGCAGGCGCGCGGTCTGGGTCACGAACAGGTCGTCGCCGACGAGCTGGGTCGTGCCGCCGACGGCGTCGGTCAGCGCCTTCCAGCCGTCCCAGTCGTTCTGGTCGAGGCCGTCCTCGATGGACACCAGCGGGAACTGCTTCACCCAGCCGGCGTACATCGCGACCATCTCCGCCGACGAACGGGCCTTGCCGCCGTAGGTGTACACGCCGGCCTTGGCGTCGAAGAACTCGCTGGCGGCGACGTCGAGGGCCAACGAGATCTGCTTGCCGGGCTCGTAGCCGGCCTTGCCGATGGCCTCGAGGATGAGGCCGAGGGCGTCCTCGGCGGAGTCGAGCGACGGCGCGAAGCCGCCCTCGTCGCCGACGCTGGTCGCCTTGCCGCGGCCGGCGAGCAGCTTCTTGAGGTGGTGGAACACCTCGACCCCGGCGCGCAGGGCGTCGTCGAAGCGGTCGAAGCCCGCCGGCACGACCATGAACTCCTGGATGTCGAGGTTGTTGTCGGCGTGGGCGCCGCCGTTGATGATGTTCATCAGCGGCACCGGCAGCACCACCGCGCCGGCGCCGCCGAGGTAGCGGTACAGCGGGAGCTCGTGGGCCTCGGCCGCGGCGCGGGCCGCCGCCATCGACACCGCGAGCAGCGCGTTGGCGCCGAGGTTCGACTTGGTCGGCGTGCCGTCGAGCTCGAGCAGCGCGCCGTCGACCGCGCCCTGATCGGCGGCGTCGAGGCCGATCAAGGCCGGCGCGATCACGTCGCGGACGTGGCCGACCGCCTTGGTCACGCCCTTGCCGAGGAAACGCGCGGCGTCGCCGTCGCGCAGCTCGAGCGCCTCGTGCTCGCCGGTCGACGCGCCCGACGGCACGATCGCGCGGCCGAGGGCGCCACCGTCGAGCCCGACCTCGGCCTCGACGGTCGGGTTCCCTCGAGAGTCGAGGACTTCGCGTGCGTGGATCCAGACGATCTCGGTCATGAGCCGTGGGTACCACGGCGGCCGGGCCCGGGCGGACGGCGCGCGTGATACATCTGCGTCATGCTCGCACTGCGCCCGGTGGCGCTCGCCCTGCTGGCCTCGATCGTCGTCGGCTGCGGCGGCGCCGCGGCGACCTCGCCCGCGCCCGCGCCGGTCGCGGCCGACGACGTCACCGCGGTGCTCCGCGTGGTGGAGCGCTGGCGCCAGGCCCACGAGGTGCGCAGCCTCGAGGCGCTCGCGCCGCTGTACGCCCACGGCAAGGACCTGGTGGTCACCCGCCAGGGCGTGCCCGTCGTCGGCTGGGACGCGGTCGAGCGCGAGCTGCGCACGCGCCTCGAGTCGGTGACGTCGCTGCGGTTGCGCCTCGACGCCACCCGGGTCGAGGTGGTGGGCGGCGGCGCGGTGGTCACCGCCGAGGTGTCACGCGAGGCCAGCGGCGGCGCCACCGTGGTCAACGAGGTCGGCGTGGTCACGCTGGTGATCGCGCCCGCCGACGAGCACGGCCTCATCGTCAGCGAGCACTACTCCTTCGGCGGGCGCTGACGATGGCTCGCTCCACGCGTCCTCCGCCGCCCTCGCGCGAGCTCGGCGTCGCGCTGCTCGGCCTCGGCAACGTCGGCGCCGGCGTGGTCAAGCTGCTCGCCGACAACGCCCCGGCGATTGAGCAGCGGCTCGGCGCGCGGCTGGTGGTGCGCGCCATCGCGGTGCGCGCGGTGGGCAAGAAGAAGCGCCTGGTCGAGGTCGATCCCGCGCTGCTCTCGAGCGACGTCGCCGCCACCATCCGCCGCGCCGACGTCGACATCGTGTGCGAGCTCATCGGCGGCGTCGCCGAGGCCCGGCGCGCGGTGCTCGACGCCATCGCCGCCGGCAAGCACGTGGTCACCGCCAACAAGGCGCTGCTCGCCGAGCACGGCACCGAGGTGCTGGCGGCCGCCGAGCAGGCCGGCGTCGACGTCTACTACGAGGCGGCGGTGTGCGGCGGGGTGCCGGTCATCCGGGTCCTGCGCGAGGGGCTGGCGTCGGACAAGGTCGAGCACTTCCTCGGCATCGTCAACGGCACCTCCAACTACATCCTGTCGGCGATGGCGGCGAGCCGCCGCCCGTTCGCGGAGGTCCTGGCCGAGGCCCAGGCGCTGGGCTACGCCGAGGCCGATCCGACCCTCGACGTCGGCGGCGGCGACGCCGCCCACAAGCTCGCGATCCTGGCGCGGCTGTGCTTTGGATCGTGGCTCGACGTCGACGCGATCGCGCGCCAGGGCATCGACGCCGTCGACGAGGTCGACCTCGCCTACGCCGAGAAGTTCGGCTACGTGATCAAGCCGCTGGTGGTCGGGCGCGATCACGGCCACGCCATCGAGGCCCGGGTCCATCCGGCGCTGGTGCCGAGCCGCTGGCTGCTCGCCGGCGTGCCCGGCGCCAAGAACGCGCTGTACGTGCACTCGTACGCGCTCGGCCCGTCGATGTACTACGGCGCCGGCGCCGGGATGCTGCCGACGGCGATGTCGGTGGTGTCCGACATGATCGAGGTCGGGCGCAACATCGCGGCGCGGGTCGCCGGCGCGCCGCCGCTGCGTCGCGCCGAGCCCGCCGGCGGCCAGGCCCGGCCGCTGCTCCCCGCCGCCGACAGCCGCTCGCGGTTCTACCTGCGGCTCGGCGTGCGCGATCGCCCCGGCGTGATGGGGCGCATCACCACCATCCTCGGCGCCCACCAGGTGTCGATGGCGCAGGTGCTCCAGGACGATCGCGGCGACGGCGACGGGCCGGCCCGGATCTTCGTGGTCACCCACGACGCCCGCGAGGGTGACGTCCGCGCCGCCCTCGCCGAGATCGACGCCCTCGACGACATCGTCGAGCCGGCGCGCCTGCTCCGGATCGCAGGGTAGGGCGGCGTGGCGATCCATCCGCTGCGCGTGATCTTCGGCGACACCGACCAGATGGGCGTCGTCTACTACGCCAACTACCTGCGCTACTTCGAGGCGGCGCGGGCGGCGTACTGGCGCGGCCTCGGTCGGACCCAGGCCGATCTCGAGGCCTGGGGCCTGGCCCGGCCGGTGGTCGAGGCGAGCTGTCGGTACCGGCGCCCGGCGCGCTACGAGGATCTGCTCGCGATCGAGGTCGTCGTCGACGAGCTGCGCGCGGCCTCGGTCCGGTTCGCCTACGCGGTGCGGCTCGATGGCCAGCTGCTGGCCGAGGGCATGACTCGCCACGCCGCGATCGGCCCCGACGGCCGCCCGCGCGCCTTCCCGCCGCAGTTCCGCGACCTCGTGGTGGTCGAAGCGCTCACCGGCACCGGCACCACCGTGCTGTAGATCGCGCTGTCTTCTCGGCGTTTCGCCCCCTCTCCCCGGCGCGTCTCCCCGCCTCGCCCCGCCTCCGGGCGCTTCAGCCCGTCTCCGGGCGCATTTGACCGTCTCCGGGCGCTTGTGATCGTCGCGAAGCGACCGGCAATGTAGGACAAGTGCGCAGATTGCTTGAGGTTGGACGCCATGCTCTGATGGACGTCACATGCAGGATCGCAACTTGGCCCTCGAGGTGGTGCGGATCACCGAAGCCGCGGCGCTGTCGTCGGCTCGCCTGATGGGCCGCGGCGATCGTCAGCTCGCCGATCACGTCGCGGTCGAGGCCATGCGCCGCGCCTTCGACGCCATCGACATCCGCGGCACCGTGGTCATCGGCGAGGGCGAGCGCGACGAGGCGCCGATGCTGTTCATCGGTGAGCGGGTCGGCGCCGGCTGGTCGAGCGGTCCCGGCGGCGGCGTCGACGAAGGTTCGCCCAAGGTCGACATCGCGGTCGACCCCCTCGAGGGCACCAACCTGTGCGCGACCGGCGCGCCCGACGCCATCGCGGTGATCGCGATCGCCGACGACGGCCAGTTCCTCAACGCACCCGACACGTACATGGAGAAGATCGCGGTCGGGCCGGCGTGCCGCGGCAAGATCGATCTGCGCGAGAGCCCAACCTGGAACCTCGAGCGCATCGCCAAGGCCAAGAACAAGAAGGTCGAGGAGCTCGCGGCGGTCATCCTCGATCGGCCGCGCCACGAGGCCCTCATCGCCGAGGTCCGCCAGGCCGGCGCCCGCATCCGCCTCATCGGCGACGGCGACGTCTCGGGCGCGGTGATGACGTGCAAGGCCGACTCCGGCATCGACGTCCTGTTCGGCATCGGCGGCGCCCCCGAGGGGGTCATCTCGGCGGCCGCGATGCGCTGCATGGGTGGCGAGCTGCAGGGCCGCCTGCGGTTCCGGTCCGACGAGGAGCGCGCGCGGGCCAAGGCCATGGGCGTCGCCGACGAGGGCCACCTCTACACCACCGAGGAGCTGGCCCAGGGCCACGTGATGTTCGCCGCCACCGGCGTCACCCAGGGCTACCTGCTCGACGGCGTGACCTTCTTCGGCGGTGGCGCCCGCACCCAGTCAATCGTGATGCGCTCGAAGTCGGGCACCGTCCGCGTCATCCACGCCACCCACCACTTCGACACCAAGCCCAGCTACTCGTGGGCGACGGGGCTGGACACCTGAGCATGCGGGCGCGCCCGTCGACGACGATCCGCGGGGCGGCGCTGGCCGGCCTCGCGCTCGCGCTCGGCTGCGGCGGCACGCCCGCGCCACGGGTGGTGTCGCCGACGCCCGGGCCCGCGCCGACGCCCACCACGCGCCCGGCGCCGGCGCCGCTGGCGAGCAGCGATCGCCTCGGCGACGCGCTGCCGCGCGGCGCCACCGCGCGCCTCGGCACCACCCGTTGGCGCACCGGCTACGCCATCTACGGCGTGGCGTTCTCCGACGACGGCACCCAGGTGCTGGCGGCCAGCGAGGGCCTGCAGGTGTTCGCGCGCGACAGCGGCCGCCGGCTCGCGACCCACGACGTCGAGGAGCCGTGGCGCGAGCACAAGGTCGAGGACGAGCACAGCGGCAACCCGCGGTTCAACACGCGGCGGCTGAGCCCGAGCGCGACCGCGGTGACCACGCTGGGCCGCGGCCGCATCGTGGTGATGGGCGCCGGCCGCATCGAGGTGCTCGATCTCGGGCGGCGGGTCACGCTGGCCCTCACCGAGGCCTCCGGCGAGGGCGGCGATCCCATCGCGACCTCCGCCGACGGCACCCTCATCGCGTTCCGGCGCGACCGTCGCACCGCGGTGGTGTGGAGCCCCGGCGCCGGCACCATCACCGAGCTCGGCAACCACCTGTCGCTCACCGCGATCACGCTGTCCGACGACGGTCGCATCGCCTACACCGCCGACGGCGCGATGGTCGGGCGCTGGGACCTGCACGCCGGCAAGGTCACCTACACCCGCGTGCGCGACTCGGTCTACGACCTCGACTACGTCGGCGGCGTCCTGGTCGCGGGCTCCGGCGATCGGGTGCTGTCGCTGGATCCGACCTCGCTGTCGGAGGTCGGCGGCTGCCACGTCGGCGAGACGGTGTGGGCGATCGACCTCGACGCCTCGGGCCTGGTCGCGGTCGCCAGCGAGTCGGTGGCGGCGGTGTGCGATCCGGTCAGCGGGCGGCTCAACCCGCTCGGCAACCGCCGCAGCATGCCGCACCAGGTGCGGTGGTCTCCCGACGGTGGTCAGATCGCGGTCGCCGACGAGGACGTCGTCGAGCTCTACGACACCCGGCGCGGCGCCGACGGCGCGCTCGCGCTGGGCGGCCACGACGCCGAGCTCACCGCCGTCGCCGCGACGCCGTCGGGCGTGGTGATCACCGCCGACGACGTCGGCGGGTGGCCTCGGCGCCAGGCCGACGGCGCGCCGCTGGCGACCCTGCGCCGGGCCGACGGCGCGCGCATCCAGGCGCTCGCGGTGCGCGACGATCGGGTCGTGATCGCCGAGCGCGACGGCGCGGTGGGCGGCGCGCGTCGACGACGCCGGCGCGATGACGATGGCGTGGCGGGCGCTGCCGGGCGGGCGGTTCCCCGAGGCCGTCGCGTTCAGCCCCGACGGTCGCCAGCTCGCGGTCGCGGTCAGCCAGCGGCGCACCGCCGACGAGGACACCGGCACCCTGCACGGCGTGAGCGTGCTCGACGCCGACACCGGCGCGCTGGTGCGTCGGGTCGCGACCACCGCGCGCGTGCTCGGGCTGTCGTGGCGGGCCGGGCTGTGGGCGCGCCTCGACGGCGACGCCCTGGTCGGGCTCGACGAGGGTGCGGCGCCGAGCGAGCTGGCGCTGGCGCCGCTCACCACCGCCGCCGCCGTCGCCGCCGACGGCACCGCGTTCGCGTGCGGCAACGATGGCAGCTGCCGCTGGCTCGACGCTCGCGGCGGCGTGCGCTCGGAGGCCCAGGCCCTGCGGTTCCGCGCCAGCAGCGTGGCGCTGTCGCCCGACGGCGCCTGTGGGCTGCGGCCAGCTACGGCGGCGAGATCAGCCTCGGGATGGTCGGCGACGCCCGGCCCGTGGCGACCTTGCGCCACGGCGATCGCGCGGTGCGCGTGGCCTGGTCGCCCGACGGGACCTCGCTGCTCAGCGCCGCCGACGACACCACCGCGCTGGTGTGGGCGATGGATCTCCTCGGCGTCGGCGTGCCCCGCTAGGGCGATCCCGGCCTGGCTCGAACCCGCCGTGATCCTGTGCGGTTGCGAGTTCAGCGCGAGCCGAGGCGTCGACGCCTCGGCTCCTCGCCAGGTGCTGTTAGGTCGGTCGTGATCCGCGTCATCGTCGAGACTTGCGCCGATGCGCGATACCGCGTGTGCGGGCGCTGCGAGGTTGGCGCCGACCGACTGAGTCAACGCCGTTAGGGTCCCGCACCAAATTGGTGACACCTACCCACACGGGGTTTCCCGGGTGGATACGTAGAGTGGCCCGAGGTTGTGCCTGGCCGTCGGAACCAAGAAAACGAACGAGGAGTGCGGACGATGAAGAAGCTGACCTTTGGCGCCCTGATCCTGGGCCTGGCCGCGTGTGCGGTGACGATGGCGGGATCATCCCGATCGACGCGGCTGGCGGCAGCGATGCCCCCCCGGCGGCGTGCAACGTCAACACCCAGGCCGGCTGCGCCGCGGGTGAGAAGTGCACCTGGATCCGCGTGACCGCCACCCCGGCGGCTCAGCTCGGCGTCATCGGCTGCGTGCCCGACGGCAACGTGCCGGTCGACGGCGACTGCCAGTGGGGCGCCTCGGGCCAGACCACCGGCTACGACAACTGCTTCGCCGGCGCGTACTGCTCGGCGTCCTCGGAGCAGGACCAGGCGCAGGGCACCTGCACCGACACCTGCAGCCTGCTCGACCTCGCGTCGAACCCGTGCGACGCGAACTTCGTGTGCTCGCGCTACGTCAACACCTACGCCAACGAGGGCGACGACCCGCCGGCCGGCCTCTGCAACCCGGCCTGTGACCCGCTGACCCAGAAGGTCAAGACCGGCGACGACACCGCCGACACCTACTGCCTCGCGCCGCTGAGCGACAACGGCACCCCGGCCGACACCACCGACGACTTCCAGATCCGGCAGTGTGTCGGCTTCCCGGCCGGCGACGGCGCCGAGTCGGAGTTCAGCTGCGCGGGCACCATCAACCCGACCTGGACCCACCGCGCCAACACCGACGACCCGCAGTTCATCAACTCGTGCGCGCCGCGCAGCCTGCCGCTGCTCATCGAGAGCGACACCAACCCGAACGAGGGTGCGTGCATCTCGCTGTGCCGCCCGGCCGAGAACTACATGGGCAGCGCCACGACCCTCCAGGGCGTGTCGCCGTACGCGCTGGACGACCTCGGCGTCATCGGCACCGACGAGGAGTGCCGCTACTGGTGGCTGCTCGAGGGCGACACCGTGTCGGAGTACTCGGACACGCTCGGCTTCGCGTACAACGTGGCCGGTCTCTACAACTGGGACGACGACGACAACCCGGCCACCGCCGAGGTGCCGCTGCCCAGCTGCGCGACCCTGGCCAACACCGACACCAACGGCAACGACTTCCCGGACCACTGCGAGTGGGCGTGCTGCCCGACCACCGTCGCGTTCCCGCCGACGATGACCGGTGCCAAGCGCGAGGAGCTCAAGGCGCTGGTTCGCAAGAACCTGCACCTCGAGGGCGTCTCGGTCGACATGACCCAGATCGGCGCCGCGCTCGGCCAGTAGGCCAGCCGTCGGGGCCCGCCTCGGGCCTTTCGTGACGGGCTCGCTCCCTCGGGGGCGGGCCCGCTCGCGTTTTCGGGCAGCGGCACGGCCCGGCGCAACCGAGGGCGCGGGCGGCCGATAGCCCCGGCGCCCGCCATCGGTGGCGGCGCTGGAGGTCCGATGACGTTCGTGGAGAGCGAGACCAACCCGCTGCCTCGCGCCGAGGGGCGCGGCGCGACCGACGACCCGGTGGTGGCGCTGCGCTGCGCGGCGAGCGGCGTCGAGCTGGCGCTGCCGCTCGGGGCGCGCCGCTGGATCCTGGGATCGCGCGGCGGCGCCGATCTGGAGCTGGCCGACCCCTACGTGTCGGGGCTGCACTGCGTGCTCGAGCGCACCGGCGCGCGCGCGCCGCTGACCGTGCGCGATCGCGGCTCGCGCAACGGCACGTTCATCGACGGCATCCCGGTCGAGCACGCGCCGCTGCGCCCGGGCGCCCTGCTCACCGTGGGGCGCACGGTGCTCGTGGCCGTGACCGCGCGGTCGCGCGGACGGCGGACCGCCTACGAGCAGCTCCGCGGCGCCGATCCGGCGCTGGTGGCGGCGCGCGATCAGGCGGTGCGGGTGGCCCAGACCGACTGCAGCGTGCTCATCGTCGGCGAGACCGGCACCGGCAAGGAGCTGCTCGCGCGGCTCATCCACGAGCGCTCGCGGCGCCAGGCCCAGCCGATGGTGGCGGTGAACTGCGGCGCCATCCCGCACGAGCTCATCGGCTCCGAGCTCTTCGGGCACGAGCGCGGGGCGTTCACCGGGGCCGCCACCGAGCGCGACGGGTTCTTCGTCGAGGCCGACGGCGGCACGCTGCTCCTCGACGAGCTCGGCGAGCTGCCGCGGGAGCTGCAGCCGCACCTCCTGCGCGCGCTCGAGACCCGGCGCATCCGCCGGCTCGGCGGTGCCAGCGAGCGCGCCGTCGACGTGCGGGTGGTGGCCGCGACCAACCAGCTCGACGGCCTGGGCACCGAGGCCTCGCCGTTGCGGCTCGACCTCTACCACCGGGTGGCGACGGTGGTCCTGACCCTGCCGCCGCTGCGCGAGCGCAAGGGCGACCTGCCGGAGCTGGTGGCCGAGTTGATGGCGGCCCATGCGCCTCAGTTCGGGACCAAGGTCGTCGGCGACGCCGCGTGGGACACGCTGTACGGCTACGCGGCTGGAGGCAACGTGCGCGAGCTGGCGCACGCGGTGGCGCGGGCGATGGCCTTCGGCGGCGCCGTGCTGGGTCCCGACGACTTCCTGCCGCCGGGCCAGCGCCTGGCGGCGACCCGGCGCGCCGCGCGTGCTCGACCCCGCCGCCGCCGACGCGCGGGCCGCACCCGTGGCTTGCCACCGGCGCCCCGGCGGGCGCGGCCTGCCGCCGTACGAGCGCCTGGTGCGCGACGCCATGGTCGACGCGCTCCAGCGCTATCCGTCGATCCGCGGCGCCGCGGCGTTTCTCGGCATGCCGAAGTCGACCTTCGCCGACAAGGCCCGGGCCTGGGGCATCCTGCGTGAGCGCGGCGCCGCGTCGACGGCCACCGACGACGACGGCGACGCCGGCTGAGGCGCGCGTCGCGAGGGGGCGCGCGGCGTCGCGCCAGCTACGGCGCGGGCTGCGGCGGCGCCGGCTCGGCGGCGGGCGCGGCGGGCGGCGGCTCGGCCTCGGCCGGCGCGCGGTACGCCGGTGCGCGCGACCCCATCACCGAGATGCTGGTGGCGGAGTCGGGCAAGTACTTGTCGAGCTTGCCGAAGAACCACAGCCCGGCGGTGACCAGCAGCAGGACGAGGAAGATGTACAGCTTCCACGGCCGGCGCTTGTCGGCGTATGGATCGTCGAGGTTGCGGGTGGCGCCCGGCGGCAGCTTGGCCAGCTTGGTCATCGCCGCGCCGAAGGCGACGTTGACCCGGGCCCGGCCGTTGATGGCCCAGCCGTTGGAGTCGAGGATCGGCCCCAGGTTGCGCGTGCGCAGCTTGAACCAGGCCAGCAGCATCGACGGGCCGGAGATGGCCAGGAGCACCGCGAGCAGCCCGACCGGCATCCACTTGCCGAGCCCGAGGAAGCCGCTGATGAGGGCGCCCACCAGGGCGGCGATGCCACCGACGGCGACGCCGACCAGCGCGATGGTGCCGAGGTCGAACTTCTTGGGCGCGGCGCCCGCGGCCTTGGCGTCGGTCGGCTTGGCGTCGGTGGCGCTGGCGAGGGCGGTGCCGGCGCCCTCCATCTTGGCGGTGGCCTTGGCGTCGGCGTCGGCGGCGCGCTTGGTCATCTGCGCCTCGACGGTGGCCACCAGCTTCTTGTAGGGCGTCCAGAACGCCTCGCGGACGCTGATGGGGTTGCCGACGATCTTGGTGATGGTGGCGTCCCAGTCCTTGCCGTCGCGATCGTAGAAGACGCCGTTGCGGCCGACGAAGAGGTTGTCGGCGTCGCCGTTGCTGATGGCGGCGGCGACCTGACGGGTCGCGCTGCCGCGCTTGAGATCGCAGTAGGCCAGGTAGGCGTTCGACGAGCCGGCGAGCACCGCGTGCTTGGCCGGATCCGACACCGGCACGCACAGCGAGGCGGCACGCCCGTCGATGTACAGCGTGCCGGCCTGGAACACGCCATCCTGGCGGCTGTAGAAGTCGGAGAAGTTGGCGAAGTTGCGCAGGATGCGGCCGAAGTCGCGCTGCAGGCGCACCAGCTTCGACACGCTCGCGATCTTGGCGTAGCTGTCGCTGAGCTCGAGGTCGCTGGCGATGAGCGTGTCGAGCTTGCCGCGCAGCTCGGGGCCGGCGAGGGTCTCGAGCCAGGCCGCATCCAGGCCGCCGAGCTTGGTCTGGGGCTGTTCGCCGCGCCAGGCCCGGAACGCGGCGAGCTTGGCGCGCACCGCGGCGAGGTCATCGGGGGTGAGCGCGTCGCGCTTGCCCACGATCGGGGTGACGGCGGCGTCGACGAAGGCGGCGACGCGCTCGGCCCAGGCCGGGTTGAGCCCGGCGCCGAGCGGCAGCCGGGGCACGGTGCCGACGGTGGCCAGCGGGAGCTGGGCGATGTCGTCGGAGCCCGAGGTCAGCGCCTTGGCGCCGAGCGCGAGGAAGTCGGCCTCCTGGCCGGCCATCGCGGTCGCCGCCCGCGGATCGAACGCCGCCAGCCGGCACCGCGCGAAGAAGTCGTCGAGCTTGGCCTCGACGGCGCCGAGCGTGTCGGCGGCCGCCGCGGTGCCCTCGCCGAGCGGGTGGATCGTCTCCGGGCTGGCCTTGCCGGCGGCGCGCCAGGTCGCGAGGGCGTCGACCTCGGCGAAGAACGCCTTGGCGTGCTCGGCGTCGGTGCCGTCCTTGCCGCTGCGATCGACCACGGCGCCGTGGGTCGCGGCGATGTCGGTGATGAGGCGCGCCAGCTCGGCGTCGTCGGTGGAGCCGGGGTAGACGATGCCGTCGCCGTTGAGGCGCGTCTTGGCGAAGGCGTCCTTGACCGCGTCGGCGTCGGCGACGCTGAGCTCGGTGGCGTCGGGCTTGCCCAGGTCGATGAGCATCTGTCGCGCCGAGGTGGCGATGGCCTTGTCGGCGATGGCCTCGAGCGCGACCGCGGGCTTGCTGCGCAGGACGTCGCCGGGGCGGACCAGCGTGGCCTCGAGGAAGGCGATCGCAGCCTTGATGTCGTGGACCCGGATCCGACCGTCGTGGTCGTCGTCGAGGGCATCGAGGGTGGCGGCGTCGAGGTCGACGTCGCGGGTCGGCATCGCCAGGGCGATCCAGAGCTTCTCGTCGAGGGTGGGCAGCGCGAGCAGGTCGGCGCCGTCGCGCAGGCTGACCTGATCGACGCCGCCGGCGCGGAAGAAGTGGAAGCGATGGGACATGGCCGGGGAAGATACTCACGCCGCGGGCCGTGCCGACCCTCGCGGCGCACAATCGTGCGCACGATCGGCCGCGGTCGATCGCCGCGGCGCCGCGCCTCGCGCGTGCGGATCGTCACGCCGCTGGCGCGCGACGTCGACGGGCACCGCCTCGTGAGTCGACCGTTACGCCCGCAGCTCGGCGGCGCGCTGGCGCATCACGTACTGCAGGATGCCGCCGTGGGCGAGGTACTCGACCTCGCGCGGGGTGTCGACCCGGGCGGTGACCTTGAACGTCTTGCCGCCGGCGACCACCTCCAGCTGCTTCTTCGGCGTGATGCCCTCGGAGATGCCGGCGATCGCGAAGATCTCCTCGCCGGTGAGGCCGAGGCTGGCGGCGCTCTCGCCGGGCATGAACTCGAGCGGCAACACGCCCATGCCGATGAGGTTCGACCGGTGGATGCGCTCGAAGCTGCGGGCGATGACCGCGCGGACGCCGAGGAGGAGCGTGCCCTTGGCAGCCCAGTCGCGCGAGCTGCCGGTGCCGTACTGCTCGCCGGCGAGGACCACCAGCGGGGTGGCGTTGGCGATGTACTTCATCGCGGCGTCGTAGATCGAGAGCTGCTCGCCCTCGGGCGGCGCGCCCGGGCCGAGGTAGCGGGTCACGCCGCCCTCGACGCCCGGCACCATCATGTTCTTGAGGCGGATGTTGGCGAAGGTCCCGCGCACCATCACCTCGTGGTTGCCGCGGCGCGCGCCGAACTGGTTGTACTCGGCCGGCGCCACGCCGTGCGCGTCGAGGTAGCGGGCGGCCGGCCCGTCCTTGGCGATGTTGCCCGCGGGCGAGATGTGGTCGGTGGTCACCGAGTCGCCGAGCACCGCGAGGCAGCGGGCGCCGACCAGATCGGTCTGCGGCGCCGGCACCGGCTGCAGGTCGTCGAAGAAGCTCGGCTTGCGGATGTAGGTCGAGGCGTCGTCCCAGGCGAAGGTCTCGCCGGTGGGCGCGCTCAGCGCCTTCCAGCCGGCGTCGCCGTCGAGGACGACCGCGTAGCGCTCGACGAACTGCTCGCGCTTGACCGCGCTGGCGATCACCGCGGCGACGTCGGCCGGGGTCGGCCAGATGTCGCGCAGGAACACCGGCTGACCATCCGTGCCGGTGCCGAGCGGCTCGCTCTCGAAGTCGATGTTGACGGTGCCGGCCAGCGCGTAGGCGACCACCAGCGGCGGCGACGCCAGGTAGTTGGCGCGCACCACCGGGTTCACGCGCCCCTCGAAGTTGCGGTTGCCCGACAGGACCGACGCCACCACCAGGTCGCCGGCCTTGACCGCGGCCGCGATGTTCTCGTGGACCGGGCCGGAGTTGCCGATGCAGGTGGTGCAGCCGTAGCCGACCAGGTTGAACCCGAGGGCGTCGAGGTCGGTGGTGAGGCCGGCGGCGGCGAAGTAGTCGGTGACCACCTGCGAGCCCGGCGCCAGGCTGGTCTTGACCCAGGGCTTGGTGGTGAGGCCGCGGGCGACCGCGTTCTTGGCGAGCAGGCCGGCGGCCATCATCACCGACGGGTTCGAGGTGTTGGTGCAGCTGGTGATGGCGGCGATGACCACCGAGCCGTGGCCGAGCTGGAACGTGCCCTTGTCGGTGGTCACCTCGCGGGTGCGCGCGAGCGGCCCGGCCGGCTGCGGCCCGCCGGCGGCCCAGGCGTCGATGCGCTTGGGATCGAACTCCGGCGCGTCCTTGCTGGCGCCGAGGATGGCGGTCACCGAGCGTCGCCAGTCGCGCCGCGCGGTCGACAGCGGCACCCGGTCTTGCGGACGCTTGGGCCCCGCCAGCGACGGCACGACCGAGCCGAGGTCGAGCGAGATCGTCGACGAGAACCGCAGCTTGGCCGACGGATCGTGCCAGAGCAGGTTCTCCTTGCAGTAGCGCTCGACCAGCGCGACCTGCTCGTCGCTGCGGCCGGTGAGGCGCAGGTACGCCAGGGTCTCGCCGTCGACGGGGAAGAAGCCCATGGTGGCGCCGTACTCCGGCGCCATGTTGGCGATGGTGGCGCGGTCGGTCAGCGGCAGGCCGGAGATGCCCTCGCCGTAGAACTCGACGAACTTCTCGGTCACGCCCTTCTTGCGCAGGGCCTCGGTGACGGTGAGCACCAGGTCGGTGGCGGTGGCGCCGGCGGGCAAGCGCCCGGTGAGCTCCATGCCGACGACCTCGGGGATGAGCATCGCCATCGGCTGGCCGAGCATGACCGCCTCGGCCTCGATGCCGCCGACGCCCCAGCCGAACACGCCCAGGCCGTTGACCATGGTGGTGTGCGAGTCGGTGCCGACCAGGCTGTCGGGGTAGGCGAGGGTGACGTCGCCCTGCTGCTCGGTCCACACCACGCGGGCGAGGTACTCGAGGTTCACCTGGTGGCAGATGCCGGTGCCCGGCGGCACCACCCGCATGTTGGTGAACGCCTGCTGGCCCCAGCGCAGGAACAGGTAGCGCTCCTGGTTGCGGTCGTACTCGCGCTCGACGTTCTTGCCGAAGGCAACCGGCGAGCCGTAGACGTCGACCTGGACCGAGTGATCGATGACGAGGTCGACCTGGCGCAGCGGCCGGATCGCGCTGGCCGGCAGCCCCAGCCCGACGAAGGCGTCGCGCATCGCCGCCAGGTCGCACACCGCCGGGACGCCGGTGAAATCTTGCATGAGCACGCGCGCGGGCAGGAGCTGGACCTCGTGGGCCTTGCGCTCGGCCGGGTTCCAGCCAGCGACCGCGGCGACGTCGGCCGCCTTCACCGTCTTGCCGTCCTCGTGGCGCAAGAGGTTCTCGAGCAGGATCCGCAGCGAGTACGGCAGCGTGGCGACGTCGCCGACGCCGGCGCGGGCCAGGGCGTCGAGGCGATAGAGCGCGACCTTGCGGTCGCCGATGGAGATCTGGGCCTTGCTGCCGAACGTGTTGATGGTCATGGGGTGGGGCCTGCCTTGGGAAGGGGAGCGAGCGCGTTATAGCAGCTTGGATGCCGCGGCTACCCCGGTGGTCGCAGTAGAGTTGGCCCATGCGCGAAGCCGACGACGGTCCGCCGCTGGTCGCCGACGCCGACGCGCTGGCGGAGGTGGTCGCGGCGGCGGCCGGGGCCCCGGTGCTGGCCTTCGATCTCGAGTTCCTCGCCGGCGAGCGGTTCGCGCCGCGCCTGTGCCTGGTGCAGCTCGGCTGGCCGGGCCCCGCCGGCGACGTCGAGATCGCGCTGATCGACGCGCTCGCGGTCGATCCGCGCCCGGCGCTGGCGCTGCTCGCCGACGGCCAGCGGGTGGTCGTCGCCCACGCGGCGCGCCAGGACGCCGGCATCCTGGCCGCGCAGTTCGACCTCGACGTGCGCAACCTGTTCGACACCCAGCTGGCGGCGGCGCTGCTCGGGCTGGGCGATCAGCTCGGCTACGGCGCGCTGGTCGCGGCGCGCTACGGCGTCACGCTCGACAAGTCATCGCAGTGGACGGCGTGGGCGCGGCGGCCGCTGTCGGCGACCCAGCGCGCCTACGCGGCCGACGACGTGCGCTACTTGCCTGCGTTGCACGCGGAGCTCGCGGCCGAGCTAGCCGCGCGAGGCCGGCTGGCGTGGGTCGAGGAGGAGAGCCGCGCCGTCATCGCCGAGGCGCGTGCCGCGGCGGCGATCACCGCCGACGACGCCTGGCGCCACCTCGGCTCGGTGCGCGGCCTCGATCCCGAGGGGCAGGGCGCGCTGGTCGCGCTGGCGGCGTGGCGTCACCGTCGCGCCGAGGCCGAGGATCGCCCGCCGCCGCACGTGCTCGGCGACAAGGTGCTCGTCGAGCTGGCCCGGGCCCGGCCGCGCAGCGAGCGAGCGCTGCGCGACGTCCGCGGCGTGACCGGCGCCGTGCGCACCTACGCAGGCGAGCTGCTCGAGGTCATCGCCACCGCGCCGGTGCTGGCCGACGAGGCGGCGCCGCCCTGGATCCACCCGAGCCCACGCGCGAGCCTGTGGGCGGAGATCATCCTGGCCTTGATCGCGGACGCCGCCGAGGCCGCCGCGGTGCCGCCGCGCATGCTCGCCGCCCGGGCCGGCGCCGAGCGCCTGGCGCGCGCCGTCGATCGCGACGGGGTGGAGGCGGAGCCCGACCATCCGCTGCTGCAGAGCTGGCGCCGCGAGCTCGTCGGGAGGCGGATCCTGGCGTGGTTGCGCGGCGAGGTCGCGATCACCGGCGACGCCACGCTGCTGGGCGGCCTGCGCGTGGTGGACGTGTGAGCCGCAGCGGCGACGGGCGCGCGGCGCTGGAGGCCGCCATCGCGACCGCCGCCGGCGCCGCCATCGTGCTCGATGGCGGGCTGCGCATCGTGTTCGCCACCGCGGCGGCGAGCGAGCTGGTCGGCGGCGCCGTCCCGGTCGGCGCGCCGGTGGTGCGGGTGCTCTGCGGCGCCGGCGAGCAGCGCCCCATCGCCCTTGCGCTGGCCCGGGGCACGCCGATGCGCGGCCAGGTGATGCGCCCCGACGACGCCGGCGAGCTGCGCCCGATCGACGTCCACGCGCAGCCGATGGCCGACGGCGCCGGCTGGCTCTTGCGGCTGGCGCCGGCGGCGCGCGCGGCCGGGGTCGCGGTGGTCGGCGCCGTCGAGTTCCACGGGATGGTCACCGCCGATCCCGGCATGAAGCGGCTGTTCCATATCCTCGAGCGCGCCGCCGCGCGCGACGTGAGCGTGCTGGTGCGCGGGCCGACCGGCGCCGGCAAGGAGCTGGTCGCGCGCGCGCTGCACGCGCTGTCGCCGCGCGCGCAGGGGCCGTTCCGCGCCATCAACTGCGCGGCGCTGCCACCGGCGTTGCTGGAGAGCGAGCTGTTCGGTCACGTCCGCGGCGCCTTCACCGGCGCCGCCCGCGACAGCCCCGGCATCTTCCGCTCGGCGCACGGCGGGACGCTGCTGCTCGACGAGGTCGCCGAGCTGCCGCTCGAGCTCCAGGCCAAGCTCCTGCGCGTGCTCGAGACCCGCACGGTCATCCCCGTCGGCGGCGTCGAGCCCATCGCGGTCGACGCCCGCGTGATCGCGGCGACCCACCAGTCGCTGCGAGCGGCGGTGGAGGCGCACCGGTTCCGGGCCGACCTCATGTACCGGCTGCGGGTGGTGCCGGTGTTCCTGCCGCCGCTGGCGGCGCGGCCCGGCGACGTCGCCCTGCTCACCGACCGCTTCCTCGTCGCGCTCGGCGCTCCGGGCGGCCGCCGCATCACCCGGGTCTCGGCGGGCGCGCGGGCCGCCCTCGATCGCTACGCCTGGCCCGGCAACGTGCGCGAGCTGCGCTCGGCGCTGGAGTACGCGTTCGTCATCGGCGACGGCGACGAGCTGGTCGAGGCCGATCTGCCGCCGGAGATCACCGGCGGCGACGCCGAGGTCGCGCCCCCGCTCAACGCGCCTCCGATCGACCTCGCGTCCGAGGACGAGGAGCGCCGGCGGGTGCGGGTCGCGCTGGAGCGGGCCGGTGGCAGCCGGGCCCGGGCGGCGACCATCCTCGGCGTGTCGCGCGCCACGCTGTGGCGGCGGATGCGCGCGCTCGGGCTGGGCTGAGGATCACGGCTCGACTGGCTGGCGCCACAGCTCGACCAGCATGCCGGCGCAGGCGTCGGTCACCTGCACCACCGTCGTCGCCGATGGTGGCCACGCCGGACAGGCAGCCCGCCGCCTGTGCCGGGAAGGTCGTGCGCGGCGGCGCGCCGAAGATGGTGAGGACCGCGCCGGTGCCATCGACGACGCCGGCGGCGTCCGCTGGCAGCAACCGCACGGTGGCGCGCGAGGTCGCGTAGAGGTTGCCCCGTGCGTCGGTCGCCAGGCCCAGCGGGGTGTCCACCGGGAACGCCGCCGCCGGCGTGCCCTGGCCCGACGACGCCGGCACGCCATCGCCGAGCACCGTCGAGATGACGCCGGCGTCGGCCGCGATCCCGGCGGACGCGGTGGTTGCCGGTATCGGCGACGAACAGATCACCGTCAGGGCGACCGCGATCGCGGTCGGCGCGTAGAGGAGCGTAGCGGCGGCGCCGCCGTCGCCGAAGACCCCGCGCGTCGCCGGGGTCCCGGCGATGGTGGTGATGGTGGCCGCGGCCAGATCGCCGCCGGGGGTCGCGGTCTCGGTCGACAGGTCGATCGCGCGCACCACGTGGTTGCCGGCGTCGGCCACGTACAGCACGCGGCTGGCGTCGTCGAAGGCGAGGCCGGCGGGCGCCCGCAGGCGCGAGCCGACCACCGACCCGTCCTGGTGGCCGGCGGCGCCGGTGGTGCCGGCTGCATCGCCGGCGAGCACCGCGATGGTCCAGGCGGTCGGCACCGCCGGGTCGACCCGCTCGACGACGTGCACGCGGTTGGCTGGGCCCTCGCTGAGGTAGATGCGGTCGGTGGCGGCGTCGTAGGCGACGCCGGTCACCGCGCCGAAGGATCCGGCCCGGTAGCGCGCGAGGTCGCCGGTCGGGGCGACGTGGAAGCCGTACCGACCCGCGACCACGTCGAGCGTGGCGCCGCCCGCGGCGATCGCCTCGACGACGCCGGCGGGGCCGGCGGCGAACAGCGTGAACGGCGTGGCCACCACCAGCGCCTGTGGGGTCGCCAGGCTCGCCTGGGCCAGCGGTCCGGCGCCGTCGGGATCGATCTTGCCGACCTCCGTGGTGATGACGCCGGAGCTTGGGTCGATCCTGCGGACGAAGTTGCCGCCGTCGTCGACGATCCACAGGCCGTCGTCGGGATCGAGGGCGAGGCGACCTGGGTAGGTGAGCTGCGCCGCGGTCGCCGGGCCGCCGTCACCCCGGAACTGGCTGCCCCCGGTGCCCGCGATGGTGGTGATGGTGCCGGTGGCCGGGTCGACGACGCGCACCCGCTGGTTGCCGTCGTCGGCGATGTACACGGCGCCGTCACCACCGACGGCGAGCCCGGCGGGCCTGGCGATCCGGGCGGCGATGGCCGGCCCGCCGTCACCGGCGAAGCCCGCGACGCCGCTCCCCGCGATCGTCTCGATCAGGCCGGTGGTGGCGTCGACCCGCCGCACGCGGAGGCGTGCGGTATCCCCGATGTACAGGTTCCCCGCCGCGTCGATGGCCAGGCTGTCGAACCACGTCAGGTCGGCGGAGGTCGCCGGCACGCCCTCGGCGGTGCTGCCGCCGAGGAACTGCCCCGCGACGGTGGCGATGATGCCGGTCACCGGGTCGATCCGTCGGATCCGACCGCTGAGGCGCTCTCCGACGTACACCGCGTCGTCGGCGCCCACCACGACGTCGCTCGGGTAGTAGACCTGCGCGCTCGTCGCCGGACCGCCATCACCGTCGAGGCCGGGGCTGCCGGTGCCGGCGATCGTGGAGATCACGCCGGTGACGTGGTCGATCCGGCGAACCCTGGAGTTGAAGGTGTCGGCGACGTACACGTTGCCGGCGGCGTCGACCGCGACCCCGTTCGGGCCGTTGAGCTGCGCCGCGCTCGCGGGCCCGCCGTCGCCACCATCGCCGCCGGCGCCGGTGCCGGCGATGGTGGTGATGACGCCCGTCGCACGGTCGATCCGACGGATGACGTGGACGTCGTCGTCGGCCACGTACGCGTCGGTCTCGTCGACGGCCACCGCGCTCGCGGTGATGCGGGCGCTGCGCGCCGCGCCACCGTCGCCCGAGGTGCCGGCGGCGCCGCTGCCGGCGATCGTCGTGATGATCGCGGTGTCCGGCGCGACCCGGCGGACGCGCTGGTTGAAGGAGTCGGCGACGTACAAGGCACCGTCGGACCCCAGGGCGACGTCGGTCGGGACCAGCAGCAAGGCCTGGTCGGCCGGGCCGCCGTCGCCGCCGAAGCCACGCACGCCGGTGCCGACGACGCGGTCGATGATCCCGGTCACCGGATCGATCCGGCGGATGCGCGCGTTGTTGTTGTCGGCGAACAGCAGCGCGCCGTCGGGGCGAGGGCCATGCCCTGCGGATCAGAACAGGCGCGCCGCGGTGGCCGGGCCGCCGTCGCCGGTGGCGCCGAGACCCCGTCGCCGGCCACCGTGGTGATGATGCCGGTGGCGCCGTCGACCCGGCGGATCCGGAAGCGCTGGTGTCGGCGATGTACAGCGTGCCGTCGGCGGTCACCAACACCCGGGTCGGCGAGGCCAGGGTCGCGCTGGTGGCCGGGCCGCCGTCGCCGGCGAACGCGGTGGCGCCGGTGCCGGCGACCGTGGAGATCAGGCCCGTCGCCGCGTCGACCCGGCGGACGCGCTGCTGGCTGCCGTCGGCGATGAACACGTTGCCGAGCCCGTCGACGGACACCCCGGTCGGCGAGCCGAGCGCCGCGGCGGTGGCGAGCTGGCCGTCGCCGTCGAAGGTCGAGCTGCCGCCGGCACCGGCGATGGTGGTGATGATGCCGGTGCTCGGGTCGATGCGCCGCACCCGTCGGCTTTCCCGCATCGGCGACGTACACCGCGCCGCTGCCGTCGACGGCAACCGACCTTGGCTCGTCGAGCTTCGCGGCCGTCGCCGGGCCGCCGTCGCCGGCGAAGCCGCGCTGGCCAGTCCCGGCGATGGTCGTCAACGCGCCGGTGGCGGCGTCGAGGCGGCGCACGCGCGCGTTCTGGCCTCGGCGATGTCCACGTTGCCCACGCGATCGACGGCGACGCCCGACGGCTCCCACAGCCCGACCGTCGTCGGCTCCAGGCTGCCACCGACGAGCGCCTCCGCCGACCACGAGGTCAGCCGACAGGCGTCGCAGCCGTCGGCGGGGTTGGCCAAGCCGGCGGCCCCGTCGTCGCAGGCCTCACCTGCGTCGAGGGCGCCGTCGCCGCAGGCCTCGACCTTGCGACAGTCGCCGCGGCAGCCGTCGCCGCTGGCGGTGTTGCCGTCGTCGCAGGGTTCGACGCCGGCGAAGATCAGGCCGTCACCGCACACGTTGCGGACGCAGCCCGAGGTGCACGCGGCGTCGTCGGCGTTGTCGGCGCCGGCATCGCACGCCTCGACCCCGGCCTGGACCAGGCCGTCGCCGCAGGTGGCGACCACGCAACGGCTGGTGCAGGCGCGATCGTCGCCGTTGGCGGCGCCGTCGTCGCAGGCCTCGTCGCCCTGGATCGCGCCGTCGCCGCAGGTCGGCCGGCGACAGGCGTTGGTGCAGTCATCGTCGTCGTCGTCGTTGCCGTCGTCGCAGGCCTCGTCGGGATCGACCACGCCGTCGCCGCAGCCGGCGACCACGCACACGCCGTCGCGGCACTGGCCGGTGCCGACGCCGTCGAGCTGGCACGCCGCGCCGGCGGCCGCGCCCTCGCACGCCACGAGCTGCTCGGGCTCGACGCAGACGCCGCCGGCCGGCGCGCACACCCGCGGGGCCGCGCACACGGTGCCGTCGGCGCACCGCGTGGTGGCCTCGCCAGGCAGGCAACCGGCGACGACGACGAGCAGCCCGAGCCCGCACCCGCGCCACCTCCCCTCGCGCCGCATCGCCGCGATCGTAGGCGATGGCGTGCCGGCGCGGCGGGCGAATGTGCGTCAGGTCGTGGGTTCGCGCCAGGGCACCGACAGGAGCGGCCCGGCGACGTCGCGCAGCACCCGCTCGGTGTGCGAGCCGAGCACCACGTCGATCGGGCCGTCGTGGCCGTGGGTCGCCATCACCACCAGCCGCGCGTCGACCTCGGCGACGCGATCGCGCACGACCTCGGTGAGCGAGCCGGCCCGGCGCACCACCGGCAGGCCGAGGGCGAGCAGGCTCGGCTCGTCGCGATCGCCGGCGTGGAGCAGCTCGATCGCGACGTCGGGCGTGCCCGCCAGCGTGGCCAGCCCGCGCGCGGCGGCGACCGCGACGTGCGCGCTGGCGGCGTCCTGGGCCGGCACCACGATGCGGCGCAGGTCGATGGCGCCGGTGGCGACGTCGACGAAGCCGCGGCCCTCGTTGGGCACCACCAGGGTCGGCACCCCGCAGCCGCGCGCGATCGCCTCGCCCACGCTGCCGCGCAGCCGGGCGCCGAGGCCGTGGCGGGCGTGGGTGCCGACGACGACCATGCGCGGCCCGAGGTGGCGGAGCGCGTCGAGCACGTTGTCGGTGATGTCGTCGCAGCACGCGTGGCAGCGAAGCTGGTGATCGATCGGTCGCTGCCACCGGGTGGCGAGGGTGGCGCCGTCGGGCAGCCGGTGCGGGGCCGTCGCCGCCGCCTCGCCGTGCACGGTCACCAGCGGCAGGCCGCTGGCCGCCGCCAGCGCCGCGCCGTGCAGGAACGCCGCGGCGTCGTCGCCGGTGGCGTCGGTGGTGTGGGCGATGGGGGTCGCGCTCATGCCGCCCCTGGCGTGAGCGGCTGGCCGTACTCGTCGGCGGGGCGCAGCACGTTGAGCGGGATGACCAGGTAGCGCTGGCCGCTGGGGTGCGGCGCCGGCAGGTGGCCGGCGGCGATGTTCACCTGCACGCTCGGGAGCAGCAGCCGCGGCGCCGCCAGCGTGCGGTCGCGGGCCTGGCGCGCGCTGACGAACCCCGCCCTCGTCGTGGTCGCCGACAGCTGCGGGTTCTTCGCCTTCGACGCGCCGATGGTGGTCTGCCAGCGCACCTCGCGCCCGCCCGGCTGGTAGTCGTGACCGACGAAGACCCGGGTGTCGTCGGGCAGGGCGTACAGGCGCTGGATCGAGTCGAACAGCGCCTCGGCGCTGCCGCGCGGGAAGTCGCACCGGCCGGTGCCGTAGTCCTCGGTGAACAGCGCGTCACCGGTGAAGATCGCGTCCTCGAGCTGGTAGGTGACGCAGGCCGGCGTGTGCCCCGGCGTGGCGAGCACCGCCACGGTCAGGCTGCCGGCCGCGAGGCGCTCGCCGTCGGCGAGCAGGCGATCGAACTGGCTGCCGTCGGTGGCGAAGCTCGGCGGCAGATCGAAGATGCCCTTGAACGTGGCCTGGACCTCGCGGATGCGCTCGCCGATGGCGACCAGGGCGCCGTGGCGGTGGCGCAACAGCTGCGACGCCGACAGGTGATCGGCGTGGGCGTGGGTCTCGAGGACCCAGTGCAGCCGCAGCCGCTCGGCCTCGACGTAGGCGCTGACGCGATCGGCCGCGGTGGTCGTGGTGGTGCCGCTGGCCGGGTCGTAGTCGAGCACGGGATCGATGACGACGGCGTCACGGGTCGCTGGATCGAAGACCACGAAGGTCAGGGTGTAGGTCGCGGCGTCGTAGAACGGTTCGACGTGGATCGTCGGCATGGCGAGCTCCTTCGCGCGTCAGCGCTCGATGGGAAGGCCGGCAGCGCCATAGGCGATCATGCCGCCGGCCATGTTCATGACCCGGGTGAAGCCGGCGCGGGTCAGCGCCTCGGCGGCGCGTCCGGAGCGCCCGCCGCTGCGACAGATGAGGATGACGTCGGCGCCGCGATCCCAGGCGGCGGCGCGGGCCTCGACCTGGGCCAGCGGCACCAGCTCGGCGCCGGCGATGTGGCCGAGCTCGCCGACCCACTCGTCGGGCTCGCGCACGTCGACGAGGCGCACGGCGCCGCGCGCCGCGAGCGCCTGGGCCGGCGTGATGTCGCGATAGCCAGCGGCGGTGGTGGCGCCAGCGTCGAAAGGGGACTCGGGGGCGGACATCGTCAGGCTCCTTGCGGGATGGGTTGACCGCACGCGCGGTTGGCGGGCACCGCCTCGGCGAGCTTGCGCGGGGGCGGCAGGCCGAGGTCGGCCATCAGCGCGATGAACTCGTCGCGGCGCTTGCCGGCGAGGCGCGGGTTCCATCGCTTCTCCTCGCCGATCGTCGACTGGGTCTGGCCGCGGTAGTCGTGGCCGGGATAGACGGTGGTGTCGTCGGGGAGCGCGAACAGGACGCCGGTGATCGAGTCGTACAGGGCGCCGGCGTCGCCGTTCTGGAAGTCGGCGCGGCCGCAGCCGCGGATGAGCAGCGTGTCGCCGGTGAACGCGGCGCCCGGGACCAGGTAGGTCAGGCCATCGTCGGTGTGGCCCGGCGTCGCGCGCGCGGTCACCACCACGGCGCCGATCGCGATCTGGTCGCCGTCGTGCAACGGCCGATCGACGCACGGCGCGCCGGCCGCGCTGGCGTAGGTGGTGGCACCGGTGCGGGCGCGCAGCGCGCCGGCGGCGGTGACGTGGTCGGCGTGGACGTGGGTGTCGAGCACCGCGATCAGGCGCAGGTCGAGCTGGGCCAGCGTGGTGAGGTCGCGCTCGAGGTGCTCGCGCACCGGATCGACGAGGGCGGCGACGCCGGCGGCGCGATCCGCGATCAGGTAGGTGTAGGTCGAGCTCTCGAGATCGAACAGCTGGCGGATCAGCATGGGCGCTCCAGTGTAGGCAGGGGCGGTCATCCGAGCAGCTCCTTCGACAGCACCAGCGCTGCCATGAGGATGATGAACACGCCGAACCCGCGGCGCAGGGTGGTGGCGGGGATCCGGCCCGCGAAGCGCGCGCCGACGAAGGAGCCGACGATCGCGATCGCGGTGACGCCGAGGGTCAGCGGCCAGTCGATCACCACGTGGCCGAGGTTGGTGGCGAGCCCGGCGACGGTGTTCATCGTGATCACGAGCAGCGAGGTGCCGATCGCGGCCTCCATCGCCAGGCCGCCGAGCAACACCAGCGCCGGCACGATCACGAACCCGCCGCCGGCGCCGAGCAGGCCGGTGACCACGCCGACGGTCGCGCCCATGACCAGGACCGGCACCACCGGCAGCTCGCGATCGACGCCGGGGCCGGCGGCGCGCCGGGGACGCAGCATCGCGACCGCGGTGATCGCCATCAGGATCGCGAAGGCCACCATGAGCGCGTGTCCCGACACGTGGGCGCCGAGGCGGCCGCCGCCGACGGCGCCAGCCATGCCCGCGCCGCCGAACAAGAGGCCGGTGCGCCATCGCACCCGCCCGGCCCGGGCGTGGGCGACCACCGCCGCCGCGCTGGTCGCGCCGACCACCACCAGCGACGACGCGATCGCCGCCTTGGCCTCCATGCCGCCGACGTAGGTGAGCAGCGGTACCGTGAGGATCGAGCCGCCGCCGCCGAGGAGTCCGAGGGACACCCCGACCAGGATGGCGAGCGCGAGCACGACGACGATCACGACGGTGGGTAGTTCAAGGATGGTGCCAGACCAGGCGCCGCGTTTCAGGCGGTTTCCCGACGGTGTTGAAACATCGTGAGACGCAGGATGAAACGCGAGGCCGGGCCCGAGACGCGCCAGCAGCGCCCCAGGCTGCGCTGCCACGCACATCCTGCGCGATCGGGCGGTGGCGTGGTCGGCATCGTCCCTGCATTCTGCGCTCGCGATGCAGACCTCCTGGCTCCTGGCGCTGGCCGGCGGCGCCCTCATCGGCGCCGCCGCGGCGCTGCTCATGCTCACCCACGGGCGGATCGCCGGCATCAGCGGCGTCGTCGGCTCGCTGCTGCCGCCCGGGGCCGCGCGGGATCGCGGCTGGCGGCTGGCGTTCGTCGTCGGGCTGCTGGTGCCGGGCGCGGTCGCCGCGGTGGTCGCGCCCGAGGCCATCGGCGCCAGCGTCCGTCCGCTGGCGTGGGTCGCGGTCGCCGGGATCCTGGTCGGCGCCGGCACCCCGCTCGGCTCCGGCTGCACCAGCGGCCACGGCGTGTGCGGGCTGGCGCGGTTGTCGCGGCGCTCGCTGGCAGCGGTGCTCACCTTCATGACCACCGGCATCATCACCGTCGCCGTGGTGCGGGGGCTGTCGTGAGCGCGGCGACCTGCGGGGCGCGCTGCCGGGTGATGTCGCTGGTGCTCGCCGGCCTCGCCGGCGCCGTGTTCGGCGTCGGGCTGCTCGTGAGCGGGATGACCCAGCCGGCCAAGGTCATCGGCTTCCTCGACCTGTTCGGTGACTGGGATCCGTCGCTCGGGTTCGTGATGGGCGGCGCCGTGGTGGTCAACCTGCTGGCCCTGCGGGCGACCCTGGCGACCCGGCAGGACCCGTGGTTCGACCAGCTGTTCCACCTGCCGTCGCGCCAGGACCTCGACCTGCCCCTGCTCGCCGGCGCCGCGGTGTTTGGCGTCGGCTGGGGCCTCGGTGGGCTGTGCCCCGGGCCCGGGCTGGTGTCGGCGGCGGGCCTGGGCCAGGCCGGCCTGGTGTTCACGGCGGCCATGGTGGTGGGCATGGTCGGGCTGCGCTGGCTGCGCACGCCCCCACGATAGACCCCGGGCCGCGCCGGTGCGTCAGGACCGCGATGCACGCTCGCGCCGCGCTCGCCTCGCTCCTGACCATCACCCTCGGTTGCGGCGGGGCGGCGCCACCGGCACCCGCGCCGGCGACCGCGCCGCCGCCGGCGACCGCGCGCACCGCCGCGTTCGCCCACGCCGGCACCGCCGCGCTCCTGGCGGCGAGCACCGGCTACGGTGATCTCGCGCTGGCGCAGGAGGCGCCGATGTCGCTCACCGCCTCCGACGGCAGCGGCCTCGAGCTCGTGAAGCTCGAGGCGCGCGCGGTGGTGCAGGGGCCGCTGGCGTTCACCGAGCTGCACCTGCAGTTCCGCAACCCGGAGGATCGCGTGCGCGAGGGCACCTTCGCGGTCACGCTGCCGGCGGGCGCGGCCATCTCCCGCTTCGCGATGCTCGGCGACGGCGGCTGGATGGAGGCCGAGGTCGTGGAGCGGATGGCGGCGCGCCGCGCGTACGAGGACTTCCTGCATCGCGCGCAGGATCCGGCGCTGCTCGAGCAGGCCGAGGGCAACCAGTTCAGCGCGCGGGTGTTCCCCATCCCCGCGCGCGCCGACAAGCACCTGGTGATCAGCTACAGCCAGGAGCTCACCCGCGGCGACGCGCCCTACGTGCTGCCGCTGCGCGGGCTGCCCACCGTCGGTGAGCTCGACGCCGAGGTGCTGGTGGCGACCGGGGCCGACGCCGGCGCGCCGGCGTGGTCGCGCAGCACGCTGAGCCAGCGCGCCTGGCAACCCGATCGCGACTTCTCGGTGCCGGTGACCGCGCGCCTCGACGCCGTGGGCCATCGCGAGCTGGTCGCGGCGCGGGTCAAGGTGCCCGGCGAGCAAGCCCAGGTGCCGCTCGGCTCGCTGGCGATCCTGGTCGACTCGAGCGCGTCGCGCGCGCTCGGCTACCAGGCGCAGCTCGCGCTCCTCGGCGACACCGTCGCCGCGCTGCGGGCGCGCTACGGCGACGCCTTCACCCTCGACGTCGCCGCCTTCGATCAGGAGCTCCAGGCCATCTACCACGGGCCCGCCGCCGGCTTCGGCGCCGCGCAGCTCGCGACCTTGCGCGCGCGCCAGGCCCTCGGCGCGTCCGACCTCGGCGCCGCGCTGGCGTGGGTGGCGGCGAGCACCTCCGCCGAGCGCGTGCTGCTCATCGGCGACGGCGTGGCGACCGCGGGTGCCGACGACGCCGGGCGGCTGGCGGCGGCGCGTGCGCTCGGGGCGCGCGGCGCCCGGCGGCTCGACGTCGCGCTGGTCGGCGCGATCCACGATCGCGCCGGCGCCCGCGCGCTGGCCGCCGCCGGGCTGGCCGAGGCCGGCGTCGTCGTCGAGGTCGGCGGCGCCGTCGGTGGCGCCGAGCTGGCCCGCCGCCTGAGCCTGCCGGTGCGCAGCGATCTGACGATCGCCGTCGACGGCGCCGCCTGGACCTGGCCAACCACCGCGGCGCAGGCGCAGCCCGGCGACGAGCTGGTGGTGTACGCGTCGCTGCGGGCGACCCCGGCGGCCGGCGCCGGCGCCCGGGTGCGCCTGGGCGACGCGGTGGTCGCGATCGCCCCGACGGCGGTCGATCGCCCGCTCATCGGCCGCGCCGCGGCCCAGGCCGAGATCGCGCGGCTCGAGGCCGAGCGCGATCGCGCGACCGACGCCGCGGTGCGCGCGGGGCTGCGCGAGCAGATCGTGCGGGTGTCGGTGAAGCAGCGCGTGCTCTCGAGCGAGACCGCGCTGCTGGTGCTCGAGACCGACGCCGACTACGCGCGGTTCGGCATCCCGCGCGACGCGCTCAGCGACATCCTGGTGGTGACGCCGCGCGGCCTCGAGCTGCAGCACCGCGCGCAGCCGGTGGTGCGGGTGGTCGAGATCGCCGTCGACGATGGCGACGACGTCCGCGCCACCAAGTCGATCGACAAGGCCAAGAAGGCCGCCAACGCGCGCGGCGTGCGCGACGAGGTGCCTGCAGGGGCGCTGCGCCAGGGCGACGCCTTCGACGGCGCGCCGATGGACGAAGAGGAGAAGCTCGACGAGCAGGCCGGCGAGCTCGACGGCGTGGCGACCGGCTACGGCATGGGCGCCGCCGCGGGTGGCGCGCCGTCGGCTGCCGCCGCCGCCGCCGCCGCGCAGCAGCCGGCGCCGGAGCCTCGGCGCGCCGACGTGGCGACCGCCGATCGGCCGCGGCCGTCGCGCCCGGCGCCCGATCGTCGGCCCGCGCCGGTGACCACCGCCGAGGTCGCCGCCAGCGAGGACGCCGCGTGGCCCCGACGCGCTGTCGGGGCGCCTGGCCGCGGTGGTGTCGCTGCTCGAGGCCGGTCGCCTCGACGATGGCCTCCGCGAGGCGCTGGCCTGGCGCGCCGAGGAGCCCGGCGACGTGCTGGCGCTGCTCGCGCTCGGCGAGGCGTTCGAGGCGCGGCGCGAGGGCGGGCTGGCGGCGCGCGCCTACGGCTCGATCATCGATCTGTTCCCGGCCCGCGCCGATCTGCGCCGGTTCGCCGGCGAGCGCCTGGCCCGGCTCGGCGACCTCGGCGGCGCGCTGTCCGTCGACACCTTCGCGCGCGCCGTCGCCGATCGCCCGGATCACCTCAGCGGTCACCGCCTGCTGGCGATGAGCCTGGTGCGCGCCGGCCGCGTGGCCGAGGCGTTCGCGGCGCTCGAGGTCGGGCTCGCCCAGCGCTACCCGTCGGGCCGGTTCGCCGGCGGCGAGCGGATCCTGCGCGAGGATCTCGGCCTGGTGGCGGCGGCGTGGATCGCGCGCGAGCCGGCGCGACGCGCCGAGGTGAGCGCGCGCCTGGCCGCGGTCGGCGCGACCCTGTCGACCACCGCGTCGACGCGCTTCGTCCTGTACTGGGAGACCGACAGCAACGACGTCGACTTCCACATCCACGACGCCCAGGGCGGCCACGCGTACTACTCGAGCAAGGTGCTGCCGTCGGGCGGTGAGCTGTACGCCGACGTCACCACCGGCTACGGCCCGGAGTGCTTCACCATCGAGGGCGCGCCGACGGCGGGGCCGTACCGCCTCGAGATCCACTACTACTCGCGCGGGCCGATGGGCTACGGCATGGGCGTGCTCGAGATCCTGCGTCACGATGGCAAGGGCGGGCTCACCTTCGAGCACCGCCCGTACGTGGCGATGAACGACGGCGCCTTCGTGCCGCTCGGCACCGTCGGCGCCGCGCCGCTCGAGCGCGCCGCGGCGCGCTAGGGGGTGTCCCTATTCAGAACGTCGAGCGAGACCACGCAGTTCGAGGTGATGGCGGGCGCACGCCCGCAGCGCAGGGAGGAGCGTGGTGGCCCCACGTGACGAGCGAGCGAGGACGTACGCCCGGAAGCGCCCGAAATGCGTCGGTCGCAGCCGACGGTCTGAACAGGGACACCCCCTAGCCCGGCTGGTTGCGCATGTGATCGGCGAGGCGCGCCAGCGCGTCGGCGAGCTGGTCGCGCACGGTGGCGTCGTCGACGATCTCGGCGAGGGCCTGCGCCATGCACCGCATCCACGCCGCGGCCTCGGCGGTGCCGATCGCGAACGGCAGGTGGCGCGCCCGCAGCCGCGGGTGGCCGTAGCGCTCGACGTACACCTGCGGACCGCCGAGCCAGCCGGTGAGGAACAGGTGCAGCTTGTCGCGGCTCGACGCCAGCGAGGTCGCGTGCATCGCGCGCACGGTGGCCGCCTCGGGCAGCGTGTCCATCAGATCGTAGAAGCGATCGACCAGGCGACGCACGGTGGCGTCGCCGCCGATGGCGTCGTAGGGCGAGGTCGCGGTGGGGCTCGACATGGCTACTTCTGGTACCGCGACTTCCACTCGTCGTAGGGCATGCCGTAGATCGCCTGGCGGGCGTCGGCGTCGGGCAGCGCCACGCCGCGCTCCTCGGCGGCGGCCCGGTACCACTTGGCGAGGCAGTTGCGGCAGAAGCCGGCGAGGTTCATCACGTCGAGGTTCTGCACGTCGGTGCGCGCCTGCAGGTGCGCCACCAGCCGGCGAAACGCCGCGGCCTCGATCTCGGTGCGCTGGGCGTCGGTCGGCGTGGTCGGGACGGGGTCGGACATGCCGGGGTTGTAGCGCGCCGGCGGCCCGCCGCGACCGCGGCGACGCCGTGCTATGCCCCAGGCGGTGAGCGACGGTCCCGCGCCTCTCGAGCTGACCCAGGACGGCACCCGCTTCCACGTCGTCGGCACCGCCCACGTCTCGGCGCGCAGCGTCGCCGAGGTCGGCGAGGTGATCCGCCGGGTCCGGCCCGAGGTGGTGTGCGTCGAGCTGTGCCAGGCGCGGTTCGAGGCGCTGACCCAGGACAAGAGCTTCCGCGACCTCGACGTGTTCAAGGTGGTGCGCGAGGGCCGCACGCTGTACCTGCTCGCGCACCTCGCGCTCACCGCGTACCAGCGCCGCATGGGCGCCGCGCTCGGGGTGCGCCCCGGCGCCGAGCTGCTCGCCGCGATCACCGCCGCCGAGGAGGTCGGCGCCCGGGTCGCGCTCGTCGATCGCGACGTCAACGTCACCCTCAAGCGCACCTGGGCCAACGTCGGCCTGTGGAAGCGCAGCCAGCTCCTGGCCTCGGTGGTGGTCGGCTTCGGCGACGACGGCGCCGCGCCGGATCCGCGCCGGCCCGGCAAGGCCGCCGGCGATCCGCTCACCGCCGACGACATCGAGGCGATGAAGGAGCAACACACGCTCTCGGAGATGCTGGCCGAGCTGTCGCGGGCGATGCCGGAGATCAAGGGGCCGCTCATCGACGAGCGCGACCTCTACCTCGCCGACGGCATCCGCGCCGAGGGCGCCGGCGCCCGCGAGGTGGTGGCGGTGGTGGGCGCGGCGCACGTGCCGGGCATCCGCCAGCACTTCGGCAGCGCCATCGATCGCGCCGTGCTCGACCGGCTGCCGCCGCCGTCGCGGGTGTGGACCGCGGTGAAGTGGCTCTTGCCGGCGCTGTTCCTGGCGGCGCTGGTGTACTTCTGGCGCCGCTCGGATCAGGCCAGCCTCACCGAGATGATGCTCGCGTGGATCGTGCCGACCGGGGTCGGCGCCGCGCTGCTCACCGCCCTCGGCGGCGGCCACGTGCTGTCGGTGCTCACCGCCCTGGTGGTGGCGCCGATCGCCGCGATCCACCCGCTGCTCGGCACCGGCATGGTGGTCGGCGTGGTCGAGGCGTGGCGGCGGCGCCCCGGCGTGCGCGACTGCGAGCAGCTCCCCGAGGACATCCAGACCTTCCGCGGGTTTCGCCGCAACCCGGTGACCCGCATCTTGCTCATCGCGGTGCTCTCGGGCCTGGGCACCGCGGTCGGGTTCTGGGTCGGCGTGGCCTGGGTCGCGACCCTCATCTGAGGCCGCGCTTGGCGCTTGCCAGCGGGCCTCTGCGCGGTCACGCTTGCGGCCATGAAGACCTTCGCCAAGCTCCTCGCCCTCGCCGTGACCCTGGCCGTGGCCACCCCGGCTGCCCTCGCCTGCCCGGGCCATGGCGGCGACTCGGCGCCGGCGGCGCCCACCACGGCCAAGAAGGACAAGCCGGCGGCCGACAAGACCGCCGACAAGACCGCCGACAAGACCAAGTCGAAGGCCGAGACCGAGGGCGACACCACCAAGACCGC
The DNA here is from genome assembly GCA_041389945.1 of Kofleriaceae bacterium. Classification (GTDB taxonomy): domain Bacteria; phylum Myxococcota_A; class Polyangia; order Haliangiales; family Haliangiaceae; genus JAWKQW01. The sequence continues at coordinate 73,127 of JAWKQW010000024.1, forward strand.
CGACAAGTCGAAGTCGGCCCCCAAGACCCCGGCGAGCTGAGCTCGGCGCGCGGGGCGCGCTAGACGAGGACGTCGAGGAGCTGCACTCGCGTGAGGTAGCCCTCGAGGGCGACCGCGAACTCCTCGATCAACAGGTCGAGCTCGAGGGTGACCTTGCCGCCGTCGACGCGGTGGACCTTGCCCGACACCGGCACCTCGGTGCCGGCGAGCTCGGCCACGCCGGCGAGCCAGTCGCCGACCTTGGGCGGCAGGCCGCGCCAGGTGGCGGTGAGGTGGCTGCGCGACAGCTCGGTGACCGCGAAGGTGCCGGCGTCGACGCGCAGGCGCGAGGCAAGCGCCGCCGGCGGCTGCACCCGGTAGTTGACCCGCCGGTTGGTCGACACCAGCGCCTCGACCGCGTCGTGCACCGGTCGTGACAGCGGCGTCTCCGGCGCCTCGAGCACCAGCTCGCGCAGGTGCTTGAGCGCCTTCTGGGTGCGGATGACGGTGCCGCGCAGCTCGCCCATGCGGCGCTGATCGCGGTGGACCTTGTCGGCGACCAGATCGAGCAGGTTGACCAGGAAGCGCACGCCGAGCTCCTGGTTGTCGGCGAGCAACGCCTGCAGCGACTTCGCGGCGACGCGCCAGACCACCGCGCCCGGCTCGGGCCGCGCGGTGCTGGTGCGCGGCATGCCGGTGAGCGCGCCGAGCTCGCCGATGAGCGCCGGCGGTCGCAGCCGGTAGGTGTCGTCGCCGGGCACCTCGAGCACGACCTCCCCGGCGGTGAGCAGGTAGAGGGCGACGCCGGGGTCGCCGACCTCGAACAGCGGCGCCTCGGTGGCGGCCTCGAAGCGGGCGGCCAGCTCGGCGAGCTCTCCATCGCCGAAGTCGCGAAAGAGAGGGATCGTGCGAAGATCGGTGGCCTTGGGTGGCATGACGTCGACCACTGTAGCCCACCGGGGAGCCAGCGCCGGCGCAGGGGGTGAAACCTGGCGGAGCCGCCGGTGTCTCCTCGCGGTGTCGTCGCGAACCTCGCTCGTCGCCGCGGCGCTGCTGGTCGGGGCGCTCGGCGCGGCCTGCGACGCTGGCGCGCCGAGCGCGGCGCCCTCGCCGTCCCCGGTCGCGCCGCCCCTCGCGCTCGACGCCGCACCGCCCTTGCCCCCGCACCAGCGCCACGTCGACCTGGCCGCCGCGGTGCTGGCCTCGATCCCCGCCGAGGCCCGCGTGCTCGGCTTCGGCGAGCTGCACGTGCGCGCGGACCGTCCGACGACGGCGACCTCGGCGCTGGCGCGGTTCCAGGCCGAGGTGCTGCCGGCGCTGGCGCCGCGGCTGTCGGACCTCGTGCTCGAGACCTGGATCGTCGATCGCCGGTGCGCGGCCAAGGGCACCGCCGCCAGCGCGCGCATCGAGCAGGCCATGCACCGCCCCGACGCCACCAAGGCCGAGCTCGCCAACCAGATCGCCGCGGCCCAGCTCGCCGGCGTCAAGGTGCACGCGCTGACGATGGCGTGCGACGACTACGATCGGGTGGCGCCGCCGACGGGCGGCATCGACGCGGAGGCGCTGCTGACGCTGGTGACCCGCGAGCTCGGGCGCATCGCCCAGAGCGCCATCGCGTTTCGCGATCGCGACCCGGCGTCGCGGCCGTGGATCGCGGTGTACGGCGGCGCCCTGCACAACGATCGCACGCCGCTATCGTCCCTGGCCGAGTGGAGCTACGCCGCCGACGTCGACGCCGCCTCCGGCGGTCGCTTCGTCGAGCTCGACCTGATCGTGCCGGAGCTGGCCGAGGCCGATCCGGCGTCGCGCCAGCAGCCGTGGTTCCCGCTGGTCGCCGGCGTCGGCGCCAGCCCGGTGAGCTGGCAGCGCGGCGAGCGCAGCGTGGTGATCATCCTGCCACGCGCGACGATGCCGCCGCCGCTCAGCCAGTGACCGCGAGGTCGACGCGCCGGCCCAGCGCGCGCACCGCGTCGCGCGCTTCGGTGAGCCTGTGGACCCGGGTGCCGACCTCGGGCGCCGCCGGCCAGGCGCCCGCGCCGCCGAAGATCACCGCGGCGCCCGCCGCCGTCGCCGCGGTGCCGATGCGCTCGACCTGGTCCGCCATCAGGGTGGCATCGGTCGAGTAGCTCGACGCCGACACGATCACGCAGTCGATGCGCTCGTGGCCGAGGTACTCGAGCGCGTGCCGGATGGGCACCGCGCGCCCGACCCAGCGCACCGTCCAGCCGAGCTCGCGCAGGCCCAGCTCGACCATGTGGAGGCCGAGCACGTGCTCGTCGCCCTCGGCGGTCATCAGCAGCGCCACCGGCGCGCCGGCCATGACCGAGAACGCCTCGGCGCACCGCGCCAGCCCGCGTGCCAGCCGCTCCGACGCGATGTGCTCCTCGACCAGCGTGAGGTCGCCGGTGACCCATCGCTCGCCGAGCGCGACGAGCACCTCGCCGACGCGATCGCAGGTCTGCCACCAGTCGTCGTGGAGCTGGCGCTCGCCGACGAGCAGGCGGTACGCGTCGAGCGGGCCGGTCTGGTGCACCAGCACGTGCAGCCAGCGATCGACCCAGCTCGCGGCCTCGACCGGCCCGCTGTCCTCCACCGGCAGCCCGTGCTCGCGCAGCGCCTCGACCACCACGCGCTCGAAGCGGCGATGGCCTCCGGGCGTCTTCACGCAGGGCAAGGCGCCGCTATCGGCCCACCGCTTGACGCTGGTGGTGCCGACGCCGAGCAGCTCGGCGACGTCGTTGGTGGTGAGCAGGGCCTTGGGCATCGCGGTTCGTCGCAGGGTACGACGAGCGAACCGGCCTGGAGGTTTCACCATGAAACGCGGGGGCGGCCGGGAGCCTCCAAGCGAGGTGAACTTCCTGGTGACCGGCGCCACCGGCTTCGTCGGGCGCGCCCTGCTCCTGCGCCTGGCCCGCGACCACCACCAGGTGACCGCCTGGGTGAGAGATCCCGACCGGGCCCGGGCCGCCCTGGGCCCCGGGGTGGCCCTGGTCCGGGTCGACGACGACGCCGGGCTCGGGGCGGCGATCGCCGACGCCGACGTGGTCATCAACCTGGCCGGCGAGCCCATCGTCGGCCGGCGCTGGACCCGCGCCCGCAAGGCGGCGCTGCGCGCGAGCCGGGTCGACACCACCCAGCGGCTGGTGGCCGCGATGGCGGCCAACGCCGGCGCCGCCCGTCGCCCGGTGCTGGTCTCGGCCAGCGCGGTCGGCCTGTACGGCGACCGTGGCGACGAGGTGCTGTCGGAGCACGCTCCGGCTGGGCGCGGCTTCGCCGCCGAGCTGTGCGTGGCCTGGGAGGCCGCCGCGGAGGCGGCGCGCCCGTACGCCGCGCGGGTGGTGCTCGCGCGCATCGGCGTGGTGCTCGGTCGCGAGGGCGGCGCGCTGGCGCCGCTGGCCCGCCTCACCCGGTTCGGCCTCGGCGGGCCCATCGCCGGCGGCCGCCAGTGGGTGCCGTGGATCCACCTCGACGATCTGGTCGAGGCCCTGGTGCGCGCGAGCGTGGACGCCCGCCTCGACGGGGCGGTCAACCTGGTGGCGCCGCAGCCGGCGCGCCAGCGCGACCTGGCCCGGGCGCTGGGCCGCGCGCTGCATCGACCGGCGTGGGCCCCGGCGCCGCGGCTGGCCCTGCGCGCGCTGCTCGGCGAGGCGGCGTCGGTCCTGACCAGCAGCCAGCGGGTGGTGCCGAGCGCGCTGGCCGCCATCGACCATCGCTTCCGGTTCGCCGACCTCGACGGCGCCCTCGCGGATCTGACCTCGGCGCCGGCGGTGTCGGTGCGGCGCCTCGGGCGCGGCGAGGCGCCGACGAGCGCGTACCTGCGCCAGCGACGCCCGCGCGAGGTGCTGCGCGCGCGCGCGGTGCTCGACGCGCCGCTGGCCCAGGTGGTGCGCTTCTTCGCCGCCGCCGAGAACCTCAACCTGCTGGTGCCGCCGGCGATGGCGTTCGAGATCCAGACGCCGCGCCCGATCGCGATGGCGCCCGGCACCACCATCGACTACCGCCTGCGCGTGCTCGGGGTGCCGTTCCGCTGGCGCACCGTGATCGAGGCGTGGCAGCCGCCCGGCGCGCCGGCGCCCGCCGAGGTCGCGCGCCCCGCCGACGCCTACTTCGTCGACGCCCAGCACCGCGGCCCGTACCGCGCGTGGTGGCACGAGCACCACTTCATCGCCGACGGCGAGCGCACGATCATGGAGGACCACGTGTACTACGCGTCGCCGCTGGGCCCGCTCGGCGCGCTCGCCGACCGGGTGATGGTGCGCGCCCAGCTGCGCCGGATCTTCGGGTTCCGCGCCGCCGCCATCCGCCTGCGCTACGGCGACGGTGGCTCGGCGTAGGCGTCGACCGGCGGGCAGGTGCACATCAGGTTGCGATCGCCGTAGGCGTTGTCGACCCGGGCCACCGGCGGCCAGTACTTGTGCTCGCGCAGGTACGGCAGCGGGTAGCCGCCCTGCTCGCGCGGGTAGGCGTGCGGCCACGCGCTGGCGGTGAGCGCGGCGGCGGTGTGCGGCGCGTGCTTGAGCGGGTTGTCGGCGCGATCCATCGTGCCGGCCTCGATCGCCGCGATCTCGGCGCGGATCGCGATCATCGCGTCGCAGAAGCGATCGAGCTCGGCCTGGCCCTCGCTCTCGGTGGGCTCGACCATGAGCGTGCCCGGCACCGGGAACGACATCGTCGGCGCGTGGAAGCCGTAGTCCTGCAGGCGCTTGGCGAGGTCGTCGACCTCGACGCCGGCCGACTTCTTGAAGCCGCGGCAGTCGAGGATGAGCTCGTGCGCGACCCGGCCGCGGGCGCCGGTGTAGAGCACCGGGTAGTGCGGCGCGAGCCGGTGCGCGACGTAGTTGGCGCCGAGGATCGCCGCCTGGGTCGCGCGGCGCAGGCCGGCCGCGCCCATCATCGCGATGTACGCGAACGAGATGGGCAGGATCGACGCGGAGCCGAACGGCGCCGCCGACACCGGGCCGACCGGCTGGCTGCCGGCGGCGGCGAGCGGGTGACCCGGCAGGTACGGCGCGAGGTGGCGCGCCACCGCGATCGGCCCCATGCCCGGGCCGCCGCCGCCGTGCGGGATGCAGAAGGTCTTGTGCAGGTTGAGGTGGCAGACGTCGGCGCCGATGTCGCCGGGACGGCACAGCCCGACCTGCGCGTTCATGTTGGCGCCGTCGAGGTACACTTGCCCGCCGGCGCCGTGCACGATCTCGCACAGCGTGCGGATGCCCTCCTCGAACACGCCGTGGGTCGACGGGTAGGTGACCATCACGCAGCCGAGCGCGTCGCGGTGGGCGGTGGCCTTGGCCTGCAGGTCGGCGAGGTCGATGGTGCCGTCGGCGGCGGTGGCCACGCCGACGACGCGGAAGCCCGCCATCACCGCGCTCGCCGGGTTGGTGCCGTGGGCCGACGCCGGGATGAGGCAGACGTCGCGCTGGCCCTGGCCCTGCGCCCGCAGGTAGCCGCGGATCGCCAGCAGGCCGGCGTACTCGCCCTGGGCGCCGGAGTTGGGCTGCAGCGACACCGCCGCCATGCCGGTGATCTCGGCGAGCCACGCCTCGAGCTGATCGAAGAGCGCGCGGTAGCCGCCCCACTGCTCCGCCGGCGCGAACGGGTGCAGGCGCCCGAACTCGGCCCACGTCACCGGTAGCATCTCGGCGGTGGCGTTGAGCTTCATCGTGCACGAGCCCAGCGGGATCATCGACGTCGTCAAGGACAGGTCCTTGGCGGCGAGCCGGGTGAGGTAGCGCAGCATCTCGTGCTCGCTGCGGTAGCGATGGAAGGTCGGGTGGGTGAGGAACGGCGTGGTGCGGACGAGCGCCGCCGGCAACGCCGGGGTGGCGCCGGCCAGCGACGGGACCTCGAAGCCGAGCTCGCCGTCGACGTCACGCCCCAGCGCCACCGCGAACGCCTCGAGCACGGCGTGGACGTCGCCGGGCGTGGTGGTCTCGTCGCACGACAGCCCGACGCCGGCGCCGCCGTCGTCGGCGCGGTAGCGGCGCAGGTTGTAGCCGCGCTCGATGGCGGCGGCGAGGACCCGGGCGGTGGCGAGCTCGTCGAGATCGACCCGCAGGGTGTCGAAGTACGCGCCGGCGCGCGGCGCGCAGCCGAGCCGCGCGAGGCCGGCGGCCAGCATCGCGGCGTGGTCGCGGGTGCGGGTGGCGATGGCGGTGAGTCCCTCGGGCCCGTGGTAGACGGCGTACATCGACGCCATCACCGCGAGCAGGACCTGCGCGGTGCAGATGTTGCTCGTCGCCTTCTCGCGGCGGATGTGCTGCTCGCGGGTCTGCAGCGCCAGCCGGTAGGCCGGGCGCCCGGCGGCGTCACGCGACACGCCGATGATGCGCCCCGGCATGAGCCGGCGGAACTCCTCCTTGGCGGCGAGGAAGGCAGCGTGCGGGCCGCCGAAGCCCATCGGCACCCCGAAGCGCTGGGTGCTGCCGAGCGCGATGTCGGCGCCCTGCTCCCCCGGCGACGCCAGCAGCGTGAGCGCCAGCGGATCGCAGGCGATGACCACCCGGGCGCCGGCGGCGTGGGCGGCGGCGATGCGCGCGCGGTCGTCGTGGAGGAGGCCGTCGGTGGTCGGCTGCGAGAGCAGGACACCGGCGAGGTCACCCGCGGCCAGCGCCGCCTCGAGCTCGGCACGGTCGCCCAGCCGCAGCTCGACGCCGAGCGGCTCGGCCCGGGTCCGCATCACCGCGAGGGTCTGCGGGTGGGTGGCGCGATCGACCCAGAACGCGCGGCGCTTGCGCTCGCCGATCTCGACGCACATCGTGACCGCCTCGGCGGCGGCGGTGGCCTCGTCGAGCAGCGACGCGTTGGTCATGCCGAGCCCGGTGAGGTCCGACACCATGGTCTGGAAGTTCACCAGCGCCTCGAGCCGGCCCTGCGAGATCTCGGCCTGGTACGGCGTGTACTGCGTGTACCAGCCCGGGTTCTCGAGGACGTTGCGCAGGATCACCGGCGGCGTGAAGGTGTCGTAGTAGCCCTGGCCGATGAACGAGCGCATCACCTGGTTGTCGGCGGCGAGGTTCTTGAGCTCCTCGAGCAGCTCGTGTTCGGACAGCGCCTCGCCGATCGCCAGCGGCCGCGCCAGCGCGATCGAGGCCGGCACCGTATCGGCGGTCAGCGCGTCGAGCGACGGGTAGCCGAGGGCGGCCAGCATGGCGGCCTCCTCGGCGGCGCGCGGGCCGATGTGGCGGTTCGAGAACTCACCGGGGCGGTCGGTCGTCGTCACGGCAGGGTTCTACCAGGCCCGGCCGAGCCCGCACCGGCGTCGACGCGAGATCCAGGGGCCGGCCCCGATCTCGGCCGCCGCCGGCCTTGCCCGACGAGGCGGCCCTTGCGCTGGGCGCCGAAGCGTGGCCACCTGGGGGCCATGGGTGACCCGATCGACCGCCAGAACCTGCGCGTCACCGGCAACCACCGGGCGGTGAGCGAGCCGAACGTGGAGATCCGCGACGGCGACGCCGACGCCATCGTGATCGTCACCCAGGCCTTCGGGCCGCGCGGCGACAACCTGGTCGGCCTCAGCGACGTGACCTTCGACGGCCACCCGGCGGTGACCCTCAAGCTGCGCGCCGGTGGCAAGGAGGGGCTCATCCACCTCTCGCCGATCCACGGCGATGGCCGCAAGCAGGGGTTCACCGACATCGCCGCCGGCACCCGCTGCGAGATCCTGTGCCCGGTGTCGGGCCTGCCCCTCGACATGGTCGGTGAGGTCGAGGACATGTCGGGCGCGCGCTACTACGCGCTGTACCTCACGCCCGCCCTGTCGCGCGGCTCGGTGGTGATGGTGAGCGACACCTGGGGCCACTACCACTCGCGCATCATCGACGACTTCGAGCTCATCAGCGCCTGGGCCGCCGGCGACGAGTAGGCGCGCCGCCGCCGCGCTCAGAAGTCGTAGAGGAAGAAGTACGCGCGCAGGTTGCCGTTGCTCAGCGGCTTCTTGATGCGCGGCGGCGGGCCGAACGCGCGCTCGAAGTCGGGGTTGGCGACCAGGAAGCCGCCGCGCCAGCCGGCGCCGAGCCGACGGCAGGCGTCGCCGAGGTCGGCGTAGAGCTCGAGCAGCTCGTCGCCGCCGAGGCGCTCGCCGTACGGTGGGTTGCACAGCACCAGGCCGCGGTCGGCGCGCCGCCCGCGCTCGCCGGCGAGGGCCGCGAGCTCGCCGCGATCGAGGCGGCGGGCGTCGGCCCGGCGCAGGACGACGTCGTCGACGACGCCGGCGGCGGCGAGGTTGGCCTTGGCCGCGAGCAAGGCGTCGAGGTCGGCATCGCCGGCGATGACCACCGGCTGGGCGTCGGCGAACAGCGCGTCGGTGCACGGCCGCGGTGACAGCGCCCGCCCGGCCGCCGTCAGCGGGCGCGCCGGGGCCCGGGCCGCGAGCACGCCCTCGATGGCGATGGTGCCGGCGCCGCACATCGGATCGACGAGCACGTCGTGGCGCGGATCGAACCGGGCCAGCATCAGCATCACCGCGGCGAGGTGCTCGCGCAGCGGCGCGGCGCCCTGCTCCCGGCGCCAGCCGCGCTGCGACAGCGACGCGCCGCCGAGGTCGAGCGACACCACGACGCTGCCGTCGTCGTCGAGGCGCACCACCAGCGGCAGGTCGGGCGCGGCCGCATCGATGGTGAAGTGGTGCCCGCGCGCGGCCATGGCGTCGACGAACGCGTTCTTGACGGTGCCGATGAGCTGGCGCTCGCCGGCGGCGAACTCGCCGACCCGGCGCACCGCCACCGACAGCGTGCGCGCGTGGTGGAACCAGGTGCGGGCATCGGCGGCGAGGTCGGCGAGCAACTCGGCGTACAGCGGCTCGAGGCGGCGCGCGCTCGACCGGTACAGGTCGCGCACCACCGGTCGGCGTGCGCAGGTACGCCACGGCGGCCGGCGCGAGCTCGGCGTCGAACGGATAGACCAGCTGGCCGGTGCCGACCTTGCGCGGCTCCGGCGGGCGCCGGCCCAGGGCCCGGGTCGCGACCCGGATGAGCTCGGCCGCCATGACCTTGCCGGTCTGTGGCGAGCCGATCACACGCAGATCGTCGACGAGCACCGCGGCACGGTAGCGAAGTTGGCCGGCGCCGTCGAGATGACGCGCCACGCTCGCGACGGCTGCGGTATCGTCGGGACGTGCGGGCGGCGTGGATCGTGGTGCTGGCGTGCGGGTGTGGCCGCCTCGGCTTCGACCCGGGCGGCGGTGGCGGCAACGACGGCGGCGGCCTGCTCGACGACGGCGCCCGGCGGGACGCGACCAGCGGGCTCGACGCCTCGATCGACGGCGGGCCGTGCGTGCTCGGGCCGTGGGGGACGCCGACGCCGCTGCCCGGCGTCAACACCGCCGACGACGAGCTCGGGCCGTGGCTGTCGGCCGATCGGCGCGAGCTGTTCTTCTCGAGCGACCGCACCGGGCTGACGCTCGACGTGTACCGGGCGACCCGGGCCGACGTCGCCGCTGGCTTCGACGCCGCGGCCGCCGTGGCGAACCTGAACAGCGACTTCGGCGACGACGTCGACGTGGTGCTCAGCGACGATGGCCTCACCCTCTGGTACGCCGACGTCAGCGGCGGGCCGCTGCTGATCGAGGAGATGGTGCGGACCGTGCCCGGCGCGCCCTTCGCCGTCGCCGACAGCTACATCGAGCTGCGTGATCCCGGCGCCACCGGCGGCGCCAGCGACGACAGCTCCGATCGATCGCCGTCGCTGAGCGCCGACCGCCTCGAGATCCTGTTCTCGAGCGAGCGGTTCGGCCTCGACGCCGACATCTACCGCTCGACCCGAGGGTCGCCGACCGGCTCGTGGCTCCTGGCCTCGCGAGTCGACGACCTGTCGGCGTCCGGCGCCACCGACGTCGCGGTGGCCCGCAGCCCCGACGATCAGCAGGTGCTGCTGTCGCGCCGGATCGGCGGCGGTGCCTTCAAGCTGTACGTCGCCGACCGTCAGGGCGCCGGCTTCAGCGCGCCCACGCCGTTCGCGCCCGCCGCCGCCGACGGCGACCAGCGCGACGCCGCGTGGAGCACCGACGGGCGCACGATCGTCTACGCCTCGAGCCAGGCCGGCGGGGCCGGCGGCTACGACCTGTACCAGATCGAGCGGAGCTGTCTGTGATGCGCCGGCCGCGGCGGTAGAGTCGCAGCCATGGGCGAGACCCTCCTTGTGACCGCGGCCCACGCGGTGATCGACGGCGCCACCCGCGGCCCGACGGCGCTGCTCGCCGTCGACGGCGAGCTGGTCGCGATCGGAGACCCGGCCGAGGTCGAGGCCGATCCGCGGGCCGCCGGTGCCACCCGGCACGACTTCCCGCACCACGCGGTGGTGCCGGGCACGGTCAACGCCCACAACCACAGCTTCCAGTCGCTCCTGCGCGGCATCGGCGACGACCTGCCCTTCCTGACCTGGCGCGATCGCGCGCTGTACCGCTACTCGCCGCGCCTCGACGCCGACGGGATGTACACCGCTGCGCTGCTCGCCTTCGGCGAGATGTTGCTGCACGGCGTCACCACCGTGTGCGACTTCTACTACCTCAACGCGCAGGGCAACGAGCACGCCGCCGCGACCATCGCCGCCGCCGAGCACCTGGGCATGCGCATCGTGCTCGCGCGCTGCTTCTACGACTGGGACGGCGCGCCGGCGGCCTACCGCGAGACGGTGCCGCAGGCGGTGGCCAACTTCGAGGCGCTGCACCGCAGCCACCACGACCGCTCGCCCCGTCGACGCGTGAGCGTGCAACCGGCGCCGCACAGCCAGCACGGGGCGACCCCGGCCATGATCGAGGCGGGCGCGGGGTGTGCGCGCGACGCGGGCGTGCCGTGGCACATCCACCTCGCCGAGGAGCGCTACCAGGTGGAGGACTCGCTGGCCCGGTTCGGCGCGCGCCCGCTGGCGGCGGTGGCGGCGCTGCCGGTCGACCTGGCGCAGATGATCGCGGTCCACGGCTGCTGGTTCGACGAGGCCGAGCGGGCGCTCCTGGCCGAGCGCGGCGGCGGCCTGGCGTACTGCCCGGGCAGCAACATGTTCCTCGGCGACGGCGTCACCGACCTGGTCGACCTGGCGGCGCGCGGGGTCACCGTCGGGCTCGGCACCGACGGCGGCTGCTCGAACAACCGGGTGTCGGTGTTCGACGAGATGCGCACCGCCGCGCTCCTGCAGAAGGTGCACCGGATCGACGGCCAGGCCATCGACGCCGGCACCGTCCTGCACCAGGGCACCGCCGGCGGCGCCGACCTGTTGCGGCTGCCGGTCGGCCGCCTGGCGCCGGGCCGACGCTGCGACCTGGTGCTGCTCGACCTCGACGACCTGTCGCTGTGGCCGACGGTGGCGCTGGAAAAGAACGTGGTCTACGCGCTGTCGCCTCGCGCCATCACCGACGTCGTGGTAGATGGCAGGCTCGTCGTCGCCGATGGCCGGCTCACGACGATCCCCCATGGCGAGATCCGAGCCCGCGTCGCCCGACTCACCCGCGACTGGACCCGCGCCTAGCGACGACGCGGCGCCGGTGAGCGACGGCACCGTCGTCGACCTGGTGGCGACGCCGGGGCGCGGCCTGGGCTGGATCGCCTTCTGCCTGGTGGCCGGGGTGCTGCTGGTGTGGAAGCTGGCCACCGTGGGGCAGTGGATCGGCGTCGGGCTGCTGGTCATCGCCGCGATCGCCGGCGCGTACGCGGTGCTCGGCTACGTGTACCCGGCCGGGCGCATCCGCATCGGCGGCGATCAGGTCGAGCTGCCGCGCGCGCGCAGCCGCCCCGGCGTGGTTCGCTACCCGCGCGATCAGGTCGGCGCCGCCTACCTCCTGCGCCACAAGACGCCCTGGCTCAAGACCGCCCCGGTGCTGATCGTCGAGGCCGCGGGCCGCGCCCACGCGTACCCGCGTGACTGGTTCGCCAGCGAGGTCGATCAGCGGCGCGTGCTCGACGCGCTGGCCCCGGCGTCGTCCGACGGCTGACGGCTTACCGATCGCGCGCGACCAGCGTGACGACCACCTCGACGTGGTCGGTCTGCGGCATGAGGTCGAGCGGCACCGCGCGCTCGGCGTGCCAGGCGTCGGCGACACGATCGAGGTCGCGCGCCAGCGTCGCCGGGTCGCACGACACGTAGACCAGCCGGCGCGCGCCGAAGCCGGCCAGCGCCGGCATCACGTCGGCGGCGCCGGCCCGCGGCGGGTCGATGAGGATCGCGTCGAAGCGCTCGCCGCGCAGGCGCTCCACCGCGCGCGCCGCCGGCGCGGCGACGAAGCGCGCGGCCGGGTGCGGCCCCGGCGGACGCGCGCCGTCGGAGGCGACCACCTCCCAGCCGGCGGCCACCGCGGCCCGGGTCAGGTTGCCGGCGCCGGCGTAGAGCTCGAGCAGCCGCCCCGGACCGGCGCCGAGCGCACCCATGACCTCGGCGACGAGGGCGTCGTTGCCCGGCCGCGAGGCCTGGGCGAAGTCGCTGGCGCGCGCCGCGATGCCCGGGTCGACCTCGACGGTGGCGGCGCCGTGAACCGTCGAGCCGGCGACGATCGAGGCGATGCCGGCGGTGCCGAGGAGCGCCGCGGCCGCGGGCCAGGCGGCGTCGACGGCGACCGCGACCTCGCCGCGGTGGCCCAGGAGCAGCGCCAGCTCGCCGTCGGGCGGCGCCGCCGCGGCCACCGCCGCCCGCGCGCGGTCGAGTGCGGGCTCGAGCTGCGGGCAGCGCGCCACCGGCGTCAGCGCGTGCGAGGCCTCGGCGCGCATGCCGACGACGCCGGCCTCGACGTGCAGCCGGGCCCGCCGGCGCCAGCCCAGCGCCGGACCAGGCGTGCGCACCGGCTCGACGACGAGGCCCCCGGCGACCGCGCCGCGCAGCGCGCGCTCGACGAGGATCTGCTTGGCGCGGCGCTGGGCCGCCAGCTCGACGTGCTGCCACGGGCAACCGCCGCAGGCGCCGCTGGCCGCCAGCGCGCACGGCGGCACGACCCGCTCGGCCGACGGCTGCACCACCTCGATCAGCTCGGCGTAGGCGAGCCGCGGCCGGACCCGGGTCACCCGAGCGCGCACGAGGTCGCCCGGCGCGGTCCGGCGCACGAACACCACGCGGCCCTCGGCGGTGCGCCCGACGCCGGCGCCACCGGCGGCGAGGCCGTCGACGGCGAGCTCGATCACGTCGCCGGGGCGCATCGCGTTGACAGGTGTACCTGGGTCGCGTGATGGTTGCGAGCCATGCAGAAGGTCTTCGCCGACGCGGCCGCCGCGCTGCACGACGTCACCGACGGCGTCACCATCCTCGCGGGAGGCTTCGGCCTCTCGGGCAACCCCGAGCACTGCATCCGCGAGCTGGCCCGCCGCGGCACCAAGGGGCTGACCATCGTCAGCAACAACTGCGGCACCACCGACGCCGGCCTCGGCGTGCTGCTCGCCCAGGGCCAGGTCAAGAAGATGATCTCGTCGTACGTCGGCGAGAACAAGGTGTTCGAGAAGCTGTTCCTCAGCGGCGAGCTGGAGGTCGAGCTGTGCCCGCAGGGCACGCTGGCCGAGCGCATCCGCGCCGGCGGTGCCGGCATCGAGGGCTTCTACACGCCGACCGGCTACGGCACCCAGATCGCCGAGGGGAAAGAGACCCGCGAGCTCGGCGGCCGCCAGTGCGTGCTCGAGCGCGCCATCCGCGGCGACGTCGCCATCGTCAAGGCGTGGAAGGGCGACCCCTGGGGCAACCTGGTGTTCCGCAAGACCGCGCAGAACTTCAACCCGATCATGGCGACCGCGGCCAAGGTCACGATCGCCGAGGTCGAGGAGCTGGTGCCCATCGGCGGCCTCGACCCCGACGCCATCCACACCCCCTCGATCTACGTGCAGCGGATCTTCGTCGGCACCTCGTACGACAAGCCGATCGAGCAGCGCACCACCCGGAAGCGGAGCTGACCATGGCCAAGATGACCCGCGACGAGATGGCCCGCCGCGTCGCCGCGGAGCTGCGCGACGGCTACTACGTGAACCTCGGCATCGGCATGCCGACCCTGGTCGCCAACTTCATCCCGGCCGGCATCGACGTGGTGCTGCAGTCGGAGAACGGCATGCTCGGCATCGGGCCGTTCCCGTACGAGGGCGACGAGGATCCCGATCTCATCAACGCCGGCAAGCAGACCGTCACCGCCCTCCCCGGCTCGGCGTTCTTCGACTCGGCCACCTCGTTCGCGATGATCCGCGGCGGCCACGTCGACGTCAGCGTGCTCGGCGCGATGGAGGTGTCCGCCGAGGGCGACCTCGCCAACTGGACCATCCCCGGCAAGATGATCAAGGGCATGGGCGGGGCGATGGATCTGGTCGCCGGCTCGCGCCGCGTGATCGTGATGATGGAGCACGTGGCCAAGGACGGCTCGCCCAAGCTCCTGCCGCGGTGCGCGCTGCCGCTGACCGGGGTGCGCTGCGTGCACACGATCGTCACCGACCTCGCGGTGATCGACGTGTTGCCCGATGGCGGAGGCCTGCGCCTGCGCGAGCGCGCCCCGGGCGTCGCCGTCGCGGACATCGTGGCCGCGACCGGCTGCGCCCTCGAGGTCCCCGCTACGGTGCCCGAGATCGCGGTCGGCTGAGGCGCGGGCCTCAGAACTCCGACTGGAAGCCTGCGACCAGGCGCGGCCGCCCGGCGGCGCGACCGTCCAGCGGCACCGCCAGATCGAGGCGCATCAGCTCCTGCGCGAGCTGCGGGATGAGGATGCGGAAGCCCAGGCCGACGTCGTGGTGCAGCGCCAGCGACGGCAGCCGGTCGGTGGCGCCGCCGACGTCGTAGAAGCCGACCAGGCCGCACCGGGTGAACAGCACCGGCACCGGATCGCTGCGCACCTCGAGCTGACCGCTGACCTTGCGCTGGCCGGTGAACTCGCTGATCGCGAACCCGCGCAGCCCCGCCTCCGAGCCGATGGCGAGGAAGCGGTTCTGGGTCTCGTTCCACAGGGCCGACAGCCGCGCCTCCGCCACCACCCGGAAGCCCGGCAGCCGCGGCGACACCAGGCGCGCGGTCACCGAGGTCGAGCCGTCGATGAGCTCGCCGCCCTGGCGCCGCACCGAGGCCGAGGTGCTGAGGCCGAGAGTGCCGTCGAGCCGCCACGGCAACGTGTAGCCGGCGCTGGCCGAGCCGCGCAGGAAGTTGGCGTCGGAGCCGATGGCCTCGAGCCCGGCGCCGAGGGTGACCTTGGTCGACAGGCCGAGCTGCAGATCCTCCGCCAGGTCGAAGCTGCCGACGTTGCGGTACTCGCGGTAGCGCGCCTCGAACAGCTGGTAGCTCGCGAACACCACCGAGTTGAACTCGCTGCGCGGCAAGACGTCGCGCACGAACGCCGCCCGCAGGGTGGCGTCGCCGGTGAAGTCGTCGGTCACCGTCGGGCGCTGGTTCTCGAGGTTGTGGCCGACGGTGACCCGCTTCTTCCAGCGCCCGCCCCACCCGCGCACCACGCTGGTGGCCAGGGTGAAGTCGCGCTGCTCGTACTTCCACGGCAGGGCGTCGTCGACGGCGGTCTCCGGCGCGTCGTAGGTGCGCAGCGAGGTGCCCTGGAACTCGCGGGCGATCGCGTAGCGGTGCGTCCACGACACCCCGGCGCCCCACCGGCTGTCGAGCTTCCACAGCGGCCGGGACAGCGACACCGTCGAGCTCGAGCCCTCGGCGACCAGGCCGTCGCCGCCGAAGAGCTCGTCGCGGCCGAACAGGGCCGCCGCGCGCACCCGCAGATCGAGGTGGCGGCCGGCGACGTTCTTGTCGATGAACAGCGGCCCGACCCCGACGGTGCCGAGATCCATCTCGAACACCGCCGCCGCCAGCTTGTGGCTGCCGAGGAAGTTGTTCTCCGACAGCGACAGGCTCAGGTAGCTGAAGGTGCCGCCCTCGAACCGGTAGTTCGAGTTCAGGCGCAGGCTCCAGATGTCGCGGGTCACGACCAAGAGGTCGACCACGCCGGGGGTCGCGGTCACCACCGGCACCACCACCGCGAGGGTGGTGGTCACCGGATCCCGCAGGCGCCGGCTGGTCTCCTCGACGGCGTCCTGATCCCAGACCTGACCCGGGCGCAGGATGACCTCGCGCTCGACCACGTACTCGCGCGAGGTGACGTGGAAGACGTTGAAGGCGCGCAGGAAGCCATCGCCGGGGCCGAACACCGGCAGGTTGACCACGTGGATCTTGCCGACGACCTTGCCCCACGGCTGCGGCTCGACGGTGAGCCCGCGCTTGGCGAGGGCGCGATCGAGGGCGGCGCGCTCGAGGGAGCCGAGCAGCGCCACCGGGTCGCAGGCCGCAAGGCGCCGCTCGCACGCCAGCCGGATCGCCTCGCGGGCGACGGCGGGATCGTCGGGCAGCGGGGGCTCGCTCGCAGCCGGCGTCGGGGCCAGCGGCGGCGGCGCGGGGGAGCTCGGCGGCGGCGGCGGCAGCACGGCGACGGCCCCGCCGACACCGGCGAGCCCGGCACCTGGGCCTCGTCGTCGGGCACGCCCGCCGGCGGCTCGTCGGGCGCCGCCGCCGCGAACCGGGGCCACCCGCCCGCGACCGTCGTCGCGGCGACCACCGCCGCGGCGGCGACGCCCACGAACCGTCCTGGCATCGACCGCCGATGCTACGGCGCCGCCACGCCGGTCGCCAGCGGCGTCGACGCGTTCTGCCCGCCGCCGCCCAGGGCGCGCGCCACCGAGGCAGCGTAGACTCGGACGGTGTTCTGCCCGTCGTGCAGGTCGGTCTACCCCGCCGACTGGAAGCGATGCCCGACCGACGAGGCGGTGCTGCTCACCTCCGACACGGTGGGCAAGTACCGCATCGAGTCGGTGATCGGCGTCGGCGGCATGGGCGCGGTGTACCGGGCCAGCAACCCCGACACCCAGGCCGACGTCGCCCTCAAGCTGATGCACGCCGCCGCCGCCGCCGACAGCTCGGCGCGCGCCCGGTTCCAGCGCGAGGCGGCCGCGATCGCCGCGCTGCGCACGCGCCACGCCGTCGGCGTGCTCGACTTCGGCACCGAGCCCGACGGCACGATGTACCTGGTGATGGAGCTGCTCGTGGGCCACACCCTGCGCGCCGAGATCCACCCGCCGCCGATGGCGATGCCGCTCGACCGGGTCCGGCTCGCCTTCGACGGCGCGCTGCGCGGCCTGGGCGCCGCTCACCGCGCCGGCATCGTGCACCGCGATCTCAAGCCGGAGAACATCTTCCTCGCCGAGACCGACGACGGCGAGGTCGCCAAGGTGCTCGACTTCGGCATCGCGCGCACGCAGACGCCGGAGACCGGGCTGACCCAGTCGGGCGCGCTGATGGGGACGCCGGCATACATGGCGCCGGAGCAGGTCGCTGGCGACCGCGGCGACATCGGGCCGTGGACCGACGTCTACGCCGTCGGCGTCATCCTCTACGAGGCCCTCACCGGCCACGCGGTGTTCTCGGCCAAGAGCGTCAGCGAGGTGCTGACGATGATCCTGGTGCGCGAGTTCCAGCCGCTGCGCGAGCTGCGCGCGGATCTTCCCGACGGCGTGTACGCGGTGGTCGAGCGGGCGCTGGCGCCCGAGGCCAGCGCGCGGTTCGCCGACGCCGACGCCATGCGCGACGCGCTGCTGGCCGCGTTGCCCCGGGCCGGGACGGTGTCGGCGCCGCCGGTGCGGCTGGCCAGCGACGCCGGCGGCGGCGTCGGCACCGCGCCCACGCTGAGCTCGCCGACGCCGCGGCCGACGCCCCAGGTCACGCCGCGCGTCAGCATCACCCCGCCCGAGGTGGCGCCGCCGCCACCGCCGCGCAGCCGGCGCGGGCTCGTGGTCGGTAGCGTCGTGGCGGTGGCCGCGCTCGGCGCCGCCGGCCTGCGCTGCGCGCCGCCGAGGCCCCGCGACCGCGCCGGCGCCACCCGACGCCACCCCGGTCGTGGTGGTCCCGCCCGACGCCGCGGCGCCCGACGCCCGGCTCTCGGGTCGACGCCGCACGCCCGACGGCATGTCGTACATGCGCGGCGCCGACTACGAGCTCGGCCAGGCGCCGGGGACGCCCCCAACCACGACGCGCTGCCGGCGCAGCGCGCCACCCTCGAGGCCTTCGCGATCGATCTGCGCGAGCTCACCCTCGGCGAGCCGCGCGACGCGTTGCGCGACGACCGCGTCGGCGGCGTCGCCGGCGACGGCCCCGAGGCGCCGGCGCGCAACGTCACCGCCGCCGAGGCGCTCGCCGCGTGCGCCGCGCTCGGCAAGCGGCTGCCGACCGAGCTCGAGTGGGAGGCCGCGGCCCGGCGTACCCCGCAGCGGCCGAGCGCGGCGGCGCTGCGCACCGGCGAGCGCGATGGCCCGGCGCCCCCGGGCTCCACCGAGGGCGACTGCACGCCGCAGGGCCTGTGCGACATGCTCGGCAACGTCGCCGAGTGGACCTCGACCCAGACCGCAGCCGGTCGCCAGATCATCCGCGGCGCGTCCTACGCGGTGGCGCCGACCGCCGGCTGGTACGCCACCATCCACGCCCGGGTCGAGGCGCGGATCACCACCCACGATCCCGAGATCGGCGTGCGCTGCGCCCTCACCATCCCGACGGAGCCACCGGCTTCGCCCTGACCGCGCGGCGTCGGCCGCGCCCTGCCCCGAGCGCTCCTTCCATGCCCAAGCTCCTGCCGCACCTCGTGGTCGTCGCCGTGCTGCTCCTGCTCGCGTCGCCGGCGCGCGCCCTCGATCGCACCTGCCCGCGCGGCCAGGTGTGGAACCGCAGCGTCGGCGCCTGCGTCGCCAAGCCCAAGGTCAAGCGGCAGTCGCCCGAGGACAAGTACTTCCAGGCGCTCGACATCGTCAACCGCCTCGGCGACGCCGGCGCCACCGCCACCCTCGACGACGCCATCGCGCTGCTCACCGCGGCGTGCGACGCCGAGCACGCGCCGGCGTGCAACGCGCTGGGCTTCGTGCGCGCCATCCAGGACGGCAACACGATGGCCAACACCGCCGCGATGTCGCTCTACCAGCGCGCGTGCACGCTGGGCGACCTCGACGGGTGCCTGAACCTGGCCGACCTGCACGTGCGCTCGCTCGACCACGCCGGCGCCATGCCGATCTGGCGCACCGCGTGCGACGGCGGCTCCGGCCGCGCCTGCTACTACGCCGCCGAGCGGCTCGTCGACGGCACCCTCGGCGCGCCGGCGCCGGACGCCGCGGCGCCGCTGTTCGCGCGGGCGCTGGCGCTGCTCACGCCCGACTGCCCGCGCTCGTCGCGGAGCTGCTTCGTGCTCGGCCTGCAGCACGCGCGCGGCCAGGGCACGCCGCAGGACTTCGCCGCCGCGTTCCGCGCCTTCGACCAGGGTTGCGACGGCGGCTCCGGCGACGCGTGCCTGCGGGTCGCGATCGCGCACGACTACGGCCAGGGCACCCGGCAGGACAAGGCCCGCGCCATCGCCGCCTACGATCGCACCTGCCGCGAGTTCGACAACGCCAGCGCCTGCCACGATCTGGCGCTGACCATCCTCGAGACCCCCGACCCCGATCACGCCCGCGTGGCCGCCGCCGCCCGACGAGGGTGCGACCTCGACGCCCAGCTGTGCGGCCTGGTCGGCCAGTTCCTCGCCACCGGCGTCGGCGGCCCCGTCGATCAGGTCGGTGCGACCACGCAGTGGAGCCGGGCGTGCGAGGCCGGCCGGGCCAAGGCGTGCCTCGAGCTCGGTGATCGCCTGCGCGACGGCGTCGGCGCGACCACGGATCTCGGCGCCGCCGCGGTGGCCTACGAGCGCGCGTGCCGCGGCACCGAGGCCGCCGGCTGCGGCCGCGCCGCCCAGGCGCTCGGCGACGGCGCCCGCGCGTTCACCCTGGCCTCGCGCGGCTGCGAGCGCGACGATCCGGCGTCGTGCCACACCGCCGCCGGGCTCCTCTACGAGGGCAAGGACGGCGGCGTCCGCCCGGATCGTCGACGGGCGCTGGCCTACTTCGACGCCGGCTGCGCGGTCGGCTGGCCGGTGTCGTGCGACATGGCCGGCGACATGCGCCGCGACGGCACCGGCGTCGCCGTCGACAAGCCCGGCGCGGTGGCGAAGTACCTGGCCGGCTGCGAGGGCACCGGCGACCTGCTGTCGGCCACCGCCTGCGAGAGCCTGGGCCGCATGACCGCCGTCGGCGACGGCACCGATCGCGACCTCGACCTCGCCGCGCGCGCCCACGCCCGGGCCTGCCTCTACGAGGTGGACGCGAGCTGCGACGAGGTCACGCGCCTCATCGAGCGCGAGCCCGACGCCGGCGCCCGCACCGCCCGCGCGCGCGAGCTGGGGGAGGCCTGCGATCGCGGCGTCGCCGCCGGCTGCGTCGCGCTCGGCAACGTCGAGGCCAGCGGCGCGCTCGGCGCCGTCGATGCCGCCGCCGCGATCGGGCGCTGGCGCGACGCCTGCGCCGCCGGCCACGCGGCCGGCTGCCTGCGGGTGGCCGACGCCTACTTCGAGGGCATCGGCGTGGTCGCCGCGATCGACGAGGCCGCCCGCCGCTACCAGCAGCTCTGCGATCGCGGCCTCATCGCCGCGTGCGGCCGTCTCGGCCAGGCCCGCGCGCGCGAGGGCAAGCTCGACGTCGCCGCCGCGCTGTACCAGCGCGGGTGTGACGGCGACGACGCCGACGCCTGCGATCGCCTCGGCGCCGCGCGCTACGCCAGCCGCGGCCTGCCGTGGGACGTCACCGGCGCCGCCACCGCGTTCCAGCGCGCGTGCGACCTCGGCGCGGCGTCGGGCTGCGCCCACGTCGCGGCGATGTACGAGCACGGCATCGGCGTGCACCAGGACGACACCGACGCCGCCCACCGCCACCTCGGCCGCATGCACCGACGTCGCCAGCGACGGCCGTACTGGGCTCGCCTGGCTGCGCGCCCGCGGCGCTGGCGGGCTCGCCGTCGATCGCGCCCGCGCCGCCGAGGAGTACGGCCGCGGATGCGGCGCTGGCGACGCGACGGCCTGCCGCGAGCTGGCCGATCTCCGTCGTGACGACGCCGCGGGGCCCGAGCTGGCGCGCCTGCGCCAGCGTGCCCTCGACGTCGCCGTCCACCGCGCCGACGCCGACCCCCACGCCGCCTACGTGCTCGGCACGCTCCACCGCGACGGCGTCGGCACGCCCCCCTCCCCCGCCCAGGCCGCGACCTGGTTCGGCACGGCGTGCGACGGCTTCGATCCGCTCGGTTGCCTCGAGGCCGGCAAGATGTACGACGGCACCCGCGGCCTGCCGCGCGACGACGCCCGCGCCGGCGCCTACCTCGAGCGCGCGTGCGCGGCAGGGCTGAGCGAAGGCTGCGAACTCGGCGGCGAGCGCGTGGCCGGGCCGGGGACGGTGACGAGTCGCCGGCATGGGTGCGCATGCGCGGTTGGCGAGGGGCTTGGCGGTGGCGACGCGGCGCCGTGGGTGGTGGTGGCGCTCGTGGTGGTGCGGCGACGGCGCCAGCAGAAGAAGCACTGACGCGGGCACGGGCACGGGCACGGGCACGGGTACGGGGGAAGCGGCGCGCGGCTAGTCGAGGTGGGAGCCGAGCAGGCGCACCAGGCGCCGCCAGCTCGCGGCCTCGAGCAGGTACGGCGGTGCGCGGTAGCGGCGCGGTGTGGCGTCCGGCCACGCGACGCCGCGATCCCAGCCGACCACCCGGATCACGTCGCCGGCCTGGCCGGCGCGCGGCGCGATCTCGATCACCGGGAAGGTCGCCTGGTAGTAGCGGCTGCGCAGCTCGTAGCGGGCGCGCGTCACGCGCAGCGCGCCCCACGGCCGCGACGCCTCGAGCACGCCCTGCCGCCACTGCGACACGCCGTCGTCGTCGAGCTGGAGCACCAGCGCCGGGCGCCGCGCCCGCCCCGCCTTGCGCATCGTCACCGCGATCCCGACCCCGATGCCACCGACGATCGGCCCGAACACCAGCAGCATGCCGCCGGGGGTGCTCGACAGCCGCTCGATCGGGACCAGCGCCGCGAGCAAGAGGCTCCACGCGCTGACCCCGACGATGGTCAGCAGCCACGGCGCCATCATCCCGAGCGCGCTGCGACGCGCGACCAGCTCCACCTGGTTGCCTGGCGCGGGCGCCGCCGGACCACGCAGCGCCTCCACCAGGTGCGTGAACGCCTCGGGCGCGAGCTCGCCGTCGACCTTGTGCTGCGGCGCGCCCGTCGCCCCGTGGGCCCGGTGATCGACCGCGGCGCCCAGGCGCAGGCGCCGCCCCCCGCCGACCACCTCGAGGTAGGCGCCGCGCGGGGTGTCGAGCCCGGCGATGGTCCAGCTCCCGACGGTGATGGTCGCGGACCCGAGCGCCAGCGGCTGCGGCCACCACGACACCACCAGCGCGTCGCCGCGCAACGCCACCGTCGGCGCCGGCGCCCGGCGTCGGCGCGACCACCACCACCCGGCGAGGCCGAGCACGACCGCGGCCGCGCCGCCGCCGATGGCGGCCACCGCCACCATCGACGCCCCGACGGTGCGCGCGACGAACAGCGCCTGCATCAGCGCCAGCCCGACCGCGATGGTGACGTACACCAGCGACGAGGTCGCCCCTTGACCGCGCGCGACCGGGAACGTGAGGTCGCGTGTCGTCACCCGGCCGAGGGTAGCAAGCCTGCGGCGCTCAGCGCGCGCGCACCAGCCAGGTGACCCGCGGCTGGCCGCCGAGGTCGGCCTTGGTCTTCGCCTCGCCGAACGGCGCGAGCAGCGTTCGCACGGCGTCGGCCTGGTCGAAGCCGTGTTCGATCGCGACCAGCCCGCCCGGCGCCAGGCGCGCCGGCAACCCGTCGACGAGACGTCGCACCAGATCGAGCCCGTCGACGCCGCCGTCGAGCGCCAGCACCGGCTCGCGTCGCACCTCGGGCGCGAGCGTCGCGATCACGCCCGTGGCCACGTACGGTGGGTTCGACACCACCACGTCGAAGGCCGGCTCGTCCGCGGGCAGCGCCGCCCACAGATCGCCCTCGCGCACGTCGATCCGCGCCGCCAGGCCGTGGCGCTCGACGTTGCGCCGGGCCAGCGCCGCCGCCGGCGCCGACACGTCGGTGGCGACCACGGTCGCGCCCGCCAGCTCCCGGGCCAGCGTCACCGCGATGGCGCCGGAGCCGGTGCACAGGTCGAGCACCCGGCGCGGCGCGGCGCGATCGGGCAGCGCCGACAGCACCACCTCGATGAGGGTCTCGGTGTCGCGCCGGGGCACCAGCACCGCCGGGTCGACCCACAGCGGCAGCGACCAGAACTCCTGCTCGCCGACGAGGTAGGCGATGGGCTCGCCGGCCAGCCGGCGCCGGATCAGCTCGCGATAGCGCGCCAGCTCGGCCTCGCCCAGCGGCTTATCGAACTGGGTATAGAGCTGCACCTTGGTGCAGGCCAGCACGTGCGCGAGCAACACCTGCGCGTCGAGGCGTGGCGAGTCGAGCCCGGCGTCGGTGAACCGCTTGGTGGTCCAGTCGAGGACGCCCAGCGTGGTCCAGGTGGTCACGAGCGGCGGGATATCACGCGCGGCGGCGCCAAAGGGCTGCCCCCCCGCGCTCATCGGCGGTGGAGCAGCATGAGATCGGCGTGGTTGAGCCCGGTCGGGCCGGTGCGCACCAGGGCGTCGACGGCGGCTAGCGCGGTCGCGGCGTCGGCGCCGGCGATCGCGGCGTCGCCGGCGACGCCCGCGGCGGCCAGCCGCGCCCAGGTCGCGCCGTCGACGTAGGCGCCCGCCGCGGCGTCCTGCCCCGGCCCGT
>JAWKQW010000025.1:5000-62500 GCA_041389945.1 Kofleriaceae bacterium
CGAGCTTGGGATCGCCGGCGGCGTCGTAGGCCGGTGACCTCGATGCGGATGGTGTCGAGGTCGATGGCCTCGCCGAGGCGCGGATCGATGGCGCCGCCGGCGCCCGGCGCTCGGCGTGGCGTGGCGGTGGCGCGGCCGAGGTCGTCGGACGGGCACTGCGGGCGCGACGCCGGCCGAGGGCTGCGTGCGCGGCGCTGCGCTGCCGCAGCCCACCGCGATGCGGCGAGCAGGCCAGCCAGCAGGCCGGAGGTGGCAGGGAGTCGGCGTCGGTGCCTCATGATGGCTATGACGCACCAGCCGGCGGTTCGGCGCAACCAGGTCCGCGCGGGCAGCAACCGCTTGAAACCTCGCGGATCGCGGGGACGTCGGCGGCCGGCGCCCGGGCCGATGCGCGCGGGCGTGGCGCATGGCGCGTCGCGCGCGCCGGGCGGTGAGGCGCGGTGGCGTCGCCGAGCGCCGAGGTCACCACGAACCGTGGCGCGTGCGCGCGGAGCGCTCGGCCGCGCGCGGCGCACGCGATGCCGTGAAGAGCGATGCGCGACCGACGACGCGCGATGACGACGCGCGATGACAACGCGCGATGACAACGCGCGACACTATCGAACCGCGCGCGACCGGCGACCGACGACGATGGCGCAGGCCGCCGCCCGATCCTGCTCGCCGAATCGTCTTGCATTCGCGCGCGCGGTGACGCGATCTAGCAAGACCGATCCCGTCCACGCGGCGGTGGTGACGAGCTGATCGGCGCTGTCAGCCCCCCTGTTACAAGGCCAGACACTCGCATGAAGGTCGCGTTCACCACAACCTCCGCCTCACCGATGTGCGCGCGTCTCCGGTAGAAGGAGGCCGAGTACGACAGCGCCGAGACGATCAGCGGCATCGCCGCCGCGATCGAGGCCGCCGGCCACGAGGTCGAGAAGGCCGAGGTCTCGGGGCCGGCCTCGAACCTGCTCGAGCGCCTCAGGCGATCGACCCGGACATCATCTTCAACACCGCCGAGGGCCAGCAGCGGCCGGCTGCGCGAGGCCATCTACCCGGCGCTGTTCGACGAGCTCGGCATCCCGTACACCGGGTCCGACGCCTACGCCAACGCGATCATGCCCGACAAGTGGGTCACCATGGTGAGCCGGGCCGGCGTCGACACCCCGCGGGCGACCCTGGTCACCGTCCGCAACTACGACCAGATCGAGTCGAGCGCGGCCCGGGGCTGGCGTTCCCGGTCATCGTCAAGCCCACCATGAGGGGTCGAGCAGGCGTGGCCCTTACTCGGCCAGCAGCTCCGGCGCCCAGGCCGCCGCGGTGTCGGTGGTCAAGGACGCCAAGGAGGCGCAGGTGCTCCGCTCCGCGATGCGCGCGTACCTCGACGGCGTCCTGGTCGAGGAGCACATCGAGGGCATCGACGTCGCGATGGGCTACATCGACGGCGTCGGCCACGACAGCGGCCTGCTCATGCCGGTCGAGGTGCTGCTCGAGGCGTCGGCCGACCGGCCGTTCAACATCTTCGACTACCGGCTGAAGAACCTCGACCGACCAAGGTGCAGTACCGCTGCCCGGCCGGCATCCCGCGCGACGTCGCCGCCCGCCTGCGCCAGATCTCGACCGAGGTCATCAAGATCGCCAACCGGGACGTGGGCCGGCTCGACTTCCGGGTGAGCCCCGAGGGCCGCATCGCCTGCTCGAGGCCACGCCCTGCCCCAGCTGGCGCCGCACTCGTCGCTGTCGCGGCGACCGCGCAGGTAGGCCTCACCTACCAGAGCCGATCGCGCGATCCGACGCCGCCGCGGTGCGCTCCGCCTCGCCACCGCCAGCCAGCTCGGCAGCCGCCGCGGCGCCCGCAACCAGCCGATCCGGGTCGGCTTCACCTACAACGTCAAGCGCAGCCACGACGGCGACGACGAGGCCGAGGGGATCCGCCGGAGACCATTCCATCGCCAACGCGCTGGCGCGCCAGGGCCACATCGTCGTCCACCTCGAGGCCACCCCGGACCTGCCGCGGGTGCTCGCCGAGGCCGACGTCGACCTGATCTTCAACATCGCCGAGGGCGTCGAGGGTCGTAACCGCGAGGCCCAGGTGCCGGCGCTGTGCGAGCTGCTCGGCATCCCGTACACCGGCTCCGACAGCGCCACCCTCGCCATCGCCCTCGACAAGGCGCTGGCGAAGAAGGTGCTGCCCAGCACGACATCCTCACGCCGAAGTTCCAGCTCATGGAGTCGCCGCGCGAGCGCCTGTCGCCGGACACAGTTCCTGCTCATCGTCAAGCCCAACGCCGAGGGCTGAGCAAGGGCATCGACAGCGACCAGCGTGGTCGACACCGAGGAGGAGCTGCGCGCCGTATCAAGGAGTGCGTCGACCGCTACCGCCAGCCGGCCTTGGTCGAGGAGTACATCAAGGGCCGCGAGTTCACTTCCCGTCGGCCTGTTTTCGGCGACAAGCGCCGCGGGTGCTGCCGCCGATGGAGATCTGCTTCAAGAACGTCGAGGTCGATCGTCCGGTCTACGACTACGGCGTCAAGCAGGAGTGGGAGAAGCACGTCTTCTACGAGTGCCCGGCCAAGGTCAACGAGGCCGAGCTCAAGGCCATCGAGAAGATCGCGCGGGCCACGTACTGGGCGCTCGACTGCCGCGACGTGGCGCGGGTGGACCTGCGCATGGACGCCGAGGGCCGCATCTACGTGCTCGAGGTGAACCCCCTGCCCGGCCTGACGCCGGACTACTCCGACCTCGTGCTCATCTCCAAGGCGGTCGGCATGCAGTACGACCAGCTCATCGCCGAGATCATGGTCGGCGGCCTGCGCCGCCTGCGCGACAAGCGCCGCGAGGAGCGCGAGCTCGAGCGCGAGCGCGAGGCCGCGGCCCAGGCCAAGGTGCTGGCGCCGGCCGACAAAGAGCGCGCCGCGGACAAGGGTGGCGAGCGGGCCGCGACGGACAAGGCCGCGACCGACAAGGCCGCGACCGACAAGGCCGCGACGGACAAGGTCTCCGACCGCTCGGCCGACAAGGCCAGCGACAAGGCCAGCGACAAGGCCACCGCCGACAAGACCGGCGGAGACAAGACCGGCGGCGACAAGTCGGCCGCGGCTGGCGACAAGAGCTCGCGCCGCATCAGCAAGCCGGCCGACGCGATGGCCACGTCCAATGGCGCGGTCCGCACCCCGCTGCGCACGGCGACCGGCTCCGACCGGGTGCCCTCGCCGACCCCCGAAGAGCTGGTCACGGCGACGGTCACCAGCTCGTCGACGCACTGACGTCCGGGCTGGAGCCGGCGGCCACCCGAGGCAGGCCGTGTGCCGGTGGCCCGCGGCCTCGCCGGCGTGAGGTACAAACCGGCGCATGAAGGTCGCGACCCGCATCACCATCGCGACCGCGGTGGTCGTGACGCTGGTGTCGGTGGTCGACACCGTCATGGAGGTCCGCGGGCGTGAGGCCGAGCGCAGCGCGCAGCTCGAGCGCGAGGCCAGCGCGGTGGCGACCGCGGTGCGCGGCGCCCTCGAGGCGCGGCTGTCGACCGGGCTCGACCTCGAGGCCCTCGGCGAAGACCTGTCACGGGCCGCCAGCGGCTGGAGCATCACGGTGGTGCCGCGGCGCGATCGAGAGCCGGTGACCGACC
This sequence comes from Kofleriaceae bacterium, assembly GCA_041389945.1. Taxonomy (GTDB): domain Bacteria; phylum Myxococcota_A; class Polyangia; order Haliangiales; family Haliangiaceae; genus JAWKQW01. The sequence goes on from JAWKQW010000025.1 coordinate 8,608, forward strand.
TCGAGGCGCAGCGCCGCTTGCAGACCCTGATCGACGCCCCGCAGCTGGTGCTCATCGATCGCGACGACGAGCGCGTGGTGTGTGCGGTGCCGCTGCGGGTGCCGCGCCCGGCCGCCGCCGAGCCCGGCCTCGAGGTGGTGGCCGCGGTCGAGGTCTCGCGCGACCTCGCCGCCATCCGCGCCGCCGACGACGCCGACCTCGCCCGCGCGATCCTGCTGGTGGTGATCGTGGTCGTCGCGACGACCCTGGCGGTGGCGGCGGTGGCGCGCAGCGCCGTCACCCGACCCATCGGCAAGCTCTTGTCGGGCATCGACGACGTGGCCAAGGGCGACCTCTCGCACGTGCTCTTGTCGGAGCGCGAGGACGAGATCGGGCGGCTGGCGACGCGCTTCAACGAGATGACCTTCTCGCTGCGCGAGTCACGCGCGGAGACCTCGCGCCAGAACCAGGACAAGCTCGAGCTCGAGCAGCGCCTCGGGCAGACCGAGAAGCTGGCGACGATCGGTCAGCTCGCCGCCGAGATCGCCCACGAGGTCGGGACCCCGCTCGGCGTCATCGCCGGGCGCGCGCGCTCGACCCAGCGCAAGGCCGGCGACGCCGAGGCCGCGGTCAAGAACGCCACCATCATCGCCGAGCAGACCGCGCGCATCACGCGCATCATCCAGCGCCTGCTCGACTTCGCCCGGCGCAAGGTCGGCCACGAACAGACCCGGCTCGATCTCGGCGAGCTGGCGCAGACCACCACCGAGCTGCTCGCCGGGCAGCTCTCGGCGTCGGGCAAGCTGCGCCAGCGCCTCGACCGCGACCCCGACCTGCCGCAGATCGTCGGCGATCCGGACCGGCTGCAGCAGGTGCTCATCAACCTGATGCTCAACGCGGCCCAGGCCATGCCCGCCGGCGGCCGCCTGCGGGTCGCGCTGTCGGCGGTGACCCGGCCACGGCCCGGCCTCGAGAGCAGCCCGGCCCAGCCGTTCGTGTGCCTCGCCATCGCCGACTCCGGGCCCGGCATCCCGGAGCCCATCCGCGAGCGCATCTTCGACCCGTTCTTCACCACCAAGGAGGGCCAGGGCGGCACCGGCCTGGGCCTCGCGGTGTGCTCGGGCATCGTCAAGGAGCACGACGGCTGGATCGAGCCGCCACGTCACCGACGCCGACCTCGGGACCGAGCCCGGCACGGTGCGCAGCGGCACGGTGATCCGGGCGTTCCTGCCGGCCGCCGCCTGACCGCTGTCGCCGCCGCCGCGCCGTGCTACCACCGGGGCGTGCAGCGCGACGTCGCCGGGACCATCCTCGTGGTCGAGGACGATGACGCGATGCGGGAGCTGCTCGCCGAGGAGCTCGGCGACGCTGGCTACACCGTGCTGAGCGCGCCCAACGCCGGCATCGGCCTCGAGCTCGCGCGCGCCGAGCCGGTCGACGTGCTCATCACCGACCTGCGCATGCCCGAGATGGACGGCTTGATCTCATCCGCGGCGTGATGGCCAACCCGGCGCCGCCGCACATCATCATGGTGACGGGCGTTCGATCGATCGGACCGCCAGCGCGGTCAAGCTCGGCGCCTACGACTACATCACCAAGCCCTTCGAGATCGAGGAGCTGCTCCTGGCGACCGGCGCTCGCCGAGCAGGGCCTGCGCCGGCAGATCGAGCGGCTGCAGGCCGAGGTCGAGGACAAGTTCGCGTGGTCGAACCTGGTCGCCCATAGCCCGGCGATGCAGGACGTGGTCGCGCTCATCGGCATCGCCGGCGCCACTCGCCTCGGTGCTGGTCACCGGCGAGAGCGGCACCGGCAAGGAGCTCATCGCCCGCGCCATCCACTACAACTCGCGCGCCGGGCGGCGCCGTTCGTGGCGGTGAACCTGGCGGCGGTGCCGGCGGCGCTCATCGAGAGCGAGCTGTTCGCGCCACAAGAAGCGGGCGTTCACCGACGCCCGCGCCGACAAGCCCGGCCTGTTCGTCGAGGCCGACGGCGGCACCATCTTCCTCGACGAGATCGGCGAGCTGGCGCTGCCGCTGCAGGCGAAGCTGTTGCGGGTGCTGCAGGAGCAGGAGGTGCGGCCGCTGGGCGCGACCAAGACCCAGAGCGTCGACGTCCGGGTGATCGCGGCGACCAACCGCAACCTCGAGTCGATGCTCGCCGATGGCGGCTTCCGCGAGGATCTGTACTACCGGCTCGCCAACGTCATCCAGGTCGAGTGCCGCCGTTGCGGGCCCGCCCCGAGGACGTGCCGCCGCTGGCCGAGCACATCCTCGCCCAGCTCGGCGCGCGCCACACGCCGCCGCGGCGCTGGCGGCTGGCGCCGGCGGCCCAGCAGGCGCTGCTCGGCCACCGCTGGCCCGGCAACGTGCGCGAGCTGATGAACGTGCTCGAGCGCGGCGTCGCCCTGTGCACCGGCGACGTCATCGAGGTCGACGACCTGCCGCCGCAGGTGCGCGAGCGCCAGGCGCCCGACACCGTGGCCGCCGCGGCCGCGCGCCGGCTCACCCTGGCCGAGCTCGAGCGCGAGTACATCGAGCGCGTGCTCGACGACGAGGGCGGCAACAAGACCCGCGCCGCCCAGCGCCTCGGGCTCGATCGCAAGACGCTGTACCGCAAGCTCGAGGAGTACGCCCGGGTCGACGGCGCGACCGCCGAGCCCAGCGGCGACGACCCGGCGTAGCGACGACGCCCGCGATCAGTCGTCGTCGCCGGCGGGGAAGTAGTCGACCCGCTGGGCGCCACGCCGCGCCTCGACCGAGCCAGCGACGGCAGCCGTCGCCAGATCGTCGAACATCGCCGCGACCACGAACCGCGGGCCCGGCGCCCACGGGATCGCCAGGTCGACGGTCAGCGAGTCACCGCCGATGACGAAGCACCGGAAGCTGTCGGCGCCGGCCTCGGCCAGCTCGTCGTCGTCGAGGTGCCGCCGCGCGTTGGCGCTGGCGACCTCGAGGGCGGCGCGGGTGGCGTAGCGAAACGTGCCGGTGAAGTGGACGACGTCGGCAGCGGTCATGCCGCTGGGGTACCGCGCACACGTGAGGGCGAGGCCGCGGCTCGGTGACGTCTCGCCGACGGCGGCGTGCCTGCGGTAGGGTGCGGCGCATGAGCGAGCTCCGCGGGCGTCGCGCCCTCGTCACCGGCGCGTCGGCTGGCATCGGCCACGCCTTCGCCAACCACCTCGGCGCGCTCGGCGCCGACCTCGTCCTGACCGCGCGCCGCGGCGATCGCCTGCGCGCCACCGCCGACCTGCTCAGCGAGCGCCACGGGATCACCGTCGACACCATCACCGCCGATCTGGCCGCCCCCGACGGCGCCGGCGCGGTGTGGGCGGCGGCCACCGCGTCGGCCCCGGTCGACCTCCTCGTCAACAACGCCGGCTTCGGCTCGTTCCGCGCCTTCGCGACCACGCCGTGGAGCCGCGACCTGGAGATGCTCCAGCTCAACATCACCGCGCTGGTGGAGCTCTGCCACCACTTCGTCAGCGCGCACCGCGCGCGCACCCCGCGCGGCCCCGGCCACATCCTCAACGTCGCCTCGCTGGCGGCGTTCCAGGCGGTGCCCAACTTCGCCAGCTACGCCGCGACCAAGGCCTACGTGCTGTCGCTGTCGGAGGCCCTGCACTACGAGCTCGCCGACGACGGCATCGTCGTCACCTGCCTGTGCCCGGGCGGCACCCACACCGAGTTCCACGCGGCCGCCGGCTCCGGCAACTACGGTCGCCTCGCCAACGCCTCGATGCTGTCGGCCGAGGCGGTCGCCGAGGTCGGGGTGCGGGCGCTCTTGCGCGGCAAGAAGACGGTGGTGCCGGGCCTGCTCAACAAGCTGTCGGTGGCGCTGGGGCGGCTGGCGCCGAGCGGCGTGCGCAGCCGGTCGGCGGCGGCGATCATGGGGTCGCCGCGCGCCGGGGAACTGCCACCGCGGCATCCCGGCTCGGGCGAATCGATCTAGGATACCGGCCCGTGAGCGAACGACGGCGAACGCCCCTGTGGCAGGCCCACCGCGACGCCGGCGCGCGCCTGATCGACTTCGGCGGCTGGGACCTCCCGGTCGCCTACCCGGCCGGCACCATCAAGGAGCACGCCGCGGTGCGCACCGGCGTCGGGCTGTTCGACGTCTCGCACATGGGCGAGGCGCGGCTGCGCGGCCCCGGCGCGCGCGCCACCGTCGATCGCCTCACCAGCAACGCGGTCGCGGCGGCGGCGCCGGGCAAGGCGGTGTACACGCTGCTGTGCCGGCCCGACGGCGGCATCGTCGACGACTGCATCTTCTACAAGCTGTCCGACGAGGAGTTCTTCGTCATCGTCAACGCCGCCAACACCGCCAAGGACCTGGTGTGGATGCGTGAGCACCTCGGCGCCGACACCACGCTCGACGACGAGTCCGACGCCACCGCGCTCATCGCGGTGCAGGGCCCGACGGCGGTCGCGCTCACCGCCGGGCTCGCCGGCGACGCCGGGCCGCGCCTGGCCGCCCTGCCCTCGTTCACCTTCACCGACGCCGAGGTCGCCGGCGTGCGCTGCGTGGTCGCGCGCACCGGCTACACCGGCGAGGACGGCTTCGAGCTTGCGTGCGCCAACGACGACGCGCCCCGGCTGTGGGCCGCGCTGGTGGCGGCCGGCGGCCAGCCGGTCGGGCCGGCGCCCGCGACGCTTCGCAGCTCTCGAGGCGCGCCTGCCGCTGTACGGCAACGACCTCGACGACACCACCTCGCCGCTCGAGGCCGGCCTCGGCTGGGCGGTGAAGCTCGACGGCCGCGACTTCCTCGGCGCCGACGCCCTGCGCCGGCAACAGGCCGAGGGCCTCACCTGTCGCATGGTCGGGCTGCGTCGCCGACGACGTCCGCGCCATCCCCCGCCACGGCTACGCCATCCTCGACGGCGACGCCACTGTCGGCACCGTGACCAGCGGCGGGCCAGCGCTCACCGTGGGCGGCGCCATCGCGCTGGGCTACGTCCCATGGCGGCTCGCCGCCGCGGGCACCTCGACGATCGACCGCGGCAAGCCCGCGTCGCGACCGTCGTCTCCGGCAAACGGCAAGCGAGTCGTCCTGTCATGAGCACCTTCCCCAGACCCTGTACACCGATCACGAGTGGCTGCGGCAAGCGTCGGCAGCGCTCATCATGCTCAGGTGGGCATCACCCAGTTCGCCGTCGATCAGCTCGGCGACGTGACCTGGACGGAGCTGTCCAGCGAGGGCGACCTGGTCACCAAGGGCCAGCGCTTTCTGGCACCATCGAGAGCGTGAAGTCGGTGTCGGGACCTCTACGCCCCGGTCTCGGGGCGCGTGGCCAAGGTCAACCCGGCGCTGCGCGACGCGCCGGAGCTGGTCAACAGCGATCCGTACGGCGCGGCGTGGATGATCGAGCTCGAGGGCTCCGACCCGAGCGAGGCCGAGGGGCTGATGGCGCCCGACGCGTACGCCGCCCACGTCGACGCGCAGTAGGCGCGCCGGCGCCGGGCGCGCCGCGCGGCGGCGCCCGCCTACAGCCGCTCGAGGTAATCCGACAGCGGCACCGACAGCCCGACCGAGACCCCGGGCCGGAAGGTGGCGTTGCCCGCCTCGCCCGGTGGGTACACCAGCAGGTTGACCGCGGCGTAGGCCTCGATCACGTCGAGCACGTCGACGGCGACGAACAGGTTGCCGATGAGCGCGGACGACTCCTCGTTGTCCATGACCGCGCGGTACAAGAGGCCCGAGCCCGACAGGCCGGTCTTGAAGGTCAGCCGGTCCTTCCAGAACGCCGGCGACGCCCAGCCGAAGCCGATCTGCTCGGAGATGACCGGCGCGATGCGGCCGTCGCGGAAGCTGCCGCTGGGCTCCGACGCCGGCTGGGTCCAGATGGTGCCGGCGCCGACGGTGAGGTGCAGGTACCAGCGGCCGCGGTTGCGCCGCTGGAAGTCGTCGCCGAACTGCGCGAGACGCTTGGCCACCTCGGCGCCGTCGATGCGGATCGAGTTGCCGTCGCGCGAGATGGCCTCCTGCAGCGCGTACGCGAGCTTGAACACCCAGCACTCGGCGCGGGTCTCGTCCTTGCACGGCTCGTCGCCGAGCGCCAGCGAGGTGACGAGGCCGTCGAGCCGGACCCGGCCGACGATCGCGAAGAGCTGCTCCAGCGGCATCGGCTTGCGGGTCTCGATCACGTCGAGCACCGGCTGCAGCATGTCGTAGAGCGGCGCGGTGAACTCCCCCTTCTTCCAGCGGCCGAGGAGCTGCAACGTGTCGACCACGTCGCGCACGCTCTTGTTGATGCCGCCGGCGCGGGCGACCCGGGCCATCAGATCGAGGAACCCGAGCAGGCGCACCGTCGAGGAGCGCGCGAACCTCACGCCGCGCAGGTCGAGCCCCGGCAGGACCAGGCGGAGCTCGTCGTCGAGCGACTCCAGCACCTCGATCATCGGCTTGAACGACTCGGCGAGGTCGTCGAGGTCGGCCAGCGGCACGCCGTCGATCTTGAGCCGCACCTGCGGATCGCTGCCGTGCGGCTGGTAGTGCCCGAGCGACGCGGTGACCGAGGTGATGTTCTGCGCCAGCGTGTCGAGGCTGCGCATGATCTTGTCGATCTTGGCGGTGACGTCCTCGAGCTTGGCGGTGAGCGCGCGCCGCCAGCTCGAGCCGAGCCGATCGAGCGTGGCGAGGGCCTCCGAGCGCGCCTTGGCGAGATCCTCCGGCGTCGGCGCGGCGGCGCCGAAGCCCGACGCGATGCGGCCGTCGAAGGCCAGCATCAGGCTGAGGTCACCGGAGTAATCGCCGAGCAGGAGCCGGATGTCGACGTTCTTGTCGACCTGCTCGTAGAGCTCGCGGGCCTGGCGCGCCATCTGCCCGAGCTGGCGCAGGTCGGGGCCCTTCGACGCGTAGGTCGTGGGATCGGCGAGCCGGCCGAGCGCGCCGAACCGGTCGCGCAGGCTGCGCAGGCGGCTCCGCAGCGGATCGACGATGCGGCCCTGCCACGCGTAGAGGTTGAGGCCGGGCGTGGCGGCGAAATCGACCACCGCCTTGGACTGCGCCATCGCCTCGATCGGGCGGCGCACATCCAGGCCGCCGACGTCGACCGGCCTCGCCGCCGAGCGCGCGCCATGTTGAGCGCGGCCAGGATGCCGTCGACGCGCAGCGCGCCGATCACCGCCGGCCGGGTCGCCATCGCCTTGCACAGCTCCAGGCGGGCGTCGGTGAACGGGCAATCCGGCACCGTCGAGCCGGCGGTCTTGCCGCGGGTGAACAGCGGCTCACCGCCGAGCGCCCAGTACGCGAGGTCGGCCAGGTAGCCCTCGAGCTCGGGCTCGAGCGCGCCCTTGGCGCTGGTGAGCCACTCGGGCTTCCACTCCTTGACCACGACGCCGATGCCGGCGGCCGCCTTGAGCGCGTCGGCGTCGGCCAGCCGCGTGCGCACGAGGTTCGACGCCGCGAAGGCGCGCACCAGGGTCATGCCGAGATCCTCGAGGGCGTCGCGCCGCAGGTTGGTGCTGGCGGTGAGCAGCCCCGCGCCCTGCGCCAGCAGGTCGCGCATGTAGCTGCGCAGCCCGTGCTGGCCGATGCGATCGGTGAGCTCGTCGACCACCAGCCGCACCGCCGCCTGCCGCGCGCGATCGAGGACGATCGAGACCACCAGGTCGGCGTTGAGCGAGCCGCGCGAGAGCCCCACGCTGGGCCCGCCACCGCCACCGCCCCCGGCGGTGACCGCGACGCCACCGACGACCTCGCCGGCGGGGCCGGTGCCCTTCATCAGGGTCGCGGTCTGGGTCTGGCGGAACTGCCACTCGGCCTCGTAGAAGATGTCGGTGTGGAGCAGCGACGGCGCGCACAGCTCCTCGCTGAGGGCGTCGTCGCCACGGCACAGATCGTCGAGCTTGGCGCACGAGCTCTTCACCGAGCCGTCGCACGCGCTCTTGTAGCTCTTGGCCGCCTCGACGTTGCTCTGCTTGACCGCGCGGCCCTCGCGGAACCGGTCGCCCACCAGCTCGCAGGCCTCCAGCGTCTCGTTGGCGGCGCAGGTCTGGTACGCGGAGAAGGTCGCGCGCAGCTCGCACTCCGCCAGGTTCGGGAAGTCGCGGCACACGCCGCACTCCGCCATCGTGCCGTCGCTGCCCTGCGGGGGCACCAGCTCGCACGCCCGGCCGGCCACCTTGGCGGCCGCCTCGACATCCGGCGCGATGCCCGCGTCCTCGAGGCCCCCGGCCAGCGCCTCGGCCAGCTCCTCGCAGCCCCGGGAGTCGCCGAGGTCGCACTGCGCCCGCAGGATCTTGAGCCCGCGCTGCACGTCGTAGGCCCCGAGCTCGGCGAGCTGCCCTTCGGCGCGCATGAACTCGGGGCCGACCTGGGTGCACAGCGGGTTCGGGGTCTTGAGGCACATCTCGCCCACCACCGAGAGCACCTCCTTGACCAGCGGGTCGTCCTTGGTCGGGTTCTCGATCTCGTTGGCGAGGAGGCTGATGCGGGTGAGGCACGCCGACGCCGAGCCGGCGTCGCAGCGACGGGTCATCGCGGCGATCACCGACTTGCGGTTGCGCTCCTCGCGCAAGAACTGGTAGGGCGCCTCCTGGCACGCCGCCGGATCACCCGCGAGGCACAGCTCGCCGAGCTTCTTGCCGGCGAAGCCCTGCAGCGCGCTCACCTCGTCGGACTCGAGCACCTCGAGGTTGATGAGATCCCACATGCCGTCGTTGAGCTGCTTGCAGGCGACGGCCTCACCGAGATCACACGCGTTGCGCACGTAGCCGAGGTAGGTCGCCGCCACGCCGGTGGAGTGATCCTTGTAGTCGTCGGGGTTGCGCTCGAACTGATCCTTGAGCGTCAGCGCGAGGGCCATGCAGTCGGACCCACGCGCGTCGTCGCCGTCGCAGCGCGCGGTGTTGTTCACGTCGGCGTCGTAGGAGTACGCCGCCCAGCTGTCGCGCGGGACCGCGAACATCCAGCCGCTCTCGACGAGCCGTGCGGCGTGGTAGCAGGAGAGCGCGTCGCGGGCGTCGTCGGACGGGGCGGCGCCGGTGTCCCTGCCCGTTCCCTTCCCCGCGGCCGGCGCGCCGTGGCAGCCGCGCTCCCAGGCCGCGAGCGCCTTCGCGGTGTCCACCGGCCCGCCGGTGCCGCGGAGGTAGATGGTCCCGAGCGAGGTGCAGCTCTCGGCGTCGCCGCTGTCACACGCGGCCCGGCACGCCGCCGCGCCCTCGCAATCGCTCGCGGCCTCCGCGCGCCCCTCGCCCATCACCAGCGCCGCTACCACGAGCGCCAGGAGCGCCCCCAGGTTCGTCCTCATCGCGGCATTGTCATCAGCCCCCCGCGCCCGCGCGAGCGATCGCGCCTCCTTTCGCCGCCGTGTGTGGCCGTGTAGGTCGAGATCTCGCGCGCCCCTCGAGGGCAACGCCGGTCGCGGCAGGTCGAGCGCATCGGGCATCGCAAAGGACTACGTCCGCCATCGCCCGCGTGTTCACCGCGATCGTCGTCGGTGTGCCGGATCGCACCTCCCGGCGAGGCACACCACGGCCTACCCCGCGCGCCGCGACCCGTGTAGCTTCGTCGACGGAAGCGCCAGCATGTCTGGTGACGGCCTCGGTCTTCAAAACCGATGATGCTCTGCGCGAGCAGCGGCATGGCGGGTTCGATTCCCGTGCGCTTCCGCCATGTCGAGGCACGGGAACACGCGGCCGCCGGCGCGCGTTGTCACGACACCATGACGAGGACCGGTCCAGGCGTCGCGATGCTCGGCTCGCTGCTCGCGCTCGCCGCCAGCGGGTGTGGCGCGCGGGCGCCAGCGGCACCGACGCCGCCGGCGGGGCACCGCGCGCCGGTGGTCGCGCCGAGCTCGCCGGCGCCGACGGTGAGCTGGCGCGCGGACGAGACCGACGACTATTTTCCCGGCAGGTTCGAGGTGCACGGACTGCCGGCGGTGGCGCGCGACGGCAGCGTGGTGGTGCTCGCCGACCAGGGAGAGGATGGCGCCCGCGGCGCGCCCAACATGGTCCTGCGCGTGCGCGATCGCGACGACCACGCGCTGCTCGACCTGCCGGTGTTCGATCCGGACGCCGACGCGCCCGGCCCCAGCGACGACGTGATGGCCGAGGTGAAGGAGCGGCTCGTCGAGCTGCACGCCCGGTACGACCTGCGCGCCCTCGATCTGGTCGAGGTGCCGCGCTGGGGCGAGGATGGCGACGTCGCGCGGGCGGTCACCGTCGGTGAGGTGGCGCTGCGCTGGGGCATGTCCGACGAGCCCGCGCCCGCGCCGATGACCATCAGCGTGGCCGGCGCCGCGCCCCGCCCCGTCGGTAACCCGGCGTGGTTCGCGGGCCACGCGCGCCCGTGGGGCGACCCACCCACCGACACGTGCGAAAACAGCGCCTTCCTGTCGGGCGTCGCGGTCGCGCCGACGCCGCGCCTGGCGCTAATCCGGGTCTCGTTCACCGGCACCGACATGTGCTGGGAGCCCGACAGCGAGTGGCACGTGATGACCTGGTAGGCGTCGCGTCGGCGCCTCTCGGCGACGCCCGGGTGCTCGGCGGCGCGCGCCTCAGCTCGTCTGCTTGAACACGAACGGGTAGTGCACGAGGGTGCCGTTCGGGTCGCCCGACGGCGGGAACGTGAGACCGCGGATCACGTCGGCGACGCAGCGAGACACCTCGGCGGAGACGCCGGTGGCCGTCGAGGACGAGACGCGCCCGGTGCCGGCCTCGATCTGGAAGGACGCCTGCACCTTGCCCTGAAGCGTCGGGTCCGTCGGGAGCGCGTCGGTGTAGCAGGCCTTGATGTCGGGCAACGCCGCGCGGATGACGGCGTGGATGTCCTGCTTCGACCCGGCGGCGCCGGTCGAACCACCGGGCTGCGCGCCGGTCGCGAGGGCGAAGCCGCCCGAGCTGCCCGGCACCCTGAGCTCGGCGATCACGTCGGTCGTCGGAGCATCGTCGGCGCCGGGCTCGGCCTCGGCGGTCGGCTCGGACGCCGCCGTCGGCTCCACCGGAGGGGCCGCATGCCCGACCGGCTCCGACGACGCCGCGCCACCTCCGCCACTGCCACCGCAGGCGACGAGGGTCAGGGTAGCGACGACGACCACGGGGCGCATGTCGTCGACCCTATCACGTCGACGACGCCGGCCGGCTCACGGCGTTCCGCCCGCGCACGCCTCACGCCAGCGCGACGGCGGCGCGCACGGTCATGGCCACGAGCACGAGCGAGCCGAGCGCGAACAGCGTGAAGCGCACCTCGATCTTGTTGACCAGGGCCTGGAGCAGGCTGTGCACCACGCGCAGGCCGACGTAGGCCCAGGCCAGGGCGAGGTCGACGCCGGTGCCGCGGCCGACGAGGCAGAGGACGATGGCCACGGCGTAGAACAGCGTCGGCTGCTCGAGCAGGTGGTTGTAGTTGTCGGCCTTCCAGCGCACGCGCGCCGGCAGCGACGCCATCTGCGCACCGCGCGGCGCCTCGGGATCGAGGCGCAGCCGCGCGCGGCGCACCGCCGGCAGGCGCGTCGCGTACATCCACAACCACATGACGTGGGTCCACCCGACGAGGGCGATGACCGGCGCGAGGATCGCGAAGGAAGGCGGCACGTCGCGACGGTAGCTCGACCGCAGAGCCCATGGCCCGCGGCCGGGTCAGTTCATGATCCCGCCGCCGCAGCGAAGCTTGCCGGGGCCGGGCTCGAGCGGCGCGGAGCCGTAGATGCCGCTCGGATAGCCAGGCTGACCGTCGTCGTCGATCGGGAACCAGCAAAGCCCCTGATCCTCCCAGGTCGGGATCCCGGCGCGCACGCGGCTGGCAACGACCTCCGCGTCGATCGGCGCCAGGTTGCTCCACTCCCCAGCGTCGAGGCAACGCCGCACCAGCGTCTCCACCAGCGCGGAATCTGCGCAGCGCGAACGCAGCGGCGGGGCCGGCGCCGGCTCGACCTGGTTGGGCTCCGCGGCCCGGCACACGCGGTGTGATTCGTCGTCGCGGTCGAGCTCGCGGGTCAGCGGCACCACCGCCAGGCCGACCGCCAGCGCGGCGAGGAAACGGCGGAGGTATCGACGCCGATCGATGGCGGGCGGCCCGGGCTCGGTGGTCATCCCGACGGCAAACGCGGGACGCGCAAAATCGATCTGGGCGTCTGGCGTGGATCCCGACCGCCCCCTATCCTGCGCGTCCACATTCGCATCGGAGGTTTCGATGTCTAAGGCCCCCTGTTCCTCGTCGCCGCGCTCGCCGCGTGCGCCACCACCAACAACCCGCCGCCGGCGTACGGCCCGGCGCCGAGCGCGCCGGCTGCCGACCCTGGCGCCGGCGCCGCGCCCGTCGAGACCAGCGCCCGCCCGGCCGGCTGCCCGGCCACCGGCGCGGCGATCTTCGACGACGACGCCCACGCCGGCGTCGCCACGCCGCTGGCGCCCGGTCGCTACGACCTGGTCGACCTCGAGGCGCTCGGCTACCAGAACGACACCGCGTACTCGGTGTGCGTCGCGCCCGGCTGCACCTTCGTCGGCTACGAGGACGCCGAGTTCGCGGGCCAGGCGTTCACCTACACCGCCGACACCGCGCAGCTCGCCGAGTTCGCCGGCAGCCTCAGCGGCGCCGTCGTCACCTGCGAGTGAGCGCGGGCGCGCCTCACGCCCGCAGGATCTTCTCCATCGGTCGGCCCTTGGCGAGCTCGTCGACGAGCTTGTCGAGCCAGCGGATCTGACGCATCAGCGGATCCTCGAGATCCTCGATGCGCACGCCGCACACCACGCCGGTGATGAGCCCCGCCTTGGGGTTCATGCGCGGCGCCTTGGCGAAGAAGGTCTCGATGTCGAGCTTCTGCGCGAGGGCCTTGGCGAGCTTGGCGCCGCGGTAGCCCGTCAACCAGCCGATGACCTCGTCGACCTCGTCCTTGGTGCGGCCCTTGCGCTCCGCCTTCTGCACGTAGGCCGGGTACACGCTCGCGAACGGCATCCCGTAGATGCGCGGCTTCTTGTCGACGACCGCCTTCTTGATCATGTCGCCGAGGTAGCACGACGACCGGCACGTCGTCGACGCGCCGTACCGCGCCTCCACCGACCGACGCGCCCGGCGACACGGCGCCCCGCTGGCTCCGATCGCGCTCGCTAGAACTTCGCGAAGTCGGTGCGCACGCCGATCGCCACCATGCCGACCGACAGGCCATCGACCTCACCGCCGCTGATCATCAGGAACGGGCGACGCTCGCTGATCCACTCGAGCTCGAGCGACATCTTGCGGCGATCGATGCCGGAGGTGTCGGCAGGCAGCTCCGAGGGATCGGCCTTGCGGAAGTACCGCCACGACACCCCCGTGGAGAGGGTCGGCCGCAGGCGGCCCAGGCGAAACGAGACCGCGGCGCTCACGGGCAGCTCGAGCGCCGTGTCGGCGATGGAGTCGGATCCGATGCCGCCCATCACCGCCACGTACCAGGGCACCACCGCACGCTCGCCGCGCAGCGCGAGCCCGGTCTCGAAGGAGACCCCGGCGTCGTACGCCCGCGCGGAGGTCTCGTCGGCGCCGGCGCCGACGTGCATGCGGGTGCGGGCGATTGGCGAGATGCCCTTGCCGTAGATGCCCATCCCCTCGAAGTAGGTGATGGCCCCGTCGAAGTCCGGCTGCGACGGCCGATCGTAGCTGTAGATGCCGAGCCCGGCGCTCACCTCGGCGGTGCCGCCGGGACGGTCGCCCATGGCCGCGCCGGCCACGCCAAGGCCGATGGCCCCCACGCCGGCTGCCATCGGGATGCACCCGGTCGCCATCACCAGCACCCCCGCTACGACCAGGCCCCCGCGCACGCGACGAGGCTACTGTGGCGAGCGCCGGCGCAGCAAGCAGGCACGCACATCGAGCTCGCCGCAGCCGACCGTCCCGCGACCAGCGCCGAGCGGTGGCACCATGGCGCCATGACGCGCCCGCTGCTGCTCGCTTCCCTCGCGCTCGGCGCCGCCGCCTGCGGCCAGGAGGCGACGCCGACCCGGGTCGAGACCGGCGTGTGCGACGGCGTGATCGCGACCTACCCCACCATCGCGTCGCCACACCGCGAGGAGGGCGCCGCCGAGGCCTGGACGACCAACCCGCCGACCAGTGGGCCGCACTCGCCGGCGTGGGCCGCGTGGGACGTGCACCACCCGACCCTCGACCGCGTGCACTGGGTGCACAACCTCGAGCACGGCGGCGTGGTGATCGCCTACCGGTGCGATCAGGCGTGCCCCGACGTGGTCGCCGAGCTGGCCACGATCATCGACGAGACGGCCACGGATCCGAGCTGCCAGGCGCCGGTGCGGCACCGCCTGCTCCTGGTCGCCGATCCGCTGCTGCCCGACGGGGTGGCGGTGGCCGCGGTGGCCTGGGGCGCGGCGTTCACCGCGAGCTGCGTCGACGCCGACCACCTGCGGGCGTTCATCGCCGCGCACTACGACGACGGCCCCGAGAGCCTGTGCGCCGACGGCCTGCCCTTCGCGAGCGAGCCGCTCCCGGTGCCGACGCCGTAGCTACTCGAGCTCGGCGAAGTACACCATCAGGTCGGCCGCGCGCGCGAAGCCGGCTCGCGCGCCAGCGCCTCGAGGTCGCCGCCGAGGGCCGCGGCCAGCTCGTCGAGCGCCGCGGCGACGGCGGCGGCCAGCTCGTCGGGCGACGCCGCGACCGGCGTCGGCCTGCCCCGGCGGCCGCCACCGCGACGGCGATCGTCGTCGGCGCTGCCGGTGCCGCGCCACCGCGCGCGACCGTCGCCGCCACGGCCACGTCGCCCTCGCGGCGGCGCCTCGTCGAGGGCCACTGGCTCGTCGGCCGCGAGCGCTTGATCGGCGTCGACATTCCACCCCGTGGGCAGCAGCTCCCCGTCGCCGGCCCGGTCGCGTGATCGCAGCCCCACCGCCGCGGCCAGGTGGCGATACGAGTTCTGGGTGCCGCCGTCCTCGCACGGCCGGGCCTCCTCCTCGCCGCACGGCGCGTCGACGTCGCGGAAGCGCTTCTCGCCGCAGCCCCACAGGTAGCTCATCGGGTCGTCGCACCGGACCGCGTGGTCGAGCCCGAGGGCGTGGCCGATCTCGTGGGTCGCGGTGACGCAGAGCTGCTCGTCGTCGCCGTCGAGCTCGTCGGCGAACACGTAGACCACCGCGTCGCGCAGGACCTCGCCGTTCCACGGCGCCACGCCGCTGACCTCGTCGCCGTGGCCCAGCAGCGACGCGGTGCCGCCGACGACCGCGAGGATGTACGAGCCCGAGGCGGGTCGCTCGTCGACGACGTCGACCGCGAAGTCGCCGTATGCGTCGGCGACGCACCCGACCAGCCGCTGCCACGCGCGATCGCCGCCGGCGAACGCCGGGACTCGCACGGTCTCGCCTGGCGGCACCAGCTCCGAGCGCCCGGCGGCGCTGTCGTCCCAGCCGTGGGTGAGGGTCGCGCCGCCGCGGCGGAGGTACACCGTGATCGGGGTCGGCGCGGCGACGGCGGCGGCGACCGCGCTGCGCGCCGCCGGCGCGCCGATCCGCGCGCCGACGTCGCGGTGGCGCCAGCGCGTACGTTCGCGGGCCTCGGCAGACGACGGCGCGAGCGCCAGCAGCGCCAGGGCAGCGACGGTCGGGACGAGCACGCGGGACATGGCACCTCTCCTCGGCGTTCGACGGCGGTAAGCGATGGACGTCAGCATCGCGGTGCGATTCAGCGGCCGCGCTCGACGGCGCGAGGTGTGACCGCCGGTTCATGGTCCGCCACCATCAGGGCCCGCGCGACGACGCCGGCTTGCCTCGACGCCGCGGCGGGCGCACGATCACCGGGTGAAGAGGGCGCTCGCGGGGCTGATGCCGCTGGTGGCCTGCGCCGGCCCGCGCGGGCCGGTCACCGACGAGCGCGGCGCCGCCGATGCCCATGCGATCGCCGCGGCGCCGAGCGCGACGACACCGCCCGCGCGCGCCCCGTCGGCCCCTGCCCCGGCCCGCACCGACGAGGCCGCCGACGAGGCCGCCGACGCGACCGCCGCGCCGACACCGCCCGCGCCCGTCGTCGCGCCTCGCGTCGAGCTCACCTTCGCCGGCGACGTCATGTTCGGCCGCTTCGTCGACGGCGGGTTCGCGGCCATCCTCGCCGAGCGCCACGACCCGTTCGTCGATGTGGCGCCGCTCCTGGACAGCGATCTGGCGATGGTCAACCTCGAGACCCCGGTGATGCGGGCGCCGCCCACCAAGAGCCCGCACGGCACCCGCATGCGGTTCGTCACCACCCCGGCGCGGCTGGCCACCCTGCCCCGCGCCGGCGTCGACGTGGTCACCATCGCCAACAACCACTGGTACGACATGCGGGGCGACGGCGTCGCCGAGACCCCGGTCCTCGTGGCCGAGGCCGGGATGCGCGTGGTCGGCACGGTGCGTGCGCCGTCGGCGCCGCGGTTCACCGTCGACACCTTCGACGTGCGCGGCTGGCGGGTCGGCGTCATCGCCGCCACCGCGGTCAACAACACCGCCGATCGCCCGGGCCAGCCGGAGCCGCCGGTGGCCGAGCCGCCGGTCCTGACCCGGGCCATCGGGCAGCTCGTGCGCTCGGCCCGCGCGACCCATGATCTCCTGGTGATCACCGTGCACTGGGGCGTCGAGTACCAGGAGGCACCAGAGCGCTGGCGCGTCGACGCCGCCCGCGCGTGGATCGACGCCGGCGCCGACGCCGTGATCGGGCATCATCCCCACGTGCTCCAGGGCATCGAGCGCCACGGCCGCGGCGTCATCGCCTACAGCCTCGGCAACTTCCTGTTCGACAACACCATCGCCATCAAGCGCGACACAGGGGTCTTGCGGCTGGGCTTCTCGTCGACGACGGCGGGCCCGTGCCTCGACGCCCTGCGGTTTCATCCGGCGGTGATCGTGCGCGACGACGTGTTCCGCCCGGTGCCGGCGCGGGCCGCGGGCGCCACCACCCGCGTCACCGGCCGCCTCGCGACGCTGTCGAACACCGCGCCGCTGGCGACGCCGCTGGTCCGCGACGGCGACGATCTCGTCGGCCCGGTCGATTGCCCCAGGGGCGCGGTGACGCGGTGAGCGATCTCGTCCTCTACGCCATCCCGGCGTTCCTCGCGCTCATCGCGCTGGAGTGGGCGTGGGCGCGTCGGCACGCCGAGGCCACCGGCTACGGCGGCGTCGACACCGTCACCAGCCTCGGGCTCGGGCTGGCCAACGTCGGCGTGTCGGCGGTGATCAAGCTCGCCAGCCTGGCCTGGTTCGCGTGGCTCTACCAGCACCGCGTGGTCGACGTGGTCGCCGAGTTCGGCGCCCTCGCCTGGCTGCTGCTGCTCGTCGCCGAGGACCTCTGCTACTACGCGTTCCACCGCAGCCACCACGAGATCCGGCTGTTGTGGGCGGCACACGTCAACCACCACTCGAGCCAGCGCTACAACCTGTCGACGGCGCTGCGGCAGTCGGTGACCACGCCCATCACCGCGCCGATCTTCTGGTCGCCGCTGGCGCTCATCGGGTTTCCGCCCTGGATGATCTTCACCGCCCAGGCGTGGAGCCTGCTCTACCAGTTCTGGCTGCACACCGAGGCCATCGATCGCCTCGGCCCGCTCGAGTGGGTGCTCAACACGCCGTCGCACCATCGCGTGCACCACGGCAAGAACCCGGCGTACCTCGACCGCAACCACGGCGGCATCTTCATCGTGTGGGATCGCCTGTTCGGCACCTTCGCCGTCGAGGACGAGCCGGTTCGCTACGGCCTCACCACCGACCTCACCAGCCAGCGCCCGCTCACCGTCGCCTTCCACGAGTTCGCCGCGATCGGCCGAGACCTCGCGCGCGCGCCATCGCTGCGCGCCGCGCTCGCGTACGTGTTCGGACCGCCGGGCTGGAGCGCCGACGGTCCGAGCCAGACCGCCCGCGCGATCCGCGAGGCCGCGCGCGCTCCCCGGCCCGATTGAGTCGAACCGAGATCTTTTTTGCGCTCGCGACCGGGTGCTGGGATGCTGGGCAGCGGTGCTGGGAGCGCGCGCTCGGTCACGGTTTCCTGCGGAGTTCGGCTGGGTTGACTCGGGCCAGTTGACCCCACCATTGGGGGGAGTGCCCCCACCCAGGCTTCGCCACATGTAGGACACAACCCCACTTTCATCACCAATTTCCGTCACTTAAGCTCGTTTTCACAGTGCACTCCCCGAGATCCGTAGGCCGCTGCTCGACGGCACATCACTTGCTCAAGAGGAACGCATGGTCGCCAGCTCGCAAGATGCACGGACGTCGCAACCCTCGAGGGCAGCGATGCTGAACACGCTGCTGCGATCGCTGCCGATGGTCCGGCTGCGCGCCGCGGTGTCGCTGGTCGCGCTCGGCGCGGCGGCGAGCTGCACCGGGACCATCCAGGGTGGCGGCGGCGTCGACGCGGCCGAGGAGACCCCGGCCCAGCGTGCCGCGCGCGAGGCCTGGGAGAACCCCAACGGCGCCTTCGACTCGCTGCAGTACTGCGCGTCGTGCCACGCGGCGACCGCCAGCTCCGGCGGCTACGACTACCTCGCCGGCGTCACCCGCACCGCGGGTCGCCAGAGCATCCTCGAGTTCAACGCCCCCGGCGCCGTCACCAACATGAACGCGCCGGCGTCGAGCCGCCTGCTCAGCAAGGGCGAGCACAACGGCGCCCGCGCGCTGATGAGCAACGAGGCCTCGGCCATCCTCACCTGGCTCGAGGCCGAGGCGGTGGTCGCCGGCGGCGGCGGCGGCGTCACCCTGGTGGTGACCGAACCGATCAACGTCACCATCACCACCGATCCGCTGAACCCGATCACCAACACCATCCCGCTCGCGAGCCTCGGCCTCGCCGACGCGACCATCACGTTCCTCGCCCAGCCGATCTCGTCGTACCTCTACCTCACGCAGCTCAAGGTCAACGGCGGCTCCACCGGCGCCCACCTGGTGCACCCGCTGTTCGCGTCGGTGCCGGCGGACCCCGAGGCCGACGTCATCCCCGACTCCATCGACCGCTTCTTCAACGCCGACCCCAACGTCGAGCCCAACATGTCGGCCTCGCTCAGCGGCGGCGCCGCCGGCTTCGCCGACTTCCCCCCGACCAACAAGCTCCAGATCTCCTTCGAGCTGGTCGAGGAGTACCAGCCCGACGACGAGCCGCCGCCCACCGGCCAGTGCAAGGCGCTGACGAGCTTCGTCTCCGTTGCCAAGCCGCAGCTCCAGAACAACTGCACCTCGTGTCACGGCGGCGGCAACGGCAGCGCCACCGGCGCGCTCGACATGAGCATGCTCGGCACCAACGACGCCGCCGCCTGCGCGCAGATCCTCAACCAGATCGACACGGTCAACATCAACCAGAGCCAGATCTTCCTCTCGCCCACCCCGGGCTCGGGCCACCCGTTCACCTTCGGTGGCAACATGACCAACTTCAACAACTACCGGACAGCGGTCACTCCTTGGATCGAAGCGGAAAGGGATGCTCCATGAAACTGCAAGTGCGTACGACCATGGGCGCTGTCCTGCTGGGCGCGGCGGTTGCCGCGTGTGGCGGCGGCGGCGGCGGCGGCGGCGATGACGAGCCGGGCACGCCCGACGCCGGCATCGACGCCAACATCGACGAGTGGGACCAGCGGCTCGAGGAGCGCGAGTACAACTACAGCGCCGCCCTCCGCATCGCCGCGCTGCGGCTGACCGGCGAGCTGCCCACCCTCGCGCAGATCAACCAGGTCGCCAACGCCGGCGACGCCACCGCGCAGAAGGCGGCCTACGAGGGGCTGGTGCAGCAGTTCCTCGCGGCGCCGGAGTTCGCCCGCCAGATGTACCTCTGGTGGCAGGACACCCTGAAGCTCGGCGCCGACCCGGAGTACGCCAGCGCCGCGGCCTTCGCCGCCAAGCTGTCGGTCGACAACGCGTCGTACATGCAGCTCTTCACGGCCACCACCGGCCAGTGCGGCTCGTACGACATGGGCTCGGGCACCTTCACCCCGGCCGACTGCACCAACGGCGCGGTCCAGGCCGGCCTGCTCACCCACCCGGGCATGCTGCGGCAGTTCTTCGGCAACCTCGCGTTCCGGCGCGTGCGCTGGGTGCAGGAGACCTTCGCCTGCACCAAGTTCCCGGCCGAGATCTCGGCGACCCCCGAGCCGCTGCCCACCG
This sequence comes from Kofleriaceae bacterium, assembly GCA_041389945.1. Classification (GTDB taxonomy): domain Bacteria; phylum Myxococcota_A; class Polyangia; order Haliangiales; family Haliangiaceae; genus JAWKQW01. Next base: position 28,618 of record JAWKQW010000025.1, read on the forward strand.
GCCTGCTCTACACCGGCCTGTTCCCGTTCGCCGACATGCCCGACGGCACGACCAACGGTCGCATCAACTTCGCCGACGCCTCGGCGGTGGTGTGCGCGAACTGCCACTCGACGATGAACCACATCGCGCCGCTGTTCGCCTTCCACGACGAGGACGGTCAGCTCCAGGGCAGCCCGGCGGTGCCGACCCCGCTCGAGGGCTCGCCGGTCACCGAGCTCACCGACTACCTCGTCGGCGCACAGGACTACGCGTGGCGGCCTCGGCCTGGCGGCGCCCGACCTGCCCGCCCTGGGCCAGGTGCTCGCGACCGACCCGTACGTCGCCGAGTGCGCGGTGGCGCGGGCGTGGAACTGGGCCATGGGCAAGACGGACATCGTCGACACCCTGCAGACCGTCCTGACCACCACGATCCAGCAGCAGATCGACGACTTCACCGCCGACGGCTTCAAGATCAAGGACCTCCTGTTCAACGTCTTCACCGCCGACGACTTCGTGAAGTTCTAGGAGAAGCCATGACCCGCATGACCAACAACATCATCACGGTCCTCGTGGCCTCCACGGTCGGGCTGCTCGGCTGCGCGACCGAGGACACCCTCGATCCGCCGCCCGGCTCGGTCGAGCCCGGCAACACCACCGGCGGCGAGGGCAACACCTTCGATCACGACAACGACGGCCTCAGCGCCTGGGAGCTGCTCGATCGCCTGCAGAAGGAAGGTCCCGCGACCTACACCTCGCGGGTCCATTCGTGCCCCAAGACCCGGGTCGACACCATCGACAACCTGCTCGCCTCGCGCGGCGTCAACATGACCGCCGGCGGCGCGCTGTCGGCCCGCGGCCTGTACAACTCGGGCCTCAACGCGCTGGGCGCGCCGAACTACCTCAACCGGGTCCGCGAGAACCTGTCGCTGACCACCGCCTCGGCCTCGCGCCTGTTCGACATCTACGTCGCGGCGGCGCCCGAGATCATCGCGGCGTTCGAGGCCGGCACCGTCCCGGCCTGCGCCGGCGCCGGGCCGCTGTTCGACGCCGGCAACGCGTGCAACGCCGCGGCGTTCTCGTGCCTGCTCGGCGTGCCCGCCACCCTCGCCCACGTCGAGGGCTGCTCGCTGACGGTGACCGAGGCGGTCGCGGTCGGCTCCATGTCGGCCATCGAGGCCGGCAAGCGACTTGCCGTCGCGGTCATGATAGCGGCACACACCTGCGAGTGAGGAGAGACCCCATGGCCAAGTTCAAGTCGAACGAGCGCGACGCCAAGCACGAGCTGTCTCGGCGGTCGCTCATCAAGTGGAGCCTCGCCACCGGCGCGGCGCTCGGGGTCTCGCGCTCGCGCATCTACGAGGTGCTCGAGAAGACCGCCGGCCGCGGCGTCGCCTTCGCCGCCGAGAACCCGTGCGCGCGCAGCGTCCACCTCGTCGCCGGCAACGGCGGCCTGGCGTGGTTCCAGCTGTTGTGGCCGCACGTCGAGATCGCCGGCGCCAATAACCCGGGCTTCGCGTGGCACAAGAACGGGACGCCGAACATGGCGCCCGCCGGCACCGACAAGCCCCTGTGGATCGGTCCGGACACGCCCTTCGCGTCGCTGCCGGCGGATCGCCAGCCGACCCTGTTCGTGTGCGGCCAGAACCAGACCCACACCTCGGAGCCCGACTCGGCGCTGAACTTCGGCAGCTCGAACCTGCTCGCGGCGGCGACCGCGATGCAGTCGACCCTGCCCGCGGTGGTCCCTGCCATCCGCATCAGCAACGACAACGGCGCCGGCGTGTTCGGCACCCACCCGGGCGCCAGCGCGGTCGCGACCATCCAGTCGCCCGACGGCCTGGTCGATCTGTTCAACAGCGCCGCCTCGCAGGCCGGGGGCCTGCTGTCGGACCTCGCCGGCGACAACGCCACGCTGTACAAGCAGAAGTACCAGACCTTCGTGCAGCTCAACGCCGCCTCCGGCAACTCGACCAACACGGCGACCTACCTGACCGGTCAGAACGCGGCGAGCTTCCTCGGCACCAACCTGGCGGCGCAGCTCGCGGTCACCCCGGCCGACCTCGCTCGCTACGGCATCAACGCCGGGACCCGCGCCGCGGTCGCCACGATCGGCCGGATGTTCATCATCGCGGTCAAGGCGTTCAAGCTCGGCCTCACCAACTGCATCGCCCTCGACGTGTTCCGCGACGACCCGCACGGCGCCTTCGGCGGCGGCGACAACGGCACCAACATCACGTCGACGGTGCCGGCGCTCAAGGCCGTGTTCGACGGGTTCATGGCTGACCTCCAGGCCAACTCCGACGAGAGCGGCACCGCGATGAGCGAGACGACGATGTTCACGATCCACGGCGACACCACCAAGCAGCCGCGCGATCGCGACGGGTGGCCCGACGGCACGCAGGACGGCTCGAACGTCTGCTACATGTACGGCGCGCGCTACCTCAAGACCGGCTGGTTCGGCCGGTACCCGGCGGCGGGCAACGTCATGGGCTTAGATCCGGCCACCGGCAACGAGGTCGGCTACAACAACCAGGCGACCGCGCGTGGCGCCGCCGCGGCGGCCCTGTTCGCCATCGCTCGCGCCGACAAGCGCCGCGCCGACGAGGCTCTCCAGGCCGCGAACGTCGCGGCCTTCGAGTACAGCGGCCTCATCAACCAGTCCCTGACCTGAGCCGCGCGCTCGCGGGCGACGCCCCGAGCCACGTGCTACCGTCGATGCCGTGCCCGCGGCGTCGACGTTTTCGTTTGCGCTCGCGGCGGTGGTCGCCCTGGCCGCCTGCCGCGACGCCGCGCCGGCCGCCTCGGCGCCGCCGCCGCTGACCGCGCCTGGTCCGGTCGTGAGCCGCCGTGACGCCGGCCAGGTCGTCGACGACGAGCAGGCCCGCTTCGACCAGGACCGTCGACCGGATCAGGTCGTCCTCGCGCTCGCGATCGGCCCCGGCGACCGGGTCGCCGACGTCGGCTGCGGCACCGGGCTGCTCACCGTGCACCTCGCCCGCGCGGTCGGGCCGACCGGCAAGGTCGTCGCCACCGACATCGACGGCGCGGTGCTCGACCTGATGCGGGCCCGGCTCGCCGCCGCCGGCGTCGACGGCGCGGTCGAGCCCCGACGGGTCGACCCCGACGAGCCCGGCCTGGCGCCCGACACCTTCGACGCGATCCTGCTCGCCGAGGTCGACCACTACCTGGGCGACGCCGCCGCCTGGCTCCGGACCGCGGCCAGGCAGCTCGCGCCCGACGGCCGCCTGGTGCTCACCAACCGCGTCTACCACCGGGCCAAGGCGCTCGCCGCGGCCGAGGCCGCCGGCCTGCGCCTGGTCTCCGAGTCGAGCCCCACCACCAGCCACTTCATCGCCGTCTTCGCGCCGGGCCCCTGACCTGCTAGCGTGGCAGGCATGCGCGTCGCCCCGGTCACCGCCGCCCTCGCCCTCGCCTGCGCCTGCGGCCCCGGCGAGCCCGCCAGCCCGAACCCGTCGGTGTTGTGGCTCGCCCTCGACGGCAGCGAGACCGAGGTCCTGCTGCAGGCCGCTGAGCCGCCACCCTTTTGAGCGCCAGGCGTGGGGGCCGGGCGCTCCCATGAGGCAGAGTTCACGCTCCGGGGCGACATCCCCGCCGGGCGGTGGACCTTCGTGGGCGATGGCATCATCACCGCCTCGGTCGACGTGACCTTCGAGCTGCTCCTGCGCGACGCCGACGGCGACACCACGCTGGCGACCTGGAGCCGCCACTTCGATCCGCGCGGCGGCGGCGACTTCGACGCCGTCCCCTTCGAGGTCACCGCCGACGTGGTGGCGGTGGAGGTCGGCGACGGCAACCCCGAGGGCGTCGAGCTGGTGCTGCGCTACGCCGGCACCGGGACCGAGGTGCCCATGGCCTACGTCCCCAATGGCGAGGGCGCCAACGCCAACGGCCGCATCCCCAACCTCCGGCTGCCCTGACCGCCGGCGGCGGGGGCTATGCTCCCAGCCGATGCCGCCCCTCGCCTCGCGCCGCCCGCCGCTGCTCGTGATCGCGTGCCTCGCCGTCGTCGCGGCCCTCGCCGCTGCCCGGCCGGCGCACGCCGACGCCCAGCGCGCCTACATCCGCTCGATCCCCGACGCCGCCACCTGGGAGCGCTACTCCAAGTCGCTGAGCTCCGATCGCATCGGCAAGTTCATCATCGACCTCGCCACCGACGACATCTACTTCATCGACGTCAACCTGTTCAACCTGCACGCCGACTTCGTCCTCGGCGTGCTGCTCGGGCAGGCGTGGACCGCCGACAACATCCGCGAGTACAACCGCAACTACGAGCGGGACAAGCCGAAGTTCATCCTCGGCTACCTCACCCACCACCTCAAGGTCGACCGCTGGACGATGTCGTTCTGGGAGGGCGACAAGATCGACGCCGCCGGCGTCTTGCGGGCGCGCGCGCGCCTGCGCGGCACGTTCTTCGTCGACGACCTCGTCTTCCGGCCGGACTCGCCGGCGCAGGAGGCGGTGGCCAAGGAGGTCCGCAAGCGCGGACTCGGCACCGTCTCCAACGACGAGCTGTACAAGGCCGCGCCGTACCAGGCCTTCAACCGCGGCAGCGCGGTCGGGCCGCTGCGGGTGGTGCCGGTGGGCACGCCCTACGAGTCGCTCACCTTCGATCGCCACGACATCGTCCTCTTGCAGGAGAGCTACCCGGACATCACCCCGGTCGCCGGCATCCTGGCCACCACGTTCTCCACGCCCCTGTCGCACGTGAACCTGCGCGCGGTGGCCTGGGGCATCCCCAACGCCGGCGACAAGGAGGCCCGCGCCCGCTACGCCGCGCTCGACGGCAAGGTCGTGTACTACGAGGTCACCGACGTCGGCGCCACCATGCGCGAGGCCACCGCCGCCGAGATCAAGGCGTTCGGCGAGGCGCGGGTCGCCGCCCGCAAGGTCGACCTGCCGCGCGCCGACACCAGCGCGTCGCGGCTGGCGATGCTCACCCGCATCCGCGCCAAGGACGCCGGCATCTACGGGGCCAAGACCGCCAACCTCGGCGAGATCGTGACCGCCAACCTGGTGGTCGACGTGCCCGAGGGCTTCGGCGTGCCATTCTTCTACTACGTGCGCCACCTGCGCCAGGCCGGGCTCGACGCCAAGGTCGAGGCGATGCTCGCCGACCCGCGGTTCGAGACCGACGCGGCGTGGCGCAAGGCCGAGCTCGAGGCGCTGCGCGCGGCCATCGTCGCCGCGCCCATCGACCCCGAGGTGCTCGCGGCGATCTACAAGCGGGTGAGGGTCCGGCTCGGCGGCCGCGGCGTGTTCGTGCGGTCGTCGACCAACGCCGAGGACCTGCCGGGCTTCAACGGCGCCGGCCTCTACGACACCGTCGCCAACGTGGTCGGCAAGGACGCCATCGGCGAGGCGATCAAGACGGTGTGGGCCTCCTTGTGGAACCTGCGCGCCGTCGAGGAGCGCACCGCGTTCGGCATCGATCACCGGCAGGTGTTCGCCGGCGTGATGATCCAGGTCGGGGTCAAGGCCACCGCCGCCGGCGTGCTGGTCTCCACCAACCTGTGGGACCGCAGCGACCTCGACGGCTTCACCATCAACGCCAAGTGGGGCCTGGGCATGCGCGTGGTCGAGGGTCAGAAGGTGCCCGAGCAGATCATCTTCGACGCCACCAACGACGGCACCAAGATCATCAGCCGGTCCGACGATCCGGTGATGCTGGTGTTCGACGAGCACGGCGGCCTGCGCGAGGTGCCGAGCCCGGGCGGCGGCGTGATCCTCTCCGAGGAGCGGGCCAAGCGCCTGGTGACCGCGGTGCGTCGGTTCATGCCGCTGTTCCGCGCCAAGGTGCTCGACGTCGAGTGGGTGCTCGAGGGCGAGCGCTTCTGGATCGTGCAGGCGCGGCCGTACGTCGGCGGCTGACGCGCGCCTACCCCGCGACCGGCTCGCGCTCGCGCAGCGCGCGCCTGAGCTGGCGGCACACCGCCGGCCGAGCCCGGCGACGTCGTCGAGCAGCGCCTCGGAAGTCGTCGCGTTCGAGACGCAAGAGCCGGTGGTCGCGCCCGGCGCGGCGCGCACCTCGGCCGCCGCCGGCGACGGCGCGACCAGCGCCAGCTCGTCGACGACCTCGCCGGGGCCCCAGCGCCGGCCGTCGGCGCTCACCAGGGCACCGTCGACCACCAGCACCAGCGCCCGAGGCCGCCGGCGGCCACCACCGCGCCCGCCGGCGTCGCCGCCCAGCGCGCACGCGCGGCGACCTCGGCGAGCTGGCGCGGCGCTCTCTTAGCAGCGCCGCGCGCTCGAGCGCGTTCATGGCTTCGACCTGGCCGGGCACGTCGCCGTCATCGTCGCCGACCCGCAGGCGGTGCAGCAAGGCCCGGGACCGGCGGCGCCCGCCGTCGCCGCCGCGCGACCGATGGCGTCGCGGGTGAGGGCGCGCCCTCGGCGCGCCGAGCCCGTCGAGCACCAGCGCCTGGGTCAGGGCGTCGGCGCCGGTGAGCTCGGCGTCGACGGCGCGCTCCACGGGCGCCGGCGCCGCCGTCGAGGACGCCGGCCAGGCTGCCGCGCAGGCGTCGCGGCAACGCGGCGTCGATCACCGCGAGGGCGCGGAGCCCGCGCCTCGACCAACCGCCCGATGCCACCGGTGCGCCGCCTGGTCCAGCGCCCGCGAGCGCGAGCGCCGCGGCGAGCTGCAGGATCGTGTGCACGATCTCGCGCCCGCTCGTCGAGGCGGCGCCGGACCCGACCGCCACCAAGCTCCGCCAGCGCGAGCGCGTGGGCGCGGGTGTCGTCGAGGGCGCGCCGCTCCTGAGCGAGCAGCTCGTCGAGCGCGGTCGCCCGCACCGGCAGCTCGGCGCGCCACCGCGCGATCGCAGGCAGCGCCGGTGCAGGCCCTGGGCCGCGAGCGGCAGCAGCGCCGGCACCGCGACGACGCCACGCGCGCACGGCGGCCTGGGCGGCGCGGGCGCCGTCGTCGACCTCCCCGAGCCCCGCCACCAGCGCCCGCAGCGTCGGCCGGGCGCGTGCTGCCGCGATCCGCGCGCCGAGGGTGCGGTATGCGGCGGCGCGTTCGCCGGCCGCATCGGCGAGCAGCCGCCAGCGCGCGCGGCCTCGGCCACCGCGTCGAGGGTCAGCACCGCCTCGGCGCTGGCGACCGCCGCGACCGCTGCGACCTCGTCGGTGGTGAGCACCTCGAGCGCGCGCTGTCGCGCCGGGCCGTCGCCGCGCCGACGCCGCACCGCCCGCGCCAGGGCCCGCACCCGCGCCAGCCGATCATCGTCGACGCCGCGCTCGAGCTCGAGGGCAAGCTCGCGCAGCGCCTTCGGCGGCGATCGCCGCCTCGTCGTCGAGGGCGTCGACCGCGATGGCGCCAGCGTCGGCGCCCTCGGCCCGGGCTCCGCGCCACCTCCGCGACCAGCCCGAGCGCGCCGTTGCGCCGGGCCACGGCGGCTCGCCGGTGCCGCTCGCCACCAGCCCGGCCAGGCGCACCTGCAGGCGCGCCGCCTCGTCGTCGAGCGGCGCCGCCAGCAGGCTCGCGAGAGGGCCGGCTGCCGGGCGCCGCGCCGGACGCACGCGCGCCGACGCACGCCGCGAGCAAGGTCGGCGAGCTCGGCGTCGCGGCGACCGCGCGCAGCAGCGCCGCGCGTCGTCGTCGCCGCGACGAGCCGCGGCGGCCAGCGCCGCGGCGGCGGCGCGCTTCGGGCGCGGCCTCGTCGAGGGCCCGCGCCAGCGCGGCGATCACCCGGGCCTGCGCAGATCGTCGTCGAGGGCGTCGCGTCGGCCACCGCCTGCGCGGCCAGCGCCGGCAGCCGGTGCGCCACCCACGCCGCCGCCAAGAGCCACACCGCCGCCACCGCCGCGATGGCCCAGGTCAGGGCCGTCGGCGACGCCACCAGCGCCATGGCCACGAGGCCGCCGGCGACGGCGCCGCCGCGCTTGGCGACGCCGTCGAGGAAGCCCGAGATGCGCCCGCGCAGCTCCGGCGCCACCAGCGCCTGGGCCAGCCGCTCGGTCGGGCTCTGGGCGAGAGCGCGTCGAACAAGCGCGCCTGGAGCTGCAGCGTCGCCACCGACGACAGCGACGGCCTGACCACCACCGCACCGGCGGCCACCACCGCCGCGCCGCGGCGCCACCGTGAGCGCCGCGCCGGTTCGAGGCGGCGCAGCAGCCACGGCGTGAGTACCAGAGCTGCGCCACCACGCCGAGCACGGTACACGCGCCGCGCACCGCCGCCAGGAGCTGGGCGAGCTCGCCAGCACCACGCGCGCGCGCCGCGGTGGTGCCGAGCGCGAAGTACGCCAGCGCCGCGAACGCGCCGGCGAGCCCGACCGCGACCGCCAGGTGCCGCGCCAGCGGCTGCGCGCCGCCGCGCGCGCACCCTCGGCCCAGGGCCTGCCACGCCGCCGACGGCGCCGACGGTGGCGCCAGCCGACGCAGCGCCGGCGCCTCGGGCCGCGAGCACGGCCGCCGGCCGCGGTCAGCGGCGGCGCCGACGAGCACGCACCTCGCGCTGCGGGCCGATGCGCTCGGCCACCGCGACCACCAGCACGGCGCCGAGCGCGGCACCGGTGCCGCCGGCGGCGAGCAGCCGCGGCAACCAGCGTGCTCTGGCGCGCGTCGAGGCGCTCGGCCAGCGCCACCCAGTAGGCGAGCTCGATCGCCGACAGCAGCTGCTTGCCGCCGACCATACCGCCGCCGCCGCGACCGGCGCCAGCGGCTGGGCGACGTCGATGACCACCAGCGCGCCGGCGGCCAGGGTGGTGAGCCCGACCAGCAGCCGGCGCCGATCGACGCGGTCAGCCAGCGCGCCGACGCCGACGAGGACGAGCATCAGGAGCACGTTGGACGCGGCCAACGCGAGGCCGAACGCCTCACCGCCGACGGCTCGCAGGAGCAGCGCGTCGGCGCCGGCCGAGGTCGCCACCGCCGCCGCGCCGGTGGCGCCAGCATCCCGGCGGCCCACCCGACGGTGGCGCGCGCTCCTCGACGGTCGACGCGGCCGGCACCGGCCGACGATGATACGCGGCGCGGCGCTGGCGTTCGGGGCCCCGCCCCGTAGAATCGAGGGCGCGATGGAGCCGCCCGCCCCGCCCGCCGCTCGACGATGGCCCGCGCTCGGCGTGCTCGTCGGCGCGGTCGCGCTCGGCGCCGCGGCCGTGGCCCAGCCCGCCGCCAGCGGCCGACCGGTCCTGCACGAGGACCTGCCCGGCCCGGCCACCGCCGATCCGGCGTCGCCTGCGATCGGCCCGGTGGCCGCCGACCAGAACCCGACCGCGCTCGCCTCCGGCGACAAGATCCTGCCGCGCCCGAGCGAGCAGGCGCGCAGCAGCGACGAGCCGATCTACGGCCGCGACGGGATGGCCAGCGATCGGGCGACCGAGTGGCGCCCCGATCTCGACACCGGCACCGACGGCACCCTGCGCTACGCCGCGGTGTTCAACCCGGACGTGCTCCCCTTCAAGCGCATGACCGCCCTCGACGCCGTGCGCGCCGACTACACGATGGAGGTCGCCCGGCGGGCCCAGGTCGATCTGCCGGTGGGCGGCGAGCTGCGCGCCGACCGCGACGCCTTCTGGGGCTCGCTGGTCCTCGAGCTCGCGCCCGGCGTCGACGTGCCCATCCCGTCGGTGGCGCCCGACATGCGCGTGCTCAGCTACGAGACCACCCCGCGCACCCGGCTGGTGTTCTCCAAGGACGGCGCCGACAACTTCTTCGTGCGTGGCGACGACGCCGGCGCGCGCGGCCAGGTCCGCCTGGTGTTCCTCGCCGACGCCGACGCCGGCTACTTCGCGCCCGCCCTGCCCACCGAGCGCCTGACCCCGGCGCGGGTCCGGGTGATGGCGCCAGCCGAGCTGCGCGTGACGGTGCCGCCGCCGGTCCTGGCCCAGGCCACGCGCACCCTCGACCAGCTCGCCGTCGACGAGCGCACCGAGCTCGGGGTCGCGCTCAACCGGCTCATCGGCTTCTTCCGCGCGTTCGAGGCCAAGGCGCCGCCGCCGTCGACCGGTGACCTCTACCGCGACCTGTGCGACCACCAGGCCGGCGTCTGTCGCCACCGCTCCTTCGCGTTCATGGTCACCGCGAACGCGCTCGGCATCCCGACCCGGTACATCACCAACGAGGCCCACGCCTTCGTCGAGCTGTGGCTGTCCCGGCGCGGCTGGCAGCGCATCGACCCGGCGGCGCCGCGCTCCGGCTCGAGGTCTCCAACGCCGAGGGCAAGACCCTGCACCGGCCGCGCGCCGAGGATCCGTTCGCCAAGCCGGCGGAGTACGGCAACGACTACACGACCCTCGACGGCGACGTCCGCGGCCTCTCCGCCGACCAGCTCGAGGACAAGCGCGCGCCGCTCGATCAAGCGCCCGCGAGCGGCACGCCGTCGACGCCGGGCGCGCCCACCTCGACGCGACCGGCGGCGGCAGTAGCGCCGGATCCCTCCCTGCCGGCGCAGCCGCCCGACCCCGCCAAGGCGACGCCGTCGCTGCGGGTGACGCTGGTCGACGGCATCGCCTATCGCGGGGAGACGCTGCGGGTCGAGGGCAAGCTCACCGTCGGGGGTCGTGGCCTCGGCGGTCGCCCCATCGACGTGTTCCTGGCGCCCGCCGGCGAGGGCGGTGCTGGCGCGGTGATGGTCGGCACCGGCGTCAGCGACGACGACGGCGAGGTGTCGATCGAGGTCGAGCTCCCGGCGACGCTCTCGCGCTCACCGCGCACGAGGTGTACCTGGCGACCGACGCCGACGCCCGCTACAACGCCGCCCTGTCGGACTAGCCCGGCAATGCGCGCCACCGCTCGATCCCCGGCGGCCCCCTGGACGACGAGGCCGGTGCGCGGGAGCGCGCGGTGAGGCGCACCCCGATGACCGCGGTCGCCGGCGTCGGCGCCTTCGCCGCGGCGTTCGCGTCGTTCCTGGTGCTCGCCAGCGTGCTCGGCGGCGGCCGCATCGCGGTGGTGGTCGCGGCGATGCTCGCGCTCGGCCTCGGCGCGCTCGTCGGCGGCCAGGCCATCGGGCTGGCGCCGACGGATCCCGGCCTGCGCCGGCCGCGGCCGGGCGTGGTGCTCGGCGCCGTGATCCTCGGCGCGACCTGGTGGTACCTCAACCTCGCGCTCACCGAGCCGCTGACCACGGCGCTGCGCGACGCCGGCGAGCTCGACGGCCTGCGCGCGCGCATGGTGGTCGACGTGCCGCTCGCGGTGACGCTTCTGACCGCGGCGCTGGTGCCAGCGGTGTGCGAGGAGCTGGCCTGCCGCGGCCTGCTCGTCGGCGCGCTCCGGCGTGGCGCGCCGCCCGCGGTCACTGTCTTGGTGAGCGCCGGCCTGTTCGCCGCGCTGCACCTGTCGCTGATGCGCGCCGCGCCGACGTTCCTGCTCGGCGCGCTGCTGGCCTCGCTACGCCTGCGCACCGGCGAGGTGTGGTCGGCGATGCTGGTGCACCTGCTCAACAACACGGTGGCGCTGTGCGCGCTGGCGATGCCGGAGGCGGCGTGGGTGCGCTGGATCGGCGCGCACCCCGGCGCCGCCCTCGGCGTGGCGGTGATCGGCGCCATGACCGGGAGCGCGCTGATCGTGCACGCCACCGCGCGGGCCGACGGAGCCGATTCGGTCTAGAGTCGACGTCGGTGAACGACGTCAAGCGCGCAACCTGGCACCTGCGCCGGATCCCGCTGCTCGCGGAGCTCGGCGTCGAGGCCATCACCCGCCTGGCGGAGCGCACCGATCTGCGCGAGCTGCGCCGGCGCGAGGTCGTCTACCTGCCCGGCGACCCCGGCGACCACGTGTTCTTCCTGTCGGCCGGTCGGGTCAAGATCTCCAAGGTCACCCGCGACGGCAAGTCGCTCACCCTCGCATACGTGGCAGCCGGCGAGCCGTTCGGCGAGGCCTGCCTCGAGGCCGGCGCACCGCGCACCGAGATGGCCGAGGCCGCCGACGCCTCGCAGCTGCTCGCCGTCGAGCGCGGCGCCGTCGATCGCCTGCTCGCCAACCACCCGGGCTTCGGCCACGCCGTGACCCGGCTCCTGCTCACCCGCCGGCGCGAGCTCGAGCAGAAGCTCGAGGCGCTGGTGTTCCGCGACGTCAGCGCCAAGCTCGCCGAGCAGCTCATCAAGCTCGCCGGCGAGTTCGGCGTCGAGGACGAGCGCGGCACCCTGCTCTCGCTCAAGATCACGCACCAGGAGCTCGCCAACCTCATCGGCTCGACCCGGGAGACGGTGTCGCTCACGCTCTCGGAGTTCAAGCGCCAGCGCTACATCGGCAACGACGGCCGCCGCGTGATCCTGCTCGATCGCGAGCGCCTGCGCGCGATGTACTAGCGCCTGCGCGCGATGTACTAGCGCCTCCGCGCGATGTACTAGCGCCTGCGCGCGATGTCCTAGCGCCTGCGCGCGATGGACTAGCCCGCTGCGCGGGCGGCCAGCATCGCGACCGCGCGGTCGAGCGCGGCCCGCATCGAGGTCGCGCGGGCGACGCCGCGGCCGGCGATGTCGTAGGCGGTGCCGTGATCCGGCGAGGTCCGCACGATGGGCAGGCCGAGGGTGACGTTGACCGCCTCCTCGAAGTCGAGCAGCTTGACCGGGATGAGCCCCTGGTCGTGGTAGAGCGCGACCAGCGCGTCGACGGCGCCGCCGGCGTGATCGCGGAACGCCGCGTCGGGGATGAGCGGCCCGACGACGTCGAGGCCGGCGGCCCGGGCGTCGGAGATGGCCGGCTCGACCAGCGCCTTCGTCGGCGCCGAGCAGGCCGCCCTCGCCGGCGTGCGGGTTGAGCCCGCACACCCCACCCGCGGCGTGGCCAGGCCGAGGTCGCGGCGGAGCGACGCGTGGAGCTGCGCGATGGTCACGCCGAGGCGCCCGCGATCGAGCGTGGTCGGCACCTGCGCCAGCGGCACGTGCACCGTCGCCAGCGCCACCCGCAACCGCGGCCCGTAGAACGCCATCGTCACCTGCGGCACGCCGAAGCGCTCGGCCAGGAGCTCGGTGTGTCCCGGCGTCGGCAGCCCGGCCTTGCGCGCCCAGGTCTTCGAGATGGGCGCGGTCACCAGGGCCGCGACCTCGCCGGCCTGCGCCGCCGCGATCGCAGCCTCGAGGTAGTCGACCTGCGCGCGCGCCGACACCAGGTCCGGCGCGCCGGGCACCATCGCGCCCGCCGGCCCCGGCTCGCGGACCTCGACGTCCGCGGGCACCGCCACGCCCATCGCGGCGGCGCCGGCGGCGAGCGCGCTCCGGTGACCGAACACGATCGTGCGCGCGCGCACCTCGGCCGACGCGGTCGCCAGGGTCACCGCGACGATCTCGGGGCCGACGCCGGTCGGATCGCCCAGGGTGATGGCTAGCCGCGTCACGCCGGCAACCTAGCAGCTCGTCGGGGCGTCGGCGGCCGGCGCGCCGCCGAAGCAACGCCCTTGAATACCGGGCCCCGACCAGGCATCCAATCGACATGCCTCGCCGGTGGCCGCTCCCCGCCGTGTTGCTCGCCGGCGCGCTTGCCGCCGCGTGTGGCGCGCTGCCCGGGGCGATGGCGCCGGGCGACGGCGACGCCGGCGCCGACACCGGCCTGGTCGCCGGCGAGGCCATGCAGTTCGAGCTGCGGGTCGCCGGCATCGTCGTCGGCAACGCCGCGATCGCCGTGGGCGAGCCCGGCGAGGTCGAGGGGCGCCCCGCCCTCGCGGTCACCTCGCGCATCGTCAGCACCGGGCTCGGCGCGCTCATCTCCCGGGTCGACGATCAGGCCACCACCGTGCTCGACCTCGACACCTGGCGCCCGATGACGACCACCACCGACGCCACCTACGGCGCGCGCCGCACCCTCGGCCTGGCGCGGTTCGCGCCGACCCTGGTCGAGGTCGAGCTGCGCCGCGACGACAAGCCGGTGAGCCACGCTCGGTTCGTGCTCGGCGACGAGGAGGCCCACGACGCCCACAGCGCGATGGCGGCGGTGCGCACGTGGAGCGCGCGGCCCGGCGAGCAGCGCCGCCTGTGGATCATCGGCGGCCGCCGGCTGTGGCGCACCGACGTCACCTGCGTCGGCGAGGCCACCCTCGGCACCGCCGCCGGCAACCGCCCGGCGATCCAGTTCGACGGCGTGTCGGCGCGCGCGCGCGGCAACCTCACCCTCGATCCGAGCGCCAAGGTCCGGACCTTCTCGGTGTGGCTGTCGGCCGACGCCGACCGGGTGCCGCTGCGGGTGGTCGCCCACACCGAGCTCGGCGACGCCGAGCTGGTGCTCGTCGACTACCAACGGCCGTGACGATCGCGGTCAGCTCTTGCCGAGCCGACCGAGCGCCTCGACGAGCCGCGGGTGCCCCGGCTCGACCTCGAGGCCGCGCTGGAACATGCCGCGCGCCTTGGGCGCCTCGTCGAGCGCCAGGTGGATCTCGCCGAGCGCGAGGTAGACCTCGCCCTTGGTGATGCCGGCGTCGGCGTCGATGTTCTGCAGGACCAGCGAGCGGTACACCTTGCGCGCCTTCTCCCAGTCGCGCGCCGCCATCGCCAGCCGCCCGAGCCCGGCCATCGTGAGCGAGTCGGTCGGGTTGATGCGGAACGCCTCGTCGTAAGCGGCGGCGGCCGCGGTGGCGTCGCCCTCGACCTCGAGCAGCGCGCCCTGGCGCTGGCGGTAGCGCGCGACGTCCTTCATGCGTCGCGCCGCGCGCGCCTCGTCGGCGAGCCGCTGGTAGAGCGGCGCGGCGTCGGCGCGGCGGTTGGCCGCGACGTACAGGTCGGCCAGCGGGCCGAGCACCTTGGGATCGGTCGGCGCCGCCGCCACCGCCTCCTCGAGCAGCGGCAGCGCCGCCGCCGGGCGACCGAGGCCGCGCTCCAGCTCGGCGAGCTCGAGCACCAGGGCCTGGCGCGCGCCGGGCGCGGCCTCCGTGGACGTCGCCGCCAGCCGCTGGCGCAACAGCTCGGCGAGCGCGCCGTGATCGCCACGATCGCGCGCGAGGGCCTCGAGCGCGGCCAGCGCGCCGGCGTGGCCAGGGTCGTGCTTGAGCGCCTGTTCGAGGTGCGCCCGCGCGGTGTCGAGGTCGCCGGTGCCCTCGCGCGCGACCTCGGCCAGGCGGAAGAACAGATCGGCGGCGTCACGCCCGGTGGGGCCGAGCCCGAGGGCCTGCTGCAGCGTCGCCGAGCACTTCTCCCAGTCGCCAGCCCGCGCCTGCAAGCGCGACAGCCGCGTGAGCGCCGCCACCGCCCGCGGATCGCGCGTGAGCACCTTCTCCAGCACCTCGCCGGCGGCGGCCGGATCGTCGAGCGGCCCCTCCCACACGTCGGCGGTGCGCATCAGCGCGCGCAGCTCGGCGTCGTGGTCGCCAGCGGCAGCCTCGACCTCCGCGCGTCGGGACAGCAGCTCGACCACGTCGTGGTGCCGGCCGCCCGCGGTGAGCAACCGCTCGAGAGCGTCGAACGCAGGGCGGTGGCCCGGGGCTGCGTCGAGCGCGGCGAAGTGGTGACCGATGGCGTCGTCGGGCGCGGCCCGCTCGCGTTCGTCGATGTCGGCGAGCTGGGTGAGCAGCGCGAGGCGCTCGCTGGCGCTGGTGGCGGCGCTCAGGCGGCGCGAGATCACGTCCTGCACCGCGACCCAGTCGCGGCGCTCGCGGTGCAGCGCCTCGAGGGCGTCGAGCGGCCGCGCGTCGCTCGGGTCGAGATCGTGCGCGGCCTGCCAGGCGGCGATCGCCGCGGCGCCGGCGTCGCCGGCGTCGCCGACGGCGCGCCGGGTCTCGAGCTGGGCGATGCGGACGCGCAGCTCGAGCTCGTCGCGCTCGCCGCTCGAGCTCTCCGCCGCCCGCGCCAGCACCGCGACGAGCTCCGCCAGCTCGCCGCGCCGATCATGGATCACCGCGAGCCGGTCGAGCGCCGCGCGGTCCGCGCCGGATCGTCGCCGACGTCGGCGGCCGCGGTCCACGCCGATCTGCGCTGGCGCTTGTCGCCCGCGGCCTCGCGGAGCTCGGCCGCCGCGGCGAACGCGCCGGCCTTGGTCGCCGGTTCCAGGCTGAGCTCGCCGCGCCGCCACTGCGCCGCCGCCAGTACCGCTGTCGCCGGTGGCCTGGTGGATGCACGAGCCGTTCGGACGATATTGAGGCCGTCGGGGTCGAGGGTGGCGGCGGCCGCGAAGGCCTGCCGCCGCCGCTCGGCTGCGCCAGGCGCTCGAGCCGGATCCGGCCGACGGTGCGCAAGAGCTCGAGGTGGACCGCCGGCTGCTCGCGCACCGCGGCGGCGTCAGAGCAGGCCGGTGAGGTGGGGCGGCCCTCGTCCCAGCGCCGCGGGCCTCGGCCAGGCGCAGCGCCCGGCGAGCGCCAGCGGACGAGGCTCGTCGTCGAGCCAGGCCCGGGCGTGGCCGAGCGCCCGGGCCTTGTCGGCGAGGCGCACGTCGGCGAGCTCGGTGAGGCGCTGGCCAGCGCGGCGCGCTCAGCGCGATCGCCGGCGATCGCCCAGCGCGCGGCGACCAGCTCGTGCACCTTGAGCCAGTCGCCGTCCTGCTCGACCAGCGGCTCGAGCACGTCGGCGGCCGCGGTCACCACCTCGGCCGCGCGCCGGCGCGCACCAGGCGCAGCAGCGCGGCCCGGGCGCCGGCATGGCCGGGCGCGCGCAAGGTCGCCTCGCGGTAGCCTGCCACCGCGCCGGCCGGATCGGCCAGCTGCTCGCGCAGATCCGATCCGAACCAGCCCGGCGCCGGCGGCGCCGCCGACGGACCATCGCCGCGCGCTTCGAGCACTCGCGCCAGGCTGCCAGCCGCTGGCCTGCAGGCCAGGCTCGAGCGCGACCAGGCGGCGCGCCTGTCGACGCTACGCTACCGAGCTTGTAGCCTCACCGCTGCCAGCGTCGCCGCAAGCAGCCTCGGATCGTGCTCGAGTTTCATCGCGAACGCGTGCTCGCGATCGACCTCGCCGCTGGCGCCGCGGCGTGGCGTCGGCGATCACCGCCACCAGGTTGTCCCATCGCCCGCGGCTGCCAGGCGGCCGAGCGCCGCCAGGCGGTCGGCGTCGCCCGGCTCGTCGGCCAGGGCGCGGCCTCAGGTCGCGAACGCCGCGGCCGGATCCGGGCGCAGCACCTGGCGACGTTGGCCAGGCGAGCCACGCCTGCGGTCAGTACGGCCTTGTCGAGGCCGGCCGACGCCAGTTGCAGCTCGGGAGCCGCGCCAGGC
This sequence comes from Kofleriaceae bacterium, assembly GCA_041389945.1. GTDB lineage: Bacteria > Myxococcota_A > Polyangia > Haliangiales > Haliangiaceae > JAWKQW01. The sequence continues at coordinate 45,691 of JAWKQW010000025.1, forward strand.
TGGCTGGCGCCGCGCCTGCGCGCAGCACCTGCTCGAGCAGCGTGGTCGCCGCCTGGCAATATCCTCGTCGGCCGCCAGCGCCCACAGCGCGTCGCGCGCTTCGCCGTGCTCCGGAGACGATCTGCAGCACCGCGCCAGCAGCGCGGCAGCCGCGTCGACGTCGCCGAGCTTCGTGCTCCACGAGCTGCGCCGCCGCGAACGCGAGGTCGGCGCGGTCGCGCGCGATCACGGCGAGCAGCGAGCGCCGATCGATGACGTCGAGCAGCTCGGGCCACTGCTGCATGCGCCGGTAGAGCCGCTGCAGCCCATCGAGCGCCTCGACGTCGCGCGGGTGCTCCTCGAGCACCGCGACGAGCTGCGCGACCGCCTCGTAGTCGTCCTGGCGGGCCTCCTCGTGGACCTTTGCCAGCGCCAGCCGCAGCGCGCGCCGATCCGCCGGCGCCGTCGCCAGCTCGATCTTGCGGGCCAGCACGCCGGCCAGCTCGTGGGCGTCGGCGCCAGGCCCGGGGCCGGCGTAGATCCGCTCGAGCCCGTCGAGCGCGGCGAGGTCGGCCTCGTCGAGCTCGAGCACGCGGCGGTACGCGCCGATGGCCTCGATCGGGCGCGCGAGCACCTCCTCGTAGAGCGCGGCGGCACGATGCAGCAGCACCAGGCGGATGCCGGCGTCGGTCGCCAGCTCCGCGCGCCGCTCGATGATCTCGACCAGCTCCGCCGAGCGCCCGGCCAGCGCCAGCAGCCGATCGAGGGCAGCCAGCGCCACCGCCGCCTCTGGCTCCGCCTCGACGACCTTGCGCCAGGCGTCGATCGCGCGCGGCACGTCGTCGCGTCGGCCCTCGTGGATCTCGGCGATCCGGGCCCAGATCGCGGCGACCAGCTCCGGATCGTAGGTGGTGGCGACGCCGCCCTCGAGGATCTCGATGAGCTCGTCCCAGGCGCCCTGCCCGCCGGCGAGCTGGGCCAGCTCGCGCAGCACCTCGGCGTCGGCGACGTCCTCGCGCCACGCCCGCGACAGCGCCTCGCGCGCCAGCGTGCGGTCGCCGCCGCGGCGCTCGTGGATGCGCGCGATCTCGCGCAGCGTCGCCACCCGGGCGGCGGCGTCGTCGACGTACACCAGCCGGGCGTCGAGGATGACCACCAGCTTCTGCCACCAGTCGCGCGTCCGGTACACCGGCTCGAGCAGCTCGACGATGCGCTGCCGGTGCGACTCGAGCACCACCAGCCGCTCGAGGGTCGGCAGCGCGCGGTCCACGCCGTGCGGCCGCGCCAGCACCCGCTCGAGCTGATCGATCGCCGCCGGGACGTCGTGCTGCTGCTCCTCGAGCACGGCGGCCAGCCGCAGCCGCAGCTCGATCTCCTGGGTCTCGTCGGGGCCGCGATCGAGGCGCGCCTGCAGCAGCTCGACGACCTCGAACCACTGCCCGCCGGCCCGGTGCAGGCGCTCCAGCTCGGTGACCGCGTCTAGGTAGGCAGCCTGGGCGCGGGCGTCGGCGCCGTCGCCGGAGAGCCCCACCAGGTCGCGCCAGGCGTCGATGGCGCGCGGCGGATCGGCGAGCGAGCCCTCGAGCACGCGCGCCTTGCGCGCGGTGAGATCGCGGCGCACGACGTCGTTCGCGCTGCGACCGATGACCTCGTCGTAGACGTCGACCAGGGTCGCGAACTCGCGGGCCCGGGTCAGCACGTCCTCGAGGCGCCGCAGCACCTCGGCCTCGTCGGGCACCCCGAACTCGGGCCGGGTCGGCGGGATGCCGAGCGCGCGCCGGTACGCGAGCTGGGCCCGCGCGAGATCGCCGAGCCGCCGGTCGTAGAGCGCGCCGGCCGCGATCGCGACGTCGCGGACCTCCGGCAGATCCGCCGGCTCGTCGTCGAGGTAGGCCTGGTAGACCTCGGCGAGGAACGCCCAGTTCTCGACGATGTTGGCCAGCCGCCCGAGCAGCTCGCGCACCGAGGCGTCGGCCGGCTGCTCGCGGAACAGCCGCGCGTACCAGCGGCTCGCGCCCTCGAAGTCCTCGAGCTGCTCCTCGTAGAGGCGCGCCACGTAGCGGGTCAGCCGCAAGCGCTCGTCGACCTCGGTGGCGGCCTCGAGCTTCACCTCGTACACCCGCACCAGCTGCGGCCAGCGCTGTCGCGCGACGTACAGCGGCTCGAGCACCTCGGCGGCGCCGGCGCGCACCTCGGGGTCGTCGAGCATCGCCTCGACGGCGGCCAGCGCCACCGGCTGATCCGGCGCGCCGCTGAGCGCGGCCGCGTAGCTCTCGAGTGCGCCCGCGGGATCGCGCAGCTCCTGAGCCTGCAGCTCAGCGAGCTTGAGCCGGAGCGCCACCGCCTCCTCGACGCTGGCGGCGAAGCCGAGCCGACGCTCGTAGAGCTCGACCAGGTCGGCGGAGCGCTGCTGGCCGCGGTAGAGCCGCTCGAGGGCGAGGCCGGCGTCGCGCCGCTGCGGCTCGGCATCGAGCACGATCTCCCAGGCGGCGATGGCGTCGTCGGGCCGCGCCAGCGCGCCCTCGGCCAGCCCGGCGGCCTCGACCAGCGCGGCGGTGCGCTCCTCGGGCGACGCCCACGACAGCTCCGCCTTGCGCTGCAGGATCTCGAAGAGGCGCCGCTCCTCGCCGGCGACCACCGCCCCGGTGTCGTCGCGGTAGATCGACTCGAGGGCGAGCATCGCCCGCCGATCGTCGGGCTGGGCGTCGAGCACGCGCTGGTAGTGATCGCGCGCGAGGGCGACGTCGCCGCGCACGCCGCGGGCGAGGTCGGCGACGTCGAGCAGCAGCCGCCGCTGGATCTCCGCGTCGAGCACCTCGGGCGCGAGGTCGCGGTAGAGGTCGATGAGCTCGTCCTCGCGACCGAGCGCCGCGGCCAGCCGCTCGACGGCGGCGAGCAGCTCGAGCAGCTCGGGCTCGGCGACCGCCGCCCGTAGCGCGCGCTGGTCCGCATCGAGCGCGCCGGCGCGATCGCCGAGGGCCCGCTCGCGGCGCTGCGCCGCCTCGCGCCACCGCAGCGCCTGCTCGCGCGGCTCGTCGGCGACCTCCGCCAGCCGCACCGCGAGCCGCTCGAGCTTGGCCTCGGCGCCGGCGCTCTCGTAGAGCGGGCGCAGGATCTCGGTCGCGCGCGCGCGGCGCTCGTCGTCGTCGAGGGCGCGCTCCACCGCGGCCAGCGCGACCGCGTCGTCGGGCGCCCGCACCAGCAGGTCGGCCCAGCGCTCGAGCGCTGCCGCCGGCTGCGCCAGCGGGCCCTCGAGCAGGCGCGCCAGCTCCGCGAGCAGCTCGACCGCCTCCGCGTCGGGCGGCGCCGCGTCGAGCCGCCGCTCCTGGATCTCGAGCAGGTCGGCGGACCGGCCGCCCGCGCGGTACAGCCGGGCCAGGGTCGCCAGCGTCCCCGGATCGTCGGGCACGTGGTCGAGCACCTCGAGGTGGGTCGCGATGGCGTCCGCCGGTGATCCGACCTCGATCTCGTAGAGCGCGGCGATCCGACCGAGCACGTCGCGCGCGCGATCGGGGCCGGCGCCGTCGACGCGACGCCGCAGCACCTCGATCAGGTCGGCCCAGCGCGCGTCCTGCCGGTACAGCCGCTCGAGCGCCGCGAGGGCGTCGGCGTCGTCGGGGGTCGTCGGCCAGCACCTCGCGCCAGGTGCGGCGGCGCGCCACGATCGACGAGCGCGTACTCCTCGAGCTCGGCGGCGCGTGCGAGGAGCTCGCGGCGCCCGCTGGCGCCTCCGCGCTGGGCCAACGCCAGCCGCCGGCGCAGCACGTCGCGCAGCTCGCCCCAGCGCTGGCCCTCCTCGAGCAGCCGCGCGAGGCCCTCCGTGGCCAGCCGTCCGGCCTCGGCGTCGCCGAGATCGACGTCGAGCAAGCGTCGGTAGGCGCCGATGGCACGCTCGACATCGCCGAGCCGACCGTCGTAGATGCTGGCCAGCTCGGCGAGGAGTTGCCCGCGCACGTCGACGGCGTCGACCGACACCTCGCCGAGGGCGAGCTCGAGGGCGGCCGCCGCGTCGTCCCAGCGCGACAGCGCCGCCGCCAGCCGGCGCAGCGCGCCGGCACCGGGCGCGCGTCGCCCGGTGCGTCGACCAGCACGTTGGCCCACAGATCGAAGGCGGCGCCGCCGTCACGAGCTCGCGCTCGCGCAGGTCGGCGAGCGAGACGGTGAGCTCGAGGGTGAGGTCGCGGTCGCCGGCGGCCACCGCCCTCCTCGCGCTGGACGTCGAGCACCGTCGCCAGCTCGGCGTGGCGCGCCTCGCGGCGATGGGCGGCTCGAGCTGCGGCGCGCAGGCCGCACGATTGCCGGCACCACCAGCGCCCGACCAGGAGCGCGCGAGCGCCGGCGTGGGTGGGCTGGCGCGCGAGCACCTCGTCGACGAGATTCGAGTTTCGCGCGCTGTCGAGCTCGCCGAGCCGGTGCGCGCGCAGCTCGGCGCGGCGGTAGCGCAACTCGACGGCGGCGCCCGCCGCCTGCCGCGCGCTACGCCGTCGCCGGCGGCGTGGTCGGCGTCGACCTCGTCCTGACGCACCACCAGCAGCTCTTCGAGCTCACGCCACTGGCCGGCGCCGACGAGCAGCCGCCGCCTCCAGCGCCTGCCGGCTCGGCTCGTGCTCCGGATCGACGTCGAGCACGCGACGATGCGCGGCGATCGCGTGGCGGCCGGCCCGTCGCCGCCGCCTCACTCGGCGATCAGGCCTCGAGGGTGGCCAGCTCGATGAGCGCGGCCTCGACGAGCGCCGCCGTCGAGGGTGACCTCGGCGCGACGCCCGAGCAGCGCGCAGTTCCGGCCACGCCGCGCGGGCGCAGCGCCGCCGACAGCGCGGCGTGGGCCTCGTCGTCGGCGGGGTCGAGCTCTCCAGCACCACCGCCCACGCGCGCTCGGCCGCGGCGGCGTCGCCCAGGCGTCTCCCCAGCACCCTCGCCCGCTCGGCGGCGAGGCCACGCACCTCGGCGGCGGGCGCGCCGGCGGCCTCGCAGCGCGGCCACCGCCTCGCCGAGCGCCTCGCCAGCTCGCCGTCGCGGCCGAGCTGACCGGCCAGGCGATCGAGCGCGCGGTGTGCCTCGACGTCGCCGGGCGCCGCGGCGAGCGCGGCGCGCGTCGCCCACGCGCGCGCCGGATCGACGACGCCCTTGCCGTAGATGGCCAGCAACCTGCGGTCGTGCTCGATGGCCTCCGCCGGCGCCGCCGCGGTCCGACCAGCTTCGAGGCAGCGCGCCACCCCGCCGGGCGTCGCGCCGCGCCTCGTAACCCGGCAGCAGCATCGCGGCGAGCTCGACGGCCGCGTGCGGCGCCGCCTCGCCCTGCGCACCGCCGGGCAGGCGTCGAGCGCGGCGAACGGCGTCGGCACGGGGCCCGCCCGTCGACGCCTGGGCCAGGCGCCGCCGCCGCGCCGAGCCGCTCGAACGCCTCGCGATAGCTGGGGCAGCGCCGCCGCCGGGCGCTCGAGGTTGCGCTCCTCGAGCGCGCCGAGCCGCACAAGCAGCGCGGCGCGGCCGTCGTCGGGGGCGTCGGCGAGCTCGAGCTCGAGCGCGGCCGCCAGCGCCGCCCAGTCGGCGCGCGCGTCGTGCAAGCGCACCAGCGCGCGGATCGCCGCGGCCCGCTCGCCGCTGCCGGCCGGGGCCAGCTCGAGCGCGCGCCCGAACGACAGCGCCGCCGCGTCGAGGTCGGCCAGGCGTTCCTCCTCGGCGGTCGCCAGCGACATCCGCAGGCCCAGCTCGTCGGCCGTGCCGCTCGCGGCGGCCGCGCGGTCGCGCAACGACGCCACCAGCGCGGGCCAGTCCGACAGGCTGCTCGCGAGCTGTTCGAGGCGGGCGACGGCCTCCTGCTGCGCCGCGGCGCCCGTCGGGCCCGCCGCCGCGCCGAGCGCCTGCACCTGGCGCCACGCCGCGCGCGCCCGCTCGGGCTCGGCGAGCCGGCCGCTCGCGAGCTCGGCGAGCTCGCGCCATCGCCAGCCGCGCGGTCACCGCGTGGGCGTCGTCGGCAGCGGCCACCTCGAGCAGGCGCGCCTGCTCGCGCACCGCGTCGAGATCGGCTGGTGCGGGCCAGCTCAGCGCGAACCTCGGGGCGCGCCGGCGCGAGCTGGAACGCGCGCGCGGCCCACGCGAACGCCAGGCCGCGCGAGCCGAGCCGGCGCTCGCACAGCGCGCCGATGCGCTGGGCCAGCGCCAGCCGCGGATCGTCGGCCCCCGGCGCCGGAGCCGGCGTGTGCTCGAGCTGCAGCTCGAGCACCGGGACCAGCTTCGCCCACTTCTCGGTGCGCTCGTAGTACGGCGCAAGCGCCGACGCCGCCGGCAGGTGGCCCGGCTCGACGGCGAGCACCCGCTCCCACACCCGAACGCTGCGCTCGATGGCGTCGTTGCGGGTGCGCGCGTCGGCGTCGGCGGGCACGCCGTCGGCACGCCGGCCTCACCGCCGCGGCGCGCTCGAGCAGCGCCAGCCGCGCGCCGCGATCGTCCTCGCGATCGGCGAGCGCGACGGAAGGTGTCGACCAGTTCGTCGAGCTGACCGAGCCGGTGTAGACGCGGTCGAGGCCGGCGTGATCGTCGCTCGCTCGCCGCGAGCATCTCGCGCAGCGTCCGCAGCGCGCGCGTGGCTGGGCTCGAGGGTGAGGACGTCCTCCACACCTCGACCGCCAGCGCCGCCGCCGCCGGCCCGCCGATGATCGAGCAGGACCAGCCCGGCGCTCGAGCAGCGCCACCGCCGCCGTCGGGCTGGTCGTTGGCACGCGCTGTCGCCGCAGGATCTGAGCAGCGCCGGCCATCGCTTCCTGATCGTAGAGCGTCGCCAGCCCGGCCAGCGCCTCGCCGACGTCGGCGTCGGCGTCGGCATCGCCCAGCACCCGGTTCCAGATCTCGATCGCCAGCCGCGGATCGCTGACCCGCTCGATCGCCAGCTTTGCCATCTCGGCCTGCTTGGCCCGGCGCGACGCACCGTCGATGCGGCAGCCTCGGTGCCCAGCAGCTCGATGAGCGGGCGCCACTGCCGCCGCCGCGCGTAGATGTCCTTGAGGCGCGCGACGGCGTCGTCGTGGGCGGGCGTGCCCGCCGGCGCCAGCGCCAACACGTGCTCGAGCGGCGCCACAGCCTGCGCGTAGTTGCTGAAGCGATCGATCCAGAGGTCGGCCACCTCTCGCCACAGACCGACCCGCTCCGACGGCGGCAGCGCCGCGAGCTCGGCCTTGCGCGTGAGCGTGGTGATGAGGTCACCCCAGCGCTGCAGGGTGCGGAAGCGCTCGGCCAGCTCGTCGATCGCGCGCTGGTTGTCGGGCTCGGCCCGCAGGATCGCGCCGTAGGTGCTGATGACCATGCCATCGAGGCGCAGCCGATCGCGGTAGATCTCGACCATCTCGAAGAGCCGCGCCACCCGGGCCTGCCGGGCGGTGGCGTCGGCGTCCGCCTCGGGCATGCGCTCGACGTCGTCCTTGAGCAGGTCGAGCAGTGCGTTCCACTTCTCGGTCTTGCGGTAGAGGCGATGCAGCGCGGCCCGCGCCTCCGCCGAACCTGCGTCGGCGCGCACGACCTGCTTCCAGGCGTCGATCGCCTTCTCGGGGTTGCCAGGCTGCGCCTCCGCGAGCCGCGCGATCTCGAGGGCGAGGCCCGCGGCCTTGGCGTCGACGGGCGCGCCCCCGTTGCCGGCCGCGGCCACCGGGGGTGGCACGGTCTGCGCGCTGCGCTCGGCGCCGCGGAGCAGCGACATCAGCTTGGCGCTGTCGCCGCGCTCCGTGTAATAGGCCCGGTAGAAGTCGAGCATCACCGGGTGCGCCGGGGCCACCTTGCGCAGCCGACGGAAGTACTCCTCGGCCTGTTCCTCGTCGCCGAGGTCTCGCCAGAGGATGGTGCCGAGCTGCAGCAGGATGCCGGCGTCGTCCTCGCCGCCGCGGCGCCCGCGCAGCGCGCCCTGGTAGACCGCGACCCGGCCTGCCCAGTCGCGCCGACGCTCGAACTCGGCGGCGAGCAGGCGCACCGCCACCGGATGCGCGGGCGCCGCCGCCACCGCCGAGCGCAAGGCCTCCATCGCGCCGTCGGCGTCGCCGAGCCCGGCCGGCGGCGGCGCCATCCGCAGCTGCGCGAGCGCGACGTACGCCGCCGCCTGCTCGTCGTCGGAGGCCGCGTGCTCGGCCCGGGTCTCGATCAGGGTGGCGCGCTCGGCCAGCCGCCCGCGCCGCGCCAGGTAGCGATCGAGCTGGATCGACGCCTTGCGGTTGCGCGGATCGGCCTCGAGCGCCGCCCGCAGGTGCTGCTCGACCTCCTCGCCGTCGGGCCGGTGCCGCGCGAACAGCTCGGCGGCCGACAGGTACATCGTTGTCGCCAGCTGGCGATCCGTAGAGCCGCGCGCCTCGGCGAGGTACTTGCCCGCGAACTTCTCCCAGTTCTCGGCCTGCTCGGCGAGGAGCTGGAGCTGATCCTGGGCGGCGGCGTCGCCGGGCCGCAGCGAGAGGGCGGCGTCGAGGCTGGCGATGGCGCCGTCGGGGTCGAGCAGATCCTCGAGCTGGAGGGTCGCCTTCTCGAGCAGCAGGTCGGCGCGGCGGTCCTCGCCGGTGCCGGCCGCGTCGAGCTCGAGATCGAGCAGCCGAGCCGCGACCTCGAAGGCGCCGGCGGCCCGGGCCCGCGCCCGCGCCTCGGCGAGCAGCCCCTGGGCGCGGCCGTCGGTGACCAGTCGCGGCGCCGCCGCGGCCAGCTCGCTCCACGTCTCGGCGTCGTCGCCGGCGACGTCGAGACGAGCGAGGAGCGTTGCGAGATCGGCCATCGACGCACCGACGATGCTACCGAGCGACCCGGAGGGTGACAACGCGCGACGTCGGTCGATTCACGCGGCGTCGACCACGCCACCACGATTGCCCGGCCGCACACCTTGACGGCGCGCGTTCGTTCGGTCCCGTCCCCGCGAGGTCGCGCGCCGCCTTGTCGCCGACGGCGCCTCGGAGTAGACCGGCGCCGCGATGTCTGCCAGGCCGCCTCGCCCCCCCACGGCCTGGACCCACCTGCGCCCCTACCGGCGCCAGCTGGCCACCGGCGTCGCCTTCCTGCTGGCGACCAACCTGCTGTTCCTCGGCATCCCGGTCACCATCGGGCGCGCGGTCGATGCGCTGCGCAGCGAGGATCCGGCGGCGGTCGCCGAGATCCCGTACCTGGCGCTGGCCATGGTCGGGTTCGCCATCGGCACCGCGCTGACCCGCATCGGCTCGCGGGTCGTCATCTTCAACGCCGCCCGCGCCGCCGAGTTCGATCTGCGCTCGCAGCTCTTCGGCCACCTGCTCGCGCTCGATCCCGGCTACCACCGCAGCCACCCGACCGGCGACGTCATGTCGCGCCTCACCAACGACGTCGCCACCGTGCGCGCGCTGTGGGGCGCCGGCGTCTTGAACCTGGTCAACACGCCGATGGCGTTCGTCCCTGCCATGGTGATGATGCTGCGGGTCGACCCGGTGCTCACGCTGTGGGCGCTGGCGCCTTACCCCATCATCTACGTCGCCGGCCAGGCGATGGGCCGCCGCATCTTCAAGGCCAGCCGCGGGGTCCAGGCCCAGCTCGGCACCCTGTCCAGCGAGCTGCAGGAAGACCTCGGCGGCATCCAGCTCATCAAGACCTACGGCCTCGAGCCGCTGCGGCGCGACCGGTTCGTGCGCTCGTCGCTGACCTTGCTCGATCGCAACATGGAGCTGACCCGGGTCCGCGGCCAGATGGTGCCGCTGCTCGGCGCGCTGTCTGCCATTGGCCTGCTCATCGTGCTTTGGGTCGGCGGCCACGCCGTGATGGACGGCGAGATCGGGCTCGGCCGCCTGCTCGAGTTCAACGGCTACGTGGCGCGCCTGGTGTGGCCGACGCTGGCGCTGGGCTGGATGCTGTCGCTGCTCCAGCGCGGCCGGGCGTCGTGGGCGCGGCTCGAGGCGCTGCTCGCCACCCAGCCGGCGATCGTCGACGGCACCGCGTCACCGACGGGCGGCCCGGGCGCCGACGCCGCCGGCGCCACCGTCGAGCTGCGTGGGCTCACGGTGCGCTTCGGCGATCGCACGGTGCTCGACCACATCGACCTGTCGCTGGCACCGGGCTCGATCACCGCCATCGTCGGCCGCACCGGCAGCGGCAAGAGCACGCTGGTCGACGCCCTGTGCCGGGTGATCGACGTCGCCCCTGGCGCGATCACCGTCGACGGGCGCGATCTCACCGCGATGCCGCTGGCCGAGCTGCGGGAGCGCATCGGCTACGCCCCCCAGGAGGCGTTCCTGTTCTCGACGACGATCGCCGACAACATCGCCATGGGCTACGGCGGTGGCACCGCGCTGCCGCGCGCCCGCGGCCAGGAGCTCGAGCGGCTGGGCGCGGCGCCCACCGGCATCGCGCCGGAGGCGTTCATCGGCGGCGCGCCGGATCCACGCATCCTCGCCGCCGCGCAGGCCGCAGGCCTCGACCGCGATCTCGCCGCGATGCCGGAGGGCCTGGCCACCATCGTCGGCGAGCGCGGCATCACCCTGTCCGGCGGCCAGCGCCAGCGCGTGGCCCTCGCCCGCGCCCTGGCCCGCGCGCCGCGCCTGCTCATCCTCGACGACTCGCTGTCGTCGGTCGACGCCGAGACCGAGCGCGAGATCCTCGGCCACCTGCGTCGGGTGATGCGGGGGCGAACCTCGGTGCTCATCTCGCACCGGGTGGCGGCGGTCAAGGGTGCCGATCAGATCGTCGTGCTCGACGCGGGGCGGGTGGTCGAGCGCGGCACCCACGCCAGCCTGCTGGCGGCCGGCGGCACCTACGCCGAGCTGTACCGCTCGCAGCTCGACCTCGACGGGGTCCACCCCGCGGGAGCGCAGGCGTGAGCGGCCCCGGGCAGGAGGCCGCCCTCGGGCGCGCGTACGACCTCGCGGTCATCCGCCGGCTGTGGCCGTTCCTGCGCCCGCAGCGCCGCCTCATCGCGCTGGCGCTCCTGCTCATCCCCTGCACGATCGCCCTCGAGCTCGCCCAGCCCTACGTCTTCAAGCTCGCCATCGTCGAGCACATCGCGGTGGCCCAGCCCGACGGCCTCGAGCTGCTCGGCGTGGCCCTGCTCGTCCTCATCGGGCTGCAAGCGGCTTCGTCGTACCTCGAGCAATGGGCGATCCAGCTGCTGGGCCAGCGGTCGATGCACGGCCTGCGGCTCGCGATCTACGACCACGTGCTGGCACAGCGCGCCGCGTTCTTCGATCGCATGCCGGTCGGGCGCCTGATGACCCGTATGACCAACGACATCGAGAGCATCAACGAGATGTTCGCCCAGGGCGTGGTGACCTTGTTCGCCGACTTCGTGAAGATGATCGCGATCGTCGCGATCATGTTCTCGCTTGACGTCACGCTCACGCTGCTCACGCTCCTCACCCTGCCGCTGCTCGCGGTGCTGGTGCGCTACGCCCGCAACGCGATGCGGCGCTCGTTCCGCGAGATCCGGGTGCGCCTGGCCGCGATGAACGCGTTCGCCCAGGAGCACCTCTCCGGCATCCGCGTCATCCAGCTGCTCGGCCGCGAGGAGATCGCGCGCCGCGAGTACGACGAGATCAACGCCGGCCACCGTGACGCCTACCTCGAGTCGATCCGCGCCGACGCCGCGATGTACGCCCTGGTCGAGGCCATCGGCGTGATCGCCATCGCCGGCATCGCCTGGTGGGCCTCGCGCGGGCTCGGCGCCAGCACCGCGGAGGCCGCCCACGCGGTCGCGACCGTCGGCCTGGTCGCGGTCTTCATCGAGTACATCAACAAGTTCTTCATCCCCATCCGCGACCTGTCGGCCAAGTACGCCGTCATGCAAGGCGCGATGGCCGCGATCGAGCGGGTCACCGAGCTGCTCGACACCAGCGAGCCCGACGCGCCGACCCGGGCGGCGACCGAGGCCATGCCGGCGCCGACGGACGACGACGCGCTGATCGCCCTCGACGACGTCCACTTCAGCTACGGCGCGGAGCCCATCCTGCGCGGGGTCGATCTGCGGGTACCGCGCGGCGCCACCGTCGCCGTGGTCGGCGCCACCGGGTCGGGCAAGTCGACGCTCATCAAGCTCCTCACCCGGCTCTACGAGCGCGGCTCGGGCTCGGTCCGGATCGGCGGCGTCGACGTCCGCGACCTGCAGGTGGCCGCGCTGCGACGCCGCATCACCGTGGTGTCCCAGGACGTGTTCCTGCTGGCCGGATCCATCGCCGACAACGTCCGCCTGGGGACCGACGCCTCCGACGAGGCCATCCGCGCCGCCCTCGATCAGGTCGGCCTCACGCGCCTGCTCGGCACCCGCGACGGGGTCACCGACCCGCTCGCCATCGCCGTCGCCGAGCGCGGCTCCAACCTGTCGGCCGGCGAACGCCAGCTCCTGGCCTTCGCCCGCGCGCTGGTCCGCGATCCGGAGATCCTCATCCTCGACGAGGCCACCGCGCACGTCGATCCCGAGAGCGAGAGCGCCATCGAGGACGGCGTCCGCTCGCTGATGCGTGGCCGCACCACGCTGGTCATCGCCCACCGCCTCTCCACCATCCGCCGCGCCGACCTGATCGTCGTGATGGATCGTGGCCAGGTCGTGGAACGCGGCACCCACGCCGAGCTGGTCGCCGCCGGCGGCGTGTACGCCGCGCTGGAGCACACGTTCCGCCGCGGCGAGGCCGCCGACGCATCCTGAGCGCGGCGGCGACGACGCCAGCCCCGCGGAGCGCGTCGGCGTCAGTTCAGCGAGGCCTCGAGCTGGGCCAGCCCGCGATCGCGCAGCTCGACGACCCGCGCCACCGCGACGTCGAGCAGCGTCGCGACCTCGTCGAGCTCCAATCCTCGCTCGTACAGCAGCGCGAGGGTGACCCCCGCGCCCAGCGGCAGGATCGCCGTCGAGCGTCGCATCAGGTCACGCACGTGCTCGGCGTCGGGCACCGGGCCTCCGGATGGCCCTGCCGCGGCGGTCGTCGCCAGCGCCCCCCGGCCCTGGAGATATCGGCGGACGACCTCGTCGAGGATCGCCCCGCGGATCGCGCGGCGCACCTCGACGGCCATCGGCACGGCGGTCCGGTAATCCCGCGCGGCCACGGCGTCGCCGAGGGCCCGCCGTCCGGCGGCCACGGCGACCTCCTCGTCGACCCACCGCTCGCACAGGCGCGCCAGGCGCCGCGACAGCTCGTCGGCAGCCTCGACGTTGACCGCCTCGATCGCGCGCTGGTGCGCCGACGCACGCCACGGCGCCTGCGGCCGGCACCGGATCTCGGAGAGCAGCTCGTCGAGCTCGCCGACCTTGTCGAGCGCGCGCGAGGCCCCGGCGGCGCGCGCCGCGGCTTCCAGCTCGCTGGTCATCGCGGCGCTGGTCACGATCACCGCGGTGCCGCTGGTGCGTGCGTCGGCCTTGAGCTGGCGACAGAACGCGATGCCGTCGAGGTCCGGCATGTACACGTCGAGCACGATCATGTCGAGCCCGCCATCGGCGGCGCACCGGCGCGCGGAGTCGCCGTCGGTGGCGACCACCAGCTCGACGGCGTCGTCGGCGCGCAGCAGCCGCCGCACCGCCCGCAGGTAGCCGGGATCGTCATCGACCACCAGGACGTGACGCCGCGGCGTCGCCGACGCGATCATCGGGCCTCCTCGAGCCAGCGGCGGCGACGCGGCTCGCTACCCAAGCGCGCCTCCGCGCAGGGGCAAGCGCAGGTGGAACACGCTGCCGCCGCGGTCGCTGCGGGCCCCGACGCTGCCCCCCTGGGCCTCGACCAGTCGCCTGCTCAGCGCCAGGCCGACGCCGACGCCGCGTTCGCGCTGCGAGCCCGGCACCTGCGAGAACTCGGTGAACAGCCGCGGCAGATCCGCCGCCGCGATGCCCTCCCCCTCGTCCTCGACCTCGATGCGCAGCCAGCCAGCGCCGTCGAAGGAGGCGCGGACGCGCACCGCTGCCCCCGGCGGCGTGAAGCGCACCGCGTTGGACACGAACGCGTGCAACACCTGGCGCAGACGGGTGGGATCGAGGGCCACCCGCTCGAGCCCCGCGTCGATGCTGACCTCGATCGGCGTGGCCGGTGCTGGCGGCACCCGCTGGCTGACCTGACAGACGTCGGCGATGAGCGCCGGCAGGGCCACCTCGGCCGGCTCGAAGTCGATCTTGCCGCTCTCGATGCGCGCGAGATCGAGGACGTCGTCGATGAGCCGCAGGAGCTGGCGCCCGCTCGACAGGATATCCCCGACCGCCTCGTCGTACTCGGGCGACTCGACCTCGACGTGCCCGGCGGCGAGCAGCTCGGAGAACCCGATGATGGCGTGCAGCGGCGTACGCAGCTCGTGCGAGACGCTGGCGAGGAACGCGGCGCGCTGGCGCTGGGTGTCGAGCAGCTGGGCGCGATCGCGCTCGAGCTGCCTCAGCTCCTCGGTGCGACGCCGGCCGCGCAGGTCGACCATGCTGAGCCGCAAGGGGTCGCTGGCGCCGGGTCCGCGCACCGCACGCAGCTCGACCGGCACCGCGACGTCACCCGCGGTCCGCGCCACCCACTCGCAGCCGTTCGCGCCGGCCCGCGCCAGGAGTTCGTCCCAGCGCGCCGTCGAGCTCGTGGGCTCGCCGCGCCCGAGCTCCTCGGCGAACACCAGCGCCGACACGTCCTGCCCCACCACCGCCTGCGCCGACACCGCGAGCAGGCGCTCGGCGGCCGTGTTCATGGCGAGGCAGCGACTCGTGCTCGGGTCGACGATGATGATCGCCTCCGGCGCACCCTCGAAGTTCAGCTGCGACAGGTCGACCTGCGCAGGCGTGCGACCGGTGCGACGACGCGGCGGCGCAGCCTTGCGGCCACCGGTCGACATCGTCGAGCCGTCCTCGGCAAGAGGGGCCGCCGCCGTCGAGCGGGGCGCCCGGGTACTTCGCGGAACTGATCTGGACATCACTACGCTGGGCTCGCACGATCGTATCACGGTCGCGGCGAACCGTGCCGCACACCTCCGCGGACACCGTCGTCGGCGGTGACACACCGCATCTCATCGACGATTTCGTCGGTTCGCGGCTCCAGATCGTATGCTTCCGTCCACGCGATGCTCGAGCGACCGACGACCCCACCGGCGGCGCCGAGCACCGCGGGCAGCGACCGTCCGCGCGTGATCATCGCCGACGATACCGCCGCCAACCGCCGGCTCATGAACGCGGTGTTCCGCGCCCACGGCTTCGACCCGATCGTGGTCGATTCGGGAGCCGCGGCGATCGATGCCGCGCGCGCCGAGTTGCCCGCGCTGGCGCTGCTCGATCTGCAGATGCCGGGCATGGGAGGGATCGAGGCGTTGACCGCCATCCGTGCCTTCGCGCCGGGCCTGCCGATCTTGATCCTCACCGCGTACGGCGAGATTCCCGTGGCCGTCGAGGCCATCCGGCTGGGCGCCAACGATTTCCTCACCCGGCCGATCGAGAACGAGGAGCTGGTGCGGGCAGTCCGTCGCGCCATCGCCGGCGCCACCGAAGGGGGCGCGTCGGCGACCAGCGCCGGCGCATCGGCAGCGCCGCCACGAACGCTGGAGTTCCTGATGGGCCCGTCGGAGGCCGTCGCCCAGGTCGCACGCCTCGTGAAACAGGTGGCCGCGACCGACGTCACCGCGCTGGTGCTCGGCGAGACTGGCACCGGCAAGGAGCTGGTCGCGCGCGCGCTGCACGAGCAGAGCGAGCGTCACGACCAGCCGCTGATCTCGGTCGACTGCGGCGCGATCCCCGACAACCTGCTCGAGTCGGAGCTCTTCGGCTACGAGCGGGGTGCGTTCAGCGGCGCCGATCGACGCAAGGAAGGTCGCTTCGAGCAGGCGGGCGGTGGCACCCTGTTCCTCGACGAGATCGGTAACCTGAGCTCGGTCACCCAGGCCAAGCTGTTGCGGGTCCTGCAAGAGCGCCAGCTCCGGCACCTCGGCGGCACCCGCACCCTCGAGGTCAAGTGCCGCGTCATCGCCGCCACCAACGAGGACCTCATGCAGCGCGTGGAGGACGGCCGCTTCCGCGCCGACCTCTACTACCGGCTCGCGGAGTTCATCATCCGCCTCCCGCCGCTGCGCGATCGGCCGGGCGACGTGGAGGCCCTGGCGGGCCGCTTCGCCGTCGAGGCCAGCTCCGAGTTCCGGCGCACGCCGCCCAGCCTCACCCCGGCGGCCCTCGCCGCGCTCGAGGGCTACGCCTGGCCGGGCAACGTGCGCGAGCTGCGCAACGTCATGCGCCAGGCCATCCTGCGCGGCCAGGACGTCATCGACGCCGAGGAGCTCCGTCCGCTGCTGGGCGGCTGGCCGGGCCGCGGCGCCGTCAACCACCTGCGGGCGCTCGGCGGCGCCCCCTCCCCGACCACCGAGGGCTCGCCGGCGCCGCCGCCCATGTCGCCCCCGGCGCGTAGCCAGCCGCCGCCTGACTCGCTCAAGGAGATCGCGGAGGCCGCCGTCGCCGAGGCCGAGCGCGCCGCCATCGTCGACGCCCTCAAGCGCACCCGCGGCAACAAGACCCAGGCCGCGCGCCTCCTCAAGATCGACTTCAAGACCCTGCACACGAAGATGAAGCGCCTGGGCCTCATGGACCGCCTCGACGAACCCGAGTAACGACGCCGGGGCTCAGCCTGCGTGCCGCCCCCGCGTGGCCTCTCCCGGCGCCCGTCGCCCCCGGCGAGCCCGCCCGCGCTGGCCCCCGGCCCGGCCGAACCAGCGGACGCAGCCCACCGCCAGGGCGCCATCGCGGGCCCATCCAGACGCTTGCGTGGCGGCCGTGGCCGTGGCGGCCCGCGGCCCGCAGCCGGGCTCGCGCCCCTGTCCGCAGGTGCCCCGCTGCCCCTTCCGCGCTGCATCCCGTCCCGCGCTGCATCCCGTCCCGCCGCGGACGGGGAGAGCCCGTCGCGCGGCATCCGTAAGGCCGGCACCA
>JAWKQW010000025.1:70000-92741 GCA_041389945.1 Kofleriaceae bacterium
CCTCGCTCCATCAGCATCGCGTGCAGGCGCTGCCCGAGGCTGTCGATCATCAGCTCGTCGACGGTGCGCGCGATCTGCTCGCGGGAGTCGCCGAGGCGATAGACGAACCGGATGGACATCCCCGAGGCCTCCCCGCGCCGGCGGGGACGACCCGCCTCGACCTCGCCGTGGATCGACAGCGGCTTCGGCAGGCGCGGCACCGAGAGCCGGAACATGAACTGGCTGCCGACCGGCAGCGGCCGCCCGGTCTTGATGAAGGTGCCACCGCGGGAGATGTTGCGCGTGTAGTCGGCGAAGAACGAGTTCAGGCGCTTGTACTCGACCTTGAGCTCGATCGGCGGCCGACCGTCGGGACCAGCGGTGCTAGCGTCAGGCATCGGCGTGCGCCACTGTATCAGGATGCGCGCGCGGCCCACGCCCCCGGAAGAGCGCCGGTCCCGCCGGAGGGGGCGGCGGCGATGAGCGCTGCTCGGCGGTGGGCGCTCGACACGACCTGGCGGCGACGTCGCTGGCAGGTGTGGACCGGGCTGGCGGTGGTGCTGACGCTGGCGCTGACGCGCTTGCCGTTGTTCGGCGTGCTCGGCTACGAGCTGGCGCTGGTCGCGGCGGTGTTCGCCAGCCTCGCGGGCCTCGACCTGGGCGCCGCGATCGCGCGCGATGGCGGCCGGCTAGCCACGGACGCCGGCGCCGGCCGCGTGGTGCTGGAGCGCTACGCCGCGGCGGCCGTGGCGACCACGACCGCGCTGGTGCCGCCGCTGGTGGGCGGCGCGCTCGGCGGGCTGTGGCGCCCGACCTGCGACTGGGGCTTCGGGCTGGTGAGCTTCGCGCTGCTGCCCATCGCGTCGGGGCTGGTGAGCGCCGGCGCCGGGGTGGCGCTCGGCCTGCTCACCGCCGGCCGCCGTCGGTGGCTCGGCAACGCCCTGCCCTACGTGGCGTGGCTGGCGCTCATCGCCGTCGGCGTGGCGCGCTTCTACGGCGAGCCGCCGGTGTTCTCGTACCACCCCATCGTCGGGTTCTTCCCCGGCAACCTCTACGACGAGGACATCGTGCTCGGCGCGCCGCTGCTCTGGTCGCGACTCGAGCAGGCGCTGGTGGTGGTCGCCACCCTCGCGGCGTGCGCGGCCTGCCTCGACCTCGCGACCCGGCGCCTGGCCCGACCGCGCCTGGAGCGCCGCCGCGCGCTGGCGATCGCGGTGGCCGCCGCGGCCCTCGCCGGTGCGCTGCGCTGGCACGGCGGCGAGCTCGGCTACGCCATCGATGCCGATGACATCGCCGCCGCGCTCGGCGGGCGCCTCGAGACCGAACACTTCGTCATCCACTACGCGCGCACGCCGGAGATCGAGGCCGACCTGCCGCTCATCGCCGCCGACCACGAGTTCCGGCTACGCCAGGTGAGCGCCACCCTCGGGGTGACGCCGTCGACGAAGATCACCTCGTTCTACTTCGCGAACAGCGCCGACAAGGCGCGCTGGCTCGGCGCCCGCCGGGTCGAGATGGCCAAGCCGTGGCGCCACGAGATCTACCTCGACCACGAGCCGTTCCCGCACGCGTCGCTGCGCCACGAGATCGCGCACGTGGTGGCCGCCGAGTTCGGCGACCCGGTGTTCGGCACCTCGGCGCGCTCGGTGCTCGGCCTGCCGCTGGTGTTCAACCCCGGGATGATCGAGGGCCTGGCGGTGGCGGTCGACTGGCCGGGCCGGTACGACCAGAGCCTGACCCCGCACCAGGCAGTGCGCGCGATGCAGGCCCAGGGCGGCGAGCCGTCGGTGCGCCAGCTCCTGTCGCTGCAGTTCCTCGCGGTGGCGTCGGTGCGGGGCTACTCGACGGCGGGCTCGTTCCTGCGCTACCTGCTCGACGCCCACGGCGCGGCGGCGCTGCGGCGCGCGTACGAGCGCGGCGGCGACTTCGAGGCCGCGTACGGGCAGCCGCTGGCCACCCTCGAGCGCGACTGGAAGGAGATGCTCGCGACCGTCGAGCTGCCGGTCGATGCCGCCGAGGGCACCCGGGAGCGTTACCGGCGCACCGCCGTGTTCGATCGGCCGTGCCCGCACGCCATCGCCGCGCGGGCGGCGAAGGTCGCGCGCCTCGTCGGCGACGGCCGCCTCGCCGACGCCATCCGGGTGCAGCGCGACATCTGCCGCGACGCGCCGCGCGAGCCCCGTCACCAGCTCGAGCTGGCGTCGCTGCTCGCGGCGGCGCCTGGCCACGCCGACGACGCCGCGGCGATCTGGCGCGCCCTGGCCGACGACGTGACCGGCGTGACCTCGTCGCTGCGGGCCGAGGCCCACGCCCGGCTCGCCGATCGTGCGGTGGCCGCCGGCGACCTCGACGGCGCCCGCGCGCAGGTCGCGGCCGCGCTGGCGCTGCCGCTCGACGACGCCCAGCGTCGCCCGCTCGAGGCCAAGGCGTTCGCCCTCGATCACCCGGGGCCGAGCGCGGACGCCCTGCGCGCGTACCTGTTCGCGACCGGGTCGGCGCCGGTCGACGCCGCGGCCCTCGCGGCGGCGGCGGTGGCCGCCGAGCCCGACCTCGCGCTCGCGCAGTACCTGCACGGCTTGCAGCTCCTCGTCCGCCGGCAGTGGGCGGAGGCGACGGCGGCGCTCGCGCGCGCCCTCGACGGCGCGCTGCCATCGCCGCGCATGGAGCAGTTCGCGGCGCGGCGGCTGGCGGTGGCGGCCTACCGCGCCGGCGACGCCGCCGGCCTCGATCGCGCCATCGCCGCGCTGCGGGCGCCCGGGCGCTCGCTGGTCGACGGGCTCTACGCCGACGACTGGATCGCGCGCCGCGCCGACGACGCCGCGCGCTGACCGCGCGCGCTCACATGCCGGCGACGATCGTCCACTTGTCGCCCGTCCACTGCAGGACGAGCTCGTTCTGATCGCGCTTGTCGGGCCGCCGCTCCTGGCCGCGCGCGTCGGTGACGCTGAAGCTGGCGTCGATGAGCACCTCGACGTGGGCGCGGCAGCCGGGGCCGAACTCCTTGGTCGGGCACTGCCGGCGGATCGAGACCGTGCGCAGCGCGAAGCGGATGTCGTCGGCCTGCTGGAACCGACCGGCGAGGACCTGGCGCAGGCCGTCGTACCCGTAGTCGTCGCTGGCCGACGGCGTGCCGCTGTCCTCCCAGTAGTCGGTCGAGGCCAGGAGCATCAGGGTCTCGGCGTCGCGCGCCTCGACCGCGCGGCGGTAGGCGTCGACGGTCTCGAGCACCGCGCGGTTGGCCTCGGTGTCGGGGATCTCGGTGCCGGCGATGGTGCGCTGGCGACCGCCACAACCGGCGCCGAGGCTGGCGGCCGCGGCGAGGGCGACGACGGAGACGAGGAGGTGCTTCATGTCGGCTCTGCGGCGTGTTGCGAGAACCGGGCCACGCTACACCGTGGCCAGCACCGGGCCAAGAAGCCCGGCCTGCCAACCCGCCAGGCGATCGGCGTAGGCGCGGAAGTCCTTGTCCGGGTTGTCGATTCCGCCGAGGTACACGTCGGTGATCCGGGTGGTGGTGAAGCGCGCGGCGGCGGCGCGGAGCTCGACGGCGAGGGCCGCACGATCGGCGTCGGCGAGCGGCCTGACAGTTTGGTAGCCGCCGACCAGCGCGCGTGCCAGATCGGCACGCGGCCCGGCGTCGGCCCCCTCGCGCCAGCACCAGTCGTTCATGCACACCGCGAGGTCGTAGGCGTGGCTGCCGACCGAGGCCTGCTCGAAGTCGAGCAGCGCTGCCAGGCGCGCCCGCGCGCCGACCTGCCACAGCACGTTGTCGCGGAACAGGTCGCCGTGGATGAGCCCGCGCCGGGCGCCGGCCCGGACCTCGGCCAGCCCCCGCAGCGCCTCCGCCTCGCGCTCGAGCACGTCGGCGATGGCCGCCAGCTCCGGCCGCCCGGCGCCGGCGATGCGCGCACGCCGGCGCACCAGCTCGGCGTCGTCGTAGCGATCGGCGCGCAGCCGCGTCGGCGGCAGCGCGTCGCCGAGCGCGTGGAGCTGGGCCAGGGCGCGACCGAGCGCGTGGGCGTCGGCCACCGCGACCTCGCCGGCGCCGCGGTGCACGCCCTCGACCCACGGGAACACGCTGATCCAGCGCGGCCCCAGCGCGGCGTAGCGAAGGCCGTCGTCGGCGGCCACCGGCACCGGCGTCGGCAGCCCGCCGGCGGCGAGGTCGACGACGAGCGCGGCCTCCCACGCGACGTCGGCCTCGACCTTGCCCTCGTTGATCCTCACCAGGTAGCGCCCACGCGCGGTGGTGACGGCGACGTTGGTGTTGATGGTGCCGGCGTCGAGGGGCGTGTGCGCCTCGACCCCGCCGAGGTCGAAGCGGGCGGCGATGGTCGCGAGCTCCGCATCGCTGAGCGTGGTGAACCGGGCCACGGCGGCACGCTAGCAGGGGCCGCCGGCGGTCGCCTAGAGTTCGCTGGCGGCGTGGCGTAAGGTCGTGCCGTGGACGCGGGCGCGCGCGGCAAGCTCGTCGAGGAGCACCTCGAGCTGGTGACCCGGTGCGCGCGCACGATCTATCCGCGGGTGCGCGAGCACGTCGAGTTCGACGAGCTGGAGTCGCTCGGGCGCGCCGGGCTCGCCGAGGCGGCGGCGCGGTTCGATCCCGACGCCGGCGCGTCGTTCTCGACCTTCGCCTGGTACCGCGTGCACGGCGCGATGATCGATGGCCTGCGCCGCGCGACCCAGCTGCCGCGTCGGACCTGGGCCAAGCTGGTCGCGCTGCGCGCCACCAGCGAGTACCTCGAGCACCAGGCCGAGCGCGATCGCGGCGCCGCCGCGCGCGGGGCGCCGGCGCGCACCGCCGCCGACGCGCTGCGCGCGGTGCGCGGCGCCATCGACGCCATCCAGACGATGTACATGACCTCCCTCGAGGGGCTGCCCGATCAGGGCGGGCACGTCCCCGACCAGGCCGCGCTGCCGCCGGAGCGGCTGGCCTCGGCCCAGCTCGCGGCGCGGCTGCGCGCGGCGCTGGCCACCTTGCCCGAGCGCGAGCGCGCGCTGGTCACCAAGCACTACTTCGAGGGCAAGAACCTGCTCGAGGCCGGGGCCGAGCTCGGCATCTCGAAGTCGTGGGCGAGCCGCATGCACGCGCAGGCGGTCGAGCGGCTGCGCGCGGCGCTGGCCGACGAGCCGCCCGGGCCCGAGCCGTAGCGCGAGCGAGCTAGTTGGCCGTGGCCTCGACGTGCATGCCGTACCAGCGGGTCAGGGCCTCCATCTTGGCGCCCTCGAGCATCTCGCTGACGGCCTCGAACTCCTCGTCGTCGCCGGGCACCGCGAACGCCTCGACCGGCGTGAGCATGAAGGCCAGGACGTCGCGCGCGCTGCGCGGGTCCGGCTGGAAGCTGCTGCTGTACACGGTCTCGAACAGCGGCGCGGCCTCGAGCACCTCGGCCTCGGGGGCGGTGGTGGGGCTGGCAACGATCTCGGCCTGGGCCGCCGGGCTGTGCATGCACCGACCCTGGGGCCACCGGAGATCCGGGGCAATTTTTTTACCGGCGGCGCGCTCCCGGGGGAGATCCGGACTCGGCGGCGGCGCTCACGCGTAGGCGAACGCCATGCCCTCGGTCATCAGCTCGATCCGGACCTGCTTGAGCTCCTCGGAGGAGCTGTCGGACTTGGTCGGGGTGACCGAGATGATGTCGGCGCCGAGGAAGCTGACGGTCGCCAGGGTCTTGCCGGTGACGTCCTGGACCTCGAGCTGGCCGGTGAGCCCGCCCGACTTCTCGCCGCGGCCGACGCGCTGGGCGACGTGCTCGAAGAACGGATCGGCGTCGGCCTCGGGGATCGAGAACACCAGGTTGGGGAAGTCGATCCGGCTCGGCACCTTGATCGGCTCGCGCTGGCCGCCGACGTGGTGCTCGATCACGGTCTGCTTGATGGTGAACGAGTCGACCTTGGTGACCCGCCGGCAGGCGTCGTCGAAGCCGTCGATGGTGAAGCGGAAGTGGCACGCGGCCCAGCGCTTCTGGGCGTCGAAGCCGGCCGGCGCCGCCAGGGTCTGGCCGCTGCCGCGGGCGAACACCATGCGCTCGACCGCCAGCGCGATGGTCATCGACGCCGCGTTCTTGTCGGAGGCCGACAGCGCCGGGAACGTGATCTCCTTGATCATCGCCTCGGCGAACTCGCGCCGGGCGCGCTCGACGTAGTCGAAGTCGGCGGCGAGGATCGCGCCGTTCTTGCGGGCGGCGCGGCCGGCGAAGAACTCGGCGATCCACTCGTAGAACGGCGCCGACATCGCCATGCCGACCTGCACCTTGACGTCCTCGTACTTGGGCTTGCCGAGCTGGCGCCAGCGCCGTTGCCGTGACCGTACTGGTACGTCATCACGTCGGCCTTGACGCCGCCGCCCTCGATGGACCGGAACAGCCCGAGGTTGGGGCAGCCGTCGAGCTCGAGGGCGAAGTGGGCGCTGGCGTAGGCGCGGTTGGGTTTGTCGCTGGCGCTCATCGGGGCCGGTGGGTCGATGCTACCTCGGGAGATGACCGGACGGGGCCGCCAGGGGGCCGGCGGGGCGTGTGGTCCCGGCATGGTACGTTGTGGACCGTGGGTGCCTTCCTCGCGGCGCAGGCCGGGCGCCGAGCTGCCCTGGCCGGGCGGCGGCGATGAGCCCGCGCGACCGCAGGTTACCCGCCGGGGTGGTGCCTCCGCCCTGGGCCTTCCTCAAGGGGGTGGTGCTCGGGGCCGTGGTCGGGGTCCCGACGGTGGGCCTCACGGTCTGGCTCCTCGGGCACGCCGGCCTGGGCGCCCGCGACCGGGCGCTGACGGCGACCATCCAGACCGCGGCGATCTTCGCCGGGGTCGCCACGGTGCTCACCGCCGGCGGCGTCGGTCGGCTGGCGGCGCACGCCAGCGTGACCGGGCGCGGCGGGCGGCGACGCGCGACCCTGGTCGCCGGGCGCGCGTTCGCGGCGGCCGGCGCGGGCCTGGTGCTGATCGCGCAGATCCCCGGGGGGCAGTTGCCGAGCGAGCCGTGGCGGTGGGCGATGAGCGCCGGCGCCGGGGCGGTGGCGGGCGCGGTGGTCGGCGTGGTGCTGGGGCTTGCCTGCGGCGGCCGGGCCCCGGTGCCGGCGCCGGCCCCGCCGGTCACCCCGACCGCCGCGCGCGCGGCCGATGGCGGTGATGGCGGCTGATCCGCCGGCGCCCGACGACGGCCGGGTCGCCGACGACGTCGACGACGCCGACGACGGCCGCGGCGACAGCCCGGTGGCCGGCCGGGCCTGGGCGCTGGCGCTGCTGGCGTCGCTGGTGCTCTGGCACCTGCCGCTGGGCGGCGTGGTGCTCTACCCGTTCAAGCTGCTGTCGACGTGGACCCACGAGCTGTCGCACGCGGTGGTGATGACGGTGACCGGCGCCGGCTTCGATCGCATGGAGATCTTCCGCGACGGCAGCGGCCTGGCGTACGCGCACGCGTCGCTCGCCGGCATCGGCGGCGCCGCGATCGCGGCGAGCGGCTACATGGGGGCGTCGACCTTCGGCGCGGTGGTGCTGGCGCTGGCGAGCACCGCGCGCCGGGCGCGGCTGGCGCTCCTCGGCCTCGGCGTGGTGCTGGCGGCGAGCGCCGCGCTCGCGATCGGCAACCGCTTCGGCCAGGGCACGATCGCGGCGATGGCGGTGCCGGTCCTGGCGGTGGCGGTGCTGGCGCCGCCGCGCTGGGTGATCGCCGCGGCGCAGCTCCTGGCGGCGCAGGCCTGCGTCAACGCGGTGCTCGACATCCGCGTGCTGTTCCGGCCGCAGCTCGTCGTCGACGGGATGGCGGTGGGATCGTCGGACGCGCACGCGATGGCGCAGGCGACCCTGGGCACCTCGGCGCCGTGGGCGGTGAGCCTGTGGGCCGGCGCGTGGCTGGCGTGGTCGCTGGGCCTGTTGTACATCGCGCTGCGCCACGTGCGACGGCGCCCGGCGCCGACGCCCTGACGTCAGTGGATCGCGGTGGTCGTGGCGCGCACGGCGGCGCGCTTGGGCCAGGCCAGCGCCTCGACGTGGAAGTGATCGTGGTGGGCGTCGTCGTAGTCGGGCGACAACACCACCCGGAACAGGCCCGAGCGGATGAGCTGGCACTGCAGGATCTTGAGCAGCGCGCCACCCTCGGTGATGGGCTGGCCGACGCAGTCGCGCTCGTCGCCGAGGCCCTGCTCGTAGTCGCGCGAGACCCGGAGCGAGCCGACCGCGTCGCCGGCGAAGCCCGAGATGTCGGCGGCGAGGCCGAAGGAGTGGCGCGATGGCCGCTTGGTGCCGCGCACGTTGCGACGCGAGTAGCCGGAGCTGATGGTCGCCTTGGTCAGCCCGAGGGCGGTCAGGTACGGCGCCATCTCCGCCAGCGACACCACCAGCGAGCAGTCGAGCACCAGCGGCCCGTCGAAGGCGAACTCGACGCCGGCGATGGGGCCGCGCACCTCGACGCCGAGGTCGATGCCCTTGCGGGTCGCGGGCTCGAAGGTGATGCCGCGGTCGCGCAGCGCCGCGTGGCAGCTCGGCGCGACGCCATCTTCAGCGCGGGCGCCGGTGGCGCCGAGGGCGGTCGCGACGACCGCGACGACCACGAGCAGGAGCGTGCGGCGCATGGGGCAAGCGTGCCCACCGCCCTCGGGCCGGGCAACTTTCACGGCGCGGGCGGCGGCGTGACCACCTGCAGCGAGGCCAGGGTCGCGGCCAGCCGGCGGGCCAGCGGCGCGACCAGGGTCTCCGGGAGGTACAGGCTGACCCTCAGCCCCTGGCCGGGCGAGCCCGGCGCCGGGCCGATGGCAGTGAGCACCCGGTAGCGCAGCTCGTCACCGACGTCGCTGTCGACCACCGCGGTGCGCTCGTGGCCGCCCCACCCCGCCGGCAGCTCGATGCGCGGCGTCGCCGGTGACGATCGACCGAGCCCGCGGGCGCGCGTCCGCGACGGCTCGTCGGCGAGGTAGGCCTCGTGCTCGGCGGCGGTGCCCACCGGCTCGCGAGCGACGGCGAGCCACACCGACAGCTCGGCGTCGCCGACCTCGTCGCCGTCGACGCGCCAGCGCGCCGGCGCGGTCACCGCGACGCCACCGACGACGTGGCGCCCGAGGCCGCCGCGATCGTAGGTGGTGGTCACCGGGGTCGCGATCACCAGGGCGGCGGCGGCGGCGGTGGCGGCCGCGAGCGCGCTCGCCAGCGCGACCGTCACCGCCCGACGCGCGCGACCGGGCGGCCGGTGCGGCGACCACGCGAGGCCGAGCAGCACGCCGACGAGGAAGCCGCCGGCGTGGGCCCAGCGATCGACGGCGGGCAACGCCAGGTCGACCAGGAGCTGGGCCAGCGCCACCACCAGCAGGCGCATGCCGAGGCTGGAGCCGGCGCCGCCGCGCGTGGGTCGGCGGGCGAGCAGCTCCGCGGCGGCGGCCCCGATGAGGCCGAACACCGCGCCCGACACGCCGGCGCCGAGGCCGACGCCGCCAGCGAGGTGGCTGGTGAGCGAGCCCACGAGCCCCGCGGTGCCGAACATCGCGAGCATCGCCGCCGAGCCGTACAGCGACTCGACCCACCGGCCAACCAGCCACACGCACATCAGGTTGATGGTCAGGTGCAGGATGTCGAAGTGCAGCCACACGCAGGTGAGCAGGCGCCACCACTCGCCGGCGTCGATGGCGCTCGGCATCGCGGCACCGGCGCGCACCACCGCGCCCGGATCGCCGAGCGGACCGACCAGGGTCACCACCGCCGCGGCGGCGGCGAGGTTGAGCACGACCACCGCCGCGGTCGCGCGCCAGCGCGGGCGCGCGGTCACCCGCGGCGCGCCGAGCGGTCGGGCCACGGCGTCGGCGAGCGTGGCGGGCAGCGGCGCGGCGACGCCACCGCCGTCGAGGGTGGCGAGCACGCCGCGGGCGCGCCGGGCCAGTCGCCGCCGGCGGCCGCGCGCGACCGAGGCGAGCGCGGACCGCGCGGTGGTGGCGTCGCCGGCCTGGGCGGCGGCGACGCCGCGCCCGTACGTGCGCGACGCGCCCGTGAGGTGGGCGACGCCGCGCGCGCGAGCAGCGGCTCGACGGCCGCGACCTGCCCGGTCCAGGCCAGGACGATGACCCGCGCGTGGTGTCGGAGCGCGTGCGCCTCGGGGCGACCGGCGGCGACCTGCTCGAGGCGCTCGACCATCGCGGCGGCACGGTCGAGCTCGCCGCGGCTGGCGAAGACCTCGATGAGATCGAGCCACAAGGCCGGCGTCAGCGGCAGCCGCGCGCCGCCGCTCTCGACCTCGGCCGCCGCCTTCGCGCGGGCGATCGCGGCGCGGACCTCGTCGGCGACGGCGGCGTCGGGGCTGGCGTCGGGGCTGGCGTCGGGGCTGGCGTCGGTGTCGGCCGGCGCGACGGCGGCGTCGGGGCTGCGCGCGTCGTCGTCAGTGTCGGCGGCCGACGCCGGCGCGGTCGCCTCGAGGTACGGCGCGATCTGCGCGAGGGCGTCGTCGTCGCGACCGCCGAGCAGGTACGCCGCCGCGAGCTGCTCGTCGAAGATCCGCTTCCGATCGCCGCCGGCCTGCTGCCGCCAGTGCCGCAGCGGGGCGACCAGCGCGTCGACGTCGCCGTCGCACGCGCGCCGGTAGGCGGCGAGCGCGACCTTGTGCGCGGCCACGCCGGCGCCGGGCATGAGCACGTCGGCGACCTCGAGCAGCGCGCGCGCCAGGCCGAAGCGCTCGGCGGCCATCGCCGCCATCGCGCCGCGCCGCGCCGCGGGGCCGACCACCAGCAGGCACGCCCCGGCGCCCGCCGCGACGGCGCCGACCACGCCGCCGATGCCGGCCGGCCCGGCGAGGAGCGCGCCGATCGCGGCGATCGAGGTCGCCGCGAGCAGCGCGCCGAACCCGCGCCGACCGACCCGCAGGTGGACCCACGCCCACAGCCCCGCCGAGGCCGCCGTCGCGACCAGCGCGAGCTCGAGCAGCACGCCGCGGCCTACCCCGCGCCGCCTTCGACGAAGCGGCCGATCGCGCGGAACTTCTGGTAGCGGCGCTCGACCCGCTCGGCCGCGCCCATCGCCTCGAGCTCGAGCAGGTGGCGCTTGATCGCGGCGCGGATGCGAGCGGCGGTCACCGCGGCGTCGCGGTGCGCGCCGCCGGGCGCCTCGGGGATGATCTCGTCGCACACGCCGAGCTCGACCAGGTCGGGCGCGGTCAGGCGCAGCTGGGCCGCGGCCTCCGGGATCTTGGCGGCGTCGCGCCACAGGATCGACGCGCAGCCCTCGGGCGAGATGACCGAGTAGATCGAGTATTCGAGCATGAGGATGCGATCGGCGACCCCGAGCGCCAGCGCGCCGCCGGAGCCGCCCTCGCCGATCACCACCGAGATGATGGGCACCTCGAGGCTGGCCATGACCTGCAACGCCTTGGCGATGGCCTCGGCCTGGCCGCGCTCCTCGGCGCCGAGCCCGGGGTACGCGCCCGGGGTGTCGATGAAGCACAAGATCGGCCGCCCGAAGCGCGCCGCCATGCGCATGAGCCGGGTCGCCTTGCGGTAGCCCTCGGGCCGCGCCATCCCGAAGTTGCGGTGCAGGTTGTCCTTGGTGTTGCGGCCCTTCTGGTGGCCCAGCACCAGCACCTGCCAGGCGTCGAACGCGGCCAGGCCGCCGACGATCGACGGATCGTCGCGGAACGATCGATCGCCGTGCAGCTCGACGAAGTCGTCGCAGAGCAGCGGCACGTAGTCGAGCAGGTACGGCCGCCCCGGGTGCCGCGAGAGCTGCACCTTCTGCTGCGCGGAGAGGTCGGCGAAGATCTCCTTTTGCAGCTTGCGCGCCTTCTGCTCGAGCCGGCGCAGCTCGACGCCGAGGTCGCCCTGCCCGACCGGCAGGCCGCGCAGCTCGGCGATCTTGCGCTCGAGATCGACGATGGGCCGCTCGAAGTCGAGCACCATGCGGTCCGACAGGACCTCGGGACGGACGGGGTCGGTCGACATGTCAGGGGGCGCCGGGCGGCAGGCTGGTTAGGTACCGCCCCAGGTCGGCCAGGTCAACGTCGCCGGCGGCGGCGGCCCAGGTCACCTCGGGGTCGCCCCGGTACCAGCTGAGCTGGCGGCGGGCGTAGCGCCGGGAGTTGCGCTTGATGAGCGCCACCGCCTCGTCGAGGGAGCTGGCGCCGTCGAGGTAGGCGTGCAGCTCGCCGTAGCCGATGGCCTGCTGCGAGCGCAGCGGCGGACGAAAGCCGGCGGCGCGCAGGGCCCTGACCTCGTCGAGCAGGCCGGCCGCCATCATCTCGTCGACCCGGGCCTCGATGCGGGCGTCGAGCTCGGGCCGGGGCGGCGCCACCCCGACGATGCGCGCGGCGTAGCGCGGCGGCACCCTCCGGTGATCGTGGCGCGCGTGGTGCGCGCTCATCGGCTCGCCGGTGAGCTCGTACACCTCGAGCGCGCGCACGATGCGTCGGCGATCGCCGGGCAGCACCCGGGCGGCGTGGTCGGGGTCGATCGCGGCCAGGCGCGCGTGCAAGGCGGCGGTGCCGTCGCGATCGGCGTCGGCCTCGAGCCGGGCCCGGATCGCCGGGTCGGCGCCAGGGCCGGCGAACAGGCCGCGCAGGAGCGCGCGCACGTACAACCCGGTGCCGCCGCACACCACCACCGGGCGACCGGCGCCGGCGATGGCCGCGTCGGCCTCGGCGACGAACCGCGCCGCGGTCATCTCCTCGTCGGGCGCGAGCAGATCGAGCAGGTGGTGCGGGACCCGGGCCCGGGCCGCGGCCGACACCTTGCCGGTGCCGACGTCCATCCCCCGGTACACCTGCTGCGAGTCGCACGACACCACGCAGCCGTCGACCGCGGCCGCCAGCGCGATCGCCAGGTCGCTCTTGCCGGCGCCGGTGGGCCCGACCACGACCACCAGGCGCGGCGCCGCGGTGGTCACCGTCCGAACCGCCGGCCCAGCTCGGCGACGTCGAGGCGGAGCAGCACCGGCCGCCCGTGCAGGCCGGGCTCGTCGAAGTCGACCTCGTCCATCGACCGCAACAACGCGCGCGCCTCGTCGGGGCCGAGGGTGTCGCCGGCGCGGATCGCGGTGTGGCACGCGACCGTGGCCAGCGCGCGATCGAGCAGCGGCGCGTCGCCACCGGCGGCGTCGAGCTCGCCGAGCAGCGCGGTGAGCACCGCCTCGGGATCTGCGCGCAGGCCGGCGGGCACCGCGACCAGGCTTCCGCCGTCGGCGCCGAGCTCGAACCCGGCCCGCCTCAGGGTGTCGCCGACCCGCGCGACCAGCGCCCGGTGCGCGGCGGCCAGGGTCAGCGGCGCCGGGAACAGCAGGCGCTGGGTGGCGGCTGGCCCGTGGTCGCCGCGCGTGCGCAGGCCGTGCAAGATCACCCGCTCGTGGGCGACGTGCTGATCGATGAGCACCAGCTCGCCGTCGCCCTCGCACACGAGGTACGTGTGATCGAGCTGACCGAGCAGGCGCAGCCGCGCGAAGAAGCCCGGGCTCGACGGGGCCAGCGTCGACGGCGCCGGGGCCGACGGCGCGCGGCGGCGGGCGCCGCGTCGCGCGCGCTGATCGCGGGGGCCGGGGCGGCGCGGCGGCGTCCGTCGGCGGCGCGGCACGATCGCGGTGCGCGCGGCCAGCTCGGCGCGCAGCGAAGGCGACCATGCCGAGTCGCCGCCGAGGGGCATCGCCACCTGGTTGGAGGCGCGGCGCTGCGGCCGAGCCGGCCTCGGTGGCGAGCGCGGCGTAGCTGGCGGCGACGTCACGCGGTGGCGCCGCCGAGGTCACCGCCGCCACCTGCACCAGGGTCGGCGCGCCGGCGCCGCCCACGGCGCGGTCGCCACCCCGCGCCGGATCACGTGGCGCACCGCCGCCTGCACCGCCGGGGCGTCGCTGAAGCGGACCTCGAGCTTCTGCGGGTGCACGTTGACGTCGACCCCGCCGCCGGGCACGTCGAGCATCACCACCGCCAGCGGGTAGCGCCCGCGCGGGATGAGCTCGCCGTAGGCCATGGTCACCGCGTGCAGGAGCCCGCGATCGCGCACCGGGCGGCGCCCGACGAAGAGCTGCACGCCACGACCGGTGGTCTGCGCCAGCGGCGGCGGCGCCAGAGCGCGTGGATCCGGATGGCGTCCTCGCCGACCACCTCGTGGAGGTCGCCGAGAGGCGCGGCCCGAGGAAGGTCGCGCGCGCGTGCGAGCAACCCGGCGGCCGGCGCGACGTCGACCAGCGCGCGGCCGGCGCTGGTGAGGCGGACCCGACGATCGGGGTAGGCCAGCGCGACTCCGTTGCACGGCGTCGCGAGGATGTGCGAGGTCTCGGTGGCGTCGCTGCGCAGGAACTTCAGGCGCGCCGGCACCAAGTGTAGAACAGATCGCGCACCACCACCTGCGCCCACCGCCCGCGGCCGGGCCCTCCTCCACCACGCGGCCGCCTCGACCACGACCCGCGCGGCGTGCGCGTCCTCGGCGCGCCGGCTGGTGAGGGTGACGCGGGCGACGTTGGCGGGCCAGCGGCCGGCAGCGCCTCGCCGCGGAAGCCCATCGAGGTGATGCTGACCAGCTCGCTGGCGTCGCGCAGCTTGGAGGTGGCGTGCCGGGTCAGCGCCAGGCGCAGGTCGGTGGCGTCCATGCCGACGCCGTCGTCGACCACCCGCAGGGCGCCGCGGCCGCCGGCCTCGAGCTCGACGACCAGGCTGCGGGCGCCGGCGTCGAGCGCGTTGTCGAGCAGCTCCTTGATGACCGACGCCGGCCGCTCCACCACCTCGCCGGCGGCGATCTGATCGACGACGTGATCCGGCAGCAGGGCGATCGTCGGCCGGCCGGTGCCATCGCCTCTCGGGTACCACGCGCCCGGGCCGCCGTCAGCCGGTCGCGCCGCCGCGATGGCGCCGCCGCGCGAGTGCTCGCGCGCGCCGGATTCGGTCTAAGGTTCGGCCGTGGCCACCGTCGACGATCGCGCGGACGCGTGCTCGCCTTGACCGGCGCGTGCACCTACCTCGGCGGCGAGCTGCTGCGCCGTTCGACGCCGACCCGCGGTGGACGCGGGTGGTCGCGCTCGACGTGCGGCTGCCGCCGGCGCTCGCCGACGGCAGCGACAAGCTCGAGTTCGTCCCCATCGATCTGACCCGCAGCCCACCGTCGACGACGAGCTCGCCACGCTGTCGAGGCGCGGCGGGTCGACACCGTCGTCCACGGCGCGTTCCTGTCGCACCCGACCCACGCCACCGAGCGGGCGCACGAGCTCGAGGACGTCGGCACGATGCACGTGCTCAACGCCTGCAGCGGCGCCGGCCCGCGCCGGGTGGTGATGGTGTCGCCGACCCTCGTCTACGGCGCCCACCCGCACAACCCCAACTTCACCGAGGACGCCGAGCTGCGCGGCCACCGCGACTCGCGCTTCATCAACGACCGGGTGCGGGCCGAGGCACAGGCCGCCCGGTTCGCCCGGGACTCGCCGGACACCGAGGTGTGCATCCTGCGGTTCGCGCCGCTGCCTGGGCCGACCGCCTCGAACCTGTTCACCCGGTTCTTGTCGCGACCGCTGGCGCCGGTGATGATGGCCACGATCCGCTGCTGCAGTTCGCGTGGCCAGCAGGACGCCGCGGCGGCGCTGGCGCTCGCGGTGCAGAGCCACGCGACGGGCGCGTTCAACATCGTCGGCAAGGGCGTCTTGCCCTACACGACGGTGCTGGCCATGCTGGGCAGCGGGTGCCGGTGCCGGTGCCGTACCCGCTGGCGCGGCCGCTGGCGAAGGCCCTGTGGGCGACCCAGCCTTCACCAGCTCGCCGTCGAGCCTGCTCGATTTTCTCTGCTACCTCTGCGTCGCCGACGGCGGCCGGGCCCGGCGCGAGCTCGCGCCTGCGCCGGCACTGTCGATCCGGCGCACTTCTGCACGACTTCCTCGGGTCGCCCCCGAGGACTTCGCCACCGACGTCGCCCGCGCCCAGGGATGAACCGATGAGCCTGGCCCTGACGCCCCAAGGACGCCGCTCCGTCGGCACCTGCCCGCCGCCACGCCGAAGGCCAAGCCCAAGGCCAAGCCC
Organism: Kofleriaceae bacterium; assembly: GCA_041389945.1. Classification (GTDB taxonomy): domain Bacteria; phylum Myxococcota_A; class Polyangia; order Haliangiales; family Haliangiaceae; genus JAWKQW01. Next base: position 85,926 of record JAWKQW010000025.1, read on the forward strand.
AAGGCGCCGCCGCGCGCGCGCGCGGCCAAGCGCCCCGCCACCGACGATCCGGATCACGTCGTGGTCGACGTCGAGGCGCTCACGCCCGCGCGCGCCGCCGCGCCGCGCGCCGACGGCGACTGGGACGAGGAGCCAGCGGATCTCGACGCCGGGGTGTCGCCGAGCTGGGACCGCGGCCCGGCCGACGACGACGACGAGCTGGCCGCCGGCGACGGCGGCGCCGTGGCCGACGACGACGTGTACCTCGGCGAGGAGGCGTTCGTGCCGCCCGGCGAGTACGGCTCGGTGCGCTCGTCGTGGTCGAGCCCGGGGCCGTCGGAGCTGCGCGAGCTCGAGCGACGCCTCGGCGCCCACCGCACGCCGGTGTTCCCGATCGATCTGCGCCCGCACCTGCCGATGGCGGCGCTGTGGCGGCGCTGGCGTCGGCTCGCCATGTGGGGGCGCTCCGAGGTGGTCGACGATTTCGGCCGCGATCCGATCGCGACCGCGCGCTGGGAGCCGGTGCTCGAGGCGCTCTACCACCGCTGGTTCCGGGTCGAGGCGAGCGGCGTCGACCACGTGCCGTCGACGGGCCGCGCGCTCCTGGTCGCCAACCACGGCGGCACCCTGCCCTTCGACAGCGCGATGGTGATGCACGCGATCCGGCGCGATCACCCGGCCCGGCGCGACGTGCGCCCGCTGATCGAGGACGCGGTGTTCCACCTGCCCTACCTCGGGCCGCTGATGACCCGGCTCGGCGGCGTGCGCGCGTGCCCGGAGAACGCCGAGCGGCTGCTCGCGCGCGGCGAGCTGGTCGCGGTGTTCCCCGAGGGCGTCAAGGGCATGAGCAAGCTGTGGCGCGAGCGCCACCGGCTGCAGCGGTTCGGCCGCGGCGGCTTCGTCAAGCTGGCCCTGCGCACCGGCACGCCGATCATCCCGGTGGCGGTGATCGGCGCCGAGGAGACCGCGCCCATGCTCGGCCGCATCACCTGGTTCGCCAAGAGCGTCGGCGTGCCGTGGGTGCCGGTGACGCCGACCTTCCCGTGGCTGGGCCCGCTCGGGCTGTTGCCGCTGCCGGCCAAGTGGATGATCGAGTTCGGCGAGCCGATCGATCTCGCCGCCGAGTACGGGCCCGAGCGCGCCGACGATCGGCTGCTGGTCACCCGGCTCGCCGATCAGATCCGCGCGCAGCTCCAGGGCATGACCGACGCCCTGCGCGCCCGCCGCGGCGGCGCCTTCGGCTGAGCGCGACGCGCGGCCCGACGACGCCGACGCACGCCGCGGTCACGCCGCCGGCGGCTGCGGCATGCGCAAGACGAACACGCACGGCAACCCGACGCGCTCCTCGACGGCGATCGAGCCGCCGTGCGCCTCCGCCGCCAGCCGGCAGAAGTACAGGCCGAGGCCGCGGTTGGCGCGCGCCGACGCGCGCCGTGCCTCGACCTGGTAGAAGCGCCCGAAGATGGTCTCGCGCTCCGCGGCGGGCACCGCCGGGCCGTCGTTGCCGACGTAGATCTCGAGCTGCCCGTCGGCCAGGGTGGCCCCCACCGCGACCCGACCGGCGCGCGGCGCGTAGCGCGCGGCGTTGTCGATGAGGTTCTCGAGCACGCGCGCGAACAGCTCGCGATCGAGGTCGACCTCGAGGTCCGGCGGCACCTGATCGTCGAACCGGAGCTGGCGCATCTGGAACGACGCCCGGCTGCTGGCCCGGGCCGGCTCCAGGGTGTCGCGCAGGCGCACCCGGGTCGGCCGCGCCCGCAGGATGCCGTCCTCGAGCTCGTCGACGTCGAGGATGGTCGCGACCAGGCCGAGCGCCTTGTCGATGAGGGTGCGGGTGTCGTCGAGGTAGCCCCCGACCCGCTCGGCATCCGGCGCGCCGGAGCCGGCGGCGCGCAGCTCCTCGCGGAGCAGCTCCAGGTAGCCCGACGCCGCCGACAGCGGGCTGCGCAGATCGTGGACGACCAGCGCCGCGAGCACCCGCTTCTTCTTGCGGAGCTCCTCGTCGGCGGCGCCGTCACCGTCGGTGGGCGGCCGGCCGGCGCGCTGCGGTTGGGTCACCCGACCACCTGGTTGCGACCGCCCTGCTTGGCCGCGTAGAGGTTGTCGTCGGCCTGCTTGACGAACTCGGCCGGGGTGGTGGCCTGCCCCGACAGGGTCGCGGCGCCGAGCGAGATCGTGATCGGGATGTGGGTCTCCTCGAACCGAAACGGCGTGCTCTCGACGAGGCGGCGCACCTTCTCCCCGAACTGCATGACGCTGTGGTGCTCGAGCTCCGGCAGGATGATGCCGAACTCCTCGCCGCCGTAGCGGGCGAACACGTCCTCGCGGCGGATCCGCGGGCGCAGCACGTTGGCGAGCTGGCGCAGCACGTAGTCGCCGGCGAGGTGGCCGTAGGTGTCGTTGACCGCCTTGAACCGGTCGATGTCGAACATCAGGAGCGACAGCTCGCGGCGGTAGCGCTGGGCCCGCCCGATCTCGCGCTCCAGGGTCTCGGTGAAGTAGCGCCGGTTGAAGGTCTGGGTCAGGCCGTCGATGGTCGTCAGCCGGTAGATCTCTTCGTGGTACGCGCTCTCGATGTTGTTGCCGGTGAGGAACTTGAAGATGACGCGGCCGACCTTGACCAGGTCGCCGTCGCGCAGCACGTACTCGTCGACCGCCTCGTCGTTGACGTAGGTGCCGTTGGTCGACTCCATGTCGCGCAGGAGGATGGCGGCGCCGGTGTTGAGGATCTTGCAGTGGTTGCGCGAGACCGCCTCTTGATCGATCTGGATGTCGGCCTTCGACGACCGCCCGATCACGATCTGCGCGCGGTTGACGTTGAACTTCTTGCCCAGCTCGAGGCCGTGGATCACGACCAGGCAGGCCTCCTTCGCGACCGGCCGCTCGCTGATCTTGGAGATCGCGGTGACGACCGTCTTGTTGCGCCCGGTGTCGCTCACGTGTGCCGCAAAAGCGTACCAAGGATCGCGCGGCGCCGCGCGCTCGCCGGCGCTACCTTTCGACGGCGCATTGCAGGCGCGAGTCGTCCATGCGCCTACATGGGACCGCGTCGGTGAGGCGGTAGCCGCCGGCGACGAAGCGGTAGTCCTGCACCAGCACGCGATCATCGCCGAGCGCCCACACGCTGCGCAGGTCGGGCATGCCGTGATCGCCGACGGTGGCCAGCGGCTCGAGCCCGACCCCGGCGACGGTGCCCACGTAGCGCTCGCACGCCGCCGGATCGATCTCGGCCGCGGCCGGGCGCCGGAACAGGTTCCAGTAGCAGTTGCCGTCGGCGGTGCACGAGCCGCGATCGACCACCACCGCCTCGCGGCTGCCGTCGCCGTCGAGATCGCGGTCGGCGCGCTCGAGCCGCGGCGACGCGCCGATGACGCCGTCGCGCTCGGGCTCGCCGCACGCCCCCACCGCCACCGTCGGCAACGGCATCACCCGGCTGCTCGCGGGCCGGTTGGCCCCGCCGCAGCCGGCCGCGACCACGACCAGCGCCGCGGTGGTCCAGGCCCGCGCGTCACCAGACATGCTGCCCCTGGCGCGCGCGCCCAGCCTCGAGCTGGGCCCGCTCGGCGTCGTAGCCGGCCCGCCCCAGCGACGCGAAGGTGAGGCGCTTGGCCTCCTCGACGCCGGGCTGATCGAAGGGGTCGACGCCGTAGAGCGGACCGGCGAAGGCGGTCGCCGCCTCGAGCAGCATCAGCGTCTCGCCGAGGGCACGGGCGGTGGGGCCGGCCAGGCTCAGCCGCGCCACCGGCCGACCGCGCCCGGCGAGCGACGCCATCGTGCCGGCGCGCTCGGCGTCGAGCAGCTCGCCGAGCCCGCGCCCGGCGAGGTAGGCGAAGTCGGGCCGGCTGGCGGCCAGCGGCGGAGGTCGGCACCGTGACCTCGGCGCCGCGGGCGTCGACGTCGAGGAAGACGTAGGCCTTGTCGTCGGGGCCCTCGGCGTAGAGCTGGAGCTGCGAGTGCTGATCGGTGGCGCCGCGGGCGGCGATCGGCGTCGGCCCGGTGTGCACCGCGCGGCCGTCGGTGGCGGTCGCCTTGCCGAGGCTCTCGGCCCACAGCTGCCGGAACCAGTCGGCGACGTCGTAGAGCGCGTCGACGTAGGTCATCGCCACCACCATCGGCCGCCGCCTGACGGTGTCGTGGTGGTGCAGGAGGCTGGCCCAGGCCAGGCCGGGTTGCTCGCCAGCGCGGGGTCGAGCACGCGATCGCGCATCCGGCGGGCGCCGTCGAGCAGCCCCATCACGTCGAGGCCGGCGACCGCCGCCGGCAGGAGCCCCACCGCGGGACAGCACCGAGAACCGACCACCCACCGACGGCGGCACCGGGAACGACGGGTAGCCGCCGGCGGCGACGGTGCGGCGGCAGCGCCCCGCGCTCGGGGTCGGTGGTGAACACCAGGTGCTTGCGCGCGCGCGGCGCCCAGCGCGCGCTCGAGGCGATCGGCGACGACCAGGAACTGGGCGCAGGTCTCGGCGGTGCCGCCGGACTTGGTGACCACGTTCCACAGCGTGCGCCCGGCGGCAGCAGCTCGAGCAGCGCCGCGAAGGTCGCCGGGTCGACGTTGTCGGGGAAGAACAGGCGGCGCGGCCCGCCGGCGGTGCGCGGCCGCAGCGGATCGAAGGCCGGCGCCAGCGCCGAGTACAGCGCCCGCGGCCCCAGGCTCGAGCCGCCGATGCCGAGCACGACCATGGTGTCGATCGCCGGATCGAGGCCCGCGGCGAAGTCGACGCACGCGCGCGCGCCGGCGACGTCGTCGGGCAGGTCGAGGAACCCGATCTCGCCGCGCGCGCGGCGGGCCAGGATGTCGGCGTGGCGGCGGCGGCGCGGCTGGCCAGCTCGGGCAGGCCAGCGGCGGTGGGGCCGGCGTCGACCCAGCCGGTGGCGTCGAGGCGGACGGCGCTGCGAGCGGTCATGGACGCGGACGCTACCGCGATTCCCCGCGAGGCGTCGCGGCCGCCCGCGCGCTCGCGCCGGGATTGTTGCCACCGCGGCGGCCGGCGCGGTATGGACCCGAGGATGCGTCGGCTGCTCTGGCTGTCCTTGGGCGTCGGCGCGGTGGCCACCGGCATCGCCGCCCGCGACTCCGGCTCGACCACCGCCCCGCCGTCGCTGTCGATCCCGGGGCACGCCACGGCCGCCGAGGAGCCACCGCCGCGCCCGAGCGGCCCGCTCATCGGCGACGGCGCCCTCGCCGGGGTGTTCGACGTGCGCGCGATCGAGCGGGTCGGCGATCGCTACGAGGCCGCGCTGCGCGACGGCCGCCGCGCCGAGCTGACCCTCGAGCCGCGCTACCAGGAGGCGGCCGAGGCCGTGGTGCGCCTGACCCGGGCGCCGCGGGCGGCGGTGGTGGCGCTGGCCCCCGACGGCCGGGTGCTCGCGCTCGCCGGGCGGCGGGCGACCGCGCCGGGCGGCGGCCTCGACGGCACCCCGGACCCGACCCTCGCCCTCGACGTGTGGGCGCCAGCGGCGTCGGTGTTCAAGCTCGCGACCGCGACCGCGCTGGTCGAGGCCGGCGTCACCCCCGACCAGCGGGTCTGCTACCACGGCGGCGTCCGCTCGGTGATGGAGTCGAACCTCGTCGACGATCGCCGCGATCGCGCGTGCCAGGACCTGCGCTTCGGCGTGGCCCACTCGCAGAACGCGATCATCGGCAAGCTCGCCTACCAGCACCTGTCGCCCGACGTGCTCACCCGCACCGCGACCGAGCTCGGCTTCGCCGGCGACCTCACCGACTGGGCCCTGCCCGGCCCGCGCGGCGCCGTCGAGCTGCCGCCGCAGACCGACCTCGACTTCGCCAAGGCCGCCGCCGGCTTCTCCGGCAGCTACCTCTCGGCCATCGGCGGCGCGGTCATGACCAACACCATCGCCGCCGGCGGCGTGCAGCCGCCGCCGCGCATCGTCGCCGCGGTGATCGACGAGACCGGCGCCCGCACCGTGGTCGAGCCGGCGCCGGCGCCGCGGATCATCGACGGCGCGGTCGCCGCCGACGTGGCGTCGATGATGGCCGCCACCTGCCGGTCGGGCTCGGCGGCGCGCTCGTTCGCGAGCCGGGCCAAGGATCCGGCGCGGGCCGTGGCCGGCAAGACCGGCACCCTCGCGCAGGACGCGCCCTACTACATGGAGTACTCGTGGTTCGTCGGGTTCGCGCCAGCGGCCCACCCCGAGGTCACCTTCGCCGTCGTGATCGGCAACGCCGAGAGCTGGTGGATGAAGGCGCACACCGCGGCGCGCGAGCTGCTCGACCGCGCGCTGGGCACCCGCCCGACGGGCTGATCGCCCGCGTCGCCGCGGCCCCGTGCGATCTGGCGCACGACGACCGTGGCGCACCAGCGGCGATGGCACACGAGCGGTGGTAGTGTGGCGGCGATGAAGAGCGTCAGGTTCGGTCGCGGAGTCCAGGGCGTCTGTGTCGCGGCGGCGCTGCTGTCGCCGTCGGTGGCCGCCGCCGAGAGCAACGCCGAGCGAGCCGACGCGCTCAACGAGGAGGGCAAGGCCCTCATGAAGGACAAGCGGTACGAGGAGGCCACCGATCGCTTCCTCCAGGCCGTGAACCTGTCGCCCGAGGGGCGGCTCTACTTCAACCTGTGCGCGGCCTTCTACCAGCAGGGCCTGTTCTACGACGCGGTCCAGGCCTGTGAGGCGGTCCCGGGCAACGGCGCCGACGCCGCCCTCACCGACAAGGCGGCCAAGCTGCTCGGCGCGGTGAAGGCCGAGGCCGACCGCCAGGGCATCGACCTGACGCCGCCGCCGGTGGACCCGGGCGACCCGATCGACCCCGGCGACCCCACCGACCCGGGCGATCCGAGCAACCCCGGCGACCCGACCAAGCCGCCGCCCGACCGG
>JAWKQW010000026.1:0-89927 GCA_041389945.1 Kofleriaceae bacterium
CGCTCAAGGACCCGTCATGGATCTCGACCCCAAGGCCCTCGCGCTCTTCACCGAGGGCTACCAGCACATCATCGCCGGCCTCCGCCAGCTCGGCTACGACACCTCCGACGAGAACTACCGCGAGACCGCGGCCCGCGCGGCCAAGGGCTTCCACGAGCTCTGCCACGACCAGAAGCAGGTCGCGGCCGAGGTCGAGGCGCTGATCAGCAAGACCTTCCCGGCCAAGTACGCCGAGATGGTCATCTCCAAGCACAACACCGCCTTCGGCATGTGCCCGCACCACCTGTTGCCGGTGGTCTACCGGATCTCGATGGCGTACATCCCGACCTCGAAGGTGCTCGGCCTGTCCAAGCTGTCGCGGCTGGCGCGCACGCTCGCGCGCGGCCCGCGCCTGCAAGAAGACCTCACCCACGAGCTCGCCGAGACCCTCCACGTCCAGCTCGCGAGCCAGGGCGCCGCGGTCTACGTCGAGGGCCTGCACATGTGCATGGCCGCGCGCGGCGTCGGCGCCCACGAGGCGCGCCTGGTCACCAGCGCGGTGCGCGGCGTGTTCCTCGAGGACGTCACCCGCAACGAGTTCATGAAGCTGGTGACCACCCCGATCGCGACCGTGCTCTAGCAGGACTGACAAACGCGGCTGTTCCGCGTTCGTCAGCGGCCTGCTCCCGTGCCCGTCCCCGTCCCCGTGCCCCGGCCCGTCCACGTCCACGTCCACGTGGCCGTCTTCGTGATCGAGGCCGCTCCCGTGGCCGTGGACCCCACCGGGAACGGGAACGCTCCCGTGATCGTGGCCGCTCCCGTGGCCCTCTCACACCGAGCGCGCCATCACCGCGCCGTCACCGCCGCCCCCGCGCCCCCGCGATGCTCGGCGTACATCCGCAAGACGAACTCTCCGCCGACGGTCGCGCGCCACTCGGCGACCAGCGCCTGCATCGCCTTCGGCGTCTCGACCAGCGGTCCGACGAAGGCGGCGTACGCATCGGGCCACACCACCGGCGCCGCCAGCGCCGCGAAGGTGAGATCCGCCGCGGTGAAGGCGTCGCCGGTGAGGTAGCGGCGGCCGTCGGCGAGGCGCGCGGCGACCTCGTCGAAGTCGGCGGTCAGCCGCACCCGCGAGCGCGCGACGCCGGCGTCGTCGATCTTGAGGCCGCGGCGGATGAGGCCGGCGAGGCCACGCCCGACCACCGCCGGCAACCGTGCCGACCAGCGCCCGCCGGCGTCGAGCAGGCGGCGCCCGATGCTCAGGATCGGTGAGCGGCGCGTACGCGACGCGGCGCGCGGCCGAGGCCGACCCCGACATCGAACCGCTCCTCGAGGGTGACGGCGTCGGCGTTGCCCGACGGAAACAGCGGGCTCGGCGCCGACCCCATCGCGTCGCACCAGCGCAGGATGTCGGTGGAGTCGGCGATGACGCGACCGGCCTCGGGCACCAGCACCGGCACCGAGCGCGTGCCGCCGGCGCGCCGGGCCGCCACGCCGGAGAACCCGGGCGGGTGCCCCTCCTCCGCGTAGGGCAGGCCGGCGCGATCGAGGGCCCACCGCGCCTTCTCGCAGTAGTGGCTGAACGGGATCGTGATCAGGCGCGCCGGCATGCCGAGGTGATCGCACGACCGACCCATCGCCGACCAGCCGCTGGCGCGCCGGCCGCGACCCACGTATCACCGGGCCATGAAGCTCTACGGCACCACCACCTCGCCGTTCGTGCGGCGCGTCCGGGTCGTCTGCGCCGAGGTCGGCGAGCCGGTCGAACTGGTCGACACCGCCACCGAGGCCGGCCAGGCGGCGCTGCGCGCGGTCACCCCGATCTGGAAGGTGCCGGTGGCGGAGCTCGACGGTCAGATCCGGTTCGACTCGCGCGTCATCATCGACCACCTGCTGGTGCACCGCGGGTTCGGCGGCCTCACCCCTCCGCAGGATCCCTGGGCCGAGGCCAACCTGCTGTCGGCCATCGACGCCGCGCTCGACTCGGCGATCTCGGTGTTCTACCTGCGCCGCGAGGGCGTCGCCATCGACGACACCGCCTTCGCCCAGCGGCAGCGGGCCCGGATCGAGTCGATCCTCGAGTGGCTCGCGACCCGGCTGCCCGAGCGCGACGTCGACCTCGCGACCATCTCGCTTGTGTGCGCGCTCGACTGGATGGACTTCCGCGCGACCTACCCGACGGAGCGTCACCCCCGGCTGGCGCCGCTGCGCGCGGCCCTGCGCGAGCACCCGAGCCTCGCGGCGACCCGCCCACACGCTTGAGATCGTCGCTCGGGCCGGCGACACTTTCGGGGCATGCGCCGCGGCACCGACGTCGACGAAGCCGCCCGGGTGATCCGCGCCGGTGGGCTGGTCGCGATGCCGACCGAGACGGTCTACGGCCTGGCCGCCGACGCCACCCAGCCGGCGGCGATCGCGCGGATCTACGCGGCCAAGGGTCGCCCGCCGGCGCACCCGCTGATCGTGCACCTCGCCGAGGACGCGGCGCTCGCCGACTGGGTCGACGCGCCGCCGCCGATGGCCGCCGCCCTCGCCGCCGCGTTCTGGCCCGGGCCGCTGACGCTGATCCTCCGCCGCGGCGCGCGCCTGCCAGCGGCACTGTCGGCGAGCTCCGACACCGTCGGCGTGCGGGTGCCGGCGCACCCGCTGGCGCAGATGCTGCTCGCCGCCGTCGATCGGCCGCTGGCGGCGCCCAGCGCCAACCGCTTCGGCGCGGTGTCGCCGACCACCGCCGACCACGTCGTCGCCGAGCTCGGCGCCGCGGTCGACTACGTGCTCGACGGCGGCCCGTGCTGGGTCGGGGTCGAGTCGACCATCGTCGATCTCACCGGCGCGCGCCCGACGATGCTGCGCCCGGGCGGCGTCGCCCGCGCCGAGCTCGAGCGCGTCTTGCAGCAGCCGCTCGTCGACGGCGGCGCCGACGCCGCGCCGGCCCCGGGGCGGCTGCCGAGCCACTACGCGCCGCGTGCGCAGGTGGAGGCGGCGACCGTCGACGACGCCCTGGCGGTGGCCCGCGCCGCCGCCGCCCGCGGCGAGCGGGTCGCGATCCTCGCCGGGGCCGCCCGCTTCCGGACCTGGCCGGCGTTGCCCGACGACGTCCGCGGGGCGGTGCTGCCCGACGACGTCGCCGCCGCCGCCCGCGCCCTGTTCGCCACCCTGCGCGAGCTCGACGGCGCCGGCGTCGATCGCATCGTCGCCGTCGACGGCTGGGGCGACGGCCTCGGCGAGGCCATCACCGATCGCCTGGCCCGGGCCGCCGGGCCCCGTCCCCAGGAGCCCCGATGACCGATGGTGTGATCCCGCGAGTCGGCCTGATCATGGGCTCGGCCAGCGACTGGGAGACCATGCGCCATGCCGCCGACACCCTGGCCGCGCTCGGCATCCCGTGCGAGCACAAGATCGTGTCGGCGCACCGCACGCCGGATCGGCTGTTCGCGTACTGCGCGAGCGCGGCGTCGCGCGGCCTGCAGGTGATCATCGCCGGCGCCGGCGGCGCGGCCCACCTGCCGGGCATGGCCGCGGCCAAGACGCCGCTGCCGGTGCTCGGGGTGCCGGTGCGTTCGCAGGCGCTGTCGGGGCTCGACTCGCTGCTGTCGATCGTGCAGATGCCGCGCGGCATCCCGGTCGGGACGCTGGCGATCGGCGAGGCCGGCGCGGTCAACGCGGCGCTGCTCGCGGCCGCGATCCTCGCGATCGCCGACCCCGACGTGCGCGCGCGGCTCGACGCCTACCGCGCCGCCCAGACTGCCGGCGTCGCCGAGGAGCCGTGACGCCGCTGCTCCCCGGCGCCACCCTCGGCGTGCTCGGCGGCGGCCAGCTCGGCCGCATGCTCGCGCTCGCCGCGCGGCGCATGGGCTACCGGGTGATCGTGCTCGACCCCAACCCGCGCTGCCCGACCGCGCAGGTCGCCGACGGCATCGTCGTGGGCGCGCTCGACGACGAGACCGCCGGCCGCGCGCTGGCCGCGCAGGTCGACGTCATCACGCTCGACACCGAGCACGTGCCGGCGGCGCGGCTGGCTGCGCTCGAGGCGCTGCGGCCGGTGCGGCCCGGCGCCGCGGTGCTCGGCGTGATCCAGGATCGGCTGACCCAGAAGCAGTTCCTCGATGGGCGCGGCCTCCCGCAGGCGCGGTGGGCGCCGGCCGGCAGCGCCGACGAGCTGGCCGCCGGGCTCGCCGCCATCGGGCGCCCGGCGATCCTCAAGGTCCGGCGCGAGGGCTACGACCGCGAAGCAGGGCCAGGCCCGGATCGGCGCCGATGACGACGCCGCGGCGGCGTGGGCGCGACTCGGCGGCGCGCCGGCGGTGCTCGGGTGGTGGTGCCGTTCACCCACGAGATCTCGGTGATCCTCGCCCGCGGCACCGGCGGCGAGCTCGCGACCTACCCCATCGCCGAGAACGACCATCGCCACCACGTGCTGCACACCACCCGCGCGCCGGCGCCGATGAGCGACGCCGCGCGCGCGCGCGCCGAGGCGATCGCGGTGGACATCGCCGTCGCGCTCGATCACGTCGGCGTGATGGCGGTGGAGATGTTCGAGCTGGCCTCCGGCGAGCTCCTGGTCAACGAGATCGCGCCGCGCACCCACAACAGCGGCCACTTCACCTACGGCGCCTGCGCGACCTCGCAGTTCGAGCAGCACGTCCGCGCGATCTGCGGGCTGCCGCTCGGCGACCCGCGCGCGCTGACCGGCTCGGTCATGCTCAACCTCACCGGCGAGCTGTGGGCCGACGGCGCGCCGGCGTGGCGCCACGTGCTCGATCGCCCAGAGGCGCGCCTGCACCTCTACGGCAAGGACGCGCCGGGGCCGGGGCGCAAGATGGGCCACGTGGTCCTGCTCGACGACGACACCACGCGGGGGCTGGCCACCGCGGCCGCGATCCACGCGGCGCTGGCCGGGGACGACGCGGGCTGATGCCGACCCTGGTCTACAGCGACGTCGACGGCGTCGAGCGCGCCTTCCCGCTCGGACGCGAGCCGGTCACGATCGGCCGCGCGGTCGACTGCACGATCCGCAGCGACGATCCGCGCATGTCGCGCCAGCACGCCCGCATCAGCTGGACCGACGACGGCGTCTGGGTCGAGGACCTCGGCTCGTCCAACGGCGTCTACGTCGGCCTCGACCGGGTCCAGCGCGGCCAGCGCGCGCTGGTGCCGGTCGGCGAGCTGCTCGTCGTCGGCAGCATCGTGATGCAGCTCGCGCCGACCGGCAGCACGCTGCCGCCGCCCATGGGCACCCACGGCACCCTGGCGCAGTGGCTCAGCCTCGAGCGCAAGTCGCGGCGCGCCCTCGAGGACGAGCGCAACGCCTTCGCCTCGCGGGTCGGTGAGATGCACGAGGAGCGCAGCCGCGCCAGCGAGCACGCCGACGCCGAGCTGGCGCGCGTACGCAACCGGCTCGACGAGGCCGAGGCCGCACGCCGTGAGCTCGCCGACGAGCTCGACGCGGCCCGGCGCGAGCTCGAGGTGGCCCGCGCGCGCGACGCCGCCCAGGCGCGCATCCACGCCAGCGCCGTCGAGCACCTGCGCGCCGAGCTGGCGCGGGCCGAGGACGATCGCGCGGTCGCCGAGGCGTCGGTCGGGGTCGCCGAGGCCGCGGCCCGGGCCGAGCACGATCGCCGGCGCGCCGCGCTCGAGGACGAGCTCGCGCGGGTGCGCCAGGCCGCCCTCGACGCCGAGCGCGCGCACGCCGACGAGCGCGAGCGGCTCGAGCAACGCGCCGCCGCCGCCACCCAGCGCCCGACGACGCCGAGCGCGCCCTCGCCGCCGCGCGGATCCAGCTCCAGGCGCGGCGCGCCCAGGCGGAGGCCGCCGAGCCCGGGCCGCCCCGCCGAGCCGACCGGGATGTCGTCGCCCAGCTTCAAGACCATCCGCATGCAGGCCGACGAGCCGGCGCCGGCCGACGCAGGCGCCGCTGCGCCAGCTCGTCGACATGACCCGCCGCGCCGAGGCCGCCGAGACCACCGCGGCGGCGCTGTCGCGCGATCGTCGCGGCCGCGCTGGGGCGCGCCGGTGACGCCGACGCGCGCGCAGAAGCTCGATCGCGAGCTGGCGGCCGCGGCCGCGCGGATCGCCGCCGCCGAGCGTCGCGCCGAGAACGCCGCCAGCGCCGCGGCGCTCGAGGTGGCGCAGGCCCGGCGCGCGCAGACCGCGGCGACCGACGATGCCCGCACCACCTCGACCGACGAGGGCCTCACCGGCTTCGAGGGGCCGGAGACCACGGCGTCGGCGGCGGTGGCGCTCGACGCCCACGCCGATCTCGCCGCGCGCCTGGCCGAGACCGAGGACGAGGCGCGCCGGCTCGAGGACGAGCTGCGTGCCGCGCACAGCGAGCTGCGCGAGCTGCGGGTCGCGCCGTCGACCCAGCCGTCGGCCAAGCCGCTGCCGGATCCGGTGCCGGCGGACATCGCCGCGCAGCTCGACGTGCTCGAGGAGGCGATCGACTCCCTCCGCGCGAACCTGCGCGCCGCCGCCGACGAGCTCGGCCCGCGCGCCGACGCGGCAGTGGCCCTCGACGCGCTCGCCCAGGCCGACGGCCACCTGCAGCGCGGCCGCACCGCCCTCGCGGAGATCCTGGCCTGGAGCCGCGCCGAGAGCTGACGGCGACGGCCGATGGCCGACGTCCCAGGCCACCCTGGACGCCGGCCACCAGAGCATCCGCGCCGCCGGCCGACGTCGGAACCTCTCGGGATCGCTGCGGCCCGCGCTGGTCCGGGGCTTGCTGAGGATGGCCCGCATGCGCCTCGCTGCCTGGAGCACCCTCACCCTGCTCGCCTTCGCCGCCGGCTGTACGACCGCAGCCGAGGTGGACGACGCCTGGGACGTCGTCGACGGCAAGGGCGACGGCGGTCGCGCGCTGGCGTACGGCGAGCTGGCCCGGACCAAGGTCGGCCCGGCCCTGGCCCGGGTGATCGAGGGCCTCGCGGTCATCGACGACGACGTCCGCCCCGACGAGCCCAAGGCGGTGCGCAAGCAGCTCGCCGAGCTGCGCGACTACGTCGATCTGTTCGCGTACGCCTACTCGACCAAGCACGGCGATCCGTGGCGCGAGCTGCGCGATCAGCTCGACGACGGCTACGAGCTGATCGGCGCCTTCAAGGATCTGTTCGACCGCCAGGGCGTCGAGGATCCGGCGGCGGCGCGCTACGACGAGGACGAGGTCGACGAGCGCCGCGCGCCGGTGGTGGCCTGGACCGAGGCGTTCCTCGACGCCGACGCGCGGGAGGCCGCCGAGGCCTACCTGGGCGCGCCGTCGACGACCAAGCTCTACCCGCGCGACCGCGACGATCTGTCGCCGTACTTCTGGGCCGGCGCCGAGCTCGAGCCGAAGCTGTCGCGCAGCGGGCTCAAGAACCTGGGCCGGCTGTCGCGCGCGCTGCTCGAGCTCGCCGAGGACGACTACGACGAGGTGCTCGACCTGCGCGACCTCCACGAGGAAGACAACCAGGAGGTCTTCCACTCGTTTCGCAAGCGCATCCGGGGCCAGGTCCGCGCGGTCGCCTACTTCCCCGAGCTCGTCGATCCCGAGGCCGACGTCGCCGCCCAGCTCGCGACCCTGACCGAGCTGGTCGATCGCTACGGCGCGGTCAACGATCTCATCGCGCGCTACGCCGCCGCCCACGAGCGCGACGACGACGACCTCGAGGACGAGCTCGAGGACGAGATCCGCGACGCCTGGCGCGAGCTGCGGACCTGGCAGCGCGACGCCGACATCGACGACGTGCTCGACGACGTCCACGACGCCCTCCGGCACTGACCCGCGCGCTCACGCCCGCGGCAACACCCGGCGCGTGCGCGGATCCTCGACGTCGCCGGTGTTGACCGTGCCGGCGGGCTCGAACAGCAGCACCTCGCACGCCTCGAGCGCGACCGGCCGGTGCTCGACCCCGCGCGGCACCACCACCAGCTCGCCGGGCCCGAGCTGCACCGTGCCGTCGCGAAACTCGATCGTCAGGCGCCCGCTGCGCACCAGGAACAGCTCGTCGGCGTCGGCGTGGGCGTGCCACACGAACTCGCCGAGCAGCCGCGCGACCTTGACGTGTTGACCGTTGAGCTCGGCAGCGATACGGGGTGACCACGGTTCGTCGATGGCGGCGAAGGCGACGTCGAGGGCGAGCGGCACGGGGACGGACATGGGGGCTCCTGGCGGCGGGGCGCCGCCACCCGCCGACGATGCCACGGTGAGGCGCCGCGGTGCCGTCGATGCCGCCGGCGCTGGCTCCGTCGCCGCCGCGCGGTCAAAGTAGCGCCCATGGACACCGCCCTCGCCGCCCCGCGCCATGGCTCGCTCGGTCGCGTGCTGCACGTCGATCTCACGACGCAGACGCACGCGGTCGAGGTCGTCGACGAGGCGGTCTACCGCCAGTTCCTCGCCGGCTACGGCCTGGGCGCGTGGCTGATGTGGAAGCACTTTCCCGCCGGCACCGACGCGCTGGCGCCCGAGGCCTGCTTCGCGATCTGCTCGGGCCTGCTCACCGGGCTCAAGACGCCGTTCTCCAGTCGCATCCAGATCGTCGGCAAGTCGCCGCTGACGGGGACCTGGGCCGACTCGAACTCCGGCGGCTCGGTCACCGTCCACCTGCGCGCCGCCGGCTACGACGCCATGGTCGTGCGCGGGCGTGCCGCGGAGCCGACGATCCTGGTGGTGCGCGACGGCGAGGTCACCTTCGAGCCCGCCGGCGAGCTGTGGGGCCAGCAGATCCCCGCGGTGTTCGACGCGCTCAAGGCGCGCTACGGCGGCAAGCGCGACGTCGGCGTGTCCGCGATCGGCCCCGCCGGTGAGGCCGGCCAGCGCATCGCCTCGGTGATGAACGACCGCTACCACGCCTTCGGCCGCCAGGGCTTCGGCGCGATCTACGGCGCCAAGCAGCTCAAGGCCATCGTCGTCGCCGGCACCGGCACCGTGCCGATCGCGCGCCCGGCGGCGTTCAAGGCGCTGTGCGACGACATCAACCGCAGCTACAAGCAGGACCTCGGCCTGCTCGCCCGGTTCTACGTGTGGATGGGTAAGCCCAAGAAGTGGCTGGGCTGGGTGTACCGGGCGATGGCGCGGTTCGGCATCAAGGCGTGGGCGCCGACCGCGTCGATGCGGCAGCTGTGGTCGCAGCGCGGCACCACCGCCGCGCTGGCGCTGTCGGTCGAGAACGGCGACGGCCACGTCAAGAACTGGCGCGGCGTGGGCAGCCGCGACTTCCCGCTGGCGACCCGCGGCATGAAGCTCGACGGCAAGGAGGTCGACAAGCTCATCACCAAGAAGCTGTCATGCGGCGACTGCCCGATGCCGTGCAAGGGCATCGTCGCGGTGCCGCGGCGCGGGCTCACCGACGTCCGCCGCCCCGACTACGAGACCCTGGTCGGCTTCGGCGCCAACCTGCTCAACGACGATCTCGAGCTGGTCGCCGCCTGCCACGACGCCTGCAACCGCTACGGCATCGACGCGGTGAGCTCGTCGGCGACCCTGGGCTGGGCCTGCGAGGCGATGGAGCGCGGCGATCTGACGGCGGCCGACCTCGACGGCATCGACCTGCGCTGGGGTAACGGCGAGGCGGCGCTGGCGCTGACCGTCAAGATGGGCACCGCCGACGGCTGCGGCGCCTGGCTCGGCCAGGGCGTGGCCCGCGCCGCCGCCCACGTCGGCCGTGGCACCGAGGACTACGCGGTCCACGTGCACGGCGGCGAGCCGGCCTACCACGACACCCGCTTCACCTCCCTGATGGGCGTGACGTACATCGCCGATCCGACCCCGGGCCGGCACACCGCGGGCTCGGCGTCGTGGAACGAGTCGTTCGGCTCGGGGTTCCCGCTGCCCGGTGCCGCGCCCAAGGCCGAGACCACCGTCGGCTTCCGCGGCGTCGCCGGCAAGGGCGTGGCCCAGGCCCACTACGCCAACGCCCACCAGGCGATGAACGGCCTGGGCATCTGCATGTTCACGCTGCTGACCGGCTCCTTGCCGTGGGCCGAGCTCACCAACGCGGTCACCGGCTGGGACGTCGACGACGCCGAGCTTCTCCGCGCCGGCGAGCGCATCCAGAACCTGCGCGCCGCGTTCAACCGCCGCGAGGGCATCGCCCCGGCCGACTTCAAGCCGCACCGCCGGATGCTCGGCGAGGGCGACGGCGCAACCTCGACGCCGGCCGCTCGGCGGGCGTGCGGGTGCCGCTGCCGTGCTCAAGGATGACTACTACGTGGCGATGCAGTGGGACCGCACCACCGGGCACCTGGCCCGCGCGCGCGCCGACGCCCTCGGCCTCACCGAGCTGCTCGACGGCTACCTGGCCTGAGCGATGGGCCTGCTCGACCGGCTGCGCGGCGCGGGACGGATCCGCGTCCACCTCTTGATCCGCGGTCGCATCGGCGACGGCTGGGTCGACGTCGACACCCACCTGCGGGTGCCGATCGGCACCACGCTCGCCGAGCTCATCGCCATCGCCGACGGCCGCGGCCTGGGCATGTCGACCGCGCTCGCCGCCAGCCCGCACCTGGCCGAGACCTTGATGTGGAACGGCGCGCGCACGCCGGTGGCCGAGCACGGCGCCCGCTCCCTGGCCGACGGCGACGAGCTGTACCTGCTGGCGCCGCTGGCCGGCGGCTGAGCGGACGGCGGCTGGCCGCGCGGCCGCCGACCTGGTACCCCTGCCGACGATGCGCGTGTGCTTCGTGTGCCTCGGCAACATCTGTCGCTCGCCGACGGCGGAGGGCGTGATGCGCCGGCTCGTCGACGACGCCGGCCTCGGCGATCGGATCGAGATCGACAGCGCCGGCACCGGCAGCTGGCACGTCGGCGAGCTGCCGGATCCGCGCACCCGGGCCGCCGCCGCGCGCCGCGGGCTGCAGCTCACCAGCCGCGCCCGACAGTTCGTCGCCGCCGATCTGACGGCCTTCGAGCTCGTCGTGGTGATGGACCAGGCCAACCTGCGCGCGGTTCGAGCGCTGCCGGGCGGCGCCGGCGCCGACGTGCGGCTCCTGCGCAGCTTCGATCCCACCGCGTCGGCCGGCGCCGAGGTGCCCGACCCCTACAGCGGCGGACCGGCTGGCTTCGACGAGGTCCTCGATCAGTGCGAGCGCGCCTGCGCTGGCCTGCTCGCGCACCTCCGATCGCGCGTGGCGTGACCATGGGCTGGCCACGCGCGCTCGCCGCCGCCGTCGGGGCCGAGGTCGCGCACGCGCGCCCGGTCCCCGGCGGCGACGTCAACGCCGCCTTCGACGTGCGCCTCGCCGACGGGCGGCGCCTGTTCGTCAAGCACCAGGCCGAGCCGCCACCGGGGCTGTTCGCCGCCGAGGCCGCCGGCCTGGCCTGGCTCGCCGACGGGCCGCTGGTGGTGCCGCGCGCGCTCGCGGTCGCCCCCACCTTCCTCGCGCTGCCATGGCTCGAGCTGGTCGCGCGCCCGTCGCCGGCGCGGCTCGGACGCGGGCTGGCCCGGCTGCACGCGCTCGGCGCGCCGGCGTTCGGCCACGTCGAGCCGAGCTTCGTCGCGACCCTGGCTCAGGACAACCGACCGTGCGTCGACGGCGTCACGTTCTGGATCGAGCAGCGCCTGCGCCCGACCTTCGCCCGCGCGATCGCCGTCGGCGCGCTGGCGCCGGCGCACCTGCACGCGCTCGATCGCCTCGCCGCGCGCCCCGACCGCTTCGGGCCGCCCGAGCCGCCGGCGCGCCTGCACGGCGATCTGTGGTGGGGCAACGTCGCCGCGACGACCGACGGCGCCGCGGTGGTCTTCGATCCGGCGGTGTACGGCGGCCATCGCGAGGTCGACCTGGCCATGCTCGCGCTCTTCGGCGAGTTGCCCGCCGCGCTGCTCGACGCGTACGCCGAGATCCAGCCGCTCGCCGACGGCGTGCGTGATCGACTGCCGCTGTGGCAGCTGTATCCGCTCGCGGTCCACGCCGTGCTCTTCGGCGGCGGCTACGGCGCGCAGGTCGTCGCGCGCCTCGATCGGCTGCGTTGAACGCCCCTGCGCGCCGGTGTCGATCGATCCGATGCGGATCCGCCAGGTGCTCGACAACCTGGTGTCGAACGCCATCAAGTTCACGCCGGCCGGCGGCACCATCCGGGTGACCGCGTCGGCGGCGGTGACCCACGTGGTCGTCGAGGTCATCGACACCGGGGTCGGCATCGCCGCCGACGACATGCCGCGGGTGTTCCGCACCTTCGAGCAGACCGAGGCCGGACGCCAGGCCGGCGGCACCGGCCTGGGCCTCGCGGTGTCGCGCGAGCTGGTGGAGCTGCACGGCGGCTCGCTCGACGTCGCCAGCGAGCCCGGCCGCGGGACCACCTTCACCCTGCGGCTGCCGATCGTGGCGGCGAGCATGGCCCCGGTGGCGGTGACGCCGGCCGAGATCACGCCGCCCGCGCAGGCGCAGCTGTGGCTGCTCCTGGTCGAGGACGACGAGCCGAGCCGGCGCCTGTTGCGCTACGTCCTCACCCGCCCCGGCCACCAGGTCGCCGAGGCCGCCACCGTCGACGATGCCCTCGTCGCGGCTCGGGCGCGCCGGCCCGATCTGGTGCTCACCGACATCCAGATCCCCGGAGGCGGTGGCAGCCGGCTCCTGGCCGAGCTCCAGCGCGACCCCGACCTCGCGGGGGTGCCGGTGGTCGCCACCACCGCGCACGCCATGGTCGGCGATCGCGAGCGCCTGCTGGCGCAGGGCTTCACCTCGTACCTCGGCAAGCCGCTCGACACCAAGACGGTCGCCGCCAGCGTCGAGGAGATCGCGCGCGGCGGCGCCAGGCCGCCGGCCGACCTGGCGACGCCTGAGCGACCGTGCGCCGGGCGCGCGCTGTCCGGCGCGCGGGTCTCCGGCAAAGCACCGCCCGCGACGCGCCAGGGTCGCGCTTGCGACCGGCACGCCGCGTGCGATCGCGCGCCCCCAGGAGGTCCGCATGTCGACACAGGACAAGAAGAACAAGGCCATCACCGAGGCCATCCGCACCATCCACCAGCAGTTCGGCGCCAGGGCGCTGATGCGACGGCGCCGAGGTCGCCGCCGTCGACGTCATCCCGACCAGCTCGGTCGCCCTCGACGTCGCCCTCGGCGTCGGCGAGAGCCTGCCGCGCGGCCTACATCGTCGAGATCTACGGCCCGGAGTCGAGCGGCAAGACCACGCTCACGCTGCACGCCATCGCCGAGGCCCAGAAGGCCGGCGGCGTGTGCGCCTTCATCGACGCCGAGCACGCCCTCGACACCAGCTACGCGCGGCGGCTCGGTCGCGCTCGACCAACCTCCTGGTGTCGCAGCCCATTGCAGCGAGCAGGCCTCGAGATCGTCGACACCCTGTGCCGCACCGGCGCCATCGACCTCATCGTCATCGACTCGGTGGCGGCGCTGGTGCCGCGCGCGGAGATCGAGGGCGACATGGGCGACGCCCACATGGGCCTGCAGGCGCGGCTGATGAGCCAGGCCCTGCGCAAGCTCACCGCGATCCTGTCGCGCACCAAGACCGTGTGCATCTTCATCAACCAGCTGCGGCAGAAGATCGGCGTGGTCTACGGCAACCCCGAGACCACGCCCGGCGGCCAGGCGCTCAAGTTCTACTGCTCGGTGCGCCTCGACATCCGCCGGCGCAAGCCGATCAAGCGCGGCGACGAGACCGTCGGCAGCGAGGTCAAGGTGAAGGTGGTGAAGAACAAGCTGGCGCCGCCGTTCCGCGAGGCCGAGTTCGAGATCCTCTATGGCACCGGCGTGAATCGCCTCGGCGAGCTGCTCGACACCGGCGAGAAGCTCGGGCTGGTCGACAAGAGCGGGGCCTGGTTTGCCTACGAGGGCGAGAAGCTCGGCCAGGGCCGCGACAAGGCGATGGCGCACCTCGACGAGCACCCGGCGCTGGCCGCGCAGCTCCAGGTCGCGCTGATGAAGCAGGCGAAGCTGGTCACCGCCGGCGCCCACGGGCCCGGCCGCAACGGCGCCGGCCACGGCGACGCCGCCGCCGTCGAGGAGGACGCGTGAGGGCGGGGACGAGCCGGGGGCGGCTCGGCGCGGCGGCGCGGGCGCGCGCCGGCTGGCACCGGCCCTGGCCGACCGGGCTCGAGGAGCGCGCGGACCCCGAAGACCTCAGCGACCTCGGCGCGGTGACCGCGTGGCCGCGGAGCGCGCTCGGCATGACCCGGCGGTGGCAGCCGTGATCGGCGGGCGCCGCGGTGGGGCCACCGACTGGATGGCGTTGCTCGCCGAGCTCGACGACGACTGTCCGCTGTGTCAGGCGGCGCGGGGCGCATCACGCGCACCGCCGACACCGCCGCGGACGCCGGCGCCGCCGCGGCCCTCGCGAGGCCGACGCTGACACGCGCCCCTACGGCCCGTAGATGCCGAGATCGTCGATGGCGCCGCCGGAGCGGCCGTCGGCCACCGCATCGGAGAGCCGCAGGCGGACGTTGCCGGTGCCGTCGCCGACGTAGGTGAAGCTGGCCGGCGCGAAGGTCTGGCTGCCGGCCCACGCGCCGGGCACGAAGTCGTAGGTGGCGAGCACCGTCCCGGCCGGCCGCAGCACCTCGATCCGCACGAAGTCGCCGGCCTGGGTCGCCTGCCCACAGCTCGCCCACACCGACGGTCCGCCCTGGAACCGGACCTCGTAGGTCGACCCGAGCACGTTGGCGGGCACCCCGTGCAGCATCGTCACCACGTTGGTGTCGAAGAAGGAGACCGCGGAGTTGGTCGCGGTCCGCAGCACACCATGGATGGCGTTGGAGCCGGCGCCGCTCCAGCCGGGCAAGGTGCCGCTGTGGCGCACGGTGAGGCCGGTCCCACACTGGATCCCAGTCCCGCCGCCAGCGAGCCGCCCGAAGTCCTCGACCAGGTAGCCCTTGGGCCGCCACACCGAGCGCAGGTGCGCGACCACCGCGTCGCGCTCGACGTCGGACAGGGCGCGGTCGTAGTAGACCAGCTCGGCGATGTACATGTTGGACGCCTCGCCGGCGTCGGAGGCGCCGACGTAGAGCGCCTTGGTGCCGGCGCTGATGCTGACACCGGTCGCGCTGGTGGTCGCGGTGGCGCCGGCCAGCGTGGTCGCGGTGGCGGTCCGCGTCGTGCCCGCGATCCGCCCCGAGAGGACGTAGCTGGTGCCCGGCGTCAGGGTGAGCTCGGCGCCGGTGTTGTCGTTGCTCGACTGCCAGTGGAAGACGTCCCCGGGATCGAAGCCCGACTGCTCGAGCGACCAGTCGGCGTCGCGGCTGCCGTGGTGGGCGATGGCGCCCCACTGCCCGGGCGCCCGGTGCCGCACCACCGCGAACACGGTCACCTCGGTCGTGAGCGGAAAGCCCGCGGTGATCATGCGGCGGCCGCCGTCGAAGTCCAGCGCCGGCTTGCCGCCGAGCAGATCGGCGTCGTAGACCGGCGTCGAGCTGGCGGCGAGGGTGCGTCCGAGGCCGCTGTCGTCGGCCCAGCTGCTCACGTTGTCGGCGGCATCGCGGGTCAGCGTCCACGCCTTGCGCGCGGTGTAGCGCGCGGTGAGCCCGGCGGTGACCGGCAGCGCCGGCGCCGAGCACACCCGCAGGTTCGACCACCGGGTGGTGGCGTCGCTGCCGATGAAGGCGCGATCACCGCCGCCGTGGAAGGAGCTAGGGCCGGCGATGGTGACGGTCTGCGCCAGGTTGGCCGGGTTCCACAGCGTCACCGACACGTTGTTGCCGTCGTCGACGTAGCGCATCTTGAACGGCACCCCGACCGAGGCCCACGGCGTCGGCACGTTGCCGCCGATCGCGCCGGTCGGCGCGCCGTAGGCCATGCTGGCGAACAGCCCGCAGCAGCGGTGGATGCGGGCCCAGATCGAGTTGGCCGGCTCGTTGAAGTAGCTGGGATCGCGCAGGCCCGAGCCGCGGCTGCCCATGAAGGTGATGTCGTCGCCGGTCCACACCAGGTCGGCCTCGACCATCACCGGGTAGGCGACGTCGGTGGTCGTGCGCACGGTGCCGCGGCCGCCGGTGAAGGTGAGGCCCGACGCCGACGCGGTCGCGGTGCCGTCGATCTCGAAGTCCGGCCCCGCGGGCACGGTGGTCAGCGGGTGGGTCACGCAGCTGCCGACCTCGCAGGTGCTCGGCGAGCCGTAGCAGTAGTAGTCGGGCTCGATCGTGCACGACGCCGAGCAGCCGTCGCTGCCGACCAGGTTGCCGTCGTCGCAGGCCTCGCCGGCGTCGAGGGTGCCATCGCCGCAGGTGGTGACGATGAAGCCGAGCAGGCGCCGGGTGGTGAACGCGCCGCTGTTGCCGGCGAAGGTCCAGTCCGGCTCGGTACCGCCCATCGACCCGAGGCCGACGTCCGACGGCCCGCCGCCGCTCCAGCGGTTGTAGGACAGCTGCGGGACGTTGTTCCGGTGGACCTGGAACGAGCCGTAGCAGTCCGGGGAGCCGTTGCGAACGTCGGCGCCGTCGTAGAGCCCGTCGGGGCCCCGGTCGTAGCAGTCGGACCACAGCTCGATGGAGCCGCCGGTGGTCCGCGTCACGTCGGACACGCCGGCGACGTTGGAGCGCACGGTGATGGCCGACACCGCTTGCTGGAACGCGTCGTCGGTGGGCATGCCCATCCGGGCGACGTTGCCCCCGGTGAAGTCGCCCATCTCCGTGTACACCCACTGGCCGTCGAGCTGCAGGCAGTAGCCGACGCGCCCGAACGGGACGCCGGCGAGAGCGGCGCGGTCGTCGACGGAGTACGGCACCTGGGTCTGCACGTCCCAGTCCGAGCCGGCGGCCGGGATGTCGAGCTGCCAGGCCAGGATCGCGTTGGCCGGCACCTGGCACGGTGAGGCCAGCGCGCAGTCGTCGCCGAGGTAGCCCGGATCGCAGGTGCAGGTGGCGACGCCGAAGGTGTCGTCGCAGGTGCCGTTGCCGGAGCAGGTGCCGGCGTCGCACGCCGGCAGGCAGGTGCCGTCGCCGTCGTTGTCCTGGAAGCCGGCCGTGCACGCCGTGCAGTCGCCGGGACCGTTGCACGCGTCGCAGCCGAGGTCGCAGGAGGCGCAGGTCAGATCGTCGACGCCGTCGCAGGCCGCGACCTCGTAGGTGCCGCTCGGGCAGGCCGCGGTGCAGGTCGTGCAGGTGTCGGGGCTGCCGTCGACCAGGTACTGACCGCCGACGCACGAGCCGCACTGCGAGTCACCCGGCGAGGTGCACGTGATCCCGGTGGCGCAGCCAGCCACCGGCGTGCACGAGGCGCAGGCACGATCGCCGGTGCCGGCGCACGCGGCGCTCTCGTAGGTGCCCGGCCCGCACGCCGGCGTGCACCC
Organism: Kofleriaceae bacterium; assembly: GCA_041389945.1. Classification (GTDB taxonomy): domain Bacteria; phylum Myxococcota_A; class Polyangia; order Haliangiales; family Haliangiaceae; genus JAWKQW01. The sequence continues at coordinate 17,192 of JAWKQW010000026.1, forward strand.
GCTGCAGGTGTCGGCCACCCCGTTGACCAGGTAGAACTCCGGCGCGCACGACCCGCACTGCGAGTCGGCTGGCGAGGTGCAGGTGATGCCGGTGGCGCACGCCGCCACCGGCGTACAGCCGGTGCACGCGCGATCGCTGGTGCCGCCGCACGCGGTGCTCTCGAAGGTGCCGGCGCCGCACGCCGGCGTACACCCGCTGCAGGTGTCGGCCACGCCGTTGACCAGGTAGAACTCCGGCGCGCACGACCCGCACTGCGAGTCGCTCGCCGAGGTGCAGGTCACCCGGTGGCGCACGCGGCCACCGGCGTGCAGCCGGTGCACGCGCGATCGCTGGTGCCGAGGCAGGCGGTGCTCTCGAAGGTGCCGGCGCCGCACGCCGGCGTGCACGCGCTGCAGCTGTCGGCGACGCCGTTCACCAGGTAGAACTCGGCGTCGCACGCGCCGCACTGCGAGTCGCCCGGCCCGGTGCAGGTCACGCTGGTGCCGCACGCCGCCACCGGATCACACGCGGTGCACTGGCGGTCGTCGGTGCCGCCGCACGCCACGCTCTCGTACTCGTCCCCGGCGCACGCCGGCGTGCAGGCGCTGCAGGTGTCGGCCACGCCGTCGACCAGGTAGAACTCGGCGTCGCACGCGCCGCACTGCGAATCGCCCGGCCCGGTGCAGGTGACGCCGGTGCCGCACGCGGCCACCGCGTCGCACGCGGTGCACGCGCGATCGTCGGTGCCGCCGCAGGCCACGCTCTCGTACTCGTCCCCGGCGCACGCCGGCGTGCACGCCACGCAGGTGTCGGCGACGCCATCCACCAGGTACGTCTCCGGCTGGCACGAGCTGCACTGCGAGTCGCCCGGCCCGGTGCAGGTGACGCTGCCGTCGCAGCCGGCGACGCCGGTGCAGGTGGTGCACACCCGGTCGTCGGTGCCGCCGCAGGCGACCGCCTCGAAGGTGCCGGCGGCGCAGGTCGGGCTGCACGCCACGCAGGCGCCTCCGTCGAGGTAAAGCCCGGCGCGCACGAGGTGCAGGCGCCGATGCCGGTGCAGCTGGTGCAGTTGGCCTCGCAGCCGGCGCAGGTGGTGTCGGCCGTGCTGGTGCACGCCACGTCGACGTACTCGTCGGAGGCGCAGCTCGAGCAGGTCGCGCAGGCCACGCCGCTGCCGTAGGTCCCGGGATCGCAGGCGCAGCTGAACGAGCCCGGCGCGTTGGTGCAGGTCGCGGTCGCCGCGCAGTTGTTGCTGCCGCCGGGCGCGCACTCGTCGATGTCGCTGCACCCGGAGTCGCCGCCGCCGGTGGATCCCGGCGGGCAGCCGCCGCAGGTGAAGGTGCCCGGCAGGTTGGTGCACGTCACCAGCGGGTCGCAGCCGTCGAGGTCGAGCGCGCACTCGTCGCGATCGACGCAGGCCACGCCGTCGCCGTCGTAGCCGGGGTTGCACGCGCAGGCGAAGCTGCCGGTGAGGTTGGTGCAGGTGGCGTCGGCGTGGCAGTCGTCGGTGCCGAGCGCGCACTCGTCGACGTCGGCGCAGGTCACGCCGTCGCCGTCGTAGCCGAGGTTGCACGCGCAGGTGCGGCTGCCGGGGACGTTGGTGCAGGTGGCGTCGGCGTCGCAGCCGCCGTTGTCGGTGGCGCACTCGTCGATGTCGGTGCACGCCAGGCCGTCGCCGTCGAAGCCGGGGTTGCACGCGCAGGCGACGTCGCCGTCGAGGTTGGTGCAGGTCGCGTCGGGGTCACAGCCGCCGTTGGCCACCGCGCACTCGTCGACGTCGACGCAGCCGGCCTCGCCGGTGCCGCTGTAGCCGGCCGGGCAGGCGCCGCAGGTGCGGCCGCCGTCGGTGTTGGTGCAGGTGGTGAGCGCGTCGCAGCCGCCGTTGTCGGTGGTGCACTCGTCGACGTCGGCGCAGGTCCGACCGTCGCCGGCGTAGCCCGGGTTGCACGCGCAGGCCACGCCGTCGTCCCCGCTGGTGCAGGTCGCGTTGACGTCGCAGCCGCCGTTGACCGGATCGGCGCAGCCGTCGTCGCGGTAGCAGAAGAGGTCCGGGCCGCAGTGGTAGTCGGTGGGACAGTCGGTGTCGGTCGCGCACGGCGCGACGCCGTTGGCGAGTCCGGTGTCGGCATCGCATGCCCCCAGCGCCAGCGCCACCCCGATCACCAGCGCGACGGCGCGCACGAACCCGCTCGGTGCTCCCACGCAAAAAGAGTATCAACCACGCGGCGACCCCGGCTAGTTCTCCGGCGTCGCTCCCGCCCGGGACCTGGCGTGACCCGCCGCCCGGGCCCTCCCTGGGCGGCCCGCGCAGCCTTTTCGCAAGGCCGGTCAGGCCGACGCCACCGCGGGCGCGCTACCGATGATCGCGTGAGGACCTGGCCATGAGCGACGACGCGCGCCGCGCCTACGGCGCCCGCATGGGGGTGGTCCTCACCCACATCGACGCCCACCTCGGCGAGGAGGTCACCGTCGACGCGCTCGCCCTGGTGGCGCGCTCCTCGAAGTTCCACTTCGCCCGCCAGTTCACCGCCCTCTACGGGGTGCCGCCCCGCCGCTACGTACAGCTCCGCCGGCTGCAGCGCGCCGGCGAGGCGCTGGCGTTCCGGCCCTGGCTGTCGGTCCTCGAGATCGCCACCACCTGCGGCTACGAGGGCCCCGAGGCCTTCGCCCGCGCCTTCAAGCAGCTCACCGGCCAGTCGCCGTCGGCGTTTCGCCGCGGACCCGACTGGCGCGCCTGGCACGACCTGCATCGACCCACCGCCGAGATCTGGAGCACCCACATGACCACCCTGCCCACCCCCGCCGACGTCGAGATCGTCACCACCCCGCCGCGCACGCTGGCAGTGCTCGAGCACCGCGGCGACCCCGCCACCCTCGGCGCGTCGCTCCAGCGCTTCATCGCCTGGCGCCGGCCCCGCGGGCTGTCGCCGGCGCGCGCCGCCACGTTCAACCTCTGGTACGAGGACCCCGACCAGGTCGCCCCCGAGGCCTTCCGCCTCGACCTGGGGGTCGAGGTCACCGGCCCCGTCGAGGCCAACCCCGAGGGCCTCGTCGCGCGCGAGCTGGCCGGCGGCCGCTGCGCGCGCCTGCGCCATGTCGGCAGCGACCACGGCCTGCGCGCCGCCGCGACGTTCCTCTATTGCACGTGGTTGCCGGCCAGCGGCTGCGAGCTGCGCGACGCGCCGCTGTTCGTGCACCGGGTGTCGTTCGGGCCCGACGTGGCCCAGGACGAGGAGGTGTGTGACCTCTATCTCCCGCTGGCGCCGGGCTGAGCCACCGTCGGACGCCCGCGCTTGGAGGCCACCGCCGACGCGCGCTACCCTGGCTCCATGATCGGCGCGCGGGCATGTGGGTGGGCGATCGTGCTCGCCGCCGGCGCCTGCCAGGCCCGGGTCGGCGAGCTCACCGTCGACGCCGCCCCGCCCACGCTCGACGCCACCGTCGACGCGGCGCCGGCGCCGGACGCCCCGCTCGGGCCGTGGTCGGGTGCCAGCCCGCTGGCCCCCGCCGCCGAGGAGGGCCTCGCCGAGGACGACGTCACCGTCGCCGACGACGAGCTCGAGCTCATCTTCGCCGGGCGGCTGCCGGCGGGGCCCAAGCAGCTCTACGCCATGACCCGGGCCTCCACCGCCGACGCCTGGAGCGCGCCGCCGCTCATCGCCGAGCTCGCCGCCGGCGGCGACAGTGAGGCGCCGCGCCTGGGCCCGGACGGCAACACCCTCTACTTCGGCTCGACCCGCGACGGCTCCGCCGGCCAGGACGTGTGGACCGCGACCCGCCCCGACCGGGCCAGCCCGTGGGGCACGCCCACGCTGGTCGCCGAGGTCAACTCCGTCGCCGCCGATCGCTGGTACGGCACCTGCGGCGCCGGCACCCGCTACGTGATGGTGTCCAACCGCGACGGCGCCCTCGATCTGTTCGAGGGCACGCCCGGCGCCGCGCCGACCTCCGCATCGACGAGCTGTCGTCGGTGCAGACCGATCTAGCCCGCTGCTCGCGCCCGACTGCCTGACCGTGACCTTCGCCTCCAACCGCAGCGGCGATCACGAGCTGTACGTGGCGACCCGCGCGTCCGTCGACGATCCCTGGGCGGCGCCGGCCTTGCTCGACGACGACGGCACGATCAACCAGGTCGCCGCCGACGAGCAGGATCCGTGGATCTCCGGCGACGGCCGCCGGCTGTACTTCGCCTCGAACCGCGACGGCGAGTTCGACCTGATGCTGGCGACGCGCTGACCGCCGCCTGCCGCGGTTTGCCGCGCGACGCCGGCGCGTGCGGCGCCGCGTCGGGCTAGCCTCGAAGGATGCGAGCCGTGGCGTCGGCGATCGTGGTCGCGCTGATCCTGGCGGCGGCGCCGGCGCACGCGGAGCCGCGCACCGACGGCGAGCGCCGCGGCCACGGCCTCGCGGTGGTGCTCGGCGGCAGCGCGTACCTCGCCCTCGAGCTCGGCTTCAAGCAGGCCATCACCGCCGACCACTGCCGCTGGTGCGCGCGCAACCGGCTCGACGATCGGGTCCGGACCGCGGTCCGCTGGGACGACGTCGAGCTGGCCGACCTGCTCGGCAACGTCACCGGCTACGTCGGCGCGCCGCTGGTCTCGGTGCTCGGCCTCACCGCCGCCAGCGCCGACCAGCCGGAGCTGCGGCGCTGGTTCGACGACGTGGTCCCGGTGATGCAGGCCGGGGTCGCCGCCGGGCTGGTCAACCAGCTCGTCAAGGTGGTGGCGATGCGCGAGCGCCCGTACGCGGCCCACGGCGGCCGGCCAGTCCAGGGCGCCGGCGACGAGAACGTGTCGTTCTACTCGGGCCACACCACGCTGGCCTTCGCGACCGCGACCGCGGCCGGCACCGTCGCCTCGCTGCGCGGCTACCGCGCGGCGCCGCTCATCTGGCTCGGCGGCGGCGCCTTCGCCGTGGCCACCGGGTACCTGCGGATGGCGGCCGACGCGCACTACCTCACCGACGTCGCCGTCGGCGCCATCGCCGGCGCCGCCATCGGCGTGCTGGTGCCGTGGCTCCTGCACCGCGACGTCCTGCGTGGCGACGGCGACGGCACCGCGCGCGCCGGCACCGCCGACGATGCGGCGCCGCTCGGGCTGTCGTTCGGGGGCGCGTTCTAGTGCGGCCACGCGTCGCCGTCGTGCTGGCGACGGCGACGATCTGCGGGCTCTGGCCGTCGCGCGCGCGCGCCGAACCTCGCACCGACCGCGATCGGCTGTGGCACGCGCTGCCGGTGGTGCTCGGCGAGGGCCTCGACCTCGCGCTCGGGCTCGGCCTCGCCGACGCGCTCGGCGGCACCGGCTGCCGCTGGTGCGGGGGCAACGCCGTCGATGATCGGGTGCGCGCCGCCGTCCGCTGGGACGATGGCGGCGGCGCCGACGTCGCCAGCAGCATCACCGCCTACGTCGCGATCCCGGCGCTGGCCACCGGCCTCCTGGTCGCCACCACCGCCGATCGCCCGCGCCTGCGGCGATGGTTCGACGACGTCATCCCGGTGGCCCAGGCGGGCGTCGCCACCACCTTGCTGACCCAGGGGCTCAAGCTGGTCGTACGCCGGCAACGACCGTGGGCCGGCAACGACGCCGAGCCGCCGAGCAGCGCCACCGATCGCGATCGCTCGTTTCCATCGGGACACACCGCGGTGGCCTTCGCCCTGGCGATCTCCACCGCCACTGTCGCGACCCTGCGCGGGTATCGCTCGGCGCCCGCGATCTGGGCCATCGGCGCCGGCCTCGCCGTCGCCACCGGCTACCTGCGGATCGCCGCCGACGCCCACTACCTCACCGACGTCGCCGCCGGCGCCGTGCTCGGCGCTGGCCTCGGCCTACTGGTGCCGTGGGCGCTGCACCGCGACGTGCTCGCCGCGCACGACGACGCGCGCTGGCACCTGTCGCTCGCGCCGGTGGCCGGCACGGTCGGTGTCGCCGTGCGCGCCACCCAGTGAGACCGCGCTACCATCCTCACGATGCGCCGCGCGCTGCCCTCGCTGGCGATCACGCTCCTGGCCGCGTGCTGCGGCGGCACCCCCGAGGCCACGCCGCGTCCCGACGCCGGTCCCGTGACCTCGTGCGATCCGCCGGGGCATTTCGGGGGCGCGCCCGAGCACACGCTGCTGCTCGTCGCCCAGGGCTCGCAGCTGGCGTTCGCCGACGTCCAGGCCGCCTTCCCCGAGGTCGACTGGCAGACCCTCGACCGCCTGTACATCCCGGCTGGCAGCTACACCAACATCCAGCTCGGCAACCTGCCGGTGCGCGAGGCCAGCCGGCCGCTGATCATCACCAACCACGGCGGCCAGGTCCGGATCGAGCACAACCCCACCGGCAACTACCTGTGGTCGATGGGCGGCGGCGCCCACTGGATCCTCACCGGCCGCTACGACGAGCTCTCGCAGACCGGCGACGCCGCGTTCCCCGGCCACGCCTGCGGCGCCTACGCCGACAGCGAGGGCCGCTACGGGTTCCTCAGCGACGACGGCTTCGCCCTCGACGCGCCCTTCCTGCACATGGGCCTCGCCGTCGGCGGCGCCACCGACGTCGAGCTCGAGTACCTCGAGATCACGCGCTCGGGGTTCGCCGGCATCCGCCTGCTCAACCCGCCCAGCGACGGCACCGATCGGCCGATGGCCAACGTCTCGGTGCACGACACCTACGTGCACGACGTCGCCGGCGAGGGCTTCTATTTCGGCTGGACCGGCGGCCCGCCGTCGAACCTGATGCCCGGGCTGCGCGTGTACAACAACCGGATCCTGCGCACCGGCAACGAGGCGCTGCAGCTCCAGGACGTCGGCCCCGACTCGCGCGTGTCCAACAACACGCTGCTCTCCGGCGGGCTGCACTGGCTCGACAACGGCCTGGGCCGCTACCAGGACAACCTCAGCCAGGTCTCGGTCCGGTCCGGTGACATCACGATCGATCACAACGTGTTCGTCGACGGGGCCGCCGCGTTGATGAGCTTCTTCATGCAGCCGCAGCCCGGCGACGGCGACGTCCACGTGACGATGCGCGACAACTACTTCGCGGGCACGCTGTCGCTCGGCATCTACGTCGGCGGCACCGCGCCGGCCTCGTCGAGCCTGACCGTCGCCGACAACGTCTTCCGGGACCACGTCTTCGGCTACACGCCGGCAGATCCCGCGGCCACCGACCCCGGCGTGTTGATGTCGGCGGGCGCCGGCATCGCCGCGCCGATCACCCTCACCGACAACCGCTGGCAGGGCGACGAGCAGCTCACCTACGGCCTCGCCGGCGGCGACGGCGCCAGCGGCGTTCACCGCCAGCGGCAACCGCAACGACGATCCGCCCGCGCTCGGGCTGCGCGACGCGGGCGACTGGTGGGGCCGCCCCGGGCACCACCTCACCGCGTGGGCGCCGGCCGCCACCGTGGTCGAGGGCGCTCCGCCCGTGACCTACGCGCCCGGCGACGTGGTCACCCACGGCGACGCGCCCGACCTGTACATCTGCACCGCGACCTCGACCGGCGAGGCGCCGCCCGACGCGCCAGGGCGCTGGGCGATCCTGCCGCGCGGCGCCGACGACGTCCGCGTCGCCGACGGGTCGCCCTACGCCGGGCTCGGCGTTCAGTAGCGCGGCTCGGCCCCGACCGCGCCGACCACCTGGTGCTCGATCAGGCGGCGGTACACCCCGCCCTGGGCCAACAGCTCGGCGTGGCGGCCGGCCTCGACCACCCGGCCGCCGTCGACGACCAGGATGCGGTCGGCGTGCTGCACCGTCGAGAGCCGGTGCGCCACCACGATCGTGGTGCGGCCCTTCATCAGCCGGGTCAGCGCCTGCTGCACCAGGGCCTCGCTCTCGCTGTCGAGGTTGGAGGTCGCCTCGTCGAGGATGAGCACCCGCGGGTCGGCGAGCAGCGCCCGCGCGATCGCGATGCGCTGCTTCTGGCCGCCGGACAGCTTCACCCCCCGCTCGCCGATCAGCGTGGCGTAGCCGTCGGGGAACCCGGCGATGAACTCGTGGGCGTTGGCGTCGCGCGCGGCTCGCTCGACCTCGTCGGCGCTGGCGTCGTCACGGCCGTAGGCGATGTTGTCGCGCAGGGTGCCCGAGAACAGCACCGGCTCCTGGGCCACCAGCGCCATCGCGCGACGCAGCTCGCCCAGCCGCAGCGCGCGCACGTCGACGCCCTCGAAGGTCACCCGGCCGGCGTCGACGTCGTGGAAGCGCAGGAGCAGCTGCAGGATGGTCGACTTGCCGGCGCCCGACGGCCCGACCAGCGCCACCACCTCGCCCGGCGCCACCTCGAGCGACACGTCGTCGAGCACCAGCTGCTCGGGCCGCGCGGGGTAGCGGAAGCTCACGTGCTCGAAGCGCACCTCGCCACCGCCGGCGGGCAACGGCGTCGGCGCCGCCGGATCGCGCAGGTCGGGGACGGTGTCGATCACCGCGAACAGCCGCTCGGTGGCGCCGGCGGCGCGCTGCAGCGCGCTCCACAGGCCGGAGATCTCGGCGAGCGCGCCGGCGACCATGAACGTGTACAGGAAGAACTGGGTGAGGTCGCCGCCGGACAGCTCGCCGCGGATCATCGCGCGCCCGCCGAGCCAGATGATGAACACCACCGCGGCGTAGCCGGCCGCCATCGCGGTCGCGTAGAACGACGCGCGCCAGCGCACCAGGCGCAGCGTGCGCTGGAACGCGCCCTCGACGCCGGCCCGGTAGCGCCGCGCCTCGTGGCCCTCGCGCACGAACGCCTGCACGGTCTGGATCGCGCCGATCGACTCCTGCACCTGGCCCGACACCTCGGCCAGGCCGTCCTGGACGTCGCGGCTCATGCGCCGGATGCGCGCGCCGAACCACACCGTCGACAGGACGATCGGCGGCACCACCGCCAGCATCAGGAGGGTCAGGCGCCAGTCGATGATGAACAGGAGCGCCATGCCGCCGACGAGCTGGATGCCGTTGCGCAGCGCCATCGACAGCTCGCTGCCGACCACGCCCTCGACGACGGTGACGTCGGCGGCCAGGCGCCCGACCAGCTCGCCGGTGCGGCGCTCGTGGAACCACGCCATCGGCAAGGTCAGCAGGCGATCGAACACCAGGCCGCGCAGATCGGCGACCACCCGCTCGCCGAGCCAGCTCATCGCGTAGTGGCGCAGCCACACCAGCGCCGCGTGGGCCGCGAACACCAGCAGCAGCAGCTGCACCACGCCGTCGAGCGCGGCGTAGGAGCGATCGCCCATGCCGGCGTCGATCGCGTAGCGCGCGGCCTGCGGGTACACCAGCGTCAGGCCGGACGCTGCTACCAGCGACGCCACCGCCAAGGCGAAGCGCGCGCGGTGCGGTCGCACCAGCGCGATGAGCCGCACCAGGATCCCGAGCCGGCGACCTCGCTCGTCGTCGCCAGCGCGCGGGCTCTCTGCCATCGGCCGCGGTGTAGCGCGCGCAGCCGTCGGTGGCGAGGCTCCTGGTAAGGTCGTGGCCATGAGCAGCGACCCGCGCGGGAGCGGCCCCCCTGGCACCACCACCCTGCCCGGCCACGGCGCCGCCCCGACCACGCCGCACCCGGCGGCCGAGCCGACCACGCCGTTTTCGCCGGTGATGGGACCATCGCCGTTCGCCGCGCCGCCCGCCGGCGCGCCGCCGGCGCCGGCGTACCCCCTCGGGCCGCAGCGCCCGCACTCGGCGTCGCAGCCGATGGGCCCCGGGCCCGCACCACAGTCGCCGTCGCCGCACGCGCCGCCGCCGGCGCAGCCGTATCCGCCCGCCGCCGCTCCACCGTACGCGCCGCCCGCCCACGGCTACCCGCCGACGGCGCCGTACGCCCCGCCTCCGGCGCAACCGTATCCGCCGGCCGCCGCGCCGCCGTACGCCCCGCCGGCGCCCGCGTACCCGCCGACGGCGCCGTACGCCCCGCCGGCCCACGCGCCGCCGCCCGCGCAGCCGTACCCGGCGCCCGCACAGCCGTACCCGCCGCCACCGCAGCAACAGCCGCCACCGCCCCACGCGCCGCTGCCCGGTGGCGTCGAGCAGCACGCGCCGCGGCGCCCGACCCAGCTGGTCGCCACCGTCGCCGCGCCGAGCGGCCACGGCCTCGGCGCCTTGATCGCGGTGTCGTTCCGCCGCGCCTTCCGCCTGCGCATCGAGCCCAACGAGGTCCTCGACGACGAGCGCGCGGCGATGGCGGCGGCGCAGCCGGCGATCACCGATCCGACCCAGCAGGCGTTCATGGCCTGGCGTCGCTCGGTGCTCATGATGGCCGCGCTGCTCATGATCCCGGTGGCGCTCCTGCACGCGATCGAGGGGCTCGACTTCGAGCCGTACATGCCCGGCGGCTGGAAGGCGCTCGCGGTGATCGGGGTGCTGGTCGAGGCCGGCTTCGCGGCGCTCTTGTGGAGCCAGCTCCCGCGCTGGACCCGGTGGCGCCCGCAGGCGCGGGTGCTGTCGATCGGCTGGCTGGTCTACTTCCTCACGCCGTTCCTCCTCTTCCTGTACCCGCTGGCGTCGTCGATCGACTACCTCGGCGCCGCCGGCGCCGCCGGCGCCGACATCCACGCGCTCGGGCCCGAGGCCCAGGCCCAGCTCCAGCAGATGCGGGTGATGGTCGGCATCGGCGTCGGCGGCCAGGCGCTGCTCACCCTCGCGCCCAAGATCATCGCGCTGCTGCAGGGCCTCATCCGCGCGTCGATCGCGACCAAGACGCTGTTCCCCGGTGCCACCGCGCCCGGCTGGCTGATGGTGCTGGCGGCGCCGCTGTACATCATCGTGTTCTACGTGTTCGTGCTCTTGCCCTACCACTTCAGCGGCAGCGGCCTGTTCGTGCTCGGCATGATCCTGGTGGTCGCCGCCAAGCTGTCGCTGGTGCGCGCCGGCCTGGGCCTGGCCCGGCCGCTGCGGCCCGACGCCGCGCGCGCCGCCACCGCCCGCACCCTCGCGGTGTGGCTGGCCCTGCTCGCCGGCGGCATCGGCATGATCGTGCTCGGCCTGTGGGACGCGCTGGCCCAGCTCGGCGCCGCCGACCTGTTCAAGTTCGTGCTGAGCATCGCCGCCAACATCCTGGTGCTCACGCTCATCTGCACCGACCTGCTCATCACCGGGCTCGACCGCGCCCGCGGCGAGAGCGCCGAGGAGGCCGCCCTCGCCGACGAGGCCACCGTCCAGGTCGGCGCCTTCACCGGCACCTGAGGCCGCGGCTCAGGGCGCGGGCGTCGTGCGCGTCGCCTGCAGGGTCACCAACATGGTGCCGCCGGTGATCTCGATCGTCCACGCGCCGTCGTCGACGAACACCGCGCGGTTGAGGCCATCGGGCAGGATCCGCTCCTGCCCGCGCGCCTTGTAGCCGTCGTAGGCGATGGGCGCGTCGCCCTCGTCGTCGTACCAGAGCGTGACCCGCGCGAGCTGGCCGCCCGGCGAGAAGCCGTACTCGGCCCGGGCCAGGAACAGATCCTCGACCGGCTCGTCGAACGACGGCGCCCCGGCCGCGGTCGCCGGCGTGCTCGCGGTCGCCGCCGGCCTCGCCGCGCGCAGCTCGTCGATGGACATGCCGAACCGCACCCCGGCGAGCACCTCGGGCAGGAGGCCGGCGCCGGCGGTGTCGGCCGGGAGCGTGGCCACGCTCGGCGGCACCGTCGACGGCGCGGTCGGCGCGCGCGCGCCGATGGCGGCCTCCGCCGGCGCCGGCCGGCTCGGCGTCGACGAGCTGCCGCAGGCCACGGCGCCGGTGACCAGCAGGCTCATCCAGGATCGCGTGTACATCGCGAACGTCTCCTTGCGGGTGGCGGGGCGTCAGCGGCGCGTGCAGGCGATGCCGGCGCGCGGCCCGAGCGGCCCGTCGAGCGCCACCGCCGCGGTGGTCAGCTCGAGGGTGGTGCCGCCGGAGTACACCCGCAGCCCCGGCTCGGTGGCGCCGACGTCGGCGACCACCAGGTCGCCGCTCGGGCACACCGCGAGATCGACGATCTCCTGGCTCGCCGGCGACAGGCTGCCGTCCCACACCGTCGCGCTGTCGACGTCGAAGCCGCGCACCGAGCCGCGACCGACGCCGTCCTCGCGCGCGGTCACCGCGATCCACAGGAGCCCCCCGCCCGGCGCCATCTCGACGCGTCGGGCCACGCCCAGGAGATCTTCGTTGTCGATGACGCACCCGGTGGTCGGGGTGGCGTCGACGCCGATGCGCGCGAGGCAGCCGGTCGACAGATCGTCCTCGCTGGGCGCCAGGCCGATGACCAGATCGCCGACGTAGTGGCTGTCGAGCGGCGTCGGCTGGAGCTGGCCCACCGGCGACGACCACGGCAGGTCGAGCATCCCGGCGAGCGAGTCGTCGTCGCCGTCGACGATGGCCACCTTCGCGACCCCGCGCGGCGGGCGCCCTGGGGCGCCGTCGTCGAGCACCGCGCACACCACGAACACGTTGCCGCCGACCGCGTAGGCCGAGGTGCAGTTGGGCAGGCCGTCATCGGGATCGAGCGCGCCGAGGTCGAGCGCGACCGGCGGCCCGCCGAGCACCAGATCGATCACGAGCAGGCCGACGCCGTCCTCCGCCACCACGTACAGGCGATCGCCGAGCCGGGCGACGTCGACCGGGTGCGAGCCCGCCGGCAACGCGATCGGCGGCGGGTGGGTCTGCGACGGCCCATCGATGACGGTGATCTGGTCGCCCGTGCGGTCGGCGAGGTAGACCGTGCGACCGAGGCGGCGCAGCGCCGGCTGCGCGGTCGCCAGCGCCGGCAGCACCGCGGTCGCGAGGGTCTGCGACGGCAGATCGAGCGAGACCAGCGCGCCGGCGGTGCCGTCGCTGGTCGCCACCAGCGCGCGGTCGTCGTCCCGCGGCGGCGCGGCGTCGGGCGCGGCGTCGGCGCCTGCCGCATCCACCGCGGCGTCGACGCCGACGATCGGCGGCTCGCCGCAGCCGGCGACGCCGAGGGCGACGAGCAGCCAGCCGGACCGCGACATCCCCCGAGGGTGCCGCACCCGGCGCCGGCGCGCACGCGCAAACGCCCGGGTTACTGCGCGTGGCAGGCGAGGTTGTTGCCGAACCCGGGCGGCAGGCCGATGGAGAGCGCCGCGCTGGTGAGCTCGTCGCCGCCGGCGTCGTAGAGGCGCACGCCGCTGGTGCCGCCGGCCGGCGCGTCGGTGACCGCGACCTCGCCGCCCGGGCACACCGCGAGGTCGATGATCACCTGGCCCGCCGGAGAGTACGCGGTGGCGTCGAGCGCGTCGGTGGTCAGGTCGTAGCGGCGCAGGGCGCCGAAGCCGTTGAACGCGGCGTCGAAGCCGGCCACCGCGATCCACAGCGAGTCGCCGGCCACGTCGTAGGCGTTGGCGTAGCCGCCGAGCACCTCGTTGGTGACCAGGCAGCTCACCGCCAGGCTCGGCGTCGTCGCGATCGCCGCCAGGCACCCCTCGGAGAAGTCGGAGTAGCTCGGCACCAGGCCGGCGACGACGCCGACGCCAGGCACCGCGCGCAGCCACCCGACCGGGTTGGCCGCCGGCAGCGGCGCGCTGGTGGTGAGGGTGTCGGTGTCCGGATCGACGATCGCGACCACGCCGGGACCGCGCGGGGTGAGGAACGGATCGGCGTCGTCGAGCACGCCGCAGGTCACCACCAGCTCGTCGCCGACCGCGATGATCGACGTGCAGTTGGGCAGCCCGTCGGCGGGATCGAGGCTCGACAGATCCACCGTCGACAGCGCGCCGGCGCTGGCGAGGTCGAGCACCACCAGCCCCGCCGAGCCGAGCGCGGCCACGTAGAGCTTGCTGCCCACCACCGCGACGTCCTGCGGGTTGGAGCCGGTGCCGGTGGTGTGCTGGCCGACCAGCGACAGATCGTCGCGGTCGAGGATGGTCACGTTGTCGACGCCGAAGCGGTTGACCACGTAGAGGCGATCGCCGAGCGCGCGCACCACCGGATCCTGGCTGGCGGCGCCGGAGGCGAGGTCGGGGTCGACCGCCAGCGACGGCACCCCGATGGTCGACAGGATGCCCGAGGCGGCGAAGTCGCCGGCGACCGCGACCACCCGGGCGGTGTCGGTGGCGATCGCGGTGTCGGGGTTGCCGGCCGCGTCGACGGGCGGTTGCTCGTCGGCGCCACAGCCGACGGTGACGGCGAGCGGCAGCGCCAGCGTGGCGACGAGGGAGACGGAGCGGACGAACATGGTGACCTGCTTGCGGGTGAGGGGTGAACGCGGCACGACGACGTGAAGAGCGACGACGGGGTGGTCAGCGGCGCCAGGCCACCGTGAGGTAGAAGGCGCGCCCGGGCAGCGGGTAGCCGGCGACGTCGGCCAGCGGCGTCGGCACCGACGACAGCCCCGGCCCCGGCGGGTTGGCCAGCGCGAGGTCGACCACCCGCACGTCGGTGAGGTTGCGGGCCTCGGCGCCGACGAGCAGGCCGCCGCCGAGCTCGGCGCGCACGCCGGCGCCGAGCACGCCGCGCGCCGGCACCTGGCGCAGCCCGGCCTGATCGAGCGACGACGACGCCTGCCAGTCGAGGTCGAGCCACGGCGCCACCAGGTGACCGGCGACGCGGACGGCGACGTCGACCCGCGCGGCCAGCGCGTGCCCGGGCTGGCGCGGCAGCGGCTGGCCGTCGAAGGCGGCCTCGGCGGTGTGCTGCGCGGTGTCGAGCCGGGTGTAGTTGGCGGCCACGCTCACCCGCCGCGCGAGCCGCAGCGCCGCCGACACCTCGACGCCGCGCAGGGTGGCGTCGCCGAGGTTGAGCGGGCGCGCCACGTTGCCGCCGGCGCTGACCAGCGCGATCGTCGAGCGCGGCCAGCTCGCGAAGGCGTCGGCCTCGAGCCGCACGCGATCGAGCGCCCCGAGCGCGGTCGCCGGCGCCCACACCGCGCCGACCTCGGCGGCGACGCCGGTCTCCGGGCGCAGCGCCGGGTTGCCGACCAGCGTGCCGCGATCGCCGAACAGCTCGGGCGCCGTCGGCAACCGGGCGTAGCGGCCGACCGAGCCCTTGACCGCGACCTCCTCGGCGAGCGACCAGCGCGCGCCCAGCCGCGGGCTCGGCAACACGTCCCAGCGCGGCTCGAGGCCGTCGCCGACCGGCACCTGCGGATCGTCGGGCGGCGCGGTCACCACCGCCTCGAGCCGCACCGCCGGCGTGACCACGACCCGGCCGTCGACCAGCGCCAGATCGACGGCGGCGAGCGCCGCCCCGGCGCCGCGCTCGCCGGTGAGCGCCGGGCCGTCGCCGAGCCGATCGCGATCGCGCAGGAGCTCGCCGCGCACCTCGGCGCCGAGGCCGAGGGCGTGGCCGCCCTCGCCGAGCGGCCGGGTCCAGGTGGTCGACGCGCCGAGCGCGCCGAGCAGGTACCGGCGATCCTGCACGCCGACGCCGATCTCGCCGTCGCGATCGACGAAGGCCTGGGCCTCGACGGCGGCGTAGCCGCCCTGGCGCGCGGTCCACGCCCCGACCTCGGTGGACCAGGCGCCGTCGCCGACCAGGCCGGCGCTCGACAGCTCGGCGGCGGTGGTCGGCGTCCCGGCGGGCCCCGGCACCCCCTGGCGCTTGCCGACCAGGCGCACCCCGCCGACGACGCGATCGTCGACGGTGCCGAGCCGCGCGCCGAGGTCGAGCTGGTCGTAGCCGTTGTTGCCGCGGACCAGCTCGCGATCGTCGGCGGCGCTCAACGGGGTGCCGCCGTCGGAGAAGTACGCGAAGTCGCCGTCGGCGCCGACGTAGCCGAGGGTGACCACCGACGCCAGCCGCCCCTCGGCGTGGCGCTCGCCGTAGCGCGCGCGCAGGTGACGCGCGCCGAAGGAGCCGCCGCCGAGCGACAGCACCAGCCGCTCGCCGGCCTCGGTCGGCCCGAGGCGGGTCGACAGCACCAGCGCGCCGCCGACGCCGGCGCCGCCCAGCTCGATCGGCACCGCGCCGCGGTAGAGGTCGACCCGATCGAAGCCGTCGAGCGGGACCCGGCCGAGATCGGCCGCCACCGTCGACACCCGCGACACCGGCACGCCGTCGACGATGAGCGCGGTGTGGCCGGCGGCGGCGCCGCGCACCGACAGCGACGCGAAGGCGCCCAGGCCGCCGAGGCTGCGCACCTGGGTGCCGACGCCGCCGGCGAGCACCGAGGCCAGGTCGACCTGCTCGCCGAGCCGATCGCCCGGGTGCACGATCGAGACGAAGGGCGCCTCGCCCAGCGCGCGCGCGCGATCGCGATCGTCGGGCGCGGCGCCGTCGAGATCGCCGGGGCCGCCGCGCGGCGGGCCGGTGTCGACGATCACGATGGTCTCGGCCGACGACGAAGCCAGCGCCACCGGCGGCCCGTCGGCAGCGGCGGTCGTGGCGCGCACGGCCAGCGCGACCATCACGGTCGCCTGCGCACGCCTGGCTCTGCCGCTGCCTCGATCCATCGTCACCCCTCGTAACGCCGAGGGATGAATCACCCCTCGTCACACACGGGGTGATGCCAGCTCGCGATCCGACGATCGCGCGCGCCTCCACCCCGAAGCTTGCCGATGGGCCGGTCTCCTGGCTGCTGGTTCGTCCTACTGGCGGCGCCTTCCCGCGCGCCGATGGCGCGCAGTGGCGATGTGCCGCGTTCGTCCCCAGTCACAGTAGCGGGGGCTGCGCCGGATTCTCACCGGCTTCCCGTCACCCGATCGAAAACTGTCGATTGTTCGCTCTTGCTCGCTGGACCTCGCTCGCGCGCGTGCGCGACGCGGCCTGAGTAGCCGCCGACGCCGGTCGCTGTCAAGCCGGGGCCGGCGACCGCGCTTGACCCGCGCGCAGCAGCCAACGATCCTCGAGGCATGAAGCTGGCGTCATCGCTGGGGATCGTCGTCGCGCTCGTGGCGTCGTGTGGAGCCGATGACGGCGGCGGTGGCGGCGGTGGCGGCGAGCCGGTCGCCCTCGCCGGCATCCTGGCCGCGCACAACCAGGTGCGGGCGTCGCACGGCCAGGCCGCCCTCTCCTGGGACGACGACCTCGCCGAGATCGCCGCGACCTGGGCCGCGGCGTGCGTCGACGTCGAGGCGCCGGCCGGGCTCATCGATCACAACCCCGGCCGCAGCGACACCTACCCCGAGTACGTCGGCGAGAACATCTTCGGCTCCAGCGCGCCGACCACCGGCACCTCCGCGGTGTCGGCGTGGGCCTCCGAGGAGAGCGACTACGACTACGACACCAACACCTGCACCGGCGTGTGCGGCCACTACACCCAGCTGGTGTGGGCCGAGACCACCAAGGTCGGCTGCGCCATGCACGCCTGCCCGGGCCTGACCTTCGGCAACGCGATCGTGTGCAACTACGCGCCGGGCGGCAACGTCAACGGCCGTCGCCCCTACTGAGCACGAGGCTCAGCGGACCTCGCAGGTCCCACCGACGCAGGCCGCGCGCGACGCCGCGCAGTCGTCGAGGCAGGCGGGCACCTCCGGCGCCGGCGTGCCCAGCCGCGCCTGGGCCTCGGCCGCGTGCGCCGCGTGCACCGCGCGGTAGGTGGTCGAACAACAGCGGAACTCGCCGACCACCACCAGCGCGCAGTCGTCGTCGGCGCGGCAGGCGCGCCACGCCGCCGGCACCTCCTCGGGCGACGCCGGCGGCCCACCCGCGATCGGCGCGGCCGCGAGCCGCGGGGCCTCCGTCGGCGCCGGCGTCGGCGCCGGCGTCGGTGTCGTCGAGCCACACGCCGTCGCCAGCGCGAGCAGCGCGAGCCCGGCGCCGCGGCTCACGGCGTCCCGTAGGTGTAGGTCTGGGTGCCGGCCTGGTGGCCGGTGAAGCTCTTGGCGCCGGTGGCCTCGAGGTCGGCCTCGGTGGTGAGCGAGCGCACCCAGCCGTCGCCGCGACCGAGCACCAGCGTGCCGCGGACCTTGGCGATCACGCTGGCCTTGCCCATGCCGATGTCGGTCTCGCCCACGAACGATAGCCGAGCGGTGTCCTCGGTGAGCTCCTCGAGGGTCATCTCGAAGGTGCGGCCGCGGGCGCCGTCGACGGCGATGATCGCGGTCAGCGCGTCGGCGGGGATGGCCACCGCGGTGCCCTTGACGAACCCGGTGCCGGCGAGCACCGCGCCCAGCGCCGGCGGCACGCCGACGTCGTCGCTGAAGTCCTGGGTGACGCGCCCGATCTCCTCGGGGCTGGCCTTGCCGTCCGTGCGCGTCACCGTGATCTTCTTGGTCTCGGGATCGAGCGCCACCGTGTAGGTGTGGCCGTCCATGGGACCTGGGCGCTCGGCCTGATCCTGGAGCTGCTGGCGCTGGCTCGCGTAGCGCACCTCGAGCTTGGTGACGACGTCGCCCTCCATCGCCAGGATCTGATCGCGCCAGGTCGCCGTCGACGCCTGCAAGAGCGGGCGCGGCTGGCCGCCCTCGGTCACCGTGCCCTCGAGCTTGAAGGCCTCGGTGGCCTCGCGGGTCTGGCCGACGGCGCGGGCCAGGGTCGGCACCACGAAGTCGGGCGCGACCGCGGCGCTGCCGGCGCTGCCCGAGCCCGCGCTGCCCGAGCCCGCGGCGCTGCCCGAGCCGGCGCTGCCCGAGCCCGCGCTGCCGCTGCCCGCGCTCGGCGCGCCCGCCGGCGGTGAATCGTTCTTGCAGCCCCCGGCCGCGAGGACCGCAGCGCCGACGACGAACGGGAGCGACCAGAGGCGACGAACGGGCCCGGATGCGTGCATGGTCGGCATCCTACAGCCCGACGATGTCGTCGTGCATCCCGCCGAGCGCGCCCAGGAGCTCGTCCTGCTCGCGCGCCGGCACCTTCCACTCGTCGAGGGCGGCCTGGAGATCCTCGACCAGGGCGGCGAAGTCGGCCTCGCTGATCCGCATCCCGGTGTGGACCTCGCGCATCGACTTGCCCGAGTAGGTGCACGGCCCGCCGGTGGCCTCGCAGATCTGCTCGACGAGCTTGGCCTGCAGCTCGGGGATGTTGGTGTTGATGAAGAACGCGTTGATGCGGCTGTCCGCGGCGACGTTGTCGATGAACGTCTTGACCACCGCCTCGATCGCGGGCAGCCCGCCGAGGCGCTCGAACAGCGGCCCCTCCTGCACCGCCGGCGTCGGCGCCGGCGCCGGGCCGGGGTTCGACGTCGAGTTGGACGAGCCGCCGCAGCCGAGGGCCGTGGCGGCGGCCACCACGAAGGAGCACGCGAGGGACGACGAGCGAAGGATCCGCATGGGCCGAAGTCTACGAGCATCCCCGACGCGCGGCGGCGTCCTCGCGCGAATTCGACCGCGGCGGACGCCTTGCCAGCGCCGACGGCGTGCCGCACGGTCCCCGGTATGGACGAGCTCCGCGGCCGCACCTACGTCGTCACCGGCGCCAACACCGGCGTGGGCCGGGTCACCGCGCACGAGCTGGCGCGGCTGGGCGCGCAGGTGGTGCTCGCCTGTCGCTCGGAGGCCAAGACCACGCCGGTCATCGACGAGATCCGCGCCACCACCGGCAACGCCGCCGTCGAGTTCGTCCCGCTCGACCTGGCGTCGCTGGTCTCGGTGCGCGCCTGCGCCGAGGCGCTGCTCGCGCGCGACCTGCCGATCCACGGCCTCATCAACAACGCCGGCCTCGCCGGCGCCCGCGGGCTCACCGCCGACGGCTTCGAGCTGGCCTTCGGCACCAACCACCTGGGGCCGTACCTCCTCACCCGGCTCTTGCTCGATCGCCTGCGGGCGAGCGCGCCGGCGCGCGTCGTCAACGTCGCCAGCGTCGCCCACCGCAAGGCGCGCGGCATCGACTGGGACGCGGTGCGCCGCCCGACTCGCTCGCGCACCGGGCTGCCCGAGTACCAGGTCTCGAAGCTGTGCAACGTGCTCACCAGCCGGGCGCTGGCGCGGCGCCTCGAGGGCACCGGGGTCACCACCTACGCGCTGCACCCGGGCGTGGTGGCCACCGACGTGTGGCGCCAGGTCCCGGCGCCGGTGCGCTGGGTGATGAAGCGCTTCATGATCACGCCGGCGCAGGGTGCGCGCACCCAGCTGTGGTGCGCGACCGCGCCGGAGCTCGCCGACCACAGCGGCCGCTACTACGACGCCGAGCGCGAGCAGGCGCCGAGCGCGCTGGCCCAGGACGACGCTCTCGCCGAGGAGCTGTGGGCGCGCTCGGCCGAGCTGGTCGGCCTCCCGGCCTGAACCTCGTCGCGACACACCCGCGTCCCCGGGTTGACCCGCCGCGCCCGGCGATGAAAGGATTCAGGCATGTCGTCGACCCACTGGAGTTTCGCCGGCGCCCGCGCCGAGCTCGCTCGCCTCGTGCGCCAGGCCGCGCGATCGCCGCAGGTCATCGAGGTGCGCGGCACGCCGGTCGCCGTCGTGCTCGGGATCGACGCCGCGCACAAGCTCGCCGGTGTGCCGATGGGCGGCAAGGCGAAGCCGAAGGCCGCGCGCAAGACGCCGGTGAAGAAGGCGCCCGCGCGCCGCGCCGCCGCCAAGCGGCGCTAGGGGGTGCCCGCGGCGCGGCGCGGTTGCCGTGCCGCCAGGTAGGTGCCGACGCCGAGCACGGCGATGCCGATCCAGGTCGACCATGGCAGCGCCTCGCCGAAGAGGACCACGCTCCAGGTCACCGCCATCGGCACCTGCACGTAGCCGAGGGCGGTGGCGCGTCCCGCCGGCATCGACGCCAGGGCCCGGGTCAGGAACACCTGGCCGCCCTGGGTGGCGACGCCGATGCCGAGGAGCAGCGCGGCCTCGCGCGCGGTGGGCCACACGCAGTCGGCGGCCATCCACGGCAGCGCCAGCGGCACCGCGACCAGCGGGAAGTAGAGGACGATCACCAGCGGGTGCTCCTCGCGCGCGAGCCGGCGCACCGTGACGTACGCGAGCGCGGCGCAGCAGGCGCCGGCGATGGCGATGGTCACGCCGACGGGATCGGCGGCCGATGCTCCGCCGAGCTCGGGCAGCGCGACCAGCACCACGCCGCCCAGGCCGAGCCCGATCGCCGCCGAGGTGCGGGCGGTGAGGCGCTCGCCGAGCAGGAGCCACGCCGCCACCGCCGTGAGCAGCGGCGTCACGTGGTGGATGGTCGTGGCCTCGGCCAGCGGCAGCCGCCCGAGCGAGCCGTAGTACGCCGACAGCCCGCCGAAGCCGAGCAGCCCGCGCAGGAGCAACCGGCCGCGGGCCCGCCCGAGCGGTCGCAGCCCGGCCCGTCGACACAGCCAGTACGAGAGCGACAGCGTCACCAGCGCGCGGGCGAACACCACCTCGCCCAGCGGCACGGTGACGACCGCGAGCTTCACCCCGACGGACATCAGGCTGAAGCACAGCGCCGCCAGCGCCATGAGCGCGACCCCGGGCGACAGCGAGACCACGGCGGCTGGGTAGCACGCCGGTGCGGTGACGAACACGCGTGCGCGCGGCGATATTTAGTGTAGTATTTACACCATGACGAACCCCGCCGCCCTCGCCCGCGCCTGGATCTCCCTCGAGGGTCTCGCCGTCGGTGATGCTCTCGGCGAGGCGCTGCTCGGGGCACCACCGGGCGACGCGCCGCTGCGCCTGCCGCCGCGGCCGCGACCCTGGCCGTGGACCGACGACACCGCCATGGCGATCTCGATCGTCGAGGTGCTCGCGGCCCGCGGCGACATCGATCCCGACGACCTCGCGGTGCGCTTCGCGAGCCGCTACCAGGCCGAGCCGTGGCGCGGCTACGGCGGTGGCGCCCACGCGATCCTCGCCGCCATCGCCGCCGGCACCCCATGGCGCGAGGCCAGCGGCCGTGCCTTCGATGGTCAGGGCTCGCACGGCAACGGCGCCGCCATGCGCGCCGCGCCGATCGGCGCGTACTTCGCCGGCGACCCCGCTCGCGCGGCCGGCGCTGCGCGCGCCTCGGCGGCGCCGACGCATGCGCATCCCGAGGGCGCGGCCGGCGCCATCGCCATCGCCGTGCTGGCCGCGGCGGTGTTCGCCGGCGAGCGCGACCGCGCCCGCCTGCTCGAGGTCACCCGCGCGCACACGCCGTCGGGCGAGGTCGCCCGTGGCCTCGGCGAGCTCGCCGCCCTGCTCGACGCCGATCCGCTGACCGTGGCCGCCACCGTCGGCAACGGCGCCCGGGTCTCGGCGGCCGACACCGTGCCCTTCGCGGTGTGGTGCGCGCTGCGCCACCTCGACTCGCTGGCGGCGGCGGTCGACGCCTGCGTCGACGTCGGCGGCGACGTCGACACCACCGCGGCGATGGCGGCCGGCATCGTCGTCGGCGCGGTCGGCCTCGACGGGATCCCCATGGCGTGGCGGGCCGGGCGCGAGGCACTGCCGCCGCGGCCGTGAGCCACGCCCGAAAACGACGCGAGGCGCGCGCCGTCGAGCGCGGACCCCGAGCGCGCGAACGCGCCGTCGCGCTCAGCGCGGGCAGGTGCGGTGCGCGGCCGGGTTCGACCGGTACGCGCTGGAGTCGGCCGCCGGGCAGTTGGCGCGGATGAGGGTGCGCAGGTCGTTGTACTCCTGCCAGGTCACCGCCACCGAGTCGAAGATCAGCGGGATGCTCGACGAGGTCGTCACCGCGGTGCGCACCTGATCGAGCACGCCCTCGTCGCGCCCGGTGTCCCACAGCGCGGCGAAGTTGGCCTCGAAGGCGTCGATGAGCCCGGCGTAGGCCGGCCCCGACACGTGCACCACGTTCTCGAAGGTGCCGTGCTCGGAGTTCATCGACAGGTTGAACGATCCGCTGAGCAGCTCGTCGCCGTCGATGATCATGTACTTGTTGTGCATCTGCACCGCGTAGCTGGCGTTCCAGCGGTACGAGTAGACCTTGTAGCGGACGTCGATCCCGCCCTGCCCGACCATGCGGCCGTAGAGGAAGTTGCGCTCGGCGCAGTCGAGCCGCGCGCTCTCGTCGTCGCCGGCGGCGGCCTCGCAGGCCTCGACCTCGGCGCGCTGGGCGCTGTCGCCCGAGGCCGAGATGAACTCCTGCTGGTCGAGGTAGACCTGGATGTCGACCTCGGGGTTCGCCGCGCGCTTGGCGATGAGCGCCTCGGCCACCGCCCGCAGCCGCAGGTGGCCCGACGCGATCTGGATGCTCTCGGTGGCGCCCTCGATGGCGCGCACCCACTGGTCGGCCACCGAGGTCTTGGTCTTGTCGACCCGGAACGTCGTCGAGTCGCCGGTGGGCGCGATGAAGTTGTCGGAGGTGAACAGCGCCTCGAGGCCGGGCTCGTCGGCGAGCACGTCGAACCGGGTGGTCGAGAACTCGCGCTCGATGGGCGTGGCCAGGGCGAAGTCGCCGGAGCCCGCCCACAGCAGATCGAACTCGCGCTGGTAGGCCTGGGCCAGCTCGACCGAGCCGTCGATGAACAGGGTGTTCTCGTCGTAGGTCTGGGCCCCGCCGAACGACCAGTTGGCGCTGCCGGTGGCGATCTTGGTGGTGCGCGCGCGCTCGGCGTCGTCGCGCGGGCCGTCGACGATCACGAACTTGTGGTGGAGGATCTTGTTGACCCAGCGCACGTCGACGCCGGCCGACTCGAGCCGGCCCGACTTGCTCGAGGTGCGGGCCGCCAGGTCGGCGATGCGCTTGTCGTCGCCGGCGGTCTCGAACAGGAACCGCACCTTGACCCCGCGGGCGACGGCGTCGGCCAGCGCCTCGCCGACCCCGGCGTCGGAGTAGCTGTACATCGCGATGTCGACCGACTCCTGCGCGGCCCGGATCATCTGCGCGACCCGCGCGGTGTGGGTGGCGCCGGCTGGCTGCGGCGAGAACACCACGTCGATCGTGGCGGCGCCGCCGAGCAGGCCCTTGGCGGTGGCGTAGGCGAGGAGCTGCTTGAGGGTCGCCGAGCCCACGTAGGGCACGTCATCGAGCTCGGCCAGGTCGTCGAACGGATCGACCAGGCTGCCCGGGGTGCTGCCGTCGCGGTGCTTGATGATGTTGGTCGCGGCGCGCGAGCTGAGCCCGGCGTCGAAGTCGAGCTCGGCCTTGTCGACCGAGGGGTCGTTGACCAGGGCCAGGATGGCCGCGGCCTGGGCCGAGCCCTCCGCGATCGAGTCGGCCTTGCCGCCGGCCGAGTCGAACTCGCCATCTTCCACGTCACCCGCATCGCCGGGGGCGCAGGCCGGGACCCCGGCCAGGAGCGAGGACAGGCACAGGGCGAGCGTCGGCAGGCGGCGGTTCATGCCGGCCGCCTACAGCAAGGTCCGCGCCGCCCGGCCGGAGATCGGACACCCTGTGATCCCGTCCGCTTGGGTCCGGCGTCCCCACCGGCCGGCTGGAGGGCTGGCCGCCTGGGTGGATGATCGGCTTGCCGCTTGTGTGGCGGGTTCGCCGCCGCGGTCGCGCCGCCGTCACCCGCGAGCTGATATGACCCGCGGCATGAAGGCAGGTTGCTCGTTCCTCGTTGCCTGCGCGCTGCTCGCCTGCGGCGGCAGCCAGCGCGCCGCCGCGCCCGCCTCGACCGCCGCCGACTCGGCCGGCGCCAGCGCCGACGATGGCTGCGCGGCCGCCGCGCGCGCGCTCACGCCGCACGCGCTGACGATGCTGCGCGACGATCCGAACGCGAAGCCCGACCTCGAGGCCACCCTCGAGGGGGACGCCGCCACCGCGTGTGAGCGCGACGGCTGGCCGGCGGAGTCCATCGCGTGCTTCCGCGCGGCGGCGAGCCCCGACGACCTCCATCGCTGCGCGAGCGAGCTGTCGGAGCCGCAGTGGCGCGCGCTGGCCGAGCTGGTGTGGATCGACCGCGACCCGATGGGCCCCGGCGCCACCGAGCGGCCGCCGGCCCCGCGCGGCGCGCCCGACCCGCTGTCGGCCGATCCCGACGACGGCGGCGAATGATTTCGGGCGCAGCCCCAGGCACGCCCGCGGCGGC
Source organism: Kofleriaceae bacterium (assembly GCA_041389945.1). Taxonomy (GTDB): domain Bacteria; phylum Myxococcota_A; class Polyangia; order Haliangiales; family Haliangiaceae; genus JAWKQW01. The sequence continues at coordinate 41,854 of JAWKQW010000026.1, forward strand.
CTTGGTATCAACCTCGGCCATATGAAGAAGCTCCTCGGAGTGTCGTTGCTGGCGGCTGCCCTCGCGGCCTGTGGTGGTGGTGGCAAGGACGCGGCGTCGCCGAACTCGGCGACCTGCGCCGACGCCGCCGCCTCGGTGTTCGTGACCATGAAGGACCAGGCCCTCCAGGGCGCCTCGGCCGACGAGGTCGCCCAGGCCGAGGCCACCGTGAAGAACGGCATCACCGAGACCTGCACCGAGCAGGCGTGGTCGCCGGAGACCATCGCGTGCTTCGCCAAGGCCAGCGCTCCCGACGCGACGATGGCGTGCGCCGAGAAGCTCACCGAGGACCAGATGGCCGCCTTCGGCATGAAGATGGCCGCGGCGTTCGAGAACGCCGGCGGTGACCCGGGCGACATGGCCCCCGACGAGGGCGGCGATGACAAGGGCGGCGACTTCGGCGACGGCTACGACCCCGACGACGGCGGCGAGTAGCCCCGCCGCCGCCTGCCGGCGGGGCGCCCCGGCGCACCCGCGCGTTTTCCTGCAGGACCGCCCCGCCCTCGTGCTAGTGACTCGGCCATGCTGGCCGACGCGCCACCCAAGGCGCTGACCTCGTACCGCCCCTACTGGGCCAAGCGGTTCGGGGTCGCGTCGTTCCTGCCGACCTCGCGCGCCGAGATGGACGCGCTCGGCTGGGACAGCTGCGACGTCATCCTCGTCACCGGCGACGCCTACGTCGATCACCCGAGCTTCGGCATGGCCCTCGTCGGCCGCCTGCTCGAGCGCCAGGGCTTCCGGGTCGGCATCCTCGCCCAGCCCGACTGGCGCACGCCGGCTGCCTTCGACGAGCTCGGGGCCCCCAACCTGATGTGGGGCATCACCGGCGGCAACATGGACTCGATGGTCAACCGGTACACCAGCGACCGGAAGATGCGGTCCGACGACGCCTACTCGCCCGGCGGCGTCGGCGGCCTGCGGCCGGATCGCTCGGTGGTGGTGTACGCGCAGCGCGCGCGCGAGGCGCACCCCGGCGTGCCGGTGGTCGTCGGCGGCATCGAGGCCAGCCTGCGCCGCATCGCCCACTACGACTACTGGTCCGACAAGGTGCGGCGCTCGATCCTGGTCGACGCCGGCGCCGATCTGCTCGTGTTCGGCAACGCCGAGCGCGCCATCGTCGAGATCGCGCACCGCCTCGGCCGGCGCGAGTCGATCGACTCGATCCGCGACGTCCGCGGCACCGCGTTCATCGGCGGTCGCGACGGCTTCGTCGAGGTCGACTCGACCTCGGTCGACACCCCGGGGCGCATCGACGCCCCGATCGATCCCTACGCCGCCGAGGCCCGCGCCGCCGACGAGGGCGCCGCGTGCGCGACCGGCTCCGGCGGCACCGACGCCGGCGTGCCGCTGATCCGCCTCGGCGTGCGCCGGCCGCGGGTGCCGCGCGGCGAGCAGGTGCTGCGGCTGCCGAGCTTCGAGCAGGTCACCGCCGACAAGGTGCTGTACGCGCACGCCTCGCGCGTGCTTCACCTCGAGGCCAACCCGGGCAACGCCCGCGCGCTGGTCCAGCGCCACGGCAGCCGCGACGTGTGGATCAACCCGCCGCCGATCCCGCTCACCACCGAGGAGATGGACGCGGTCTACGAGTTGCCGTACGCGCGGGTGCCGCACCCGCGCTACGCCGGCGCCAAGATCCCGGCGTTCGAGATGATCAAGTTCTCGGTGACGATCATGCGCGGCTGCTTCGGCGGCTGCAGCTTCTGCTCGATCACCGAGCACGAGGGCCGCGTGATCCAGAGCCGGTCCGAGGGCTCGATCCTGCGCGAGATCGAGCAGATCCGCGACGGCGCGCCGGGCTTCACCGGGATCATCAGCGACCTCGGCGGGCCGACCGCGAACATGTACCGGCTGGCGTGCAAGAGCCGCACGATCGAGGCGGCGTGTCGCAAGCCGAGCTGCGTGTACCCCGACGTGTGCGACAACCTCGGCACCGATCACGTGGCCGCTGGTGGCGCTGTACAAGAAGGCGCGCGCCATCCCCGGCGTGAAGAAGATCTTGATCGCGTCGGGCGTGCGCTACGACCTCGCGGTCAAGTCGCCGCAGTGGATCAAGGAGCTCGCGCAGCACCACACCGGGGGCTACCTCAAGATCGCGCCCGAGCACACCGAGGCCGGCCCGCTCGAGCACATGATGAAACCCGGCATCGGCGCCTACGATCGCTTCAAGGCGCTCTTCGATCGGTACACCGCCGAGGCCGGCAAGGAGCAGTACCTCATCCCGTACTTCATCGCCGCGCACCCGGGCACGACCGATCTCGACATGCTCAACCTGGCGATGTGGCTCAAGGGCAACGGCCTGCGCGCCGATCAGGTGCAGGCGTTCTTGCCGTCGCCGATGGCCAGCGCGAGCACGATGTACCACACCGGCTACAGCGACGCTGCGCGGCTCGCGGCGCGGCAACGCGTGCACGTCGTGAAGGACCTGGCGCAGCGGCGGCTGCACAAGGCGTTCCTCCGCTACCACGACGCCAACAACTGGCCGATGCTGCGCGAGGCGCTGCGGCGGATGGGCCGCGAAGATCTCATCGGCGCCGGCAAGCACCACCTGGTGCCGCACTGGCAGCCGGTCGGCACCGGCGACGCCCGCGAGGGTGCGCGCCGCGGGCCGTCGCGCGCCGGGCGGCCGCCGCGCCCGGGCGCCATCCTCACCCAGCACACCGGGCTGCCGCCGCGCGAGACCGGCGACGGGCCGCGCCCGCGAACGGGCAAGCCGCGCACGACGGCGCGCGCGGGCGCGCCCGCCCCGCGGACCGGCGCGCCTGCGCCACGGCGACCGCGCCGCTGAGCCCGCGCGCTCAGCGACGGGCGCGCGCTTGCTTCCAGTCGCCGGCGGCGAGCAGGCCGGCGTCGATCACCAGGCACACCGGCTGGCCGGCGGGATCGAGGCCCCAGTAGGCGGCGTGCGTGCGCGGCCCCTTGCTCGACGCGAACGCGGCCAGGGCCAGCCCGGTGGCGTCGTCGAAGACGTGCCAGGCGTGGGCCCAGCCGACGCCGATCGGCGCCAGCGCGGCGTCGAGCGCGACCCGCCCCGGCGCGGTCGCGTCGCGCAAGGTCGGCTTGACCCGATCGATCGCGCTGGCGTCGCACAGCCCGAAGGTGCTGGCGGCAAACGTCGGCGCGTCGGCGGCGGCCTTCGGCGGGCGCTTGCCCTCGAGGTGCGCGTGCACCCAGCGCGCGATCGGCGGCCGGCCGCAGTACATGACGATCGCCGCGAGGCGCTGCTCGGCGCCGTCGCCGGCCACGCTCACCATCAAGCGGTAGCGCCCGGGCGGCAGCCGGCGCTCGAGCACGCGGAGGTCCGGACTCAGCGCGTCGCCGAGCGCGACCCGGCCGGTCGGCAGCGCCAGCGGCGTCGGCAGGTGGCGGGTCTCGAGGCGGTGCTTGCCCATCACCTCGCCGTGCTGGAGCAGCCGCGCCACCGGGCGCTCGGCGTCGAGCTCCTTGGTGGGCGCCGGCGGTAGCACCCGCACCGGCGGCGGCGGCGCGGTCCGGACCGGCGGCGGCAGCGGGCGCGTGACCACGGCGCGGGTCGGCACCGGCCGCGTCGGCGGCGGCGCCCGCAACACCGGCGGCAGGTAGATCGGCGCCGCCGGCTGGGCCTTCTGGGCGAGGCGGTCAGCGCTCGGCTTGCGCGCGAGCACCGTCGGCGCGCCGCGGCCGGTGGCCTGCTTCACCGCGGCGGGCCTCTTCGCGGCGGCGGGCTTGGCTGCCGGCTTCTTCGCCGCCGGCTTCTTCACCGACGGCTTCTTCGCCGCCGGCTTCTTCGCCGTCGCCGTCGCTCGCCCCGCCTTGGTCTTCTGCTTCGGCTTCGCCACCGGAGGCAGCCTACTGCCGACGGTCGACCCGACGCCAGCGCCCGCCGGGAGATCGCGAGCGAGCGCCGAGCTCGCGTTCGCGGTCGTTCGCCGTGGGGTCGTGTCGCCGCGGTCAGCCCTCGGCGGCCAGCGCCGACGACCCAGGGCGGACCACATCGCCGGCGAGGCCGTCGGCGCCGAGGGTCTCGACCAGCTGGCAGCACGTGATGCACGGATCGAGACCAGCGCCGCGCGCGAAGATCGGATCGTCGCCGGTGGCGGCCAGCGCGACGCCGCCGGCGGGGATCGCCGCCAGCACCTCCCGCAGCGCGGCACCGGCGAGGCTGCCCGGCTCGACGCCGGCCTCGAGTTCGCGCTGGGCCAGGTAGCCCGACAGCGCCGCTGGCAACGTGCACGTGGCCGCCGGCACCGGGTGACGGGGGCCCACCCCGCGCGCCGCGCGCTCGAGCCAGTCGAGGAAGAACGCGGCGAAGCCGTCGGCCGCCGGCACCACGCCGGCGCCGACGGCGCGGGCGTCGATCCACACCGTGCCGCGGGCCGGCCCGTCGACGACCAAGAGCGCGAGCTGGCCGCAGCCGAGGTGCGCGAGCGCCACCACGCCGCGCCACGGGTTGCCGTCGACGCGCGCCGCCACCGTGGGCAGCGGGCACGGCCCGGCGAGGAGCGCCTGCTGGCGTGGATGATCGAGCGGCACCAGGCCGTAGCCGGGCCCGGCGCCGCCATCGCCGACCTCGGCGACGAAGGCGCGGTAGTCGTCGGGGAAGCGCACCCCGTGCGCGGCCTCGAGCGCGGCGACGCGGGCCACGGTGAGCGGCGCGCGCAGCCGGTAGGCGTGGGCCGCCGCGCCGAAGCGCCGCCGTCGCGCATCCGCCGCGGCCAGGCCCGCGAGCGCCTCGCGCACCACCGCCGGCGTCATCCGACGACCGTCACCGTCAGCCGCCGGCGATGCGGGTCGCGGCGATGCTCGTAGAGGAACACGCCCTGCCAGGGGCCGAGGTCGAGCCGCCCGCCGGCGACGGGCACCGACAGCGAGGTCAGGGTGAGCGCGGCCCGCACGTGCGCGGGCATGTCGTCGGGGCCCTCGGCGGTGTGCGCGTAGCGCGGATCGCCATCGGGCACGAGGTCGGACAGGAACCGCTCGAGGTCGCGGCGCACGTCGGGGTCGGCGTTCTCCTGGATCAGGAGCGACGCGCTGGTGTGGTGGATGAACACCGTCGCCAGGCCGTCGCCGATCGCCGCGGTCCGGACCGCGGCGGCGACCTCGTCGGTGATCTCGACGAGCCCGCGCCCGCGGGTGGTGACCTCGAGGGCGTGGCGATGGACCATGTGCCGGGAGTCGCAGCCCGCACGCGCGCTGTCAAGCCGCCCCCTCTGCGGCGCGACGGTCCGCCCAGGCCGACGCCGGGTGCTGGCGAGAATCGGGCTCGCCCACGTATGATTGGGCGTCATGGCGCACGGGAAGGGCCGGATGGGGGGCATCGCGGTCGCGGCGCTGCTCGCCGCGTGTGTCCCGAGCTCGTCCGAGGTGCCGTGCGGCGACCTCCTGTGCGCCGCGCCCAAGGTGTGCGCCGCCGCCGCCGGCGTCTGCGTCGATCCCGACCAGCTCGCGGCATGCGAGGGCCGCGCCGAGGGCGACGGCTGTGACCTCGGCGGCGTCGGCGCGGGCATCTGCCGCGCCGGGGTGTGCGTCGTCGGCGGCTGCGGCGACGGCGTGGTCGACCTCGGCGAGGCCTGCGACGACGGCAACGACGTCGACGACGACGGCTGCACCAACGCGTGCGCGCTGCCGACCTGCGGCGACGGCGTCGCCCAGGCCGGCGAGGAGTGCGATCAGGGCGCCGCCAACGGCGACGACCGGGCGTGCACCTCGCGCTGCATGGTCGCCACCTGCGGCGACAACCTGATCCAGGCCGGCGTCGAGGAGTGCGACGCCGGCGCCGCCAACGCCGACGATGACGCCTGCACCAGCGCGTGCATGCGCAACGTGTGCGGTGACGGCGCGGTGTTCGCCGGGGTCGAGGCCTGCGACGACGGCAACCTCGCCAGCGGCGACGGCTGCCGGGCCGACTGCCGCAAGGTCGAGGCGTGCGGCGACGCCGCCGTGGACGCCGGCGAGGCCTGCGACGACGGCAACGCCAACCCCGCCGACGGCTGCGACGCCTGCGTGGCCACGAGCTGGACCGCGACGGTCACCATCGGCGGCAACCTCGACGGCGCCCAGGTCGACCTCAACCAGCCGCGCGGGGTCGCGGTCGACGCCGCCGGGCGGGTGTACATCGGCGACACGATCAACAACCGGGTCCGGCGGGTCGACGCCGACGGCACGATCACCACGGTCGCGGGCATCAGCGGCTACGCCACCGACGGCGAGGGCGTCCTGGCCACCAGCTCCGACCTGTTCTTCCCCAGTGGCCTCTCGGTGGACGGCCTCGGCCGGATCTTCATCGCCGACAGCTACTGGCACCGGATCCGCCGGGTCGACCTCGACGGCCGCATCTTCACCGTCGCCGGCACCAGCTACACCCAGGGCTTCGCCGGCGACGGCGGCGCCGCCACCGCCGCCCGCTTGCGCGAGCCGCTCGACGTCGTCGTCGACGGCCTCGGCCGGGTGTACATCGCCGACACCGGCAACCACCGGATCCGCCGGGTCGACGAGGCCGGCGTGATCACGACGATCGCCGGCACCGGCACCGCCGGCTTCCTCGGCGACGGCGGCCCGGCCACCGCGGCCCGCCTCAACACGCCGGCGGCGATCGCCTTCGACGGCAGCGGCCGCCTGGTGATCGCCGACGCCGGCAACCAGCGGGTCCGCCGGCTCGAGCTCGACGGGACCATCACCACCATCGCCGGGACCGGCGCGGTGGGCAGCAGCGGCGACGGCGGTCCGGCCACCGCGGCCAAGCTCGACAACCCGCGCGGGGTCGCGGTCGACGCCGCCGGCGGGATCCTGGTGTCGATGCAGGGCGCCAACGTGGTGCGGCGGATCGCGCCCGACGGCACCATCGCGCGCTTCGCCGGCGGCGGCGCCGCGGGCGGCTTCGGCGACGGTGGCCCTGCCCTCGCCGCCGGGCTGACCGGGCCCGAGCGCCTCGCCGTCGACGGCCAGGGTCGGGTCGTGATCGCCGACGCCATCAGCGGCAAGGTCCGCCGGGTCGACACCGACGGCATCATCACCACGGTCGCCGGCTCGGGCGCCGAGGGCTTCCAGGGCGACGGCGGCGGCGCGACCGCCGGCAACCTCAGCTTCCCGGTGCAGATCTCGCGCGACGCCACCGGCGGCCTGCTCATCGCCGACCAGTTCCACCACACCATCCGGCGCCTCGCGCCGGACGGCACCCTGGCGACGGTGGCCGGCAACGGCTCACGCGGCGCCGCCGGCTACGGCGGGCCGGCCACCAGCGCGCAGCTGTCGTTCCCCACCGGGGTCACCGCGCGACCGGACGGCAGCTTCTACATCGCCGACACCGACAACGCGCGCCTCCACCACGTCGACGCCGCGGGCGTCATCCACAACATCGCCGGCAACGGCGTCACCGGCTTCCTCGGCGACGGCGGCCCGGCGACGATGGCGCACCTGTCCTCGCCGGGCGCGGTCGCGGTCGACGCCGCCGGGGTGGTGTACTTCACCGACACCGGCAACCACCGGATCCGCAAGATCGCGGTCGACGGCACCATCTCGACCCACGCCGGCACCGGCGTCGCCGGCTTCCTCGGCGACGGCGGCCCGGCCTCCGCCGCGCGGCTGTCGTCGCCGCAGGCGCTGGCCTTCGACGACGCCGGCCGCCTCGTGATCACCGACACCGGCAACCACCGCCTGCGCCGGATCGCCGCCGACGGCACCATCACCACGATCGCCGGCATCGGCGCCAGCGGCCCGCTCGGCGACGGCGGCCCGGCCACCAGCGCGCTGGTGCGCGATCCCATCGACGTCCAGCCCGACGGCGCCGGCGGGCTCCTGGTGTCCCAGCGCGACGGCCACCGGCTGCGCCACATCACCGCCGCCGGCGTGATCTCGACCTTGGTCGGCACCGGCGTCGAGGGCGACACCGGCGACGGCGGTCCCGCGACGGCGGCGCTGGTGCGGTGGGTCGGCGGCGCCGCGGTGCTCGCCGACGGCACCATCGCCGTGACCGACCTCGGCAACCATCGGATCCGGCAGATCCGCGCCGACGGCACCATCCACTCGATCGCCGGCGCGCTCGACCCGGAAGGCGTCGGCCCGCTGGCCCAGGCCCGGCTGGCGGCGCCGAGCGGGCTGGCGCGGGCCGACGGCTTCACCCTGGTCGCCGGCGGCACCACCGGCGTGGTCGAGGTGGTTCGCCCGGAGCGTGGCTGGCTCGAGGTCGGCGTCGGGCGCTACCCCACCACCGCCGCCACCGGCAACCTGGCGCGGATCCGCCCGGGCAGCTTCGGCAGCGTCGGCGGCGTGGCGTGGGACGCCGCCGCAGGCGAGCTCTACCTGACCGAGATCGAGACCCACCGGCTCTACCGGGTCGCCGCGGTCGATCCCGACGACGTCGACACCTGGACCATCGCGCCCTTGGCCAACCCGTCGGGCACCGAGGGCTGGCGCGACGGGACCACCACGCTGGCCCGGTTTCGCACGCCGACCGGGCTGCACTTCGATCCGGTCGCGCGCGTGCTGTACGTCGCCGACACCGGCAACCACGTGGTGCGCGCGATCGACGTCGACGCCGACGTGGTGAGCACCGTCGGTGGCGTGCCGGCGACCCGGGGCTTCTTCGGCGACGGCGGCGCCGCCACCGCGGCGCTGCTGTTCGAGCCACAGGCGGTGACCCGCTGCGGCGACGACCTGTTCGTCGCCGACACCGGCAACAACCGGGTCCGCCGCATCGACGCGCTCGGGATCATCACCACGGTGCTCGGCGACGGCGTCGCGACCTCGTCGGGCGAGGGCACCCCGGCCAGCACCTTCCCCGCCGATCACCCGCGCGGCCTGGCCTGTGACGCCGTCGGCAACCTGCTGATGACCTCGAGCAGCGTCTTGCGGCTCTTGCCCGCCGACGCCGCCGGCATCGTCGACGGCAGCGGCCCGGTCCAGACCATCTACGGCGCGCCGCCGCGGGACACCTTCCCGGCCTCGGTGACCACCTGCCTCGCCGACGTCGCCGTGATCGACGTTCACACCGTCGAGTTCGTCGATAGCTGCGACGGCCTGCTGGTCGAGCTGTCGCGCGCGCCGATCGCGCCGTAGCCGGCGGGCGTTCCCGCGGTCGCGCGGCGGGAACATGACAACCCCGAGCGCGTGTGTGACGCTGCCCCGGGTTCGATGAGGTACGTCGACGAGCTGACCGAGGCGCTCCGCGCTCAGCTCGCCGCGGTCCGCGGCCTGCCGGACCAGCTCGGCTACGGCCTGCGCCAGCGCCTGCGCGAGGGCTACGGCACCGCCGACCTGCGCGCCGATCTGCTCGCCGGCGTGGTGGTCGGCGTGGTCGCGCTGCCGCTGTCGATGGCGCTGGCGGTCGCCGCCGGCGTGCCGCCGCAGCACGGCCTGTACGCCGCGGTCGTCGCCGGCCTCATCGCCGCGTTGCTCGGTGGCACCCGGGTCCAGGTCACCGGCCCGACCGCCACCTTCGTCGTCATCCTGTTGCCCATCGCCCACGCCCACGGCCTCGCCGGCGTGCTCCTCACCGGCCTGCTCGCCGGGGCCATCCTGGTGGTGATGGGCCTCGCCCACGTCGGTCGGTTGATGACGTTCATCCCGCACCCGGTGACCACCGGGTTCACCTCCGGCGTCGCGCTGCTGATCGCGCTGCTCCAGCTCGGCGACGTGCTCGGGTTGCGCCTGCCGAGCACCGAGGGCATCGGACGCTACCTGCTCGCGGTGTGGGAGGCGCGCGCCCAGGTCAACCCCGCCGACGTCGCCGTCGCCGCGCTGACGGTCGGCGCGCTGGTGCTGGTGCCGCGCTGGCTGCGCGCGGTGCCGGCGCCGCTGGTGGCGCTCCTCGGCGCCGCGGTGCTCGCCGCGCTGGCGACCCGGTTCGTCGACGGCGTCACCGTGACCACGCTCGGCGATCGGTTCTCGCTGCCGCAGACGCCGCCGCTGCCGCAGGCGCCGTGGGCGGCGGCCGGGCCGCCCGGCGGGGGCGGCTTCGTGCTCGACTGGGACGTGCTGCAGGCGCTGCTCGGCCCGGCCTTCGCCGTCGCCATGCTCGGCGCGATCGAGACCCTGACCTCGGCGACGATCGCCGACGGCGTGCAGGGGACCCGGCACGATCCCGACGCCGAGCTGGTCGCGCTCGGCCTCGCCAACGTGGTGGCGCCGTGGTTCGGAGGCATCGCCGCCAGCGGGGCGCTGGCCCGCACGGCGACCAACCTGCGCGCCGGCGCGCGTTCGCCGCTGGCCGCCGCGTTCCACGCGGTGTTCGTGCTGGCCTGCATCCTGGCGCTGGCGCCGCTGGTCGAGTACCTGCCGATGGCCGCGCTCGCCGGCCTCTTGATCGTGGTCGCCTACCAGATGGCCGAGCCGCGCCACGTCGTGCGCCTGCTCCGGATCGCGCCGCGCAGCGACGTGATGGTGCTGCTCACCTGCCTGTCGCTCACCGTGCTCTTCGACATGGCGCTGGCGGTCTCCGTCGGCGTCGTCCTCGCCGCGCTCCTGTTCATGCGGCGGATGGCGGTGCTCACCAAGGTCTCGGTGGTGGCCGACCCGTCGGAGAACTACGAGGTCCCCGGCGGGGTGAAGGTCTACGAGATCGCCGGCCCGCTGTTCTTCGGCGCGGCCAAGACCGCGATGGACGCGCTGGCCACCGGCGCGTCCTACGGCACCGTGATCCTGTCGATGCGCCACGTGCCGGTGATGGACGCCACCGGCCTGGTCGCGCTCGAGTCGCTGCTCGATCGCCTGCGCCGGACCCGGCGCAAGGTGATCATCGCGGCGTTGCAGCCCGAGCCGGCCGAGATGCTGGCGCGCGCCGGCATCCGCCGCACGCCCGGCGAGCTCGCCTTCGCCCCCGACGTCGACACCGCGCTGAGCATGGCGATCGTGCACGCCGCGCGCGGCTGAGGCCTCGCCGGCACCGCGGCGCCCGCGCCGTCGCTACGGCGTCGGGCCCCACTCGACGCCGGACGCCGCGCCGCTCCACACCCGGGTCGCGGTGCCGGTGCCGTCGGCGTTGGCCAGCCACACGCCGGAGCCGCTGCCGCCGGTCTTGGCGAAGGCGACCACCCGGCCATCCGGCGAGAAGCTCGGCTCCTCGTTGTTGCCGTCGCCCTGGGTCACGCGGGTCATCGCCTTGGTCGCCAGATCGAGGGTGACGATGTCGTAGCGACCGCCGTCGCGGGTGGTGTACGCGAGCACCCGGGTGCCCGGCTTGGGCGACCAGGTCGGCGTGGTGTTGTAGCTGCCGTTGGTGCTGACCCGGGTCGGGGTGCCGCCGCTCGACGACACCACGAAGATCTGCGGGCCGCCCTGGCGATCGGAGACGAACGCGAGCTGGCTGCCGTCGGGCGACCACGCCGGCGAGGTGTCGATGCCTCGATCGTTGGTGATGCGCTGGAGGATCTTCCCGTCGCTGGCGCTGATCACGTAGATCTCGGGGTTGCCGTCCTTCGACAGGGTCAACGCGATCTTGCTGCCGTCGGGCGAGAACGCCGCGCCGGTGTTCATGCCGCGATGCTGCGAGATGCGCTTGGGCCGCCCGCCCCCGGCGGGCCCGACGTAGAGGTCGGGGTTGCCGCGCATGTACGACGTGTAGGCGATCTGGCCGCCGGAGCGCGACCACGCCGGCAAGAGGTTGGTCGACGAGTTGTTGCTCACGCGATAGACGCCGTGGCCGTCGAAGTCCATCGCCTGGATCGTGCTGCGCGCGCGGCCCTTGGCGACGAAGGCGATCTTCGAGCCGAAGAAGCCGCTCTGGCCGGTGTAGTAGCGCAGGACCTCGTTGCACCACGTGTGCACGAACCGCCGCAGCTCGGCGCGCTTGCCGGCGTAGACCCGGGTCAGCACCGCGGCGGCGCCCTTGGACACCTCGTAGAGCCGGAACTCGAGGTTCACGTCGCCGCCGGTGACCGTGACCTTCGACTTGATCACGCCGAAGGCGCCGGTGGCCTTCCACTTCTCGACGTCGACGCCGAGCTTCTCGGCGGACAGATCGGCCAGGTAGGCCGACGGATCGACCACCTTGAACACGCCGGCGACGCCGAGGTCGAACGAGGCGACCTCGGCCGCCTCGCGCGCGGCGGCGCCGTCGGAGTCGACCGCGACCGGCACCGCGATCGGGTACAGGCTGCGGCGCGCGCCGGTGACGTCGATGATGACGCCGCCGCCGGCGCCCGGATCGGCGGTCGCCGGGGCGCCCGAGGCGGTGAGCGCGAGCACCGTCGCCAGCGCGCTGGCGACGACGATCAGGAGCCCTTGGGATCGAACTTGACACATAGCCACTCCATGACGGACCCCAGCAGGTGCGGGGGCACCGGCTGAGGAGACGTTGCGCGCAGGGCCTGGATTCGATCGAGCTGGCGTTCGACCGAATCGTCGAGCTCGGCGATGCCGCTCTTGGTGTGGAGCTTGATCTCCGGGATCTTGCCGTCCGGCGCCAGGTGCAGGCAGCCGACGGTGGCGCCGGCGTCGTCGAGGATGGCCGGGTACTCCCAGCCCGACAGCAGATCCTTCTTGAGCTGCTGGAAGTACGGATCGCCCTTGGTGAGCTGATCGAACCCCTCCTCGGAGCCGTCGAAGCTGCCGGGCTGATCGTCGGGAGTGCCGATCTGATCGTCGGGGTTGTCGTCGCGCCGGTACTTCTCGAACTCTTTGGCCCAGTCCTTGTCCGGCGCGACGTCGTCGGGCTTCTTGTCGGGATCCGGCGGTGGCGGCGTCACGTCGGGCTTGGTGGCGACGCCCTCGACGACCTCCTTGACCGGGACCCGCATGGGCTTCTGCGGCTGGCTCTTGGGCTTGGCCTTGTAGGCCAGCGACGCCTCGATCACGACCATGTCGCGCGGCGGCGGCGCCGCCGCCAGCTCGCCGCCACCCAGCGCGAGGGTCGGCGCGACGATCAGCGCGGTCAGGAGGAAGGTCCCTCCGCCGGCCAGCAGGTGCATCTGTCCTTCGCGCATCGTCGGGGTGGTTGGGGTCCGCACGTCGATCGTTACCGACGCGTCACCGCCCGTCCAGGTCTTTGAGGTTCAGGGTCTCCGACGGGTCGGTCAGGAGCTGGACCGCGGAGATCTTGGCGTTCTTGGCGATCGCCATCGCCGTGATCACCACCGAGTACGGCAGGGTGGCATCGGCCTCCACCCAGATCCCCTTGGTGGCGCTGACGTTGGGGTTGTTGGCCAGCTTGGCCTCGAGGTCGGTCCAGGCCACCGGGGTCCCCGCCAGGTACAGGTGGCGGTCGCGGTCGATGCTGAGGATCAGCTTGCCGGCGGGATCCTCCTGGGCCTTGCTGACGTCGACCTGCGGCAGGGTGATGTCGACCCCGCTGTTCATCATCGGCGCCGTGATCATGAAGATGATCAGGAGCACCAGCATCACGTCGACCATCGGCGTGACGTTGATCTCGCTGTTGAGATCGTCGCCACCGCCACCACCGCGTCCGAATGCCATGGGCCCGGCGCTCCCTTACCGCAGGAAGTGGCGCTTGATGATGTTGAGGTAGTCCTGCTCGAAGGAGTCCATCTCCGAGCGCAGGACGCGGATGCGACGCATGAAGTAGTTGTAGGCCATGACCGCCGGGATCGCCGCCACCAGGCCGATGGCGGTGGCGAACAGCGCCTCGGCGATGTGTGGGCCGACGGTCTCGAGGGTGGCGGCGCCGCCGCCCTGCTTGTTCGAGATGGCCTGGAACGCGAACATGATGCCGACCACCGTGCCGAACAGGCCGATGAACGGCGCCGCCGAGCTGGTGGTGGCGAGGAACGGCACCATCGCCTCGAGCTTGGTGGTCTCGGCGGTCTGCGCCTTGCGCAGCGCGCGCTCGATGTTCGACAGGTTGCCCTCGCGATCGCTCTTGAGCTCCTCGTCGGACGCGAGCTTGGCGAGCTCGGTGTAGCCGGCGAGGAACATCTGCGACACCGGGCTGTGCGGCAGGGCCTGGGCCTGCTTGTAGATGTGCTCGATGTCGCGCGAGCGCCAGAACGCCTCGGCGAACCGGGCCGACTCCTTGCCTGCGCGCTGCAGGAACAGCGCCTTGTAGATGATGATGTACAGGCCGATCAGGAACATCACCACCAGGAGGCCCATCACGCCCTTGACGATCCAGTGGGCGTGGCCGAACAGGGAGGCGATGTCGGTGCCGCCCGCGCCCACGGCGAGGCCAGGATCACCGATCGATGGTAGAAGGTCGGTCAGCGGCATGATCCCTGGCAGGTCGATAGCATGCGCGTCGATCGTGGGTCAAACCACGCCCCGGCGCCCGCCGATGAATGCCGCGGCGCGCGCGCTCGTCCCAGCGGTGATCGCGAGCCTCCTCGCCGGCGCGGGCTGCGCCGACGTCGCCGGCGGCGCGGTCGACCTGTCATGGACCCTACGCACCACCGACGGCGACGACACCACGTGCAGCGGCTCGCGGGTCACCGTGATGCGGCTGTGGTGGGAGCACGCTGGCGAGGAGGGCTCGGCGGCGTGGCCGTGCGAGAACGTGCGAGCGATCACGGACTTCGAGGTGCCGGCGGGGCCGGCGCTGTTGTGGGTGACGCCGGAGTGCGCCGACGGCCCGGCCGCGGCCGGCACGTTCGTCGCGCCGCCGCCACTGTCGCGCACGATCGAGACCGGCGAGGTGATCGGGCTCGGCGCCGTGGTGGTCCAGGTCCAGCGCACGCGCTGCGACGAGCAGCCGTGCATCTGCTCGTGAGCCGGCGCCACGGTGACGACACCCACGCCGGCGTCGCGCCGTGGCCCGGGCCAGCTTGCGCCGCCCCATCCGAATCGGGATACTGCGTCGGCGCCGTGTGCCGACGCGGCGAAGGACCGTCCGAGACAACCTCAGGAGAGATCGCATGAAGAACGTCGCTATGGGTACGCTGCTGCTGGCCACCAGTTCCCTCGTCGGCTGCGTCGTGCTCGACCCCGGCTCGATCAGCGCCACGGTCGAGCTGCAGAACGCCGGGCCGGGTGCCCTGGGCGCCTGCACCCCGAACGATGCGATCCGGATCAACGCGATCCCGCGCGGCTCACTGGGCACGCCGCAGTCGGACCTGTTCAACTGCGACGCCACGACGGTGACGACGGCGCTGCTCGACGGCGGTGACTACGACATCTGGCTCGACTACGTGCACGACAACTTCACGCCCAGCGACGTCTTCGACGACCTCGTCGTGGGCACCACCGGCACCCTCGCCGCCACCATCGACGGCGACCTCGCCCTGGCCGCGACCATCGTGCTCGACCACGGCTTCTTCGTCGCCGACTTCAACATCACCGACGGCGGCGCGCCCCAGACCTGCGCCCAGGTCGTCGACGAGAACGGCATCAGCCTGATCGCGACCCTGTCGGGCACCACCGCCGGCGAGGAGACCCTGGTCGACTGCGAGGACGGCGCGATCTTCTCCGACCCGCTGCCGCTCGGGCCGTACGTGGTGTCGATGGCGATCCTCAACAGCCAGGATCTTTCGCTCGGCACCTCCGCCCCGATCAACGCGTCGATCGACAACGGCAACGAGTACGAGGACCTCGGCACCGTCGAGATCCCGCTCGACTGAGACCCTCGGTCTTGCCACCCCCGGCCGCCGCGCGCACCCGCGCCGGCGGCCGCGGTCGTTTCGGGCGCCGCGTGCTAGGTTTTCGCCGTGCAGCGCCAGCGCCTGGCCCCCGAGGCACTCCGCATCACCCGCGGTGCGTTCATCCTGCTGTTCCTGCAGCTCGGGGTGTCGCTGGTGTGGCTGTTCTCCGACCTCGACACCCGCGCGCGGCTCGCGACCTGGGCCGCGCCGACGCCGACCTCGGTGTGGCGCGAGGGCAAGCTGTGGACCCTCGCCACCGGGCCGCTGCTCGAGCCGCGCTTCATCTCGCTCCTGTTCCAGGGCGTGGTGCTGTGGCTGTTCGTGCCGACCCTCGAGCGGTTCTGGGGCACCGCACGGCTCTTGCGGTTCGCCGCGATGACGCTCCTCGCCGGCACCATCGTCGGCACCCTGACCGGCCTCGGCACCGGGCGCGAGGTGCCGATGCTCGGCTACGACCCGTTCATCTACGCCTGCATCGTCGCCTTCGGCATCATCTACGCCCGCCAGCCGGTGCAGTTCTTCGGCGTGTTGCCCATGACCGGGCGCCAGCTGATGTTCGGCATCCTGGCGTTTTTGGTCCTCATGATCACGCTCAACGGCCAGTGGGAGGACGGCGCCGGCATCATGGCGGCGATCGGGCTGACGGTGCTCATCACCTCGCCGCGCTACAGCCCGGAGCTGGCCTGGCAGCGCTTCCGGCGGCGCCGCGCCCGTGCCCACCTGCGCGTGGTCGAGGACGAGCCGGCGCCCCGGCGCAGGTCACGTCCTGACTCGAAGTACCTGAACTGACTGCGCCTCGCGGCCCGTGTTAGGCTGCGGCGCGATGGAACCCGGGGACGACGAGGCAGCCGCCCAGTTCGACGGCAGTGGGCTCACCACGATCTTCGAGGGTGACTGGGCCACCGTCCGCCGGATGCGCAAGGGCAAGCTGGTGGTCGTCGCCGGCCCCGACGCCGGCAAGGAGCTGGTGATCGAGAAGCCGCGGGTCACCGGCGGGCGCAGCATCATCAGCGACCTCGTGGTCAACGACAAGGCGGTGTCGGGCACCCACTTCGAGGTGTCCGCGCGCGACGACGGCTACCGCCTGCGCGATCTCAACTCGCGCAACGGCGTGTTCGTCGGCGAGCTGCGGGTGCGCGAGGTGTTCCTGCGCCCGGGCACCACCTTCCGGCTCGGCCACACCCAGGTCCAGTTCCAGTCCGGCACCGACGTCGTCGAGATCGAGATGTCGAAGAAGGACCGCTTCGACGCGGTCATCGGCTCCTCGCCGGCGATGCGCGAGATCTTCGCCCACCTCGAGAAGGTCGCGCCGAGCGACCTGACCGTGCTCGTCACCGGCGAGACCGGCACCGGCAAGGAGATGGTCGCGCGCGCGCTGCACAACGCGTCGCCGCGCAAGAAGAAGCCGTTCGTGGTGCTCGACTGCGGCTCGATCCCGCGCGAGCTCATCGAGTCGACCCTGTTCGGCCACGAGAAGGGCAGCTTCACCGGCGCCGTCGGCCAGCACATCGGCTGCTTCGAGCAGGCCCAGGGCGGGACGATCTTCCTCGACGAGATCGGCGAGCTCGACATCATGCTGCAGCCCAAGCTGCTGCGCGTGCTCGAGCAGCGCGAGATCAAGCGGGTCGGCGGCGACAAGCAGATCAAGGTCGACGTCCGAGTGCTGGCGGCGACCAACCGCGACCTGCGCGACGAGGTCAACCGCGGCGCGTTCCGCGAGGATCTCTACTTCCGCCTGTCGGTGGTCGGCATCGAGCTGCCGCCCTTGCGCGACCGGCGTGAGGACATCCCGGCGCTGGCCAACAACTTCCTGCGCGAGATCGCCGCGCGGCGCGGCATCACGATGTCGTACAGCGCCGACGCGATGACCGCGCTGCAGCACCACAGCTGGCCCGGCAACGTCCGCGAGATGCGCAACG
Organism: Kofleriaceae bacterium; assembly: GCA_041389945.1. Taxonomy (GTDB): domain Bacteria; phylum Myxococcota_A; class Polyangia; order Haliangiales; family Haliangiaceae; genus JAWKQW01. The sequence continues at coordinate 59,309 of JAWKQW010000026.1, forward strand.
TGGTCGAGCGCGCCGGGGCGCTGGCCGACGGCCCGGTCATCACCCGCAGCGACCTGGTGTTCGGGCGCGAGATGGGCCCCAGCATGCTGGTCGCCCACGACCTCGCCGCCGCCGGCGCCCAGGCCGCCCAGCGCGCGGCCGCCGCGATGTCGGGCATGCCCGAGCCCGAGGGCAACGGCGCCGCCACCTTCAACCCGGCCCTGCTCAAGGAGGGCCTCGGCTTCAAGAACGCCAAGCAGACCGTGGTCGACGCCTTCGAGTCCGCCTACCTGGCGGCGTTGATGGAGCGCAACGACGGCAACATCACGCGCTCGGCGCAGGAGGCCGGCCTCACGCGCTACCACCTGCGCGAGCTGCTCAAGCGCCACGGGCTCAAGGGCGGCGACCTCGAGGGCGCGTAGCGCTGGGCTGGGTCGGCCCTCGCCAGGGCCCGACCGTGGCCGGCGGCGAGCGGCCCAACCCGCGCCGTGGGGGGGCCGATCCCGGTGCGGCGACTCCGCGTGCGCCGGCGCGGCCGGGGCGGATCGTGAACGGCCGCCTACACCGGGTGTGAATGGTCACGCCGCGGGGCCGAAAACGACGACGGCGCCCGCTGGGGGCGCCGTGAGGTCAGGCCGGGGGGCCGCTCAGCGGGTGGGCTTGCGGCTCGGGGGCTGGTCCGGGCTCGCCGGGCTGGGCGCCTTGGGGCGCGGCGCCGGGATCGGCTTGGCCGGCGGCGTCGCCCGCGGGACCGACGGCTTGGGCTTGGCCGGCTTCGGGTTCGGGAGCTGGGTCTCCGACGGCGCCGGCGCCTGCGGCGGCCGCGGCGGCGTGGGGCTCGGCTTGACCGGGGCCGGGGTCGGCCGCGGCGTCGGGGCCGGCGGGGGCTTGACCGGCGTCGGCGCCGGCGTCGGCCGCGGCGTCGGGGCCGGCGGGGCTTGACCGGCGTCGGCGCCGGGGTCGGCCGGCGGCGTCGGCTGCGGCTTCACCGAGGTCGGCGCCGGGTCGGCCGCGGGGTCGGCTTCACCGGCGTCGGCGGGGTCGGCTTCACCGGCGTCGGACGCGGCGGCACGTACACCGGGCCCGGCGGGTCAGCCTGCGGCAGCGCCGGCGGGGTCGGCCGCGGGGGCTGCGGCTGCGGGGTCGGCCGCGGCGGCTGCGGGTCGGCTTCACCGGCGTCGGACGCGGCGGCACGTAGACCGGGCCCGGGTCGGCCTGGGCGGCGGGCGCGGGCGGCTGCGGCTGGGGCTGCGGCTGCGGCTGCGGCTGCGGGCGCGGCGGCTGCGACGCGGGCGGCTGCACCACCCGCGGCGGCCGGCCACCGTCACGGTGGTCGACGACCGTCCAGTTCTGGGGCACCCGGTCGGGCCGCTCCCAGTAGCCGGGGGTGTACACGTAGGAGCCGCCCGAGTAGTCGTAGTACGGCTGCACGTACACGTAGGAGTCACGGCCGAGCTCCCAGTGGCCGTCGAGCCACACCCACTCGTACCCGTTCCAGTTCCAGTAGCCGTCGATCCAGACGTAACCGGCGCCCGGCGACATCGTCACGTTCTCGTACAGCGGCTCCGGCGGCAGGCTCGAGACGTAGTACGGCGACGGCTGGCCGACGACGACCGAGCCCTGCACGTAGCCGGTCTGCTGGTACCCGTAGCCAGAGCTCACGGGCGTCCCAGCGCGGACCGTACAACCGGCCGCGGTCAGGCCCATCGCCGCGATGGCCGGCCCAGCGATCCAGGTAGCGAGGGTCTTGGTGAGGTTCTTCATCCGCATGAGGTTTTCTCCGGTTGCGCGGGTTCGACGGTTGCACCAGCGACGCGATTCAAGACAGTAGTTGACGCTCCGGTTGCCTACAAGTACACAGAAGACCTGTGATTTTCACGCTCGCCGGGGGCCGGCGCGGCGCTGGTGTTGGACCGATGAGACTGCAAGCGGAAGGCCGGTGGGAGCGAACCTGTGGCGCTCGCGCTGACCAGTCGCCGGCGCGGTGGCCGCCGCCGCCAGCGTGCTCGCCGCGGTCGCCCTCGCGGTCGCGGTCGCGGGTCGCAGCCAGGCCGGCGAGCAGCCGCCCGAGGGCGCGTGCGTGCGTTGCTTGCCGCGGCCAAGGCCGGCGATCGCCAGGCGGTGTTCGAGATGCTGTCGCCAGAGACCCAGCGCCGGCTCGCCGATCGCGCCGCCCACGCGACCGACCTGGTCGGCGGCAGCACCCGCTACACCGCGCACGATCTGATCAGCATCGGCGCCCGCGGCGATCAGCCGGCGCCGACCGACATCACCACCATCGAGCAGCACGGCTCGCTGGCCACCGTCGAGCTGGTCAGCCCGAGCGGGCGCGCCCGGCTGTCGCTGGTGCGCGTCGACGGCCGCTGGCGGGTCGACCTGCCGAGCTACGGCGGCCTCGACGGTTTGGCGCGGCGGCGATGCCGTCGCCGACGCCGCGCGGGTACGGTGGGGCGGTCATGCCCCGCGTGCTGTCTGGCATCCAGCCCTCCGGTGATCCTCACCTCGGCAACTACTTCGGCGCGATCCGCGGCCACGTCGAGAGCTCGCGCGCGGCGACCCGCCCGACCGCCGCCGGCGGTGACGGCGCGCTGTTCTTCGTCGCCGACCTGCACGCGCTCACCACCGTGCACGACCGCGCGGTGCTCGAGCGCAACGTCCGCGGCATCGCCGCCACCTACGTCGCCCTCGGCCTCGACACCCAGCGCGCGGTGTTCTTTCGCCAGAGCGACATCCCCGAGGTCACCGAGCTGTCGTGGCTCCTGGCCACGGTGACCGGCATGGGCCTGCTCGAGCGCGGCCACTCCTACAAGGACAAGATCGCGCGCGGCCTGCCCGCCTCCGTCGGGCTGTTCACCTACCCGATCCTGATGACCGCCGACATCGTCATCTACGACAGCGACGTGGTGCCCGTCGGCCAGGATCAGGTCCAGCACATCGAGATGGCCGCCGACATGGTCGGCCACTTCAACACCACCCACGGCGGCGAGTTCTTGCGCAAGCCGAAATGGACCCTGTCGCCGACGCCGAAGGTGCCCGGCACCGACGGCGCGAAGATGTCGAAGAGCTACGGCAACGACATCTGGATTCGCCGAGGGCAAGGCGCTCAAGAAGAGCGTCAACCAGATCGTCACCGACTCGCGGCCGCCCGAGGAGCCCAAGGAGCCAGCGTCGGTCAACGCGTTCGCGCTGCTCGCGCTGTTCCTGTCGCCCGAGGAGCGCGCCGACTGGGAGGCGCGGCTGCGCGCCGGCGGCGTCGGCTACGGCCACCTCAAGGGCGCGCTCATCGAGGCGATGGACGCCCACTTCGGCGCCGCGCGCGGCGAGTACACCGAGCTGATGGAGAGCGCGGCCGGGCAGCGCCGGCTCGAGGACCTGCTCGCCGAGGGCGCCAGCGTCCGCGCGGCCGATCGCGCAGGCGGTGCTGGCGCGGTGCATGGACGCCGTGGGCATGCCCAACGTGCGCCGGCGCCGGTAGCGGCTACTCCGGCAGCGTGGCGACGCCGGCCGCGAGGTCGACGTCGACCTCCGCGCCGCCGCCGGTGATCGCCAGGTGGCCGCCGATGCCGGCGTCGCCGAAGCTGGCGGTGACCACGCGGCCGTCGGCGAGCGTCACCACCGCGCCGTGATCGCCGGTCGGCACCGCCGACACCACCGCGTCGTCGATCGACAGGACGTGGAGGAAGCTGCCGCCGATGGCGCCCGGCGCGGTGACGTCGAGCCGGTGGCCGCTGACGTAGTCGCCGTCGACCGAGGCCCACTCCACCGCGGCGGCGCTGGCGGCGGCGGGCGCCAGCCGATCGACGCAGCGTGCGCGGCGCCGGCGAAGGTGGCGCGGTCGCCGGCGATCGACGGCGCCAGCGGCGAGCTGAGGTGCCACACCGCGGTGGTGCCGGGCTCGCTGTCGGCGCGATCGAAGACGATCAGCACGTCGGGCTCGACGTAGATCACCTCGCGCTCGCTGCGCCGAACCTCGCTGTCGCCGCCGTAGGCCGGCGTGAGGTCGGCCCCGGCGTAGGTCCAGCCGTCGCCGCGGGCCAGCGCGGTCAGGCTCGACGCGGTGCCGAACCGCTGGCGGATGGTGGCGCCGTCGCCGTCGACGAAGCGCACCAGGTTGTGGGCCTCCTCCTCCTGGCGCAGGCCCGAGCGCGAGCCGATGACGGCGTCGACCGCCAGCCACTCGCCCTTGAACAGCATCAGGCTGCCCTGATCGCGGTGCGCGTGCGACTCGGTGTACGGCCCGGCGATGAGGTTCCACCAGGTGGCGTCCTCGTCCCAGCCGGAGCGCACGAACAGCTCGCCGACGCCGGGCGCGTAGTTGGCGGTGGCCAGGCCGTCGAGCGGCGTCGGCGTGAGGTCGGGCAGCGCGAAGAAGAAGTCGTAGACCAGCATGAAGCGCTGACCCATCTCGGGCACCGAGCACGCCGCCAGGTACGACTGGGCCCGAGCCGCCAGCGGATCGGCGGGGTGCAGCGCCGCCAGCGAGGCGACGTAGTTGCGCTGGTAGTCGAACATCATCGCAGTGGAGTCGCGCGACTGATCGCCGGTCGGGGCGTAGCGATCGAGGGTGGGCACGGTGGCGTGCATGAACTGCAGGAGCGACGCCCGCGCGTGCGGGGTGAGATCGGCGATGGCCTCGCCGGTCGAGCCCTGCCACAGCGCGTACAGCTCGAAGAGCCGGTGCATCGCGACGCCGTAGCCGGTGCCCTCGCGCGAACCGCCGCCGACGAGATCGGCGGCGAAGGTCGGGACCAGCTGGCCGGCCAGCTTGGTGTCGCGGAACATCGTGAGCCAGTCGTCGCCGGAGGCGAGGCCCTCGTAGGCCTCGCCGTGGGTGGCCAGGCCGAGCAGCATCGTCGCGCGCAGGAACGAGTAGTAGTAGTTGTTCGACGGGTTGTCGACGGACCACCCGGTCCACGGCGCCGGCTGGCCGCCCCAGCTCGCCTCCATCGGGTGCCACACGTTCCACACCGCCTGGTCGGCGTAGATGAGCCAGCGCAGGCGCTGGGTGCCGGTGACCACGTCGGCGCAGAAGTCGTAGGTGAGCGCGAGGTCGCCGACCCGCGGCCCGACCTCGAGGTAGCTGTCGCCGGCGATGGCCGGCAGGTCGCCGTCGGCGATGCGGGCCTCCTCGGCGGCGACCTTGGCGTCGACGTCGGCCACCGCGAACGCGCAGTACTGCGGCTCGCCGGTGAGCTGGCCCATCAGCGCCACCATCCACGCCTCGAAGGCGTAGTGGTCGGCGCCGTCGACCTGGCCGTCGACCGCCGCCTTGAAGCGGACCGCCGCCGGGTGCTCGGCCGCGAGCAGGCCGACCAGGCGATCGCGCTCGCCGGGCAGGTAGATGCGGGGATGTTCCTCGGGGAAGGTCGGCCCGCCGGGCTCGCCGCCGCCGCAGGCCGCCGCCATCGTGACCGCCGTCGCCACCACCGTGATCCACAGCCGCTGGGTGCTCACGGGCCCGGGCGTACCACCGATCGTCGGTCGGGTGGGCCCCGGACCAACGCCCGCCTCGGGGTCGCGCGCCTCGGCGCGGCGCCGTAGAGTCGCGCCATGGAGCTCGATCCTCTGCTCGCGGTGGCGCCGTCGACGATCGTGCCGCCGGCCGAGCCCGATCCCGCCACCGGGCTGCCGATCGGCCCGCTCGTCGGCGACGTCGGCGCCGCGCCGCGCCCGGGGCGGGTCGTGCTCGAGGGCCGCTACGCCTGGCTCGAGCCGCTCGACGCCGAGCGCCACGGCGCCGCCCTGTACGCTGCCGCGACCGCGCCCGGCGCCGCCGACCGCCATCGCTACCTGTTCGACCCGGTGCCGACCGACGAGGCGGCCCACCGCGCGTGGCTCGCGACCATCGCCGCCGCCGACGATCCGCTGGTGTTCGCGGTCATCGATCGCCGCACCGGGCGGGCCGAGGGCCGCCAGGCGCTGATGCGGATCGAGCCCACCCACCGGGTCGTCGAGCTCGGCTCGATCCTGTGGGGGCCCGCCATCGCCCGCAGCCAGGTCACCACCGAGGCGTGCTTCCTCGCGATGCGCTACGCCTTCGACGAGCTCGGCTACCGCCGCTTCGAGTGGAAGTGCGACGCTCTCAACCTGCCGTCGCGGCGCGCCGCGGCCCGCTTCGGCTTCACCTTCGAGGGCGTGTTCCGCGCCCACCTGGTGGTCAAGGGCCGTCGCCGCGACACCGCCTGGTACGCGATCGTCGCCGACGACTGGCCGCGGATCCGCGCCGCCTACGAGGCCTGGCTCGATCCGAGCAACTTCGACGCCGACGGCCGCCAGCGCGCGCGACTCGCGACCTGAGGCGCGGGCAGGCGCTACGGCGCGCGCACGGTCTCGACCGAGAGGAACACCGAGCTGACGCTGGCGAGCTCGGCGCAACCGTACGCGGTGCGCGCGCGGACGAGCGACCGGCGCTGGGCGTAGGCGTTCTCGATGTAGGTGCCGATGCCGGTCTCGCCGTCGGCGATGAGCCGGTCGAGCACCGACGACGGGATCGTGAGCTCGCCGTCGGCGTCGGCCGCGACGCACTCGACGTAGGAGTCGAGACCGTGGTGATCGTTGTCGAGGTGCACCACCAGCTCGGTCGCCGCCGGCGCGCCAGCCTCGGGCGTCCACGCAATGGTCAGCGGCTGGCCCTCGGTGGCGGTGACCTGGTCGGTCGGCAAGGTCAACGGGCCGATGGCGACGGTCTCCATGGCCAGCGGCGCCGCGACCTCGCCGTCGAGGGTGAACCCGACGATCTCGCCGGGCACCGTCAGCCCCGGCGTCGCCATCATCGTGTAGTACGCGCCGACGGTGTACGGCGAGAGGGTGAGCAGCGGGTGGGTGCCGGTGGTGTGCAGGGTGCCGGCGGCGACGCCTTGCGGGTACGGCCGACACGCCCCGTCGACACACGCCGCGCTGCCGTCGCAGGCCGGATCACAGAACGCAGGCAGCGGGCGCACGTAGCGACAGGCGCCGGCGGTGGCGGCCACCTCCTCGCTGCGCGGGTACGGCGCGTCCTGGTAGCCGCCGCCGAAGGTGATCGTGGTGCTGCTCGCGTACGACTCGAACGCGAACCCCGCGTGGACCTCGTCGGCGGTGCACAGGCCGGTGCCGCCGTCGGGCCGGGGCCCAGCGTCGGGGGCTCCGCCGCACCCGGCCGCGAGCGCGCTCGCCATGACGAGGAACCCGACCACTCCGACCTGTCGCGGCCGCCCGGTGCGCATCGACGACGAGCATGCCACGCCGGCCGGTGCGGTCGGTGATCGCCGCCACGCATGCGGTAACGACGACCCGAGCCGTGGCATCGAAGGGGCATGTCGTCCGACGCAACGCCCTGGCAGGTCGAGGTCTTCTACGACGCCGACTGCCCGCTGTGCATGAAGGAGATCGGGATGCTGATGCGGCGTGATCGCCGCGATCGCATCCGCTTCACCAACATCGCGGCGCCCGGGTTCGACGCCGCCGCCTACGGCCGCAGCCACGACGACTTCATGGCGCGCATCCACGGCCGGTTGCCCGACGGCACCTGGATCGAGGGCGTCGAGGTGTTCCGCCGGCTGTACACCGCCATCGGCCTCGGCGCGCTGGTGGCGCCGACCCGGCTGCCGGGCGTGTCCCACGCGCTCGAGCTCGGCTACCGCGTGTTCGCGCGCAATCGCCTGCGCTGGACCGGGCGGTGCGCGCCCGACGGGAGCTGCCGGTTGCCCGAGCCGGCGGCGTAGGCTCGTACCGTGGCGCCGGTCGCCCGGCTACAATCGCCGGTGACGATGGCGGCCGACGACGTGCTCCGCTACTGCCCGTGCTGCGGCGGCGCCGATCTCGATCTGACCTCGCACGGCGACCCCGGCACCGGCGTGTGCCGGGCCTGCGGCGCGGTGTTCACCGTGCTGAGCGTGCCGAGCGCGTCGCTCGCGGCGCGCCCGCGCCGGGTCGCGCGTCGCCGACGGTCGCGCCGCGCTACTTGAGCGGGTACTTCGCGAGGCAGTCGCCGAGGTCAGCGACCTTCTTGGCCGGCTCGATGCACTTCACCAGCGCGACCGAGCCCTGCTTGAGGCACAGCCCCTTGGCGTAGTCCTTCATGTTCTCGGGGTTGGCGCCGATCTCCACCGACTTGGCCGCGTAGGCGGCGCACTGCTCCTCGGTGGGCGTCGCGGTCTTGTCGGCCTCGCTGACCGCGGGACCGGCGGGCGCCTCGTCCTTCTTCTTGCAGCCGGCGGTCGTCATCGCCGCGGCCAGGGCCAAGGTCGCGATCCATCCAACGCTCGTACGCATCGTCCCTCCCAGGTTGGTCCGGCCGAGCATCGTATCACGGCGTATCGTAGGGCGCGAAGACCTGGCGCGAGCGTCGACGGGCGTTGAGCTCACGCAGCTCGTCGTCGGCATAGCCGGCGGCGGTGCCCGCGGCGGCGTGGCTGCGGATCCAGGCGAGGACCTGGCCGCGCGCGTCGCGCCCGGCCTGCTGCTCGTCGTCGGTGCCGTCCTCGAAGCACTCGTCCCACATCTCGAACAGCGCCCGGCGTCGGCGTTCGGCGTCGGGCTCGGCGCGCCACAGCGCGCGCAGGTTGCGCCGCATCTGCTCGGTGGTGGCGGCCAGGGTGGTCGCGCGGTGGTCGCGCGCCATCTCGACCCGCACCGCCTCGGTGCGATCGATGAAGTCGAGCTTGCGCGAGGCGTATGGATCCTGGCCGGCGGCGCGCATGATCGCGTCGGTCACGTCGAAGGTGGCGCCGAGCACCGGCACCACGCCGCCGTGATCGGCCTTGTCGTCCTCGGCGTCGACCTTGGTCGCGCACTCGGTCGACAGCGAGCGCAGGGTCGGATCGCAGTCGGCGCGGCGGCGCTGGGTGTAGGGGTCGGTGATCCACGACGCCAGCCCGTGCGCGATGCTGCCCGGGGTAGGCAGCTTCCATTGCCAGCGCAGGTTCGGGCGATCGGTGAAGCGCACGGTGCCGTCGGGCGCGACGTCGGCGACGAAGACGCCCTCGTCGGTGCGCTTCCAGCCGCCGGGACGGCTGCGCAGGTCGCCGGGCTCGAGGTCGGCGCGCGGATCGGGGCCGGGCGTCGAGGCCGGGCCGACCAGCGCCGAGGTGGCGGCCAGGCGCAGATCGACCGGCCCGGTCGGCGACGGCGACGGGCGCGGCGCCTCGGAGCCCGTCGAGCCGCCGCCATGCAGCGCCAGCGCATCGGCGCCGCCGCCGCCGTCGGCGAGGTCGCCGGCGCGCGCCGGGAGCACCGGCTCGTCGACGGCGGCGCGGCGAGGCGCGGTCGTCGGCGCCGCGGCCGCGGTCGCGCCGTCGACCACCGCGCTCACCGGCGCGCTCGGCGGTAGTTCCGCCGGCAGCCGTACCAGCGCGACCTCGAGGGCGGCGCCGGCGAGGGCGGCTCGATCGTGATCAGCGTCGGCGCGGTGCGCGCCGGCCGCGACCGCGCGGGCGCTCCACCGGCCACGCCAGCGCCACCGCCAGCGCGCCGTGGAGCGCGAGCGACAGCGTCAGGGCGAGGGACGGCGGACGCACGGCGATGAGACCAGTATGTGCGGGATTTCGTTGCACGGCCGGCGTTCGACGCGCCCCCTCGCCTTGACCCTGCGACCCCGGGCGCGCGACGGTGCGCCGTGCCGCCGAGCGCCGCCGATCTCGAGCTCGCGTTCTACGAGCGGTTCTTCTTTGGCCGGGGGCTCGAGCCGTACCCGGTGCAGGAGCAGGCCATCGCCGCCATCATGGCCGGCGACAGCGTGATGGTCACGGTCCCGACCGGGACCGGCAAGACGGTGATGGCCAAGGCGGCGCTGATGGCCGCGCTCGAGCGCGGCCGGCGCGCGGTGTACACGACGCCCTTGCGGGCGCTCACCGAGGAGAAGTACCGCGAGCTGTGCGACGACTTCGGGGCCGCCAACGTCGGCTTCGCCACCGGCGACTTCAAGGTCAACCGCGACGCGCCGATCCAGGTCGAGGTCGCCGAGATCCTGTGGAACCGGGTGTACACCCTGCGCGGCCGACGGGCGCCGCCGCCGCCCGACGTGGTGGTGATGGACGAGGGGCACTACTTCAGCGACCCCGAGCGCGGCTACGTGTGGGAGCAGGCGATCATCGGCCTCGATCCCCGCACCCAGCTGGTCATCCTGTCGGCCACCGTCGGCCACGCCGACCGCTTCTGCCACTGGGTCGAGCTGACCCGGCGGACGCCGATGCGGCTCATCGAGTCGCGCGAGCGCAAGATCCCGCTGGTCCACGAGTTCCGCGAGGAGCTGCTCATCGACACCGTCAAGGAGCTGGCCGCGCGCGGCGACGTGCCGGCGATCGTGTTCTGCTTCGGGCGCGAGCTGTGCTTCGAGGTCGCGCGCCTCATCAAGAGCTGCCGGCGGTTCACCACCGACGACGAGCGCGCCCAGATCGAGCGTGCGTGTGACGAGGTGCTCCTGACCGGGGGCGTCGCCAAGGAGCTGCGGCCGCTGCTCACCCACGGCATCGGCATCCACCACGCCGGCATCCTCCCGGCGTACAAGCAGCTGGTCGAGCGCCTCGCGCTGGAGCGGCTGGTGCGGTTCGTGGTGTCGACCGAGACCATCGCCGCCGGCATCAACCTGCCCGCGCGCACGGTGGTGTTCCCGGCGCTGCGCAAGTTCATCAAGCAGGAGGCCCGGCTGGTGACGCCGGCGGAGTTCCACCAGATGGCGGGCCGGGCCGGGCGCCCGCAGTTCGACGATCGCGGCTTCGCGATCGCGCTGGCGCCCGAGGAGGTGGTGCGCGACCTCAAGAAAGAGCTCAAGGACGCGGCCCGGCGCCCGGCCTACGACGAGAGCAAGGTCAAGAAGAACGTGTACAACCGGGCCCGCAGCGAGGCCCAGCGCAAGGGCGAGGTGATCTGGACCCCCGAGGTCCACGCCGCCCTGGTCGAGGGCGAGCCGGCGGAGCTGCGCTCGCGCACCAAGATCACCGCCGAGCAGGTGCTCGCGATCGGCCTGCCGGACCTGACCGCGGCGCCGCTGCCGGGCGACGCCGCCGGGCAGGCCGCCGCGGAGGCGGCCGCCGCTGAGGCCCGCGCGCTGCCGCCGTCGCTGCGGCTCGACATCGTCACCGTGATCGATCACCTGCTGCTCGACGAGCGCGAGCGTCGGGCCCAGCACAAGGTGCTGGCCCAGCTGGTGGCCAACCTGCAGGCCATCGAGGTGCTCGACGCGCGCGGCGACCAGATCGCCGGGTGGATGATCCGCAAGCTGCAGGGGATGGACGGCCCGTTCATCTACTACGCCTTGTCGCGCCACCCGCTCGACTACGAGGACCTGCGGGCCCTGGTCGAGTTCTTGGTCGACCACGACGTCGTCCAGCGGGTGCTCGATCGCAAGCTCGAGCACGCCCGGCGCGAGTGGATCAAGGCCAAGCTACGTGAGCTGCGGGAGGGCAACGCCCAGGCCAGCTGGGACGACGCCGAGGCCGCGTGGCACGAGGCCCACCCGCGCGAGCTGACCCGGCCCGAGCAGATCCACAAGGAGTTCACGGCGCTGGTGCCGCACCCCGAGCTGCACGGCGGCAAGCGCCCGAAGGACGTGTGGGCCCGGCTCGAGGACGGCGGCCTCGACTTCCTCGGGTTCGTCGAGCGCGAGCACCTCGAGCACGAGGAGGGCAGCCTGTTCACCTACCTGGTGCGGGTGATGAACACCGCGCGCACGCTGTACGACGCCTGCGAGCTGCCGGCGTTGCGCGACCTCGTCGATCGGGTGCGCGCGGTGCTGGCCCGGGTCGACGCCCGGATGTGAACCCGCGCGGTCAGTCGGCGCGGGCGAGGAAGACCAGCGTGACCGCGACCTGCACCATCTCGCGCGCGTCCTCGAAGCCGGGCGCGACGTCGCCGACGAGCCGGATCCGGTAGCCGCTGGTCAAGAGGTCGGCGAACAGCGGATCGGCGGCGTCGAACGCGTCGGCGAGCGACGCCGTGGTCAGCGGGCCCTGCGCGGCGCCGGGCCCGACGGCCACCGTCGCGACCTCGACGCCGGCGCCCATCCCCGTCGCCGCCAGCGCCACCGAGAGGTCGCCGGCGTAGATCTGCTCGAGCGCGGCGACGTCGCCGCTGGTGGATCGCAGGGCGACCTCGGCGGCGACTACCTGCAGCGAGCTCGGCTGGTCGACGCCCATCGCCGCGCGCGCGCCGTCGAGGAACGCCTCGTAGGTGGCGCCGGCATCGGCGACCACCGCCTGATCGCTGTCGAGCGACCCGTCGTCGACGTCGTTCCAGGCGACCCGCACCTCGACCTCGACCGGCGTGGAGTACACGAGCACGCGATCGGCGCACGCGGAGGTCGCGGCGAGGACGACGGCGGGCAGCACGCGCATCGAGTCCCAACGCTACCAGGAACCGCACGGTCCGATGGTGGGTGGGCCTCGCCCTCTGGCAGGGGCGGCCGCGCCCGCATACAGTGGTCCGGTCTTGGGGGTGGACCTTCGAAGCTGGGCGTTGGCGGGGTGTGGCCTCGCGGTCGCGGCGCCGGCGGCGGCCGCGCCCGATCCGGCGGCCGTCGACGCGGTCGATCCGGTCGCGCCGCAGGTGGTGGTTGTCTTCGTGCAGCCGCCAGCCGCCCTCGCGAGCGCGGTGGAGGTGGCGCTCGCGCCCTGGCACGTCCAGGTGGTCCGTGTGGAGGAGGGGGTGCGAACCGATCGGGAGAGCGCGCAGGCGCTGGCCACGACGACCGGCGCCTCGCGGGTGGTGTGGACGATCGACGAGACGATCATCGTCTACGATCGCGATTCGGGGAGCTTCGATCACCGCGCGCTGCCGCCGGGCAGGCTCGACGACGCGACCGCGGCGGCGGTGGGGCTGACGATCAAGACGATGTTGCGGCTGCCGCCGCCCGGGCGCACGCCGGCCCCGGAGGTGCCGGCCGAGCCCGTTGGATCGCCGACGACGCCATCGCCGCGCGCCCGCGGCGAGGTCCGCGCCGGCGCCGCGTTGGTGATCCCGGCCGGGGGGGATGGCGTGGTCGCGCCGTCGGTGACGATCGGCGCTGGCGCGCGGGAGCTGGGCGGATGGCCGCTCGGCGTGACCCTCGATGCGACGTTGACCCCGGCGAGCACCGTCGAGACCTCGGGCTTCGCGGGGACGTCGGGCTACCTCGACGCGCGCGTGCTCGTGAGCTGGCGCGGGTGGCGCGGAGGCGACGTCGCGCTCGACGCGCTCGCCGGCGTGGCGATCGCCCGCACGACCCTGCGCGGGAACCTGACCGCCGGCGGGATGGTCGACGAGCGCGCGGTCGAGGCGGGGTTCGTCGCCGGTGGCAGCGCGCGCTGGGAGCGGTGGTCGTACCTGGTGCCGCGCGCGTGGATCACGGTGACCGCAGGGCGCCCGCAGATCGCGATCGTCGAGGCTGGGGGCGCGGCCGCGAGGTACGCCTTCGACTCACCCTGGGCGACGTTGGACGTCGGTGTCGGTGTCAGCACGACCTTCTGACGCGTGCGCGGCGACGGCGCGTCCGCTGGGAGACGAATCTTGCGACCTTTCCGCGGCACCGCCCCACAAGGTCTGGCAGTGAGTGTCGACGTCGTCGCACCAACGGCCTCGGCGTCGAGCACCCGGGCGGCCGAGGCGGCGCTCGTCGAGCAAGCCGTCACGGGCGATCGCACGGCTCAGCGGGCCATCTTCGATCAGCAGCGCGCCAACGTGCATCGGACCCTGTTCCGCATCCTGGGCAGCAACCGCGACATGGAAGATCTGGTGCAAGACACGTTCATCGAGGTGTTCCGCAGCCTGGCGAGCTTTCGGCGCGAGAGCACGCTGCGGCGCTGGTGCGGCACCATCGCCACCCGGACCGCGTGGCGGTACCTGGAGCGCCGGCGCACGCCGGTCTCGACGAGCGGCGCGGACGAGGTCGTCAGCGATCAGGTCGGCGTCGACCGGCGCCTCGACGCCGTCGACGCGGTCGCGCGCTTCTACGCCGCGCTCGAGCGGATGCCGCCGAAGCTGCGCGTGACCTTCGCGCTGGTGCAGGTCGATGGACGGTCGCTGGCGGAGGTCGCCGAGCTGACCGGCGTGAGCGCGACCGCGGTGAAGACGCGGATGTGGCGAGCCCGCGCCGAGCTCGCCCGCCGCGCCCGCCGTGATCCGGTGCTGGCCGCCTACCTGCGCGGTGACGACGCCACGCTCGAGGAGGGCGAGCGATGAGCCGTTCGCCGCGCCCGTCGCCGCCGCCGATCGAGGAGCTCTCGGAGCTGTCGTGGGCCCGGATCGAGCACAAGGTCTTCGCCGAGCTCGATCGCGCGCCTGCGGCGGCGCCGGCGCCCGCGGCCGCACGCCGACGGTGGGCCCTGATCGTCGCGCCGGTCGCGGCGCTGGCCGCCGCGGCGGCGGTGGTCGTGCTCGCGACCGGTGGCGACGCCGGCTCGCGCGGGACCGTCGCGGTCGGGCCGACCCGCGTCGAGGCCGGGGCCACGGAGCAGCGGGTCGACTTCGCCGACGCGGAGCTGGTGGTCGGGGCCGCGGGCGCGGTCATCCTCGACGGCGACGCCGCCACCGGCGCGCTGGTCGTGCTCGAGCGTGGCACGGTCGCGCTGTCGGTGGCGCCGCGGGTCGGGCGGCCGCCGCTGCGGGTGCTCGCCGGCGAGGTCGCGATCCAGGTGATCGGCACCCGCTTCACCGTCGAGCGCGAGGGTGACGGCGCCCGGGTCGACGTCACCGAGGGCACGGTCGAGGTGACCTACCGCGGTGGTCGGACCTCGGTGCATGGCGGAGCCTCGTGGGCGCCGGCGGCGGTGTCGGCCCGGGATCCCGACGAGACCGTGCCGCCGGTCGCGGTGACCGACCCACCGCCGGCGCCGGTCGAGCTCGTGCCCGACGCGTCGCCCGCGCCCGCGCCGGCGGCGAAGCCGAACCGCCGGCCGACCGCGCGTGCGCCGGTGCCGGCCCATGGGAGCGCCGCGCCGCCGGCCACCGACGACGTCGCCGTGCCGGCGCCGAGCGCACGCGATCGCTTCGCCCGGGCCTCGGCGCTGGAGGCCGCGGATCCGGACCAGGCGCTGGCGCTGTACCGCGAGCTAGCCGCCGGCGACGGCGCGTGGGCTGCCAACGCGGCGTACGCGATCGCGCGGCTGTGGCTCGATCGCGGTGATCTTCGCGGCGCGGCGCGCGCGGCGGAGCGCTACCTGGCCAGGTTTCCCGGCGGCCCCAACGCCGCCGACGCGCGCGACATCATCCGGCGCGCCGCGGCGCACCAACCTCGTTCTCAGGGCACTCCATGATCACTCCCTCGCGTCTTGCAACCTCCCTGGGCCTCGCGCTCGCGCTCGCCTCGGTCGTCGCCTGCGGCGACGGCGGATCGGGGCCCCCCGTCGTCGATGGCGCGCCCGGTGGCGACGGTGGCGGTGGCGGCGATGGCGGCGGCACCACGCCGGATGCCAACAGCTCGGCCTGCGGCACCACGGAGTGCAGCGACTGCATCGACAACGACGACGACGGCTACATCGACGGCGAGGACGTCGAGTGCACCGGCAGCGCCGACGACGACGAGTCGAGCTTCGCGACCGGCATCTCCGGTGACAACGTCGATCACTTCAACCAGGACTGCTTCTTCGATGGCAACAGCGGCGCCGGCAACGACGGCTGCGCGCGCCACTCGTGCTGCCTGCTCGGCTTCACCACCGAGCAGCAGTGCGACGACTACTTCGACTCGATCGGCGTCTCCGCCAACCCGAACTTCGACCCGGCCGATTGCGCGGAGACGCCGTCGCCGATGTGCGTGCAGACCTGCGGGGCGCTCACGCCGCCGGGCTGCGACTGCTTCGGGTGCTGCACGATCTGCGACCCGACCACCAACGATTGTTTCGACATCTACACCAACCCGGCGGTGGCGCCGGACTGCGACGAGACCACGATCTCCGATCCAACCAAGTGCCCGGTGTGCACCAAGGTCGAGACCTGTGGCGTCGACTGCAACCCGCTCGAGTGCATCCTGTGCCCGGGCCAGGACGCCGAGGACCTGCCGGCGGGCTGTGATGCCGCCGAGTGCCCCGAGGGCTCGGAGGTGTGCGGTCCCGACCTGGCGTGCCCGACCGGGGACTTCTGCAGCAACGGCTGCTGCATCTTCCAGATCCCGTGACGCCGAGCGCTCCGGCGAGCGAGCCGGCGCGGCGTGGCCGCGACGCCATGAATCAGCCGGCGCGGAATCGACGGCTGGCCAGGACCTCGCCGCGGTAGTGCGCGAGCTGGGCGGCGCGCTCGTCGGCGCTCCAGCCCAGGCGCGAGGCCAGGCGGTCGGCGATGGTCTCGGCGACGTCGAGGCCCTGGTCGCGACCGACGAGCAAGAGCGGCACCCGCCGGGCGAGCACGTCGTCGAGGGTGCGCGCGAGGTCGTGATCGACGGCGAAGTCGATCTCGGCCCACACGTACGGGAGGTCGGCTTCGAGGCGCGCGCCCCGCGAGCGGTCGGCGGCGATCGCGGCGGCGAGGATCGGCGCGCGGGTGCCGTAGACGCCGCACAGGTGGGTGGCGGTCTCGGGATCGAGGCCGTGCTCGTCGATGAGCGCGCGCCCGACCGCGGCGACCGCGGCGAGATCGTCGCCGGCGAGGCCCTGGGCCCCGGGCAGCGGGCGGTGCTTGGTCGTGCAGCGCGGCAGCTCGGCGAGGCGCGCGGCCAGCTCGTCGCCGTCGGGGGTGTGGGCGCGCAGCCAGTCGACCGCGGCGTCGACCGCCTCCTTGGCCATCCGTCGGTAGGTGGTGAGCTTGCCGCCGGCGATGACGATGGCGCCGTCGGGGCGGGCGAAGATCTCGTGCTCGCGCGAGACCGCCGACTCGTCGGCGGGCGGGGCGGGCGGGGCGCGGGCAGCCCGGCCCAGGTGGCGATGACGTCGTCGGGGTGAGCGCCGCCTGCGGGAAGTAGCCGTTGATGCTCGCGCACAGGTAGCGGGCGTCCTCGGCGTCGGCGTGGACGTCGTCGGCGGCGCCCTCGAAGTCGGTGTCGGTGGTGCCGATGACGGTGCGCTCACGCCAGGGGATGGCGAAGAACACGCGGCCGTCGACCGGGGAGATGAGCGTGATCGCGCGGGCCACCGGCAGCCGCTCGTGCGGCACCACCAGGTGGACGCCCTTGGTCCGTCGCAACAGCGCGCGCGGCGTGGCCAGCGCCAGGTCGCGCATGGCCTCGTCGGTCCAGGCGCCGGCGGCCAGCACCACCGCGTGGCAGCCGATCGTGGTCTCGACCCCGGCGGCGTCGCGCGTGGTGACCGCGCGGACCCGGCCGCCGTCGTCACGGGTGAGGCGGGTGACGGTGGCGTGGCTGTGGCACACCGCGCCCAGCGCCTGGGCGTCGAGCACGTTCTCGAGCACCAGCCGGGCGTCGTCGGTGGCGCAGTCGTAGTACTCGATGGCGCCGCGCAGGCCCCTCGGGGCGGAGCTGCGGCTCGACCTCGGTCGCGGCGCGCTTGCCGCGCAGCGTCCGGTGCAGCCCCGGCGAGCGGAACATCGCCAGGGAGTCGTAGATCCACAGGCCGAGGTTCATCACCTCGAGGCCGGGACGGTTGTCCTGGTAGATGGGCACCAGGAACTGCAGCGGTCGCACCAGGTGCGGCGCGACCTTGGTCTGCACCCGGCGCTCCGACACCGACTCGAACACCAGGCGGATCTCGCCGTGCTCGAGGTAGCGCAGGCCGCCGTGGATGAGCTTGCTCGACTTCGACGAGGTGCCCGCGCCCCAGTCGGTCTTCTCGAAGACGGCGACCCGCAGGCCGCGCAGCGCGGCGTCGCGGGCGACGCCGGCGCCGACGATGCCGCCGCCGACAACGACCAGGTCGTACGAGGCGGCGGGCGCGGTCACAGCGGAACCTTTCAACACCGCCGGGGTGGCGTCAAGGGCGCCGCGGCGCACGCCGACGGTGCGGCCGCGGCCGGCACCGCGGCGGTGAGCGCCAGCTCGTCGAAGCCGGCGGCGGCGAAGGCCTGGGCGAGCTGCGCGAGCTGATCGACCTTGTGGTCGACGATCACCGCCAGCGCCAGCCGCCGGCCGTCACCCGCGGCGGCGCGGGCGGCGGTGGCGAGCGCCGCCGGCGTCCAGCCCACGCCCGGCAGGGTGCAGCGATCGGTCAGCGTGCCTCCCTCGACGAGGCGACCGAGCCGGCCACCGCCGACCAGCTCGACGACGAGGTCGCCCGGGGTCGGCGTCCCGCGCAGCCGCACCGGCAGCGTCCGCGGCACGTCGGTCCAGCCGGCGCCGGTGGCGGGCGACACCACGCCGAGGGCCAGGGTCGGCGCCGCCGAGCCGTCGTCGAGCGCGCGCACCACCTCGGCGATCCGCGCGATGGCCAGGCCGCGCGGCGCGAGCACCGCCACCGGGGTGCCGTCGTCGGCGCCGAGGCCGGCGGCGAGCTCGTCGGGCGCACGGACCGGGCCCGGGTAGTCGGCGCCGGCGACCAGCGCGAGGGCTGGCGCGCCGACGGTGAGGCGCGCTCGTGGCAGCGGGCCGGCGTAGGTCGCGTCGGGCGTGATCGTCAGGTGGCGGGTCGCCACCGGCAGCTCGCCGCCGCCGACGATCGGGAGCTGGTAGCCGGCGCCGGTGAGGCCCCACGCCGGCAACGGCAGCTCGAGGGCTCCCGCGCCCGGGGCGGTCGCCAGCGCCCGCGCGATCTGCGCGAGCCAGTGCCACGGCGCGCTGGCCCATCGGATCGAGGTCGCGTCGACGCCGATCGCCGTCGGGCAGTCCGACGCGAGCTGGCGCCAGGGTCGGTTGGCGGTCGGGGCGCGCTCGTCGAACGACGCCACGAAGCGATCGCGGGTGGCGCCGTCGCAGTGGCCGCCGCACGCGCGCAGGAGCTCGCTCGCCGCCATCGCGCCGGGGGCGGGATCGAAGGTGCGATCGCCGCACGGGCGGCACGGCGCCAGCGCCGCGAACCGCTCGGCGGCGGGGCGGGTCGCGGCGACGGCGACCGCGGCGGCGCACGCGCCCGGATCGACGACGGCGACCGGCGCGGCGCTGCCCGTCGACGGCGCGGGCGGCGCGGGATCGCGGCAGGCGGCGAGCGCGACGAGGGCGACGCCCGCGGCGGCCCGGGTCACAACACGATGCCGTTCCACCGCGACAGCCACTTCTGCGGGGTGAAGTCGGGCACCGGCAGCGGCGTCACCAGCGGCGCGCCATCGCGCCAGAACTCGCGGAACTCGCGCTTCTCGCCGGTGCGGTAGAAGTGCATCAGGTAGGCCGCGTCGCAGGCGGCGAAGTCGCTCACCCACGGGTCGAGATCGAACACGCCGCAGTCGTGGAGGAGCTGCAGCGAGTACGCACACGCGGTGCGCTCGTACGCCTCGACCTCGGCCAGCTCGTGCTCGGCGTAGTCGGTGCGGTTGGCCAGGCCGATCTCCCGCGCCCGCGGCGACACGTTCCACTGCACGGTGTGGCCGAACAGGTGGATGACGATGAACAGCGCGTTCTCGAGATCGTTGTCGTGGTCGACCTTGATCTCGGCGCCGTCGAGATCGCCGGTGAAGGGCGTCGGCACGTCGGCGATGACCACCGGGATGCCCCAGCGATCCTCGATGCGCGCGCACACCAGGTCGTAGACCTCGCGTAGGCGGTCGTCGGTGGGCCGGGCCGGCGTCGCCATCACGCCTTGGTCGGCCGTCGGACCTTGGCCTGGGCCATGTCGTGCAGCACCTGCATCACCGTGTACGCGGTGACCTCGGCGAGCAGGCGGGTGACCTTGGCGTGGGTGGCATCGTCGAGGGTGCCCTCGACCGCGCGCATCGCCTCGGCGACGAGCTGCTCCTGGGTGGCGAGCTCGGCCGCGTCCACCACGCCGTCGGCGAGCGCGTTGGTGAAGTGCTCGAGCTTGGCCACGTGGGCGTCGAGATCGGGGGTGCTGTCGTCGTCGAGCCAGCTGGCGCGGGGCATGGGTTCTCCTGGCGGGTGAGGGTGAGGGCGGCGCGGTCAGCGCTGCTCGAGGATCTGCTTGATCGCGGTGAGGCGCTCCTGCGCGCGCTCGCGGCCGCCGAGCTCGTCGAGCTTGGCCCGCTTGGGCGGCGGCAGGAACTCCAGGTCGGTGCACTCGATGATCGCGGCCAGCTCCTGGGCCTCGCGCTCGAGGGTCTGGGTCGACGGCATGAACCCCTCGAGGGCCTGGGTCAGCGCCTCGCGTGTGATCTTGGCCGCGCCGGCCAGAAGCGAGGTGCGCCAGGCGCGGCCGACGATGCCCTCGATGTCGGCGCCCGACAGGTTGCCCTTGTGCGGGAGCTCGGCGGGGATGTCGTCGTCGGCGATGGAGGTGCCGGTCTTCCTTGCGAGGATCTTTACCATCGCGCGGAGCTCGGCGTCGTCGGTGGGATAGAACAGCGGGATGTGGATCTCGGCGCGGCCCTGGCGCTTGAGATCGATGGGCAGCTGGTCGGGGCGCGCGGTGAGCAGCATCCACACGATCTTGCCGCGGTAGGCGGTGTCGCCCATCTGCGCGGCGATCATGCCGAAGATGCGGGCGCTGGTTCCGGAGTCGCCGGTGGCGTCGCGGCCGCCGAGCATGGCGTCGGCCTCGTCGATGATCACCACCACCGGGCCCATCGAGCGGAGCACGCCGAGCACGCGCTCGAGGTTGCCCTCGGTCTCGCCGACGTACTTGCTGCGGAAGTTCTTGAGCACCACCGCCGGGATGCCGATCGAGCCGGCCACGCAGGTGGCGAGGAACGACTTGCCGGTGCCGACCGGACCGCAGAACAGATAGCCCATCGGCACGGTGTCGAAGGCGCCCTGCTTGATGAGCGCGGCGTCGTCGAGCAGCCGGCGCTTGGCGGCGTCGTGGCCGACGACGGTGTCGAGCCCCCAGCGCGGCTCGACGAACTCGAGCAGCCCTTCCGCCTGGCGCTCGATCAGGCGCTTCTTGAGCTCGCGAAAGTAGCCGGCGTCGAGGCGGCGGCCGCCTTCGATCGACGAGCGCACCAGCACCTCGAGGTCGGTGAGCGCGATACCGGCGGTGAGCTTGCCGAGCTCGGGCAGGCCGTAGTCGGAGAACGACGCCGCCTCCCGCCCCTTGGTCGCCGCGGTGAGGAACGCGGTGCGCTGGGCGACGTCGGGCAGCGGCACCTCGATCGAGGCCACGTGCGGGCTGGCGGCCAGGCGCTCCGACACGTTCGAGAGCTGGCCCTCGATGAGCACGAACGCGAGGTTGAGCCGCTTGACGTACGGCGACGACGCCCAGTTGAGCAGCGTCACCATCGCGGTCTGATCCTGGAGGCTCAGGCGATCGCCGCGCGGCGCCACGTAGCCGGCGTGGTCGATGATGATCGCCGCCCGCACCCGCTTGTCGGGGTCGGCCATCACGTTCTTCTGCACGAACAGATCGAGCGCGGCCAGGGCCGTGGTCGGATCGCGCTTGATCGCGCGCAGGTCGCCGAGCCAGCCGTCGACGGTGGTGACCATCTCCTGCAGCCGCTTGCCGCTGGCGCCGGCGAGGCAGCGGAGGCCGCGGGCGAGATCGTAGTGGAGCACCAGGTCCCAGCGGCCGAAGAGCTGGTCGGCGAGGAACTCGGCGAGGCCGACGTAGCGCGGCTCGGCGTCGGTGCCGGCCCGGACGACGTCGACCACGTTGCCGTGCAGGATGAAGGTCGAGGTCGTGCCCGAGAAGTACAGCTCGGCGAGCTTGCTGGCCCAGCCCGGGAAGTGCGCCGGCAGCGCGCTCGCGCGGGTCGCGCCCTCGGTGCCGGCGAGGATCTTGGTGTCGGCGGTGGGCTCGGCCATGGGTGCTCGCGGGAGAAGGGGGACGACGGGGCTAGCGGGTGACGGTCTCGACCTCGGCGCCGAGGATCGAGGGGGTGTCCTCGACGTCGGCGGCCAGGCCGGTGATGTTCTGCAGCTCGCGGATCGTGGCCTCGGTCTGGGAGATGCCCTCGGCGACGGCATCGACCTGGGCGCTGAGCGCGTCGGGATCCTGGTTGGAGATCGCCATCTCGGTCAGGGCCTGGATCTTGTTCTCGATGCGGTCGATCTCGACGGCGACGAACTCGGCGTTGGACGAGGCCTTGGCGAAGTTGTCGACCCGCAGCTCGGCGGTGGCGATGCTGTCGGCGATCGAGCGGACGATGCGATCGTCGCCGCGGGCCGCGGCCTCCTCGTGGCGCTTGCGCAGCGCCACCAGGTTGGCCTCCAGCGCCGGGCCGTCGGTGGTGCGCAGGAAGCGGTCGAGGGCCTGCTGCGAGAGCAAGAGCCGGAGGAACACCCACAGCAGCCGGTCGAGCGCGGGGGTGCGGAGCTCGGCGGCGGCGCCGCTGGCGTCGTGGGTGTCGCCGCGCACCGCGTTGGCGATGCGCTGCATCTCGACGCAGCGCGCCCGCAGGCGCAGGAACCGCCCGCGCCGCTCGTCGGCCAGGCCGCGCAGGACCGCGGCGAGGCGCTCCTCGGCGGAGCCCGCCTGGGCCGACCGCGCCGCCGGCGCGCCGCGCTCCTCGGCGCGGGCCCGGGCGTCGATCGCGGCCTGGAACCGCGGCAACGAGCCGAGCCCGGCGAGGTACGTGATCTCGGCGGCCGCGACCAGCGGCAGCGCGACGTCGGCGTGGCCGCTGATGACGGCGGCGGCCGCGGCGCCGCCGAACAGGAGCACGTTCCACTTGTAGAGGAACGCCTCGCGCAGGTACCGGAGCCAGCCGGCCTTGGGCTTGCCTGCCATCGGCGCCTAGTCCCCCGCCCGGTTCGACGCCTCGAGGCGCTCGATGGTGTCGCGCAGCTCGTGCACGGTGGCCTGGAAGGTCGGGTCGCGGTGCATCTCGATCGACGGCCGGTCTGCCGGCGGCACGTGGCGCTCCTCGAGGATCGTCCCCGGCGAGTTGGAGAACACCAGGATGTGATCGCCGAGGAACACCGCCTCCTCGATGGAGTGGGTGATGAAGAAGATCGTCGGCGACTGCTCGCGCCAGAGCTCGACCAGGTTGTCCTGCATGCGCGAGCGGGTGGGCGGATCGAGCGCGCCGAACGGCTCGTCCATCAGGATGATCTTGGGCTCGAGGATGAGCGTGCGCGCGATGGCGACCCGCTGGCGCATGCCGCCGGAGAGCTCGTGCGGGTACTTGCCCTCGTCGCGCGCCACCGACAGGCCGACCTTGGCGATCCAGTAGCGCGCGCGGTCGTGGCGCTCGGCGCGGCTCACGCCCTGGCACTCGAGGCCGAAGGCGATGTTGTCGAGCACGGTGCGGTTGTCGAAGGAGGTGTAGTCCTGGAACACCATGCCGCGGTCGGCGCCGGGCCCGAGCACCGGGCGGCCACCGACGATCACCTCGCCCGAGGTGGCCGGGAACTGTGGCGCCAGCCCGGCGATGAGGCGGATGATGGTCGACTTGCCGCAGCCCGACGGGCCGAGGATCGGCACGAACTCGCCCTTGCCCGGGCGGTCGGCGATCTGGAAGGTGACGTCCTTGATCGCGGTGAAGTCGCCGTACCGCTTGGTGACGTTGCGGAAGGTGACCACCGGCGGCAACGCCGCGGGCGCCGGCTTGGGCGCGACCGCGGTGACCTTGGCGGCGGCGGAAGGCACGGCCTTGTCGGCGGGCACGGCCACGTCGGCGGGCACGGCCTTGGCGGCGGCGGTCGCCGCGTCGGCGCCGGCAGCGTCGCCACCGGCGAGCTCACGCTCGAAGGCCGCCAGCGCCGCCTCCGCCGCCGCGGGATCGACCGGCTCGCTCGCGGGTGGCTTCGCCGCCGCCGCCTCGGTGGCGGTCGCCGCGCTCGCGGGCTCCTTGCCCGGAGCCTTGTCGTCGGTGCCGGCCATCGCTACAGGTCTCGCCGATAGGGGAACACGCCGCGTTGCACGTACCGGATGAGCCAGTCGATGCCGAACGCGAGCAGCGCGATGATGAACAGGAGCAGGTAGTTGTGCTCGACGAGGCCCCGCCGCTCGCCGTTGTTGAGCAACACGCCGATGCCGGCGTCGGTGTTGATGGCCTCGGCCAGCATGATGTAGCCGAGCGCGAGCCCGAACTGGAACCGGAGGCTGGTGATGATGTCGGGCAGCGCCAGCGGCACCAGCACCTTGCGGATGATCTGGCCGCGCGACGCGCCGAGGGTCTCGGCGGTCTCGAGGTAGCGCTGCGGCACCGACGCCACCGCCTTGGCGGTGTCGGAGAACACGAAGGGCACCACCGCCAGGAAGATGAACATCGACTTCTGGCGCTCGCCGGTGGAGAACCACACCAGGGTCAGCGGCAACAGCGCGCCCATCGGCACCGAGCGCAGGAACAACACGATCGGGTTCACCGCCGCGGCGATGGCCTTGTAGGAGCCGGCGCTCACGCCCAGCGCGATGCCGATGATCGCGGCCAGGGCGACGCCCTTGACCACGCGCCACATCGTCGCGAACAGCGCGCCCTCGAGATCACGATCGAGGAGGCCCCCGAGAGAGCCGAACACCGCGCCCGGGCTGGGCAGCTTCGACGGCGAGATGAACGCCTCGGTCGGCGAGCCGCGGGTGATGAGCCACCACACCGCGAGGATGAGCCCCACGAAGCCGCCGCCGATCGCCAGCCGGTACAGCGTGGGCGCATCGGCGCGCAGCGTCTTCCACCACGCCGGCGGTCGCGGCGGCGGGGCCTCGGCGGGCGGGCCGCCGGAGGGGGCTGATCGGGGCGGCGGCGGCGCGGGGGGCGACGGCGTGGCCTTGATCGGGGTGGCCGGCCCTGTAGTCACTGCGCCTCGGCCGGGATGACCTTGATCTCGACGCGCCGGTTCTTTGCGTGGTTGTTCGGGTCGCGCGGGTCCGCCGGGCGATCCCAGCCGAGGCCGGCGACGACGAACTGGTTGGGCGCCAGCTTGAACTGGTTGACCAGCTCCTGCTTCACCGCGTTGGCGCGGTTGAGCGACAGCTCGCGCACCAGCGACTCGTCGGCCTCGCCGCGCTTGGAGGCGTCGGTGTGGCCCTCGATCTGGATGCGGGCGGCGCCGTACTGGGCCGAGAGCTGCGCGATCTCCTTGATGGTGGCGTCGACGGTCGGGTCGTACGGCACCTCGGCGCCGCCGCCGGGCGGCGACACCTTCTTCTTGAGGTCGAACGAGTTCGGGAAGAACTTGATGACGACGGTCTTGGTGATGACCGCGCTCTCGGCGTCGATCGCCCCGGCGGAGGTCGGCGTGAAGTTGAACTGGTACTCGTTGGTCTGCTTGGCGTACTTCTCCTCGGTCGCCAGCCGGTCGTAGAGCGCCTTGACCGCGGCGATGTCGAGGATCTGGTCGAACCGGGTGCGGGTGTCGACGACGCGGATGGCGTCGTAGAGCTGGTAGGCGGTCTCGTAGGTGTTCTCGAAGTTGGTCGGGTTGTTCTGGTTGAGCAGGAAGTCGCGGCTCTCGTAGAAGTTGGTCGAGTGGGCGTCGGCCCACATGTCCTTGCCCGAGCCCGGCGGCAGGTCGTAGAGCTTGTCCATCAGGGTCGCGGCCTCGGCCTTCTTGGCCTCGTCCTTGACGTCGACCATGGCGTCGAAGATCCCGCGGACGAGGCCCTCGACGATGTCGGGGTAGTCACGGGCGAAGTCGGCGCGCGCGAACCACACGTCTCCGATCATCTTGTTGGCGGTGCCGGTGGTGAGCAGGGTCTTGGTGCCCGGCACCTTCTCGGGGATGGTGTAGATGTCCGGGGCCCAGCTCACCGCCGCCGAGATCGAGCTGTCCTGCTTGAACGCCAGCGCCGCCTGGAACGCGTCCTGGGTGAACTTCATGTTGACGTCCTTGGGCTGGACGCCGCTCGAGAGCAGGGTGCTGAGCAGGAAGTAGTGCGACGGCGAGTTCTGCGCGAGCACGACCGTCTTGCCCTTGAGGTCGGAGATCGACTTGATGTTGTCGCGGGCGATGATGCCGTCGCCGCCGTTGGACCAGTCGACCTGCTGGAACACCCGCGGCATCGTGCGCGGGTCGCGGTTGAGGCGCTGCGCGATGAGCGGCAGCATGTCGACGGTGGCCCAGCCGATGTGGAGGTCGCCGCTGGCGAACGCCGCGGTCATCTTCGACGGGTCGTCGATGAGCTGCAGCTCGACCTGGAAGTCGGCGCCCGGCTTGCCGTCCTTGTCGAGGCCGGCCTTCCACACCTTGCCCGGGCCCTTGCCGCCGTTGGCGTAGATGATGGGGGCCCAGCCGGCCCACACGTTGATGGCGAACTTGACGACGCGCTTGGGCCCGATGGCCTTGTAGTCGGCGGCGCCCTCGACGGGCTTCATCTTCTCGCCCTCGACGAACTCGTAGGTCTTGGCGGTGGTGAAGTCGCCGCCCGACGGATCCTCGGCGTTGGCCGCCGGCTTCTTGACCAGGTTCGGATCGATGGTCCCGGTGACCTGGCCCTCCTTCGTGGCGCTCTTGGAGTTGCAGCGCCAGGCCGCGAGGCCGATGAGGCCGGCGACGACGGCGAGGACGGCGATGAAGAAGGTGGGCTTCGGCTTGCCCGCGGCGTTCGACATGAGGAGCTCCGGAAGTGACGGTGCGTGGACGCCGGCTGGGGGCCGGCAGGAGACGAGCGGCGCCGGCGGTGCCGACGACGAGTGAGCGGCCTACTGGGTGACCTTGTCGGGCGGCGCGACCTCGGCGGGGCCGAGGTCCTTGGCGGTCTCGACCACCGGGGTGGTCTCCGGCGCGCGCATGCCGAGCTGGACCTCGAGGTCGGCCAGGGCGCTCTCGGCCATGGCCTTCTCCATGCGCTCCTCGGCCTGGATCTCGGCGATGCCCTGGTTCGACAGATCGGACGCGACCCGGGCCTTGCCGCGGTTGCCGTCGATGCGCTGCTGGATGATGGTCTCGAGCTGGCCGAAGTCGGTGGTGACGTTCATGTCGAACGTGCCCGCCAGCTTGGCGACTTCGGCCTCGGCCTCGCTCATCTTGAGCTCGGCGTCGTACTGCTGGATGCGCTCGCGCACCTCGACCAGCTTCTTGTTGGCGTGCTGGATCTTCTTGAGGTTGTTCTGGTAGGCGGCCTCGTGCATCGCCGCCTGCTCCTGGTTCTGGGCCAGCTGCGTGCGCGCCTTCTGCAGTTCGAGGGCGAACTTCGCCGCGGTCTCGCGCTCGCCGGCCTTGAGGTAGGCCTTGGCCTGGGCCTCGAGCTTGGCGATGTGGGCCTGGCCATCCTTGACCTGGCGGTTGACCCGCTCGACGAGGCCTCGGTACTGCTCGAGGCCGACGCGGCCCTCCTTGAGCTGCTCGACCGCCGAGTCGTACTCGTACTGCATCTGGGCGATCGGGTCGGCCTCCCAGAAGAAGTTCGCGAGCTTGTTCATCTGGGCGCGCATGGCGCCCCAGAACTTCTTGAAGATCATCGCTGTGCCTCCCACCGGCGCCGCTTGGGCCCCGCGCCGCGACCATAGCCGCGCCGCCGCCGCCGGCTCAAGGCGTCGGGCGGGCGTTCGGCGGCGGTCCGATCGCGCCGAGGGGCTGCGCGGCTACGGCGCCGCGACGGTGACCGGGAAGGTCACCGAGGCGTCGGTCTCGCCCGGCAGCGCGTTGATGCCGTCGGCGGCGACCTGCTCGGCGAGGCCGGCCACCTTCTGGGCCGCGCCGCTCACCGGCGGCAGGTGGCGCAGGGTGACCGTGAGGTTGCCGGTGCCGGCGACCGCGGTGATGTCGCTGTCGAGCCCGATCGGCAGGCCGTTGGCGTCGGTGTCGCCGTAGGCGTGGGTCAGCGCGGCGCCCGGGTTGGTCGCCGCCGGCCCGTCCACCGCGGTGCCGGTGAAGAACAGCTGGTGCTGGTCGCTCTCATCGGCGACCTCCTCGGTGATGTCCTCCGGCGGGTCCTCGAGCCGGTTCTCGAAGGTGACCGCGAGGGTGTAGTCGCCGGGGGGCGAGGTCGAGCGGATCGATCGTCGGCGGCTCGCCGCCGTCGCCGTCGGGATCGTCGGCCTCGACCGTCACCGCGGGACCGCCGCCGACCGGCGTGAAGGCGAGGGTGACCGTGGTGATGACCTCCTCCTCGTTGCCGCCGCCGTCGTCGTCCTCGCCGCACGCGGCGACCATCGACAGGCCGCAGATCAGGGGGAACGCGAGAAAGGTGGTGAGACGCATGACACTCCTTCAGTCGGTGGTGGGGGAGTCGAACGGGACGCTCGAGGCGCAGCAGCAGCGCGCGCCCGGGCTGATCGGCGAAGTAGCGGAGCAGGCTCGTGTAGTCGCGGTAGCGGGCGTTGGTCAGGTTCTGGCCCGAGAGCGCGACGCGGAACGTCTGGTCGTCGGCGCGCAGCTCGACGCCGACCTCGGCGCCGAGCAGCGCGTAGGCCGGCGGCGGCGGCGCCAGATCGGCGTCGGGATCGAAGCGCGTCTGCCGCGCGACGTAGGTGCCCGACAAGGTCAGGTAGCTGGGCCCGAGCCCCCACGGCCCCGGGTGGCGGGCGGTGGCCGACGCCGTGAACCGATCCGGCGGCACGAACACCAGCGGCCGGCCCGAGCCGCGCTCGCGCGCCCGCACCAGCGACGCCGAGCCGGCCAGCTCGAGCCACGAGGTGGCGCGCGCGGTGACGCCGCCGTCGGCGCCGTAGAACAGCGCGTCGATCGGACGGGTGACGAAGCGCGGGAACGTGCCGCGGATGAGCACGTCGAAGATCGGCTCGCCGCTGGCGTCGATGGCCGGCTCGAACGAGATGTAGTCGTCGATGCGGTTGCCGTAGGCCGAGACCTCGAGCGCCAGCCGTTCGCCCTGGTAGCTGGCGCTCGCGGTGGCGCCGACGGTGGTCTCGGCGCCGAGGTCGGGCTTGCCCAGGCCGAGCACCGGGAAGGTCGGCGAGGTGCCGTTCAAGTACTGCTCGTCGGGGTTGGGCGGGCGCTGCGCGAGCTGCAGATCGAGCCGCGTGGTCCAGCCCGCCCGCGGCAGGTACAGGCCGCCGAGGGAGGCCGACACCGTGTGGAACGTGGAGGCGCAGCTCGCGGTGTCGCCGAGCGGACCGCAGGCGTCCTCGGCGAGCTGCCCCGAGCGCACCAGGCGCAGGAAGTCGGTGCGCTCGATGGAGGCCGCGCGGTGCATCAGGTCGTAGCGGAGCCCCGCCTGCAGCTCGTAGTCGTGGCCGACCAGGCGCTCGACGAGGTACGCGCCGCCGGCGCCGGCGACGTGATCGGGCACCAGCGGCAGGCCGCCGTAGCGGTGCTGCTGCGCCATGCCGACGACGCCGGCCTGACCGCGCAGGTGCAGGTGATCGTCGAGGTGGATCGGATCGAGGTCGAGGGCGACGTCGAGGTCGCCGGTGAGCAGGCGGAAGCGAAACTGCGGGCCGGTGGTGGCCTGGCGGACCACGTCGTACTCGCGGCGGTGGTCGTACTGCACCGCCGCGGTGGCGCGCAGGGTGCCGAGGTCGCCAGCCGGGCGCTCGTGGCGCGCGATCGCGAGGTCGTGGGTGACCTCCTGCGACGGACGCTCGATGTCGAAGTCGGGTCGGTACAGCTCGACGCCGGTCGGCGTGGCCTGATCGAGCTGGGCCAGGAAGTCGTCGCGCGACTCTGTGCGCACGCAGGTGCAGACCCCGAGCTCGGCCGCGTAGCGCTGGTACGACAGCAGCGTGCGGGTCTCGCCGCGGCGGACGCCGACGGTGGCGCCGACGCTCCACTCGGCGGCGCCGGTGTTGTCGAGGGGGTAGTCCGGCGTCGACGGCGCGGCCTGGCGGCGCGCGGTGCCCCACGCCATCGCGGCCAGCCCGGGCCAGCGCGCCGACGCCGCGTTGACGCGCGCGGCGACGCCGCCACCACGACCGTTGTCGGTGCCGGTCACGTGCAGCTCGCCCTCGACCCCGGGCGCGCGGCGCAGGGCCGGCGGCGTAGCGATGATGGCGCCGCCGATGGCGTCGGGGCCGTAGGCGACGCCGGCCGCGCCGCGCACCACCGTGAGCTCGTCGGCGACGAACGGATCGACCTCGGGCGTGTGGTCGAGGCCCCACTCCTGGGCGCGGTGGCGCACGCCGTCGACGAGCAGGAGCAGGCGGCGCCCGTACTGGCCGCGGACGATGGGCTTGGCCAGGCCGCTGCCGGTGCGCAAGAGGCTCACGCCGGGCACGTCCGCGAGCACGTCGGCGAAGGCGCGGCCGCGGGTGCGCTCGAGGGCCTCGGCGGTCAGTGTCGTGGTCGAGCCCATGGCCGGCGGCGGCGGCGGCGCCTCGACCAGCTCGATGGTCTCGCCGACGAGGCCCTCGACCTCGAGCTCGACGGTGACGGTGGCGACGTCGGCGCCGACCTCGACCTCGTGCAAGGACAGCCCGAGGTCGGCGCGCTCCAGCTCGAGCACCAGCACGCCCGGGCAGACGCCCGCGATGGCGACGTGGCCGGCGGCGTCGCTCTCGCCGACGAGGGTGTCGCCGTTGCGGACGGTGACCCCGGCCAGCGGCGCGTGACTGCCGGCGTCGACCACGTGGGCGTCGACCTCGGCGGTGCACGTCGGCGCGGCCACCGGCTCGGCGGCAGCGGGCGCGGCGGTGCGCGCTGCCCCGAGGGCGACGACGAGGGCGACGGTGGTGAACGAACGCAGGCGAACAGACGACATCGGGTCCCCGGGCGGAGCGGGTGGGCGTCGGGCACGCGGCTGGCGCGCCCGGCACGGCGACGACGCGCCGGCGGCCGCGGTCGGCGGCGCGCCAGCACGATCGAGCGAGCCGCTCGGTGAGCGGTCGCGGGCCTACGCCTGGGGCGGTGAGCTCTTGGGCGCCAGGCGGTAGCGCGCCCGCGGCTCGGGGCGGACGTCGTCGGTCGCGGGCGGGTGCGGCGCCGGCGGCG
>JAWKQW010000027.1:0-89234 GCA_041389945.1 Kofleriaceae bacterium
TGCTCACCAGCGACGAGGATGGAGGCCTGCGGCTGTGGGCCGCCGACGGCGCGCTGCTCGCGCGCCTTCCCGATGACGGCATCGGCTTCGGCTTCGACGTCGAGGCGGGCCGCGCGCTGGTCGCCGGCGCCCAGCCGCGCCTGCGGGTGTGGGACCTGCGCGCCGCGACCGAGGTCGCGCCCATCGACGGACACCTCGGCCGCATCCGGCGCGCGGCCTACGGCCCCGATGGAGCCACCGTGTACACCGCGTCGAGCGACGGCACCGCGCGCGTGGTCGACGCCGCCACCGGCCTCACCCGCCTCGTGCTGGGCACCGCCCCGCCCATCCCCGATCCACCGTGGGCGCCGGGACAGCCGCCGCCGCGCACGCCGCACGGCGTGCGCTGGA
This sequence comes from Kofleriaceae bacterium, assembly GCA_041389945.1. Taxonomy (GTDB): domain Bacteria; phylum Myxococcota_A; class Polyangia; order Haliangiales; family Haliangiaceae; genus JAWKQW01. The sequence continues at coordinate 391 of JAWKQW010000027.1, forward strand.
TCGATCGCGGCCCCGATGGCACCTCGCTCGTCACCGCCGGTGAGGACGGCGTGATCACCGTCTGGGACGCCGGCCGCGGCGTCGCCACCTCGCGCCTCACCGGCCACGCTGGCGGCGTGGTGCATGCCCGCTTCGACGCCACCGGTGCCCGCGTGATCAGCGCCGGCCTCGACGGCACCGCGCGGATCTGGGATCTTGCCACCGGCGCCGCGACCTGCATCACCACGCCCCTCGACGGCGCGCCGCTCTGGGACGCGGTGGCCAGCCCCGACGGCCGCTGGCTGGTGGTGCAGCACAGCCAGGTCGATCCCGACGGCCACGGCGACCCGATCACGGTGTGGGACGTCGCGCGCTGCGCGCGGGTCGATGCCGGCGAGCTCCGGGTCAACCGCATGGCGAGCCTGCCGATGACCGCCGACGGCACGGTCGCGGTCGCGCACTACGATGGGGTCCGTGTCTACGATCTGACGACCCGCGCGCTGCTGCGCACCTTCAACGAACAGCTGGTCGTCAGCTACGCCACCACGCCCGACGGCCGGGTCGCGGTCACCGGCGCCCCCGGCCGGATCGCGGTGTTCGACGGCACGTCCGGCGCCCTCCGCCGAGGCTGGTCGCTGGACGGCCCCGACGCCGCCCTGGTCGCGCTGCGCGCCGACGGCGCCCTCGTCGCCGCCGCCACCGGCGATCGCGTGCAGCTGTGGGACGTCGCCGGGGGCGCCCTACTCGCCGAGATGCCGCGCTTCCCCTCGCGGGTCAACCAGCTGGGGTTCTCCCCCGACGGCGCGACCCTGCTGGTGGCCGGGCTCGCGGGCCACGTGTGGCAGTGGCGGCTGCCGAGCTACGCCGGCGACGGCGCCGCGCTGACCGCGCTGGCGGCGTGCGCGAGCCCGCTTGCCCTCGAAGGCTCGGTCCTCACCGCGGTCAACGTGCCGCGCAGCTGCGCGCCGTGACGACGCACGCCCTCGCTCACGGCAGGGTCGGCCGCAGCCGCCACGCACCGCCGTAGTAGTTGACCAGCACCACGCTGCCGTCGTCGGCGACGTCCACGCCGATGGCGCCGTCGAAGGCGTCGCCGACGCTGGCCGCCGGGTCCCACGAGTTGAAGTGCGCGACCTCGACCGGCGCGGTCGGATCGGCGAGGTCGACGATGCGCAGACCGTCCTGGTAGTAGGCGACGTAGGCGAAGCCGTCGCGCAGGATCATGTTGTGGATGCCGGTGTGGGCCCGGGTCGCGTACTGGCCGAGCTCGGCGCGGTAGCTCGCCGAGGCGGGATCGCCGTCGAAGATGCGCATCCGGGTGCCGGTGCCGTCGGGCTCGAGGCCCTCGCCGCCCTCGATGATCAGGCGACGACCGCCGGCGACGCCGACGGCGCTGGCGTGGTCGTAGTAACCACCCGACGCGCGCGCCAGCTCGACCGGCGCGGCCAGGTCGGTGGCGTCGAGGGTGACGAAGCCGTAGTACTCGTTGTTGACGTGCAGGGTGGTGCCCTCGACGGTGAGGTCGTGGGTGCCGGGCATCGTCAGCGGCACCGAGGCCACGTAGCTCGGGCTCGTCGGCGTGGTGAGGGCGTAGACCGGGATGTCGGCCTGGCCGCCGAGGTAGAGGTACGGGACGTCGTCGCGGGTGCCGATCTGCACGGTGTGCGCGTACGGATCGCGTCCGGAGACGTCGATGGAGCCGAGCACCACCGGCGCCGTGGGATCGGTGACGTCGACGATCTGGGTCTCGTAGGCCGCCACGTAGGCGTAGGTGCCGCCCTCGGTGACCAGCACCTCGACGTCGTTGACGCCGACGCGATCGCCGAGCGCGGCCACGCCGAGCAGCGGCATCGCGTCGGGCGCCGAGAGATCGTAGATGCGCAGCGCGTCGTCGACGGCGACGTAGGCGAGCTCGCCCTTGACGTCGACGTCGTAGCCACCACCGGGGAAGTCGTCGTGGGCGATCAGGTCGACGTTGGTCGCCGGTCCGTCGAGCACCGGGTACGGCTGGCCGGCGCCGCGGAAGCTGCCGAAGCACTCCACCGCCTGGCCGGTCGGCTGGTAGCAGGCGCGCGACGCGTACGCGACGGTGCCGTCGGCGCGCACGCACACCGCCGACGCGGTCGCGTACGCGAACCCGCTGCCCTCGAAGGCGGTGCGACCGAACCCGACGGTGCCGTCGGAGCGGAGGTAGTCGTGGCCGTCGAGCGACAGCCCGTCGACGCACGAGTTGCCGACCCGGGGATAGCGGTAGGCGAAGGTGTCGAGCGGCTCCGCCTCCGAGCGCACGAAGTAGATCTGCTCGGGCAGCTCGCCGAGCCCGCCGGGCACGCAGCCCTCGAGGGTCGGCAGCGCCAGCGCCGACGGCAACAGCCCCTCGGGCTCGGGCAGGTCGAGGTCGACGCAGGTCGCGGTGGCGCCGTCGGGGGTCGCCGGGGCGGCGTCGTCGCCGCAGCCGAGGCCGAGCCCGGCACCCAGGCACCCGAGCATCGCGATCGAGGGCAGGCTACGCATGCGTGGGTTGTCGCATGTCGCCCGACAGGTGGCATGCTCGGCGCCTAACCCCGCCTCACCTGGGCCGGTCACGCGAGTCCTCGACGTCGCGCCCCCACGACCGACCCTGCGCGACGGCGCCGGCGAGGTCTCACGCCCCCGTGGCCGGCGAGCCTGTGGCGCCGGCGTCCACAACCCTGGCCCGGACAGCGGCCTGGGCCCTGGCGTGGTGCTTGCGTAGACTCCGATCGTGCCGTCCCGCACCTCCGCCCGCTTCGTCCCCTGGCCCGTGCTCCTGCTCGTGATCGCATGCGGCGGCCCGGCCGCCGAGGATGGCGTCGACGCCGGTCCCCCGGTCACCGCGCTCACCGCGGGCCCCATCACCGTGCGCTTCGATCGCGCGGTCGAGGCAGGCGTGTTCACCCGCGCCGGGGACGCCGACTACGCCGAGCCGTGGGTGGTGGTGCCGCCCGGCGAGGAGGTGACGCTCGTCGAGATCGCCGCGGAGGTGCCGCTGGGCGCGATGCTCGATCCGTCCGACCCGACCCGGCCGGCGTTCCATCCCGCGATGGGCCCCGACGCCGCGGCGCTGGCGACGACCTTCCCGCTCACCGTCACCGGCGACGGCGCCATCCGGTCGCTGGTGGTCGGCCTGCACCACCCCGGCAGCGAGGTGGTGATGGTCGGCAACCTGGCCTCGACCATCGAGCGCTACGTGGTCGTGACGCTCCTCCCCGAGGCGCCGCCGCGCGGTGGGGCCGACGTGCTCCGCCCCGGCGCCGCCGGCGATCGCGGCAGCCGCCGGCTGTGGGATCTCGAGGCGCTGGACACCACGGCGTTCGTCGTCAACGCGCCGCCGCCCGACGGCCTCGCCGATCCGGAGACGATCTACGCGACCATCTGCCGCGGCGTCGACTACGACGTGTTCTTCAACATCAGCGGCGGGCAGAACCACCAGGCGCGCTGGAACTCCGGCGGCGTCACCTACGGCGCCTACAAGGCGGCCCAGCGCACCGCCTTGTGGCGGCACGCCATCAGCGCGTCGACCCCGGCCGCCGATCGCCGGCGCTACCTCGCCTGCGTGCTGCAGTTCGGCGTCGACGCCCACCAGGCCATCCGCGGCGCCGGCATGACCTACCGCGAGGGTGGCGGCCAGGGCCACGGTCGGTGGCTGCCCATCGCCGCCCTCGCCGCGGCCACCGGCGACGCCGACGTGATCGAGCTCGCGAGCGCCGCGGCCACGCCGCGTTCGGCGGCGGCGACCACCCGGGTCGCCTTCGAGGAGTTCGATCACCACTACTACTCGACGGCGATGGTCGAGGGCGCACCGCTCGACCGCGTGCTCTACGGCGACGAGGAGGCCTACGGCTGGACCTACGACTGCCTGCTCAACGGCACCTGCGCGAACCCGCCGCAGGCGTCCTACTGGGGCACCAAGGACGCGCACGAGGTCATCGACGGCGGCTCCTACGGCGGCGCCTACTTCTCGACCATCGAGAGCGCGCTGGCGATCGCCGTGGACGGCGCCGCCCAGGTCCCGGCGGTGGCGGCCCTGGTCGACCTGCGCATGCTCGCGCGGGTGTCGACCTCGCGTTCGAGGGCTTCCGCACGCTCCCGGATCCGTTCGCGGCCGAGCGCCCGAGCCAGGCGGCGTACCACGGCACCCGGAACTACGACGGCCAGCTCGATCCGGCGCTGCTGCGCGCGCTGCTCGCGCGGCTGGGCGCGCCGCCGCTGCCGTGACGGCTCACCACAGGTAGACGTTGGCCGGCAGCCCGGCCCGGGTCCACAGCGCGGTGCCGACGAGGAACACCACCAGCTGCGCGGTGCCCACGTGGGTGAGCACGATGCAGTCGCGCGGCGTGAGGCCGCGCGCCCACCAGCGGCGGTAGAGCACCACCTGCACCAGCGGCGCCACCAGCATCAGCAGCTCGCGCAGCCCGAGCCAGCCGACGCCGACGGCGATCACCAGCACCGCGCTGGCGCCGAGCAGGAGGCCGTCGATGATCCGGCGCGACACCTCGACGCCGTGCACCACCGGGTACGTCGGCACGCCTTCGGCACGATCACCGTCGAGGTCGCGCAGGTCGTAGAGGATCTCGTAGGTGAGCTCGAAGGGCACGAAGAACAGCGCCAGGGCCGCGATCGCCGGCCAGGTCAAGAGCCGCGGCAGGCCCAGCTCGCTCGCCATCGCCAGCGGGTAGACGAACCCGGTGAGGACGAACAGCACCGACGAGCCGAAGTTCTTCCAGAAGTAGATCTCCTTGAAGCGCCCGAGGCCGCGCGGCGTCGGCACGATCGGGTAGTTGTAGCCGAGGCCGATCAGCTGCACCGCGATCCGCCACGGCGTGAGCGCCGGCCACACCAGGTGGGTGGCGACGATCGAGCCGACGAGGAGCGCGAAGGCGCCGATGGTGATGGCCCGCCGCCAGCGCGCCACCCGCTCGGTGCCGCGGATGCCGTTCTTGAGATCCTCGGCGATGTCGGTGACCCGGTTCATCAGGTTGATGAGGAACCAGTCGAGCGCCGCCAGCGCCGCCACCCACCACAGGTGGCGCCCGGTCATCAGCACGCCGAAGGTCAGCGCCGCGACCGCGCCGATGAGCAGGATGTGGAAGCGGCTGATCGCGGCGGCGTCGGCGAGCGCGCCGGACAGGCCGCCCCGGGCGGGCGTGCGCGGCGACGACGCGGCGTCGGGGCCAGAGGCGACGGCGGGGTGCACGCCGGCAGTCTAGTCCGACCCGGCCCGGGCAACCTCGTCAGGGCGCGCCGGGTCGCATGGTAGGGTCCCGCCGTGCGTTCGCTCGCTCGCCTCTTCATCGCCTGCGCCCTGGCCACCACCGCGTGCGGCGGCGCCGCCAGCCCGCCGCCCGCGCTTGCCCCAGCGACGCCCGCGCCGGCGCGCTCGCCGGTGGTGTCCTGGGACCTGCTGGCGCAGGAGCCGGTCGCCAACGAGGCGCGGGTCAAGCACATCCTCATCGGCTGGAAGGATCTCGCCGACGCCTTCCGCGGCAACCTCGACCCACGCGCCGAGGCGCGCACCCAGGCCGACGCCGAGGACACCGTCCGCGAGATCCTCGCCGCGCTCGACGCCGGCGCCGACTTCGACGCCACCATGCTGGAGCGCTCCGAAGATCTCAGCAGCGCGCGCTCCGGCGCGCCCATCGTGGTGACCCCGGACGCCGGCCTGGTGATCGAGTTCCGCATGATGTCCTTGCGCCTCGAGCCGGGGCAGCTCGGCGTGTGCCAGAGCGATTTCGGCTTCCACATCATCAAGCGCGTCGACTGACGCGTTCGTGTGATCATCGCGCGCATGGCGCGCGCAGCGGTGGTGGCGGTGGTCGGGGCATGGCTGGCGGCGTGCGCCGGCGCCGACGGACCGCGCCCGCCGGTGGGCACCTCGGCGCGGCCGAGCGCGCACGCGCCGACGGGCGCGCCGGCCGAGCCCGACCTCGCCGCGATCTTCGCGTCGACCGTCGCCGGCGTGCTCTACCTCGACCGCGACCTCGGCGAGTTCCCGGATGCGCGGCTGATGCACGTGCCGCCCGGGCCGGACACGGCGCCGGTCGAGCTGGTGCGCGCCCGCGAGTGCAACCGCGAACCACGCGGGTGCGCGTACGTCGGCCGGCTGGCCAGCTGGCTGGCCGACGCCGCCGGCATGACGCGCCTGTCCGTGGCGCCCTGGCCGGCCCGGCGCGGCACCGTCGGCGAGTTCGAGGTGATCGTCGGCGAGCCGACCTTCCGGATCCTGCATCCGGCCTCCGGCGCCGAGGTGGAGCTCCTGCGCCTGGCGCCGCCGCTGGCCGCGCCGCTGATCGCCGCCGCGCCCTGGCCCGACGGGCTCGCGCTGATCCTGGTGTCGGAGGACGACCGCCGCCACCACCACGAGGTGGTCGCCGTCGGTCCACCCCCCGTCGGCAACGCCGGCGCGCCGCCGCTGCCGCGACCGCCGGCGACGGCGTTCGACCTCGACCTGGTCCGCTACGACGCCACCGCCCGCCGCTACCTGTTCGTCGAGCAGAGCGTCAACCACGGGGTCGGCTGCTGCGTGCTCACCCTCGACGGTGGCCCGCGCGGCCCGATCCGGACCCACGTGCTCGACGCCTTCGACTGCGCGGCCGACGCCGTCGGCGGCGCCGCGGTGCGCGCCTTCGCCGCCGAGCTGGTGGCCGCCGACGGCTTCGCGCCGACCACCGCCGCGGCGTGGCCGCGCCCCCACGGCCCGCCCGATGCCGTGGTGCGGCTCGCGGACCTCCAGCTCGAGTGGGACGGCGCGCGCATCCGCGTGGTCGATCCGGCGTCGAGCCGGGCCAGCGCCTGGCGCCCGCAGATGTCGTCGACGGCCGACGTCCCCCTCGCGGTGGCCTACGCCGCCGGCGCCGACGACGTGGTCATCACCTTCGGCAACCCGACCGGCCTCGTCGAGCACATGCTCATCGCGCGGCCGTAGCTACCGCACGAAGCGATCGCCGGCGCGCGCGATCTGCCGGAGCTGCCCGCGCACGCGGACGTGGTCGAGGCCGACGATGATCGCGGTGACCACGCCGCCGGCGGCCTGCAGCGCGAACGAGACGTGGGTGGCGTGCACCGCCGCGAGCACCACCGCGCCCCACGAGATGAAGTCGCGGCGCACCACGTACGGCAGGTACTCGGCGAGCAAGCGCAGCGGCTGCGGCAGCGGTCGGCTCGCGTAGAGCGCGGCGGTCGCGGCCTTGGGTACCAGCCGCTGGGTGCCCAGCGTGGGCCCCGGCGCCGGCTCGAACCGGCCCACGTAGTCCTGGCTGTTGGCGGAGCCGACCAGGACGATGATGTTCCAGTACACGACGTAGATCGTCACCACGTAGCCGACCGTGGCCACCGCGATCGCGATCAGCCATGGATCGGCGCCGAGCGCGCCGAGGTAGTCGGGGCCGTAGCGCAGGTGGCAGTGCCAGCCGAGCGCGACCATGTAGCCGAGCGACGACAGCTCGTCGACGATGGTGTCGAGCCAGGCGCCGAACCTCGACGACAGGAGCTTGACCCGGGCGATCTCGCCGTCGCAGCAGTCGAGGTACGACGCCGCCAGGATGACGACGGTGCCGGCGAGGACCCGGCCGAGGTCGGCGTGGGCGGCGAGCCAGATGCCGACGCCGACCATCAGCGCCACCAGCAGGCTGACCTGGTTGGGCGTGATCGGCGTGCGCACGAGCAGGCGCGTGAGCGGCAGCGACACCGGGCGGTACAGCACCCGGGTGATGACGTTGTCCTGCGGCTTGACCAGGATGCGATACAGCAGGCGCTGCGCGGCGGCGGCCTCGGCGGCGGTGCGCACCGGGTGGCGCGCGACGTCGCCGTGCGGGCAGCGCGCCGCCGTCGGCAGCGCCGCGGCGAGCTGCTCGACGGCGCCGCCACCGACGAGCACCTCGATCGCGCGCGCGGCGTCGGTGCCGACGGCGCGCACCGCGCCGGCGACCGCGCCGGCCGAGATCGGTGGCGGCCGCGCCCTCCGGCACCACCGCGATCGCGGTGCCACCGGCGTCGGCGAGCGGCGCCACCAGCGGCACGTGCACGAGTTGATCGCCGGCGCGCAGCACCAGCAGGTCGTCGGCGCGATCGGCCGCGGCCCACCACGCCGCCAGGCCGGCGCGCGCCGCGGCGCCGTCGATCACGTAGAGCCGCTGGGCGCCGGCGCGGCGCGCGACCCGACGCGCCCGCTCGACGAGCCCGAGCCCGCCGACGCGACCGGCGAAGGGCGCGTCCTCGGCGAGCAGGACCGCATCGAGGGACGCCATCGTGGGGCCGCCTAGATAGCAAAACCTGCGCGCCGCGACACCTGAACGTCGGCGCCGTGTGGGCGTCGGTATGTGACGGTCAGGTGGCAGGATCCTGCCGGATCGCGCACGACCAGCGGCCCCGAGTGTCGAAGGTTCACCACAGTTCCGACCTAACCATCCGTGATCATGTCGAGTATGGGCCTTGCATGAGGGTGGCTCGCGATGAAAGCCGTGATCCTGGCCGCCGGTTGCGCCACGCGTCTGCGTCCCCACACGGACGACACCCCCAAGACCCTCCTGCCGGTCGGCGGGGTGCCGATCCTGCGCCGCACGATCACCTCGCTGCTCCGACTCGGGTTCGACGAGTTCGTCATCGGCACCGGCTACCTCGAGCACATGGTGCGCGAGTCGGTGGCCGCGTGGTTCCCGCAGCTCGACGTCACCTTCGTCAGCAACCCCGACTTCCGCACCACCAACAACGCCTACTCGCTGCTGCTCACCCGGCCGCACGTGGAGACCGGCGGCTTCCTGCTCATCGACGGCGACGTCGTGTTCGACCTCGGCGTGGTCGAGGCGCTGCTCGAGCGCGGCCCGGACTGCCTGGCGGTGCGCTCGGTCGGCGAGATCGGCCTCGAGGAGGTCAAGGTCACCGCCGACGCGCACGACCGCGTGCTGGCCATCGGCAAGCACGTCCCGGTCCGCGCCGCGATGGGCGAGTCGGTCGGCATCGAGCTGTTCTCGGCCGCGACCTCGCGCAAGCTGTTCGCCTCGCTGCACCACCGCATGCACACGCTCGGCATGGTCAACGAGTACTACGAGGCGGCGTTCCAGGAGATCGTCGACGAGGGCGCCACCCTCTACGGCGTCGACATCGGCTCGATGTACGCCACCGAGATCGACACCATCGAGGACCTGCGCGCCGCCAACACCCGCACCAAGGCGCGCCCGGCCTTCGAGCTCGAGCTCGAGCCGCTGCGCCTCGCGGTGTGAGCGGTCGCCGCTCCGACCGACGCGCCCGCCGCCGGCGGGCGTTTTCGTTTTCGGCGCGGTGCGGTAGAACGCCGGCGATGTCGACGGCGCCTGGCCCGTCTCCGCTGCGGCTGCTGGCGTCGATCAGCCGCTTGCACATCGTCGCGATCGCGGCGCTGGGCACGCTGACCTTCGGCTGGCTGTGGCTGGGCAGCTACCCGTGGGAGCTCGCCGGCATCACCGCGCTCGACTGGATGCTGGTCAACCTGCTCAACCGCGTGGTCGACCTGCCCGAGGATCGCGCCAACCGCATCACCGGCACCGACTTCGTCGCCGACCACCGCCGCGCGATCCTCGTGGTCGGCTTCGGCACCCTGGCGGCATCGCTGGTGCTGGTGCACCTGGCGTGGCCGGGGCTGTTGCCGCTGCGCCTCGGCTACCACGCGCTCGGCCTGACCTACAACTGGCCGCTGTTGCCCGGCGGGCGCCGGATCAAGGCGCTGTACTTCTGGAAGAACACGGCGTCGGCGGTGGGGTTCCTGCTCACGGTGTTCGGCTACCCGCTGGCGGCGGCCGGCTGGTCGGCGGCGAACCTGGCGCCGGGCATCACCGCGACCACCATCGCGGTGGCCGCCGGGTTCTTCTTCTGCTTCGAGCTCAGCTACGAGGTCATCTACGACCTGCGCGATCGCCCGGGCGACGCCGCCGCCGGCGTCCGCACCTACCCGGTGGTGCACGGCGAGCGCGGCGCGGTGCGCATCATCGACGGCCTCATCGCGACCTCGATCGTGACCCTCGTCGCCGGTTACGCCGCCGGCGTGGTGCCGTGGCGGCTGGTGGTGATGGTGCTGGCGCCGGCGCTGCAGCTCGTCTTGTACAAGCGCGCGCTCGCGCGCGGCATCACCTCGGCCGACTGCGTGCGCCTGACCTGGCTCGGCGCCGGGCTGTTGGCCGCGTACCACGGGTGGGTCGCCCTCGGGCTGCCGGGAGTCGGCGCGTGATCGCCCTCGAGCTGGCCTGCGTGGCCATCGTCGGGCTCTACGTCGCGACGCGGCTGGCGCGCGCCGACGATCGCGCCGCGGTGCTGCGCCGGTTCGCGCTGCTGGCGGTGGCGAGCTGGCTCGCCGAGGACACCGTCATCCGCGCCTACGACTTCTACGCCTACAGCCCGCGCTGGTCGGTGTTCGTCGATCGGGTGCCGCTGATGATCCTGGTGATCTGGCCGGTGGTGATCGACTCGGCGGCGGCGCTGGCGCGGCGCCTGCTCGGCGACAGCCACCCGCGCATCCCGCTGCTCGCCGCGGCGTTCGTGCTCGCCGACGCCTCGCTGATCGAGCCGATCGCGGTGCGCGCCGGGCTGTGGTGGTGGCACGAGCCCGGGCTGTTCGCGGTGCCGCCGATCGGCATCCTCGGCTGGGCGGTGTTCGCGGTCGCCGCGGTCGCGGTCTTCGAGGCCAACCAGCGGGCCGGCCGCCGGCCCGTCGCCGACGCCGCCGCGCTGGTGATCGCGCCGGTGTTCGCCCACGTGGTGCTCGTCGCCCTGTGGTGGGCGTGCTTCCGCTGGATCAACCACACGGTGCCGGCGTGGCCGGCGGTGGCGATCGCGTGGCTGGTGCTGCTCGCGGCCGCCGCGCTGGCGTGGCGCCGGCGCCTGCGCGATCGCATCCCGCTGATCGAGCTGCTGGTGCGGGCGCCCGCCGCCGGCTTCTTCTTCGTGCTGCTCGCGCTGCACGGCGGCGGCCTGCCGGCGCTGGTCGCCTACGCGCTGGCGTTCGCGCCGCCGTACCTCGCGCTCATGCGCTGGGGCCGCGCGGCGGCGCGGTGAGCCGCGGCCTCAGCGGTTCTCGACGACGAGCACCACCCCGACGGTGCCGTCGCTCGGATCCTGCCACAGCGCCAGGCCGACGCCGCGCGCCGCCGGCGCGAGCGCCGCCTCGGGCAGCGCCATCTCCTCGGGATCGACGCCGGTGGCGACCCACAGCGACGCGCCGCCGCGCAGGTGCGGCTGGACCGCCGTCGACAGCGCGCTGGTGACCTGCTCGACCGACGACGTCGCCAGCTGCGGCGCCACGGCGGCGGCGGCGGCGGCCAGCTCGGGCCGCCAGGTCAGCGGCCCGAGGCCGGCGGCCGCGCGGGCGTCGTCGGCGCGGGTCGCCAGCCGCGCCGGCGAGCCGTCGTCGAGGCGCGGCGCCGGACGCGCGAAGAGCTGGGTCAGGTACCACTGGCCGTCGGCGTCGGCGACCGCGCCGAGCCCGACCACGGTGAAGCGCGGGTCGGCGATGTTGGCGCGGTGCCCGAGCGACGCCACCAGCGACGCCTCGGCCTCGGCGAGGCGATCGTTGCGCGCGAGGTTCTCGCCGTGGGCCGACGCCCGGTAGCCCGCCGCGCGCAGGCGATCGCCGGCCAGGCCGGTGCGCGGCGAGCGGTGGCCGAAGAAGCCCCCGTCGCGCATGTCGACGCTGTGGGCATGGGCGATGGCGTCGAGCGCGACGTCGCGCGCGAGCGGCGGCGCGCCCAGCCGCGCGCGATCGGCCTCGAGCAGCGCGAAGGCGTGCTCGGCGGCGTCGAGCTCGTCGAGGTCGGGCGGATCGTCGCCGACGATCACCACCCGGTGGGTGGCTGGCACCGCGGCGCCGAGCCACACGGTGAGCTGCATCAGCTTGCCCGGCCCGTCGGGGCCGACCCCGTCGATCGCCACTGCCACCTGCTCGCCGTCGGCGCCCGCCGGGGCCGTCATCGTCAGCTCGAGCGCGCCAGCGTGCTCGGTGAGCGTCACCTCGACCGGCTCGCCGCGCGGCCCGAGCGCCAGGGCGTGCAGCTCGCGCCACGCCCCGACCGGCGTCACCCGCGCGCGCCACGGCGCGCCTGGCTGCGCGGTGGTCGGCACGCCGTCGAGCTCGACGTCGGCGCGGGCGACCAGCGCCACCAACGTGCGGCCGCGACGCAGGTCGTCGGTGGCGATCTCGGCGACCCCGATCCGGATCGGGCCGGCGCCGCGCGGCGCGTGGGCCAGCGCGTCGTCGACGGTCTGCCCGTAGGCGTCGGGGTCGCGCTCGTCGGCCTGGGTCAGGTGCACGCTCGCGCTCACGTCGGGCGCGCCGGCGGCGTGGAGCAGGACGCCGAGCACCGACTCCGGCGGCAGCTCGCCGAGCCGCGCCGCCTGCAGCGCCAGCTCGCGCGCGGCCTGGGCCAGGTTGGCGTCGGCCCGTAGCTCGGCGCCGGCGCGCGAGGCCTGGCGGGCCAGGCGCTCGCCGAGGCGGTGACCGTCGTCGGCGGCGGGCCGCCGGGTCGAGTACGTGGTGGCGGCCGGCGCCAGCAGCGTGAGCTCGAGCTCGGTGCCCGGCGGGAGCGTCGACGGCGTCCGCGCGTCGGCGTCGCCGGGCGTGGCGTCGGGCCCGCGCGGGTGGCGCGCGGTCGCCGGCGTGGTCGTCGGCGCGGCGCCGCGATCGCGCGGCCACAGCTGCCAGGCCGCGACCGCCGCCCCCGCCAGCGCGAGCGCGAGGATCAGCGCGCGCACGCGAGATCCTGGGCGCGGCCGAAGCCGGCGGGCATCGCGATCGACGCCGCCGCGTAGGCGGCCTGCCCACGCGCACGCATCGCCGCCAGCCGCGCCGCGATGGTCTCGACCCCGACCTCGCGCGCGGTCGCGAAGTTGTCCTCGGCGATGCGCTCGCGCACGTCACGCGGCGGCGGCGGCACCCCGAACGGATCGGCGAGGATCGCGGCCTGCAGCGCCGGCGACGGCACCGACGGCCCACGCGCGAGCCCGCGCAGGATGGCGTGCGGCACCAGCTGCAGCAGCGGATCCGGCGACCGCCGAAACAGCCGCACCAGGCGCGCCGGGGTGTCGGCGGCGTACGGCGCCTCGGGGTGAAAGTCGGCCATCGCGTAGCGCGGCGCCGCCGCCGCCACCGCGTCGCGCACCCGCCGCCAGGCGTCGGTGCCCAGCGGCAGGTCCGGCACCACGATCAGGCCGACGCGCATGCCGGGGTCGTCGTCCCAGCCGCGGGCCGCCGCCGCCAGGCGCGTGGTCAGCTCGGCGATCTCGCCGCGCCACCAGCGCACCGCCACCCGCACCTCGTCGCCGCGCCGGGCCGGCTCCGCCCACGGGCACAGGCCCAGCTCCTCGACCAGCGCCAGGTACGGCGCCAGCACCTCCCGCGCCACCGCGGCGGCGGCCTGGTCGTCGTCGGCGGGCACGCCCCGATCGTGTCGGGGTGGCGGCACGAATGCAATCGCTCCGAGGTCGTGGTGTCATCTCATCGTGGCGCGCGCGTGGACCTGCCTTGGCTTGCTGGCCGCGCTCGCCGCCTCCCACCCGACCCACGCCGCCGGCGTGGTCGACGTCGACGCGGTGCGCGCGACCGCCGCGTTCGCCCGCCGCGAGCCCGGCGCGCGCTGCCAGGTGGGCCGCGCCTACGCCGGCGTCGACGATCCGCGCGCGGCGCTGTACCTGGCGTCGTGCCCGGTGAGCGATGTCGACGCGCGCACGACCCTGGCCGAGGTGCTGACCCGGCTCGAGCGCAGCGACGCCGTCCGGGTCGAGCTGGTGGTCGACGGTGCGCCGGTGTGGGTCACCATCGACGGCAGCCCCGCCGACGAGGTGCAGGCGCCGGCCACGGTGTGGCTGCCGCCGGGCCCGCGGCGGTTCGTCGCCACCGTCGGCGGTCAGGCCATGGCCACCAGCCTCGAGCTGGTGCCGTCGTCGTCGGCCATCGTCCGCTTCGAGACCCCGCCGGCGCCGACGCCCGCGGTCGCCGAGGTCGACTTCGCCGAGACCGACGCCCCGGTCGACGACGGCATCGCCGGGCCGCCGCCCAAGGTCGAGCACCCGAGCCTGCTGCCCGATCGCTACCAGCGCCGGCCCGACGGCAGCGTCGCCGACGACGCGCCGCCGGTCGGCGCGCGCTCGCGCTCACCGCGACCGGCGCGCTACGGCACCATCGGGTTCGGGCTCGGCGTCGCCGCGTCCGACGTCGACCTGCCAGGGCTCGAGCTGGCGGCGCCGCTGGTGGCCACCGTCGACGCCGTGTACATGTTCTCGCGCGGCTGGGGCGTGCAGCTCCGCGCCGAGGCGACCCGCCGCGGCGGGGTGGTCGCCGGCGCCGGCCCCGACGCGACCCCGGGCGTGTTCACCCTCGGCCTGGCCGCGCTCGCGCGGCGCGCGGTGGTCGAGGAGCGCTGGCTCGGCGTCGCCGTCGTCGGCGGCGTCCGCGCCGGCGCCGCCTTCGAGGAGCGCTTCGCCGGCCACGAGATCCACGGCACCCGGCTCGACGCGCTCGTCGGCGTCGCCCTGTCGCCGACCCCGTGGCGCCCGTTGTCCCTCGACGTCACCGTCGAACACGGCCTCACGCCGCTGCTCGCCGACGCCCGCGTCCGCGGGATCACGCTGTCGCTCGACTTCCAGCACACGTTTCCCTGAGCGTCCCGGTTGCCGACGTCGGGGCCGCGGCGTTAGTAGTTCAGCGTGAAGGATGCGTCGTGAGGCGGTCCGAGAGTTCCGCCCCCGGCGAGGTCGGTCGGTTCGCGCCGTCGACCACCGGCGACGCCCACCCCGGCACCCTGCTCGCCGGCTTGCTGGCGTGGCTCGACGGGCGCGCGCGCGGCGCCCGGGTGCTGCTGCGGCTCGAAGATCTCGAGGTGGCGCGCACCAGCGCCGCCCACGCCGCCGCGCTGCCGGCGGCGCTGGCCTGGCTCGGCCTCGACTGGGACGACGTGGTCGTGCAGAGCGAGCACGCCGCCGCCCACGCCGCCGCGCTCGATCAGCTGGCCGCCGCCGGCCGACTCTATCCGTGCGAGTGCTCGCGCAAGGATCGCGCCGGCGGACGCCGCGCGCCCGACGGCGGCTGGGCCTACGACAACCGCTGCCGCGCGCGCGCGCTGCCGGCCGGCGGCTGGCGCGCCTGCACCGAGGTGGTGCGCGCGCGCCTCGACGACGCGCCGGTGATCCCGGTCGATGACGGCGGCCTCGACCTGGCGCAGACGCCGGCGTTCGACATGGGCGATCCGATCGTGCGACGACGCGACGGCTCGGTCGCCTACCAGCTCGCGGTCGTGGTCGACGACGCCGCCGCCGGCGTGACCCGGGTCGTGCGCGGCCGCGATCTGGCGCCGTCGACGGCGACCCAGGTCGCGCTGCAGCGGCTGCTCGGGCTGCCGACGCCGCGCTACCGACATCACCTGCTGCTGCTCGAGCCTGGCACCGGCGGCAAGCTCGCCAAGCTGCACGGCTCGGTGGGCCACGCGGCGCTGCGGGCGGCCGGGCTCGACGGCGCGGCCCTGTGCGGTCAGCTCGCGTATGCCCTCGGGCTCACCCCCACCGCGGCGCCGACCACGCCGGCGGCGCTGGTGCCCAGCTTCGCCTGGCAGCGCGTGCGCACCGACGATCTCGTCGCCCGCTGGGACGGCGCCCGGCTCGCGCTCGACGAGCCGCCGGCGCCCGCGGCCTAGTTCACACGCCGGCGCCGCGGCGCGTGGTCGGCGTCGCGTCGGTGCGGGCCCGCCGCGCCCACGCCGGGTGGTAGCGGTTGGTGCCGTGCTCGTAGGTCCACGACATGTCGGCCTCGCCGGGGCGGTGGTCGAGGTGGATGTAGGCGGCCTGCCGATCGTGGGCGGGGTACCAGCCGACGCCGACGCCGCGATACTCGCGCCACACGAAGTCACGCAGCTCGACGGTCGACACCCCTGGGATCCGGAAGTCGATCGCGCTGCCGGCGCGGTGCTTCGAGGTGCGCGACTCCTTGGCGGCGGCGCGATAGCCCGAGACCAGCTCGATGGTCTGCCCGGGGTAGCGCGTGCCCACCGCCGCCAGCATGCCCAGCGTGACCGGATCGATCTCGTGCTGACGCTCGGTGCGCTTGCACCGCAGGACTCGCTCGAGGGTGGCGCGATCTTCGGGCGAGGTGGAGCCGTCGAGCGCCACCACCACCTGCACGGTCTCCTGGTGGTTGACGTCGTGCAGGGTCAACGCGACCCCAGCGTCCGCCGTGGGCGGCGCCACCGGCACCAGCCCGAGCAACACGCCGAGCTGGACCGAGGTCGAGGGCAACATCGCCAGGAGCACGGGCCGCAAGCGTTGCACGCGGGCCGCCCGCGCAAACCCCAAATTCCACTCCGGGCCCGACCCGGCGCGGTCCGCGCGCTTTCGCCGCGGGCCGCCGCCACGTAGGCTGGCGCTCGATGCGCCTGTCCGACGAACACGAGCAACTCCGTCGCACCGTCTCCGACTTCGTGACCAAGGAGATCAACCCGCACGTCGACGAGTGGGAGCGGGCCGGCGCGTTCCCGGCCCACGAGCTGTTCGCCAAGGCCGCCGCCCTCGGCCTGCTCGGCGTCGACAAGCCCGAGGCCTTCGGCGGCCTCGGCCTCGACTACTCCTACGCCGCGGTGGTCGCCGAGGAGTTCGGCGCCGCCCACTGCGGCTCGATCCCGATGGCGCTCGGCGTACAGACCGACATGGCGACGCCGGCGCTGGCCCGGTGGGGCTCCGACGAGCTGCGCCGCGAGTTCCTCGCCCCGGCGATCGCCGGCGAGCTGGTGTGGTCGGTGGCGGTCAGCGAGGTCGGCGGCGGCTCCGACGTCGCCGCCCTCAAGACCACCGCTCGCGCCGACGGCGACGACTACGTCCTCGACGGCAGCAAGATGTGGATCACCAACGCCGCCCAGGCCGACGTCCTGTGCGTGCTCGCCAACACCTCGGCCGGGCCGGTCCACGCCAACAAGTCGCTGATCGTGGTGCCGACCAAGACGCCGGGCGTCACCATCGGCCCCAAGCTCGACAAGCTCGGCATGCGCGCCTCGGACACCTGCCCGGTGTACTTCGAGGGCGTGCGGGTGCCCAAGCGCTACCGCATCGGCGCCGAGGGCACCGGCTTCATGATGCAGATGGTGCAGTTCCAGGTCGAGCGCATGTACGGCGCCTTGTCGTCCTTGCGCGGCATGGAGCACGTCATCGACGAGACCATCGCCTACGCCAAGGAGCGCCACACCTTCGGCCAGCCGCTCATCGACAACCAGGTGATCCACTTCCGCCTCGCCGAGCTGGCCACCGAGGTCGAGGCGCTGCGGGCGCTGGCCTGGCGCTGCGTCGAGGACTACGTCGCCGGCGTCGACGTCACCCGGCTGGCGTCGATGGCCAAGCTCAAGGCCGGCCGGCTCTCGCGCGAGGTGGCCGACAGCTGCCTGCAGTACTGGGGCGGCATGGGCTTCATGTGGGACAACGTCGCGTCGCGCGCCTACCGCGACGTCCGGGTGATGTCGATCGGCGGCGGCGCCGACGAGATCATGCTGGGCATCATCTGCAAGCTGATGGGCATCCTGCCCCGCAAGAAGAAGGGCTAGCGAGCTGGCGTGGCGCCCGGCTACGGCCGCTCGACCCGGATCAGCGCGTAGTCGGTGTGCACGGCGTGGTCCTCGTAGGCCACCACCCGCACGACGTAGCTCGCGCCGCCCCAGGCAAACGGGATCGTGTCCCCGGCGACGGCGTCGCGCTCGGCGAGGACGCCGTCGTCGGCGCTGGTGCGGATGCGGATGAGCGCGCGCGTGCCCTCGGTGATGTCGTCGAACTCGACGTCGACGCCGGCCACGCCCGGCAGCGGCGTGCGCGAGCGCTGCGGCAACCGCAGCGACCGCCGCCGGCCGCGCCGGTCGCGCCTCGACCCGCAGGGTGCCGCGATCGTCGAACACCTGATCCTCGTAGCCCACCGCCACCACCGCGTACGGCCTGCCGCCGAGGAGAAGCCGAGCTCGTCGCCGCGCGCGAGGTAGCCCTGGGCCAGGACCGCGCCGTCGGGCGCGAGCACCCGGACCTCGGCGCTGGCGCCGCCGCTGACATCACCGAGCCACAGCTTCACGCCGCCGCCGACCACCGGCGCCGGCGCCTCGGTGTACTGCACCAGGGTCACCGAGTCCGCCGAGCCGCAGCCGGCGACCAACCCGAACAGCGCGCTGAGCGCGTGACGCGATCGCATGCGGTCATCGTAGCAAGCGCGTGTGGCCGCTACGACGGCTCGGCCACGACGGTGGCCTGCGGCACCCACACCACCTCGCCGGAGCCGCCGATCTCGAGCTGGTAGTAGCCGGCCTGCCGCGTCCGCACCACCGCCGCCACCAGGCGCCCGTCGGGACCGGCCACCAGCACCCGGGCGCCGGCGTCGAAGCCGTCGACGACGGGCTCCGGCGTGGTCGCGCGCGGGGCCGGCGTGGCTGGCGCCGCGTGGGCGGCGGCCTCGCCGATGCGGCCGACGCCGATGCCGATCATCCCCGAGCGCACGCCCGCCGGCGGCGTGGCGGCCTCGGCGATCTCGTGCGGGATCGCGCCGTCGCCGGGCGCCCGCGACGCCAGCGGCGGCCCCGGCGTCGGCGGCGGCACCGCCAGCGGCGCCATCGACGGCAAGGTCGGCGCGCGGTGGTTGCCTCGCGGCTTGGCCTCCGCGGCGTCACCCGGCCCCCAGCCCGCCGGGATCGGCGTCGGGATCGCCGGGATGGTCGCGTCGGCGCTCGGCGACCACGCCGCCGCGTCGGGCACCACCACCTCCGCGCCGCTGGGGCCGCCGGCCCAGCCCTGCCGCGTCGGCGCCGCCGTGCGCCGCCGCGCCGACGGCGGCCCCGGCGGCTGGCCGTCGTCGGCGGCGACCTCGAGCCCGAGGAAGCGGGTCAGCTCGAGCCCGAACACCGCGCCGGCGGTGGGCCCGTAGCTGACCAGGTCGTCGACCAGCTCGCCGACCGCGGCCGGGTGGGTCACGGCCTCGGGATCACCGAGCTCGACCACGCGGTGGGTGAGCAGCCGCGCGGCGATGCGCTCGACGCTGGCCGACACGCTGCGCAGGAGCCCGCGGTTGAGATCGTCGAACGGCAGCCCGACGAACTGCGCCACCAGGATCGCGGCGTCGGCGGCGCGCACCATCACCGAGCCCTGGGCCCGGAGCTGCAC
The DNA here is from genome assembly GCA_041389945.1 of Kofleriaceae bacterium. Taxonomy (GTDB): domain Bacteria; phylum Myxococcota_A; class Polyangia; order Haliangiales; family Haliangiaceae; genus JAWKQW01. Next base: position 19,516 of record JAWKQW010000027.1, read on the forward strand.
CGGTCGCCGCGTCGACGGCAGCATGAAGCGCGTCACCAGCTCGAACGGCACCTCCACCGGCGAGGTCAACACGAAGTACGCCGCCGCCGGTCGCGACAGATCGGGGTTGCGCCAGGTGTGGGTGCCGGGGCCGAGGCGCTCGCCCACCGCCCACGCCGGGCACAAGACGACCTGCTCGTCGTCGGCGCACGTGATCTCGATGTCGTCGGCGACCGTGCCCAGCGACCAGCCGTGCACGAGGTGATCGGCCGCGGCCGAATCGCGCGCGATGTGCAGCGCCATTGGGAGTCGAGTCTACCCGATCCGGCGCGAGCCGCGGGCTCAGCCCCGGTCCTCGTCGCCGGCGTCGCCCTCGTCGGAGGCGGCCGCGCCGTCGGGAGTGCCGCGCTCGGGCACCGGGTGCAGGCGCACCTTGCGCACGCGCCGCGGCGAGGCGTCGACGATCTCGAGGATGGTGCCGTCGGTGGTGGTCAGGCGCTCGCCGGTCTGCGGGATCGCCTGGGCCAGCGACATGCACAGGCCGGCGATGGTGGTGCGGTCCTTGCCGACCGGAAGGTCGAGGTCGAGATCGCGGTTCACCTTGCGCACCGGGGCCCAGCCCTCGACCAGCGCGGTGCCGCCCGGCTCGCGCGCCAGGTAGGTCTCGGGCTCGTCGTCCTCGCTGAAGATGTCGCCGACCAGCTCCTCGATGAGGTCCTCGATGGTGACCAGGCCGGCCAGGCCGCCGTGCTCGTCCATCACCAGCGCCATCTGCGAGCGCCGGCGCTGCATCTCGCGCAGCACGTCGATGCCGCGGGCGCCCTCCTGCACCTGGTAGGCCGGGCGCAGGATGTCCTGCAGCACCACCAGCTCGTGCTCCCACGACAGCGCGAGCACGTCGCGCGCGACGATGTAGCCGACCACGTTGTCGGGCGTGCCGTCGTACACCGGCAGCCGGCTGTGGCCCTCCTCGAGGAGGATCCGCTGCATCTCGGCGACCGGCGCCTCGCGGCGCAGCGCCACCACCCGGCTGCGCGGGACCATGACCTCGGCCACCGATACCTCGCCGAAGCCGAGCGCGCGCGACGCGATCTCGCTGGCGCGCGGATCGACCGAGCCGGTCTTGGCGGCCTCCTCGACGAGCTGCTGCAGCTCGTCGCGCGACAGCCGGGCCTCGGTGAAGGTGGTGCGATCGCCGAACAGGCGCAGCACCACGTTGGAGGCCGCGGTGAAGAACCACACCAGCGGCCGCATGATGCGCGCCAGCACCAGCAGCGGGCGGGCGACGATGAACGAGTAGGTGTCGGAGAAGCGCAGGCCGAGCGACTTTGGCACCAGCTCGCCGAGCACGATCTCGAAGAACGAGATCATCACGACCACGAAGATGAACGCGATCTCGTCGGCCGAGGAGCCGAGCCCGAGGCGCTCGAACAGCGGCGTGAACGAGCCGGCCATCTGGTGGCCGCCGAAGGCCGCGGCGGCGGTGCCGACCACGGTGATGCCGATCTGCACGGTGGCCAGGAAGCGCTCGGGCTCGTCGCGCAGCGCCTGCACCGCCAGCGCCCGGCGATCGCGCCGGCGCACGAACTCCGACAGCCGGGTCTTGCGGACGCTGAGCACCGCGATCTCGGCGCCGGCGAACAGCCCGTTGGCGAGCATCAGCGCGACGACGATGAGGATCTCGGTGGCCATCGCGCGGGGACGTCGGAGCATACCCCAGGCGCGCCCCGCCGCCGCGACCCAGGCCCGCGCCCAGTCGCCTCGCTTCGTGAAGTTTCGTTGCGGTTTCGTGATCTTGCGACGCGATGACGACCGTTTGCCGCGGTCTTTGCCAGGCTGTTTGGCATGCGCTGGTTCGCCGCGATGGCCACCCCATGAGCTCCGCCAAGGGGCGCCTCCTCTCCCTGGTCGGCCGGCTGGCGCTGCGCGAGGCGGAGCTCGTCGCGGCCGTCGACCTGGCGCCCTGGCTGCGCCGGATCACCCTGGCCGGCGCCGGCCTGCGCGGCGTCACCGCCCGGCCGGGCGACAAGGTTCAGGTGCTGCTGCCGTCGGCCGACGTCCGCACCTTCACCCCCATCGGCTGGGACGCCGCGGCCGGACAGGTCGAGCTCGTGCTCTTTCGTCGTGACGCGTGCGTCGCCGGGCGCTGGATCGGCGCCCTGCGCGAGGGCGAGCGCTGCCGCTTCGTCGGGCCGCAGCGCTCCCTCGACCTCGGCGTCGACGGCGCGGTGGTGATCGTCGGCGACGAGACCTCGCTGGCGGTGGCGACCGCCGTGGCCCGGGCCGGGCGCGACGTCCACGCCGTGCTCGAGGTCGACGACGTCGACGGCACCCGGGCGGCGGCGCGCGCGCTCGGCGTCGAGGCCACGCCGGTGGCGAGGGTCGGGGACGACGGCCACCTCGGCGCCCTCGTCGACGGCGTGCGGGCGGCGCTGGCGTCCCGACCGACGGCCCGGGTGGCGCTCACCGGCCGGGCCCAGACCATCCAGCGGGTGCGCCGCGAGCTGGGCGCGTCCACGCGCGGGCCCGCCTCCGTGCGGCCGTACTGGTCGACCGGCAAGGTCGCCCTCGACTGACCGCGCGGCGCCGGCGCCGCCGGTTCGCGATATCGTGCCGCCGATGTCGACGCGCTACCGGCCACCGGCGCCGCCTCGCTCGGCGTACATCACCGCCGGCGGCGCCCGCCGCCTGCGCGAGGAGCTCGATCACCTGTGGAAGGTCGAGCGGCCGCGGGTGACCCAGGCGGTGTCCGACGCCGCCGCGCTCGGCGATCGCTCGGAGAACGCCGACTACATCTACGGCAAGCGCCGGCTGCGCGAGATCGATCGCCGGGTGCGCTTCCTGGTCAAGCGGCTCGACGCGGTGACCGTGGTGACCGAGGCGCCCAAGGATCCGTCGCGCGCGTTCTTCGGCGCGTGGGTGACGCTCGAGGACGAGGACGGCGCCACCGTCGAGTACCAGATCGTCGGTCCCGACGAGTCCGACGCCAGGACCCGGCGGATCAGCATGGACGCGCCGGTGGCGCGCGCGCTGCTCGGGCGCGCCGTCGGCGACGAGGTCTCGGTACGGCGTCCCGCGGGCGAGGCGACCTTCACCGTCACCGGCGTGCGCTACGAGGTGGCGAGCGCGGTGCTGGCGCCGACGATCGGCCACGGCATCCGCCTGCAGGATCTCGACGACGCCGCTGACGACGACGACGACGGCGACGAAGCGCCTGCCGATGACGCCACGCCCGACGCCGGCGCGACCCCGACGCCGACGCCACGCGCCGCGCCCCGGCGCCCCCCCTCCGCGGCGCGCCGAGGCCGTCGGTGACCCTCACGGCGCGCGAGCTCCGACGCATCAGCCGCAGCCAGCGGGTGGTGATGCCGGCGCCGACCCTGCCGCCCGAGCTGCGGCGCTACACCCGCGGCACCGAGCGCTGGCGCGCCGGCAACCAGCTCCGGCTGCTGCGCGGCGGCGGCGAGACCTTCACCGCGATGCTCGCCGCCATCGCCGGCGCGCGCCGGACCATCGCCCTCGAGACGTACATCCTGGTCGCTGATCTCACCGGCCATCGCTTCGCCGCCGCGCTGATCGAACGCGCCGCCGCCGGGGTCACCGTGCGCCTGCTGTACGACGCCATCGGCGGCTTCGGCCTGCCGGCGCCCTACCTCGACAGCCTGCGCGCCGCCGGCATCGAGGTCGTCGACTTCCACCCGCTGGCGCCGTGGCGCCGCCGCTTCAACCTCTCGCAGCGCGATCACCGCAAGGTGCTGGTGGTCGACGACGAGGTCGCGTTCACCGGCGGCCTCAACATCGCCGACGACTACGCCGACGAGCGCGACGGCGGCCACGGCTGGTACGACCTGCACTGCGAGATGCGCGGCCCGATCGTGGCCGACTTCGCGCGCTCGTTCCGGCGCGCGTGGGTGTACGCCGGCGGCCAGCCGTACCTGACGCCGCCGACCGCCGACCACGTCGACCTGACGCCCGCCGGCGACAGCTTCGCGCGCCTCATCGACAACGCCCTGCGCCGCCGGCGCCGCGCGTTCCGCCGCGCCTACCTGACCGCGCTCAACCGCGCCGAGCGCAGCGCCTACCTGATGAACGCCTACTTCCTGCCCGATCGCGGCCTGCGCCGGGCGATGGTGCGCGCGGTGGCGCGCGGCGTCGACGTCCGCGTGATCGTGCCCGGCCGCTCCGACGTGGCGCTGGTCGGCCTGGCCAGCCTCTACGTCCAGGGCCGGCTGGCTCGCCTCGGCGTGAAGATCCACCGCTGGCGCGGCCCGATGATGCACGCCAAGGCCGCGGTCATCGACGCCGCCTGGGCCAAGGTCGGCAGCTACAACCTCGACCATCGCAGCCTCGTCGGCAACCTGGAGATCGCCGTCGAGTCGCTCGACGCCGACTTCGCCGGCACCCTGGTCACCGAGTTCGAGGCCGCGCTGGCGCGGACCGAGCCGTTCGACCTCGCGCGCTGGCGCGCCCGCGGCTGGTTGCGCCGGATCACCGCCTGGATCGCGTTCCGGCTGCGGCGCCTGCTGTGAGGCGCGGCGCCGCCGCGTCAGCGCTTGCCGCCGACGCGACGGACCAGGGTCAGCAAGGCCTGGGCGGTCGGGCGATCGAGCTGATCGAGGAGCTCGACCAGCTCTCGCACCTCGTCGTCGCTGAGGGTGCTCGGCCGCACCCCGCGATAGCCGGGGCCCCGCTCGCGGGCGATGGTGCGCGGCTCGGGCAACAGCGACGCCAGCGGCGCGCGCAGCGCAGTGGCGATCTGGCGCAGGGTCTCGAGCTGGATCCGCCGGGTGCCGCTCTCGATCTTGCCGATGTAGCCGGTGCCGACGCCGATCCGCTCGGCGAGCTCGGCCTGGGTCACCGCCCGGGCCTGGCGTAGGGCGGCGATGCGCTCACCGACCCTGCGATAGACAGGGTCGAGGGCTGGTGCGGTCATCGCGCCGTACGCTGGCGCAGCTGCCATCAACATTGAACACCCTATTGGGTTGACTCCACCCAATGGGTCGACCATCGTTCGCGCGATGACGTCGAAGCCCTCGCTGCCGGTCCTCCGGCACAGCGCACGCCGGGGTGGTCTGCCGCGGGGCTACCTCGCCGGACGGCTCGTGGGCGCCCTCGGCTACCACCGCCTCGCCGGTGACTTTCGCGCCGCGCTGCCCGAGCTGACCGTCGAGCCCATCGCCTCGCTGGCCCGGGTCGAGCTGGTCTGCTCGAGCGGGCTCCCGCCGTCGGAGCACGCCGACGTCGAGCGCTCGTCCGAGCTGCGCGCGCGGCTGGCCGCGTGGACGACGCCGGCGGTCGGATGGCGGCGCCTGCACGAGGTGGTGGCGCGCCCCACGATCGAGATCCGCTGGGTGCCCGGTAGCGAGGGCCTGCTCGGCGGCATCGCCGCGCTCATCCGGCGCGCGGCCGACCCGTCGGCGGTGCTCGGCGTCACCTCCGCCAGCGGCGAGGCGCTGCTGTGGGAGGATCCGTCCCCGCAGGCGGTGGCGTGGATGGCCGACGAGTTCGCGGCGGCCTGGCGCCGCGCCACCGCGCTGCCGCCGCGGGTGTATCGCGAGGTGGCGTCCCGCGCGGGCGCGGCGACGCCCTGACGCGAGGCCGGTGCGATCGGCGGCGCGCTGGGCGGCGGCGGCCGCGGTACGCTGCCACTGTGCGCGCCGACGCGACCTTGGTCGAGCTCGTCGACGCGCTGACCGGCGCGCTCGCCCGCGGCGACGACACCGTCGAGCTCGACGTCGTCGATCCCGACCTCGGGCGCGGCCGCTTTCCCGGCGAGCCGCTCGCGCTCCCCGACGGCACCATCGCGCGGCACCGGCCGTGGCGGGTGTGGGTCGAGCTCGCCGATCGCCTCGGGCTCCGGCTGGCCACCCCGCGCCCGACCACGCCGCCCTGGGTGCGCCTCACCTTCGAGCGGCTGCCGCCGTGGCGACCTCGCCAGCTCGCCGACGACGATCGCGAGCGCTACGGCGCGACCTCGACCTTCGCGCGGGTGCGCAAGCTCGAGGATCCGGGCCTGGTGCTCGATCTCGCCGACGCCCTCGAGCGCGCCGCGCTGCCGCCGGCGCCGCGGGTGCTCGACCTCGGCTGCGGCCGCGGCGAGCTGCTCGCCCACGTGTGCGCGCGGGTCTTGGGGGCGCGCGCCACCGGCGTCGATCGCGCCGCCTCCGCCCTGGCGCTGGCGCAGGTGGCGGTGCCCACCGGCACGTTCGTCGAGGCCGATCTCGGCGAGCTCGGCGCGCTCGCGCTCGGCCGGTTCGACCTGGTGCTGGCGTTCGGCGTGCTGCAGAGCCCCGGCGTGGACGACCGGTCGCTCCTCCGCGCGATCGTCGCCGATCACCTCACGCCGCGCGGCGCGGTGATCCTGGGCGTGCCCAACGGGCGCTACCACGCCGGCGAGCTCGTCCACGGCGCTCGCCAGGTCAACTACACCCAGCCCGAGCTCGGCCTGGTGGTGAAGGACGTCGCGTTCTACCGGCGCTACCTGCAGCAGCACCGCCGGCGGGTGTTCGTCACCGGCCGCCACGACCTCCTGGTGACGGCGATCCCCGAGGCGCCCGCCGCCCCGGTGCGCTGAGCCGCGCGCCGTCGCACGGCGGCCTCGGCCGCTTGCGAGCGCGCATGCACCCGGCGAGGATGCCGCGATGTCACTCGCCCACAAGGCGGCTCGTGGGGCGGTGTGGACGATCCTGTCGAGCCTCGGCGCGCGCGCCGTCGGCGTCGCCGGCACGATCGTCATGACCCACCTGCTTGCGCCCGAGGTCATCGGCGAGGTGTCGGTGGCCGCGATCGTGGCGATGACCGCGAACTGGGCCAGCATCTGGGGCTTCGGCTCCTACGCGGTGGTCAAGGGCCGCGGCGACGACGCCGCCGAGGTGATGTTCCACGCGACGATGGCGTACCTGGTGATGGGCGTCGTCGGCCTGGGCGCGGTGGCGCTGCTCGGCGGCCACCTCGCCGGCGTGCTCGACGCGCCCGGGGCCGCGCGCTTCATCCCCGGCATGGCGCTGGTCATGTTCATCCGTCGCATGGGCGGCATGTCCGAGCGCGTGCTCATGCGCCGCATGGAGTTCCGCGCCCTCGGCCTGCAGCAGGCCCTCGGCGAGCTGGCGTACACGGTCACCGCGGTCGCGCTCGCGGTGCGCGGCTGGGGCGGCGACGCGATCATCGTCGGCAACCTGGTCCAGGCGGTGGTGATGACCTCGATCGTGATGACCGCGGCCGGCTGGCGCGCGTGGGCCACGCCGACCCGGCTGTCGTGGGCGCGCTACCGCGACATGCTGCGCTACGGGCTGCCGCTGTGCGTGCAGTCGGTGGCGCACAACGGCTCGCGCTACTGGGACAACCTCACCCTCGCCCACCTGTTTGGCGCCGGCCCGACCGGCCTGTACAACCTGGCCTACAACCTCGCCGACATCCCCGCGGTGCAGGTCGGCGAGCAGCTCGCGCAGGTGCTGTTGCCGTCGATGGCGGCGCTGCCGCCGGAGCGCCGCCCGCGCGCCTTCGAGCGCTCGACCGCGCTGCTGTCGCTCATCATCTTCCCGCTCGCGGTCGGCCTCGGCGTGGTGGCGACGCCGCTCATCGCGGTCGCGCTCGACGACCAGTGGCAGGGCGTGGCGCCGCTGCTCACGATCCTCGCCGCGCTCAGCGTGTTCCGGCCGGTGACCTGGGTCATCGGCGCCTACCTCGAGGCCCAGGATCGCACCGGCCTGCTGATGCGCCTCGAGCTGGCCAAGGTGATCGTGCTCATCGGCGGCATGTTCGCGCTGGCGCCGCTGGGGCTGCACGCGACCGCCGGCGCCGTCGGCGTCGCCTTCGGCCTCACCGCGATCGGCGGCGTGTGGATGGTGTCGAAGGAGGGCCCGCGGCCCCTGGTGCTGGTGCGCGGGTTCCTGCAGCCGCTGGCCGCGTGCGGCGTGATGGTCGGCGCGGTGCTGCTGGTGCGCCTCGCGCTCGGCGACGCCGCGCCGCTGCTCCACCTCGTGGTCGAGATCCTCGTCGGGGCGGCGGCCTACGTCGGCGCCGCGTGGATCCTGTGTCGGGCCACCGCTCGCGACCTGCTCGAGCTGCTGCGCGGGGCGCTGCGCGGCCGCCGCTCCGCTGCCACCGAAGCGTCACCGTGACTCCGCGTCGCCGCGCGGATCGGCGCGGCCCACCGTAACCGCGGTGCCGCGGCGGCGTAGGCTGCCCGCCCATGTCGCGCGACGAGCCCCCGGCCGGCGAGATCACGCCGGAGTCGACCTACCTCAACCGGCGCACCCTGATGCGGGCCGGCCTGCTCGCCGGCAGCGTCGCCGCGACCGGGTGGCTCTACCGACGCCTCAACGGCGTCGACCTGCGCGCGGTCGACACCGAGGCGCTGGCCGACCTGGTGCCGCTGCCGGCCGACGCCGCGGTCCGCGGCTTCGCCACCAGCGAGGCCAGGACCCCGCTGTTGAGCGTGTCGAACTACAACAACTTCTACGAGTTCACCACCGACAAGGACGGCGTCGCCGCGCTGGCGGCGAACTTTCGCACCGACGGCTGGAAGCTCGAGGTCGGCGGGCTGGTCCACAAGCCGCGCACCTTCGACCTCGACGACCTGCTGCGGCTGGCGCCGCCCGAGGAGCGGGTCTACCGGATGCGCTGCGTCGAGGGGTGGTCGATGGTCATCCCGTGGGCCGGCTACTCGCTGTCGCGCCTGCTGGCCGCCGTCGAGCCCATGGCCGACGCTCGCTACGTCGCGTTCACCACGCTCGAAGATCCTGAGCGCATGCCGGGACAGCGGGGCAACGCCCTGCCGTGGCCGTACGTGGAGGGCCTGCGCCTCGACGAGGCGATGCACCCGTTGACGCTGCTCGCCAGCGGCCTCTACGGCCGCCGCCTGCCAGGCCAGAACGGCGCGCCGATCCGCCTGGTGATCCCGTGGAAGTACGGCTTCAAGGGCATCAAGTCGATCGTCAAGCTCGACCTGGTCGCGACCCAGCCGGTCACCACCTGGAGCCGCTACGCGCCCAGCGAGTACGGCTTCTTCGCCAACGTCAACCCGGCGGTGGCGCACCCGCGCTGGAGCCAGGCCACCGAGCAGCGCATCGGCGAGAGCGGTCGGCGCCCGACCCTGCCCTTCAACGGCTACGGCGAGCAGGTCGCGAGCCTCTACGCCGGGATGGATCTCCGTGCCAACTTCTGAGCGCCTCGTCACCGTCGGCTTCGCCAAGGTCCTCCTCGTCGTCAACGCGCTGGTGCCGGCGGCCCTGCTGGTGTGGGGGGCGCAGGCGGGCACCCTCGGGGTCAACCCGGTCAGCTATGCGCTGCACACCACCGGCCTGCTCGCGCTGCTCGCGTTGATCTCGTCGCTGGCGATCACGCCGCTGCGTCGGCTCACCGGCTGGAGCCGGCTCATCGCGGTGCGCCGCGCGCTCGGGCTGCTGGCGTTCGGCTACGTGCTCGCCCACCTCGGCATCTACTTCGTGCTCGATCGCGAGCTCGACGTCGGCGGCCTGCTCGCCGAGATCTGGGCCCGCCAGTACCTGCTCATCGGCGCGATCGGCGTGCTGGCGATGGTGCCGCTCGCGATCACCTCGACCGATGGCATGGTCGCCCGGCTCGGCGGCCGCCGCTGGAAGCTGTTGCACCGCCTGGCCTACGTGGCCGCGGGCGCCGGCGTCGTCCACTTCTACCTGCTGGTGAAGTCCGACGTCAGTCGGCCCCGGGTGTTCGCGATCGTGCTGGTCGGCCTGCTCGGCTACCGGGCGGTCGCGCACTACGTCGATCTGCGTCGGGCCGCGCGCCGGCCGCCGGCGCCACGCCTCGCCGGGGCGACCCGGCCCAGGTTCTGGTCAGGCCGGCTGCGGGTCGCGGCGATCTTCGACGAGAGCGCCGACGTCCGCACGTTCCGCCTGACCGCCGAGGACGGCGGGCCGCTGCCGTTCGACTACCAGGCCGGCCAGTACCTCAACCTGGTGCTCATCATCGGCGAGCACCGGGTGCGGCGCTCGTACACGATCGCGTCGTCGCCGACCCGGCGCGACTACTGCGAGGTCACGATCAAGCGCAAGGCCGACGGTTGGGTGTCGGGCCACTTGCACGACACCCTCGCCGTCGGCAGCACGCTGCAGGTGGCGGCGCCGGCCGGGCGCTTCGTGTTCGCCGGCGACGCCGACGTGCCGCGGATCGTCCTCCTCGCCGGCGGCGTCGGCATCACGCCGATGATGTCGATGATCCGCAGCCTCACCGATCGCGCCTGGCCGGGGCACATCCACCTCCTCTACGCCGTGCGCACCGGCGGCGACGTGGTGTTCGCCGAGGAGCTGCGCTACCTGGCGGCCCGGTTCCCCAACCTGCACGTGTGCGTGACGATCAGCGGCGACGACGACGCCTGGACCGGCGACCGCGGGTACATCTCGGCCGAGCTCTTGCGGCGCGAAGTGCCCGAGCTGACGTCGGCGCCGATCTGGCTGTGCGGGCCGCAGCCGATGATGGACGCCGTCACGGACCCTGCTCGAGCTCGGGGGTGCCCTCGGCGCGGCTCCACACCGAGGCGTTCGTGTCGCCGCCGGCCGAGCTCGCGAGCGCCGCCCCGACCGAGGCGGCCGAGGTCGACGACGCCGGCGGGGTCGCCACCGTCGAGTTCCGGCGCGCCGGCCAGCGCCTCGAGCTGCCGGTGGTCACCACGCTCCTCGACGGCGCCGAGCAGGCCGGCATCGACCTGCCCTACGAGTGTCGCTCCGGCATCTGCGGCCAGTGCAAGACGAGGTGCTGTGGGCGGGTGACGATGGGCGCCACCGACGCGCTCACCGCCGATGATCGCGCGCGCGGCGTGGTGCTCGCGTGTCAGGCCCACGCCCACGGCGAGGTGGTGCTCGACGCATGATCGCCGGCCGCGCGATGGGCGCTACGGCGCGGTGAGCGACAGCTCGCCCTGCAACCCCGTCGCCGGCGGTGGCCAGCCACCAGTGCGCGGTGACGGCCTGGCCAGGCGTGAGCGCCCAGCAGCCGAGCTCGAGCTGCACCTCGAAGGGCCAGCGCGCGCCCGGCGGCAACGTGTAGCCGTGCGGCTCGGGGAACAAGGGCGGCGGGGGTGGCGGCGCGTCGGCCGCGGGCGCCGGCTGCGGCCGCCGCACCAGCCCGTCGCCGACGAGGGTGGCGTAGAAGTACAGGCTGCCGGCCTCGACCAGGAACACCTCCGCCGGCGCGGCGCCGCCGTTCGCGAGCACGCCGCGCAGGGTCGCCCGGCCGCCGGCGACCTGGGCCGGCTCCACCGTGAACGTCACCGACGGCGGCAACCGCCACCCGTCGGCGGCGGCGCGCGCCGCGGCGGCGTCGCGACCATCGGCCTGGACCTCCGCCGGCGGCGCCTGGGTGCCGGCGACGAAGCCGAGCGGGTTGCAGGTCGGCGCCGTGGTCGGCGCGGCGGCGGTGGCCGCGTCGGTGGTCGCCGACGCTCGCTCGCTCGGCGGTGGCGTCGACGCGCCGCGAGGACCACAGGCCACCAGCATGGACGTCAGCGCGGCCGTCTTCATGGTGAGACGGTAGCAGCGCGTCGCGCGCGTCGCCACGCGGCTCACGGCGTGCGCGCCTGGGCGTCGACGACGCCGGTCGGTCGTCCCGAGGTGAGGTAGGCCTGGGCGCCGGGCTCGCTTCGCAAGGTCGCCGCGAAGAACGCGGTCACGGTGGCCGCGGCGATCGCGCGCCCGACGGTCGGCGCCAGGTAGGTGAACGGCGTCTCGTCGGTCTGACGGACGCCGTCGCCGCAGCCGGCGGCGAAGGCCGGCACCAACCCGACCAGGTCCGACACCGACCAGTGTCCGGCGTCGGCCAGCTCCAGCTTCCACGCCGGGCCGGGCGCGTCCTCGAAGTTGTTCCGGATGAACAGGTTGCCGAGCTCGGTGATGCTGTTGTCCTCGACGGCGACCTCGAACAGGAGTGGCACCGCGAGGTCGGCGACGGTGACACCGGGGAGCAGCGGGTTCTCCATCGGCGCCGCCAGCGCCGCCGCCGCGCCGATGCGAGCGTCACGCTGCGCCACCAGGCCGGCGGTCACCGCGCCGTAGCTGTGGCCGACCACGCCGACCCGCGCCAGATCGAGGGTGGCGCCGAGCCCCAGCGGCGCGTCGCCGGCGGCGTCGAGCACCGCGATCACGTCGGCCGCGCGTACCGCGAGGAACGCCTCGGACAGCTCGACGCCGTCGCCGGCGAGCTGGTTCCACAGCGTGTTGCCGGTGTGCTCGACGGCGAGCACCACGAAGCCGTGGGTGGCCAGCCGGCGCGCGGTGCTCACCTGCGACAGCCGCGTGCACTCGTGGCAGTGCGACAGCAGGACCAGCGGAAACCCTCCGGCGGGCGGCGTCGCCGGCGGCGCGTCGACGGCGACCTCGACGGTCGCGGTCGGACACCCGGCGGGCGCCGTCGCCACCAGCTCGGCGTAGGTGAACGCCGTGGCTCCGCCTCGAGATCGGCCACCGCCACCGCGGCGCTCGCGGCCACCGGGTACACCGCCTGCACCACCAGGGCGCGGTCCCCGGCGGCGACCTCGAACCGGTGGGTGCCGGCGCCCCAGGCGCCGTCGGCCTCGAACGCCAGATCCGGAGCCGCGGCGTCGGGCGAGGTCGGGGCCGGATCACCGCACGCGAGCGCGCCGACGGCGAGCAGGCCGAGCGCGCACGCCCGGGCGATCAATCGACCACCACGGTGCCTGGCTGCGACGGCTCGACGCCCCACCGGAACGAGTCGAGGATCGCCACCGAGTCGTAGTAGCCGTCGCTGGTGTCCCACAGCGCGATGCGCAGCGTGATGATCTCGCCGGGCACCACGTTGCCGCGGGTCTCGAGGAAGCCGGTGCCGCCGCCGAGCAGGTCGTTGTTGCCGCACACGCCGGGGTCGTCGGGGAACGGCGCGTCGGGATCCTGCACGTCCATGCCGGTGCCGACGAGCTCCGCGGTGCCGACGCACGTGGTGACGTTGCCGGCCACCGACGGATCGGCGCACCCGGTGGCGCCGTTCTCGCACTGCTGGAACAACCCGGTGTCGCCGAACGCGAGGTTGACGCCGACCGGGTACTGCCCACCATCCGGCGCCGTGTAGATCGCCAGGTTCTTGTCGGCGGGGTTGGCCGGGGTGCCGGCGAAGCTCGAGTCGAGCAGCACGACGAAGAAGTCGTTGTACGGGCTGCACACCCACTCGGGGTACTCGGCGCTCATGAAGTTGGTCGCCAGGGTGAAGCTCTGGGCGTTGGTCGGCACCCGCAGCCGCAGCGTCAGCATGATCGGATCACGCGCGGTGTTGTCGTCGGGCGGCGGGCAGCCCGGGGCGTTGGGCAGGTCGCCGCCGTTGGCCGCGAGCCAGTCCGCCGGCACCGCGCTCGAGTCGCCCTGCACCGACGAGTCCTGGAAGTCGACGAAGCCCGGCATGGTCTGGCCGGGCGCCGCGGCGTGGCCGGTCGACAGCACCGCGAAGGACGCGCCGGCGCGCGGCACGGTGGCGCCGAACGCGGTGCGGATCGAGCGCTGCGCGGCGTCGGGGTTGCCCGAGCCCGACGGGCGGGAGAACGTCGCGCTGATGAGGCCCCAGGTCGCGCCCGGCTCATCGGTGGTGCGCTGGCACAGCTCCATCGCGGCGCCGTAGTCGAGGCCGTCGGCGGAGTTGCTGGCCAGGCCGGTGTCACACGACGCCGCCGCCACGTTGTCGACGCCACCGTCGCAGTCGTCGTCGAGGCCGTTGCCGTCGGCCTCGAACGCGCCCGGGTTGACCAGGGTCGGGCTGGCGCAGCCGTCGGCGGTCGAGTCGCAGCAATCGCCGCCGCAGGTGGTGTAGCCGTCGCCGTCGAGATCGACGTCTTCGTCGACCTGGCCGTTGCAGTTCTCGTCGCCGCCGTTGCCGCACACCTCGCTGGTCGGCGTGACCTGACCCAGGCACGGCCCCCACTGGCGATCGTCGCCGCACGCCTGCTCGCCGGCGCGGCAGTCGCCGACGCCGTCGGTGCCGGGCAGGCCGGAGTAGCAGGCCTGGACCTCACCCACCTCGCAGGTCGGCGTCGGTCCGCCGTCGAGGTCGCCCAGCGTCGACGACGGCCCGCAGCCCAGGGCGAGCGCGACGACGCCACCCAGCAGAGACGACTTCCAGGTCGGCATCGACGACATCCTCCGGTTGAGGCTGACGATGCTAGCGGATCCACCGCCGGCGCGATCGCCGGATCGGCCGGGCGTACGCGACGGCGCCGCCCAGGCAGGACAGACTGTCCCAGCGCGGAGCGGATGCGACCCGGCCTCACCGACCCCACGGTGGTGCGCACCACCACATCCCCCGGAGGAACCCTGCTGACCGTCCGCCCCGCCACCGCCGCGGCCACCAACCACGGCTGGCTCGACAGCCACCACTCGTTCCTGCGTTCGGCGAGTACCACGACCCGGCGCATGGGCCTGCGCGCGCTGCGGGTCATCAGCGAGGACCGGGTCGCGCCGGGCCGCGGCTTCGGCGCGCACCCGCACCGCGACATGGAGATCGCTGTCGTACGTCCTCGACGGCGCCCTCGCCCACAAGGACTCGATGGGCACCGGCTCCGGTCATCCGCCCCGGCGACGTCCAGCGCATGAGCCTCCGGCACCGGCATCAGTGCCACGAGTTCAACGGCTCGACCAGCGAGCCGGTGCACTCACTGCAGATCTGGCTCTTGCCGCGCACCCGCGGCGGCCCGCCGAGCTACGACCAGCGCAGGTTCCCGACCGGCGACGGCCTGCGCCTGGTGGCGTCGCCCGACGGCGCCGACGGCGGCCTGGTGATCAACGCGGCCGCGCGCGGCACGCCGGCCGCCTGCGCGCGGGCGAGGCCGCCGAGGGCCGCTGGCGCCGGAGCCACGCCGCCTGGGTCCAGGTCGCGCGCGGGCGGGTCCAGCTCGGCGACGTCACCCTCCGGACCCGGCGGCAGCAGCTCACCGACGAGCCGCACGTGCGCGTGCGCGCCAGCGACGACGCCGAGCTCCTGGTGTTCGACCTCGACTGAGGGTGGCCGACGGCGCCGGCGGTGACGGCGCCCGGGCGCCGCGCTCGCCTGGCGCGATGCCGCCCGCGCCCACCCGCTCGGTCACCCAGCGGGTGCGCTACGCCGCGGTCGGCTTCGGCTCCGAGCTCGCGCTCGTCGGCGCGCGGTTGCCGGTGATGCTCAGCACCGTGTTCGCCCTGGTGGCGCTGGCGGCCTTCGCGCGCAGCGCGGCGTAAGCTCGAGGCGTGGCGCCCGTCGCACCGGCTGCTCGACCGGCGCCGGCGATCGATCATGCGCGTGATACCGTCGCCAGGTGCTGCGGTTCAACCCTGACCCCGGCGGCGAACGGCCCCCGGCTCGAGCTCGTGCGGGCGGGCCTCGCGCCCACGCAGAAGCAACCCGTCGGCGGCGCGCGCCACGGCTGGCGGATGGTGAGCGAGCGCCTGATCGCGCGGCTCGGAAGGGCGTCGTGAGCGCCGGCGCGCTGCGCGTCGCGCTCGTGGTCGTCGCGGCGGGCTGCGGCGGGCCGCGCGCGCCGGCGACGCCGCCGGCCGACCTCGCCTACGCCGACATGTCCCACGAGCAACGGGTGGCGTTCATGGAGCGCACCGTCATGCCCGAGATGCGGCGCGCGTTCGCCGAGTTCGATCCCGCGTTCGCCGACATGGACTGCGCGACCTGCCACGGCGCCGGCGTCGACGACGGCACCTACCAGCTCCCCAACCCCGAGCTGTGGACGTTGCCGACCCAGGCCGGCTGGGCGGCGCTCGCGCCCGACGACGACCAGACCCGCTGGCTCGAGTTCATGGGTGGCGTGGTCAAGCCGCGGATGGCGGCGCTGCTCGGCATGTCGGACTACGACTGGCAGACCGGCGTCGGCGACTTCAACTGCGGTCACTGCCACCCGCAGGCCACCGACTGAGCGACGTTGACCCGATGAGCACGCCCCGCTCGCGCCCCGCCGCGCCGAGGTCGCGCACGCCGGTCAAGGCCAGGCTCCGCGTCGCCGCGTCGCGCACGCCGGTCAAGGCCAAGCTCCGCGTCGCCGCGTCGCGCACGCCGGTCAAGGCCAAGCTCCGCGCCGGCGCCAAGAAGGTCGTGTTGCTCTCCGGCGGCAACCCGCAGATCGCCAAGGGCGACGGCGACGCGCCGGTCGCCGCCTACCTGGCCGCGCTCCCGGGGTGGAAGTCGCCGCTCGCGACCGAGGTCGACGCGCTGATCGTGCGGGTGGTGCCCGCGGTGACCAAGGCGGTGAAGTGGAACTCGCCGTTCTACGGCGTCGACGGCCAGGGCTGGTTCCTGGCGATGCACGCCTTCACCCGCTTCGTGCGCCTGACCTTCTTCCGCGGCACCTCGCTGCGACCCCCGCCGCCCGGCCCGAGCAAGGTCGCGCACACGCGCTACCTCGACCTCTACGAGGGCGCGCCGCTGCCCGCCGAGTTGCTGTCGTGGATCGAGCAGGCCGCCGCGATCCCGGGCTGGATGCCCTGAGCCGTCGCCACCCGGTCCCCTGCGCCCTTCGCTTGGCGCTGGCGCCCCGCTCGGGTTCAATCGAGCGATGCCGCGATCGCGCCCCGCCGTCGCCGTGCTCGGTGCGCTCGTCGTCGCCGGGTGCGCGCTGGCGCCGCGTCGGCTGATCGTGCCGCCCAGCGACGAGGCGACGGTGCTGCTGGTAACCGGCGGCCTGCCACCGCCCATCGAGCAGGTCGCGCGCCACCCATGGTTCGCGGTGCGCCGCGCCGGCGAGCGGCAGTGGCGCACCTTCGAGGTCGGCGGCCCGTCGGTGCTGGCCAGCCCGTTCGCGAACCACCCGTACGTCGAGCCGGTGCTGCACGGCGTGTGGCGCGGCGCCGATGCCGAGGCCGGCATCGCCTGCCTGGAGGCCGAGGCGCCGCGGTGGCTGGCGGCGCTGCGCTATCGATTCTACCCGGGGCCCAACAGCAACACCTTCGCCGACGTGATGCTGCGCCGGTGCGGCCTGCACGCGAGCCTGCCATCGACGTCGATCGGCAAGGACTGGCGCGGCTGGTTCGGCATCGGCGTGACCAGCGAGGGCACCGGCGTCCAGGTCGAGACCCCGCTGTTCGGCCTCAAGCTCGGGCTCAAGGAGGGCGTCGAGGTCCACCTGCTCGGGCTGTCCTTCGGCATCGACCTGTGGCCGCCGGCGATCATCGTGCCCTTCGGCAGCGGCCGGATCGGATTCGCCGACCGATGACCGGGCCCGCGCGGATCGTCGCCGGCGCGCTGGTCGCGATCGCGGTGCGCACCGGCCCCGCCGCCGCCGAGCTCGGCGGCGCCGTGATGGCGCACTACGAGGGCAGCTACGTGCAGACCGGCGTCCTCGACGACGACGACGACGCGGCCCCGCGCGGCCTGGGCCTGGCCCGCCTACGCCTGCGCGGCGTCGGTCCGTGGCGCCGCGGGCCCACCCTCGGCTTCGAGCTCGGCGTCGGCTCGACCCGCCCCGGCGGCTTCGCCTACGAGGCCGCGCTCTACCCGCTGGGGCTCGGCGCCCAGCTCGGCGAGGCCGGCAGCGTCGGCGTGGTCGTCGGGATCGGCGCGTCGGGCGCGGTTGGCACCGTCGACGACGCCGCGCTGGTCCCGGTGTCGTGGTGGATCGAGCTGCCGCTGGGCCGTCGCCTGCGCGTGCTCGGCCACGGGCGGCTCGCCTGGGTGCTGTCGAGCGACGCCCGCGACGGTGGCAGCCCCACGGTGGGCGCCGTCGACGAGCTCGAGGCGATGGTCGCGCTCCGCGTCGGGCGCACCTACCAGGACTCCCGCGCGCGCTCCGGCAACGGCTGGTTCGTGGGCGGCGCCTACCGCGAGGCCGAGGGCCACCGCTTCGTCGGCGCAGTGCTCGGTTACTCGATCGATCTCGCGATGGCGCGGCACTGACGCCGCCGGCTGCTCCACGGCGGTGCAGCTGCGCCAGCGTGGAGCAGCGCGCGCGCCGCACCTCCCGTGCAACTCCGCGCCACGCCTCGCGCCGGCGGCTGGCATCGCGGCTGCACTACCCGACCGCAGCGCCACCTGCGCTGGAGGCTCGCATGTCACACCCACTCACCGTCTCGTTCCTCGGCGTCCGCGGCTCGATGGCGACCCCTGGTCCCGCCACCGCCGGCGCCGGCGGCAACACCAGCTGCGTCGAGGTCACCTGCGGCGACACCCGCGTCGTGCTCGACGCCGGCACCGGCTTGCGCGGCCTCGGCGACCGCCTGATCGCGCGCGGCCCGACGGAGACCACCATCCTGCTGTCGCACCTGCACTGGGATCACATCCAGGGCCTGCCGTTCTTCGTGCCGCTGTACGTGCCGGGCAACCGCATCGACATCGTGTCGGGCCCCAGCGGCGTGATGCCGCTCGAGGCGGCGCTGCGCCGGCAGATGGCGGCCCCGTTCTTTCCCGTCGAGTTCGACGAGGTCGCGCCGCAGGTGCGCGCCCGCGACGTGCGCCCGCGCGACCGCTTCACCGTCGGTGAGGTCCGGGTCACCGTGGCCCGGCTCAACCATCCGGATCCGGTCTACGGCTATCGCCTCGACGCCGGCGGCCGCAGCGTGGTGTACGCAACCGACACCGAGCACTTCGCGTGCGTCGACCCGGCGCTGCGCCAGCTCGCCGACGGCGCCGACGTGCTCATCTACGACGCCCAGTACACGCCGGAGGAGTACCCGGGCAAGGTCGGCTGGGGCCACTCGACCTGGGCCGCCGGCGCCGAGCTCGCGCGCGCCGCCGGGGTCGGCCAGCTCGTGCTGTTCCACCACGATCCTCGACGGACCGACGGCCAGCTCGCCGAGCTCGAGGCGCGCGCCGCGGCGGCCCAGCCGGGGACCATCGCCGCCCGCGAGGGCCTGGTCTTGCACGCCGGCGAGCGCGTCCACCCGGTGGCGGCCTGACGCGGACGCGGCCTATGCTGCCGGAGGTCACCGCCTCGATGCACCCCGACGATCCGCAGTTCGAGTTGCTCGCCGATCTGGGCGCCCAGATCGCGCGCGAGGTCGCGCTCGACGAGCTGCTCGCGCGGTTCGCGGCCCGGGTCGCCGCCGCGATGGACGCCGAGCGCGCGACCTTGTGGCTGCTCGACGACGCCAGCGGCGCGCTGCGCTCGCACGTCGCGGTCTTGCCCGAGGCCGACGAGCTGCGGGTGCCGCCCGGCGTCGGCGTGGTCGGCCACGTCGCCGCCACCGGCGCCGCGGTCCGGGTCGACGACGCCAGCGCCGACCCGCGGTGGTCGGCGACCATCGATCGCCAGACCGGCTACCGCACGACCTCGATCCTGGCGGTGCCGGTGCGCGCGCGCGGCCAGGTCCGCGGCGTCCTGCAGCTCCTCGGCAAGCGCGGCGGACCGTTCGCCGCCGCCGACGAGCGCTACGCCGCCGCGCTCGCCGATCAGATCGGCCGCGCCCTCGACTACACCTCGCTGCGCGGCGACGACGCCCGCCAGGGCGTGCCGCTGGGCGGGCGCTACAACCACGTGGTCGGCGCGTCGCCGACGATGCAGGCGCTCTACGACGTGATCGCGCGCGCGGCGGCCACCGACGCCACCGTGCTGGTGCGCGGCGAGACCGGCACCGGCAAGGGCGTGGTCGCGCGCGCCATCCACGTCAACAGCCGCCGGGCCGAGGCGCCGCTGGTCCACGTCGACTGCACGACCCTGCCGCAGGGGCTCGTCGAGAGCGAGCTGTTCGGGCACGAGCGCGGCGCCTACACCGGCGCCGATACGCGGGTCGCCGGCAAGGTCGAGCTGGCCGACGGCGGCACCCTGTTCCTCGACGAGATCGGCGAGCTCCCGCTGCCGCTGCAGGGCAAGCTCCTGCGGTTCGTGCAGGAGCGGCGCTTCGAGCGCGTCGGCGGGCGCCAGGCGCTCACCGCCGACGTCCGCCTGGTCGCCGCGACCAACCGCGACCTGGCGCAGATGGTCGCCGACGGCACCTTCCGCGCCGACCTCTACTTTCGCCTGCGGGTGGTCGAGGTCGAGGTGGCGCCGCTCCGTGCCCGCGGCGCCGACGACATCCTCGCGCTCGCCCACCACTTCCTCGGCGTGTACGGCCGGCGTCACCGGCGCCCGTCGATGCTGCTCTCGCCACGGGCGGTGCCGGTGCTGGTCGCGCACCCGTGGCCCGGCAACGTCCGCGAACTCGAGTTCGCGATCGAGCGCGCGGTGGTGCTGTCGGCCGACGACACCATCGAGGCGCACGAGCTCGGCCTCGAGCCGCCGCGGGCGCCGACCGGCGCCCAGCCCGCGGTGGCGGCACCGTCGACCGACGACCTGACGCTGCCGCCGGGCCTGCCGCTGGCCGAGGTCGAACGCCGCTACGCGGCGGCGGCGGTGGCGCGCGCCGGCGGCAACCACAGCGAGGCCGCGCGCACGCTCGGCATCAGCCGCGGCAAGCTGACCCGGCTGTTGCGCGGCTGAGCCTCACTGCAGCGGGACGACCTGCTCGGTCCACTGCGCGATGTGGTTGCTGGTCGCGAGGTCCTGGAACGGCAGGCGGAACGCCGGGCCGGTCGGATCGACGCCGGCGGCGGCCCGCCCGGGGAAGAAGGGCGCCATCCAGATCTGCGGCCGGTTGGCGCCGACCAGGCGGACCCCGAAGTCGCGCTTCGAGGAGAACGTGATCCAGAACATCGCCTCACCGTCGACCGACTGCTCGAACGGCGCCCACCGCGCCCACGAGTTGGTGAGGTTGGGCCCGAGGTCGGCGAGGTCGAGCGCGATGGGCGTCCCGCCAGCGAGCGGCACCACCCACAGCGACGCGTTGCCGTCGTCGTAGGAGTCACCGGTCGAGCGGTTGAACAGGACCCAGCCGCCGTCGGGCGAGATCGACGGGTAGTAGTTGTTGCTCGGGCCGGTCGCCACCACCTCGCGCTCGGCGCCGAAGCCGCCGGTGCTGGCGTCGTAGTCGCGGGCCAGGATCGCGCCGCCGGTGAAGATCCAGTCCTGCGACGCGGTGGTCGCCTGGACGTACGTGAGGCTGGTGCCCAGCGGCGACACGTCGGGCTGGGTCGCGTAGCCGGCGGTCGGGATCGTGGCCAGGACGTCGCCGGAGACCGCGTCGCGCACCGACAGCACCCCGTGGGACGCCGCGATCAGCTTGTCGCCCTCGGCGGTGTAGCTGGCGAAGTTCCAGTTGGGCAGCGGCGCCGACGCGGTGCGGGTGCCGACGTCGACCAGCGCGGTGGCGCCGTTGCCGCCGTCGTAGGTCACCGCCATCTTGGTGCCGTCGCGCGACAGCACGTGGCACGCCACGCACCGGCCGGCCTCGGTGGTGGTGAAGAACGGCTCGGCCGGCTGCCCGGGCAAGGCGACGTCGTGGCGGAAGATCCCGTACGGCGCGCCGGGCACCGACGAGCCGGCCGCCCAGTAGTAGAGCCCGCCGGCGATGCCCTGATCGGTGAGGGTCACCGGACGCGGCGCGGTCTCACCGACGACGCCGGGGCTCGCCGTCGAGCCGACCCGGACCTGCGCGGTGACCGACGCCGCGTTGCGCGCCACCAGCGTCCACTCGGCCGGCGTGAACACCATCCACGACGGCGACGCCGCCAGGTAGACGTAGACCTCGGCGTAGGCCGACACCAGCGACACCTCGACGACGTCGCCCGCCGACGGATCGTCCCAGTGGACGTCGAAGTCGCCGAGGTTGGCCGGCATCGTCGCGTCGGCCGGCGGGTACACCAGCGTCGGCAGCCGGGTCGGATCGACGGTGGCGCCGTCGAACACGCCGGCGGCGCCGGCCGGCGCGCCGCCATCGACGCGGTGGTTGCGCACCCGCACCGTGACCTCGGCGTCGACGATGGCGTCGCCGTGGTGCGCGCTCACCAGGGTCACGCCGGCGACCGCGCCGTCGGCCACGAACGCGGCGCCGTCGATGTCGCCGAAGGCGGCGTCGGCGGTGAGGGTCGCTGCCGCGGTGACGTCGACGCTGGTGCCGTCGGCGTAGGTCGCGGTGACGGTGAACGCCTGCCGGGCCGTGGCGCCGTCGACCACCACCAGCTCGGCGGTGGCCGGCGAGATCGTGAGGCTGGCCAGCGCCGGCGGGCCATCGGGATCGCCGCCGCTCGTCGAGGGTCCACAGGCGAGGAGGCCGAGCAGGCCGAGGCACGCGATCGTCCGCATGCCGACATCGTAGGACGATCTCGGCCCGTCGCCGAGACGAGAACATGCGGCCAGGTCGGTGACGAGCCGTCACCGCCGCGTCACCGGGGCGGCGGTGTAGCGTCGAGCCATGACGCGCGCCCTCGCGATCGGCCTGCTCGGCCTGGTGACGCACCTCGGCGGCTGCCTCGACGACGCGCCGACGCAGTGCGCCGACGGCTCGGTGTGCCCGCCGAGCTACGCGTGCCTGCCGGCGGGTGGGTGCGCCTCCGACCTGCAGACCGCGGCGTGCGCCGGCCTGGCCAGCGACGACGTGTGCGCGCTGCCCGGCGTCGGCGACGGCGTGTGCGTCGACGGCGTGTGCATCGTCGCGGTGTGCGGCAACGGCCGCGTCGATCCGGGTGAGGTGTGCGACGACGGCAACCTGGCGTCGCGCGACGGGTGCAACGCGCAGTGCACCTCCGACGAGACCTGCGGCAACGGCTTCGTCGACGCCGGCGAGCAGTGCGACTGCGGCGCCGACGGCGCGGCGCTTGGCCCCGACTGCGTGGTCGCCAACGGCGCCGGCGCCGACGCCAGCTGCCGGTCCGACTGCGTCCTGGCCCGGTGCGGCAACGGCGTGCTCGACGCCGGCGAGGTGTGCGACGACGGCAACCTGACGCCCGGCGACGGCTGCACGCCGGACTGCGCCTCCGACGAGTCGTGCGGCAACGGCACCCTCGACTTCTTCGCCGGCGAGCAGTGCGACGACGGCGGCACCCTCGCGCGCGACGGCTGCGCCGCGACCTGCGTGCTCGAGCCGCCGACCTGGTGGCGGCGCGACAACGACGAGCTCGGCCCACGCCAGGACGCGGCCGCGGCCTACGACGCCGCGCGCGGGCGCGTGGTGTTCTTCGGCGGCCTCATCAACTTCCCGGCGCTGTTGGCCGACGACACCTGGGAGTTCGACGGCGCCCAGTGGTCCCGGGTGCGGCCGCCGACGAGCCCTTCGGGGCGCGTCGGCAGCGCGATGGCGTACGACGCCGCCCGCGGGCGGATCGTGCTCTTCGGCGGGCGCACCGCCAGCGGCTGGGCCGACGACACCTGGGAGTTCGACGGCGTCACCTGGACCCAGCGCGTCCTCGCGGTCCGGCCTGGCGCGCGTGCGGATCACGTCATGGCCTACGACCCGATCCGCGCGCGGATCGTGCTCTTCGGCGGCTACGACCCGTTCGCGGACGGTGCCCTCGGCGACACCTGGGAGTTCGACGGCGACACCTGGGCGCCGATCGTCGGCGCCGCGCCGCTGGCGCGCCTCGACGCCGCGATGGCCTACGACCCACGGCGTGGCGCGCTCGTCCTGTTCGGCGGAAGGCTCGCCGACGGCGCGGTCGACGATGAGACCTGGAGCTATGCCGGCGCCACCTGGACGCAGCTGGCGCCAGCGATCGTGCCGCCGCCGCGCGCCAACCACGTGATGGCCTTCGATCCGGCCCGTGGCGCGGTGGTCGTCGTCGGCGGTGACGGGATGTCCGCGACGCTCGCCGACGCCTGGAGCCTCGGCGCCACGGCGTGGGCGCCGGTCGCGCTCGGCGGCGCCGATCTCGAGGCGGCGAGCGGGACGCTGACCTGGCACCAGCGCGCCGGCGCGCTGGTGCTGACCTCCTCGAGCTACGGCGCGCTCGGGGAGAGCACGTGGCTGCTCGCCGGCCCCAGCTGGCAGGCGGTGCCGCCGGCGCCACGGCCGCCCCCGGGCAGCGTCGTCGGCGCGGCGTACGACCCGCGGCGCGGCCAGACCGTGATGCTGGCCGACCAGATCCCGCCGACCACCTGGCGCTTGCGCGACGGGCGCTGGGCCCAGCTGTCGACGCCGACCGCGCCGCCGCCGCGCTACGCCGCGGCGATGGCGCAGGACGCGCGCCGTGATCGGACGGTGCTCTTCGGCGGCATCGACGCCGCGCCGCTCGCCGACACCTGGGAGTTCGATGGCGTCACCTGGTCGCAGCGCGTCGTCGCGCCGGCGCCGCCAGCGCGCGCGTTCGCCGCGATGGCCTACGATCCGGTGCGGGCGGTGGTGGTGCTCTTCGGCGGCAGCGGCGTCGGCAACACGGTGCTGGGCGACACGTGGGAGTACGACGGCGCGAGCTGGCAGCTCCGCCCCGGGGCCGGTCCGTCGCCTCGGCTCGGCCCGACGATGGCGTACTACCCGCCCGCGCGAGCGATCGCGCTGTTCGGCGGCGTCGACGAAACCTACACCCCGAGCGCCGAGCTGTGGCTCTACGACGACGCCGGGTGGAGCCGGCAACTCGCCGGCGAAGGGCCCATCGGCCGCTACCAGGCTGGCCTGACCTACGACGGCAACCGCGACCGCCTGCTGCTATACGGCGGGACGTTCGCGGCGGCCATCGGCGTGTTGCCGGATCTCTGGGAGTACGACGGCCTGGCGTGGAGCGCGATCGCGCTCGACGGTGCCCCGGCGGGGCGCCTGCAGCCGCTGTTCGCCTACGAGGCCACCGTCGGACGGACCGCCCTGTACGGCGGCTCCGGCAGCAAGGGCCTGCCCCGCGACGACACCTGGGATTTCGGCCACGCCGCGCAGAGCGCGGTGGAGGCATGCGCCGGCGGCATCGATCGCGACGGCGACGGCGCGGTGGGCTGCGCCGACGACGAGTGCTGGCCCGTGTGCGCGCCGCTGTGCCCTCCGGCGGTGGCCGCCGCCGGCGCCTGCCCCACCGACGCGCCCCGCTGCGGCGACGGCGTGTGCGATCCCGTCGAGGACTGCCGCGGCTGCGCCGCCGATTGCGCGGTCGCCACGCCGGCGTGCCCGGTGACGTGCGGCGACTTCTTCTGCGACGCGCCGGCCGAGGACGCCACCACCTGCCCCGGCGACTGCGCGTAGCCGCGGCCGGCGACCGCGGCGAGCCGGGTCAGCGCGGCGGCGCCGACGGCACCCGCATGCACATCTCGCGGTGCGCCGCGAGCGCCGCGTCGTCGTTGCACAGGCACGGGCTGGTGCGGCTGCGCTCGAGGGCGCGCTCGCGATCGCCGGGCTGCGGCGGGATGCCACCGCAGTAGATGTAGGGCTCGGGGCCGTAGGTGAACCCTGGGCCGCGCGCGGCGCAGACGGCAGCATCCGCGGCGCTGGCCACGCACGCGAGCTCGTCGAGCGCGGCCGGGTCGGGCCGAGCGGCGTCGACGACCCGGGCCGGGGCCGCGTCGGCGACCGCGCTCGGCGCCGGCGCCGTGGTGCCACCCGTGCCCCGCCCACAACCGCTCGCCGCCAGCAGCGCCGCGAGCACCCACGCCGGTCGCGTCTCCACCATCGCCACCTCCCTAGAAGTAGTAGCGCACGCCGGCGCCGGCGTTGAGCGACGCGCCCCAACCCTCGCCGTCGGCGAACGCGTACTCGCCAACCCCGGCCACCTCGATGAACGCATCGAGCGGCACCTCGCGGAAGTCGAACACCAGGCCGCCCACCGCGCGCAGGCCCAGCGCCACGAAGTCGCTGGCGCCGCGGCCGGCGTCGTAGAGGATCGTGCGCACGCCCGGCCCGAGGTACGCCACCAGCGCGAAGCTCGGGCGCCGCTCGAGCACCCACGGGTGCCACACGTAGTCGGCGTGGACCTGCAGCCCGCCGCCGACGAACGCCGAGCCGACCGCCGCCTGCACCGCCTGATCGTCGTGCAGGTAGAGGCGCGCCGAGATGCCGGTCGGCTCGCCCAGGATGAGGCCGACGCCGAAGGGGCCCTTGTCGACCGCGGTGACGCCGTCGTCGATGGCGTCGTCGGCGCGCGCGGCGGCGGCGGTGGCCAGCACGGCGGCCACGGTCACGGCGAAGGCGGTGCGAGCGTGCGCGACCATCGCCGTGACCTTAGCGAGCGACGCCCGGCTTGGCCAGTTCCACGCTTGTCGGCGGCGAACCCTTCGGGCTAGATCTGCGTCGGTGACCGCGCGCAAGGGCAAGGGGACGACACGGCCGGCGGACGACGCCGGCCGCGGCGATCGCTCCAAGCGTCTGCTCGACCTGGTGATGCTGCTCTTGCGGGCGCGCTCGCCGGTGACCTTCCGCGAGATCCGCGATCAGTTCCCGTCGTACCAGACCACCAACGTCGAGGCCGGGCTGCGCGCCTTCGAGCGCGACAAGGCCGACCTGCTCGAGCTCGGGGTGCCGGTCCGCTACATCACGCCCGAGGAGGACGACGCCCTCGAGGACGGCGGCTACGCGATCGACTTCAAGCGGTTCCGGCTGCCCGAGGTGCGGCTCACCACCGACGAGGTGTCGGCGCTGGTGCTGGCGGCGTCGGTGGCGCGCGCGATCCCCGGCGGCGCCTACCCCAAGATCGTCGACCTCGCGCTCAAGAAGCTGGCGTTCGATCTGCCGGAGCTGCCGGACACGCCGCTCGAGTTTCCGCGCGCCGGCGGCGCCCGCGCCGGCGACGACGCGGTGCTGGTGCACTTCCCCGAGCAGCGGGCGCCGGCGCGCGAGGCGATGAGCGAGCACTTCGCCACCCTCGAGGCCGCCACCCGGTTCCACAAGCGGGTCACGATCAGCTACCAGGCCGCCGCCACCGGCGCCGCGACCCGGCGCGAGGTCGACCCCTACGCCCTCGCCTACCGCGACGCCGCCTGGCTGATGGTCGGCTGGTGCCACCTGCGGCAGGAGGTGCGCTCGTTCCGCGTCGATCGCATCGGCGAGTGCGTGATGGCGCCCAAGCCCAAGTCACCCGACTTCGAGCGGCCCGACGGCTTCGACGTGCGCGCCTACGTGCAGCGATCGCCGTGGACCTTCGCCAGCGAGCCCGTCGAGGAGGTCGAGCTCGAGCTGTCGGCCGACGCCGCCGACGTCGCCAACGAGGACTTCGGGCCCACCGCGGTGCGCACCACCGTCGGCGACCGGGTCCGGGTCCGGTTCGCCTGCGCCAACCCGGACTTCGCGGCGGCCCGGGTCATCGCCGCCAAGGGCGCGATCGCGATCCTCGCCGGCGACCGCCTCATCGAGCGCGCCGGCGCCGAGCTCGACGCCATCGCAGCGCTGTACCCGCCGGAGGCGCCGTGAGCCGCGACGTCGCCCAGAAGCTGCGCCGGCTTCTGTTCATCGTGCCGTTCGTGGCCAAGCACACCGCCGGCGTGCCGGTCGAGCAGCTCGCCGCGATGCTCGGCGCCGACCGCGACGAGCTGCTCGCCGATCTCGATCTGCTGTCCCAGGTCGGGCCGCCCGACGGCGATCCCGGCGAGTACCTGCTGGTCTCCGTCGAGCACGGCCGGGTGTTCGTCGAGCTCGCCCACCGCCTGACCCGGCCGCTGCGGCTGACCCCGGCCGAGGGCTGCTCGCTCCTGCTCGGCATCCGGGCCCTGCGCGAGAGCGGGATCGCGCCGTTCGACGCCTCGATGGAGGCCGCCGAGCGCAAGCTGCTCGCGGCGCTGGGGCGCGACGCCGGCGAGGCCGAGGATCTCGCGACCGGCACCGTCGTCGCCGAGCCCGACCGCGTGATCGCCGGCCACCTGCGCGCGCTGGTGACCGCGGTCCGCACCCAGCGCCAGGTCGAGATCGAGTACGTGTCGGCGTCGCGCCACCAGGCCCACGGCCGCGCCATCGATCCCTACGGCATCGTCCACCACGCCGGCATCTGGTACGTGGTCGGCCACTGCCACGCCCGCGGCGACGTCCGCACCTTCCGCATCGATCGCATCGCGGCGCTCACCGAGACCGGCGCCCGCTTCGAGCGCCCGGCCGACTTCGACCTCGAGGCGTACCGCCGCGATCGGCTGTACGTGCCGTCGGCCGACGCGGTCCGGGTCGAGATCCAGCTCGATGCGCTGGCGGTGACCCGCATCGGCGCCAACTGGCCGGTCGGCGAGGTCGAGGTCGCCAGCGACGGTTCGGCGGTCCTTCGCATCGACTGCGAGGGCTTCGAGTGGGTCACCGGGTGGGTGCTCGGCCTCGGCCGCCACGCGCGGATCGTGGGCCCGGCCGCCGCGCGCGCGGCGATGCGCGAGCGCCTGACCCGCGCCCGGGCGGCGGTGGCGGCGCCGGTGGCGCCGGTGGCGAGCTGAGACGACGTCTACGGCGCTCGGACCAGCTCGACGACGTCTCGCGCGACGACCACGCCGGTGGCGGCGTCGACCAGCTTGTAGCCGCCGCGCTGGTTCTGCACCAGGGTCGCGCGCGCCGGCGCGACACCTTCGCGCGCCGGCGCAGGTGCGCACCTCGCCGGCGCCGCCGACGAGCGTCGTGATGCCGCTGCGCCGGGTCCGACCGCGGACGTCGAGCGGGCGAGCTCGCCGCGGTGGCGAGCGCCGCCGGCGGGGGCCGACGTGCTTCCAGAGGCCCCGCCGGCACGCGGGCGCACGCTCGCGGACGCGGGACGGCCGGCGCGACCGCGGCGAGGGTGCGCTGGTCGGCCCGCAAGCTGGCCAGCGCGTCGATGCCAGGCGGCAGCGCGCCGACCACGGTGACCGCGCCGGTGGCGATGTCGAGCTGCACCAGGCTGTCGGTGCGCTGCGAGCTGAACACCTCGCCGCGGAACCGCGCCAGCGCCGAGATCTGGGCGCCGGCGCCGGTCAACGTGACCAGCGAGGTCGGCGTGCCGGTGGCGGGATCGACCGACCACAGGATGCCGGCGCCACCCTCGACCGCGGC
This sequence comes from Kofleriaceae bacterium, assembly GCA_041389945.1. Classification (GTDB taxonomy): domain Bacteria; phylum Myxococcota_A; class Polyangia; order Haliangiales; family Haliangiaceae; genus JAWKQW01. The sequence continues at coordinate 48,159 of JAWKQW010000027.1, forward strand.
CAGCAGCGTGCCGCCGTCGTCGAGCAGGCCGCTGCCTGCCGACGAGATGGTCGGAGAGCGCACGGTGATCACGCCGCTGGCGCGGTCGATCTCGACGAGCGTGTCGGCGTACTCGCTCCAGCCGTAGAGCGTGCCGCCGACGAAGGCGAGATCGGGGATCGGGATGACGGTGTCGGCCGGCTGGCCGACATCGTTCACCGTGGCGACCACGGTGGCGGCGCCGGTCGCGGGATCGATCGTGAAGAGCCGGGTCGGCCCGGTGAAGTTCACCGCCTCGGTCGCCCACAACACGCCGGCGTCGTCGAACGCCATGCCGGTGATGCGGACCTCGTTCATGCCGTCGAAGACCGGGCCGATGGCCACCGTGGTGCCGTCGCGCGGATCCACCAGCCACAGGCCCGACGCCTCGCTGAAGCCGTTGCCGGTGGCGGCGTAGAGGCCGGTGTACTGGTGCGGCAGCGACGCCACCCCGGCGGCGCTGGTGGCCAGGACCGGCGCGTCGACGGTCGTCCCCGCCGGCACCACGCCGAGGAGCTCCTCGTCGCTGACGATCGTGAACGTCGCGACGGCGGCGCCGAAGGTCACCGCGGCGGTCTGGCCCAGGTTGGCCCCGGTCAGGGTGAAGTCCCGCCGCCGCCGATGAGGGCGCGCGGGGGCGTCATCGCGGTCAGGCGTGGTCGCAGGTCGGCGTCGACCGTCGGCGCCGCGTCCGCCGTCGGTGCGGCGTCGTCGCCGCCGGCGGCCTTGCCGCACGCGGCGAGCCCGAGCACGAGCGCCACGGCGCCTCCCAGCGGTGTCTTCATGACGGCTTCCCCATGCGATCTCGCACGATAGCACGCGGCCGCGCCTGACCTCGGCCGGCCTTGATGCGCCCAGGCGGCCGTGGTCTGCTCCGCGCCGATGAGCACGCCGTCGCAAGAGAAAATCGCCGTCATCGGGCTCGGGTACGTCGGCCTGCCGGTCGCGCTGTCGTTCGGCAAGCGGGTGCCGACCGTGGGCTTCGACATCAACGAGCGGCGCATCCAGCGCCTGCGGGACGGCGTCGACGACACCCTCGAGGTCACCTCCGAGGAGCTGCGCGCCGCCACCCAGCTCCAGATCACCGCCGACCCGGCGGCGCTCACCCCGTGCACCTTCTACATCGTCGCGGTGCCGACGCCGATCGACCACAACAACCGGCCCGACCTCACGCCGATGATCGCGGCGTCGAAGACGATCGCCCCGCACCTCCGCAAGGGAGACATCGTGGTCTACGAGTCGACGGTGTACCCGGGCGTGTCCGAGGACGTGTGCGGGCCGATCCTCGACGCCGGCAGCGGCCTCAAGAACGGCGTCGACTTCTTCCTCGGCTACTCGCCGGAGCGGATCAACCCCGGCGACAAGGAGCACACCTTCGAGCGCATCGTGAAGGTGGTCTCGGGCCAGGACCCGGCGTCGCTCGAGCGGGTCGCCCAGGTCTACGGCTCGGTGGTCACCGCCGGCGTGCACCGGGCGCCGTCGATCAAGGTCGCCGAGGCGGCCAAGGTCATCGAGAACACCCAGCGCGACCTCAACATCGCCCTGATGAACGAGCTGGCGCTGATCTTCGATCGGATGGGCATCCGCACCGCCGACGTCCTCGCCGCCGCCCGCACCAAGTGGAACTTCCTGCCGTTCTCGCCGGGCCTCGTCGGCGGCCACTGCATCGGCGTCGATCCGTACTACCTGACGACCAAGGCCCAGGAGCTGGGCTACCTGCCCGAGGTCATCCTCGCCGGCCGCCGCATCAACAACAACGTCGGGCCGTTCCTGGCCCAGACCTGCGTGAAGCTGCTCACCTCCCTCGACGTGCCGCTGCGCAAGGCCCGGGTCGGCATTCTCGGGCTGACGTTCAAGGAGAACGTGCCCGACCTGCGCAACTCGAAGATCCCCGACATCGTGCGCGAGCTCGCCGAGTACGGCGTGACCGCCATGATCCACGACCCGATGGGCGACGCCGCCGAGGCCAAGCACGAGTACGGCCTCGAGCTCACCCCGCTCGACCAGCTGACCAACCTCGACGCGGTGATCCTCGCGGTCGCCCACGACGCCTACCTGGCCGATCCGGCGGCGATCGTGGCCCGGGTCCGCGACGGCGGCGCCCTGCTCGACGTCAAGAGCGTGCTGGCGCCGGCGGCGATGACCCGCGGCGTGCGGTACTGGAGCCTGTGAGCGGCTCGGCCTACGCCCAGCGCCAGGCCCAGCTCGCGGCGGCCCCCGAGCGCTGGCTGGTCACCGGCTGCGCCGGCTTCATCGGCTCGGCGCTGGTGGAGCAGCTGCTCGCGCTCGGCCAGGAGGTGGTCGGCGTCGACAGCTTCATCACCGGCCACCGGCGCAACCTCGACGAGGTGCTCGGCGGCGCGGGCGCCGCCGCCGCCCGCTTCACCTTCCTCGAGGGCGACCTGCGCGACCTCGCCGTCGCCCGCGCCGCCGTCGCCGGCGTCTCCCGGGTGCTGCACCAGGCCGCGCTCGGCTCGGTGCCGCGCTCGCTCGCCGATCCGCTGGCGACCCACGCCCACAACGTCGACGGCTTCCTCAACGTGCTCGTCGCCGCCCGCGACGCCAAGGTCCGGCACCTGGTGTACGCGTCGTCGAGCTCGGTCTACGGCGATCATCCGGGGCTGCCCAAGGTGGAGGACGCGATCGGCGCGCCGCTGTCGCCCTACGCGGCGTCCAAGCGCGTCGACGAGGTCTACGCCGGCGTGTTCGCCCGCGCCTACGGCATGCAGCTCACCGGCCTGCGCTACTTCAACGTGTTCGGCCGGCGCCAGGATCCCGACGGCGCCTACGCCGCGGTGATCCCGCGGTGGACGGCGGCGCTCCTGGCCGGCGCGCCGTGCACGATCTTCGGCGACGGCTCGAGCAGCCGCGACTTCTGCTACGTCGACAACGTGGTCCAGGCCAACCTGCTGGCGGCGACCGCCCCGACCGCCAGCGCGCACGTCGTGTACAACGTCGGCTGCAACGGCCGCACCGATCTGCGCGAGCTGTTCGCGCTGATCCGCGACGCGCTGGCCGCGCACCGCCCCGAGGTCGCGCGCGCCGAGCCGGCGTTCGCGCCGCCGCGCGCCGGCGACGTCCCGCACTCCCAGGCCTCGATCGACAAGATCAGCGCCGCGCTGGGGTACCAGCCGACGCACACGATCGCCGAGGGCATCGGCTGCGCGATGCCGTACTACCTCGGGCGCGCCGGCGCGTGAGCGACGACCCCGAGGCGCGGGTGCGCGCCGCGATCGCCGACGACCGCGCGGTGACGCCGGCCGACGCCGCCGCGATCCTGCGCGAGCTCGACGCCACCCGCGCCACCGCCGCCGAGCGCTGGCGCGCGATCGGCGCGCTGGCGCCCGCGGCCAAGGCCCGCCGCGGCCAGGCCCAGGACCTGGCGCGCCTGGCCCGCCGAGCGGCGACCGCGCTCGCCGCGATCGATCCGGCCCTGGCGACCGAGCTGGTGGCGGCGGCCGAGCTGGCGCTCCCCGAGCCTGCCACCTCGGCCGCGAGCGAGTAAGCTAGCCGTCATGGCCGACGACCTGCCTCGCCCCGAACCCAAAGAGATCGACGAGAAGCTGTCGCTGCAGCTGCGCCACCTGGCTGAGGACGCCGTCCTCAAGGGCCAGCCCTACGGTGACGAGAAGTGTGACAACTGCCTGTTCTACCTCGAGCAGGACGAGAAGCTCTCGTACTGCTGGCACCCCAAGCTGCGGATCCTCGTCGGCGGCGACTGGTGGTGTCAGTGGTGGGAAGCCATCCCGAAGGAGGGCTAGCCCCGACCCGGGCGGCCGACGATGCGCGCCGAAGACAAGGCGATCACCGCGGACGAGATCCACGATCTCGGGCGCCGCGCGGCGGTGGCCGGGGCCGAGAGCTCGGTCGAGGATCACCTCCTCGAGCACGCCGCCGCCACCAGCGCGCACGCCGCCGCGTCCGCGCGCCACGTGTTCGACGGGCTCGACGCCGTGCTGCGCGGCGAGTCGCTCGCCGACGAGCTCGTCGCCCGCCTCGGGCGCACCGAGCTCGACGCCCTCGAGGCCGTGCGGGTCGCGGCCTCCGGCCGCGATCCGCGCTCGACCAGGACGGTGTACGCCGAGGATCGGCGCGACCTGCTCGAGCAGGCGCTGGCGACGCTGCAACCGCTGCTCGCGGTGGCCCACGATCCGACCCTGCCCGATCTGATGTCCCGCCACGCGGCGGTGGTCGACGAGGTCACCGCGCTGCGCCAGACCCTCGGCGGCCTGGCCGCCCGGCAGGCGCTGTTCGTGCCCGCCGGCGAGGTCGCGCGCGCGGCTCTCGACGAGGACGACGACGACGGAGACGAGGACGAGGACGAGGAGGACGACGCCACGCCCGCGCCGCGCCGCGGTCCCGACGAGGCGCCGCCGTGAACGGCCTCGACGCCGAGCTGGCGTGGGTGCCGCTCGCCGCCGAGGCGGTGCTGCTCGCGCGCCTCAACGCCGGCGTCGGCCACGGCGATCCACGGCCGGTGGCGCAGCTCTACCTGCGCGATCCGGCGGCGCGGGCGCGCCTGCAGCACGGCTCGCTGGCGCCGATGGGCTCGCACCGCGCGCCGGCCGAGGCGGTGGCGGCGGCGCTCGCGGCGCTGCCCCCGGCGCCGGGACGGATCGCGCTCCTGGCCCGACGGCTCGGGCTCGACGCCGGCGCCCACGCCACCCTCGCCGTCGCCACCGCCTACGCGCGCGACCTCGACGTCCGCGAGCTGGTGCACGCCGCCGCCCCGCGCCGACGACCGGCGCTGTGGGCCGACCTCGTCGCCGAGCTGGTCGAGGTCGGTGGCGGCGGCGCCGGGACGCGCCCGCTGCTCGCCGCGCTGTCGCCCGACGGCCTGCTGGTGCGGCTCGGCCTGGTGCGCACCGACGGCGACGGGCTCGGCGCCACCCTCGAGGTGCCGCCGTCGACCCTGGCCTGGCTCGACGGCGTCGACGCGCTGGCGCCGGCGCGCGCCGCGGTGGCCACGCTGCTCGGCCCCGACCGCGATCTCGAGGTCACCCTGGCCCAGCCGGTGCGCGCGCAGCTCGACCAGCTCGCGGCGCGGCTCACCGCCGCGCCGACGACGATCGTCCTGCGCGGGACCCGCGGCAGCGGCCGCCGCGCCGCCGCCCACCACCTCGCGCGCGCCCACGGTCGGCCGCTGCTGGTCGTCGACGGCAAGCGCCTGGTCCGCGCCGGCGGCGACCTGGCCACGGCGCTGCGCGGCCTGCTCGCCGACGCCGTGATCCGCGGTGCGCTGCCGATGCTGCTCGACGCCGACGTGCTGCTCGACGACGGCGGCCGCCCGTCGCTGCCGCTCGAGAGCGCGCTCACCGGCTACGGCGGGCCGCTGGTGGTGAGCCTCGCCGGCGCGGCCGGCCTCGATCTCGGGCGGGTCGAGCACGAGGTCCGGCTCGGGCGCGCGCCGCTGGCCGAGCGCGAGGCCGCCTGGGCCGCGGCGCTGGCGCGCCACCAGGCGGTGGCGGCGCCGACCCTCGGCGACGAGCTCGCCGGCCGCTACGTGCTCGGGCCCGGCGCCATCGCCGAGGTCACCGCCGCCGCCGCCGCCCAGGCCACCGCCCTCGGCCAGCCGCTCGACGGCGCCACCCTCGAGGCCGCCGCCCAGCGCCGGCTGACCCTGCGCCTGGGCTCGTACGGGACGCCCATCGCCCGCAAGGCGCGCTTCGCCGAGCTGGTGCTGCCCGACGACACCGTCGACACCCTGCGCGACATCGTCGCGATGGTGGCCGGCCGCCCGCAGATCCTCGAGCGCTGGGGCCTCGGTCGTCACCTCGGCATCTCGCGCGGCGTGTCCGCGCTGTTCTCCGGGGATCCCGGCACCGGCAAGACCATGGCGGCCAGCGTGATCGCGTCGGAGCTCGGCCTCGAGCTGGTGCGGATCGATCTCGCCGCGGTGGTGTCGAAGTACGTCGGCGAGACCGAGAAGAACCTGGCGGCGATCTTCGACGAGGCGCAGGACGCCCACGCGATGCTGTTGTTCGACGAGGCCGACGGGCTCTTCGGCAAGCGCACCGAGGTCAAGAGCGCGCAGGATCGGTTCGCCAACCTCGAGGTCAACTACCTCCTGCAGCGCATGGAGCACTTCGACGGCGTCAGCGTGCTCACCACCAACCTCGAGAGCTCGATCGATCCCGCGCTGCTCCGGCGCCTCAACTTCCGGGTGCGGTTCCCGGCGCCCGAGCCCGTCGAGCGCGCGCGGCTGTGGCAGCAGCTCATGCCGCCGGCGGCGCTGGCTGGCGACCTCGACGCCGCCGCCCTTGCCGACGCCTTCGTCATGAGCGGCGGCTACATCAAGAACGCCATCGTCCGCGCCGCGGTGATCGCCGCCCGCGCCGGACGTGCGGTCACCACCGCCGACCTGTGGGCCGGCGCGCAGCACGAGTACGCCGAGATGGGCAAGGTCACGACCTCGCTGCGCCGGCCCGGGCCGGCGCGTGAGCCGACGCGGCCCGGCGCTGGCGCTGGCGGTGGTGGCGATCGCCGCGCTGTCCACCGCGAGCCTGTCGACCCGCTGGTTGCAGAGCACGCGGGTCGACCTCGGGGTCGGCCTGCGCACCACGACCGTGTGCGCCGAGGACGCCTGCGCCTCGACCTCGACCTCGGCGTATGCAGCCCAGCAGGCCCGCGCCGCCGCCCTCGCCGACGACGGCGCCGCCGCGTGCCTCGATCGCGAGTTCGACCGGTGCGAGCTGGCCGTCGACGTCATGGCCTGCCACGACGCCGCGGTCGCGCGCTGCGCGCCGTCGACGGGAGGGCGCCAGGCCGCGTTCGTGGCGGCAGGGTGGATCACCAGCGTCGCGCTCTGGCTCGGCGCGCTCGCGCTGGCGCTGACGATCGCCGTCGCCGTGCGCCGCCGCGGCGGCGATCGCGGGCCGGGGCCCATCGCGCCGACCACGGTCGCGCTGCTCGCGCTCGGCGCCGCGCTGATCGCCGGCTGCGTGTTCCTGGTGACCAGGCCGGCCGGCGCCACCGACGTCGGCCTCGGCTGGGCGTTCTGGATCTTCGCCGGTGGCGAGCTGGCCGGGCTCCTGGCCGCGCTCCAGCTCGGCCGGAGGCCGCTCGCCGACGACGCCGGCTGAGCGCGGCCCGCCGCCCGTCGCGCCCGGGCGGTGTTACCGTGCGCGCCATGTCGCTCCAGGGAAAGACGCTCTTCATCACCGGCGCCAGCCGCGGCATCGGCAAGGCCATCGCGCTGCGCGCCGCGCGCGACGGCGCCAACGTCGCGGTGGTCGCCAAGACCGCGACCCCGCACCCCAAGCTGCCGGGCACCGTGTACACCGCCGCCGAGGAGATCGAGGCCGCCGGCGGCAAGGCGCTGGCGTGCGTGGTCGACATCCGGGACGAGGCCGCGGTCGCCGACGCCGTCGCGCAGACCGTCGCGAAGTTCGGCGGCATCGACATCCTGGTCAACAACGCCTCGGCGATCCACCTCACCGGCACCGAGGCCACGCCGATGAAGCGCTACGACCTGATGCACAGCATCAACACCCGCGGCACCTTCGTGTGCTCGCAGGCGTGCATCCCGCACCTGAAGAAGGCGGCCAACCCGCACGTGCTCAACCTGTCGCCGCCGCTGAACATGGAGGCGCGCTGGTTCGCGCCGCACGTCGCCTACACCATGGCGAAGTTCGGCATGAGCCTGTGCGTGCTCGGCATGGCCGCCGAGTTCAAGTCGGCCGGCATCGCCTTCAACGCGCTGTGGCCACGCACGGTGATCGCGACCGCGGCGGTGCAGAACCTCCTCGGCGGCGACAGCACCATCAAGGGCAGCCGGTCGCCGGAGATCATGGCGGACGCCGCCTACGTGATCTTCAACCGCCCGGCCCGCGAGCACACCGGCAACTTCTACCTCGACGACGAGGTCCTGGCGTCGGCGGGCAAGACCGACCTCAGCGAGTACGCGACGGTGCCCGGCGCGCCGCTGATCCCCGACTTCTTCGTCTGATCGCTGACGCGAGGTGATCGAGCGTCCGGAGCCGCTCGCAGGCGCGGCGGGACGGAACAGGGCTGCTCAGTCCTTGGGCAGCCGCGGTGCGGTGGGCGGTGGCGCCGCGGCGGCGACCACCGGGCGCGCCGGCTTGCCCGGGCGCGGCGTCGACGGCCCGGCGCCGAGGAAGCCGAACGCGGCGCCGGTGACCCCGCCGATGAGGTGGGCCATCTGCGAGATCTTGTCGTCGTCGAACGCCGCCACCACCTCGCGCCCGAGGTACAGCACCGCCACCGCGACGAAGGTCAGCGGGATCTCGCCGGCGCGGATGTTGGCCATCGACGCCAGGAGGATCATCATGAAGACGATGCCGCTGGCGCCGACGAGGAAGCCGTCGCCGATGGTGACCTGCACCAGCCCGGTGACCAGCGCGGTGATGGCGATCATGCCGAGCAGGCCCTTGGAGCCGTGGCGCTCCTCCAGGATCGGCCCGATGAGCAAGATCATCGAGAAGTTGCCGAGCAGGTGATCCCAGCCGGCGTGGCCGAGCACGTGGGAGAACAGGCCGATGTAGCTGGGCGCCCCGTGGAACTCGGGCCACGCCGCGAAGTAGCGCATCGCGTCGGCGTTGACGTACTCGCTCCACAGGAGCACCACCGTCGACGCGACCGCGAAGGTCAGCACGACCGGCGCGTTGTAGGTGAAGCGGAACTTGCCGGCCATCACGGCTTGGTTCTAGCACGCACCTCGTTATGCTGCCGGCGTGTTGTCGCGCGCAGCCAACCTCGGCGTCGGCCCCGTCGCCGGCGCGCTCACCCTCGCGCTCGTGGTCGCCTGCGGCGGCCCGCCGCCGGCGACCGCGCCGACCGCGGCGACCGCGCCGCCGCCGCTGGTCGTCACCGCTCGCTCTGGCGACGACCTCCGGCGGGTGACCGATGCCGCGCCGCTCTTCGGCGGACCGGCGCTCCGCGCGTGGATGGCGGCGCCGCTGAGGCCCGACGGCGCCGAGCTCGCCTTCGCCGACGACGCGCCCCGCCGCACCGCCTGGGTCGACGACCTCGGCACCGAGGTCCGCGCCGGGCGGCTCGCCGCGCCCGACGCGCTCGCGGCCCAGCTGGCGACGGCGTGGCCCGGCGCCGAGCACCGCTTCGCCGACGGCGGCGCGCTGTGGATCGGCAGCGACGCGGTGGTCGCGCGACACGGAGCGTGGGCCTACCTGGTGTCGGGTGGCGCGGCCTCGAGCCGCCTCCGCGCCGCGGTCGAGCTCGCCGACGACGGCGGCCTCGACGGCCCGGCCGACGACGCCGACCTCGCGCTGACCATCGATGGAGCGCTGCTCGTGACCTTCTTCGCGGGTCGCGCCGCCGGCGCACCGGCCTTGATCGAGCTGGGCGCCGACCTCGGCCCGGTCACGCTGCGCCTCGACGTCGCCGACGACGCCGTCGACTGGTCGGTCACCGCCCGGCCCGAACCCGGCTCGCTGGCCGAGGACCTGGTGCGACGCCCCGCGGTCGGTGCCTCCGATCTGGCGCCGTCGCCGGTGGCGATCGGGGCGGCGCTCGATCCCGCGCAGCTGGCCACGCTGCTCCCGGCCATCGCGCAGCCGCTGGAGGTCAACCTGTCGCGGGTCGCGAGCGACCTCGAGGCCCAGCTCGCCGGCGACGTCTTCCTCGGCGTGGGCGCGGTTTCGGTGACGACCCGGGAGTTCGTGACCCTGCGGCTCGAGGCCGGCGCTCGCGATCAGCTCGACGTGCTCGGGCTGCAGGTCGGCGAGAACTCGGTCGTCGTCGGCGGACCCAGCTCGATCGGGGTCGCCCGGGCCGGGGTGACGCTCTTGCCCGCGTACCTGTTGCCGGCGCTGCCGCCGGCGCCACCGCCGCTGCCGATGCCGTTGACCGACGACAACCCCGACGTGCCGTGGTCGCGCGAGTACCGCCGGGCGCGCGATCGCGCGCAGGAGGCCCACGAGGAGGCCGCCGATCGGGTCAAGGCGCTGGGCGACAAGCTCACCTTCCTGGCCCGCCAGCGCGTGCTCGCGGTCGGCGCCAGCCATGGCACCTTCGCCGCCACCGAGGGCGCCTGGCGGGCGCGCGGCTCGTGGTTGCCCGCCGAAGGCCTGGCGGCGCTGCAGGACCGCCTCACCGCCACGGCGGCGCGGGAGCTGCGCTTGCCCACCGAGGACCACGCCCGCGCGGTGGCCGCGCGCGCCGAGGCCATCGCCGAGATGGTCCACGTGCGGGCCGCCGACGTCGCCGCCTTCGACCGGACCGCCAGGCCCTGAGCTGGTCGGCGCCGCCGTCGCTGTTATAGTCGCCGGCAGCCCATGTACCTGCTCGTCGCGATCTTGGCCCTGGGCTTCCTGATCGTCGTCCACGAGTTCGGCCACTACGTCGTCGCCCGCTGGTGCGGGATGAAGGTCGAGCGGTTCAGCGTCGGGTTCGGCCCGGCCATCCTCAAGCGTCGCTCGGCCAAGACCGGCACCCAGTTCCAGCTCGCGCCCATCCCTTTCGGCGGCTTCGTCGAGATCAAGGGGATGAACATCGTCGAGGAGGTCGACCCCGACGACGCCGCGGCCTACCCGAACCGGCCGGCCTGGCAGCGCTTCGTGACGATCTTCGCCGGGCCGGCGACCAACTGGATCTCGGCGATCTTCCTCGCCCTCATCGTCTACAGCTGCCACGGCATCAACGCCTACGAGCGCTACTGGGTGGTCGACTCCGTCGACGCCGCCGGCGCCGCCCACGGCAAGCTCGAGCCGGGTGATCGGATCCTCGCGGTCGACGGCACGCCGATCTACCGACGATCGCCCACCGGCGAGAACCAGAGCCTGAGCGAGCGCATCAACGCCGCGGGCGGCGCCCCGGTCGCGGTCACCGTGCGCCGCGCCGGCGCCGACGCGCCGATCACCGTCACGATGACGCCGCGGCGCGACGAGCAGGCCGAGGGCAAGCCGCTGCGGGTCGGCCTGGGCCTGGCCTGGGAGACCGACGTGCGCCCGGCCGGGTTCGGCACCGCCGCCAAGGAGGCGCTGTTCTACCCGGTCGAGCAGACCCGGCTCATCCTGCGCATGTTCGGCCAGCTCATCGACGACCCCGGGCAGATCCAGCTCTCGAGCCCGGTCGGCATCACCCGCGAGTTCAAGCGAGCCTTCGAGTCGAGCTGGGTCGCCGGCACCAAGCTCCTGATGATGCTCAGCGTCTACCTGGCGCTATTCAACCTGTTCCCGCTGCCCGCTCTCGACGGCGGCCGCCTGGTGTTCCTCACCTACGAGCTCATCACCCGCCGGCGCGCCAACCCGCGCATCGAGGCCACGGTGCACATGGTCGGCGTGCTGCTCCTGGTGGTGCTGATGGGCATCGCCCTGGTCAGCGACCTGGTGTGACGCCGCCGCCGAGCGGCCGCGCGCCGGCGGCGACCGCCTCGTAGCCGACCAGCGCCTGCAGCGCGCTCGGCACCGGCAGCCCGGCGTTGGCGAAGGCGCGATCCATCGCCTCGAGGCTGCCGTAGCCGACCTGGGCCGCGACCTCACCGACGGTGACCCCGGGCGCGCTCAGGAGCATCGCCGCCATCCGCAGCCGCATCACGTACATCACGTCGCGGAAGGTCGAGCCGTGCAGGCCGAAGGTGTTGACGATCTTTCGCAGGTAGCGGGCCGCGGTCACCACCGAGACCCCGGCGTCCTCGGCGATGCCCTTGATCGACGGCGCGGTGTCGAACGCCTGGTAGCGCGCCTGCATCGGCGCCCACAGCCGCTGCACCATGGCCGACTCCTCGGCGACCACCGTGGCGGCCACCTCCGGCACGATCACCCCGTCGGTGGCGAGGGCGACGAGCACCCCGCGCACGCTGGTGGTCGACGGCGCCCGCACGACCCGCTCGATCGCGCGCCACGCCTCGGCCGACAGCGGCACCGGCCCGTGCGCGAGCCCGACCGGCACCCGCAGCTCGCGGGTGCGGATCCGCAGCTCGAAGATCCGCACCGGCGCGCCGTGGGAGCGGAACCGCGGCGCGTCGGGCGTGACCACGTCGAACTCGTCCTCGCCGATGACGTGCAGGCTCGGGCCGACCAGGCCGGCGACCTCGGTCTCGAAGGCGCCCTCGAGGGTCGCGTACAGGTGCGCGAAGGAGCGCGACCGTCGTCCCGGCGGCAGGAACCGGTTGTCGAACACCACCCGATCGCGCTCGACCAGGTGGACCCGGAACCGCCGCTCGAGCAGGATCGTCGAGCTCAGCCGGCCGCCGCCCAGGCGCAGGTCGGTGTGGGCGACGAGCACCCACCGAGGGTACGCGCTGGCTCCTGGTTCCAGGGCGGGCGCGATCGAAAATACCTGGTGCCGAACGACGTTACCAACGGCGCCGGCGCGCCCACAGCCCCGCCACCAGCGCGAGCGCCGTCAGCGCGCCGGCCCCACCGCCGCCGGCCTGACAGCCGCCGACGATCATCTTGTCCTCGGGATCCGGCTCCGGATCGGGATCGCCGGCGCGCGCGAGCCGGAGATCGGCGCACTGCCAGTAGAAGCTGTCGTAGGGCACCGAGGTGGTCATGATCTGCACGAGCTGCAGCGTGCAGGCCTCGCACTCGACGTCCGGCAGCGTGACCTGCTGGCTGTAGGCGCCGCCTCCGACGCGATCGACGATCTGGTCGACCAGCGTGGTCGCGAAGTCGTCGTCGGGCATCGACGGGTTGACGAAGTCGTCGTCGCCGTCGTCGTCGAACGAGATCCGGTAGTGGCCGGGGTGATCGACCGGCTCGTCCCAGGTGACGGTGATGGTCTCGCCGGGCGCGAAGGTCGTCACGTTGGTGCCGCGGGTGCCGCCGGCGAGGCCGCACGGCTCGGCCTTCTGGTCGCTCGAGCGCGGCGCCGGCGAGGTCAGCGTGATGTGGGCGGCGGCGGGGCTGGCGGCGGCCAGGGTCACCAGGGCGAGGCCGAACCGGGGGGCGCGCATGCCGACGATCATCGGCCGCCGGCCGGGGCGACGCCAGCGCCGAGTGGCCGTCGCGCGAAGGCGCCCGCGCGCGGGCGCGGCCGCGCTACAGTCCCCGCCGATGGCGCGCGCCGGCCGGGTCCTCGCGGTGAAGTGGGGCATGAACCCCAACTCGTCGAGCCTCGGCGTCGACGTGACGTTCCTGCTCGCCGGCGCCACCGTGGTCGCCGCGCTCACCCCGCTGGGCGGTGCGCTGCTCCGTCTTCGCCGGCCGACCCTCGCCGGGCCGCCGCCGGAGTCGCCGCCGCGTGGCTGAGCGCAGCGCGCGCCTCGAGGCGTTCGGCGCCATCGTGCAGCTCCGGCGACCGCGGGCGCTGGCGTTCGTCGATCGCGCGTGGGCCCGGCGCCGGCTCGGCGTCGGCGGCGCGCCGGCGCTGTGGCGCGATCCCGCGGCCGACGGCGACATCGGCCGCGCGCCGCTGTCGGCGCCGCTCGAGGCGCACCTGCAGCTCACCAACCGGTGCGGCGCCGGCTGCCAGGGTTGCTACACCGGCGCGTCGCCACAGGGCGCGCCCGGCGAGTGGGGCCTGGCGCGGTGGAAGCGCGCCATCGACGAGCTCGCGGCGATGGGCGTGTTCCACGTCGCCCTCGGCGGCGGCGAGAGCACGCTCCTGCCGTGGCTGGGCGAGCTCGCCCGCCACGCCCGCGCCCGCGGCCTGGTGCCCAACCTCACCACCGCCGGCCTCGAGGGCCTCGAGGCGCTGTTGCCGATCGCGCACCTCTTCGGCCAGATCAACGTGTCCCTCGACGGGCTCGGCCCGACCTACGCCCGGGTCCGTGGCTTCGACGGCTTCGCCCGGGTCGACGCCGCGCTGGTGGCGCTGCGCCTGATCAAGCGCGAGATCGGCATCAACGTGGTCGTCACCCGCGAGAACTTCGCCGAGCTCGGCGCGATCTTCGCGCACGCGCGCCGACGGCGGCTGCACGAGGTCGAGCTGCTCCGCTTCAAGCCGTCGGGCCGCGGCGCCGCCGCCTACGCGCGCCTGCGCTGCACCGACGCCCAGCACCGCGCCCTGTTGCCGGTGGTGCTGGCGGCGGCGCGCCGCCATCGCATGCGGGCCAAGCTCGACTGCTCGTACACGCCGATGATCGCCCACCACGCGCCGGCGCCGGCGATGCTGGCCCAGTTGTCGGTGTACGGCTGCACCGGCGGCGACTTCCTCGTCGGCGCCAAGGCCACCGGCGCGGTCACCGCGTGCAGCTTCGCCGCGCCGCCGCCGCCGGCCGCCGACGGCGCTCGCCCAACCGTCGACGAGCTCGCCCGCTACTGGCGCCGCGACGACGCCTTCGGCGCGTTCCGCACCTGGCAGGCGGCGGCCGCGCCGTGCGCGAGCTGCGCTTACCTGCGGCTGTGCCGCGGCGGCTGCCGGGTGGTGTCGGCCCACACGCTCGGCGACGCCGCCGCGCCCGACCCCGAGTGCCCCCGGGTGGTCGACGCCGGCGGCGGTCGACGCCGATCGTTGCCGCTGGCGTCGCCGGCGATCAGCGGGTGAGGTCGAGCCACGACCGCAGCGGCGCGGCGATCACGATCTCGTCACCGCGGGCCGTGAGCTTGGTCGCGCCGTCGGTGCCGGTCACCTCGGTCCAGCCGAGGTCGTCGCGCACCAGCAGGCCGCGGTTGGCGGTGAGCGCGAGCAGGCCGCGGGCGCTGTGGTCGAGCCGGTGCACCCGCCCCGCGCCGAGGGCCGCCGCCGACAGCTCGGTCCAGGCGCCGTCGGCGTCGGTCCAGCGCCAGATCCCACCGGCGTCGTCGCCGACGACGAGCTGGCCCGCGCCGAGCGCGCGCACCGCGGTGAGCGTGGTCATCGCCGGGCCTGGCATCGGGGCCCACGCGGCGCCGTCGAAGCGAAAGATCCGGCCGCCCTCGCCGACCACGTAGATCTCGTCGGCGGCGACGCCGTCGATGGCCCAGCCCTGGACCGCGGAGCCCCCGAGCAACACGGGCGTGCCGTTGAGCCGCAGCCCCGGCACCTGCCCGCTCAGGTTGGACTGGCTCAGGCCGTAGGTCTCGGTCGCCGTCGCGGCGTAGGCATCGACGATCGTTCGCTGCGCCCCCGGCGGGCAGGCGGCGCCCTGATAGGCCTGGCCGTTGCCAGCGATCGCGCGCACGGTGCCGTCGGGTCCTTCCCAGATCCGCGTCGCGGTCAGGTTCCACGCGGGCACCGCGATCCCGTCACGTCGGAGGCCCGCGCTGGACGTCCACAGCGCGCCGTCGCTGGCGAGCAACGCCACCGCCCCGCCGAGGGTGTACTCCGGATAGAGCCAGGCGCCGCTGGCGCCGTACACCGCGCCGCCGCTGGTCGCCAGCAGCGGCGGCAGCGGCGCCACGCCGGCGACGATGTCGGCGGTCGTCGAGAACGGCACCCAGGTGAGCCAGCCCCGGCCGTCGTGCACGTGGATCGCCGCGAGGGTGCTCGGCAACACCGCGAGCCTCCCCGCGACCCGGATCATGCGGCGCGGCCCGGTCGGGCCGACCGAGGTCGACCAGGTGGTCCCGTCGAAGTGATGCACGGTGCCGTCGGCGGCGCCCGCCCACACCTCCTGGCCTTCCCGCGCCATCGCCCGTAGCTCGACGCTGGCGATCTCTTCGACCCAGGACGCGCCGTCGAAGCGCCAGAGCCCCGCGTCGGTCGCCGCGAGCAGATCGTCGAGCGTGCCGTCGAGCGCGTTGAACGCGCCGACGCCGGGCGGCGCCGCCAGCGGGGTGAAGGTCGCGCCCTCGAGCAGCCCGAGGGCCGCGGTCGTCGACGATGCGACCACCGCGACGCCGGGCGCCACGCACCGCACGAGCGTGCTGCCACCCTGCGTGACCTCGACCGCGGTCCAGCTGCTGCCGTCCCAGTGCCAGACCTCGGCGGGCACCGCGGGCGCCTCCGCGCTCGCCACCGCGAACACGTCGTCATCCGCGCAGCCGTGGAGATCCTGGAGGGACACGACCTGCGAACCGACGAGCCCGCCGTTGAGCTCGTAGACGCGCGCGCTGGTGGTGAGCCCGTCCTGGGTCCGCGCGAGCCACTCGCCGGACATGGTGAACAGCGCGCCGGACGCAGCGACCCACATCCGGTACGCGTCCGGCCCGCCCGCCGGCGTCCGCGCGAACCCGAAGCGTCCGCACGCGCTGACGTCGACGTCGCAGCCGGCGCCGCAGGCCGGGCGGCCGTGGTCGAAGCCGTACGCCGCGCACGAGGTGGCGACCTCGCCGTCGCACGGCTCTGGGCCGTTGCGCACGCCGTCGCCGCAGAAGCCGCTGCAGCCGGCGGCGTCGTAGCGGCAGTTGGCCGCGCACGCGAGCTCACCCTGGTAGAAGCCGAGCGCGGCGCACGTGCCGGCGCCGAGATCGTCGGCCTCGCAGTCCTCCGGCGCCGCGACGATGCCGTCACCGCAGGTGGCGAAGCTGCAGTCGCTGCGGCACAGCGCGCCCGGCTCGTCGGAGTTGGGCCCGGGGCACCCGGTCGGCAGCGGCACCGAGCCGTCGCCGCAGTCGCACGCCTCGCCGCCGACGTCGTCGGTGCGACCGTTGCCGCAGGTCTCGTCGGAGCTGCACAGGCCGCTGCAGCCGTCGACAAATGCCGTGTTGCCGTCGTAGCACACCTCGCCGGGATCGAGCACGCCGTTGCCGCAGCCGCGCGCCACGCACACGCCGTCGACGCACACCCCCGCCGAGCTCGCCACCTCGCAGCCGTCGCCGTCGCCGAGCCCGACGCAGGCGGCGACCTGTTCGGCCAGCGCGCAGCGCCCCGGCCCGGCGCACTGGGTGCCGCTCGCGCACACCGAGCCGTCGGCGCACCGCACCGAGCGATCGCTCGGACAGCCGGCGCCAAGCGCGAGCGCGACGCTCGCGACGATCCACCTCCTCGCCCTCTGCATCGCCCCAGTGTAGCGGTCGCGGCGCGGCGGCGGACCCTCCATCGCCCGCCCCGCGGCGTGAGCCGGCCTCAGGCGAGGTTGGTGTAGACGTTCTGCACGTCGTCGTCGCCCTCGAGGGCGGCCGCCAGCTCCATCACCTCGTCGACCTTGTCGTCGGGCAGCTCGGTCGGGGTCTGCGCGACGTAGTCGTACTCCGACGACACGATCGTCAGGCCGCGGCTCTCGATGGCGGCGGCGAGCCCGCCGAAGTCGGCGAAGGCACAGCGCACGACCAGCAGCGGCGCGCCCTTGTCGGTCTCGCCGGGCTCGAGCGAGATCAGGCCGTGATCGATGAGGTCGAGCTCGAGGGCCTCGGCGTCGACGCCCTCGGGATCGATCCGGAACACGCCCTGGCGCTGGAACATGAACGCGACGCTGCCGGAGGTGCCGAGGTTGCCGCCGTGCTTGCGCAGGTGCAGCCGCACGTTGGCGACGGTGCGGGTGACGTTGTCGGTGGCCGCCTCGATGAGCATCGCCACCCCGTGCGGGCCGTAGCCCTCGTAGAGCACGATGTCGTAGTCGGCGGCGCCCTGGCCGCTGGCCTTCTTGATCGCGGCGTCGACCTTGTCCTTGGGCATGTTGACCGCGCGGGCGTTCTGCAGGGCCCGGCGCAGCGCCGGGTTGCCGTCCGGGCTGGTGCCGCCGGCCTTCACCGCGATCGCGATGTCCTTGCCGATCTTGGTGAACTGCTTGGCGACGCGATCCATGCGCGCGAAGATCTGGGTCTTGCGTTTCTCGAAGGCTCGTCCCATCGGCCCCGGACCCTAGCAACGGCGCGGGGCGATCCACAACCGCCACCGGGAGCGCGCGCGGCCGTGGAGGTCTGCCCGGTTCCCTGCCACACTGGAGCCACGCCATGGACCACGAGCCCGCGCGCGCGGCCGCCCCGGCAGCGCCCACCACCGACGTGACCACGGAGGCAGGGGGCCTGGCCCCGACGCGCGGCGACGCCTTCGCGCCGGGCGCGCCGCCCGCGGTCCAGCCGGAGGGCGACGACGCCGGCGTCCACGAAGATCGCCCGCGCCGGCCTGACTGGCGGCGGCGGCGCCCTGCCACACGGTGAGGTCATCCAGGCCGCCTTCGGCCGCCACGACCTCGGCGGCGTCAGCGCCCACGTCGGCGGCGCGGCCGCGACCGCCAGCGCCGCCCTCGGCGCGCGCGCCTACGCCCACGGCGACGCCGTCGCCTTCGCGTCGGCGCCCGACCTCCACACGGCGGCCCACGAAGCGGCCCACGTGATCCAGCAGCGCGGCGGGGTCCAGCTCAAGGGCGACGTCGGCCAGGCCGGCGACGCCTACGAGGCCCACGCCGATCAGGTCGCCGACCTGGTGGTCGCCGGCCGCTCGGCCGAGGCCACCCTCGACCGGATGGCCGGAGGCGGCGCCGGTGGCCGCGCCACCCAGTTCCTCCACGGTGACCTCTCGGTGCCGGTGCGCCCCGAGCTCGGCGACCGCGGCGCCAGCGTGGCCGACGGCCTCGCCGCGCTCGACGCCTCGCGCGGGATCACGCGCGACGCCAACATGAACAACGCCCGCAAGGTCGAGTTCGAGTCGAAGCTGTTCGCGGCGCTGCTGCGCAACGCCGCGCTGCTGGCGCCGGCGGTCCACGCGGTGTCGCGCGCGGTGCTCGACTACATCGATCGACGCGAGGCGCTCGCCAAGGACTCGGCGGCGACCACCCTGGCGATGCTCGGCGGCAAGAGCAACTTCTACGGCCGCCTGGTCGACGCCGCCCACGACGACCCGCTGTTCGCCACGACCCTGCGCGGGGTGCTGGCCTCTGGCGGCGGCTCGCTGCAGAACCACGTGCTCGTCCACCACCAGTTCTGGGAGCACATCTACGAGAAGATCGACTGGGGCAGCGGCGTCGCCCAGACGCTGGTCGCCGCCGCGAAGGACCCCAAGCACTTGCGCGGGCAGACCGAGATCACCGTCGGCGACACCACCGTCAAGCCGTTCGACAAGAGCGAGCGCGGCCGGGTCGCCTCGACCGCCGCCGAGCAAGGCGGCCGGGCCCACGAGGTGTTCGAGGGCGGCACCGTGCCGCTGGTGCCGGCCGAGACCGGCATCCACGGGCACGCCGACGGCGGCCCCGCCGCGATCGACACCGGCAACGTCGCCCAGAGCCACACCCGCGGCATCGACATGTGGACCATCGACGAGCGCAAGGCCTTCACCCAGCAGGCCCGGCTGATGCTCGATATGCCGATCGCCGCCGGCGTGTCGGGCACCACCGCCGACCTGGTCCAGTGCGCGATGACGATGGGTCTCACCGGCGCCGCGCTACATCGCTACTGCCTCGCGGTCCTCGGCTTCCTCGGCTCCGCCGGCGCCCACTCGTTCCACGAGATCATGACCGTGTGCCGCGCCGCCGGGGTGGCCTACACGCCCGGCGACTACCGCGGCGTGTACCCGGCCGAGCTCGAGCAGACCGCCGACTTCGCCGCCCTGCGCGCGGCGTATCCCGACTTCTTCGGCGGCGCGGCGCCGTCCAGCGACGGCGGATAGCCATGGCCGACGCGCTCACCTGCGCCGGCGGCGCGCTCCTGGTCGGCACCGATCACGCCGTCGCGGACGGCCGCGCCCGCCGTCCCGGCGAGAGCGTCGGCTGCGATCACCTGGTGTGCGAGAGCTGCGGCGCCGAGGTGGTCGCGTTGCCGGGCGTGCGCCTGGTGCGGGACCTGCGCGCCGCCGACGAGTTCACCCGGCTCCGCGCCGCGACCGCGCTCGACGCAGAGCCGCTGCTGACCCGGGCCCACGTCGCCGCACGCTTCCGGCTGTACCTGTGCCGGTGCACCACCGACGAGACCGCCGGCGCCAGCCCGGCCGCGGCGATCGAGGCCGGCTGGGCCTGCGCGGGCCACCCGCGCTGAGCCGCGCCGGCGCCGGGCCGGAGCCGCGCGCGGCCCTCGTGGTATAGCCCCGCGCATGAAGACGGTCTTCATCATCAGCGACGCCACCGGCGAGACCGCCGAGCGCATGGTCCGCGCCGCGGCCATGCAGTTCGACTCGCGGGTCCAGGTCCGGACCTACTCGCGGGTCCGCCTCGAGACCGAGTGCGAGCAGATCCTCGAGAAGGCCGCCTAGATGCGGGCGCTGGTGGTGTTCACCGTGGTCAACGCCGAGGAGCGTGACCTCATCGCCCGCCTCGTCGATCGGTTCAACGTCGACGCGGTCGACCTCATCGGCGGGCTGATGAGCAAGCTGGCCGGCTTCATCGGCAGCGCCCCGGCCGGGGTGCCGGGCCTCTTGCACTCGATCAACGAGGATTACTTCAAGCGCATCGAGGCGGTGGAGTTCGCGGTCAAGAACGACGACGGCGCCGAGCCGCGCAACCTGCCGAAGGCCGACCTGGTGCTGGTCGGCATCTCCCGCACCTCGAAGACGCCGCTGTCGACCTACCTGGCCCAGCGCGGCCTCAAGGTCGCCAACGTGCCGCTGGTGCTCGGCGTCGACCCGCCGGAGGAGCTGGCCGCCGTCGACGATCGCAAGGTGTTCGGTCTGATCATCCAGCCCGACATCCTCATGCGCATCCGCCAGAACCGGCTGTCGCACCTCGGCATGCCGCCGGACTCGAGCTACGGCAGCCGCGGCCACATCGACGCCGAGATGGGCTACGCGCGGGAGATCTTCCGCAAGCACCCCAACTGGCCGGTCATCGACGTCACCAACCGCGCGGTCGAGGAGACCGCCGCCGACATCCTCGGCATCTACCAGGAGCGCAACGGCTGAGAGAGCGCGCGCGCCTCACCACAGGGCGCGCACCACGACCACCAGCAGGATCAGCGCGACCACCGCGGCCCCGAGGGTGACGTAGCCACGGATGAGCGCGGCCCGATCGAAGGCGCTGCGCTCGGCGGTGAGGCGATCGATCTCGGTGGTGCGGGCGCCGATCGCGGCGCGAATGCGATCGATGCGCTGGTACAGCTCGCCGAACTGCGGCCCGTCGACGCGGTTGAGGTTGACCAGCGTGCCCAGGGTGACCAGCCGGCGGCCGATGTCGCCGTCGGCGTCGGTGAGCTCGCGGGCGCGCCGCTTGTGCTCGGCGTCGAGCTCGGCGAGGCGACGGCCGTGGCCCTCGCGGGCGTCGGCCAGCGCGCGCCGGCTGGCGTCGAGCTCGTCCTTGGCGGCGTCGACGTGGCCCTGGGCCTCGACCGCGGGGCGCTCGAGCGCGGCCAGCTTGCGATCGAGCTCGTGGCCCTCGGGCTCGAGCGCGCTGGCTTCCTGGCGGTGGGCCTCGGCGGCCCGGCGCAGCTCGGTGCGGGTGTCGCCCATGGGCGCGGCGCCGGCGGCGGTGTCGCGCTCCTCGGCCGCCTTCTCGTAGGCGCGCTGCCGGCGCTCGAGCTCGCGCCGCTTGTCCCGCAGCGAGCGGCGCTGGCCCTCGACGTGGGTCAACTCGCGCTGGTGCTCGGCGAGGGTGGTCTCGACGGCGGCGACCGCCGCCAGCCGCTCCTGCTCGACCGCGGCGAACCGCTGCTCCTCCTCGGCGCGGCCCGGGCGGCCAGCTCGCCGACCTCGCGGGCCAGGATGGCGCGCGCCCTCGGCGTCGCGGATGCCGGCTTCTCCACCGACAGCGCCTTGGTCTCGAGGCCGGCGGCGCGAGGCGGCGCGCCCGAGGCTGCCGAGCACCGCGTCGAGGCGGTGGTGTCGCGCCGGATCTCCTCGCCGAGCTGCCGGACCGCGCCGCGGCACTGCCAGCGCGCCCGCGAAGAACCGCAGCGCGGCCAGGCCGCGGTCGCCACCAGGCCGCGCTCCGGCGCCTCCGGCCAGGAGGCGACCACCGTCGACGGCGCGTATGGGCGATCGACGTAGCCGACGGTGTAGACGTTGAGCGTCGGCGGTGGCGCCTCCGAATCCGGCGATGGCGACGGCGCCATCGGCAGCGATAGCGCCGGCGCGTCGAGCCGGTCGCGGGCGACACCGGCGCTCCACTCAGGCGAGGTCGGCATCGCCGGCGGCGTCGACGGCGTCCGCGCCCGGGCCTCGCCGAGCGCAGGCGCGACCTGATCCTCACGGCGGCGCCCAGGGCCGGTCGGCAGCGCGCCCGCCGGCGGCGCGCTCGCGGTGCGCCGGAGCGCGGCCAGCAGCGGCGGCACCGACGGGCTGCGCCGCGCCAGGGCGGGCGCCTCGCCGGTGGCGGCCTGCACCGCCGCGCCGATCGAGCCCGGGATCGGCGGCGGCGACGACGGCGAGCGCCGGGCCGGCGCCGGCAACGCGGTGGGCACGGTGGCGGCGTGCGGCGGCGCGACCAGCGGCGCGGTCGCCGCGCTCGGCGCCGCGCTCGGGCTCGGTACCGCCGCTGCCTCGGCGGTGCGTCGCGCCGGCGCCGACGGCAGGCTGCGACCGCACACGACGCAGCGGACCGCGCCGACGGCGTTCTCGCCGCTACAGAACGGGCAGTAGCGCATGGCGCGCCTAGCCCTCCTTCCGCCGCGCCGCTGCGATCACGACGTCAGTCGGTGAGGCCGATGGCCAGGTACACCTCGAAAGCGTTGCGTTCGAGTCCATAGCCGAGGTCGAGCCCGAGCAGGGGTAGCACGATCTGACGGAGGTAGAGCCGCGTGCCGAGGCCGATCGAGTTCTTGAAGCCGTCGAGCCCGCGCGCCTTGGCGCCGGGTAGGTAGTCGCGACCCGTGGCCGCCTCGTCGGCGCGCAGGAACGTCGTGTACGCCGAGTCGACGAAGCCGAGCCCACGGAACGCCAGGCCCTTGATGGTGAACAGCGGCACCGAGTACTCGAGGTTGGCCGCCGCCTTGAGGTCGCCGCGGAACTGCGCGTTCTTCCACCCGCGCATCGTGGTGCCGCCGGTGGTGAACTCCTGCTGGAACGGCAGGTCGCGGCCGATCGCGAAGCTCGAGCGCAGGATCACGTTGTGGCGCTCGTAGAACTTGCGCGCGCGCTCGTACGACAGGGTCGCGTAGCGGTACTCGAAGTCGCTGCCGAGGCTGGTCAGCCCGGTCTCGTAGCGCAGCGCCAGGCGATCGCCGGTGGAGATGCCGTACCAGTTGGCGCGGCTGTCGTAGGTCACGCTCAGCTCGCCGGAGACGTCCCACCCCGACGGGCCGGGCGCCGGCAGCGCGGTCGACGCCGGGTCGCCGGTGATCTCCTCGACGGCGACGTCGTCGTCGGCCAGCTCGATGTCGCCGTAGCCGACGTGGGCGCCGCGCAGGCGGCCGTCGATCGAGAGCTTCCAGAGGGTGACGCCGAGGCGGACGCCGCCGTTGAGGTAGTTGAGGCGCGACTGCCGCAGCGCCTTGGGATCGTCGCGCCACGCCGTCGGCGAGGCGTACTCGATGACCCGCGAGGTCTTGAGGTAGACGTCGGGCTGCCAGTGCCAGCGGGTGCCCGCGATCGACGGATCGACGTAGGCGCCGATGAAGAACGAGTCGCCGGTCGCGACCTGGCCGTAGAGCAACAGCTTCTTGTTCTCGCCGAACAGGTTGTTCTCGCCGAAGCCCAGGCCGCCGCCCTTGTTGGTGGGCTGGTTGTAGAAGGTCGGGGCGATCACCCACGAGTGCTTGTCGACGGCGTCGATGTGGACGCGGACGCCGCCGCCGCCGGTGCCGTCGGGCCCGGGCGGCACCTGGTCCCACCAGACGTTGACGTCCTTGAACAGGCCGCTCGAGACCAGCCGCACCTTCATCTCGTCGGCGACCGCCGGCGACCACTCGTCACCGGGCTCGACGTCGGCGATGAGGATCACCGTGGCGTCCCGGGTCTTCGTGTTTTTCTCGACGACGATCTCGCGCACCGGCTCGGCGCGGGCGACGCCGCCGACGCCCAGGGCGACGAGCACGAGGGTCGGGAGCAACGGCCGAGCGCACCTCACGCTCCCGAGTATCCCGGCCAGGCTGGGTCGCCACAACCCCCGCGGCGGTTCGATCCGGCCTCGTGGTACACCGGCGCCATGAATCCCGCCGAAGTCGCGACCGCGCTCGTGATCGAGCGCACCCTCCAGGACAGCCCGGCCTACCGCAAGGTCGACGACGCCCTCTACGTCATCAAGCAGGGCTCGGCCTACGTGATGATCAGCGTCGTGCCGTGGGGCAAGCACAAGGCCATGGTCCGCTGCACGGCGCAGCTGGTGAAGGGCGTCGAGCTCACGGGCGGCCTGGCCGCGCAGCTGCTCGAGCTCAACGCCCACCTGCGCTTCGGCGCCTTCGCCTGGGAGCCGGCCGACGAGACCGTGCTGTTCACCCACACCATTCTCGGTGGCACCACGCTGGACGCCGACGAGCTCATGGCCACCGTGTCCGACGTCGCGCTCATCGCCGACGAGTACGACGACAAGCTCATGAAGAAGTACGGCGGCCAGCGCATGGTCGATCTGCTAGAGGAGGCCGCCCTCGAGCGCATCGTCGATCGCGACCCCGATCGCTTCGACTTCGGGGGGTCGTGATGGCGACCGACAGCGGCGACGACCGCAACCTCGGCTTCGGCACCCGCGCCATCCACGCCGGCCAGCGGCCGGATCCGGTCACCGGCGCGGTGATGACGCCGGTCTACTTCACGTCGACCTACGCCCAGGAGGCGCCCGGCGTCCACAAGGGCTTCGTGTACGCGCGCGGCCACAACGCCACCCGCAACGCGCTCGAGGCCAACCTGGCCTCCCTCGAGGGCGGCAAGCACGGGCTGTGTTTCTCGTCGGGCGTGGCCGCGACGTCGACGATCCTCCAGCTGTTCGACGCCGGCACCCACGTCATCGCCACCGACGACCTCTACGGCGGCACCTTCCGCCTCTTCGACAAGGTGTTCCAGCGCCACGGCTTCACGTTCTCGTACGTGGATCCGGTCGCCGGGCCGGCCGCCCTCGAGGCGGCGATCCGCCCCGAGACCAAGCTGGTCTGGCTCGAGACGCCGACCAACCCGATGCTCAAGCTGGTCGACATCGCGGCGATGGCCGAGGTGTGCAAGCGGCGCGGGCTGGTCCTCGCCGTCGACAACACCTTCATGACGCCCTACCACCAGCAGCCGCTGGCGCTCGGCGCCGACCTGGTGTGCCACTCGACCACCAAGTACCTCAACGGCCACTCCGATCTCATCGGCGGCGCGATCGTGTGCAACGACGACGAGCTGCGGCAGCGCCTGGCGTTCCTGCAGAACGCCGTCGGCGCGGTGCCGTCGCCGATGGACGCGTTCCTGTGCCTGCGCGGCACCAAGACCCTGCACGTGCGCATGGCCCGGCACGAGGAGACCGGCGGCGCCATCGCCCGCTGGCTCGAGGGCCACGCCCAGGTCGAGCGCGTGATCTACCCCGGCCTTGCGAGCCACCCGCAGCACGACCTCGCCAGGCGGCAGCAGCGCGGCTTCGGCGGCATGATCACGTTCATCCTGCGCGGCGGCCTCGAGGAGTCGCGCCGGTTCCTGTCGGCGTGCCGGATCTTCACCCTGGCCGAGTCGCTCGGCGGCGTCGAGTCGCTCATCGAGCACCCGGCGATCATGACCCACGCCTCGATCCCCGCTGATCGTCGGGCCGCGGTCGGCATCGCCGACGGCCTCATCCGGCTGTCGTGCGGGCTCGAGGACCTGTCGGATCTCCAGGGCGATCTCGAGCGCGCGTTCGCGGCGGCGCGGTCGTGACGGATCACGCGACGCGCGCGCGCCACGTGATCGCGATCTGGCTCGGCGCCACCGTCGGGGCCAGCGCCTGCGGCCGCGACGCCCCGGCGCCGACGCCGTCGACGCCAGACCCGGCGCCGACCGCCCCTGCCCCTTCGCCGACGGCGGCGCCCGTCGCGCCGGCCGCGTCCACCGGCGGCCTCGACCCGGCCTGGTGCGGCAAGGTCGAGCTCGCCACCGTCACCGAGGTGCTCGGCGCCGCGCCCGAGCGCACCCACGCCACCGTCGAGCCCACCGCCAGCGGCGAGCGTGTCCGCTGCGACTGGGAGCGCGCGATCTCGTCGATCCGCATCTCGATCTACCGGGCGCCCGCGTACTGGGACGTGGTCGTCGCCGACGACGGCGGCATGTACGGCGAGCCGTTCGCGGCGTGGACCAGCTCGGCGGCCCGCCGGGGCTCGCCGCCGACCGGCTTCGCCTACCGCACCGCCGGGGGCGGCACCGTCGACGTCTCGGTGATCGGCCGCCGCGCCACCACCGACGAGCAGCTGGTCCGCCTGGTGACGCCGCTCGCTGGCGTGCTCGACTAGCCGCCGACCGGCGGCGGGCGGGTCAGCGGATCGCGGCGCCGCCGCACCGGCGCCGGCTCGGCCTGGTCGGGCACCGTGGCCAGCTCGGCGGCGATGTCGGCGAGGAGGTCGGCCTTCTCGCGGTACGGCATGAACGCGCTCTTGAACCCGGCGATGATGATTTCCTTGATCGTCGCCAGCGACCACCCGTAGTGCTGGTGGCACAGCCACAGCTCCTTGGTCACGGTGGTGTCGGTGATGAGGCGGTTGTCGGTGTTGATCGTCACCCGCAGGCCGTAGTCGACGAAGAAGTCGACCGGGTGGGTCTCCCAGCTGGTGGCGGCCTTGGTCTGCAGGTTGCTCGACGGGCACACCTCGAGCGGGATGCGGTGGTCGTTGACGTAGTTGAGCAGCTCGCCGTTCTCGACCAGGCGGGTGCCGTGGCCGATCCGGTGGGCGCCGCACTTGTGGATGGCCTGGTGCACCGAGTCGGGGCCGAACGACTCGCCGGCGTGGGCGGTGCAGTTGATGTTGTTGTCGATCACCAGCTGGAACGCGTGGCGGTGGACCTTGGCCGGGTTGTTGACCTCGCTGCCGGCGAGGTCGAACCCCACCACGCCGCGGTTCTTGAACGCCACGCACAGCTCGGCGATGCGCAGCGACATCTCGGCGCCCATGGAGCGGATCGCGCACAGGATGAGGCCGTAGCGGATGCCGAGCTCGCGCTTGGCCTGGCGCAGCCCGCGCAGCACCGCCTCGACGACCTGGGCCGGGCGCAGGCCGAGCCGGGTGTGCAGCACCGGCGAGTAGCGCACCTCGAGGTAGCGCACGTTCTCGGCGTGGGCGTCGACGGCGAGCTCGTAGGCGACCCGCTCCAGCGCCGCCTCGGTCTGCAGCACGCTCAGCGTGATGTCGAACGCCTTGAGGTACTCGTCGAGGGAGCCGGCGTCGGCGGCGTGCAAGAGCTTGAACAGGCCGGCGCGATCCGTGGCCGGCAGGGTCACGCGCTGCTCGCGGGCCAGCTCGAGGATGGTGTCGAGCCGGAGCGAGCCGTCGAGGTGGCAGTGCAGATCGGTCTTCGGCAGGGAGTGGAGCAGCTCGAAGGTGACCTCGCCGGATGCCATCGCCGCATTGTCGGCTCGCCGCCGGACCGACCGCAAGCCGCGACCGCACGCCACCGCGCGGTCTGCTACGTTCGCGCCGCCATGGCTCGCCGCTCGCTCCTGCGTCTCCTCGTGATCGCTACCCCGGCGCTCGCCGCCTGCCGTCAGGATCTGCCGCGCCAGGCCGAGCCGGCGACCACCGCGGCCAGCTCGACGGCGACGGTCCACCTCGCGGTGCGCGGCGCCGATCCGGTGACGATCTCGCCCGCCGAGATCGCGCGGTGGTCGCGCCTCGATCGGCTGGCGCCGCTGCCGGGCCGCGACCTCGGCACCTGGACCAAGCTGGTGCTCGAGACCAGCCGCGGCCCGGTCGAGCTGACCGCGCCGGCGACGACCTACCCGACCCTGGTGCCGGCGGTGTTCCCGGGCTTCGCCGGCCCGGCGGTCGGCATGTTCTCCGCCGACGCCCTCGCCATCCACGGCACCCCGACCTTGCGCTACGAGAGCGTCGCCGAGATCCGCATCGAGGTCGCCGCCGATCCGCGCTTCGAGAAGGTCCCGGGCGGCATGGGCGGTGGCGGCGGCATGGGCGGCGACGGCGACGGCGACGGCGGAGGCGGTGGTGGCGGCAACGGCGGCGGCAACGGCGGCGGCAACGGCGATGGAGGAGGCGGACGTCGCGCCCGTGCCCTCGCCGCGGTCGAGCTCGCGGTGATCGACGGCAAGACCACCACGACGATCACCGGCGCCCAGCTTCAGGCGCTGCCCGAGATCTCCCCGCCGGTGGGTGATCCGACCGCGACCGGATGGTCGCTGGCGGACGTGCTCAAGACCGCGGGCGTGCCGGCGACGGCGACGGTCCGGCTCACCGACGCCAGCGGCGCCACCCTCGACATCGCGCCGGCGCAGCTGGTGACCGAGACCGGCCTCGGCCTGCTCAAGGTCAACCGCGAGGGGCAGCTCCGCTTCAAGCTGATCGGCCGCGCCGGCGACGGCAGCGGCGCGGCGTGGCGCACCGTCGGCGACCTGCGCGGCGTCGTCCGCATCGAGCGCCGGCCGTAGTCGCGGCGAAGGCCGGCCCGGGGCAATCCGGCGACCAGGGGTGCGCCGGACGGCGTCCAGGTCCCTCGTCCGCGGCCGTTGCGGCAGCCAGGCGCGCGGCGCTGGCGCGGGTGTGGGATCCGTCACATCCCGACACGCGACCGTGATTTTGCCTCGCCCACGGGTTGGGCCCGCCAACGTTCTGTCATAAAAATGTAATCGGCGTTGCCCCGTGGGGGGGCCGCGGAGGCACTCATGCATCTTCAGAAGCGTCAGCCCGCTGCATCGTTCGCGCTCGCCCTGCTGGCGCCGACGATGCTCCTCGCCTGCGGCGACGGCATCACGCCGGTCGACGTCGTCGACATCCCGGCGATCGACTTCGGCCGCACCGACTGCGGCCAGACCGCCGACCCGCAGCAGTTCGTGCTGAGCAACACCCGTGGCGGCGCGTACCACTTCGACATCACGCTCTCCGGCGGCGAGGCCAGCAACTACATCGTGTCGCCGATGTCTGGCGTGGTGCTCGCCGGCAAGCAGGTGCTCGTCACGGTGACCCCGCGCGCGCTGCCGCGGATCGCCGAGACCACGGAGAACCTCTTCGGCGAGACCCTCACCATCACCACCGACGACGGCGAGGCACCGCTCGAGGTGCCGCTGCTGCACACCGCGCAGGGCGCCATCCTCGAGGCGTCGGCGACCTCGGTGACGATCAACCCGACCCAGGTGCTCGGCGGGCCGCAGGTGAGCGGGCCGCTGACGATCACCAACCGCGGCAACGCGGCGACCACCGTGACCGTCGGCTCCGACGGTGACAACTTCATGCTGGCCGCGCCGGTGGAGATCGCCGGTGGCGCCACCGAGAACGCGGCAGTCATCATCAACCCCGGCCTCACCGGCGAGGTGACCGACACGCTTTCGCTCGAGGCGACCGGCGCGCTGTGCGCCCCGCTGCCGACCGGCATCGAGGCGACCGGCACGCTCAGCGTGGTCGGCCAGGCGGTCACCCCGCACCTGGTCGGTCCGCTGGTGATGCGCGACCCGTCGCAGACGCTGTGCGTGATCACCGAGGGCGGCTACGTCGCCTGCGTCGGAACCAACATCTCCGGCGCCCGCGGCACCGAGGCGCTGGTGAACCCCGCCCAGGCCAACGTGGTCCGCACCGAGAGCGGGCGTGCGCTCGACGACGTGGTCGAGCTCGCGAGCGGCCGCAGCGGCGTGTGCGCCCGGCGCTCGTCGGGCGAGCTCTACTGCTGGGGCAACGTCGCCGGTATCTCGGCGGACTCCGGCGAGCCGGAGGTGGTGCCCTACGCTCGAAAGATCCGCGACAACGTCATCAGCGTCGCCCGGTACTACGGCGTCACCTGCGTCGTCACCAACCCCGGCGGGGTGCTGTCGTGCAGCGGCCAGCAGCCGCCGCGGATCTCGCAGGTGTCGCTCGCCCAGTGGGGGCTCACCGGTGTGGCGTCGGTCGAGCTGCACACCTCGGGCGGCTACGCGACCATGGCCGACGGCAGCGTGATGTCGTTCGGCTCCAACCGGGCCGGCGAGCGCGGCAACGGCGACGACGACTTCTCGCCCGCGTCGGCGGTCACCGGCCTGACCGCGCCGGTGCAGGTGCAGGCCCGGGGCGCGCACCCCGATCAGGATCGTCAGGGCGGCGCCGCGGTGCTCGCGGACGGCACGCTGTGGGCCTGGGGCTCCAACGACTACGGCCAGCTCGGCAATGACGACACCAGCGACAGCCAGGATCTGGTGCAGGTGACCACCGACGGCACCACCCCCCTCACGGGGGTCACCGCGGTGTCGGCCGGCCGCACCTTCCAGTGCGCCATCGCCACCGGCGGCGTGTACTGCTGGGGTAACGACAACCGAACCGCGCTGGGCGCCCCGGGCGATAGCGACGTCGCCCGCCTCACCGATCCGCCGATCACCGACGCCACCGCGATCAGCAGCCGGAGCCACGGCACGTGCGTGGTGCACGCCAACGGCACCGTCGGCTGCTTCGGCGAGGTGCTGGGCGAGAGCGAGTTCGAGCTGAGGCCGGTGCCGGCCTTCTCGCCCGCGATCTGACCATCTCTCCCGCCGCGCGCGGCGACCCGTTCGATTCAACCCAACACCAAGCTTTCAGGCTGGGATGCAACAAGGCCGGCGCGTGGTCGCCGGCCAAAGAGGAGACTGACATGCGATCCAGGTGGTTCTCTCGTCCGTGTGGTGCGGCCCTCGTGCTGCTTGGCTTCGGCGCAGCCGGGGCGTGCGGTGGGACCGACGACGACCTGCCCTCGGTCGACGTCGAGGCCCTCGACTTCGGCCTGACCGACTGCGGCCAGACCGGGGCGCCGCGGAGCTTCCTGGTGAGCAACACCGACAGCTCTGCGTTCACGTTCACCGCGACCCTCGCCGGCGGGACCGATTCGCCGTACACGGTGTCGCCGGCCGCGGCGACGGTGCTCGCTGGCTCGCAGGTGCTGGTCACGGTGACCCCGCGCGCCATCCCGGCGGTGTCGGCCACCACCGACAACCTCTACGGCGACACCCTCACGGTCACCACCGACCGCGATGGCGACGCGCCGCACGAGATCGCCCTGACCCAGACCGCGCACGGCGCGATCCTCTCGCTCTCCACCGAGACCCTCGACTTCCCGCCGTTCACCATCGGGATCACGGCGCCGACGCTGGCGTTGACGATCACCAACGCCGGCAACGCTGCCACGGACATCGAGGCCTCCTTCGCCACCCAGTTGTTCGACCTGGCGTCGACCAGCTCGACGGTCGACGCTGGCGGCTCGCTGGCGACCACGGTCACCGCCCGCCCGTCGGTGATCGGCGAGGACACCAGCGACGCGCTCACCCTGACGGCCACGGGCCCGCTGTGCGCGCCACTGCCCTCGGCGATCGCCACCGGCAGCACCATCGCCAGCGGCACCGCGATCGCCGCGGCCATCGCCGGCACCAACGGTCGGGATCCCCGGACCCTGTGCGCGACGACGGCGGGCGGCTTCGTGGTCTGCACCGGCACCAACGAGTTCGGCATGCGCGGCACCGGAACGCTCGGCTTCTCGGGCGTCAACGAGTCCTCCCGGGCCAACGCCGTGGTCACCGCCACCGGCTCGCTCCTCGACGGGATCGTCGAGATCACCGGTGGTCGCGCCGGCTTCTGCGGTCGCAAGGCCGACAACAGCGTCTGGTGCTGGGGCAACGTCGGCAACGTGCGACGCAACAGCGTCGACTCCGGCTCCAACGGCCAGCCCTTCGCGGCCCTGGCCGTCTCCGGCGCCTCCGCGTTCGACAAGTTCTACGGCGCCTCCTGCTCGGTGAGCGCGACGGGCGACCTCTCGTGCGCCGGCACCTTCGGCAACAACTTCGGCGGCATCCCCGCCCCGACGACGTACGAGGCCACCGGCGTCAAGGACGTCTCGCTCCGCAACGGCGGCGCGTACGCGATCCTCTCGGACGACACCGTGCTCAGCTTCGGTACCAACCTCCAGGGTGAGCGTGGCGCGGGCGTCGCCAACAACGATCCGGCGGCGCTGGTCGACGGCGTCACCGGCGCGGCCCAGATCGCGTCCGGTGCCACGCAGCGGCTGCGTCAGGGTCGCGACAAGATCTCGGCCTGTGCCCGCCTGCTCGACGGCACGGCGCAGTGCTGGGGCAGCAACCGTCACGGCCAGATCGGCGACGGCAACACCGGCGGTGCCACCCTGCCGTCGCAGGTGCTGATCGCGGCGGCGACCCCGCTCGAGAACGTCACGGACATCGACGCCGGCAAGGCGCACTACTGCGCGATCGCCGACGGCTCGCTGCGGTGCTGGGGTCGCGGCAGCGACGGTCAGCTCGGGCGGAGCACGGGCCAGAACAATAGCTTCGCCGAGCTCACCGACCCGGCCATCGACGACGCTGCTGGCCTCGCGCTGTTCGGGCGCGGTAGCTGCGTGGTCCGCACCACCGGCGAGATCACCTGCTTCGGCAACTCGCCGTGGTCGAGCGGCAGCAGCCACTTCAGCGTCCCCGTCTTCGACCTGCCGGACGTCCTGTAGCCGGCTCGACCGAGAACATCGGTCCCACGCGGCGCCGCGAGAGATCGCGGCGCCGCGCTGCGTTTCGGGCGAGGCGGGCGCCACCACGGCGGCGGCGCCACCACCTCGCCCACACGAGGGGCCCCGTGCGTTACCGTCGACGGCGATGAGGAGCACGAGCCGGCCGCCGCGCCTCGCGGCTTGCGTCCTGACGACCTGCGTCCTGGCAGCCCCGGTCGCGTGCGGGGTCGCCGTCGGCCCGGGCCCGCCGCCGACCACGCCCCCGGCGACCACGCGCGGCGACGACGGCGCGGCCACGCGCGCGCGGCCGGAGCCCACCGAGCGCGACGTGCGGGCCCGCCGCCCACGCCCGGGCCCGCCGCCAGCGTTCACCCGGGCGCCGACGGTGATCGACGTGGTCGACGCCCCCACCGCGGCCGCCAAGGGCGCGCTCGCCGGCTCGGTGCTGGTGTGGCAGGACGCGCCGCTGTACTTCGCGCGCGGCGGCCGCGGCCCGCACGTGCGGCTCGGCGTCCTCGCCGGCCCGCGCCGCGACCGCGGCGGCCTGGTGGTGCCGATGGACGTCGTCGCCGGCAAGGGCGAGTGGCTCGAGGTCACGCCGGGCACCAGCCGCTGCGTCGACGCCCGCCTCGACGCCGGCGCCCTGGCGCCGCCGCACCTCTTCATCCGTCGCGCCGATCTCGCGCCGATGGTGATCCGCGACCACGACGTGCGGTTCCCCGACGGCACCGGCGTGACCCTGTGGGCCGGCACCCCGGCGGTGCCGACCGCCGACGCCCGCTGGCGGCTGGCGATGGCGACCTTCCCCATCGCCGCCGCGCTGCCGGCCGACGCCGTCGGCTTCGCCCACCCGAGGACGTCAGCGATCCTGATGGCCACCTCCGATCGCTGGCGCCTGGAGGCCGGCGTCACCGTCACCCTCGGCGACGACGCCTACGTGGTGCCGGCCCGGCCCGACGAGTGGCTGGCGCCGTCGGTCGACCTCGCCGGCGGCATCGCCCGCATCCCGCTCGGCGATCCGTGCGGCGCGATCACGGTGGCGGCGCCGACCTCGGCGGTGGCGCCGCACACGCCCGCGGTGTGGCCGCGGCCACCGAGCCCGCGCTGGCGGTCAGCGCCGAGCGCCTGGCGCGGTGGCTGCCGGCGGGCACCCGGGTGCGCGCCGAGGCCGGCGGCGCCGAGTTCGTGCTGGCGGCGGCGGTCGCCGTCGACGCGCCGGCGCCGCGCGCGCGCCAGGTGTGCTTCGACCACGCCTTCGCCCTCGCCGGCACCCGCATCGACGCGCCGGCGCCCGAGGATCAGCGGACGGTGCGGCTGTGCGCGCCGGCCCGCGCGATGAAGCAGGCGCCGCCGGGCACCGGCCTCGAGGTCGCCGCGCCCGTCGACGGCGAGGGCGCCCCCGGCGAGACCACGATCGTCCTGCCCTGAGCGGCGCCGCGCGCTACTCGCTCGGGGCGGCGTCGGCCTCGGCGCCGCCGACGACCTTCTGCGGCAGCAGGTGCTCGAGGCCGTGCTTGCGCAGCCGGTAGTACAGGGTCGAGCGGTTGATGCCGAGGGCGCGCGCCGCCGACGCGATGTTGCCGCGCGAGCGATCGATCGCGGCGACGATCTCCTTCTTCTCGCTGTCGAGCAGCCGCGCGGCGAGGCCCTTGCCGTCGTCGCCGGCCGGCGCGACCGCGGCCACCGTCGGGATCCCGCTCGGCGGCGTGGCCATCGCCCCGCCGGCCTGACCTCGGCGCCCGAAGTCGAGGTGGGCCGCCGCCACCGGCTGCCCGCGCGCGAGGATCATCGCGCGCTCGATGATGTTCTCGAGCTCGCGCACGTTGCCCGGCCAGGCGTACTCGGCGAGCCGGGCGACGGCGTCGTCGGCCAGCGGGTGCGCCGGCGTGCCCATCTGCCGCGCGAACTTGGCGACGAAGTGGCCGGCCAGGACGGCGACGTCGCCGACGCGCTCGCGCAGCGGCGGCAACACGATGGGGAACACGTTGAGCCGGTAGTACAGGTCTTCGCGGAACTGGCCGGCCTCGATCATCTGCTCGAGGTCGCGGTTGGTGGCCGACACCACCCGCACGTCGACCTTGATGGTCTCGGCGCCGCCGACCCGCTCGAACTCGCGCTCCTGCAGCGTGCGCAGCAGCTTGATCTGGACCTCCATCGGGAGATCTCCAACTTCATCCAGAAACAGCGTGCCGCCATCGGCCAGCTCGAAGCGACCCGGGCGGCGTTGCATGGCCCCGGTGAAGCTGCCCTTCTCGTGGCCGAACAGCTCGCTCTCGAGGATGCCCGGCGCCAGGGCCGCGCAGTTGACCCGCACGAACGGCTTGCCGTCGCGCGGCGAGTTGATGTGGATGGCGTGGGCGACCAGCTCCTTGCCGGTGCCGGTCTCGCCGCGCAGGAGCACCGTCGACGAGGTCGGCGCGACCTGCTCGACCTTGCCGAGCACGTCGTGCAGCGCCGGCGACTCGCCGATGATGTTGCCGAAGTCGAACTCGCCGTGCAGCTCGCTCGAGAGGTAGCCGGTGTACTCGGCGAGCTGCGCCACCAGGCGCTGGTTCTCGCGGGTGAGGTGGAACCGCTCGAGCGCGTACTGGATGACGCCGCGGACCTCCTTGGCCTCCCACGGCTTGGTGATGTAGCGGTAGACCTGCCCGAGGTTGATCGACTCGATCAGCACGTCGACGTCGGTGAACGCCGTCAGGATGATGCCGACGGCGTCGGGCCGGACCGCCTTGGCCTCGGCGAGCAGCTCGAGCCCGGTCATCTTGGGCATGCGCTGGTCGGTGACGATCACCGCGACGTCGCGCTCGGCCAGGATCGCCAGCGCCTCGGCGCCGCTGCTGGCGGTGAGCAGGTCGAAGGTCTTCTTGAAGTTGAACCGGAAGGCGTCGAGGTTGTCCTGCTCGTCGTCGACGAGCAGGATCGGATAGCGCCTGGGATCGAGCGGCGTGGCGGCGGACATGCGAGGGCCCTCCGGGTGCGACCCGTGGGCCTCGAGTATGACAGAGGGCGCACCTGCGCCGGCGCGCCGGCCGGCAAGTTTCGGCAGGCCCGGCGCGCCGCCGTCAGGGCACGCTCGGCGCCAGCGCCGCCACCGTCCACGGCGACGCGGTGGTGTCGACGACGGTGAGCGCGAACGGCGCCTCGTCTCCGGCCGGCGACAGCGCGCCGGTGGCGACCGCGAAGGCGCGCAGCCCCGCCGTGGTGGTCACGCCGAACGTCGCCACCGCGGTCGGCGCGTTGGCGGCGGCGACCCCGAGGGTCAGGGCGGCCGCCGGCACCGACAGCCCGGCCCCGGCGGTGGCGTCGCCGAACGCGGCGTCCTCGATGAGGACCGGCGCGTCCATCGTGAAGCCGACGGCGGTGCCGATGTCGACCGCCGGCGCGTCCGGCGACGCGTGGATCGCGCGCAGCCGCGCGTCCGGATCATCGAGGGCGAACTCGTCGGCGACCGCGATCAGCTGGAACCCAGGCTCGTCGCCGACCGGCGACAGGAACCCGGTCGCGACCGCGAGGTAGCGCTGGCCGGCGGCGAGCGCGGGGGTGGTGGCCGAGGCCGCCGGCGTGCCGGCCGGGCTGCCGGCGCCGTAGAAGTCGAGGGTGTAGCTGCCCGGCGGCACCTGGACGCTGTCGAGGCCGCCGTACGGCAGCGCGCCGATCAGGAGGCCATCCGACGACGCCTCGCGGATGTCGACGTCGGGTGCGTCCGGCGACGCGTGCAGCGCGTACACGACCGGGTTCTGGTCGATGCGACCGACGACGCCGGCCGGCCCGACCGCGAGCAGCGCGAAGCCGCTGTCCTGACGCGGCAGGTCCGCGAGGCGCCCGAGCGCGATGACGAACAGGTCGGCGCCGGCCGGCAGGGCCGGCGTGGTGAAGGCGGTCACGGTGGCGCCGCCAGCGGTGATGCCGAGCTGCAGCGCCGCGCCCGCCGGCAGGCCGATGCCGGCCGCGCCGGTGTCGGCGAACCGGGCCAGGCTCGCGACCTCGGGCGCCGCGGGATCGTCGTTGCCGACGTCGACGCCGACCGTCGGGGCGTCGGCGCTGGCGTGGACCACGCGGACCTGGGCCTCGCCGCTGGCGGCGGGGTCGAACGCCTCGGCCAGAGCGAGCACCCGGAACTCCTCGTCGGCCGAGGTCGAGCCGAGCACGCCGGCGGCGACCGCGGTGACGGTCGCGTCGGCGGCGAGCGCGACGGCGCCGGTCTCGTACACGGGCGCGTCGGTCGCGGGCGCGCCGGCGGCGCGGACCTGGAGGTTGTACGAGCCGGCGGCGACCTCGACGTACGCCGACGCCTCGCCGTAGGCGAGGTCGGCGATGAGCGGGGTCGCCACACCCTCGGCGTAGACGTCGACCGCCGGGGCGCCAGCGGAGGCGTGCACGACGCGGATCCGCGCGGTCTCCCCCGGCGGATCGGGGTCGTCCTCGTCGCCGCAGGCGACGGCCAGGATGGCGGTGGAGAGGAACATCAGGCTGGTGAAGCGACGCATGGGATTCTCCGGATGCAAGGGTGACGTGACGGCGCGACGCGCCGGTGGACCGGGGACGGGATGCACCTCCGCCGACCAGATCGCGGGCGCGATCTGCGACGTCGACGGCGGCGGGGCGTCGAGCGGCTAGCTGCCGGCCGCTCCTCGGGCGAGCAAGACATCATCGGGCCCGCCGACGGCGCCGTCGCCGTCGACGTCTCGGTACAGCTCGAGGCCGCGCGCGAGGGCCGCGGCGAAGGCCGCGGCTCGGGCCGGATCCGCGAGGTCGTCGACGACGACGTCGCCGTCGCCGCCTGGCTGCGCGTCGGCGAGGTCGAGCGGCCCCAGCCAGCGCGCCACGTCGACGCCGAGGAACAGTCCCGGCGTCGCCGCGGTGACGTGGAACGCACCGGCGACGTCGGCCAGCTCGATCGGGGCGGTCCGGGTCGCGCGCAGCCGCACGCCGACGCCGTCGGCCCGGGTCGCCTCGAGGTCGACGGTGGCGCCGGCCCGCTCCCCGCCGGCGAGCGCGGGGTCGAGGTGCAGCCGCAGCCCGCACAGGGGCGCGTCGTCGAACACCAGCTCGGTCAGCCGCACCGCCGCGGCGAGATCGCCGTCGAGCGGGCCGGCCTCGGCGACGATCGTCAGGCAGTCGGCGCCGAGCAGCTCGAGCCGCGCCGCCGCGAGCCACAGCCGATCGACCCGCGCGATCGCGGCGGGTTGGCCGACCCCGAACTCGGCCGGCACCGACGAGTGGGCGTGCGCGCGCAGCTCGGCCACCACCGGGTTGCCGGTCTCGGTGCCGCACGCGGCCACCGCGAGCGCCGCCGCCGCGATCAGCGCCCGCGCGGTCACGCCGCCTCCGAGAGCGGGAACAGCTGGAAGTTCACCTGCACCACCTGGGTCGGCTCGACCTCCAGGGTCGACAGCTCGAGCAGCTCGCGCCGGAACCTCCCGAGCCGGGTCTTGAGCGCGGCCAGCCCGGTCGGCCCGACGCACAAGGTCAACGACGAGATGTCGCGTTCGTCGGAGCTCAGCTCGTCGAGCGCGGCGGCCGCCCGCGCCATCATCGCGCTGGTAGCTGGCGACGTACACGCCGGCCGCGTGCGGGCCGGTCGAGACCATCTGGTAGTCGCCCTGGTGGACCCGACCGTCGGGCTCGCGCACCAGCAGGCCGAGCTCGAGCAGCACCTCGAGCGCGCGGGCGACCTCGTCGGGGTGGATCTGCGGCCGCAGGCGCGCCGCGATCCAGCCCGGGTCGGCCACGAAGTCGGCGCGCGCCGCGAGCTCGCGGATCGCCGGCATGAACCAGCGCCGGTGGTACTCGGCGGCGGCGCGATCGAGCGTGTGGATGCGGAGGAAGCGCTTGGACGCCGACAGCCGCTGGTAGAAGCCCGTGCGCTCACCGATCGACTTGGCCTGGCCGAACCCGACGAGGTCGAGCCAGTACGAGGTCTCGTCGGCGCCGAGCCCGAGCGCCTTCGCGAACCGCTGCGCGGTCGGGCCCGACAGGTTGCGCTGGCCGTCGATGACCAGCTTCAGGAAGTTCGGTGACCGCAGGCCCGCGCGCCGCGAGAAGGCCCGGTAGCTGAAGCCGCGCGACGCCCGCTTCCTGGCGCTGTACACGTCGGCCAGGTAGGCGCGAAAGTCGAGGTACGCGAAGACGTCGACCTCCGGCGCTGCCGCCTCGAGCGCCGTCGCTGCCTTGGTGGACGCCTTCGCCATCGGTGCGACCTGGGACGGCGCAGCGCCCGGTCAGGTAACGGCCCGCCGACCGTTTCCGTATACCGGCCGGGATACGCGGTGGCGCGGGCACCCCGCCGTTGCCCGGCGCGATGCGTGGTCGAGCGCGATCACGTGCCGCCAAGTGCCAGGGATTGCTGGAGACTGGGTATCCTACATGTAGGAAAGTTGGCCACCTCCTGGCGACCTGCGTACCGTGGGAGCCAATGGCAGCTCCTCGGCGAACCAAGCGGACCAAGGCCGAGCCCGCGGCCGGCGCCGTCGTCGCGCCGCCGCGCCGGCCCATGGCCATGGCCCGCCGGGTGTCGCTGTTCGAGCGCCAGGTGGTGGTCAAGCTGTCGCCGGTCGCCGTCGACATCCTGCTCGGCGCCGGCGCCACCCTGACCGAGGGCGGGGTCACCGACGCCCGCTACCAGGGCTCGACCATGGTCACCATCGACCTCGCGCGCACCGCGCTGGCGGTGTCGGACCCGCTCGACGCCGCCACCGCGCGCCGGGTCGCCGAGCTGTACCCGACCGACGAGCGCGCCCGCGCCCGCGCCCGCGCGCTCGCGGTCGCCGAGGCGACCCGCGCCGCCGGCTGCGCGCTGAGCGAGACCGTCGTCGACGTCCGCGCCGCCGCCCGCGGCCGCGCGGTGCACCTCGATCTCGAGCTCGAGGCCCGCGCCAGCACCCCCGCCGCACCGTCCCGCGCCGCCGTCGGCGCGATCGCCCCCCGGAGGAACCCGTGATCGAGCTGTACAGCATGAAGGACGTCGCCCGGATCTTCGCCGTCCAGGAGGCGCGCCTGCGTTACTGGATGCAGGTCGGCTTCGTCGGCCCCACCGTCCGCAAGGGCGGCCGCTTCTACTACACGTTCCGCGATCTGGTCGGCGTGAAGGCGGCCAAGGACCTGCTCGCCGCCGGGGTGCCGCTGGCCGCGGTGCGGCGCAACCTCGAGGCGCTCAAGAAGACGTTGCCCGACGGCGCCGCCGCCACCAGCAACCTGCGGATCTGCTCCGACGGCGAGACCCTGGTGGCGCTCGAGGGCGACGTGCCGTTCGAGCCCACCACCGGGCAGGTGGTGATGGCGTTCACGGTGCCGACCCTCGCCGGCCGGGTCGCCGAGGTGATGGCCTTGCCCACCGCCGAGCCGGCGCCGAGCGCGACCGCGGCCGCGCCCGCCGACGACGCCGCGCCGGCCGCGGCGATCGATCCCGAGACCACCGACGCCAACCCGGCGACCACCGCGTACCGGCTGTTCCTCGACGGCTGCCTCGCCGAGGATCGCGCCGACCTCACCGCCGCCGAGCACCTCTACCGCCACGCCCTCGAGCTCGAGCCCAACCTGGCCGCGGCCCACACCAACCTAGGCAACCTGCTGCACCAGGCCGGCGATCACGCCGGCGCCCGCGCCGCCTACGAGCACGCCCTCGAGCTCGAGCCGACCCAGGCCGAGGCGCGCTACAACCTGGCCAACGTCCTCGAGGACGAGGGCGAGCTCGAGCTGGCCATCGCCGAGCTGCGCCGGGTGTGCGCGGTGGCGCCGGACTTCGCCGACGCCCACTACAACCTCGGCCTGTTGCTGGCGAAGGTCGGCGGCCTCGATCAGGCCCGCGCCCACCTGGGCCGCTACGTCGAGCTCGACGGCGGCAGCTCCTGGGCCGCGGTCGCGCGCGACTACCTCGGCCAGCTCGCCAACTGACCCGCCCGCCGGCGCTCAGCCGGCGATGAGCGGCCGCAGCGTCAGGTACAGGTACGTGTACGGCGCGATGAACAGCACGGCGTCGATGCGATCGAGCATGCCGCCGTGCCCCGGTAGCAACGCGCCGGAGTCCTTCACGCCGACCGAGCGCTTGAGCAGCGACTCGGCGAGATCGCCGAGCTGGCCGAGCATGCCGCCGGGGATCGCGATGAGCACGACGTCGATCCACCCGAGCTGCTCGAGGGCGACCAGCTTGAGCAGCACCACCGCGAGCAGCGAGCCGGCCAGGCCGCCGATGGAGCCGGCCCAGGTCTTGTTGGGGCTGACCGCGGGGTAGAGCTTGGCGCCGCCGATGAAGCGCCCGGCGAAGTAGCCGCCGGTGTCGCCGAACCAGGCGATGAGCAGCATCATCACCACCACGTAGCCGCCGTCGGCGCCGAAGTCGCGCTTGGCCAGGCCGAGGAACGTCAGCAGCAGGCCGGCGTAGACGATGCCGGTGATGGTCGCGGTCATCCGCGCCGCCACCGTCGGCTGCGCGCCGAAGCGGAACAGGTAGTAGAGCGCCGGCGCCACCACCGCGAACACCAGGGTCACCAGCGGGCCGAGCCCGAACAGCGGCGCGGTCTTCGCCGAGACGCCGAGCGCCGCCGGGTGCAGCCAGTACAGCGCCGTGCAGGCGAGCCCGCCGAGCACCAGGCTGGCCTGGCGGTCGCCGGCGGCGGCCTCGCCGGGCATGAGCATCCCGAACAGCTCGCGCATCGACAGCAGCGACGCCGCCAGCACCAGGGCCCAGGTCGGCTCCGGTCGCTCGAGGTAGATGACCAGGAAGATCAGGACCGGCGCGGCCACGAGGGCCACGAGGACGCGTTGGGCGAGGTTTCCGAGGGCCATGAGGATCGCCAGCGGGCGACGGCGCAGCTAACGCCGACGCGGCCGCCCCGTCAAGCCCGGGACTCCGCGCAGGCGACCTCGCGCGCTCAGCCCGCCAGGTCGGAGCCGGCGGCCTGCGCCGAGGTCAGGCCGAAGCGGCGCTCGCGC
>JAWKQW010000028.1:0-83988 GCA_041389945.1 Kofleriaceae bacterium
ACCGATAGCCTCGGGCGGTTCACCTTCGCGACCGCGCCGACCGGCACCGGCCTGGTGCTCGACGTCAGCGGCGCCGGCATCGCCCGGAGCGCGATGCCCTACGACCCGATGAGGTTCGCGCGGCTGCCGGCGCCGACCGAGGCCCACTGGGACGACGTCCAGGCCGCCGGCGGGCTGTTCATCCCCGACGGTCGCGGCACCCTGGCGGCGCGCATCCAGCGCGACGGCGAGCCGGTCGAGATGGCGGTGGTCGAGACCGAGCCGGATCCGGCCAGCGCGCCGATCTACGACGGCGCCACCGCCATCGCGTGGTCGTTCACCGACACCGGCGAGTTCGGCCTGGCGATCGCGGCGGGCATCGTCGAGGGCCCGACCGCGCTGCAGATCCTCGACGGCGCCACCTCGTCGGTGGCCGCGCCCATCCCGGTACGCGAGGCCACGATCACCTTCGTGACCGTGGCGCTCAACCCGGCGAGCTGAGCCGGTCGGCGTCGAGCCGGGCCAGCGCGCGGCGCCAGCCGAGCGCCTTGACCTCGGCCTCGGCGAGCTCGGCGTCGGGATCGGAGTCGGCGACGATGCCGCCGCCGACGTGGACCCGCAGCTCGTCGGCGGTGAGCACGCCGATCCGGATCGCGATGGCGAGGTCGAGGCCGCCGCCGTCGCCGAGGTAGCCGAAGGCGCCGCAGTACGCGCCGCGGCGGCCGCGCTCGAGCTCGTCGATGAGCTGCATCGCGCGCACCTTGGGCGCGCCGGTGATGGAGCCGCCGGGGAAGGTGGCGCGGAGCAGCGCGGCCAGGCCGACCTCGGCGCGCGGCCGCGCGCTGATCCGCGAGACCTGGTGGTGCACCTGCGGCAACGCGACGCCGTAGCCGAGGCGATCGACCCGCACCGAGCCGACCTCGGCGATGCGGCCGAGGTCGTTGCGCTCGAGGTCGACGATCATCAGGTGCTCGGCGCCGTCCTTGGCGGCGCCGGCGAGCTCGGCGGCGAGCGCGTCGTCGGCGGCGGCGGTGGCGCCGCGCGGGCGGGTGCCCTTGATCGGCCGGGTCTCCAGGCGATCATCGACCCGGGCCAGGAATCGCTCGGGCGAGCCCGACACCACGGTGGCGCCGTCGGCCTCGATGAGCGCGGCGTACGGCGCCGGCGCCTCGGCGAGCAGCGCCTCGAGCAGCGCCAGCGGATCGCCCGGCGCGCGCACCTCGGCGCGCAGGCGGCGCGCGAGGTTGACCTGGTACACGTCGCCGGCGGCGATGTACGCGAGCGCGCGCTCGATCCGCTGCCGGTGGAGCTCGTCGGTGTCGTCGCCGGCGACCAGCGGCCCGAGCCGCGGCGCCTGGCGCGGCGGCGCCGGCGCGGCGAGCGCGTCGGCCAGCGCCGCGACCGCCGCCGGCTCGCCCACCAGCTCGCCGGTGCCGCCACGATCCCAGCGCGCCAGCGCCGGGTACGCGCCGAACCACAACGCCGGCGTCGACGCGGCCTCGGCCGGCCCCGGGCCGAGCCGCTCGACGGCGCGCGCCAGGTCGTAGCCGAGCACGCCGATGAGAGCCGCGGCCGCGGCGGCGCGACCGCGAGGGCGCGGTGAGCGCGACCCCGTGCCGCCCGGCGAAGGCCTCGAGCGCCGCCAGCGGATCGCCGCGCCAGCGCGCGCGCACCTCGCCGTGGCGGTCGCGCTCGACCAGCTCGTCGCCGCGCGCCTCGAGGGTCGCGCTCGGCTCGGCGGCGACGAAGCTCCAGCGCCCGAGCTCGTCGTCGTCGCGGCCGCTGACGAGCGCCACCCGTCCGCGGCGACCGGCCAGGCGCGCGCCGCCGCGGCCAGGGGCGAGAGCGCCGTGGTCGTCATCGCGCTAGAACGTGTCGTCGTCGAGCAGCCCCGAGCCGTCGATCTCCGCCGGCGGCGCGGTCTCGTCGACGGCCTCGGTCGGCGGCGCCGCCTCGGCCTCCACCGCCGGCGCGGACGCCACGACCGGCGGCGGCCGCGGCCGATCCTCGACGAGCACGACGCCCTCGCCCGCACACTCGAGCAGCGGCGCGCCGGGTGCGCCGACGCGGGATGACCCGCCCGATCCAGCCGGCCAGCGCCTCGGGCGCGACCTGGGTGCCGCCGCCGGCGACGACCCGGATCGCGAGCAGCGGCCGGCTGGTGCGCAGCGCGACCACGCCCTTGCCGCGGAACTGCACCAGCGCCAGCTCGTGAGCGCCTGGCACCCGGCCGTTCTCCCAGCGCAGGTCGTGGGAGAACGCGAACACCAGCTCCTCGCGCAGGTACAGGATGTCGTCGTCGAGGCGCACCGCCGCGAAGGTCGCCTCGCGCGCGGTCGCCACCAGGTAGCCCTGGCCGTCGACCAGGCTCATCGGCGTGCCGCCGACGTCCATCGGCTCCTCGGTGATCGCGCCGCGCGCGACGCGGCGCCGGCTCGATCTCGAGCGCGCCGCCGGCGACGTCGACGGCGCCGGCCCAGGCGTAGACCCGCCCGCTTGACCGGATCACCAGCGCGCCATCGCGGGTGACCTCGATGGGCTGGGTGCCGACCTCGGGCTGGATGATGCGCGCGGTCGCGAACTCCGGCAGCGGCTGCGGCCCGCGGCCCTCGACCACCACGCCTGCCGGCACGATCGGCGGCGCCGACGGCGCCGGCGCGCGCTTGGCCGACTTCCGCGGCGGCTTCGGCGCGGGCGCGGGCGCCGGCTCCGGACTCGCCGGGGCCGGCGCGGCCTCCTCGAGCGGCGCCAGCGCCTCGGCGACCGCGGCGTCGGCGGCCGGCGGCGCGCTCGCCGGTAGCTCGCCGATCTGCGCGCGATCCTCGTCAGCTGAGGTTCGACCACACCTCCTCGGCGAGCTCGTTCTGCCCGGCGGCGCGGAAGGCCTGGTAGGCCTGCCCGTAGCGACCGGCCCGCGCGTAGGCCAGGCCGAGGTAGTTGCTGGCGCGGCCGGGGCTGGGATCGAGCGTGCGGCTCTGCTCGAGCGCGCCGACCGCGGCCTC
Organism: Kofleriaceae bacterium; assembly: GCA_041389945.1. GTDB lineage: Bacteria > Myxococcota_A > Polyangia > Haliangiales > Haliangiaceae > JAWKQW01. The sequence continues at coordinate 2,982 of JAWKQW010000028.1, forward strand.
GGTCTCGCCGAGCTTGAGGTGGACCAGGCCGAGGTTGAGGTGGTGCGAGGCGTCGTCGGGATCGCGCTCGACGAGGGCGGCGTAGATCGGCTTGGCCTCGACGAACTGCGCGCTGCGGAAGTAGGTCAGGCCGAGCAGCGCGAGCGCCTTGGCGTCGCCGGGCTGCGCGGCGAGCGCGGCGCTCAACGCCTGTTGCGCCTCGGCCAACAGACCCTTGCGGAGCAGCTCGGCACCGCGCGCGAATTCGGCTTCGAAGGTGTCGGACACGGCGGCGCCGACGATTAAACCGCGCGCCCGGGGCTTGGCTAGCAGGCCGCAGAAGAATGCCGCGCAGCGGCGCTCTTCGCGGCCTGCTCCCGTGCCCGTGCCTGTGCCCGTGCCCGTGCTCGCTCGCACGGGCGCGCCGCGCGGCGGCTCACCGCGACGGCGACGACGCCCACGGCATCGCCTCGATGCCGCCGCCGGCGTCGATGGTCACCACGATCGCGCCGTCCTGGTCGGTGCGCAGGACGGTGGCGCCGGCGGCCTCCCAGCGCGCCACCACCTCGTCGTCGGGGAACCCGAACCGGTTGCCGCGGCCGCACGAGATGACCGCGATCGCCGCGCCGGTAGCGGCGACCAGCGCCGGCCCCGACGAGGTCCGGCTCCCGTGGTGGCCGACCTTGACCACCTCGGCCCGCGCCGCGTGCTCGGCGAGCAGCGCGGCCTCGGCCTCGACCTCGGCGTCGCCGAGCAAGAGCGCCCGCCGGCCGGCGTAGCCGATCGACACCACCAGCGAGTTGTCGTTGGCGGAGCGCACCGGGTCGGCGCGAGCGCGGGTGCGATCGTCGTCGAGGATCGGCGCGTGCACGCGCACGGTGGTGGCGCCGACCACCCGCGCCGGCCCCAGCCGGCGGCGCGCGCACGACGGTGCCCGCGCGCGCCAGCATCGCGAGCAGCTCGGCCAGCTCGCCGCCGTGCGCCGGCGCCTCCTCCTCCTCGGGGATCCACACCTCGGCGATGGGCATCGCCGCCGCGACCGCGCCCAGGCCCAGGTAGTGATCCGGATGCGGGTGGGTGACGATCGCGAGGTCGACCCGCTGGTGCCCGAGCCAGCGCAGCACCCGCGCGACCGCGACGCGGGGCGCCCGCCCCGCCGCCGGCGTCGGCGCGCCAGGGTTGCCGCCGGCATCGACGAGCCACACCTCGCCGCCGGGGACCTCGACGATCGCGGCGTCGCCCTGGCCGACGTCGACGAAGGTGAGCCGCAGCGTGGTCGACGTCCGCGCGGTGGTGTCGCGCGATAGCCGCGCGGCCACCAGCACGAGCAGCGCCGCCAGCGCGACCGCCCCGCCCCGTCGCCAGCGCCAGCACCGTCGCGCCGCCCCCAGCAGCGCGGCGAAGCCTGCCGCGAACGCGACCAGCTCGAGCGTCGACGGCGGCACCACGATCGCCACCGGCGTGGCCGCGCCGACGACGCCGGCCACGTGGTCGGCGGCGGCGGTGGCGGCCACCGCGGCGTCGATGGCGACGGCGGCCAGCCCCGGCGCGATCGGCGCGAGCACCAGCGCGCCCAGCGTCACCGGGATCTCCGCGAGCTCGAGCACCGGGGTCACCACCAGGTTGCCGACCACGCCGCCCCAGGCGATCTCGTGGAAGTGCGCCGCGGTGATCGGCGCGGTGGCCGCGGTCACCCACGCCGACGCCGCGAGGAGCCGCCCGACGACGCCGACGCCGCGCCGCAGCCAGCCGCCGACGCGCGGGCCGCCGCCGGGCAGGAGCGCCAGCACCGTCGCCGCGGTGAACGACAGCTGGAACGATGGATCGAGCAGCACCGACGGCGTCACCAGGAGGAGCACCGCCGCCGCCACCGCCAGGGCGTCGAGCACGCGGGTCGGTCGCCCCAGCGCGCGCCCGACGACGACGATCGTCACCACCAGGAGCGCGCGCAGCGTGGCCAGCTCGGCGCCGGTGATGAGCGTGTACGCGCCGGCCGCGAGCAGGCTCGGCGCCGCCGCCCAGGCCTCCGGACGCCCGCGCCGCCCCAGCGGTGACGCCGCCACCAGCCGCCGCAGCAGCGCGAACAAGAGCCCGGCGACCACGGCGAGGTGCAGGCCGCTCACCGACAGCGCGTGGTAGACGCCGGCGGCGCGCCAGCGCGCATCGGTGGCGTCGTCGACGTCGCCGCGATCGCCGACCACCGCGGCGCGGGTCAACGCCGAGCCGGGGCCATCGCCGAGCGCCGCCGACCACCGCTGGCGCACGCCGTCGGCCCAGCGCCACGGCTCGCCGCCGTCGACGCCGACCACCTCGAGGTGCCGCGCGCCGACCTCGGCGTCGATGCCGCGCCACCTGGCCGCCGCGCGCCGGTCGAAGCCGCCGGGGTTGCGGCGCCCCGCCGGCGACCGCAGCGCGCCCTCGAGGGCGACCACGTCGCCGGGCCGCACCCGCACCGGCGACCACACCTGGGCGCCGCCGAGCGCGCTCTCGATCGTCGCCGACCACCGCGGCGGCGTGCCTTCGGCCGGCGCGCGACCGGCCCGGTGACCACGCCGGTCACACGATCGACGGTGCGATCGTCGACCTGGTCGACGCCCCAGCCCGGCGCGGCGGCGGCAAGCTCGGCGGCGGCGGCGGCGCGGCCGAGCGCCACGCACGCCAGAGTGCGCGCGCCACCGGCGGGCGCCGCCGCGGCGGCCACGAGCGCCAGCGCCAGGTAGAGCAGCGGCGGCACCGCCACCGCCGAGGCGCGAGCCGCGACGCCGCCGAGGGCCACCGCGAGGGTGAGCTGCCAGAGCGCGATGTACGCGGGCATGCCCCGATGTCGCCCCCGACGGCCGGCGGTTGCGCCGGCAAAGACCGGCGGCGCGCTTGCTGCGCCTCCTCGGCCACCTACGCTGGCACGTCGTGAGGGACCCCGCCCATCGTCGTAGGCCCCAGCCCCGAGGTGCGACGCCCAGCGGCGCCGCGCTCGTCGGCGTCGCCGCCGCACTCGCCGCCCTGACCGCCGCCGACGGCGCCCGCGCGGGCACCGTGTCCGGCAAGCTCGAGCTGCCGGCGGCGCCGGCGCGCCCGCCGATCGCCCACCCGGGCTACCTCGACCGCGGCGAGAACCCGTACCTGCCGGTCCTGCCCTTCGACCCGACGCCGCAGATGGTGATCGTCCTCGAGGGCGGCCCCGCCGGCAAGGGCCCGGCCGAGGCCAGCTGGGAGCTGCGCGGCGACGCGTTCTCGCAGCCGCTGTTGCCGGTCACCGAGGGCACCACCGTGGTGGTGAAGAACACGTCGCGCCAGCCGGTGACGCTCACCGTGCTCGAGGATCCGACGCTGCTCAAGAACGCGGTGATCAACCCGCCGTCGAGCAAGCAGTTCAAGGCGCCGGCGACCGGCACCGTGCTGACGGTGGTCGACCCCGAGCGGCCCCACGTGCGCGCCCGGGTGCTGGTGGTGGCCACGCCCTACGCGACGGTGCCGTCGTCGAACGGCACCTTCGAGATCACCGACGTGCCCGCCGGCAAGTGGACCGTGCGCGTGTGGTACGGCGACGGCTGGCTCGATCGCCCCGACGACACGATCACCGTCGGCGCCGGCAAGACCGACGTCCGCCTCCAGATCCCCGCCGGCTATCCCGTGCGCGGCGCCACCCGCTCGACCGCGCCCGCGGGCGACGGCACCAAGTAAGTCCGCAACCGCGAGGTCGCCGTGTTCTGGTCAAAGATCTGGTTCTTCCTCGTCGCCGTCGCCGCCGCCCTGGCGCTGACGTTCGCGCTGGTGATGCCGCGCCCCGCCGAGCGGGCCCACGTCACCGCCGAGCGTCAGCGGCTGGCGGTGGCCTGCGGCGTGGTCAACATCCTGCTCAAGGACGCCGCCCGCCAGCGGGTCGAGCTGGTCAGCGCGTTCTCGCGCAGCCCGGCGGTGGTCGCCGCCCTCGACGAGGCCGGCGGCCTCGCCGAGATCGACCGCGCCCGCGCCGACAAGCTGCGCGGCGACGTCACCCAGATCCTGCGGCCGTCAGGCGGCAAGGACGCCGCCGCGCCGGACCTGGCGATCCTGGTCGACCGCCGCGGCCGCGCCGTCACGCGTTTCAAGGTCGACGCCGACGACTTCGGCGACACCGTCGCCGGCCGGCCGCTGGTGGACGACGCCCTCGCCGGCTACCAGCGCGACGACCTGTGGGTGCACGGCGACCAGCTCTACCTGATGGCGGCGGCGCCGGTGGTGCAGCGCGACGGCGGCACCCGCTACGTCGGCGCCGCGGTGATCGGCTACGCGGTCACCAACAAGCTCGCCGAGGGCCTCGTCGGTTCGCTCGACGTCGGCATCGGGTTCTACGTCGGCGGCGATCGCAAGGCGGCGTCGACCCCGGTCGACTTCTCCAAGGACGCCATCGTCGCCGAGCTCGATCGCCCGCGCGGCGACGACCTCGCCGCCGACTGCGGCGCCGACACCCCCTTCGAGCTGCGCGCCGGCGCCGACGCCTACACCGGCCTGCTCGCGCGGCTGCCCGGCGAGGCCCAGCGCGACCAGGCCTCCTACACGATCTTCGTCGAGCGGCCCAAGGCGCTCGGCTTCGCCGGCACGCTGGGCGCGGCGCGCCAGGACGACCTGTCGTTCAGCTCGTTCCCGTGGCTGCTCGTCGGCGGCGGCCTGGTGATCGCGCTCGGCCTCGGCATCGGCCTGATGATCTTCGAGTCCGATCGGCCGCTGCGCCGCCTCAACGCCGACGCGCTGCGCCTGGCCAAGGGCGAGCTGCCGCGCCTGCCCGAGGACGATCACCGCGGCAAGTTCGGCTCGATCGCGCGCTCGGTGAACATCCACGTCGACAAGATCCAGCGCGACGCCAAGGCGGCCAAGGCCGACCTCGATCAGCTGCTGGGGCCCACGCCCGACGACGCGCTGGCCGCGGCGTCGAGCCTGGGCGGCGTCGATCTGCTCGGCAGCAGCCCGGCGATGTCGGCGCCGGCGCCGTCGGAGTTCAAGTTCAGCGCGCCCGCGATCGCCACCCCGACGCCGGCACCGCCGCCGGTGTTCGCGACCCCGGCGCCGACGCCACCGCCCGCGCGGCCGACGCCGCCCGCGGCGCCGCCGTCGGCGACCGCCGCCACCGACTTCGCCCTGCCGCCGCCGCGGCCGGTCGCGCCGCCGCCGCCGGCGGGTCGGCCGACGCCGCCGCCGGCCCGTCCCGGCACGCCGCCGCCGCGCGCCGCCACCCGCCGCCGCGCGCGCTCGACGACGACATCCTCGACGCGCCGGCCGCCGAGGGCGAGCTCGGCGACACCCCGCAGGAGACCGCCTACTTCAAGGAGGTCTTCGATCAGTTCCTCGGGCTCAAGCGCAGCTGCGGCGAGTCGATCGCCGGCCTGACGCTGGCGAAGTTCGCCGGCAAGCTGCGCAAGAACCGCGACGACCTGCGGGCCAAGACCGGCTGCAAGGACGTGCGCTTCACCGTCTACGTCAAGGACGGCAAGGCCGCGCTCAAGGCGACGCCGGTCAAGGAAGAGGGTTAGCCGACGCGGCTACGGCGCCGCGCGAGGACGACCCGACGCGGCGCCCGGCGCCGCGCGAGGACGACTCAGTACGGCGCGTCGCCGCCGTAGGTCGCGCCGCCGTAGCCGACGCCGCCCATCGCGTCGGCGCCCCAGGCGTCGCCCACCGGCGCCGGCGCCCGCCAGCCGGTCCACTCGCCGCCGCGATCGCGCGCGCTGGTCCACCAGCGACCGGCGAAGCTCTGCCCGCTCGGATCGAAGCTCAGGTAGCCGGCGCCGGCGAGCGGCTGCGGCGTCGCCGGCTCCTGCCAGCTGAACTCCAGCAGGTTGCCGCGCAGGGTCCCGGCGAAGGTCCCGATCACCTCGGCGCCGTCGCGCTCGTAGAGCCACACGCCCTGGAGGAACCCGGACTGCGGCCCGCCGCGGCCGAGGTCCTCCTCGATCTTCACCGCCCCGAAGTTGCTCTTCCACAGCCCGAGGGTGCGCGGCAGCTCCATCGCCTGCGGCGCCGGGGCAGCGGGCCCGACCGGGCGCGCCGGCGGCGGGTTGGAGGTGGTCGAGGCCAGGGCGGCGCCCGCGGCGAGCACGACGGCAGCGAGGCGGGCGAGGTCGGCGCCGCGCGGGCGCGATGCGGGGCACATGACCGCGCCACCGTACCACCGGCCGTTTGCAAACCAGGGAGCAAAACTGTACCGTCCGCCGCGACGCCGTGCTCGACCACACACCATCTCCGTCGACCACGACGCCTGACTGCACCAGCGCCCGCCGGGCCCATAGCTCAATCGGTTAGAGCGGCCGGCTCATAACCGGTTGGTCCCTGGTTCGATCCCAGGTGGGCCCACTGACAACTCGCAGGTACTCGCTGCCGACACCCCAGCTCGCTGGGGTCCTCGCGAAAGGCCACGCTCTTGAAGGAACAGCTCGTCCGTCTTCTCCAGCTCCAGCAGTGCGACGCCAAGGTCAAGGAGCTCGAGGCCGAGGTCGCGCGCCTCCCCGCCAAGCTCGACCCGATGCGGCGCGACCTCGCCCGGCTCGAGGCGATGCTCGCCACCGAGCAGGCCGAGCACGATCGCACCCTCGACCTCGGCCGTCAGCAGGAGGGCGCCCTCGAGCGTGAGCACGAGTCGCTCAAGCAGGCGCGCATGAAGCTGCAGGCGACCAAGAACGGCAAGGAGTACAACGCCGCCAGCCGCGAGGTCGAGTACAAGCGCAAGTCGGTCAGCGATCGCGAGGCCGACCTCCGCAAGATCGGCGAGGTCCTCACCGAGGCCCAGGCCAAGCTCGAGGCCCACACCAAGGACGTCGAGAGCCTGCGCGGCCACGTCGCCGAGGAGGAGGCCGCCATCGGCGGGCAGCTCGACCTTGCGAAGGCCAAGCTCGCCGAGGCGGTGGTCGCGCGCGACGCCGCGCGCGGCCCGGTCACCGCGTCGTGGCTCAAGACCTACGACGCGCTGTCGACCAAGAAGGGCTTCGCCGTCGCCTCCGTCGTCGGCGGCGTCTGCCAGGGCTGCCACATGGCGCTGCCGCCGCAGCTCAACAACGTGCTCGCCCGCATGGAGAGCATCGAGACCTGCCCGCGCTGCTCGCGCCTGGTGTATCGGCAGGAGCTGCTCGAGACCGCCCTCGCCGAGCTGCAGGCCGCCGAGGGTGGTGCGCCGGCCGCCGCCGACGCCACGCCCGCCGAGCCCGCGCCGTCCGGCGACGCCTGACGTTCGCGATCGCCAGCGCCGCGCGCGGCGCTCACTCGTAGGCGTGCACGATCGGCTGCACCTCGGTGCACGGCCGGCACAGCGCGGTGGCGAGGCCGGTGTTGCGCCGCGTGCGGCCGGCGACGGCCTTGAACACGGGCCCGCTGTTCTCCTCGTCGCACACCAGGCACTCGTTGAGGCTGCCGTCGGGCAGGTGGTAGGGCTGGTCGAGGGCGAACAGGCACGGCGCCAGGCACTCGGCGCGCGTGTTGAGCGTGTTGAAGTACCAGATCTGCGCGCACGGCAAGGTGAAGCCGAGGTCCTGCAGGCAGGCGATGTGCTCGGCGGGCTCGCCGCCGGCGTGGTCGACGCCGCACTGGCGCACCGGGCCGGTGAGGTCGGGCTGGCCCATGTACACCGCGAGATCCGCGCAGGTCGAGCACACCCCGCAGGCGCCGGCGTGGGTGACGCGGGCGCCAGCGGCAGCCAGCGCCTCGGCGTTCGCGTAGGTCGCGAGGCGATAGGTGCGCGCGACCGGATCGACCTGCGCGCCGCACAGCTCGCCGGGCGGCGGCGGCGGCGCCGCCGCCTCGGCGTACGGGTCGGTGGTCACCTCCGCCGGCGGATCGAGCAGCGTCCAGGCCTTCAGCGCGGCGACGTCGGCGGGCCCGTACGCCGGCGGCGACCACGGCTCGCCCTGACACGTGCAGCTCGGCCCGCACTGGTCGGCGCCGAGCCCGGTCGACGCGCTCGGCTGGCCGAACAGCCGCTCGCCCTGGCACACCGCGGCCGGCGCGTCGTCGCCGCAGGCGGCGGCGACCGCGAGCACCGCCGCGAGCACCGACGACGTCCAGGTCCTCGACATCGTCGGCAGCCTACCGGCGCACCGTCGCGGCCGCAGCCGCCGCCGCACGAGATCGCCCGGCGTGGCACTGACGACGGCACCCGCGTTCGCGCGCGGCGACCGCCGTGCGCGCGCGCCCGAGATCAGCGTCCGTCGTCGAGAGATCGGTAAGCCGAGTTCTGTGACCGGCCTCGCGGCCGGCGGCGATCATTCATCTAGGCCCACCGTTACCAGTGGGCTCCAGCGACCAACCCGGAGTCATCGCGCGGGCCACGCGACCCCTGTCTGGTCTTGCTTCGAGTGGGGTTTGCCGTGCCTGGATCGTCACCGACCCAGCGGTGCGCTCTTACCGCACCCTTTCACCCTTACCGATCGACACCTCGCGGCGCCGGCCGGCGGTTTGCTTTCTGTTGCACTTTCCTTCGGGTCGCCCCGACTGGCCGTTAGCCAGCACCCTGCCCTGTGAAGCTCGGACTTTCCTCCCGCGCCGCCTCGCGACGACGCCAGCGATCACCTCGGTCTCTCGACGACGAACGGCCCTAGGTACCAGCCGGCCGCCACCAGGGCAAGGCCGGGCGTCCCGACCCCGGCGCGCTCAGAAATCCGAGGCGCGGCGCGTCCTGGCGACCGTTCACTCGCTCCTGGTGCGCTGGCCACCGACTTGCACGACGCGGCGGCATGCGCAGCGCCCTGCCCCTATGCTTGCTCGTCGCCTGTGGCTCCTCGTCGGGGACGCCCGACGCGGGTGTGGCTTGGGACGCCACTCCGACCATCGACGCCGCCCCCGGCCTGGGCGCGTGCGTGTCGCCGACCGAGCCCTTTTCGTGGCCGGTGCCGACGGCGCCGATCACGGTGCCGCCCGACGAGGCCTGGAAGTCGCGGATCACCGGCAACGACCCCTTCGTCACCAGCCTCACCGGCTCGGGTGACGAGGTGCGCTGGGTGAAGTTCGTGGTGCTCCTGCGTGATCCGACCCAGGTGTTCTTCCAGAACTCGCAGCCGTGGGCGTACCCGTTCCACTACCAGTTCGCCACCGAGCACCTGCCGCCGTTCGCCGGCATGACCCCGGCGCAGTTCGACGCCGTCACCTTGCACACCGAGGGACAGGAGGCGGTGCTCGGCGCGGTGCTGCTCCCGCCGTACAACGGGCCGGCGGAGTTCGGCGTGCAGCTCGTCGGGCTCGACAGCTACCACCCGGCGTTCGTGAAGGAGGTGGTCGAGCTGGTCGCCGACCACGTCGACGCCGCACCCGGCGCCCGCGCGCTGTACATCCCGACGCCCGAGCAGGCCCGCTGCCTCGAGGCGCACGGCGGCTACTTCGCCGAGCACGGCGTCGAGGTCGGCGCCGCCGATCGCTGGCTCGAGGGCAACGCCTGCTACGCCGGCGGCTGGGCCATGGGCCGGCTGGTCGCCAGCACCGCAGCCACGCTCGAGGCCGACTACGTCGCCGGCACCGTCACCGCCGCCGACATCGTCCTGCTCGCCGACGCCGCGCCCGCCGAGGTGCCGCCGGTGGCCGGCATCCTGAGCCTGGCGCCGTCGACGCCAAACTCGCACACCGCGATCCTCGCGGCGTCCTACGGCGTGCCCTTCGCCTACCTGCGACCGGGGCCCGACGCCGAGCGCGCGACCTCGCTCGTCGGCCAGACCGTGGTGCTCGGCACGCAAGACGGCTACTCCGGCAGCAACCGGTGCGCGGTATCGCTGGTCGACGTGACCCACCTGGGCCGGCCGCGCGCGCCGAGATCCTCGCGCTCGCGGCGGCGCCGCCAATCGACTACCCGCCCAGGCGCACCGCGGCGCGCTCGCCATCGACGTCGACGGCCTGACCCGGGCCGACGCCGCCACCGTGGGCGGCAAGGCCGCGAACTACGCGTTCCTGCGCGCGACGACACCATCGGCGACGCCGCCCGGCGTGGCGATCACGTTCGATCTGTGGGACGCGTTCCTCGATCAGGCGCTGCCCACCGGCGGCACCCTGCGCGCGGCGATCGCGGCGCGGCTGTCGGCCCACAGCTGGCCGCCCAATATGCTGGCCCTCGACGCCGATCTCGACGCCATCCGCGATCTCATCCGCGACGTCGCGGTGGTGACGCCGGCGCAGCGCCAGGCGCTGGCCACCGCGCTGGCGGGCTTCGAGCCGACCCGGCGGTTGCGCTTCCGCAGCTCGACCAACGTCGAGGACGGCGACACCTTCGTCGGCGCCGGCCTCTACGACAGCGAGACCGGCTGTCTGGCCGACGACCTCGACGGCGACGACCTCGGACCCAGCGCCTGCAACCCCAACCAGGACGAGGAGCGCGGCATGGTCCGCGCGATCCAGCGCGTCTTCGCCAGCTTCTACCGGCGCAACGCCGTGCTCGAGCGCCTGCGCCGCGGCGTCGACGAGGCCGAGGTCGGCATGGCGATGCTGGTGACCTACAGCTACCCCGACGACGACGAGCTCGCCAACGGCGTCGCCACCGTGGTGCGCCACGTCGACGGCTTCGCCTACGATGATCACACCCTGGTCACCCAGCTCGGCGCGGTGTCGGTCGCCAACCCCGAGGGCGGCGCGCTGCCCGAGGTGGTCACCGCGAGCGTGAGCAACTTCGGCACCTACCTGACCCAGACCCAGAGCTCGTCGCTGTTGCCGCTGGGCGCCCAGGTGATGACCTGGGAGGGCGACTACCGGGACCTGCTCGGCCTGTTCGGCACCATCGCCGACGCCTGGGCGCCGGGCGCCTTCACGATCGACCTCGAGTACAAGAAGCTCACCGGCGACGCGCTCGTCATCAAGCAGGTGCGCTCGGTGCCGCAGCCGGACACCACCGTCGACGTCGTCCCGCTGCTGGTCCGATCGCCTACGCGCTACTGCGTGTTCCAGGGCGAGGCCAGCGACGTCTTCGCGCTGCACCGGTCCAAGTCGGAGTGGCGGCTCACCGCGAAGGACGTGTGGCTCGACGGCGCCGGTCAGGCCTCGTCCCTGTACGCCGACGTCGACGCCACCGTGGTGGTCGGCGCCACCACCGCGCAGGCCGACGGCGCGCCGGCGTCGTTCCCCGGGTTCGCCCACGAGGTCGACGGCACCGGCACCATCGATCGCCTGCGGATCGGCGCCGCGCCCGGTCGCTTCGCCCTCGACACCAACGTGGTGCCCTTCGTCGCCCGCAACGCGCGCCCGGTGCTCACCCTCGACGATCTCGAGCTCAACCTCGAGGTCGCGTGGGATCAGCCGGTGTGGTTCCTCGACTGGGACGGCCCGGCCCAGCGCACCGAGGAGTTCGTGCGGATGGTGCCGTGGTGTCCCGATCCGACCGTCGACACCACCGGCCTGCCCTACGTCGAGCGCTCGCTCACCGAGGGCGCGGTCACCGTCGACACCGCGTACTGGTGGCCGACCGAGCCCGGCGGCATCGCCGCCGGCTACACCGCACCGCTGGTGAAGTGGGGCGGCACCACGATCACCGGCCTCACCACCGCGCCCATCGAGCTCGCCGGATACTGGTCGCAGACCTACCGCCCGCACCACCACAACTTCGGCGCCGACTACATCTTCGAGCCGCGGCTCGAGCCGGGGCTCGCGGCCGCGACCCTCGCCGAGCTCGCCAGCGCCGACGTCCGCGCCCTCCACGTCATCGAGGACTTCGGCACCACCACGATGTGGATCATCGGGCTCGACGGCGCGCTGCGGCCGCTCACGCCGTGATGTCGCTCAGGCCGGCGCCAGCGCGCCGTAGGCCTGGCGCCGGAGGTTGCGCCGGATCGTGACCGCCTCGCGGATCACCTTGAGCGCGTCGGCGATCGGGTCGACCTTGGAGCGCGCGTCGTCGACCCAGCGCACGCCGACCTCGTCGATCGCGTAGCCGCGACGGCGCGCCAGCGCGAGGACCTCGAGATCGAAGGCCCAGCCGTCGATGGTGGCGCGCCCGAACAGATCGTCGGCGGCCTCGGCGGTGAAGGCCTTGAAGCCGCACTGGGTGTCGCGCACGCCGTCGACCAGCGCGCGCTGGATCACCAGGTTGCACAGCCGGCTCCACGCGACCCGGTAGGCCGGCTGCGAGCGCTCGGCCAGCGCGCCCGGCGCGTAGCGCGAGCCGATGGCCACGTCGGCGGTGCCGGCGAGGAGCGGCGCCAAGAGCTTCGGCAGCTCGTCGGCGGGCATCGAGCCGTCGGCGTCGCACATCACGCGGACGCGCCCGCGCGCCGCCAGCATGCCGACGCGCACCGCGGCCCCCTTGCCGCGGTTCCTCGGCTGCACCAGCACCCGCACGCTGCCGAGCGCCGGCGCCAGCGCGCGCACCAGCGCCGCGGTGCCGTCCGTGGAGCCGTCGTCGACGACGACGAGCTCCCAGGTCAGCGGCTGCGCCGCCAGGTGCGCCGCCAGCGCGCGCAGGGTCGGCGCGATGCGCTGGGCCTCGTTGTAGGCGGGCACGACGATGGAGAGATCGAGGGTGGTGGCGGTCATGACGAGGGCTCCTTCACGCATGGGGGACGAACACCAGGCGCCGCTGCGCCGGGTAGCTCCAGCAGACGAAGACGACGACCGCGCACACGAGCTTGGCCGTCAGGTACGGCAGCGCGAGGCGCGCGGTGGCGACCTCCATCGCGCCGGCCATCAGCACGGCGCTCGCCAGCGACACCGCCGCGAAGCGCACCACCATCGCGAGGCTGGCGGTGCGCGCGCCGCCGAGCGTGCGCCGGTTGATGGCGAAGCAGACGGTGGCGCCGGCGAGGGCGCCGACGAAGGCGGCCGCCGCCACCGGCGCGCCGGTGGTGATCAGCACGGTGAGCACGACGACGTCGAAGCCGGTGGCGGCGACGCCACCGACGGCCGCTCCCAGGAGGCGGCGACGACGAGCAGGTGGGAGCAACGCGGTCATGCGCCCGGACAGAGCATTGGTCGTGCCACTGCGCCAAGCACCTGGATCTGCCGGATTCTGCGCCTGCCAACCTGTCAGATCCTGGACACCGGCGGTGCAAAGCGTCAGCCGACTGGCGCGACCGACCACCACCTCCTCTACGATGGGCGGCGATGCCGCTCCCGGTCAGCGTGCGCGAGCTGTGGCGCGCGGCGGCGTGGGCGCCCGACGCCGTGCGCGAGGCGATCGTCGCGCAGCTCGCCGACGCCGCCGCGCGCGACGATCTGATCGAGCGCGCGCAGCTCGCCGAGATCCTCGCGCGGGTGTTCGCGGTGACCGCGGCGTGGGAGCTGGCGACCTTGGCCTACGCGCACGCGGCCGCCGCGTGGGACGAGGCCGGCGACGCGCTGCGCGGCGCGACCCTGCGGTCGATCGCGCGGACGTTCCCGCTGGCGCCGCTGGCGACCGACGCGGAGGCGGTCGCCGCCGAGCGCGAGCTGGTGCGGCGGGTGCTCGTCGACGACGCCCCGCCGCTGGTGCGGCGCGCGGTGCTCGATCTGCGGCGGCGCTGGCGCCGCGGCGGATCACCGGCGCCATCGAGGCGGCCTTCGGCCTGGCGCCCGGAGCAGGTCGCGCTGCTGATGGCGGCGTGCGCGTCGGTGCTCGACGACGCCAGCGGCCCGCCCCGCCCCGCGACGGCGTGGGCCGCGCAGCTCGGGCCGAGCCTGCGCGCGGAGCTCGACGATCTCGATCGCCTGGTCGAGCTCGGGCTGTGCCGCGCCACCCCGAACCTGGTGCCGCACCCGGCGGTGGTGAGCCGCCTGCTCGGGCGCACCGCCCTCGAGCACCTGCCTGGGGCACGGCTGGTCACCGTCGACGACGACCGCCGCGCGACCGCGCCCGCCGGCACCGCGGCCCGGCTCGCGCTCGGCGAGATGACGCTGATCGTCGGCGGCGACCGCGCCGGGCGCCGCCGGATCGTCGCCGCGATCGCCGGGCAGCGCGGCCAGCCGGCGCTGGTCGCCGAGCCCGGGCCGGGCGCGCGCCTGGCCACCCTCGTCGACGCCGGCCGCGAGGCGCGCCTGCACGGCGCGGTGCTCGCGGTGGAGCTCGACGCCTGGCGCGCCGCCGGCGTCGAGCTCGACGACGCGGCCGCGACCGACGCGGTGCGCGCCGCCGGCCCGGTGCTGCTCGCCGAGGCGCCGCCGCGCCAGCTCGGCCTCGAGCTGCGCGCGCTCGCGGTCACCGCGGGCGCGGTGGAGTAAGGTCGCGTCGTGACCCGCGCCGAACAAGAACTGGCCGAGGCCATGCGCGCCGCCAACGGCGGCGACTTCGCCGGCGCCGCCGAGCGCTTCGAGCGCGCCGCGCAGCTGTTGCCGGCGTCGCGCGCCGCCGACGCCGCCGCCGCGTGGGAGTCGGTGGTGCGCCTGCGGCTGATGCTCGGCGAGGTCGACGCCGCGGCCCGCGCCCTGGCCCGGGCCCAGGCGCTCACCCCCGACGCGCCGCGCCTGCTGCGGGTCACCGCCGAGGTCGCCGACGCCCGCGGCGACGCGCTGGAGCGCGAGCGCGCGTGGCGCGCTGTGGTCACCGACGGCGATCCGGCCGAGCGCGTGGGCGCGTGGGTCCGCCTCGGCGAGCTGGCGCGCGCCGAGGGCATGGTCGGCCCCGCGGTGACCTACTTCGAGAGCGCGCTGGCGGCGGCGCCGGCGGCCGACCTCGCGCAGCGCGCCGAGCTCGAGCTCGAGCTCGCGATGGCGCGCACCGCGGCCGGTGACCTCGACGGCGCCACCGCCGCGCTCGAGGCCGCCGCCGCCCACGCCACCGCCGAGCAGGTCACGATGCCGGCCCGGCTCGAGGGCCAGCGCGGCGTGATCGCGCTCGGCCGCGGCCAGCTCGAGCAGGCGATGGTGCACGCCGAGGCCGCGCGCGCCGGCGCCGTCGCCGGGCGCGACGTGCCGACCTACCTCGGCGCCGCGACCCTCATCGCCGGCATCCACCAGGACGCCGGCCGGCTGGTCGAGGCCTACGACACCTTCATGCGGACCCAGGCCTCGCTCGGCGATCTGCTCGGCCCCGACGGCAAGGCGCTGGTGGCGCCGGCGGTGCAGCTCTTCGAGGAGCGGCTCGGCCCCGAGCAGTTCCAGCGGGTGTGGGACGCGTGGGTGGCGATGCGCCGCGCCGCCCGCGGCTGACTACTCGAGGATGCCGCTCTCGGCGATCTTGCCGATCTCGCGGAACTCGGCCTTGATGGCCCGCTCGAGGTGATCCTGGGTGAGCGGCGAGCGCTCCTCGGCGGCGAGGAACGCCGCGCGCAACGTGGCGTTGCGGATGTAGCCGCCCGACAGCCGGTAGCGCCGGGCCAGCTCGCCGAGATCGAAGCTGCCCGCGGTGGGCACCGCCGCCGGCAGGTGCGAGCGCCACAAGGCCTCGCGGGCGTCCTCGTCGGGGAACGGGAACGTCAGCCGCAGCGACAGCCGGCGCTTGAAGGCGCTGTCGATGGAGGTGCCGAAGTTGGTGGTGAGGATGGCGATGCCCTCGAAGCTGTCGAGACGCTGCAGCAGGTAGTTGACCTCGAGGTTGGCGTAGCGATCGACCGAGGTCCGCACCTCGGTGCGCTTGGCGAACAGCGAGTCGGCCTCGTCGAACAGGATGATCGCGTGGCCGTCCTCGGCGGCGTCGAACAGCTTGGCCAGGTTCTGCTCGGTCTCGCCGATCCACTTCGACATGATCCGCGACAGGTCGACCCGGTAGAGATCCATGCCGAGCTCGTTGGCGATGGCGCTCGCGACCAGGGTCTTGCCGGTGCCGGGCCCGCCGGAGAACAGCGCGGTCACCCCGCGCGCGGTGGTGAGCACGCGATCGAAGCCCCAGGTGTCGTAGACGGTCCGCCGGTGCTTGATGCGCGCGATCAGCTCGAACACGCTCTCCTGGATGTCGGGCGGCAACACCACCTGGGTCCAGGTCGACAGCCGGGTGACCCGGGTCGCGGTCGCCGACAGCTTGCTCGCCAGGTGCTGCCGCACCGCGGCCTCGAGCGGCGCGGTCACGTCGATCGTCGCGCGCTCGTCGGCGGACATCCCGGCGGCGACCTGCGCGCACACCCGCGCGACCACGCCCGGGCCGACGCTGTAGCGCGCGGCCAGCTCGTCGGGCTCGCGCACGAGCAGGCCGTGCTCCTCGAGGATCGTCCGCCACACGGTGACGCGATCGGTGATCGACAGCACCGGGAGATCGATCGACACGTAGCCCGGCGCCAGCGGCGGGGCGCCGTCCCACGGCAGCCGGATCGCGAGCGGCCCGGGGTGCTCGGCGAGCACCTGGCGCACCACGTCGCGCGCGGCCTGATCGTCGGCGGGCAGGCCCTCGAGCCCGTCGACGCACGGGACCAGGCCGAGCAGGTGGGCCCGGCGCAGCGCGGTGCGGAGCTGATCGAGGCGCACGCGCAGGTCGCGCAGGATGGGGCCGGCGTCGACGACGCCGATGGATCGCCCGGCGGCGGCGGCGATGGTCGCGAGCAGCGTGTGGCGGCCAGAGCCGTCGCGGCCGCAGCACCAGGCGCATCGCGGCGCCGGTCGGCGCGGTCGCCACCGCCCGCGCGACCTCGTCCTTGAGCGCGCTCGGCACCAGCAGCTCGTTCCAGCGCCGCTGCGCCGCGAGGATGGTGACGTCGTCGAGATCGGTCTCGCCGCGCGCGCCGCGCAGGAGGCGCAGCACCACCGGCTCGCACGCCAGCGCCAGAACGGGCGCATGCGGCCCTCGCCGATGCGCACCAGGCCGTGGCGCACCAGCGGCGCGTCGCGATCGAGCTCGGCGGCGATCGCCTCGCGGGTCGCCACCGGCGCCAGGAGCTGCGCCAGCAACAGCTCGTCGACCAGCGGCCGCTTCTCGTCGTTGCCGAGGATGCCGTAGAGCCGGGCCAGCTCGCCCCACAGGCCCGGCGCTGCCACCGCGATCAAGATCTGGCGCGCCACCGGCGACAGCCCGAACTCCTCGGCGAACACGTCGAGCGGCGCGCCCTGCCCGGCGGCGGCCGCCGCGCGGCGCGACGCGCGGCCTCGGCCTGGGCCAGCCGCGCCTCGGCCTCGGCGACCTCGGCGGCGGCCAGCGAGCGCCCGGCGGCGAGCAGGCCGGCGACCTCGGTCTTGAACGGCAGCGCGCTTGTCGACGAGGCGAGGCCGACCGTCGTCCACGCGCGGGCGATGGCGAGGCCGAGCAGCGCGGCGACCACGTCGCGGTGACGGCCGAGCAGCGCAGCGGCCTCGTCGACGGGCAGCGCGCTCGCGGGCGACCGCCGCCGCCGCAGCAGGCGGACCTCGCCCAGCGCCGCGCCGCCGCGGTGGAACGGCGCGCTCGGCGCCGGCTCGTCGACGACCGGCAGCGGCGGCGGCGGCTCCGGCGCCGGGCTCGCCGCCGGCGCGATCGGCGCCTCGTCCTCGTTGGCCACCACCTGGGCGTGCTCGCCGGCCACCGTCGCGGTGCGCTCGGCGAGCAGCTCGCGGATCGAGCCGACGACGACGTCGGCGGCGCCGTCGCCGAACCGCACCAGGAAGTGCTGGCCGTCGTGATCGATGGCGGCGTCGAGGATGTCGCGCGGCTCGGTGTGCTCGCGCAGCACCCGGCCGAAGCGCAGGTCGAGCAGCACCAGCGTGCGCGGCCCCGAGCGCAAGAGCGCCAGGCCGCGCGCGGGCGCGAACCGCACCAGATCCACGCCCTGCACCGCGAGCCGGGCCTGGGCGGCGCCGTCGTGCAGGCCGTGCACGGCGAGGTGCGCCGGCGCGCCGTCGCCCGGCGCCCCGAGCACCAGCGCCACCGACCGGCCGTCGAGCAGCACCGCGCCGTCGACGACGCGGCCGGTGCCGCGCACCGTGACCGACCAGCGCTCGGTGGTGACGTCGCGCAGGGCCAGCCGGCTGCCGCGCGCGAACACCCAGCGGTTGACCGTCACCGGCGCGGCCCAGTCGGGATCGCCGGGCAACACCTCGCTCGCGAGCGCGCCGTCGGCGCCGACGGTGATGAGCGACGGCGGCGGGCCGTGCCAGACCGCGCCGAGCGGCCCGAGCGCGACCCCGCGCAGCGGCCCGGTGCCGCCGACGAGCGGCAGCGTGCCCAGCGGCGCGCCCGCGAGGTCGAACCGCGCCAGCGTCGGCGGATCGCCGTGCACGGCCCAGATCTCGCGCCCGACCGCACAGACCTCGGCGACCCCCGCGGGGAGCAGCACCCGGGCCGGCTCGGCGGCCCCGAGCCCGACCTGGTGCAGCGCCCCGCCCGCGATCACCAGGCCATGCCGTCCGTCCCGGCTGAACCCCATGGTTTTGCGGGCTTGCATCGCCCCGACGATATCGCATTCGGCCCTCGGTGCCGCACGGCCACCGGGTAGTTTTGGCCCCCGAGCGGGGTACGATGCGCCATGGACGACCGGGACGTAGGTCCGCGCTCCCTGCTCGACGGGGGCGCCGCCGCGCCCGCGCGGCGTGAGCCGGAGCCCGACGCCGGCTGGCCCGGCAAGGCGTCCCTCGCCCAGCGCCTCGCGGGCAGCACCGGGGCGGCGCTGCCGTCGACGGTGCGCGGCGCGCTCGAGCGCGATCTGGGCACCGACCTCGGCGGCGTACGCGTGCACACCGACGGCGCGGCGGCCGGCGCGGCGGCGGCGCTGTCGGCGCGCGCGTTCACCATCGGCCAGGCGATCTACTTCGGCGCCGGCCAGTACGATCCGAGCTCGACCGGCGGCCAGCGCCTCATCGCCCACGAGGCCGCGCACACCGTGCAGCAGGCCGGCGTCGCCGGCGCGCCGCAGCTCGACGCGCTCGACGTGTCGACCCCGGGCGACGCCCACGAGGTCGAGGCCGAGCGCTTCGCCCAGCAGTTCGTCGGCGGCACCAGTGCCGGCACGCGGCCGAGCCCGGTGTCGCGCGCGGTGATCTCGCGCGCGGTGATCCAGCGCGACCTGCTCGACGAGGCGCCGGCGCAGCCGATCGAGGTGGCGGCCGCGGAGCCGGCGGACATCCAGGCCGGCGCGGTCGCGGCGCTGCGCGACGCGCGCAGCCGCGGCGGCGAGGCGGCGGTGGCGAGCGAGGCCGCGGCGTGGCGCGCGCAGGCGACGCCGGCCACTCGCGGTCCCATCGAGGCTGCCATCGAGACCGAGGTCCGCCCCGAGGAGAAACGCGGCGACGCGCCGACCGCCGCGGCGTCGACGGCGACGCCGACGCCGGCGGGCCCGCTGCCGAAGGCGCCGGAGGCCGACGCCAAGACCGCCGACAGCAAGACCGCCGACAGCAAGACCGCTGACGCTACGACCGCCGACACCAAGGGCGCCGACACCAAGGGCGCCGACAGCAAGAGCGCCGACGCCAAGCCCGCCGAGGCCGCGCCGGCGGCGCCCGGCGGCGCCGACGCCAAGGGCGCCGACGCCAAGCCCGCCGACGGCACGCCGGCGCCGTCAAAGGGCTCCGCGCCGACCGCGGCCGACGCCAAGAGCGCGCCCGCCGGCAGCAGCAAGGCCACCGCGGTGATCGAGGGCGCGGCGCCGACGGTCGCGGCCGCGCCGCCCGCCGCCGAGCCCGCCGCCGCCGAGAGCGCCGGCGTCGACCGCGAGTTCATCGAGGCCGAGCTGGCGTTCCACGAGAACTGGGAGGCGCTGTCGGGCTCGACCGGCCAGCGCGCCGCGCACCTGGCGTCGACGCTGGGCGGCGACGTCTGGGCCGGCGGCAAGGGCGCGCTCATCGAGGCCGGCCTCGGCCTCGCCATCCACGCGGCGGCGTCGCGAAGGTGCCGCTGACCTACGTGCCCGGCGCCGGCAACATCCTCGGCGGCGCGCTGTCGGCGTGCTCGCTGTTCTCCAGCTTGGCGGCGCCGGCCTCGAAGTCGCTGTCGACGATGGGCGCCGGCCTCGACGGCGTCGGCGCGCTCGCGCGCGGCGACTGGAGCTTCGCCGCCGCCGCCGACGTGTTCGCCGGCCTCAAGGCATCTCGTCGATCTCATCGGCGGCGTGGCCAGCATCATCTCCAGGGCTGTCCTACGCGTTCGCCGCGATCGCGGCCTCGACGGCCTGCTGTCGTGGCTGTTCCCGCCGCTGGCCCTGCTGGTGCCGTACATCCCGGCGGCGATCAACCTCGGCCGCGTGGCCAGCGGCGTGTCCAACGTGTGCTGCGGGGTGTCGACCCTGCTGTCGCCGATCCCGCCGCTCCTGCGCGCGATGCACGTGATCTTCTCGAGCCAGGATCCGATCAAGCTGGTCGCCCAGGAGACCGCGTACCACGACGAAATGCAGGACGCGATCCAGACCTGGAGCGCGGCGGGCCTGGCCGCGGGCATCGAGCGCATGCAGGCGCCGGCGCCGGCCGCGGGCCGCTCGACCGAGGTCGCGCCCAAGGCCAGCGCCGTCGACCGGGTCTCGGAGTTCGTCGGCATCAAGGGCGGCATGGAGGAGATCGCGATCGGCGGCCAGGGCCTGGCCAGCTTCCAGCCGGTGGCGATGCCCGACCCCAAGACCGCCGACGCGATGAGCGCCGACTACTTCGACACCGGCCGCAAGCCCGCCGACGCCACCGACGTGCAGCGCGCCGACGATCGGGTGCGGCGCGGCGACCGCGACGCCCGCGACGCCGATCGCCAGCTCGCGTTCCGCGAGCGGGTCAACGCCGCCAACCCGTCGGCCAAGAACGGCGCGCGCCTCGAGCAGGCGCAGGGCGCGGTCGCCAGCGCCGCCGCCAAGCAAGACAAGCTCCGGATCGAGCGCGCCGTGGTCGGCCAGCGCGCGGCCATCGGCGACACCACGCTCGACCTCGCGGAGGTCTCGGACATGGTCGCGGAGACCGGCACCGAGCTCATCACCGAGGAGCCCGAGGCCAAACGCGAGTTCGTCGCGACCGACGCCGACCGCGCCGCCTTCGCCGCGGCGCCGCGCTCGGCCGCCGGCCACGTGGTGCTGCCGCCGCCGCCCGGCGGCCTGGCCGACATCGACCAGCTCGATCGCCAGATCGCCGCCCTGCGCGCAGCGCTGCCGCAGCAGCACGCGATCACCGCCGGGGCCAAGGCGACCCACGCCGACGCCACCGCGCGCGGCAAGGGCATCGCCGCCACCAAGCGTGGCCTCGACCAGCACGTCGCGCGCCAGGGCGCGCGCACCGCCGCCGAGCAGCAGCGCATCGCCGCGCAGGATCAGCAGCTCCACGCGGCCCAGGCCGAGGGCACGCAGACCGCGGCCTCCGGCACCCAGCGCGTGGCCGGGCCGCTCGCGGGCATCGCGACGGTGGCCCACACCATCGACGCGGTGCTGCAGCGGGTGCCGAGCAACAAGTTCTTCGACATCAGCTCGGCCAAGCGCGGCGTGCACCAGTTCGCCACCGGCATCGATCAGATCACCGCGGCGCCGGGCTCGCAGCAGGAGTCCGCGGCCAAGAGCGAGGCCCTCATCGCCGGCCGTGGCCAGCAAGCGTCGGCGGCCGCGGCCAAGCACGGCGCCGCCCAGGGCGCCGGGCAGAAGCTGGGCGCGCGCCTCGCCCACGACCAGGCCGCCGTCGCCGACGCCTCGAGCCAGGCCCAGGCCGTCGTCGGCGAGAGCAGCCAGGCCGAGGCCGCGCTCGCGGCCGAGCTGGCCACCGCCACCGCCGAGCGGCAGCGCCGCTGGGAGGAGCTCACCGCCTGGGCCCAGGCTCACCACGCCCTCCGCCGCCAGGCCGACCCGACGGCGACCGCGTGATCCGCACCCGACGATGGCGTGTACGCTGACCTGAGCCACGCCGCACCCTCCCCGCCCCGCCCCACCCACCATGGACTCACGCGTTCGCCAAGGCCGCTCGCTGCTCGACCGAGCGGAGGATCCCGCCGTCGAGCCCGAGCCCGAGCAGTGGCCGGGCAAGGCCTCGCTCACGCAGGCCCTCGAGGCCAGCGACGGCGCGCCGCTGCCGGCGCACCTGCGGGCCGCCCTCGAGCGCCGCCTCGGCACCGACCTCGGCGGCGTGCGCCTGCACACCAACGCGGTCGCGGCGGCGGCGGCGCGCGACCACTCGGCGCGCGCGGTCACCATCGGCCAGGCGGTGTACTTCGGCGACGGCCAGTACCAGCCCAGCTCCGCGAGCGGCCAGGAGCTCATCGCCCACGAGGTCGCGCACACCGTCCAGCAGGCCGGCGTGGGCGGCGCGCCGCAGCGCGCGGCGCTCGAGGTGTCGACGCCCGGCGATCGCCACGAGGTCGAGGCCGAGGCGTTCGCGGCGTCGTTCGTCGCCGGTGATCGCGCAGCCCGACCTCGGTGGCGCCGGTCTCGCGCGGCGATCTCGCGCGCGGTGATCAGCGCGACCTGTTGCCCGGCGGGTTGCCCGGAGGCCAGCACCCTCGCCCGACGCCCAGCCGGTGGCCCCCGAGCAGGCGAGCCCGGCGGAGATCGCCGACGGCGTCGCCCGCACGCTGCAGCAGGCGCGGACCCGAGAGTGGCCAGGCCGCGCTGGTCGCCGAGTCCGCACGCTGCGGCAGCAGGCGACGCCGACCACCGCCGCCGCCGTCGAGCAGGCCATCGCCGCCGAGCTCACCGGCGACGAGCAGCGCGCGCTGGCCGAGCCGGCGCCGGCGTCGACGCCGGGTCCGAGCGCGCAGGGCCCGAGCGCGCCGGCGAAAGCGTCGAGCAAGCAGCCCGCCGCCGAGGCCAAGGGCGCCGACGCCGGCGCCAAGGACGCCGGCGCCGAGGCCAAGAGCGACGGCGGCGCGCCGACCACCGGCGGCGGCGACCGACCACCGACCCAGGTGGCGGAGCGTCCGCCGACGGAGGTCGCCGAGCGCCCGCCGACGCAGGTGCCGGAGCGCGCGCCGACGCCGATGCCCGACCGCCCGCCGACGGCGATGCCGGAGCGCGCGCCGACGCCGATGCCCGACCGCCCGCCGACGGTGCTGGCCGGGCCGCTCGGCGGTCCCGCCGCCGGCGCCGGCCCGTCGATCAGCGCCGCGCCGACGCCGCAGCCGGCGCCCGAGCCGGCGATGCCGGAGCCGACGCCCGAGGCCGATCGCGCGCTCATCGAGGGTGAGCTCGCGTTCCACGAGAACTGGGAGGCGCTCAGCGGCGGCGCCGGCAGCCGCGCGCTGCACCTCCTGGCGGGCACCGCCACCGGCGATCTCCTCGGCGGCGCCAAGGGCGCGGCGATCCAGACCGGCATGGGCCTGGCCGCGAAGCTCGCGACCAGCCGCGGCCCGCTCGCCCGCATCCCCGGCGCCGGCGCGATGCTCGGCGGCGCCCTCGCGGGCTACGCGCTGTTCGCCAACGGCGGCGCCGGCCTCAAGGCCAAGACCGCGTCGATCGCCAACATCGGCGGCGCGTTCTCGGCGTCGAACTGGCGCGAGAGCCCGTGGCTCACCGCCGCCAACCTGTTCGCCGGCATCAAGGACCTCGTCGATCTCATCGGCTCGATCTGCTCGATCCTGTCGGGCCTGGCCTACGCCTTCGCCGCGATCGCGGCGCTCGGCGGGCTCCTGTCGTGGCTGTTCCCGCCGCTGGCGTTCCTGGTGCCGTACATCCCGGTGGCGGTGCAGTTCGGGCGCACCGTCGGCGGCATCGCGTCGATCTGCTCGGCGGTGAGCGACGTGCTGTCGCCGGTCGCCCCGCTGCTCCGCGCGATCCACATCATCTTCTCGAGCCAGGACCCGATCAAGCTGGTCGCCGAGGAGGAGCAGTACCACGACGAGATGCAGGGGGCGATCGCCAACTTCGCCAACGCCTCCGTCGAGCGCGCCATGGACGGCAACGGCTGGAACCCGGTGGCCGAGATGAAGGAGGGCATCGCCGACGGCGTCGGCACCGTCCGCAGCGGCGCCACCGACACCGCGGCGGCGTGGCGCTCGACCACCGGCGGCACCCCGGCGCCGGCCACCGCGCAGGCGATGGGGCGCGGCTATTTCGACGCCGAGGCCCGCGCCGGCGCGCGCCCCGAGCAGCTCGAGAAGGCCGAGAAGGATCTCGGCCGCGCCGAGCGCGATCGCGACTACGTCAGCGGCAACGCCGACAAGGCGCAGGCGCGGTTCGAGGCCGACCCGACCGAGCAGAACTGGAAGCTCTACGAGGCGCGCTCGGAGACCGCCGACCGCCACGACGGCATCGTCGCCGGCGCCCAGACCAAGGTCGCGGTGACGCAGCAGCACCTCGCGCTCGGCGGCGTCGACGCCGACTTCGAGGGCGACAACAGCAACGAGGGCGGCAACGCCGTCGACGCGTTCGTCGAGGGGCTCGAGGGGCCCGACCTCGCCGGGCAGGCCTTCGCGGCCCGGCGCCGCGACGCCCCGGTCGAGCTCGCGCGCAACGAGCGCGGCCACGTGCAGCTGCCGTCGCCGCCGGGCACGCTCACCGAGATCGACGCGCTCGACCGCGAGATCGAGCAGCTGCGCCAGCGACTGCCGCAGCAGCGCCAGCTCACCGCCGAGGCCGCCGCGGTGCGCGCCGACGCCAGCCAGCGCGGCGCCGCGCTCGGCGGGATCCAGCAGACGGTGACCCAGCGGATGGCGTCCGAGCAGGCGCGCTCGCAGCAGCAGCAGCAGCAGGTCGGCGCCCAGACCGCGGACATGCAGGGCCGCACCAACGCCGCGGCCAAGACCGGCAGCGACGGCACCGAGCGCGCCGCCGGGCCGCTGCGTGGCATCGCCGCCACCGCGCGCAAGGTCGACGAGGTGCTGCAGAAGGTGCCGAGCAACCGCTTCTTCGACGTGTCGTCGTCGAAGCGCAACGTCCGCAAGTTCGTCGAGGGCATCGACACCATCACCGGCGCCGGCGGCGGCAGCGCCGAGGCCAAGGCGCAGACCGACGGCGCGCTCGCCGCGCGCGCGAGCCAGGTGCAGGCCGCCCAGGGCAAGCACGCGGCGGCGGCCAGCGCCGGCGGCACCCTGAGCGCGCAGGTCAAATCGGCCCAGGGCGTGGCCACCGGGGTGAGCGCCCAGGCCGGCCAGGTCGCCGCCGACAGCGCCCAGGTCGAGCGCACCCTGCAGCAGCAGCTCGACGAGGCCGCCGCGACCCGCGCCCGCAAGTGGAGCGAGCTGATCGCCTGGGCGGTGACCCACCGGGCCCAGCGCGAGCAAGCGGCGGCGGCGTGACCGCGGGCTCGGCGCCGCGCCTCGAGTTCGCCGGCGTCACCTCGGTGATCGGCCCGGCGGTGCTGGCGCTGTTCTGGTTGCTCGGCGTGCTCGGAGTGGTGGGCGTGGCCATCTCGCTGGTCGCCGGCAAGCTCGCCGCCAACGGCGAGGGCCTCGGTGGCTTCGCGCTGCTGCTCGGCTTCGTCGGCGCGATGACCTACGTCCTCGTGCGCGACCTGCGCGCGGTGCGCACCATCACCTGCGCCGCCGACGGCGCGTGGATCCTGCGCAGCCCCATCGGCGTCCACCTCGGCACCATCGCCGCCGAGACGCCGCGCAAGGTGCGCGCGCTCCAGCGCAAGGTGTGGATGTTCGCCAACACCGCGAGCCGTTACACCCAGAGCTGGGTCGAGATCGAGACCGAGGCCCGCACCTACCGCACGTGCAAGAGCATCCCGAAGGCGCAGGCGGCCGCGATCGCGGCGCTGCGGCGCCCGCCGTTCTCCGGCGGCGGCTGACGCTACGGCGTCGGCGCTGGCGCGGCGTCGACGGGCGCGGGCGGGGTCGGCGGCGGCGCGCACGCGACAGCCTCGCTCGGTCCCAGGAGCGACAGCGGCATCGACGCCGGCACCACCGTCGGCGCGCCGTCGACGGCCTGCAACGTGAGCGCGCCGCCGGCGGCGATCGCGGTGGTGCGCTCGTCGAGCCAGTCGAGCTGCGCGCCGAGCGTCCATGGCGCCAGGCGATGCAACCGGCCGGTCGCCAGCTCCGCGACCACCAGCGCCGCGGCGACGCCGTCGGCGGTCGGGCACCGCCCCGGCGGCACCGCCGCGAAGGCCACCGCGGTCGCCCCCGGCGAGAGCGCGACGGTGTCGCCGTCGATGAACGTCCCCGGCGGCGGCGTGATCGCGCGATCGCCGCGGCCGATGCGAGCGGCGCTGGCCAGGCCGTCCTCGTCCCAGTCGGCCGCGACGCCGGCGACATCGGCGACGCCGAGGATGGGCAGCCGCGACAGGCGCACGCGCCCGTCGACGACGACCAGGCGCGGGCCGAGCACCGCGCCCTTGGTCGGGGCCTTGGTGCGGGTGCCGGCGGTGGCGTCGACGATCGACCAGCGGCCGTCGCCGGTGGTGGCCTCGAGCCAGGGCTCGCCGCTGGTGCCGACCCGCCAGCGCAGGGTCACCCGCGCGCCCGGCAACGCCACCGGCTTGCCGCCGAGCCCGGTGCCGAGGTCGAGCACGTCGACGGCCAGCGCCGGCCCGGTGACGATCGCCAGCCGCGGCCGCCCGGGCAGCCGCAGGACGCCGACCACGCCGCCGGTGCGGGTGAGCGGCAGCCAGCGCGCGCCATCGGCGGTCATCGCGACGACGTCGTCGCCGGCGACGACGATCAGCGCGGTCGCCGCCGCCGTCGCCCACGCGGCGCGGTAGCGCTCGGCGAGGTCGAGCCAGGCCGCGCCCATCGGCTGCGCACGCAGCGCGGCCAGCTCGGGCACCACCAGGGAGGCCTCACCGTACGCGGGCCAGTCGCCCGCCGCGGCGATCTCGAGGGCCGCCAGCGCCTCGGGCAGGCGCCCCATCCGCCCCAGCGCCCGCGCCTCGAGCCAGGCCGCCGCCAGGTGATCGGGATCGGCTGCGCGCGCGGCCCGCGCCTCGGTGACCACGTCGTCCCAGCGCTCCTCGGCCGCGGCGACCTCGGCGCGACGGAACGCGCCGTGACCGGGGCCGCGCGCCCAGGCCAGGCCGTCGGCCCGGGCGTGACCGAGCGGTCGCACCGCGAGGGTCGGCGCGACCGCCGCCGGGCGCGCGTCGGTGGTGGCGACCGCGGCCGGCGCGCCCGACCCGGCCACCGTGGGCGGCGCGGGCTCGGTGCGCGAGCCGCAGGCGGCGGTCAGGGCGCCCGCGAGCGCCATGGCGAGGCCCCAACCCGGTGCGGCGGCGGGGCTCGTGCGGGCCGAGATCTCGGGACGCATCCGAGGCTGGGTACTACCACGGCGGCGCCACCGACGGCGGGCGTCCCTCGATTGCGCCGCGCGGCGGCCCCGGGGTATAGAGCCGCACCTTGCGGATGACCTCCGCGTCCTCGGGGTAGCCATGAGCCAAGCAGAACCGTCCATCCGCAACATCGCGATCATCGCGCACGTCGACCACGGCAAGACCACGCTGGTCGACGGCCTGCTCCGGCACGCCGGCAGCTTCCGCACCGGCGAGGTCGTCGCCGAGCGCGCGATGGACTCCAACGACCTCGAGCGCGAGCGCGGCATCACCATCCTCTCGAAGTGCACCGCCGTGACCTGGAAGGGCGTGCGCATCAACATCGTCGACACCCCCGGCCACGCCGACTTCGGCGGCGAGGTCGAGCGCGTGCTCGGCATGGTCGACTGCGTGCTCCTCCTGGTCGACGCCTACGAGGGCACCATGCCGCAGACGCGGTTCGTGACCCAGAAGGCCTTCGAGATGGGCCTGTCCCCCATCGTCGTCGTCAACAAGATCGATCGCCCGGGCGTGGGCCGACAAGGTCGTCGACGCGGTGTTCGACCTGTTCGCCGCGCTGGGCGCCAACGAGCAGCAGCCCAGCTCGACTTCCCGGTGATCTACGCCTCGGGCCGGCAGGGCTTCGCCATCCGCGAGCTCACCGACGAGCAGAAGGATCTCGGCCCGCTGCTCGACCTCATCCTCGAGAAGGTGCCGCCGGCCGCCCGGCGACCCCGAGGCGCCGCTGCTGATGCAGGTGGCCACCCTCGACTACGACGACTTCCTCGGCTACGCGGCCATCGGCCGCATGCGCCGGGAGCCGGGCCAAGGTCGGCGACCGCGTGCTCCTCGCCCACCGCGACGGCAGAAGGGAGGTTCCGGGTCCAGAAGGTGCTCGGCTTCCAGGGCCTCAGCGGTTCAGGCTGGCCGAGGCCCGCGCTGGCGTCGTCGCCTTCACCGGCCTTGACCGAGCTCAACGTCGGCGAGACCATCACGTCGATCAAGGAGCCGACGATCCTGCCTTGCTCAAGGTCGACGCGCCGACGATCTCGATGAACTTCGGGTCAACGACGGCCCGTTCGCCGGCAAGGAGGGCAAGTTCGTCACCTCGCGCAACCCTGCGCGAGCGCCTCCACCGGGAGATCAAGAGCAACGTCGCGCTCAAGGTCGAGGACACCGCCGACGCCGGCATCTTCAAGGTGTCCGGTCGCGGCGAGCTGCACCTGTCGGTGCTCATCGAGACCATGCGCCGCGAGGGCTACGAGCTGTGCGTGTCGCAGCCGATCGTCATCCTCCAGCGCGGTCCCAACGGCGAGACCATGGAGCCCTACGAGGACGCCGTGATCGATCTCGACGAGGCCTACACCGGCGCCGTCGTCGAGGAGCTCGGCCGGCGCCAGGGCCGCATGGTGGAGATGCGGCCGTCGGCGCCGGGCCGGACCCGCCTCGAGTACCGCATCCCCGCGCGCGGCCTCATCGGCTACCGCTCGCAGTTCATGACCGACACCCGCGGCACCGGCGTGCTCTACACCCAGTTCGCCGAGTACGCGCCGGTCGGCACGCCGATCAAGGCGCGCACCAACGGCGTGCTCATCTCGTCGGAGGAGGGCGTGTCCAACGCCTACGCGCTGTTCCCGCTGCAGGAGCGCGGCTGGATGTTCATCGGCGCCGGGGTCAAGACCTACGCCGGCATGATCATCGGCATCCACAACCGCGACAACGACCTCGTGGTGAACCCCAACAAGGCCAAGAAGCTGACCAACATCCGCACCACCGCGGCCGACGAGACGCTCATCCTGGCGCCGCCCAAGCAGCTCACGCTCGAGGCCGCCCTCGAGTTCATCAACGACGACGAGCTGTGCGAGGTCACCCCGCAGTCGATCCGCTTGCGCAAGACGATCCTCGACGTCAACGCCCGCAAGCGCAGCGAGAAGGGCGCCGGCGCGGCGCTCACCCTCGAGGGCTGACCGCCGCAGCGGGGCCGGCGCCGGCCCCGCCGCGCGAGGGGTGTATGGTCGAGCCGTGCTCGACGACCTCCTCGACTACCTCCAGCGCCCGTTCGTGGTGCTCTCCGGCACCCCGGTCACCGCGCTGTCGATCCTGACCGGCCTCGCGATCGTCATCGCGGCGCGCATCGTCGGGTCGCTGGCCGCGCGCGGCACCCAGCGCGCGCTGGCCCGGCACGGCACCGACGAGAGCGTGCAGTTCTCGATCGGCAAGATCCTGCGCTACGTGATCACCGTGGCCGGCGTGCTGGTCGCGATCTCGACCGTCGGCGTCAACATGAGCGCGGTGCTGGCGGCGTCGGCGGTGCTGCTGGTGGGCATCGGGTTCGGCCTGCAGACCGTGGCCGAGAACTTCATCTCGGGCCTCATCCTCCTCGTCGAACGACCGGTCGGCAAGGGCGACTTCGTCCGGGTCGGCGACACCCTGGGCACCGTCGAGGACGTCGGCCTGCGGGCGTCGAAGCTGGTGACCCGCGACGGGGTGACCATGATCATCCCCAACTCGCGCCTGGTGTCGGACGCGGTCGAGAACCTCACCGTGCCGACCCAGGCGGTGCGCATCTCCGTCGACGTCGGCGTGGCCTACGGCAGCGACCTCGAGGTGGTCCGCGCCGCGCTGCTCGAGGTCGCCGCGGCGTCCGACCACGTGCTGGCCGCACCGGCGCCGATGGTGCTGATGCGCGGCTTCGGCGACTCCAGCCTCGACGTGTCGCTGGTGGTGTGGATCGCCGACGCCCGCACCGATCTCATCGTCGCCTCGGAGCTGCGGTTCGCGATCGACGCCACGTTCCGCCGCCGCGACGTCACCATCCCGTTCCCGCAGCGCGACCTGTGGGTGAAGACCTTGCCGCCCGCCGGCGGCGACGGCGCCCGCGCGTAGCGCCGAACACACCCGGCGGAGCACCCGCGTGGTCGGGCCCGCCAGCGCGGGACCGGTTTGGTACGCTCACGGCGTGGAGGTCCGCCGCCGGTGGTCGTGCGTCGTCGCCCTCGGCGCGGCGGCCTGCGGGCGCCTCGGCTTCGCCCCAGGCGCCGACGACGAGCCCCAGCCCGGCCCGACCGACGCCGCGGCCGCCAGCGGCGACGCCGCGGCGGTGGCGCCGGACGCGTGGCAGTGCCAGCCCGATCCCGGTTGGCCGGTCGCGCGCAGCGGTCGTGCGGTCGCGTACGACGCCGCCCGCGACGAGCTCGTGATCCACGGCGGTGCCGACGAGGCCCTGCTCGGCGTCGCCGAGACCTTCACCTGGTCGTGGACCTCCGGCTGGACCCTGCAGACGCCCTCGACCGCCGGGCCGGCCGCCCACGCGAGCACGATGACCTACCGCGCGGCCGACCAGCGCGTGGTGCTGATGGGCGGCTGCTTGGACGGCGACTGCCAGCCGCGGGTGGGCACGCCGTGGCTATGGGACGGCGCCACCTGGCAGGACGCGGGCGGCCCCGCCGACGGCAACTACGCGTCGTCGGTGGCCTACGATCCGGTCGCCGACGTCGTCACCTGGCGCGGCGGCTGGGACGGCTCGTCCAACGGCCACACCCGGGACTGGCGCGACGGCTGGCTGAGCGACGTCCAGGGGGCGAAGTTCATCGACAACCAGATCGCCTACGACGCGGTCGGCGCGCGGATGCTGTTCTTCGGCGGCTACGTCGACAGCGTCCTCCAGGGCGCGACCCGCGTGCGCGCCACCGGCGGGAGCTGGGCCGTGATCGCGCCACCGACCGAGCCGAGCGCGCGCGCGGGCGTGGGCGCGACCAGCGACCTGGCCCGCCGCCAGATCGTCATGTTCGGCGGCACCGACGGGGCGGTCGCCCTCGACGAGACCTGGATCTGGGACGGCACCACCTGGACGATGCAGGCCGCGACGCCGCGCCCGTCGGCGCGCGTCCACCCGCACCTCGCCTACGACCCGAACCGCGAGGTGGTGTTGCTCTTCGGTGGCGACGACGGCGTCGGCGCGCCGCTCGACGACCTGTGGCAGTGGGACGGCATGCGCTGGACCTTGCTCGGACCGTGCTAGCGACGGCGTCGTCGCTCAGCCGCGACGGGCGCGATCGAGCTCCGCGAGCTGCGCCATCAGCGCCGGGTCGACCGCCCAGGCGTCGAGCGAGCGCGCGTGCGGGCGGCACCAGTTGGGACGCTCGGGGCCGGTGCCCGGCACGTTCTGCGGCGTCGGCTCGAGCCAGAGGTCCTCGACGGTGAACATCACGTCGCGCGCCGGCCCGGCGGCGAGCTGCCGGTGCAGCCCGTGCAGCGCGGCCGCCTCTGCCGCCGGCGCCTCGGGATGGGCGGCCAGCGCTGGCTCGACGAGCCCCTGCCCCGCCAGCTCGGCCAGCACCGCCGCCCGGGTGCGCGCCCGCGCCTGCCGCGCCGCCGCCGCCTGCTCGGCGTTCACCAGACCGAGCTCGACGAGCACGTCGACGTCGTCTCCGCGCCAGTGCGCCGCGAACGTCGGCGTGTCGTGGGTGCCGAGGCTCGCCACGCACGCCTCGGCGAGCACCAGCGGCGCCTGCCCGATCTCGCCGGGCAGCGCGAACTGCCGCACCGCGAGCCCGCGCACGCCGTGGGCGACCATCGCCGCCGGCACCTCGGGCGGCACCACGCCGAGGTCCTCGCCGACCAGCTCGCAGCCGCACCGCTGCGACTCCAGGCACAGGATCGCCCACAGCTCGTCGGCCGGGTAGCGCACGTAGACGCCCTCGGTGGCCGATCGCCCGCGCGGCACCCAGTACAGCCGGTGCAACCCCATCACGTGGTCGATGCGCAGCATCGTCGCGCGCGCCATGTGGTGGCGCACCATGTCGATGACGTAGCGCCAGCCGCTGTCGCGGATCCGCCGCGGGTGCAGCGGTGGCAGGCCCCAGTCCTGGCCGCCGAGGAACAGCGCGTCGGGCGGCGCCCCGGTGGCGACCGCACCGACGAAGAGCTCGGGCCAGGCGAAGGCGTCGTAGGCGTCGCCGCCGACGCCGACCGGCAGATCGAGGTAGAGGCCGCACCCGGTGTCGGCGGTGAGCGCGCCGAGCTGGGCGTCCATCGCCCACTGCGCGAACAGGTGGGCGCGCGCGCGGCGATCGAGGTCGCGACCGTCGAGCGATCCGAGCGCGTCGGCGGCGAGCGCGCCGTCGACGAGCGCCTCGCGCACCGCCACCTGCAACGCCGCCGGCCACGCCGGCCACGGCTGGCGCCGGGCCTCGCCGACCGCGCGGAACAGCGCGTAGCCGCGCGCGTGCGGACGCTGCGCGAACGCCTCGAGCGCCGGTCGCACCGTCGGCTGGGCCCACGCCACCTCCGCGAGGTGATCGATCACCCGGCGGCGCCAGGCGTACTGGGCGCGGTAGTCGATGAGCGGCAGCGCGTGCAGGCGCGCGCGCTCGCCGTCGACGTCGACGCCGCTGGCCGCGCACGCCGCCGCGAAGGTGGTGCCGACCGCCTCGGCCGCGCGCGGGAGATCGAGGTAGAGCTCGTTCCACGCCATCCGGCTCACCGGCGCGTACGGGCTCGGCTCGCACGGCTCGTCGAGGTTGGCCGCGAGCAGCGGCAGGGTGCCGACGAAGCGGCCGCCGGCGTCGGCGGTGAGACGCGCCAGCCGGGCCAGCTCACGCAGATCACCGGCGCCGCCGCTGGCCGCGGTGCGCAGCGCGTAGGTCGGCGCGAACAGCCCCCACCGACGATCGCCGTCGGCGCGGTGAGCGTGGCGAGGCGCCGCCACGACCAGCGCCTCGCCGTGCGCCTCGCCGAGCCGCCAGCGCAGGCGGTGGTAGCCCGCGGTCGGCACCGGGATGCCGCAGTGGCGCACGCAGTGCACCACGCCACCCGGCCAGGCGTGGCCGTCGGCGGGCAGGTCGAACAGCCGGGACTGGTGGGCGGCGCCGCCGCCGGCCTCGAGCTCGAGATCGAGCTCGAGCACGCCGTCCTGCTCGGCCGGCGTGCGCACCGCGACGTCGAGGGTGCCGCCGGCGCCGTCGACCCAGCACACCAGCACCGGCTCCAGCGGCTCCTCCCAGCGCGCCCGCGCCAGCCGCTCCGCCGCGGCGCCGGCGCCGCCGGCGTCGTCGAGCACCACCCCGAGGGCGGCGATCACCTCGAGCACCGCGGCCACCGAGGCGCCGGCGGTGCGCCCGTCCCAGCCGAGGTAGCGCGCGTCGACGCCGAGCTCGGCGCACAGCGCCGCCAGGCCGGGGTCGAGCGCGTCGAGCTCCACCGCCGAGCCGGCTCAGGTACCGAGGCCGATCCAGAAGCCGGGCATCACGCCGAGCCAGAGGATCAGCACCGCGCCGACGGCCATCAGGAAGGTCAGGCCGGGGTCACGGGTGGTGGCGATCGGGCCGGTCGGCTCGCGGAAGTACATCGCGGTCACGACCTTCAGGTAGTAGTAGATGCTGATCGCCGAGTTGACGATACCGACGACGACCAGCCACAGGAGCTGCCCGTCGTAGACGTCCATCGCCGACTTGAAGATGTAGAACTTGGCGACGAAGCCGCCGGTGGGCGGCATGCCGCCGAAGGAGAGCAGCGCGATGGTCATCGCCAGCGCCGCGCCGGGCTTGCTCGACGCCAGGCCGGCCCAGTCGCCGACCGCGAGGCGCTCGCGACCGCGGGTGCCGACGTAGGCGATGGCCGCGAAGCCGACCACCGTGGTGATGCTGTACGCCACCAGGTAGTACAGCACCGCGCCGCGCGCGCTGTCGGCGCCCAACCCCATCGCGGCGATGCCCACCAGCAGGATGCCGCCGTGGGAGATCGACGAGTACGCCAGCATCCGCTTGATGTTGTCCTGGCGCACCGCGGCGAGGTTGCCCACGGTGATGGTGATGCCGGCGAGCACGACCATGGGGCTGGCCCAGCCGAGGGTGCCGTAGGGCAGGACGTCGCCGCCGAGGCCGCCGCCGAACACGCGGATCATCGCCACCACCGCCGCGGTCTTGACCCCGGCCGCCATCAGCGCGGTGACCGGCGTCGGCGCTCCCTCGTAGGCGTCGGGCGCCCACATGTGGAACGGCACCGCGGCGACCTTGAAGCCGAACGCCACCACCATCATCAGGACGCCGGCGACCACCAGCCCGGGGTTGGTCGTCGAGCCGAGCGCCGCGGGCAGCTTGGCCAGCGAGGTGGTGCCGGCGGCGCCGTAGACCAGCGCCATGCCGTAGAGCAAGAACCCGGTGGCGAAGGCGCCGGCGAGGAAGTACTTCATCGCCGCCTCGTTGCCGCGGCGGCTGCGGCGGCGCAGCGCGGTGAGCACGTACACGCCGATCGACATGGTCTCGATGCCGAGGACGATGATCGCCAGGTTCCCGGCCTGGGCGATCATCACCATGCCGGAGGCGATGAGCAGGAGGATCCCGTAGTACTCGCCGCTCTGCCAGCCGTGCTCACGCTGGTGGCCGGGGCTCATCAGCGCCACCGCGGCGGTGAGGCCGCACAGCAGCGCGGTCATCGCCAGGCCGGTGCGGTCGGCGACCAGCATGCCGCTGACCAGCGGCAGCTCGGTCCCCGACGGCAGCTGCCGGTACAGGACGATCGCCGCGATCATCGCGGCGATGCCGCCGGCGGCCGCCAGCGTGCCGAGCGACGCGCGGTCGGCGCGATCGGGGCCCTCGGAGTAGAAGGCCTCGGCGAGCACCAGCAAGATGCCGGTGCCCATCAGGATGAGCATCGGGACGAGGTAGACCAGGTCCGCTGCGTTGAACGTGCTCACGGGGAAGCTCCACGATCCAGGGCCGGGATGCCGAGGCCGCGCCCGTCGGCGGCGCCTCGGTCGAGGGTGGCGTCGGCCTGGGCCGCGCCCAGGGCGATCCGATCGAGATCGGCCTGGACCTGATCGGCGGCGGCGCCGTCGGCGCGCGCGGTCGGCGTGCCGCCGTCATCGGGCTCCGCGTCGACCGGCTCGGCGCCCGGCGGCGGCTGGCCGTAGACGTGGGCCGGGCCGTCGGGCTCGGCCAGGTGCCGGTGGTAGTCGCTGATGAAGCGGTTCACCGCCGGCTCCATGGTCCGCAGGATCGGCCGCGGGAACAAGCCCATGGCGATGATGCCCACCGCCAGCACGATGAAGACGAAGCGCTCACCGCGCCCGAGGTCGGGCAGGTGGCCGTTCTTGGCCTTGTCGAGCGGGCCGAAGAACACCTTCTGGAACATGTACAGCAGGTAGATCGCGCCGAGGATGACGCCGGTGGCCGCCAGCGCCGCCAGCAGCCGCGGCATCGGCAGGTAGCTCGGCCAGCCGGCCGGGAACGTGTCGCCGGCGATGAAGGTGCCGAAGATGGTGAGGAACTCGCCGACGAAGCCCGACAGGAGCGGCAGGCCGGCCGAGCCCATCACGACGATGAGGTAGAGCCCGGCGAACACCGGCATCTGCTTCCAGATGCCGCCGTACTCGGCCAGCCGCCGGGTGTGGCGCCGCTCGTAGAGGACGCCGATGCCGAGGAACAGGCCGCCGGTGGTGAGGCCGTGCGACAGCATCGCGTAGAGCGAGCCGCCGATGCCCTGCGAGTTGAGGGCGAAGATGCCCAGCGCGCAGAAGCCGAGGTGCGACACCGACGAGTACGCCACCAGCTTCTTGACGTCGTCCTGGGCGAACGCCACCACCGCGCCGTAGATGATGCCGATGACCGCGAGGATCGCGATGTACGGCGCCAGCACCGCGGCGCCGTGCAGGAACAGCGGCATCGCGTAGCGCAGGAACCCGAAGATCCCGAACTTGAGCAGGA
The DNA here is from genome assembly GCA_041389945.1 of Kofleriaceae bacterium. GTDB lineage: Bacteria > Myxococcota_A > Polyangia > Haliangiales > Haliangiaceae > JAWKQW01. The sequence goes on from JAWKQW010000028.1 coordinate 38,540, forward strand.
CGCCGGCGAGGATCACCGAGCCGGCGGTGGGCGCCTCGACGTGGGCGTCGGGCAACCAGGTGTGCAGCGGGAACAGCGGCACCTTGATCGCGAAGGCCAGGGCGAAGGCGGCGAAGCACCAGACCTGGGCCGAGTGCGGCAGCGCCACCGTGGCCAGCGCCTCGAGGTCGGTGGTGTAGGTCCCGGTCACGCTGGCGTGCTGCACGTAGACGTACACGATCGCCACCAGCATCAGGAGCGAGCCCACCATCGTGTAGATGACGAACTTGATCGAGGCGTAGAGCCGGCGCTGGCCGCCCCAGATCCCGATGAGCAGGTACATCGGGATGAGCATCAGCTCCCAGCACACGTAGAACAGGAACACGTCGAGCGCGACGAACGCGCCGATCATGCCGGTCTCGAGCACCAGCAGCGCGGCCACGAACTCGCGGACGTTCTTCTGGATGCCCTTGCCGGTGGCGAACAGGGTCAGCGGCATGAGGAAGGTGGTGAGCAGCACCAGCCACACCGAGATGCCGTCGACGCCGGTCTTGAAGCGGGCGCCCAGGCCCGGGATCCACGCGACGTCGAAGACCTGCTGGGCGGCGCCCAGGGTCGGCCGGAAGTACGCGAGCAGCAGCAGCGAGACCAGGAAGGTCAGCACCGTGAAGGCGAGGCCGATGCCGCGGTGGAGCTGGTGCTCGCTCTTGGGCGTGCACAGCACCAGGATCGCGCCGAACAGCGGCAGCGCGAGCAGGAGCGGCGAGACGAACGAACCAGGCATGACTAGCGCACCTCTCCCGCCGCGGCGGCCGCCGCCGGCGGCGCGTCGAGCGTGATGGTCCGGGTGATGGCGACGCGACCGCGGTCGATGCCGCTGTCGATCCACAGCGTGACCTTGGCGCCGACCTCGCCCGCGCGGACGCGCAGGACCGGGTCGTCGACGAACAGCTCGGTGCCGGGCCGGGTGTCGGGGCGGCCGTCGCCGTCGAGATCCCAGCGCAGCTTGGTGCCGACCCCGGCGAGGCCCTCGCCGGGCTCCGCCCGCAGCTCGAGCTCACCGCCGCCGATCCAGCGGTACGAGAAGGTCGGGTGCTGGCGCGACGTGGTGACGAAGAAGATGACCGCCCCGCCGAGCACGATGCCGGCGAGGTAGCGCTGGACCTGGCCGTTCTGCAGCCACTGGGCGATGCGGCTGAGCGAGCTCACCACCAGGGCGGCGCCGCCGACGACGACGGTGTCGATGATGAAGCGGTCGGCGATCTCGAAGGTGCCGCGGGCCAGGGCCCGGAACGGCCGCACCAGCGTCGACTCGTAGATCTCGTCGACCCACAGCTTGTTGCGCGACGCCTCGTAGGCGCCGGCGAGCGGGCCCTCGACCAGCCGGTCGACCTTCGGGCTCGGGCCACGCCCGTAGAAGTAGTAGGCCAGGCCCATGCCGAGCAGGCCCACCACCGTCGCGGTGCCCATCAGCGCCAGGGTGGTGCCGTCGGCGAGGTGCGGCGTGATCGGCAGCGGCGCCTCGCCTGGCCCCATCGTGTACACGTGGGTCAGGGTCGGCTCGAGCCACGCCGGCAAGAGGTGCGGCAGGTGCACGCCCGAGAGGTGCGGCAGGCCGACCACGCCGGCGACCACCGCCAGGAGCGCGAGCACCAGCAACGGCCCGGTCATCGACAGCGGCGACTCGTGGGCGTGGCGCGCGTCGTCGCTGCGCTCCTCGCCGGAGAACACCAGGAAGTACAGGCGCCACATGTAGAACGCGGTGCCCAGCGCCGCCACCGTGAGGCCGACCCACAGGAGCTTGCCGTAGAACATCGGCCAGCCCGGCGGGTGCGTGCCCCAGGCGCCGGCGAGGATCTCGTCCTTGGAGAAGAAGCCCGAGAGCAGCGGGAACCCGGCGATCGCCAGGCAGTAGATGGCGAAGGTCAGCCGGGTGATGGGCATGTGCTTGCGCAGGCCGCCCATCTTCAGGATGTCGCCCGAGCCGTTCATGCCGTGCATCACCGAGCCCGCGCCCAGGAACAGCCCGGCCTTGAAGAAGGCGTGGGTGCCGAGGTGGAAGATCGCGGCGACCCAGTTGCCGGTGCCGGCGGCGACGAACATGAAGCCGAGCTGCGACACCGTGGAGTACGCCAGCACCTTCTTGAGGTCGGTCTGGGCGAACGCCATGAACGCCGCGGCCAGCGCGGTGATGGTGCCGACGCCGGCCACCACCGCCATCGCCGTGGTCGACGAGGCGTAGAGCAGCGACAGCTTGCAGATCATGTACACGCCGGCGGTGACCATGGTCGCGGCGTGGATGAGGGCCGAGACCGGGGTCGGGCCGGCCATCGCGTCGGGCAGCCAGACGTAGAGCGGGACCTGGGCGCTCTTGCCGCAGGCGCCGATGAACAGCAGGATGCCGGCCACCGCGGCCAGGCGCTCGTTGCCCCAGAAGCTCTGGGTGTAGGCGGTGGCCGCCGACGGCGAGTTGAGGTCGGCGAAGTCGAGGCTCTGGGCGAACCCGCTGTCCTTGGTCGCCCAGTACAGGAGGAACATGCCGAGCAGGAAGGCGAAGTCGCCGATGCGGTTGACCACGAACGCCTTGCGACCGGCGTTGGCGTACTCGGTCTTCTCGAACCAGAAGCCGATGAGCAGGAACGAGCACAGGCCCACGCCCTCCCAGCCGATGAACATCACCGGCAGGTTGGCCGCGAGCACCAGGATGAGCATCGCCCCGGTGAACAGGTTGAGGTAACCGAAATACGCGGCGTAGCGCTTCTCGTCGGACATGTAGCCCGTCGAGTAGATGTGGATGAGCGAGCCGACGAAGGTGACGATCATGATCATCACCGCGGACAGCGTGTCGAGGCGGAACGCGAGCTCCGCCTTGAACGAGCCGACCTCGATCCAGGTGTAGATGGCCTGCTTGGGCAGGGCCGCGGCGCCGGCCTTCCACGCCTTGTACAGCGGGCCGAGCACCATGTAGAAGGACAGGCCGCAGGCGGCGACCACCGAGCCGATGGCGACCGCGTGCACGAACCGCCGCGAGGCGTGGCGGCCGATCGTCAGGTTGACGAGGGCGCCCAGGATCGGCAGCAGCGGGATCCAGAGCAGGGGCTGAGCGAAGGGGTTCATGCGCTACGTCCCTAGTTCCGGAGGCTGGTGAGGCGGTCGACGTCGACGTGGCGACGGCCGCGGAAGACGGCGACCAGGATGGCCAGGCCGACCGCGACCTCGGCCGCGGCCACCGCGATGACGATCATGGCGAAGGCCTGCCCCGAGGAGTCGCCGTGCATGCGGGCGAAGGTCACCAGCGTGAGGTTGGCGGCGTTGAGCATCAGCTCGATGCTCATCATGATGATGAGGGCGTTGCGGCGCAGCATCACGCCGGCGACGCCGATCGCGAACAGCACGGCGGCGAGCGCCAGGAAGTGGCCGTAGCCGATGTCGAAGAGCAGGGCCGCCATCGTCTACGCCTTTCCGGCCTCGGGCTCGTCGCCCGGGTTCTCGATCTGCGGGTCGAGCGGGCGCGCGACCGCGATCGCGCCGACCACCGCGATGAGCAGCAGGATCGACACCGCCTCGAACGGGAACAGGTAGCCGGTGAAGAGCTCGGCGCCGACCGCCTTGGTCGAGCCCCAGTCGACCAGCTCCGGCACGTGCTGGCCGAGCTTGTTGGCGACGCCGATGTCGACGGCGGCGGGCGCCTTGGCCGCGAGCGGCCCCGGCGACACCTTCCACAGCATCGTCACCAGGCGCAGCAGCAGGTAGGCCATGCCGGCCGCGGCCAGGCCCTTGCCGGCGCGGCCGGTGGTGGCGAACGGCTCTGCCTCGGGCCGGTTCAAGATCATGATGACGAAGACGAACAGCACCATGATGGCGCCGGCGTAGACCAGCACCTGGATCACCGCCAGGAAGGTGGCGAACAGCATCATGTACACCGCCGCGATCGCCAGGAACGTCCCGACCATGCCCATCACCGCGGTGATGAGGTTGGCGCGGGTGATGACGAACAGCGCGCCGCCGACGCAGCCGGCCGCGAACACCCAGAACAGGAGCGCCAGGCCGCGGCGGTTGCCCTCGGTGCGCTCGCCGTGCGGGGTGGTCTTCGAGGCCTTGGTCTCCGACGTGACCGCGTGCTCGTCGGCGCCAGGCGCCGGGCGCTCGGCGGCGTCGCGCGCCACCACCCGCTTGGTCTGCAGGCCGGCCGGGAGCTCGCCGCGGGCCGGCTGCGCCGCCGCCGGGGTCGCGCCGCCGCGGGTGAGCGCCACCAGCAGCCCGAGCACGAGGGCCGCGGCGCCGCGGCGCAGGAGCTGGGTGAGCTGCCGCGCCATCACGCCGCCACCTCCGCGGCGCGGATGCCGACCTTGGCCTCGAAGTCGGGCCGGTACTTGGTGAGGAAGCCCAGCATCGGCCAGGCCGCGGCGTCGCCGAGCGCGCAGATCGTGTTGCCGGCGATGCCGTGGGCGATCGACGCCAGGAGCTCGAGGTCGGCCGGCTTGCCGTCGCCGTCGGCGACCCGCCGGCACACCTTCTCGAGCCAGCCGACGCCCTCGCGGCACGGCGTGCACTGGCCGCACGACTCGTGGGCGTAGAACTTCATGATCCGCCAGGTCGCCTTGACGATGTCGGTGGCGTCGTCGAGGACGACGATGCCGCCCGAGCCCGCCATGCTGCGCAGGACGCGGCCGCCGCCGAGGTCGAACACCTGGCCGGGGCGGACCTCGACCGGCTTGATGCGCTCGTCGGTCATCAGCGCGTCGAACTCGATGGGCACGTCGAGCTCGTCGGCCGACAGCGGCGGCATCGACGAGCCGCCGGGGATGACGGCCTTCACGCGCCGGCCCTTCCACACCCCGCCGCAGACCTCCTCGATGACCTCGCGGAAGGTGATGCCGATGGGCAGCTCGAACACGCCGGGATGCTCGACGTGGCCCGACACGCACAGCATGCGGGTGCCGCCGGAGCGACCGACGCCGAGGTCGGCGAACCACTTGGCGCCCTGCTCGACGATGAACGGCACGTTCATCAGGGTCTCGACGTTGTTGACGATGGTCGGCTTGCCGAACAGGCCCTTGATCGCCGGGAACGGCGGCTTGAGCCGGGGCTGGCCGCGGCGGCCCTCGAGGGAGTTGAGCAGCGCGGTCTCCTCGCCGCAGATGTACGCGCCGGCGCCGCGGTGCACCGTGAGGTGACACTCGACGCCGGTGCCGAGGATGTTCTTGCCGAGGTAGCCCCGGGCGTAGGCCTCCTCGACGGCGCGGGCGATGACGCGGTACTCGCGCATCATCTCGCCGCGGATGTAGATGAAGTTGTGGGTCGCCTTGAGGGCGAACGCCGAGATGATCATGCCCTCGACGAGCAGGTGCGGATCCCAGTAGATGAGCTCGCGGTCCTTGCAGGTGCCGGGCTCGGACTCGTCGGCGTTGCACACCAGGTGCACCGCGGCGGCGTCCTTGGGCACGAAGCCCCACTTCACGCCGGTGGCGAACCCGGCGCCGCCGCGGCCGCGCAGGTTCGAGGCCTTGACCTCGGCGACGATGTCCTCGGGCCGCAGCGCCAGCGCCTTGCGCAGGGCCTGGTAGCCGCCGAGCTTCTCGTAGCCGGCGAGGGTCTTGGCCTCTTCGTTGCCAAACCGGGCCGACACGACCTTCTTGTCGCGCGCGCGCCAGCTGGCGGCGGTGGGCGGAGCTGCTTGGTCCGACATCAGACGACCTCCCCTTCCGGCCGCGGGGTCGCCCGCAGCCGCCCGACGATGTCGCCGGCCTGCTCGGGCCGCACGTCGAGGAAGTACTCGGTTCCGCACACGACCGCCGGCGCGTTGGCGCAGGCGGCCAGGCACTCCTCCTCGACGATCGTGAAGGCGCCGTCGGTGGTGGTCTGGCCCTTCTTAATGCCGAGGTGCTGCTCGAGGGCGGCCATCACCTCGTAGCCGCCGCGCAACATGCACGAGATGTTGGTGCACACCCGCAGGACGTTGGTGCCGGCGGTCTGGCGCCGGTACATCGTGTAGAAGGTGGCGACGCCGTACACGTGGGCGTACGGCAGCTCGAGGGTGCGCGCGACGAGCTGCAGCGCCTCGTCGTCGAGCGCGCCGTGCTCCTTCTGCGCCAGGTGCAACGCCGCCATCACCACCGGCTGCTTGCTGCCGGCGGCCGGCAGGTAGCGGTCGCACAGGGCCTGCAGCTTGCGCTGCGCATCCGCGGAGAACTCTTTGGACATCGTCGGGTGTTGCCTTGCGAGATGACGACGCCGCGGAAACAGAATGCGGCGCGATCTTGAGGTGTTGCCGTGGTCACGGGGGCCACGAAGCGGCGCGAAAATACGGGCGCCCCCCTCGGGCGTCAATAGCGCGGCCAGGCCGCTTTTTCGCTGAGATCGCGTGGCAGCGCGGGGGCTTGGCGGCGCTCGGCCCTGCGACAAATCGCCCGAGGTGGCGCGCCCGGCCGGCGGTGGTGGTACACGACACGGCCATGTCCGACCGCAAGGACGACCAAGGCCCGGCCGAGCTGACCCCCATCGAGCGGGCCGCCCTCGCCCTGGGCCGCTTCACCAACGAGCGCGACGTCCCCAAGCGGCTGCAGACCGCCTTCCTCCGCTCGGTCTCCTACGCCTGGGTGCGCCCGGCCCTGTCGCGCCGGGTCCTGGCCGACGGCCTGCGCGAGCTCTACGACCTGCGCCCCGAGCGCGGCGTGCTGCTGGTGTCGAACCACCGCAGCTTCTTCGACCAGTACATCCTGCTCCTGGCCAACTGGATGAGCCCGATCACCTGGGCCCAGCGGCTGTACTTCCCGGTCCGCAGCAACTTCTTCTACGACAACCCCGCCGGCATGCTGGTGAACTACGCCGTCGGCGGCGGCGTGATGTACCCGCCGATCTACCGGCACAAGGAGCGGCGCGAGCTCAACGACGACGCCCTCGATCGCGCCATCGAGTTCCTCCAGCACCCGGGCTCGCTGGTCGGCATCCACCCCGAGGGCACCCGCGGCAAGGGCCCCGATCCGTACCAGCTGCTGCCGGCGCAGCCCGGGGTCGGCAAGGTCGCGCTCCTGGCGCAACCGACGGTGATCCCCGCGTTCATCAACGGGCTCGGCAACGACGTGCTCGCCGACGTGCGCCGCACGTACAGCAAGGACTCGCGCCGCACCCACCCGGTGATCATCGCGATGGGGCAGCCCCTCGACCTGTCGGAGTTCGCCGGCCAGAAGCCGCGGCCGACCCTGTACAAGAAGGCGGCCGACCGCTTCATGGCCGCGATCGCCGCGCTCGGCGCCCGCGAGCGCGAGCTGCGCGCGGCCTGCGCCGCCGGCGAGATCTCCGACGACGATCCGCGCTGGGCCGACAACCTGCGCCGGCCGTGACCGCGGCGCCGCGGCGATCGGGCAAGGAGCTGTTGCTCCTGCTCGGCGTGGTCAGCCTGCTCGCCGACCTCTGCTACGAGGGCGTGCGCAGCGGGGTCGGGCCGTACCTGGCGCTGTGGGGCGCCAGCGCCGCCACCGTCGGGTTCGTGGCCGGGCTCGGCGAGCTGATCGGCTACGGCCTGCGCTACGTCACCGGCGTCGTCGCCGATCGGACCGGGCAGTACTGGCGGCTCACCGTCATCGGCTATGGCGTCACGTTCCTGGCCGCGCCGCTGCTCGCGATCGCGCCGAGCTTGCCGGCGGTGGCGGCCGCGATCGCGCTCGAGCGCCTGGGCAAGGCCATCCGCAGCCCCGCCAAGGCGACCCTCACCTCCTTCGCGGTGACCGAGCTCGGCGCCGGCAAGGGCTTCGCGATCCACGAGGCGATGGATCAGGTCGGCGCGATCAGCGGGCCGCTGGTGGTGACCGCGGTGCTGGCCTGGCGCGGGGACGATCTCGCCGGCTTCGCGGTGGCCTTCGCGGTGCTCGCCATCCCCGGCCTGCTGGCGATGGCCACGCTGGCGCTGGCGCGGGCGCGGTTCCCCGATCCGCGCGCGCTGGTGGCCGCGGCGCCGATGCCGGCCGCCGTCGACGAGCGTCGCTTTCGCATCTACCTCGTCGGCGTCGCGCTGATCGCCGTCGGGCTCGCCGACTGGCCGCTGCTCGCCTACCACCTCGAGCGCACCCAGGCGCTGCCGACGACGTGGCTGCCGGTGGTGTACGCCGGGGCGATGGCCGCCGACGCGGTGGCGGCGCTCGTCATCGGCTGGCGCTTCGACGCCGCGCGCGCGCGTGGCCGCTCGGGGATCTCGCTCCTGGCGTGGGCGATGATCCCGACCGCGGCGGCGGCGCCGCTGGTGTGGCTCGGCGGCGACCTCGGCCTGGCCGCGCCGCTCGTCGGGGTGGCGCTGTGGGCCATGGGCCTGGCGGCGACCGAGTCGATCGCCAAGGCCGTGGTCGCGACCCTGGTCGCGCCAGCGCGCCGTGGCCGGGCCTACGGCGTCTACTACCTGGTGTTCGGGGCGGCCTGGTGGGTCGGTAGCCTCGGGCTCGGCGCGCTCTACGATCTGCGGCCGGCCCTCGCCGCCGCGCAGTCGACGATCGCGCTCATGGCGGCGGCGGTGGTGCTGGGGTGGCGAGTCGACCAGCCTCCCGCGAGGCGCGCACACATCAACTGACGTTGGCGACGACAGCCCTACATGTCGCCCCACGAGCAACTTCGATAGCTTGGCGCTGCCGGTCCCTCGGCACAGGGGTTGCTGTGCGCGGGGGCATGCTCGCCCCCCGTGCGCCCCGCCTCCGCCTCGCCGCGTGTTCGCTGCTCACCCTCTCCCTCGGCGCATGTGCCGCGCCCAAGGACGATGGCAAGGGCGTGCTCGACGACAGCGCCCCGCCCCAGGCGCCGTCGGCCGAGGGCAAGGGTGACGAGTCGAGCCAGCTCGTCCCGATCGCCATCGAGTCGGCGCACCCTTACGCCAACGACACCGACGCCAGCTGGACCGTCGACCTGAGCGTGGTGCCGAGCTGCGCCACCCGCGCGCGCCTGCGCTTCGCGGCGCTGCAGACCGAGGCCAACTACGACTACGTCGTCATCACCGCGCCCGACGGCAGCGACGAGTGGTTCGACGGCAACGTCGGCCCGACCGCGTCGGCGTGGTTCGACCTCACCGGCGCGCCGGCGACGGTGACCCTGCTCACCGACGAGAGCATCACCCGCCACGGCTTCGCGATCGACGCCATCGAGTGGGATCGCGGCGCCGACGCCTGCCCGCTGTGGCCGCTGCAGCCGTGCCCCGAAGGCAGCCTCTCGATCCAGCGCCCGACCGGCACCTGCGAGTGTCCGCCGCCGCCGACCTGCGTCGCCATCGGCGAGGTCGAGCTCACCCACGTGACCGCGCGCGGCCGCAACTACCAGGCCAAGCACACCGTCGGCCTGGCCGCGGACGCCACCTCGCCCGGGCCCGACGACGGCCCGGTGACCCGCGACCTCGGCACCATCACCGTGGGCGCGCTCGAGGCGCTGCTCGACCTGGCGGTCGTCGCGGGTGCTGTTCGACCCGGCTACGACACCAGCGAGCCCGGCGTGTTCTTCGAGAGCTTCACGATCAAGGCCGGCGCGCACGAGACCTCGTTCGTCGCCCCCATCGGCGAGCACAGCCCCGAGGTGACCACGCTCATCGCCGCCTTCGAGGCCGCGCTCGGCTGCGACGGCGACGGCGCGGCGCTGACCTGCGGCGCCGGCCTCACCTGCGAGGAGGCCGCGTGCGTGCCCGAGAGCACCTGCGTGTGCCCGGCGGTCTACGATCCGGTGTGCGGCGTCGACGGGCGCACCTACTCCAACGCCTGCGCGGCGGGCTGCGCGTCGATGCCGGTGGCGCACGACGACGAGTGCGGCCAGCCCGGCGACATGTGCGGCGGCCTGCTCGGCTGGGGCTGCGCCGACGAGGGTCGCTGCCGGTTCGACGAGTCGCTGTTCGAGGTGCCGTTCCCCGACGCCGCCGGTACCTGCGTGCCGGTCGACTACTGCGACGCCGCGCGCGACTGCGATCACCTGCCGCACGTCGCGGTGCCCGGCCAGTGGGCCTGCGAGGCCAACGCCTGCGAGTTCGTGGTCGGCTCGCCGTGGCACGACGCCGACGCCGGCGTGTTCGAGACCGCCCACCCCTACGCCAACAGCACCAGCGTGTGGCACCAGGTGTGGCTGCCCGACGGCGCGTCGAGCCTGCGGCTGGTGGCGTCGGGCGCGTTCGAGCTCGAGGCCGGCTACGACTACCTCGAGGTGTGGACCTGGCAGCTCGGCCGCTGGGTCCGGGTCGCGCGCTTCACCGGCACCGTCGGCCCCGACGAGGACGCCGAGTTCGCCGGCCAGTACCACTACCTGCGGCTGGTGACCGACTCGAGCGTGGTGCGCCACGGCTTCGCGGTCGCGCCCCAGTGGCGCTGAGCCGCCGCCGCGAGGCCCAGTGGCGCTGAGCCGCCGCCCGACCGTGGCCTAGAAGCCGTGGTTGGCGAGGTGCTGGGTGACCTGGGCCGCGCGCCCGGCCAGCACGTTCTGCAGGTTGCCGTGGGCGCCGTCGAAGCCGCCGAGGTTGGGGCCGCGCCCGGCGTCGGCCTCGATGATCGGTCGGAGCTGATCACGGATGGCGGCGGCCCGCATCGGTAGGTCCATCGTCGTCGCCAGCGCGTTGACCTCGGCGAGCTTGGCGGCGAACGCGGCCTCGCACTCGGCGTCGGCCCGACACGCCACCGCGATGCGCCCCGACACCGCCCACGGATCGATGTCGCCGCCGAAGGTCTGGTCGATGCCCGTCGGGAGCAGCGTCCACAGGTCCGTCGACGGGTCGTGATAGAAGCGGTAGTTGTTGATGATGTTGAAGTTGTAGCCGTCCCAGTGGGCCATGTAGGCCTCGGCGGCCCAGGCCGCGAGGAACGCGTCGAAGTCGACCACCTCGGTGATCGCCGGGTAGAAGTCGCCGGCCGCGAGGGCGTCGAGGCGATCGATGAACGCGTACATCGGCTCGTAGCTCAGCGGGTCGGCGCCGACGTCGGGCTCGCCGCTGCAGGCGTCGGGGCGGAACTCGCGGGTGAGGCAGCCGCTGTCGTCCTCGGCGATGCTGCCGTCGAGCAGATCGCACCAGTAGGTGCCCTCGTAGAGCATCCCACCCTTGCTGGCGAAGCGGCGCTCGAGGAACCGCCGGTTGATCGACTCGAGGTTGAGGTAGAGGCCGTAGTAGGTGTCGTTGACGTAGATCTTCACCGTCGCCGCGCGTGACACCGGGGTGCCGGCGGCCTCGTACAGCGCGTAGCCGAGGCGCTCGTGTGCGGCGCTGGGGTCCTGCACGTGGTTGTTGAACGTCAGCGTCTTCTGGCCGCCGATGCGGCGATCCGGCGGGCAGCCCGGCACCGCCGGGTCGTCCCAGTCGAGGCTGACCTTGAGGCCGGGCTTGCCGCCAAAGTCGCGGGCCGAGCCGCAGCCGCCCTTGGTCTTGACCCCGACGCCCTCGTAGCGGACGCCGTCGTAGATCAACGTGCCCGGGTAGTAGTCGCGCTCGAAGGGCACGCAGCCCGGCGGGAACGCCTGGGCGTTGAGCGCGGTGATGGTCTCGGCCGACAGCTCGAGCCGGAACTCGCGGATCTGGGTCTCGTCGAAGAGCGCGGTCGAGCCGTCGTCGGCGCGGAAGGAGACCAGCTCGCTCCACGGCCCGGGCTGCGCGCAGGCGCCGTGCTGCTCGACGTCGCGGGCGCGGACGCCGTAGCGCTGCCACGGCGCGAGGTCGGTGGCGCCGTTGACGAACCAGCCGTCGGCCAGCGTGACCTCGGCGGCGGGGTCGGTCACCGACGCGATCCACGCGCGGTCGTCGAGGGCGCCGGCGTCGTCGAGCTCCCACAGCTCGTACTCGCGGGTCGCCAGCGGATCGCCGTCGGCGTCGACGTACGCCGACGCGGTCATCCGCAGGTCGGCGCCGAGCACGTCGATGCGACCGACCGCGTCGCTCCACACCACCGGCGCCGCCGGCAGCGCGCTGCCCTCGCAGGGGTCGGCGTCGGGCGCCGCCGGGGTGTCGTCGCCGCCGCACCCAGCGGCTGCCAGGACCGCCACGATGCCGAACGCGCGCCACATGGGATCGAGTCTAGTGCAGCCGCCGCGGCCCCGAAATGTAGGTGACGACCCCACTCGGGCCCGGCGTGCGCGCGGCCACGCCGCCGTGCGCGAGCTCAGCTCGCGGCCGACGCCGGCGTCGCCACCGCGGCCTCGGCGAGCAAGGTCGCCGGCAGCTCGGCCGGCTCGGCGTCGACGCGCGCGCCCTGGTAGCTGAGGAGGCCGGCGAAGTACTCCTCGACGGCGGCGACCGCGAGCTCGATGGTCGGGGTCTCCCACACCTTGATGCGCAGCGCGTTGCAGCCGTAGAGGCCGCGCGCGTACCACGCACACGCCTTGCGCACCTCGTGCAGCGCGCGCGGGCCCGGCCGCAGCTCGAGGATGAGGCCGACGTGGCGACGGAACACCGCGCGGCGCGCCTCGAGGCTTGGCGGCCCCGGATCCGGGCGCCCGGCGGCGATCTCGCGCAGTTGCTCGAACAGCCACGGGTTGCCCATCGCGCCGCGGCCGATCATCACCGCGTCGCAGCCGGTCTCCTCGCGCATGCGGCGGTAGCCGTCGACGTCGACGACGTCGCCGTTGCCGACCACCGGGATGGCGGCCGGCACCGCGGCGCGCACCAGCCGGATGATCTCGCGGTCGGCGTGCCCGGAGAAGCCCTGGGTCCGGGTCCGGCCGTGCACGGTGATCATGCGGGCGCCGGCCTCCACCATCGCGCACGCGAACTCCGGCGCGTTGCGGTTGGCGTCGTTCCAGCCGGCCCGGTGCTTGACCGTGACCGGCACGTCGGCCGGCACCGCGCCCACCACCGCGCGCACCAGGCGCTGCGCCACCGCCGGCTCGCGCATCAACGCCGAGCCACACTCGCCGGCGACCACCCGCTTGGCCGGGCAGCCCATGTTGATGTCCACCAGCGACGCGCCGATGGCGACCGCCATCTCGGCGGCCTTGGCCATCGGCGCCTCCTCGCGGCCGAAGATCTGCACGCCGAACCGGCGGCCACCGAGGCTCGCGGTCATCTTGCCGGCGGCCTTGGGATCGCCGTTGGCCAGCGCGTGGGCCGACAGGAACTCGGTGATGGTCAGCCCGACCCCGAACTCCTCGCACACCGTGCGAAACGGCAGATCCGTGACCGCCGCCATGGGCGCGAGGATGACGGGGGTGTCGACGGTCAGCGGGCCGATCTGCATGACGGGCCATGGAGTGTCACAAAGCGGCGGCGCCGTCGAGCCCGAACCGCCCGGCCAGGCGCGAAACCGCCCCGCGGCGCACCGCCGAAAACGCCGACGGCGCCGTCGGGGCGAACCCGCGGCGCCGTCGTGGGGCTGGGCCGCTCGCGCTAGGCGCGCTTGCGGCGCCGCAGCACCAGGCCGAGGAGCGCCAGGCCGAGGAAGGCCGGCTGGACCCCGCCGCCACCGACGGCGCAGCCGCCGTCGTCGGTGTTGTCGAGGCCGTCGCACGCGTCGCCGAGGCCGTCGCCGTCGGCGTCGGCCTGATCGGCGTTGGCCACGAACGCGCAGTTGTCGTCGACGTTGCCGACGCCGTCGCCGTCGAGGTCGCCGCCGTCGGCGGCGTCGCACACGTCGCCGAGGCCGTCGCCGTCGCCGTCGGCCTGGTCGGCGTTGGCCACGTACTGGCAGTTGTCGTCGAGGTCCTCGACGCCATCGCCGTCGGAGTCGGGCACGCCGATGCCGAGGCCGACCAGGACGCCCTCGAGGGAGACCGTGCCGCCCGTCACGAAGAAGTTGCCGCCGTAGCCGCTGCCGTCCTCACCCGAGGCCAAGCCGTTGCTGGTACCGCCCGGGCCGCCGGCCGCGAGGTTCTGCAGCAGGTAGCCGCCGATCATGCGAATGGAACCGCCGCTCGAGAAGATGGCGCCGCCGAAGCTTCCGCCGCCACCGCCACCGCCAGGATCGATCGCCGACGTGGCGTCGCCTCCGCCGGCGCCAGCGCCGAAGCCACCGGCGCCTCCCGCGCCGGGACCGGTGATGGCCAGGCCGCCGCCGCCACCACCGCCGCCAAACCCGCCCGCACCGCCGCCGACGACGGCGGCGTCGAGCCCGCCACTGCCGCCGCCGCCGCCGCCGCCGCCAAACCCACCGGGTTCGCCAGGCATCTCGAGGGCCCCGCCAGCGCCGCCCGTCGGCCCGCCGCCATCGCCGCCGATGGTCTCGCCGCCAGCTCGCTGGCCGACACCGCCGCGCCCACCCTCGACGCGGTTGCTCGTCAAGACAGACTCGAAGAGCAGGACGTCACCGCCGTCGTTGTAGATCGCGCCACCGAACGCACCACCGCCACCTCCACCCGCGTAGGTGCCACTCATCGCCGAGTTTCCCTCGCCGCCAACTGCCGCGCAGTTGTTGATCTGGCCACCCTGCATCTGGAAGAGCCCCGTGTTGAAGAGGCACCCCCCGCGCCCGCCGCCGGTGTTGTCGCCGAAGGACTGCCCCTGCATGAACGAGTTCGTGAGGCGCAAGGTGCCCGCGTTCCTCGCCACGCCGCCGTCAACGCCGATCCCGTTGCCGCTGAGATAGATGTCTCGCAGCTCGACGGTCACGCCCGGCGCGACGTCGAGCGCACGATCACTGGCTTGGCCCGCGATCTGCGTACTGCCGAAGAAGAAGCCGCGCTCAGAAACGAACAGCACGTCGTCGGTGATGTCGAGATCGCCGGTCGCGGCGGCGTCCTCGTTCGCTCCGGCGATCTGCAGCGGGTAGAAGCTGGAAGGGAGTCGGATCGTGTCGGCGCCGCTGCCCGCCTCACAGCCGTCGACCGCGCTGTCGGTGTTGGCGGCGATCACGGCCTCGCGCAGCGTGCAGTTCCCATCGTCGGTCACCTGATCGACGGTCGAGTCGACCACGATCTCGGTCGCGAACGCCGGCGTCGCCACAGCGCCTAGGCCCAGGAGGCTCGTCCCCATCAACACGTGACGCATCTTCTTCATCGAGTGTCCCCTTCGATCGCGTTACGGCTCGTCCTCCCCCGGGCGAGCATCGGGGCCGACGGTACACTCGAGGTCGTGTCCCGGGGCGCGCGATGAACAGCGAATCGGTCGCAGCACCGCCGAACGCCAAGAGGCGAACCGCCGGCGCGGCGCGCCTAGGCGGTCGCCGATGCGACGCTCACGCTGGCGCCGCCGTCCGGACCGGCATGCGCGATCGCCCCCTGCGGCAGCTACCCGAGGGATGCCCGCGCGTGCCCGGCGATGCGCGTCGACCGCCGCTGCGCGGACCGCGACGACGGGTCGGCGGGGTCGCGCCGCTGCTGCTCGGGCTGCTCGCGGGCGCGTGCGGGCGCGTCGGTTTCGGCGTCGGCGACGATCAAGGCGCGGTGGCCGACGCACGCGACGACCGCGCCGACGCCGCGCTGGGCGCGTTCGCCGCGCCGGTCGGCGCCGGCGTCGGCGTGGCCCAGGGCCCCAACCAGGAGCCGAGCCTCGACGCCGACGGCCTCGTGCTGGTCTACCGAAGCGTCGACTTCGTCGGCCCCACCGGCACCGACTCCCTGTTCGCCGCGACGCGCGCGTCGCGCGGCCAGCCATGGCAGGACTCGCCGCCGCCGCGGAGCCCGGCGCTCGTCGGTGGCGGCGACGGCCACACCGCGCCCACGCTCGGGCCCGACGCGGCGGACGTCGTCTACCGCCACGGCGGCGGCGCGATCGTCGGCGCCGCGCGCGTCGGCGCCGCGCCGAGCTGGGCGCCGGCGCGCACGCTCGACCTCGGCGCCGCCTACGCGATCGACTCGCTCGCGATCAGCGGCGACCAGCGGGTCGTCGTGCTCGCCGGCGACAACGCGCAGGGCCCCGGGCTCTACGAGGCGCGCCGCGCCAGCGTCGACGAGCCGTGGCCGCCGGTCGCGTACCTCGGCGAGCTGCCGGCCAGCGCCGGCGGCCCGTGGCTCGACCACGCCGGCACGCGGCTGGCGTTCCACGCGGCCGGCCCGGGCGGCGACCTCGACCTGTACTGGGCCGTGCGCGACGGCGACGGCTGGGGCGCGCCCGAGCGCCTCGACGCGCTCTGCTCGACGAGCCACGACACCGCGCCGACGTTCACGGCGGACCTTCGCGAGGTGGTCTTCGCGCGCAATACTGGCAGCGGCGGCATGTGGGGGCAGTGGCAGCTCCTCACGAGCACGCGGTGAGCCCGTGGCTCAGCGCGCGCCCGGCCCGTTGATCGACACGAAGCTGCGCAGCGTCGGATCGTGCGGGCGCAGCGCCGGCTCGTCGAGCCAGGCCACCCGCACGTCGTCGAGCACGCCGGCGACGCGGCCGCGCCCGGTGGAGAGGCGCGCCGCGGCGACGGGCGCGCACGCGCGGCCGTAGAGCGCCAGCAGCGGCTCGGGGTGGCCGCCGACGCGCGGCGCCACCGCGTCGAGGTCGTCCCGCGCGTGCGCGCGCAGCGCCGCGAGCAGCGCCGGCGCGACGTACGGCATGTCGCCACCGATCACGAGCAGCCACGGCGTCGGGCAGGCGGCGAGCGCGGCGGCCACGCCCGCGAGGGGCCCCGCGCCGGCGACCGCGTCCACCACCTGTCGACGAGACGTCCACGCGACCGGCGCCGCGACCGACACCCACACGTCGGCGACCTCGCCGGCGAGCGCGGCCTCGAGCCGCGCGAGGATCGTCGTGCCCTCGACCTCGAGCAGCGGCTTGGTCGCCCCGCCGTGCCGGGTGGCCCGGCCGCCGGCGAGGATCACCGCGGTGACGTCGGCCGCCTCGACCATCCGCGCTCAGCGCGGCCCGGGAGCGATGAGCTCGACCTGCTGCTGCGCCGGCGTGGTGAGCTCGAGGCCGTCGGGGCCGAGGTAGGCCGACACCTCGGCGCGCACGCCGAACTGCCCGGGCAGGTACAGGCCGGGCCCGATCGTGAAGCCGGTGCCGGCCACGAGCGGCCGCGCGTCGTCGACCTCGAGGCCGTCGAGGTTGGCGCCGGCGCCGAACAGGTCGCGATCGAGGGAGTGGCCGGTGCGGTGCAGGAACCGATCGGCGAGGCCGGCGGTGGCCACGAACTCGCGGGCGGCGGCGTCGGCCTCGAGGCCCTTGATGGCGCGCCGACGGCTGACCCGCTCGGTGATGAGCGCGACCGCGCGATCCCGCGCGAGGGAAGCGATGTCGAAGGTGCGGGCGACCGCGTCGGGCACGCGGACGCCGACGAAGGCGACCCAGGTCAGCGCGGCGTACACCGCGGTGTCGGCCTCGAGCTTGCCGGCGAGCCCGATGGTGACGACGTCGCCGGGCCGGATCGCGGCCGCGCGCCGCGGCCCCGGCGCGTACTCGGGATCGGCGCTGTTGACGCCGGCGGCGATGCGCGGCGACGGCCCCACCAGCCCGCGCACCGCCATGCCGGCGGCGACGTGCCGGGCCACGTCCCACTCGGTGACCGGCGCGCCGGCGGCGAGGCGCTCGGCGATGAACGCGACCGCGGCGGCCCGCAAGGCGCCGAGGTGATGGGCGGCCACCGCATGATCGAGGCGCGCCTGCGGCGACCAGCGCGCCTTGGTCGCCTGCACCAGGCTGTCGGCGCCGACGACCTTCACGCCCTTGCCGCGCACCAACTCGAGGGTGCCAGCGTCGACCCGCGACATCGTCGGCAACGCCGCCTTGGGCGAGTACTGCATGGCCACCGACTTCACGCCGCGCAGCGCCGCGCCGAGGGCGGCGTCGAGGGCGGCGGTGCCGCGGTACGGCAACAGCTTGCCCGGCACCGCGGCGAAGGCGCCGACCTCGGCCTGGTGGGCGATGAGGGTGGGCTGGCCCGACGCCGGGATGAGGTAGAACCACGCGCGCTGCGGTCGCCCCGCCGGCGCCACCAGCGACGCCGAGATCGGGTCCTGGCCGTCGCGATCGAAGAGCAGCCAGCCACCGAGCTGCTGCACCGCGAGCAGGCCCTGCACCGCGACGAGATCGAGCCCGCCGGGCGTCATCGTCGTCGAGGCGCCGGCGCTGACGTGGATGCCGCCGGCGCCGTCGGGCACCACCGGCGCCGGCAGCCGACCGGATCCGCGGGCACCGGCTGGGTGTACGGCTTGGGCAGCGGCGCCGGCTTGGTGACGATGGGCGCGGTCTGGCCGCCGTAGGGATCGACCGGCGCGTCGGCCGGCGCCGCGCCGTAGGGATCGACCGGCGCGCCCCCGTCGGGCGCCGCCCACACGGTGCCGGTGACGGTGAGGGGCACGGCGCCGGTGACGAGCGTCGACGCGACGAGCAGGACAGCGCGGCTAGATCGGCTCATGGGTTCCTCGCGCCGCGCGGACCGCGGCCAGCTCGGCGACGAGCGCCGCATGCACGATACCATTCGTCGCCACCACCTCCCCGCCGTCGACGTCGAAGCGATCGCCGGTGGTGGTCGTCACCACGCCGCCGGCCTCGGCCACCACCACCACGCCGGCCGCCACGTCCCACGGCTTGAGCTTGCGCTCCCAGTAGCCGTCGAGGGCGCCGCTGGCCACCAGGCACAGGTCGAGCGACGCCGCGCCCAGCCGACGGCACGCGCCGGCCCGCCGTTGCAGGTGCGCCCACTCGGCGAAGTTGTTGTCGGGCGAGGTCGCGCGATCGTAGGGGAACCCGGTGACGAGCAGCGCCTGATCGAGGCGCTCGACCGCGCTCACCGCGAGCCGACGGCGCTCGCCGTGCTCGACGAGCCAGGCGCCGGCGCCGCGCGCCGCGAGGTAGCGCCAGCCGAGCCGGGGCGCCGCCACCACCCCGACCGCGGGGCCGGCGTCGTCGACCAGCCCGATCGACACCGCCCACAGCGGCAGGCCGTGGGCGAAGTTGACGGTGCCGTCGATGGGATCGACCAGCCACCGGGCGCCGCCGCCGCCGGCCTCGGCGCCGCCCTCCTCGCCGACGATGGTGATCCCCGGCGTGCGCGCCCGCAGCACCTGCCGGATGGCGTCCTCGGCGCGCAGATCCCACTCGGTCACCAGGTCGCGCGGGTTGCCCTTGCCGCGGATCTCCGTCGGGCGCGCGTCGTGCAGCACCGCCACCGCGGCGTCGACCGCGGCCTGGGCCGTCGCGAGCCACTCGTCGAGCTGGGCCATGCGACGAGGGTAGCGCGAACGCGCGCGCGCCGCGCTCAGAGGTCGAGGCGCATGGCGACCATGCGGGCGTCGGTCGAGCGCCGGAAGGTCGGGGTCGCGCCGACCGCCGCCGACACCGTGCTGCGATCGATGACCCGGAAGCCGAACTTGGCCGCGAAGAAGTCGCTGGCGGTCTCGGTGAGCAGGTAGATCCGGCGCACACCGCGGTGGCGCGCGTGGGCGACCGCCATGTCGGCGAGCATCCAGCCATAGCCGCCGCCGCGCTGCGGCCCACGCACCGCGAGCGAGCGCAGGATGGCGTCGTCGCCGAGCACGTCGAGGGCGACGCAGCCGCACACGCCCTCCTCGTTCGAGAGCTGGAAGAACGACGGCGCGTCGGCCTCGCCGGCGTCGTCGACCGGCTGGTTGCCCTCGCGCAGCACCACCTGCACCGCCGCCATGTCGGCGCGGCGCGCCGGCCGGATCGGATCGCCGATGGCGTCGAGCAGCTTGTCGTGCAGGCCGTCGAAGCTGCCCGACGACAGCACCACCACCACGTCGCCCGGGCCGGCGCTGTCGGCGAGGTGACTGACGATGGCGTCGACCTCGGGCAGGTAGGTCGCCTTGGTGCCGCTGCGGTGCAGATCGCGGGCGAGCTGCTCGGGATCGAAGCGCTCCTCGACCGGGATCTTGCTCGGGTCGAACAGCTTGCCGATGACGACCTCGTCGGCCAACGCCAGCGCGGCGGCGAACTCGGCCTGGAAGGTCTTGCGGCGCGAGGTCGCCGAGCGCGGATCGTAGACCGCGATCAGGCGGCGCTTGGCGAAGCGCTGGCGCAGCCCGCGCAGGGTCTCGCGCACCGCCGTCGGGGTGGTGGGCGTAGTCGTCGAGCACGTGGACCCCGGCGGCGACGCCACGCAGCTCCTGTCGGCGGCGGACCTCGGCCGAAGCTGGCGATGCCGCGGCGGAGCGCATCGAGCGGCACCCCCGCGCGCGCGTGGCAGGCCGCGATCAAGCGCCAGGCAGTTCCCCACGTTGTGACGACCGACGAGCAGCGTCTCGAAGCGATCGAGGCGCTCGGGCCGTGGAAGACGTCGAACGCGACCCGGCCGGCCTTGCCGACCTCGAGCGCGGTGGCCCACCAGGTGACGCCGGCCGGCGCCGGCTCGGTGCCGTCGGTGCCGTCGGGCGCGACCGCGTAGCGCTCGACC
This sequence comes from Kofleriaceae bacterium, assembly GCA_041389945.1. Classification (GTDB taxonomy): domain Bacteria; phylum Myxococcota_A; class Polyangia; order Haliangiales; family Haliangiaceae; genus JAWKQW01. The sequence continues at coordinate 58,729 of JAWKQW010000028.1, forward strand.
CGGCACCGCGGTCTGGGCTACGGCGACCGCGTCGGGCGCGTCGGCGCACACGATGAGCGTGCCGTGCTCGGGCAGGAGCGCCACGAACCTGCGGAACGCCTCCCGGATGGCCTCGAGCGACGAGAAGATGTCGACGTGGTCGAGCTCGAGCGAGGTGAGGATCGCGGTCTGGGGCCGGTAGTGGAGGAACTTGGAGCCCTTGTCGAAGAACGCGGTGTCGTACTCGCTCGCCCTCGACCACGAAGTCGTCGCCGGCGCCGGGCGATAGCCGTGGCCGAGCTCGATGGGGACGCCACCGACGAGCAGGCTCGGATCGCGCCCGGCCACCGCGAGCACGTGGCCGAGCATCGCGGTGGTCGTGGTCTTGCCGTGGGTGCCGGTGACCACCAGGCTGTGGCGGTTGGCCAGGAACTGCTCGCCGAGCAGGGCCAGGAACGAGGTCAGGGTCAGGCCGCGCTCGCGCGCGGCCGCCACCTCGACGATCCTTGCCGAGGGCGTTGCCGACCACCACCACGTCGGGCGTCCAGTCGAGGTTGGCCGCCGCGTAGGGCTGCGCCACCGGGACCCCGAGCGCCGCGAGCTGCTCGCTCATCGGCGGGTAGATCGCGAGGTCGGAGCCGCGCACCTCGTGGCCGGCGGCGCGCAGAAGGCCAGCCACCGCGCCCATGCCGGTGCCGCCGATCCCGATGAGGTGGACCTTCGACGGCGGGGAACCTACGTTGTCCGCGCCCCAACGTCCAGCGCGGCCCCCACGACCGGGTGTCATCGTCGACGACGGCCCGGCCCTGCGCCGCCGCGTCGCGACCCGCTGCGTCAGGCTCCACGACGCACGCGCCGCGGGCGGACTGGGGCGAGCATGAGCGGTCCTCAGGAACGACGCGCCCACGCCCGGCGCCGGCGGCCGCCCGCATCGCCAGCTCGCGGTGCGGCTGCGCCAGGGCGACGGCGCGTGGCACGCCGCCGAGACCGCCGACATCGGCGTCGGCGGGGCGTTCCTGCGCACCGACCTCGCCCTCGCGGTCGGCGTCGGGATCACCGTCGAGCTGCCGCTGCCCGAGGCGCCGACGCCGGTCGAGCTCGGCGCGATCGTGCGCTGGGTGGCGCCGTCGCCGACCCAGGGCGTCGGCGTGCAGTTCGAGGGCGTGGACATCGACGTGCTGCTCGCGCTCGATACGTACTTCACCGGGCTCGATCGCGACCAGGCGCCGTGACGCGCGCCGCGCTCGCGATGGCCGCGCTGCTCGGCGTCAGCCGCCCCGCCACCGCCGCGGCGTCGACGCCGGCGCCCCCGAGGCCGCGCGCCTGATCGCGACCGCGAGCGCGCTGGCGCCGATCGCGGCGCGCGCCTCGCCGGTCACCGGCTCGCGCTCGGCGACGACGTGCTGACGGTGCTCGACGTCGGCGGCGACGGCGCGCCGTGGATCGGCACCGTCGAGCGCCGCGGCGACGCGCTGTGGCTGCGCACCGCGGTCGGCGCGCTCCGTCTCGACGGGCCGCTGGCGCGACCGCGGCTGGCCGGGCCGGGCTACCTGGTCTGGGCCCAGGGCGAGCGCGCCATCGTCGACGGCGAGGCCACGCTGCGGGTGCGCCGCCTCGGCGTCTTGGCGCCGCCGTCAGCGCCGGACGTCGGTCGACTCGAACAGCCGGTTCGCTGACGCCGGGATGAACCCGTGGAACAGCTCGCCGCTCGGCAACGGGTAGCGCCGGGCGAACTCGTAGTAGCAAGACGGCACCCGGAACGTCCCCTCGGCGAACTCGACCTCGATCTCGTCGGCCATCGTCGACGATTGCTCCAGGCGGTCGGCCGGCGTGCCCTTGATCCGGCCCCCGGCCTCGTTGAGCGTGAAGCCCGACGCCAGCAGGAAGTCGTCGAGCGCGTCGAGGTCGGCGAAGGTGGTGAGCGCGCCGACGTCGACGGTGAAGTGGTTCACCCGCAGGCCGAACGCCGCGACCCACGCGGCGTACTCGCTGACCTCGAGCAGGGCGCGGTAGGTCGCGTGCGTCACCTGCCAGGGGCGACCGGCCCACGCCAGGTCGGCGCGCGCGCCGAAGTCGGCGGGGAGCTGCGCGAGCAGCGCGGCGATCGCGGCCTGGGCGTCGGCCGGCAACGCCGCGCGCTCGAGCTCGCTGACGAAGATCTTGGGCAGCCCCGCGTCGGGGTGGCGCCAGTAGCGCGCGCGCAGGTGCTTGTCGGGGAACCGGTAGTCGTCGACGGCGCGCCAGCCGTGGGCCTCGAAGATCCGGCCGAGCGCGGCCAGCCCGATCGCGGGCTCGTCGTAGGTGCGCAGCGCGACGTGGTCGTTGACGATGCGCTCGCCGCGGGCCTCGAGCAACGCGTGGATGCGCGCCGCCTGCGGCGTGGTGGCGGTGTAGTCGCGCCACAGCGCGGCGAGGAGGTCGGCGGTGGTCACGGCTAGCGCAGGACCAGCGGGTAGCTGATGGGGGTGCGGGCGGTGCGGCTGCGCGGGAAGCTCACCTTGCGCACCTCGGCCTCGATGCAGGCGCCGGTCGGGGTGTCGACGAAGTCGCCCTGTTGCTCGAAGGACAGCACGGTGCCGTCGCCGCCGATGACCAGCGTGAGCGTGGCCTCGCCGCTGACGCCGTAGGAGTCGAGGCAGGCCTGCGACGCGTCGCGGGCCGGCTGCATGGCGCGGCTGATCATCGTCGGGGTGAGCCGGTCGACGACGGTGGCGTCGGTGGCCGGCGCCGGCGCCGGCGCGCACGCCTGCTTGTTGGCCGGGCCTGGCGCCGCCGCCGGCTGGGCCAGGACCACCAGGCCGTCGCAGGGGTCGTACACGCGATAGCCGACCAGCTCGAGGGTCAGGCCGTCGCGGCCGCCGCGGCGCCAGGTCGGCTGCGCCGGCACCCGCACCAGGAGCTGGGTGACCAGCCGCGGCACCGCGGTCTGTCGCCACGCCACCGCGGCGGCGTCGTCGCGGAAGGTGCGCGCGGTCTCGTGCAGCACCGCGCCGCGGACCCCACCCTTGATGACCTGCGCCTCGCCGGTGCCGGCGCCCGCGGCGGTCACGTGCCAGCGCTTGCCACCGACCTCCACGCCCTCGCACGCCAGGCAGCCGCGCAGGACGATCGGCGTGCTCTTCTTGTTGACGTCCCAGGCACCGACCTCGAGGGTGCCGGGCTCGACGTCGACGAGCAGGGTGCCGGCGCGCAGGGTCTCGGCGGCGCGATCGCGCACCAGCCGGCACTGCCGACGCGCCAGGTCGTCGCCGGCATCGCAGGTCGCGGTGAGCGCCCACACCAGGCTGCTCGCCGACGGCAGCGAGGTGGCCGCGGCGGCCAGCTCGTCGAAGGTGGCCTCGGCGTGGGCCGTCGACGGTGCCGCGAGCCCGACGGCCGCGGCGGCGAGGAGGACGGTGCGCTTCATGCCCGGGTGGTACCCCACCCCGACGGCGGCTGTCGAGCCGCCGCCCGGGCCGGCCTCACGCCAGCTTGTGGCTGAGGTAGGCCTTGAGCCGCAGCTCGGCGTCGGTCGGATCCGCGACCACGATCGGCACCGTCTTCTTCAGCTCGTCCTCGACCTCGGCGTACAGCGCGGTCCGCGCGGCCTCGTCGTCGACGATCTGCCCCGGTGAGCGTCCGCGCGAGACGGCGTCGGGCAGCTTGGCGCAGTAGGCCTTGAACTTGTCGTACAGCGGGCCGCCGAGGAACGCCGTGATGTGCTCGGCCTGGTTGGTCAGGCGCCCGAGCGAGATCTCGGCGTCGGCGGGCAGCGCGCCGACCTTGTGGCCGACGGTTACCAGCTGGGCACAGGCACGCAGCACCATGACGTCGTCGATGACGCCGATGCCCTCGCTCCAGTCCGGGATGAGATCCATGCGCATCACGAGGTAGCCGAGCGCGCCGGCCGCCAGCTTGCGCGCCTCGAGGTCGGCGTCCTCGGCGGCGATCACCGCCTTGAACGCCTCGACGTCCTGACGAAAGGTCTCGGCCCAGCTCTTGAACGTGTCGATGTGCTTGCTCATGGCGTGCCCCCCTGGCGGTTGCTCGGTGCGAGCACCGTAGCCCCGGCCCGCCGAGGGGCGCAATGGCGGGCCGGGCCTACGGCAGCGGCAGCACGATCGCGAAGCCGTCGTCGTTGACGCTCGCGGTCTGGTCGCCGGCGGGGCCGCCGCCGCGCCAGCCGACCATGAGGACGTTGTCGCCGGAGACGGCCGCGCCCCAGAGCTGATCGTTGCCACCCATGCCGGCACCGAACGGGGTGACGTGCAGGCCGTCCCCGAAGGCGGGATCGAGCGCGCCGTCGGCGGTCAGCACCGCCCACGCGGCGTCCTGGGCCGGCAGGTTGCTGGGCCCGGTGCTGCCGAACAGCAGGGTGCGCCCGTCGGGCAGCGCCACCGCGCCGCGGCAGTTGTCGCCGATCATCGCGCCCGAGGCGTCGAGGACCACCTCGCCGGTGCCGCCGAAGGTCGCGTCGCGGACGCCGGTGGTGGCGTCGAAGCGCATCGCCACCCAGTCGTTCTGGTCGCCGGCGTCGCGGCCGTAGCCGCCGGTGGTGATCGCGTCGCCGTGGCGCGCGAAGCCGTAGACCTCGGTCTGCACCGCGAGCACGACGTCGAAGAACACGCCGCCGGAGGCGAAGCCCGGCACCAGGGCGCCGGCCGAGCTCAGCTTGTAGAGCACCGCCTGCGGGCCCGTCGAGAACGACGGGTTGTTGGTGTAGCCGCCGGCGAGGATCGAGCCGTCGTCGAGCACGGCGATGCCGCGGGCGGTGGCGTTGAGCGAGCCCGCCGGGTCGCCGCCGAGCAGATCGAGGAAGTGCATGCCGGCGGTGCCGAAGGTGGCGTCGAGGGCGCCGTCGGCGGTGAGCCGCACCACCGCGAAGTCGCTGTCGGTGCGCACGGTGCCGGGATCGCGGGCCACCGCGTGCACGTACAGCCGACCGCTGGCGTCGGTGGCCAGGCCCCGGCTCTTGTCGGCGGTGGCGCCGCCGCCGGGCACGGTGGCGATGTCGACGCGCGCCACGCCGGCGGTGCCGAAGGTGGCGTCGAGGGTGCCGGTCGCGGTGTAACGCGCCAGCCCGATGTCGCTGTCGGTCGCGTCGAGCTCGTCGGCGATGGTCGCCGACACCACCAGCTTGCCGTCGGGCTGCACCACCAGATCGATCTCGTCGGCGCCGCCGGTGAAGCCGAGCGACGTGGTCACGAAGCCGCCGGTGCCGAAGCTCGCGTCGGGCCCCGTCGGCGTGAGCTTGCCGAGCACCACCGCGCGCGCGCCGCCGAGGGTGTCGGCGGCGAAGCCCGCCACGTACCAGGCGCCGCCGGGCGCCGCGACCACGGCGTGGAGCTGATCCTCGGTGGTCGGCGACAGGCTCGAGCTCATCGGCGCCGGCGCCACGAACGGCGTGGCGTCGGGCGTGGTGGCGGAATCCGGCGTGCGGTCGGCGTCGGCGCTAGGGCTGGCGTCGGGGTCGTGGTGGTGCTCGTCGTCAGCGCCGCAGGCGGCGGTGAACGCGAGCGCGAGGGAGACGAAGTTGACTTTCGTATTCATCGAAAAACTCCAGCAGGGGCAACGGGGCACGTGGCGCGGGTCGGCCCTAGAACCGACCCTTGTAACCAACGACGAGCTGGCGCGGCGCCGTCGGGCGCGCGCCGAAGGGGCGACGGGAGGCCAGGCTCCGCGTGTCGAGCAGGTTGCTCGCGGTCGCGTAGAGCTCGGCCCACGCGGTCGGCCGGACGTGCACGCTGGCGTCGAACGCCAGCCAGGCCTCGACGGCCTCGTCGTCGGGCGGCGGCCCGGCGCCGGCGACGTCGCGGCTGCCGCTGCGATAGCGCGCGGCCAGGCCGACGTCGGTGCGCGCGGTCACCACCGCCGCCGACAGCATCGCCTGGTGCGCCGGCAGGTACGGCAGCTCGTCGCCGACCTCGACGTCATCCCAGCCGGCGAACTCCGACGCGAACGCCCGCCGGAACGACGAGCCGGTGTAGGTGTACGCGAGCTCGATGGGCATCGTCGCGTCGACGCCGCGCACCCGCGGCAGCGGCAGCTCGAGCGCGGCCTGCAGCTCGGCGCCCCAGACGTACACGGCGCCGCCGTCGAACTCGTCGCCCTCCTGGCCCGCGCTGCAGCCGGTGGAGAACGTGCACGTCCCCTTGAGGTTGGCGTAGTCGCTGAAGAAGCCGATGGCGTCGACGGCGAGCCGCGCCCCGCGCCAGCGCAGGCCGGCCTCGTAGTTCACGCTCGACTCCGGCGTCGCCGCCGACCCCGGCGCCACCGGCGAGAACCCGCGGTGCACGCCGGCGAGCGCGGCCAGGGTCGGCGTCAGCGCGACCTGCACGCCGCCGCCGGGGATGACCACCGCGTAGCCGTCGTCGACGACGGTCTCGCCGAGGCGATCGGCGAGGCGCGTGCTCACCGCCTCGACCCGGGCGCCGGCGACCACCTCGACCCTGCCCCAGGCCGCGCGATCCTGCGCGTACACCGCGAGGGCGGTCGACTCGGCCCGGGTGTCGAGCACCTGCTGCGTGGGCTGCGCCGACGCGACCAGCTCGCCGCCCCGCATCGCGACCGCGTCCTCGAAGCGCCGGCGATCGGCGCGATCGGCGCGGATGCGCGCCAGCCTCGAGCGCGTGGCTGACCGGGCCGGTTCGCCGGCGCGGTGGCGCGGGTCTGCACGCCCTGCGACACGAACCGCCGGGGCGTTGGCGCCGAGCAGCAGCTGTCCCTCGGCGCCGCTGCTGTCGGCCGCGCCGGTGAGCACCGCGTAGTACACCGCGTTGCCGAGTCAGTCGCGCCAGCACCCCACGCAGATCGCGCTGACCGACGGTAGCCGTCGATTGCGCCAGGTCCGGTCGAAGACGTGGCGGCCACGGTCTCGGCGCGCCGGCGCCTCGACCTGGTGGGCCGCGCGCAGGCGCCAGTGATCCCACGCCATGCGATCGAGGGCGGTGCCGCGGTAGCGTCGGTCGGGCGTCGCCGCGAAGTCGGCGTCGGTGAGGCCGGTGTAGGTCTCGTGCGAGGTCCTTCGGTGCTGTAGCCGACCTTGAGATCGAGCTGGTGGTAGGTCGACGCCGTCGGATCGCCGGTCACGCGCCCCCAGAGCTGGGCGTCGTGCTTGGCGAAGCCGGTCGGGCCACCGCCGTCGAGCTCCTTGAAGCCGCCCGCCCGCAGGCACGTACTCGCCCTGGCACGCCGGCGCGACGACGCTCGTGCGTTTTCGCAGCACGTGCACCTTGCCGTAGCGGTCGCTGCCCGCCGCGAGGTCGACCTCGGCCGCGCGCTCGCCGGCCATCGGCGCGCTCACGAAGTCGATCGCGCCACCGACGGTGCTCGGGCCGTAGCGCAGCGCCGCCGGTCCCTTGACCACGTCGATGCGCACCATCCGGGTCACCAGCGGCACGTAGTACGCCGCCGGCGCCGAGTACGGCGCCGGGCCGATCAGCACGTCCTCGTGCAGCGCGATCTTGGCGCTGCGCCTCGAGGCGGCGCCGCGCATGCCGATGTTCGGGCGCAGGCCGTAGCCATCCTCGTCGCGGACGTAGACCCCGTGGCGATCCGCGCCAGCGCCTGGTGGGCGTTACGTCGACCTCGGTGCGCTCGAAGCTGAGCACCGCGGTGACACCGCTGCCGCCGGCGGCCATCGGCGGCCGGTCGACGACGTCGATGGTCTCCGCCGCGGCCTCGCGGTTCACGTCGTCGGCCGCGGCGACGTCGTCGCTCGACTCGGCGGTGCCCGGGGGCGCCGCGGCGGGCGCGCGCGGCTCTCCGCGGCCGCGCTGCCGGCGAGCGCCAGCACCATCGGCAGGGCCGCGAGCCCGACGCGATCAAGTCGTTGTCGGTCGCGACGTCATCGGGGATGTCGAGCCGAGCGAGCACCGTGAGGAACTGGCTCTTGAGGTCGTCGCTGAACGCCTTGACCGCGGCGTGGGCGGCGCCGATCGCGGGCAGATCGGTGTCGAGCGCGGTCAGCAGGCTGTCGGGTACGCCGCCGCGATCGCAGTCGAGGCCGGCGACCATCATCGCCAGGGCCTCGGCGCCGACCGCGCTCAGGTAGTCGTCGAAGCCGGGCCCGGCGACCGCGGCGTCGCCGGTGAACGCCGCGTGCACCGCGGCGAGGTTGGCGCGGATCGCGGCGGTGCCGTGATCGGCGTAGCGGTGCTCGACCTCGAGCAGGCACGGCTCCTGGATCGCGCCGCAGGCGTTGGCCTCGATGCCCGCGGCCTCGCCGAGCTTCATGCTCTTGATCATGCGGTCGACGTAGGAGATGAGGCCGTCGGTGACGAGGTTGAGGCCCTCGTGCGCCGACGGGATCGACGAGCCGGCGGCGCCGGCGGTGGCCAGCTCGCCGACGTAGTCGCCCTGCCCGGCCCGCCACGCCGTCGCCAGCGCCTCGCCCTGGGCGGCGACGTCGGCGGCGATGGCCTGCGCCTGGCGGCAGCGCGCGCGCGGCAGATCGGCGCCGAGGGCGTCCCACCCGGGCGGCACCGTCGGGCAGGTGTGGCCGGCGGTGTCGCGAAAGAGCAGGTACTCCACCGCGGTGAGCGAGCGCGCGTTGTTGAGCACGAGGCCGACGTCGTACCCGCCGGGGTCGGCCCAGCTCGTCGCGGTGTCGCGATCGACGGTGCACGAGCCGAACAGCGGCCACGCGTACAGGCGATCGCGCAGCGCGCGCTCGTCCATCGCCGCCGGCCCGACCAGGACGGCGTCGGCGCGCTGCCAGGCGCCGATGGCGTCGCGCCACGCCGCCTGCGCCGCCGCCCGCGGGGCCGCGACCTCGCCGCCGGCGTCGAGCGCGTCGCAGTACGCCTCCACCGCCGGCGGCAGGGCCGCCAGGGCGGTCGCCGCGGCCTCCTGCATCGGCAACAGGACGTCGGTGGCCAGGTGCGCGAGCAGCGCCGCGCGGTCGTAGCCGTCGTCGGCGCCGTCGACGACGGCCGGGGATGCGCCGCCGCCACAGGCGGCCAGCAACGTCAACGCGGGGAGCAGGCGACCGAGCACCTGCGGGTCTTAGCCTGACTTGAAAACGGAAATCAATTTCGCGGGGCATCAATCAGCGGCGCGGGCGCAGGCGTGGCGCCGGGCCGGTCGGCGCCGGCAGCACCCACCCGGTGCGCGGGCCGAGGTCGGACACCGTGAGCAGATCGACCGCCGGATCGATGAGCGGCACCGCGGCCCGGCCGTTGAGCGAGACCCGGGTCTCGGCGTGCACCGCGACGTCGGCGTGGCCGGCCGCGCGCAGCTCGGCGCCGACGTGGCGCGCGAGCTGGAGGATGAGATCGGGCTGCCCGGCCATCTCCTTCTCCTGGCGCCAGTCGAGGTAGCGGTGCGGCGCGACCTCGAGGCGGCGCCCGTCGGGCCAGCGGGCGACGAACACCACGCTGCCGTGCTTCTCGCGGATCATCACGTGCCACGCCAGACGCATGCCGTCCTCGTTCCACAGGACGTCGCCGGGGTAGACCAGGTGGCGCAGCGGCAGCACGAGCTGCAGCCCGACGTGGACGACGAGGACCGTCGCCAACAGCCGCGACGCCCGCACCGGGGGCGCGTCGCCGGCCGGGGTCTCGGCCCGGATCCAGCGTCTCGGCCAGCTCGGCGCGAAGAAGATGGTCGCCGCCGCCGTCATGATCAGCGGGAACATCCCGATGTTGAAGAAGTAGCCGGTGACGGCGTGGAAGCCGACCAGCACCAGGTACGCGCCGACCCGGGTGCGCCGCCACGCCAGCCACGCGACGATGGTGGTGTCGAACAGGCAGGCGGCCCAGCTCATCGCCAGCGCCAGCGCCGGCTCGTCGAGCCACGGCCCCACCACCGGGGTCTCGGTGCGCGCCGCCAGCCACAGCCCGAGCGGCTGGCCGGCGCCGAGCCAGTCGACCTTCATCTTCGCCAGGCCGGCGCCGACGTAGACCACGCCGACCTGGAACCGGATCAGCCACAGGCACCACGCCGGCATCGTGCGCCGGCGGACGCTCGGCCGGCGCCAGGCGTCGACCGACCACGCCGCGCCCGCCGGCACCACCGCGAGTAGCGCGGCGAGCAGCACCGCGAGCACGTTGTGGTTGAGGTAGTTGGTGACGTCGACGAGCTGCGGGTACGCGAAGCCGAGCGCGAACGCCGCCGCCGCGAGCCGGGTCCAGGCGCCGACGGTGATCATCGCCGCCAGCACCGCGAGGACCGCGTAGTGGAGGTACATCCCCGGCGCCGGCCAGGCCTCGACCCAGCCGAAGCCGGGGTAGGTGAAGTGGAACGTGGGCTGCTCGTAGAGGCGCTCGATCCACCCCGAGGTGAGCATCCGCACCACCGCGGCCAGCATCACCAGGCCGAACAGGACGCGGAACGCGGCCAGCGAGGCGACGTCGACCGGCGCGCCGGCGGCCGTGCGGACGCGGTGCCAGGTCGAGCCTTCGCGCACGCGCCGTAGGTAGCCCGAGGGCGCCGGCGACGCCAGCCCCCGGCGCGGCGCGGCGGCCCTCGCCCGCCGCTTGACAAATAGAACGATCGTTCTATCTTGGCTGCATGTCGAAGGGCGAGCAGACCCGGGCCGCGATCCTCGAGCGGGCGTTCGCGCTCGCCGCGGCGGGCGGGCTCTCCACCCTCTCGATCGGTCGCCTCGCCGACGAGACCGGCCTGTCCAAGAGCGGCCTGTACGCGCACTTCGGCTCGCGCGAGGCGCTCGAGGTGGCGATCGTCGAGGAGGCCTCGCGGCAGTTCGTCGAGGCGGTGTGGGCGCCGGCGCTCAAGATCCCGCGCGGCGAGCCGCGCCTGCGCGCGATCTTTCGCCACTGGCTGGCGTGGGGCCAGCGCCCGGGCGGCTGCTTCTTCGTGGCCGCCTCCGCCGAGTTCGACGATCGGCGCGGCGCGACCCGCGACGCCCTCGCCCGCGAGCAGAAGGCGTGGATCGGGGCGCTGGCCAAGGCCACCCGTCTCGCCGTCGAGGCCGGCCACTTCCGGCCCGACCTCGACCCCGGCCAGTTCGCGTTCGAGGCCTACAGCATCATGCTGGGCACCCACCTGTTCGTGCGCTTCCTGCGCACCAGCGACGCCCTCGATCGCACCCACGCCGCCTTCGACGCCCTGGTCCTGGCGGCGCGCGCCCCGGCGCCGCGCCGCGCCGCCGCCTGACCCTCGTCCTCGACCACCCTCGCCGACAGGAGCTCACATGCTGTCCTCCGCCACCACGTCCTCCGGCTCGTCCAAAAATAGCACGGTCGTTCGGTCCGAGGCGCAGCTGCGTCTGGCCCGGGCCGGTGTCCGCGCCGCCTTCGCGGTGTCGCCAGAGCTCGGCGGCCAGGCGCTGGTGCGCCTGTTCACCACGCCCAGGCGCCACCCGCGGCCGGCGCGCGAGGCGGCGGTGCTCGCCCGCGGCCGGCGGTTCACCGTCGACGTGCCCCTGCGCTCCCCGCGCTCGCGCGGCGCCCACGCCGAGGTCGTCGCCTGGCGCTGGGGCGTGGGCCCGACGGTGCTGCTCGTGCACGGCTGGGAGGGTCGCGGCTCGCAGCTCGGCTGCGTGGTCGAGCCGCTGCTCGACGCCGGCCTCAGCGTGGTCGCCTTCGACGCCCCCGGCCACGGCGACTCGCCGGGCAACCGGCTCCTGCTCACCGACCTCGCCGACGTGATCGCGGCGGTGGCCGACGCCGCCGGGCCGCTGCACGCCGTCGTCGCGCACTCCTTCGGTGGCGCCGGCGTCCTGCTCGCGCACGCGCGGCGCGAGCTGTCGGCGGCGCGCCTCGTGCTGGTGGCGCCCAACGGCCTGGTCGACCTCGCGATCGACTCGTTCTCGACGACGCTCGCGCTGGGCGCCGACGAGCGCGCCGCCTTCGTCACCCGGCTCGAGGCCGACAGCGGCGTCTCGCTCGACGACCTCGGCCTGCGCGCGCTGGTCGCCGGCGGCGGCGCGTCGATGTTGATCGTGCACGACGAGGACGATCGCGAGATCCCGCTGGCCGCCGGCGTCGCGGTCGCCACCGCGTGGCCGGGCGCGCGGCTGCGGCGCACCGTCGGCCTCGGCCACCGCCGCATCCTGCGCGACCCCGACGTCCTCGCCGGCATCACCGCCTTCGTCGCCGACGGCGTCGCCCGCCCCTCCGGCGATCTGGCCGCGGCGCTGGGCGCCGGCTGGGCCGACCGCATCGACCTCGGCGCGTTCACGGAGTGACCCGATGCCCGCGCCCGACGAGCTCGAACGCACCTACCGCTACGAGGGCCGGGTGCCCACGCCCGAGGCGCTGCGCGCCGTCGACGGGCTCACCTACGTGCGGCAGATCCTCGCCGGCGACGCCCCGGCCGCGCCGATCGCCGCCACCCTCGCGTTCTCGCTGACCGCCGCCGACCGGGGCACCGCGACCTTCGAGGGCACGCCGCAGCGCCTGGCCTACAACCCGATGGGCCAGATCCACGGCGGCTGGATCGCCACCCTGCTCGACTCGGCGATGGGCTGCGCGGTGCAGACCACCCTGCCCGCCGGTCGAGGCTACACCACGCTCGAGCTGTCGGTGCGCATGGTGCGCGCGGTCCACGAGGGCACCGGGCCGATGCGCTGCGTGGGCCGCGTGGTGCACGCCGGCGGCACCGTGATCACCGCCGAGGGCCAGCTGCTCGACGCCGCCGGCACCTTGCACGCCCACGGCGCCACCACCTGCCTGGTGCTGGCGCCGCGCGGCGGCGTCGCGGCTACGCCCAGCTCGCCATCTTCGCCTTGAGGCCGGCGTCGAGGGCGTCGAGGAACTGCTCGGTGGTGAGCCAGGGCTGATCCTTGCTGATGAGGATCGCGAGGTCCTTGGTCATCTTGCCGCCCTCGACGGTCTCGACGCAGACGCGCTCGAGGGCGTCGGCGAACTTGACCACCTCCGGCGTGCCGTCGAACTGACCGCGGAACTTCAGGCCCTGGGTCCAGGCGAAGATCGACGCGATCGGGTTGGTCGAGGTCGGCCGCCCCTTCTGGTGCTCGCGGTAGTGGCGGGTGACGGTGCCGTGCGCGGCCTCGGCCTCGACGGTCTTGCCGTCGGGCGTCATCAAGACCGAGGTCATCAGGCCCAGCGAGCCGAAGCCCTGGGCCACCGAGTCGCTCTGGACGTCGCCGTCGTAGTTTTTGCAGGCCCACACGAAGCCGCCCTCCCACTTCATGGCCGAGGCGACCATGTCGTCGATGAGGCGGTGCTCGTAGACGATGCCCGCGGCCTCGAACTTGGCCTTGAACTCCTCGTCGTAGATCTTCTGGAAGATGTCCTTGAAGCGCCCGTCGTACTTCTTGAGGATCGTGTTCTTGGTCGACAGGTAGACCGGCCAGCCGCGATTGAGGCCGTAGGTGAGCGAGCTGCGCGCGAAGCCGGCGATCGACTCGTCGAGGTTGTACATGCCCATCGCGACGCCGGCGGCCTCGAAGTCGTAGACCTTCTTCTCGATCGGCGCGCCGCCGCCCTTGGGCGTGAACGTCATCGTCAGGGTGCCGGCGCCCGGCACCAGGAAGTCGGTGGCGCGGTACTGGTCGCCGAAGGCGTGGCGGCCGACGACGATGGGCTTGGTCCAGCCCGGCACCAGCCGCGGCACGTTCTTGCAGATGATGGGCTCGCGGAAGATGGTGCCGCCGACGATGTTGCGGATCGTCCCGTTGGGCGACTTCCACATCTCCTTGAGCTTGAACTCCTCGACGCGGGCCTCGTCGGGGGTGATCGTCGCGCACTTGACCGCGACCCCGAACTCCTTGGTCGCGTGGGCCGAGTCGATGGTGACCTGATCGCCCGTCTGATCGCGGTACTCGATGCCGAGGTCGAAGTACTTCAGGTCGATCTCGAGGTACGGGAGGATCAGCTTGTCCTTGATGAACTTCCAGATGATGCGGGTCATCTCGTCGCCGTCCATCTCGACGACGGGGTTCTTCACCTTGATCTTGGCCATAGGCCCGGGGTTGTAGCCGATCGCCGGCCCGCCCGCTGGCCGCCGCGGCCCCGCCGGCGCGGTTTCGAGGGCGCTTTCGGCCGGCTGCCGCGGGCCGGCTCGGCGAAGCCGCCCGCGGCCATTCCCCCTGCCGCCAGACGGGGGTAGAACGACCGCAGACGGCGGGTGCCGTCCCCTCTAGCAGCGTAAGGAAGCGCGTCATGATCAAGCGTCCCAAGATCGCGATCGTTGGAGCCGGCGGCAACGTCGGCGCCGCCGTGGCCCAGTGGGCCGTGCTGAAGGAGCTCGGTGACCTGGTGCTCATCGACCTCAAGGCGACGGCCGCCGAGGGCCGCGCCCTCGACCTGACCCAGTGCGGGGCCTGGGAGGGCTTCAACAACGCCGGCTTCGTCGCCACCGACAAGCCCGAGGCGATGGCCGGCGCCGACGTCATCGTCATGACCGCCGGCGTGCCGCGCAAGCCGGGCCAGAGCCGCGAGGAGCTCATCGGCATCAACGCCGGCATCGTCCGCGACATCTGCAAGAACGTGAAGACCCACGCGCCCGAGGCGATCCTCGTCGTGGTGTCGAACCCGCTCGACGCGATGGTCTACGTCGCCAAGCAGGTCACCGGCTTCCCGCGCGAGCGCGTGATCGGCTCGGCCGGCGTGCTCGACTCGGCGCGCTTCCGCACCAACCTGGCGCGCGCCGCCAACGTCTCGGTCGAGGACGTCCAGGCCATCGTGCTCGGCGCCCACACCGACAAGGACATGGTGCCGATCCTGTCGACGGCGATGATCGGCAACGTGCCGGCCAGCAAGTTCCTGTCGGCCGAGCAGCTCACCGAGGTGGTCGAGGCCACCAAGAAGGGCGGCGCCACCCTGACCGCCTTGATCGGGACGTCGGCGTGGCTGGCGCCGGGCGCCGGCACCTGCCTCATGGTCGAGGCCATCGTGCGCAACCAGGGCCGGGTGCTGCCGTGCTCGGTCGAGCTGCAGGGCGAGTTCGGCGTCAAGGACGCCTTCGTCGGCGTGCCGGTCAAGCTGACCTCGGCCGGCGCCGTGAGCGTCCACGAGTTCGAGCTGTCGGCCTCCGAGAAGGACGCCTTCGGCAAGAGCGTGGCCGCCAACGTCGAGCTGATGGGCATCGCCAAGGGCTTCCTCACCTGACATCGCCTGGGCGAGCCATCCGTTTGGGCGCGCCGCCCCCACCTCGGGGTGAGCGCACCCTGCTCCTGGCGCCCTGACGTTCGCGTTGCTCGCGGCCCTGCCCGGGCCGAGCCAGCAGCGTGGTGTGCGCCGGAACAGGACGTCACCTTCGCGTCGCTGCGTGACGCCATGGACCGGCTCGCGGCGGGCCGCGCGCCACGCCGCTCGACCGTCGGCGAGGTCGTGATCGTCGGCGACGAGGCCGCGGTGCTCATCCGCTCGCTGGCCGGCGCCCGGTCGCACGCCGCTGGTCGCCTACCGATGACCACGGCGAGGTTGGCCCATTCTTTTTCGATCGGGCGCCATCCGTTTGGACCTCGGTGTACCAACTCAGGTCATGAACCGCTTCGTCGTCCTGCTCGCCGCTGTCCTGGGTGCCGCGCCAGCGATCGCGCGCGCCGACGCCCACGTCGAGTACCGCCTCCACTACCAGGCCGACGCCGCCTGCCCCGGCGCCGATCGCTTCGCCGCCGAGGTGGCGGCGCGGCTCGGGTTCGTGCCATGGAGCGACGTGCCGGTCGAGACGCTCGTCGTCGCCATCGTCGCCGACGACCCGGGCTTTCGCGGCGAGCTGCGCCGCGCCGACGGCGCCCACAAGGTGCTCCGCGCCGCGACCTGCTCGACCCTGGTCGCCGCGCTGGCCAGCGCGGCGGCGGTCGCGATCGATCCGGGCCTGCACCCGGGGGCGCCCCTGGTGGTGAGCGCGCCGGACGTGGTGGCCGACGGGCCGAGGTTCGAGCGGCGATGGGCGCCCCGCACGCCGCTCTACGTGACCGGCGCGGGCCTCGCGACCGGCGCCGTCGGCGGGCTCTTCTGGATGCTGGCACGGGCCAACATGGATCGCTTCAACGCGCAGATCGCGAGTCAGTGCGCCGCCGGCTGCGACCCGCAGCGGCCTGAGGTGAGCTCGGCCTACAGCTACAAGGGCCGGGCCGAGTGGCAGAACAAGGTCGGGCTGGTCGCGCTCGGGGCCGGCGCGGTGACGACCCTGGCCGGCATCACGATGGCGTTCCTCAACGGGCCCCGGCTCGTCGAGTCGCCGCGGATCGCGGTGACCCCGACCGAGGACGGCGTCGGGGTGAGCGTGGCGGGGGCGTTCTGACCGACGCGCCCACATCGGCGGGCTCGTCGCTGTTCGCCGAGCGCAGCGTGCGCTTCGTGATGCGCGCGCTCGGCAGCCTGGGCGCGCCGTCGCGCGACCTCGAGGACCTCGCGCAGGAGGTGTTCGTGGTGGCGCACCGACGCATCGCGCAGTTCGATGCCTCCCGGCGGCCCGAGCCGTGGCTGTACGGCATCGCGCGCAACGTGCTGCGCGACTACCGCCGGCGCGCGTGCCAGCGCGAGGTCCCGAGCGGCGACGCCCTGCCCGCCCGCAGCAGCGGCCGCGGCCCGGTCGACGCCGACGTCGAGCTGCTGCGGCGCGCGCTGGCCACCCTCGACGAGCCGCTGCAGGACGTGCTGCTCCTGTGCGACCTCGCCGAGCTCACCGTGCGCGAGACCGCCGAGGCGCTCGCGCTGCCCGAGGGCACGCTCAAGGATCGCCTGCGCCGGGCGCGGACGCAGTTGCCAGCGCCGGTGAACCAGCTGGAGACCGAGGTGGCGCATGTCTGAGCTCGATCCACGCCGACGGCGACGACGCGCTCGATCCGGTGCTGTCGCGGCTGTTCACCGCGGCCCGCAATCGCGCCGCTGCCGCCGGGGCGACCGCCCGCGTGCTCGGCGGCGCGATGGTCGCGACCGCGACGATGGGCGCGGCGGCGGTCGCCGCTACAGGCTCGACCAGCGTCGCGACCGCGACCGGCGCCAGCAGCGCGGCGGACTGGCGCGGCCGTCGGCACCGGCACGACCGTCGGCGCGGGCGGCGCCGTCGTCGGCACCAGCGCGAGCGTCGGCGCGGGCGCGGCGACGGTCGCCGCGGCGACCACCGGCAGCCTCGTCGGCGGCACCACCATCGCGCTGGTCGGCGCGGGCAGTGGTGGGCGCGGGGGCTCGGCGGCGCGGTCGTCTATCGCGAGCTGCGGCCGTCAGCGCCACCACCGGCCGCCTCTCCACGCGGCGCCGGCCGCCGAGCCGGCGCCCACCCCAGATCCGGCGGGGGCCGTCGCCGGGCGTCGCCACGTCCGTCGCGGCCGAGCCCGTCGTCGAGGCGCTGCCGCGCGCGCCCGCCCTCGGCCTCGCGGCGCACCGCGCCTGACCGATCGCCGACGCCGACGCCGCTGGCCGCGCGCGAGCCCGCCGCGCCGTCGGCGTCCGATCCGGTCCCGACCGCGTCGATCGATCCGCCGCCGACCACCGAGCCGTCGCCGCCGACCCTGCCGGCGGCGCCCGAGGCGTCGGCCGCGGAGACCGAGCTGGTCGATCGCGCGCGCGCGCCGCTGCGCGCCGGCACGCCGAACCCGCGCTCGCCGCCCTCGCGCGGCACGCCACCGCCTCGGCCGGCGGCCTCGACGAGGAGCGCAGGCGCCGGGATCGAGGCGCTTCATCGGCGCCGGAGATGCCGCGCCGCGCGCGCCAGGATCGCCGCGTACCGTCGTCGGTTCGCCGACGGCTTCCTGCGCGCGCGGGTCGAGGCCGCGGCGCAGACGTTGACGCCGTCGCGCTGACGCGGATCAGGCCGCCCGGCGCGACCGCGCCGCGCGCCGCTGCATCGCCGCCGACGGCGGCACCGCGATGCCGAGGTCACCGAGGACCTCGCGCGCGGCGCGCTCGCCGGACTCGGCGGCGCCCTCCATGTAGCCGGAGAACTCCGCCGAGGTGTGCTCGCCGGCGAAGTGCAGGCGGCCGATGCGCTCGCCGAGGGCGCCGGCCCAGTGGTTCTGGCCCGGTCGGAAGCACGAGTAGCTGCCGCGGGTCCACGGGTGCGACGGCCAGTGCATGCGCAGCGCGCTGTTCGGCAGGTACGCCGCGGCGGTGCCCGGGTAGATCGCGTCGATGTACGGCAGCATCGCCATCGCCTGCTCCTCGGCGGTGCCCTCGCCGATGGTGAGGCCGCGGCCGCCGCCGACGAAGTTGGTGAGCACGCCGGCGGTGCCGGGCTGGCCGGGAGTGGTGTCCCAGGTGGTCTGCAGCGGATCGTCGGTGAAGATCGCGCCGGCGGCGCCGTGCTCCTTCCACACCCGACGGGCGAACTGCATCATCAGCTTGGCGTTGGTGCCGTAGCCGAGCTCGGCGATCTTGGTGCGCCGCTCCTCCGGCAGCTCGAGCCCGGTCAGATCGAGCGTGCGCAGGAGCGTCCACGGCAGCGCCAGCACCACGTGATCCGCGCGCACCTCGATGTCGCCGGGGGGGGTGGCGAAGCCGAGGCGGAAGCCGTCGGCGCCGCCGGCGACCCGGGTCAGCACGTGCTCGAGCGCGATGCGGTCGGTGAGGCGCTCGGCGAGCGCGCCGGGGATGGCGTCGTTGCCGAGGTGGGTGTGGTAGCGGGTGTCGGAGTCGCCGAAGATGCGGAACGGATCGAGGGTCTCGAAGTCGATCATCTGCAGGAAGTTGAGGGCCGACTGCTCCTCGGGCGGCAGCCCCATCTCGGTCGCGTAGGCGACCTCGATGAGCCGGCGCAGCATCGAGGTCGGCGCCAGGCCTGCGTCCTCGAGGTACGCCGACAGGGTCTGGTCGTCGAGCTGGGCCCGGACCTGCTCGGAGGCCGCCATCGCCCGGGTCTGCTGCGCCATGGTCTCGGCCAGCGGCCGGAACGCGGCGACCACCTCGGCGATCTCGTGGGTCTTGCCGTCGAAGTAGTAGGTCTCGGCCTCGAGGCCGGCGGCGTCATCTTGCCGATCGTCGAGGGCGAGGCCGAGCTCGGCAGCCAACGCGTGCATGGTGACGTGCTCGGTGTCGATCAGCTCGGCGCCGAGCTCGCACAGCTGCCCCTCGGCGAGCTTGCCGCGGGCGGTGAACATGCGGCCCCCGGTGCGCCCCGAGGCCTCGTAGAGCGTGGCGGTCACGCCACCCTGGGCCAGGCGGTGCGCGCACAACAGGCCGGCCACGCCGCCGCCGACGATCGCCACCGTCGGCTGGGCCGACGCCCGCATCGCCGGGCGGCAGGCGATCGCGATCGGCGTGATCGCGGCGGCGCCGAGGATCCAGCGACGGCTCGGTCCGTCCGCCGAGGAAGGGGCCGGCGGCGGCGCGCCGTCGGTGAGGTTGGCGGCGTGGGCGCGCCGGAGCGCACGACGAAGGGCGGCGAAGAGCGGGGTTCTGGCCATCGGGCCGGCAGCGTAGTCCGGCCGCGCGGCGGTCGCGACCTTTGTGGTCCCGTCGATGCCGACCGGCGCGCGCTGGTTTGCCCCTGCCCGGCTGCGCGGTCTACCGTGGCCGGCGATGCCCTCACCGCAACCGCTCCGCCCCGGAGAGAAGCGCTTCCTCGCCGCCTGGTGCGCCGCGCTGGTGGCGGCCGCCGTCGTCGGCGCCGCCTGGCTCGGCTCCTGGCAAGCCGACCTCACCGCCGAGGCCGAGCGCCGTCACCGCGACCGCATGGGGCAGCAGGCCAGCGCCACCGAGCCCGAGCGCACCCCGCCGCCGGGTCACGAGGCCGACGTGCCCTCCGAGGTCCAGATCGGCGTCTACGTCAACCGCATCCCCGAGCTGTCGCTGGCCGAGGGCACCTGGTCGGTCGACGCGTTCATCTGGTTCGCCTGGCAGGACCCCGCGCTCGATCCCGGCGAGACCTTCACCCTCGTCGACGGCGAGATCACCTCGCGCACGCTGGTGCAGCGCTCGAGCGCTGGCGGCGTCCAGTACGCGCGCTACCGCATCCTCGCGGTCATCACCAAGTCGTTCTCCGCCGGGCGGTTCCCGCGCGATCGCCACCTGCTCACGATCGCCATCGAGGATTCGCAGCGGCAGTCCTACCAGCTCGCCTACGTGGCCGACGCGGCGGGCTCCGACGTCAGCTCGCGGGCCGAGGTCGAGGGCTACCACCTCGAGCGCCACGAGCTGTCGGTGCGCCCGCACGGCTACAAGTCGCCGATGGGCGATCCGGCGCTGCCGTCGTCGTACCGGGCCACCTACTCGCAGTTCGTCATCGGCATCCCGCTGGCGCGGCCGTCGTGGGGCATCTTCGTCAAGCTGTTCCTGGCGCTGTTCATCTCGGTCGGCATCGCCATCCTCGGCGTGCTGCTGCGCAGCATCGGCGAGCGCCTGGCGATGGCGGGCACCGCGCTGTTCGTCGCCATCATCAACGCCGAGGTGGCCGCGCCGCTCATCCTGGAGACCGGCGCCGCGACTTTGTCCGACGCCATGAACGGCATCGGCTACGTCACCATCGGCGCGGGTGATCCTGCAGGCGATCATCTACCAGCGCTATCACTGACGAGGCCCGTGCCGCGGCCGCCGCCCGCTTCGACCAGCTCACCTTCGGCGTGCTCGCGGTGCTGTACCCGGTGGTCACGCTGATCGTGCTGGCCGCCGGCTGAGCCGCCGCCCACCTGGCGGCTACAGCCGGGCGAACGCGCTGATGGGCAAGAGCAGGTTCATCGACACGAAGATGATGAACACCCACAGCCGGGTGGCGCGGTCGAACGCCTGCGAGAACACCTCGTCCTTGCGGATGACGTAGTAGTGCCAGGACACCAGCGACGACACCAGGCACACCGAGATCGTGAAGAAGCCGATGCCGGTCACGTAGTCGACCAGGCCGAACTCGCCCGACGACGGCAGCATCGAGCTGATGAGGTAGGAGTTGGCGACCGCGCCGAAGTACGCCGTGGTCGGGAACCCGAACCGCGGGCTGTCGGTGGGCCGCAGGAAGAAGCTGAGGAGGGTGAGCAGGCCGCCGGCGAACAGGCCGATGAGCAGCTTCACGTACAGGCCGATCGAGGACCGCTCGATCGAGATGCCGAAGACGTACTCGGTGAAGGTCTTGCGGTCGGCGCCGCGTGGATCGCCGTAGGTGCTGCGGTAGGTGTGGGGCTTGACCACGAAGGCGTGCTCCGCCACCCGGTACCCGGTGATGCGGACCCGCGAGCTGATGTTGGAGTCGCCGTCGGCGACGTAGCGCAGCTGGGTGGCATCGCGGGCGGCGTCCTCGAGGCGGATGGTCAGGAGGTGATCGTCGAGCGGGACCCGGGTGGTGTTGAAGTACTTCGTGAACTTCGCGGTGACCCGCGCGCGCTGGTAGTTCACGCCGTCGACGCCGGCGTGCTCTTCGACCACCTCGCGCTTGTCGATGCGGGCGTCGACGAGCTGGAAGCTGCGCGCCGGATCGAGCTTGGGGTCGCCCTGCCACCGGAACCACGCGTAGAACGTGCCGCTCCACACCGAGTCCTTGATCGAGAGGTTGTCGACCCCGTCGACGTAGATCCCGACCGAGACCGGCACGAAGTCGCCGGTGGGGGGCAGCGGATCGGGCGCGGTCAGGCCGGGCTCGACCTTGTCCGGGCTCATCCGCATCTTGTGCCGATGATCGGCCTCGCGCTTCTCGCCCGCGATCGCGCGGACCGCGACGAACCCGATGATGGCGTACACGCCGAACAAGATCGCGGGCCAGATGAGGAGGAACCGGCGTTGCCCGGGCGTGACGTCTTGCGCCATGTGGATCGGCCAATTAGGCCAGGCCGCCACCGCGGCGCAACGATTTCGACACGGATTGGCGCCGGCCCCCCGGCGATCCCAGCCCGCGCAGGTTCCACGCCCCGCCCCACCACCGCCGGGCGGCCCCGTTGCAGAGTCGGCCGATGCGCTCCCCACATGTCTTCGGCGGGCTCCTGGTCCTGGCGCTGCTCGTCACCCCGGTGCTCGGTGCAGTCGCCCACGCCCAGATCGTCAACGTCCAGGCCAAGATCGAGGACGTGCCCGAGGGCGTCTCGGGCGCGGTCGAGGGCAGCCTCGACTGGCGCACCGGCAACTCGGAGCTGCTCCTCGTCGGCGGCGGCGGCCGCCTGGCGTATCGCCGCGACGACACGCTGGTGTACGCGCTGGTCCGCGGCGACTACGGCAAGATCTTCCAGACCGACCCGGCCACCGAGATCGTCGCCAAGACCTTCGAGCACGTGCGCCTGCGCCAGGGGCTGACGCCGTGGCTGGTCGGCGAGGCCTTCGTCCAGAACGAGGCCGACCGCTTCCGCCGCCTGACCATCCGCGCCCTCGCCGGCGCCGGGCCCCGGTTCGTGGTGGCCTCGGCCAAGCACTACGGGCTCTTCTACGGCATCGCGTACATGTTCGAGTACGAGCGCCTCGCCGACGACGGCGAGCTCGACGCCGGCGAGCGCCAGCACAGCCACCGGATCTCGACCTACCTCGCGGGCTTCGCCGACCTCAACGAGCACGTCAAGGCGACCGAGACCGTCTACGTGCAGCCGCGCATCACCGAGCCCGACGACCTGCGGGTCCTGCTCGACGTCGGGCTCACCGCCAAGATCGCCTCGCGGCTGAGCCTCAAGACCTCGTTCGTGCTCGCCTACGACAGCTCGCCGCCTGCGACCATCGCCGGCCTCGACACCGGCCTCAAGACCAGCTTCGAGGCGACCTTCTAGTGGCCGCGCCGCGCGGGCCTACAGCACGAAGTTGAGCAGGAAGAACGCGGGCAAGACCAGCGCCGCCAGGCCGGCGTAGAGCAGCTTGCTCTCGGCCCAGATCTTCTGCCCGGTCATCGGCTTGGCCGGCAGCATGTCGGTGAGGCACGAGCCGGTGCTGGCGAGCACGCCGCACTGGAAGAACGTCGTCGGGTGGCTGCGGTTGGCCAAGAAGAACACCACCGCGAGGCCGAGCGACACCAGGATCATCACCACCGACAGCTTGAGCATCCGGCGCTTCTCCTCGTCGGTCTGCGCGGTGTTGAGCTCGAAGCCGACGGTGTTGAGGGCGTTGCCCATGTACGCCGAGCCCAGCGCGAGCACGCCGCCGCCGGCCCAGAACCGGTACTCGCTGACGATGCCGTAGATGCGCTCGTACACGTAGCGGATGACCAGGCGCACCATGCCGAACATGAACACCAGCGTCTCCTGGCGACCGAGCGCGTTGCTGCGCAGGCTCCAGCCGAACATCGCGTAGTAGACGGCGAAGCCGTACACCAGGGCGCCGATCGTGAGGTGCAACACCTCGCGCGGCCGCACGTTCATGCCCATCACGCGGTAGCTGCGCTGGTCGAGCCGCACCTTCTGCTTCTTCTTGGCGCGATCCTTGAGCCGGCCGGCGAGCAGGCCCTTGAGGAAGCCCATCAGCACCTTCATCAGGATCGGCCAGATGCCGACCGCGGCCGCGGTGGCGGCGGCGGCCACCGCCGGCACTGCCGCCGGCGGGATGCCGAGGTCAGCCAGCGGCGAGTTGGCCGGGCCCTGCAGCTCGACGTTGGCGCCGCTCTCGATGCGCTTGTTGCGCTGCTCGCTGCTGCCCTTGCGCGGGCGCCGCGTGGGCGGGACCTTCTCGGCGGCGGCCGCCGCGGCGGCCGCGGCGAGCGCGGCGGCGGGCGGCTCGACCGAGGCTCCGCCGTCGGCGCGACCGGGTCCACCGGCGCGGCGGCGACGTCGCCCGGGGCGGCGTCGAGCAGCGCCGCGTCGGGCACGCCAGCGTCGAGGCCGACGACCACCGGCAGGCCACCGTCCGGGCCTGGCACCACCACCGGCGTCGCCGAACCCGCGGCCGAACCGGCTCCGAGCCCGCGGCGGTCGGCGCCATCCCCGGCGTCGTGCCGGTGGGCGTCGTGCCGGCGGGCGTCGTGCCGGCGGGCGTCGTGCCGGCGGGCGAGGTCCCCGATGGCGTGGCGGCCGGCGTGGTCGACGGCTTGGCCGTGCCCGAGCCGGACGACGCACCCGAGCCCGCGCCACCGCTGCCCGACGCCGACGGCGGCGGCAAGGTCTCGTCGAGCAGGCCCTCGGCCATCTTCACCAGGTCGTCGGTCTTGCCCTTGCGCTTGGGCGCCGCCCAGCTGGCGACCTCGAGGGTGAGCAACGTGGTCAGGCCGACCACGAGCGCCGGCCCCAGGCATCGTCGAATCGTCGCGCGCATTCGCTGTGTCGTCACGCTGCTCCTTGCGCCACCGGAGGCCCCAGCTGCGCCGGCGCGCGGCATCTCCCGCGCACGTCCATCGTGGCCCCCGCGGAAAATGGTACCGCTACTCCCCGCCGCGCCGCAAAGCGCCAGGACGGTCGACGACCATCGGTTTCGTATCCGGAGGCGGGCTGGGCTAGGATTTCGGCTCGGCTACCGGGAGGGCGATTGCGATGCGCGCGAGCTGGATCTGGCGAGGAGGAGTGATCGTGCTCCTGTGTCTGCTCACCTGGCGCGCCCCCGCGGCGGCCCAGGCCGACGCCGCGGAGCAGCGCTTCAACGCCGGCGTCACCGCGTTCAAGGCCGGCAAGTTCAGCGTCGCCGCCCGCGAGTTCAAGGCGTCGATCGCGGAGCGCCCGACGGCGAACGCCGCCATCTACCTCGGCAACGCCTACCTCCGGCTGGGCCAGCTCACCCAGGCCCGGCGCGCGTTCCGGCAGGCGCTCGGGCTCAACCCCGGCGCCGCCAAGGCGGCCGCCCTCGAGGAGCTCATCAAGGGCATCGAGGCCGAGGACACCGCGATCGTCACCATCACGTCGACGCCACCCGGCGCCGACGTCGTCGTCGGCAAGAGCAAGCGCCGCGCCGGCCAGACCCCGCTCGAGCTCGAGCTCGCCACCGGCAAGCAGACCCTGCGCCTCGAGCTGGCCACGTACCAGTCGTCGACCACCGAGCTCAAGCTCGACCTCGACGAGGAGCGCGCGGTCGAGATCGCGATGGTCGGGATCCCGTGCGAGCTCGCCCTCGCCAGCGAGGCGCCGGGCGCGACCGCCACCGTCGACGGCGGCGCGCCGCTGACCTTGCCGACCACGATCAAGGTCGAGGTCGGCGATCACGCGGTGCGGGTCGCCGCCGAGGGCTTCGAGCCGCACGACGAGACCGTCACCTGCGTGCCGGCCGGCAGCCTGTCGGCGTCGCCGACCCTCGAGCTCGCGCGCGGCCGGGTCAAGCTGCCCATCACCGAGGGCACCGTCGTCACCGTCAACGGCGAGGAGGTCGCCATCGACGCCGAGATCGTGGCCCAGGGCCTCGGCCTGCCGCCGGGCACCCACGAGGTGAGCGTGACCGAGCCCGGCAAGCCGACCTGGACCAAGATCGTCGAGGTGCCGTCGGGCGGCGAGGTCGCCCTCGAGGCGCCGCCGCCGCCGCCGGAGCCGGCGCCGCCCCCGCCGGAGCCGCCGCCGCCGCCACCCCCGCCTCCGCCGCCCTACGCGCGCGGCTCGATGTACGTCGGCGTGGGCGG
>JAWKQW010000029.1:0-83323 GCA_041389945.1 Kofleriaceae bacterium
CCATGGCGGCGATCGGCGGGTGCAGCCTCGACGACGCGCCCCGGTGCGGCGACGCCGCGGTGTCGCCGCTGGAGACCTGCCGGAGCTGCGCCCTCGACGCCGGCGCTTGCGCGGCGGCGTGCGGCGACCTGGTCTGCGACCTCGGCGAGGACGCGACGTGTCCCGCCGACTGCTAGCAGCCGCCTGCGCGATCGGCCTGGGCGGCTGTCCGTGCGACGGCGGCGGCGCCGGCCTGCCCGACGCCCGGGTGCGCGACGCCGACGTGTGCGGCGCGATGCCGCCCGACGGTGGTGCCGCCGCGGGCCAGCTCCGGGTGGTGGTGACCGCCGACAACGGCTACACGCTGGTGCGTCGCGACGCCGGCGGCACGCTGATCGCCGGGCCGTCGATCTGGCACCCCGGGGTCTCCGACGAGATCTTCTTCGGCTGCGACGAGTACGACGTGCCCGCTGACACCACCGCGCTCTACGTCATCGCCGCCGACGACGGCCAGGGGCAGCGCGGCGTGTACCTGCACGCCGAGGTCGATGGCGTCCGGCGATGGGCGAGCTCGAGCGCCTGGGAGGTGTGCGCGACGGGCGACGTCCAGGCCGACTTCACGCCCGGCGGCGACGAGGGGGTCGCGGCCTACCTCGCGCTGCGCTTGCCCGGCTGCGCCTGGGCGCCCGTGGTGCTCCCGACGCGAGACGAGGCGCCGCTGGACACGGCGTGCTTCTGCGATCGCGCCGACGACGTGGCGTGGATCGGCGGCCCGCCCAGCCGCACCTGGTTCGTGTACCGGGGGCCGATGCTCGCGCCGTGAGCGCGCGCGCGCCGGCCCTGCTAGGGTCGCCGCCATGCTCCGCACCGTCGTCGCGTCGCTGTCGCTGTTCTCGCTCGGGCCCGCCTGCGGAGGCGCGACGCCGCCCGCGACCACGGCGCCGCCGCCGGCGGTGACGCCCGCGCCGCCGCCGGTGGTCGAGGCCCCGCCCCCGACCCGCGAGGAGATGATCGCGGCGGCGCTCGCGCGGGTGCCCGACATCGCGCGCGCGGTGGCGACGATGCGCGGGCTCGCGGTCGCCGAGGTGCCGGCGGCGATCCAGTCGCCGGAGGCGTTCCGCGCCTTCGTCGAGAGCGAGGCCGCGGCGTCGCTGGAGGCGCCCGGCGCGGTCGACCCGGCGATCCTGTCGCGGGCGCTGGCCGCGGTCGGCCTGCTCGCGGTGCCGACGGATCTGGTCGACGCCTCGGTCGAGGCCGCGGTCACCCAGGCGGCGGCGTACTACGACCCCAAGAGCAAGCACTTCCAGGTGGTGGTGGTGCCCGAGACCGATCTCGAGTTCGACATGGTGTCGGCCCACGAGCTCACCCACGCGATCCAGGATCAGCACTTCGATCTGCAGGCGCTCATGCCCGCGACCTTGTCCGACGACGAGGCCAACGCGCGGCGGTTCCTCGTCGAGGGCGAGGCCACGGTGACGATGATGGCCTACCTGGTGGCCCAGGCCGGCAAGGACGCGCTCGCGCCGGGCAAGACCGGCGTCCTGCAGCGGCAGATCGCCAGCTTCGCGTCGCTCAGCAGCGTCGAGATCGGCGCCATGATCGGCGGCGATCCGGCGGCGATGGCGGCGATCGCGTCCCTGCCGCCGTACGTGCTCACGCCGATGTTCGACTCGTACATGAAGGGCGCCCTGGCGGTGCTCGCGGTGTACATCGGCGGCGGCTGGCCGGCGGTCGACGCGCTGTACGCGACGCCGCCGGCGTCGACCGAGCAGATGCTGCACGCGTCGACCAAGCTGGTGTGCCGGCGCGAGGCGCCGGTGCCGGTGATCGTGCCGGCGACCGCCGCCGGCAAGGGCTGGACCTCGCTCGCCGACGGCGTCGCCGGCGAGCTCGGGGTGTCGATCTACGGGCAGGTGTGGCAGCTGCCGACGCCGGCGAGCCTGGCCGCGGGCTGGGGCGGTGATCGCTGGCGCGTGTTCGCCAAGGGCGACGCCACCCTCGCCTTGTGGAGCACCGCGTGGGACAGCGAGGCCGACGCCGCCGAGTTCGCCGCCGGCATGAGGGCCTCGCTGGCGACCCGCAAGGTCGATGGCGACGTCCGCCACAAGGGCGCGTGGGTCGACGTCGCGATCGGCTGCGCCGGCAAGGCGTGCAAGGCGCCGCTCGACGCGATGGCCAAGGCCCACGGCAAGGCGTCGCCGATCGTGGCGCCCCTCACCGCCGACGAGGCGGCGTGCGTCGAGCGCCTGGCGCCGCCGGCCACGCCGTAGCGCCTCGCCACCGCCCCGGCGCGCTCAGCTCGGATCGTCGGCGACGCCCGGCAACGGGAGCTGGGTGCGGCCGCCCGGCGCCGGCTCGGGCTCGGGCTCGAGCCGCAGCGCGCCCTGCTCATCGACGTAGTTGGCGCGGAAGCGCGCCGCGGCGACGGCGTCGACCGCCTCGAGCCGTCGCAGCACCTCGACGACGATCTCGCGCCAGCGCACCACCCGCTGGCCGGCGTCGAGCAGCGTCGCCTCGATGTCACGGGCCAGGCGGCGCAGGGCGTCGGTGGTCGCCTCCGGGCGGCCGCGGCTGACCCGGCGCAGGCAGCGCAGCAGCTTGTCGCCGTCGAAGGGCTCGCTCGGGCGCGAGCGCTTGTCGACCTTGAGCCCGGGCGAGCCGACCTTCTCGTAGGTGGTGAAGCGCCGCCGGCACTGGCTGCACACGCGGCGACGACGCAGGCCACCGTCGGTCACCCGGGTCTCGGTGACGCTGGAGTCGCCCTCGCAGTACGGGCATTGCACGACCGTGGCATTGTACTGCCCGCGGGCGCGCCGACGAAATTCGCGTCGTGTCGCGCCGCGGCGCTCAGCGCGCGCAGGCGTACTTGGCCTGCACGCTGGGCGCCCCGCTGGTGTCGGAGAACCGATACAGCCCGCCGGCGTCGTCGACGGCGAGCGCCTCGGGGAAGCCGAGCCCGAGGGTGCCCAGGTCGCGCACGCGCGCGGTGGCCGGCACGCGCCAGCCCTCGATCCGGTACACCCGCGACGCGCCGAAGAGGTTGGTGCCGGCCCACAGCGCCGCGCCGTCCGGCGCGACGTCGCACCCGGTGAGCGCCTCGGCGGCGGCGACCGCGATGCGGCGGCTCGGATCGACGCGCAGCCGCGCGCCGTCGGCGACCAGGCACAACAGCTCGCCCCGGGCCTTGCTCGCGGCGAAGCCCTGGCAGCCGTCGGCGGGCTCGACGGTCGGCGCGAGGCACACGCCCTCGTAGTTGTTGCCGCAGTTGGTCTGGGTGCCGCGGCAGGTGAGCGGCTCACCGCCGGGGCCGGCGCCGCGGGCGAGGGGGTAGGGACCGTCGACGAGCTCGAAGCCACCCGGCCGCCGGCGCCAGTGGCGCAGCCAGCCCGACGAGGTCACGCCGATCAGCTCCAGCCCGGCGGCGGTGGTGCGGGCGGTGAGCCCCTCGAGGTCGTCGCTGGCGCCGTCGCCGAGCGGCAGCCGGCCGGCCTCGCGGACGGCGCCGGTGGTGGGATCGAGCAGCTCGTAGGCGCCGCCGGTGCCGCTGTCGCCGACCACCGCGACGGTGGCGACGCCGTCGAGGACGAGCCACGTCGCCCCCGAGGCCTCGGCGATGGGCGAGGTCTCGGCGAACCCGGCGACGACGGCGCAGCCTGCGTCCTCCCGCGGCGCCGTCGGCGGCGTCGGTGGCGTCGGCGCGGCGTCGCCACCGCAGCCGGCGGCGACCCAGGTGAGCACCGCCGGTAGGCACGCGCGCATCGCTGGGCTAGCCTACGCCGTCGACGATGGCCCAGCCACACCGCTACCTGGTCAAGGAGATCTTCGGGCCGACCGTGCAGGGCGAGGGCGCGCACGCCGGCCGCGCCTGCGTGTTCCTGCGCCTGGCCGCGTGCAACCTGGCGTGCGCCTGGTGCGACACCGACTTCGCCGCCGACGGGGCGACCCGGATGACCGCCGACGAGATCGCGGCGGCGCTGCGCGAGCTCGACGTGCACGGCGCCGCGCTGGTGATCGTCACCGGCGGCGAGCCGTCGCTGCAGTGGGACGCGCCGCTGGCCGACGCGCTGCGCGGCGCCGGCCTCCGGGTGCACATGGAGTCCAACGGCACCCACCCGCTGGCGGCGCCGGTCGACTGGCTCACGGTCTCGCCCAAGCCGCAGTTCCACGACGGCCGCTTCCGGCTGCGCCCCGAGCTGCCGGTGGCCGAGTGCAAGGTGGTCGTCGACGACACCGTCGACGAGGAGGTGCTCGACGCCTACGAGTCGACCTGGCCGGAGGCGCAGCGCTTCGTGCAGCCGTGCATGGACGACCGCTACCCGCAGCACCTCGCGCGCGCCGTCGAGCTGGTGACGCGGCGGCCGCGCTGGCGCCTGTCGTTGCAGCTCCACAAGGTCATCGGCGTGCCGTAGCCGGCGCCGTGATCACGGCGCGACCACCAGCGTGCCGAGCGCGCGCTCGCCGGCGGTGACGACCAGCGCGAGGCCGGCCTCGACGGCGATCGGCGTCGTGAGGATCACGGTGGCCTCGGCGGTGGCGCCGGGCGCCAGCGCGCCGCCGGCGGGGAGGGCGACGGTGGCGGCCCGCGGCGCGCCCCAGGCCCGGACCTGCACGGCGGCGCCGTCGAGAAGCGTCGTCGGCGCGCTCGGGTCGCCGGCGTCGAGGGTCAAGGTGCCGGTGACCCGGTCGGTCGACCACAGCGCGCCGGGCGTCGCCAGCACGTCGCCCGCGACCACGTCGGCGCGCTCGACGCCCTCGAGCACCACCCCGACGTTGTCGCCGGCCTCCGCGCGATCGAGCACCTTGCGGAACATCTCGACGCCGCGGGCCACGACCGCGCGCGGCGCCCCGGCGCCGACCAGCTCGAGCGAGGTGCCGACCGTCAGCGGTCCGCGCTCGAGCCGTCCGGTCACGACGGTGCCGCGGCCGGTGATGCTGAACACGTCCTCCACCGGCAGCAGCACCTCGGCGCGCGGGCGCGGCGCCGGGGTCGGCGCCGGGGTCGCCGTCGGCGGAGCAGGCGGGGTGACGGGCGTCGGCGCGGGCGCGCCGCCACAGGCGGTGATCAGGACGAGCAGGGCGGCGCCGCGGAGCATGCGGCGAGCCTACAACGGCGGTGAGCCCGCGCGCCGACGGCTCAGGCGCCGCGGCGCCGCGTCGCGATCCCGCCAGCGCGAGCGCGATCGCCAGCCCGAGCTGGCCGCTGCCATCGCCGGTGTTGCAGCCGAGCTCGTCGTCGTCGGGCTCCTCGTCGCCGCCCGCGCTCGTCGTCGTGGTCGGGTCGGCGGCCACCGGGGCGTCGTCGCCCGGCGTCGCGCTCGCGGCCGCGGCTGCCGGGCCCGCGAGGCGGTCGCCCAGCGCGACGCCACCGAGCCGGTCGAGCTCGCCGTCGTCCGCGCCCGGCTGGTCGGGTCCTAGCTCGCCTACGTCGTCGTCATCGTCGCTCGCTGTGGTCATCACGCCTCCTCCCTCCTCGGCCGCGGGGTCCGGATCGATCTCGAGCTCGCAGGCGCTCGAGCACCCATCGCCGTCGTCGTTACCGCCGTCGTCGCAGGCCTCGCCGTCATCGAGCACGCCGTCGCCGCAGCGACCGACGCACACGTCGGTGGACGTGCATAGCTGCCAGGCGGCGGCCTCGGCCGTGCCAGCGAAGACGATCGCCAGCGCGGCCACCAACACACGTGCAACGCGAGCCATGGCCCGACGTCTTGCCAACCCCGTGCCACCACCTGCGCCGGCGCAGGCACCCGAGATCAGGGCGCCTCGTCGGCGCGCCCACATCCACCCACGCGGCGCCGCCGCCCGATTCCCGGGAGCCCACCCCTTATCTGGGACCGTGCCCGTGCCCGTGCCCGTGCCCGTGCCCGAATCGCCGCCGCTCCGCGGCTACGCCTCTCTCGGCTCGGCGTTCCGCAGCGCCATCATCGCCGCGAGGTACGTCGCCGGCGCGATCAGCGCGCCCCAGATGCTCACGCCGAGCAGCGACGCCACCTTGGGCGCGCCGAAGAACGTCACCAGCGCGAACACGCCGCACACCGCGACCAGCCCGGCCCAGGCGGCGCGATCACCGCGACGAGCGAAGGCGATGCCCCACCACGCCAGCAGCGCCGCCACCACCAGGAGGGTCGCCACCAGCAGCGGTGGCACGGCCTCGGCGCGCCAGCCGCTCGCCGCGGCCACCAGGTTGGCCACGCCGAGCGCGCCGACCAGGGCGATCGCGGCCTGGCGCGACCAGGCCTGGGCGGCCGCGATGGTGCCGGCGCCGACGATCGCGAAGGCGGCGAACATCGGCAGGCGCGCCATCGCCTGCTGACCGGCCATCGCCTCGGCGGCCGCCGGCGGGATCCCACGCAGCTTGCCGGCGAAGTACGACGGCGCCGCGACGTAGAAGACGCCCACCGCCAGCGCCGCGAGGCCGAAGGCGATCGCGAGGATCGTCGTCGGCGACATCGGCGCGGTCGGACCCTCGGGAGACGGGGCGGCGTCGGTCATCGCGGCAGCCTAGCAGCTCGGGTCGGCGCTGGCGCGGGCCACTCGCGTCGTCAGCGACGCTTCTTGAACAGCCCGCCCAGCAAGCTGCCGCGGCGCGCGCGGACGGGCGTCGTGGCGTCGGCCGCCGGCGAGGGCGTCGGCGGACGGACCTCGACGCCGGTGCTGGTGGCGTCGACCGGGGCGCCGCGCGCGCGCCGGGGATGCGCCCGGGCGGCGGGGTGCGGCCGGGGCCGGCCGGCACGCCGCTCACCGTCGGCGCGGTCGGCGCGCGCTGGCCCGCGGGCGCCGCCGACGGCTCGTCGGGATCGAGCCTCCTCGATCTCGGCGTCGCCGTCGCCGTCGTCGGGCTCGACCTGGTCGGGATCGAGGTAGGCCAGGCCCGCCCGCGCGGTGGGCTCGTCGCCGGTGAGGCGGGCCGGCGGCGTCGGCGAGCTCGCGGCCACCTCGGCCGCGGCCTGCTCCTCGGCGTGCTCCTTGCGGAACATCTGGCGCATGAGCTGGCGCAGCTCCTTGGGCTGGAACCGGTAGCCCACCAGCAGCGCGTCGAGATCGGCCGCGAGCTGGGCCGCGCGCTGGTACCGATCGCCGACGTCGCGGGCCAGCGCGCGCAGGACGATGCCGTCGAGCTCCGGCGGGACCTTGGGGTTGAACTGCGACGGCGGCGGCACGTCGGCCTTGCGCACCTTCTCCATCAGCGAGAACTCGGTGTCGCCGCGGAACAGCTTCTCGGTCACCAGCATCTCGTGGAGGATGATGCCGGCAGAGAACACGTCGGTGCGGGCGTCCAGCGGCATGCCGCGGATCTGCTCCGGCGACATGTAGCTGAACTTGCCCTTGAGCACGCCGATCTCGCTGGTGAAGGTCATCAGCGCCTGGGCGATGCCGAAGTCGAGGATCTTCACCGCGCCGTCGTAGGACAGCCGCACGTTCGACGGCGACACGTCGCGGTTGACGATGTTGAGCGGGCGACCGGCGTCGTCGCGCACGTTGTGGGCGAAGGCGAGCCCCTCGGCGATGCGGGCGGCGATGTAGATCGCGTGCGGCACCGGCATGCGCTGACCGGTGTCCTGGCAGCGGCGCAGGAGCTGGGTGAGGTCACGCCCGAGCACGTACTCCATCGTGATGAAGTGGCGGCCGTCGGCACAGCCGACCTC
This sequence comes from Kofleriaceae bacterium, assembly GCA_041389945.1. Classification (GTDB taxonomy): domain Bacteria; phylum Myxococcota_A; class Polyangia; order Haliangiales; family Haliangiaceae; genus JAWKQW01. Next base: position 7,623 of record JAWKQW010000029.1, read on the forward strand.
GAGCGTGCGGACGATGCACGGGTTGTCGAGCAGCATCGCGAGCTGCGCCTCGCGGCGGAACATGTCGACGAACCGCGCCTCCTTGGCGAGCTGCGGCCGCATCACCTTGATCGCCAGCAGGCCGGCGGTGTCACCGGGCGCGGCGGTCAGGCGGCGGGCCCGGTAGACCTCGGCCATGCCGCCGCGCGCGATCAGGCCGAGCAGGCAGTACTCGCCGAAGCGCACCGGCTTCTCGGGCGAGCCCGGCGCGAGCTTGGCGATCGGGTCGGACACCGCGAGACTGTATCGCGCGGCCCGCGCGGGCGCGCGTCAGCGCGGGCCGAACAGCGCGACCTCGTCGGCGGCGACCAGCTCGGCACAGCCGTAGCCGGGGGCCTGGCGCACCAGGTCGAAGCGCGAGCCGGGGCGATCGAGCGTGATCTCGGGGGAGTCGGCGAACAGCGGGTTCGAGGCGCCGATGGTCCGTTGCTCGAAGCGGGCGATCTCGAGCGCGCCCCCGATGCGGTCGTCGGCCAGCGACGTCGAGCGCAGGGTGAACTCGGTGCGCTGCACGACGTACACCTCCTCGACGCCGAGCCCGGTCACCGCGACCCGCACGGTGAGGCCTGGCTGGCCGTCGGCGTCGGCGTCGATCACCGTCGGCGCGTCGGTGGTCGTCGGTAGCGGATCGCTGGCCGGCTGCGCCAGGGCGGCGCCGACCACGTCGAGCCCGAGCGGCACCACGAGGGCGCCGTCGGTGATGGCGCCCGCGCGGGTCGCGGTCGGGAGGCCGGCGGCGTAGCCGGGGACCAGCGACGGCGTCGCTAGCGCGCTCGACGACGCCATCCGCACCTCGCACGGATCGTCGGTGACCGCGAGGCCGTCACCGTCGGCGGCGATGGTGAGGACGGTGAGGGTGGCGGTGATGGTCGTCGCCGGTCCGCCGACCGGCGCCGGGGCGACGGTGCGCAAGACCCGGCGCGCGGCCCAGGTCCCGACCGGATCGCCGCCGGTCGCGGCGTCCGCGGTGCCGGTGGCGTCGGCGCGGTCGAGCGCGTCCACGCTCGGGGTGGCGGGGGCGCCGCAGGCGGCGACGACGAGCAAGGCGGGGCAGGCACGGATGATCGTCACGGGCGCTCCACGGTCAGGGTCAGCGCGGCGGCCCAGATCCAGCCGCCCACGTCGTAGCCGGGGTACCCCGGGTTGTTGGTCTGCAGGCCGGCCGACGTCGCGATGGGGTCGCCGCCGAGGTCGACGGCGTCGGGGTACTCGTCGACGATGAGCGCCGGATCCTTGGTCACCGAGGTGGAGCGCAGCCGCTGCAGCCCGAGGCCGAGCCCGAGCGACCAGCCAGGCGCCAGCGCGACCTGCGCGCCGGCGCCGGCGACGACGCGATCGGCATCGGCATGGTTCTCGGGCCCGCGCTGCGCGCCCACCGGCGACGGCACCAGGCGCAGGCCGGCGCGCAGCACCGCGGGGCCCAGCGTCCCCCAGCCCGCGGCGCCAACCTCGACGGTGTCGTCGAAGGCCACCGACGGCGCCGCCGCGTGCAGGTCGCGGTAGTCGGCGCCGCGTCGGTACACCGCCTCGGCGGCGACCCGCCAGCCGCAGCGGGTCGCGGTGGCGCCGACGGCGATCCGCAGCGGCTGGCTGTCGATCGCGAAGTCGATGGGCTGCACCGAGGTCGAGAGCTCGTCGTCCTCGGGCGCCCACAGCCGGATCGTGGTCTGCCCGGTCACGCGCTGGGCCGAGGCCGGCCGCAGCGAGGCCTGTAGCGCGAGCCAGGGCGTGGCGGTCACCGCGACGCCGGCGGTCGGCGCCACCGTCGGCGCCACCCCGAGCACGGTGTTGGTGTCGCTCTCCGCCGGGCGCACCAGGTTCGGCAGGTACACGCGGTTCTCGGGCCGGGCGCCGACCTGGAGCTGCACCCCGAGGCCGAGCTGGACCCGGCGATGCGGTCGGGCCGCGATCGCCGCCGCCAGCACCGCGGCGCGGCGATCGTCCTCGAGCAGCGCCAGGTGCACCGCGTTGGTGAAGGGCGCCTCGCGCTCGTCGGCGTAGAACGTCGCCGGCGCGATCGCGCCGGTGGTGGGCAGCGCGGCGAGCAGCCCGAGCACGGCGTGCGGCCCGAGCCGGCGCACGTCGGCGACGACCGCGAGCAGGTCGTCGGGCAGGTCGGTGCCGCCGGGACGCGCCGGCAGATCGGCGGTGGCCAGCGCGCCGAGGGCGGCGTCGGCGTCGACCGGGCGCGCCTCGTAGATCGAGGCGTCGACGTCGACGCCGGCGGGGCGGGCCCGGTGGCGGACCAGGCGACCGGCGTGTGAGCCGACGACGCCGACGGAGACGCCGTCGGCGGCGCCCCACAGGTTGGCCGGGTTGCCGGTGATCGCGCCGGCGGGGTCGGGCGCGATGGCCACCGGGTTGCCGAGCGCGAGCTGGCTGGCGTCGAGCCCGGTGAGCTCCGCGGGGCCGGCGTGGGCGCGCGGGTGCGCAGCGACCAGCGCGAGCACGGCGATCACCGCGTTCCTGGTTGGGCGAACGAGCGTCATCGGTGCGGCAATCTCGCACGCGGAGGCTGGCCGCGGCCACCCGCGCACCACGGTGGACGATGTAGGCGGTTCACGCCCACGTCCGTCGAGATCGTCGTCGGGTGAGGGCCTCGCTCGACCTATGCTGGAGCCATGAAGCGCGCAGCGATGCTCGGCGGGTGGATCGTGGTCGGCCTGCTCGGCGCGGCCTGCGGCAACCACGAACCGGGCGGTCCGATCGTCGACGCCGCGCCCGGCGGCGACGGCGGTGGCCTCGACGGCGGCGGTGGCCTCGACGCCGGCCCCGTCGACGAGACCTGCACGATCGGCGTCACCGGCACCTTCGAGCCGACGGTGGAGTGTGCGTGGTCGGCGCCCGCCGCCGGCAGCCGCTACCCGACCTTCGACGACGTCGTCGCCACGCCCATCGTGATGAACCTCACCGACGACGACGCCGACGGCGACGTCGACCTCGACGACACCCCCGACATCGCGTTCATCTCCTACTCGCTGCAGACCGCGGGCTGCCCCGCCGGTGCGACCTGTGGCTGCTGCAACTCGAGCGGCGTGTTGCGCATCGTCTCCGGCGGCTGCGGCGTCGACGGCACCTTGCCCGAGCACGTCACCATCGGCGCCACCGAGATCGAGGCCGACCTCGGCATCGCCGGGATCTGGCTCGACAACTCCGGCGGCCTGGCCGCGGGTGACATCGACGCCGACGGCTCGCCGGATCTGGTGGCGACGGTGCGCGGCGGCGGCACCATCGCCTTCGAACGCACCGGCGCCGTGAAGTGGTACCAGCCGATGTACCCGACCGGCGCCGACAACCTCGCCGCCAGCCAGCCGTCGATCTCGGACCTCGACGGCGACGGCCACCCCGAGGTCATCCAGGGTCGGGTAGTGCTCAGCGGCGCCGACGGCGGGCTGGTGTGGAAGGGCACCGCCGGCCTCGGCACCAACGGCTTCCTCGGGCCGGTGTCGGTCACCGGCGACGTCGATCTCGACGGCGACAGCGAGCTCCTCGCCGGCAACACCCTGTACGACGCCGCCGGCGCCGTGCGCTGGAGCTATGCCTATGCCCAGCCGATCACGACCGAGAACTGCCAGGCCTCGGGGCGCGCGTGCGACGGCTTCGGCGCCACCGGCGACTTCGACGCCGATCCCGAGGGCGAGCTGGTCATCGTCCGCGCCGGCACGGTCTACCTGCTCAACCACGACGGCACCCCGCTCATGGTCGGGGCCGCCCCGGTCGAGGTGCCGCTGCCGATCGACGACTGCAGCCTCAACGAGGGCGGTCCGCCGACGGTCGCCGACTTCGACGGCGACGGCGAGCCGGAGATCGGCGTGGCCGGCGCCGACTACTACGTCGTCGTCGACCTCGAGTGCGCCAACGTCTCGCCGCTGCCGCCGCAGTGCGCCGGCCCCGGCATCCGCTGGCAGGTCGCCAACTTCGACTGCAGCTCGCGGGTCACCGGCTCGAGCGTGTTCGACTTCGACGGCGATGGCCGGGCCGAGGTCGTCTACAACGACGAGCAGAACTTTCGCATCCTCGACGGTCTCGACGGCGCCGAGCGGCTGCGCGTGGGCAACCACTCGCACACCCGCCTCGAGATGCCGATCGTCGCCGACGTCGACAACGACGGCAACGCCGAGATCGTGTTCATCGAGAACGCCCACGGCGGCGGCACCTCCCAGGGCATCCGGGTCTACGGCGACGCCGCCGACGGCTGGGTGCCGACCCGGCGGGTGTGGAACCAGCACAGCTACCACGTGACCAACGTCGGCGAGCTCGGCGCCATCCCCGCCGGGGAGCCCGCCAACTGGCGCGAGCCCACCGACAACACCGTGTCCTGAGTGATGAACAACTTCCGGCAGAACCTGCCGGCGTTCGACGCCTTCGCCGCGCCGGATCTCACCGTCGAGCTGTCCCTCATGCCGGCGTGTCGCCTCGACGCGCTGGTGTGCAACGAGGGCGCGGTGGTGGTGGGCGCCGGGGTCCGGGTCAGCTTCTGGGACAACGTGACCCAGGCCGAGCTCGAATGCGCCGACGCCCCGCGCGCGACCGAGAGCTCGCTGTCGCCGGGCGCCTGCGCGGTGGTGTCGTGCGTGTGGATCGACGGCCCCACCGGCGAGGTCGACGTGCGCGCCTGCGTCGACAACGGCGGCTACGCCTGCGACGAGGCCGGCGCCGGCGGCAATCGCGAGTGCCGCGAGGGCAACAACGTCGACGACACCACCGCCTCGGTCGGCTGCCAGCCCATCGGCTGAGGCGGCCCCCGCCGGCGCGTCGAGCCGCGGCGACTCAGCGCCGGCGCGCGCGGGCGGCGTCGAGCGCCGCGCCCAGGCCCTCTCCGTCGATGGGCTTGGCGACGCAGGCGTCGAGCACGCCGGCGGCCTCGGCGGCGGCGACCTCGGGCTCGTCGGCGTAGCCGGTCCAGCACCCGGCGCACCGCCGGCTGGGTGGCGGGCCAGCTCGGTCAGCAGCGCCAGGCCGGTCTCGCCGGGCAGGCGGTGATCGGAGAGCACCAGGTCGACGCCGCCGGCGGCGACCTGCGCCGCGCACCTCGGCGCCGCTGCGCACGTGGTGACGCGGGAAGCGGCCGCGCAGGGCGCGCGCGCGAACTGGCGCAGCTCGGCCTCGTCGTCGAGCACGACCAGGTGGGGCAGCGGGGCGGCGGAGTCCACGGCTCCAGCGCGTGCGCCGGGCCGGCCGCTGATGGCGGCTCGCCGATTGCGGTACACTGCCGGGCCTGGGGAACGTGACGCCACGCCGTGTGCTCGCTCTCTGCCGTGACCCGGGTCGCCGCGCGCGCCTGGTCCGAGCAGCTGCGCGGGGTTGCGTCCGCGATCGGCCCCGGGGCAGGCATCGAGGTCGAGGCTGGCGACCCCGATCGTTGCCCGGGCCGCTGGCGCACCGCTACGCGTTCGCCGCCCTCGACGGCGCCGACGTCGCCCACGCCCACGAGCTGGCCGGCCGCCTGCGCGACGTCGCCCACGTGGTGATCATCGCGCCGCGGGCCACCCTCGCGGAGCTCATCGGGTACCTCGGCGAGCGCCGGATCAACCACGTCCTGGTCGGCGACGAGGCCGAGGTCGCCGCCGGCGTCGAGGTCACCGCGCGCAAGCTCCTGTCCGGCGACATCTTCGGCATCGAGCAGTACCTGCCGGCCGGGGTGGCGCCGGAGATGCTGCGGCTGCGCGACTTCGAGGGCCGCGGCCGCGCCCTCGACACCGTGCTCGCCTTCGCCGAGGCCGCCCGCATGCGCCGCCAGGTGCGCACCGCGATCGGCCAGGTGTGCGAGGAGCTCTTGATGAACGCGCTCTACGACGCGCCGGTCGGCCCCGACGGCCAGCCGGTGTTCGCCGAGGTCGATCCGCGCGAGCGGATCCGCGCGCGCTCGCCGCGGCCGGTGTCGATCCGCTACGCCGCCACCGACAGCCAGTTCGTGGTCGCGGTGCGCGATCGCTTCGGCCTCCTCGCGAAGAACACGATCGTCGCCTACATCGACAAGTGCCTGCGCTCGCCGGAGCAGATCGATCGCAAGACCTACGGCGCCGGGCTCGGGCTGTACCTGGTCGCCAACGCGGCGGCGGCGTACGTCGTCAACGTCGCCCACGGCGTCGCCACCGAGGTGGTGTGCACCTTCGATCGCGGGGCCAAGGCGCCGCTGCGCCAGGTCGGGCTGTTCGTGCACCCCGGCGGCGCCGAGCACCTCCAGCACGGACCGACGCCGGCGAGCGCCAACGCGCGCGCCGCCAGCGAGGGGGTGGGCTGATGGCCGACCGGCCGTTCGGGCCCTACCGGCTGGTGCGGCAGATCGCCGTCGGCGGCATGGCCGAGATCCACCTGGCCAAGACCCGGGGCATCGCGGGCTTCGAGAAGTACGTCGCCCTCAAGATGATCCACCCGAACTTCGCCGAGGACGAGTCGTTCATCCAGATGCTGATCGACGAGGCGAAGATCAGCGTGCAGCTCCAGCACGTGAACATCGCCCACACCTTCGACCTCGGCCGGGTCGGCGACACGTACTACATCACGATGGAGTTCGTCGACGGCGCCGACCTCTACAAGATCCTGCGCCGCGGCTCCGAGCAGGATCTCGACGTGCCCCTCGACGTCGCCGCCCACGTCGGCAAGGAGATGGCGACCGGCCTCGACTACGCCCACCGCAAGCGCGACGTCTCGGGCGCGCCGCTCGGGATCGTGCACCGCGACGTGTCGCCGCAGAACGTCCTCATCTCCCACGCCGGCGAGGTCAAGCTCGTCGACTTCGGCATCGCCAAGGCGACGATGAAGGCACGCCAGACCGCGGTCGGCGTGATCAAGGGCAAGTACTACTACATGTCGCCGGAGCAGGCCTGGGGCGACGTCGTCGACCACCGCTCCGACATCTTCTCGGCGGGCATCGTGCTCTACGAGATGATCACCGGGCAGATGCTCTACCTCGAGGAGGATCTGCACCGTCTGCTCGACATGGTGCGGCGCGCCGACATCGCGCCGCCCTCGCGGCTCCGCCGGGGGGTGCCGCCGCAGCTCGAGAAGATCGTCATGCGGGCGCTCGCGCCCAAGCCCGACGATCGCTACCCGTCGGCGGCCGACCTGGCCACCGACCTCGAGCGGTTCCTGCACACGTACTCGCCGGTGTTCACGTCGGCCAAGGTGGCGGCGTACGCGCGCCAGGTGCTCGGCGAGCCGCAGGCGATCGATCCCGACGCCGGCCACACCGCGCCCGAGGCCGCCGCCCTGGTCACCGGCACCCACGCGCTGGCGCCCGACGATCTGCTGCGCGAGCCGGCCGAGCTGCGCGACGAGAACAGCATGATCTTCAAGCTCGGCGACCTGCGGCCGCCGACGACCAGCGACGACAGCGGGCTGTCGTTCTCCGAGCCGACCGCGCAGGCCATCCCGCGCCGGGCCACCCCGCCGGCCGCGCGGGCGCCGGGCAGCCCGACCGCGCCGCCGCCGCGCGCGCCGACCCGACCGACCGGCGCACCCTGGCGGCGTCGCGCCCACCGGTGCCGATCCCACGCATCACCGCGCGGGCGCCGGGCTCGCCGTCGGCGGCGCCGCCGGTGCGCGCCAAGCCGCCGACCCAGCCCATCCCGGCGGTGCCGAGCCTGCCGCGGGCGTCGGCGCGACCGTCGGCAGCGGCGCCGTCGCGCGACCCCGCCGAGCCGACCCGGGAGGTCGCCGCGTTCGATCGGCGGCCGGCGCCGGCGCCGGCGCGGCCGCCGCGCGCCGCCGACGAGGAGACCCGGCAGCTCGACACCGGCAACGTGCCGCGGGTGTGGCTGGCCGACGACGACGACGAGGGTGGCGATCGCACCATCGTCACCGACTCGCCGCGCTTCATCGAGGCGCGCACCATCGCCGACGACGCCGGCCTGGGGGGCAGCGACGACGCCGATCCCCCGACCTCGGAGGTCGCCGCCGCGCCGCCGGCGCGCTCGCGCCCGCTCACCGGGCAGCCGCCGGCGCTGGCCGCCCAGAACCCGACGCCGTCGGTGAGCGAGCTGCGCCGGCCGCGCGGCTCGCGGCAGACGCCCAGCGGCGGCGTCGCGGCGCCGCCGTCGGTGCTGCAGGCGATCGTCGGCGCCGCGCCGGCGGAGCCGTTGCCAGCGGCGCGCCCGTCGGCGGGCCCGCACGTCGCCACCGAGATCGCGGCGGCGCCCGACAGCCGCCCGACGATGCTCGACGCGGCGCCGGTGTCGGCGCCGGGCTCGCTGACGATGGTCGGCGCCAACCCGAACCCGGGCGCCGGCGCGCCGCCGTCGGGCTACGGCCCGGGGCCGAGCCCGTCGCACGGGGCTGGCGAGCCGGCGCCGCCGAGCCCGCCGGGATACCCGCCGGGGTTCGCCCCGACCGGATACCCGGGCTATCCGCCGCAGCCGGGCTATCCGCCGCAGCCGCCGGGGCACGGCTATCCGCCGCAGCCGGGCTATCCGTCGGGGGCAGGGTATCCGCCGCAGCCGGGCTACCCGCCACAGCCGGGGTATCCGCCGGGCTACGGCGCGGCGCCGGGCTATCCGCCCGGGTACGCCCCGGGGCCCAGCGGGTCGCCGCAGACGCCGTTCCCGCAGCCGTACGCCTACCCGAACTATCCGCCGCCGACGATGAGCCAGCAGCTGCGCGCGCTCGAGGTCGACGAGATCCCGGCGCGCTTCAAGATCGCTCGCGGCGCGCCGCGCTGGCTGTGGCTCGCCCTCGCCGCGATCGTCGCGGTGGTGGTCGCCGCCACCGCGACCTGGGCGATCATCCGCGCCACCCGCGACGAGCCCATCGCCGCCTCCCTCGAGATCACGTCGCAGCCGTCGAGCGCCAACGTGTTCATCGACGGCAAGAACGTCGGCACCCTGACGCCGCTCACCTACCGCGACACCCGGCCGGGGGCGCGCCACGCGGTGCGGGTGGAGCTGCCCGGTCGCAAGATCTTCGAGCAGGACGTCCAGATCCCCACCAGCGGCGGCGCGGTGCGCGCCCACGCCGTGCTCGATCCCATCCGCGGCACCCTGCGGGTGACCTCGGAGCCGACCGGCGCCGAGGTCTACATCGGCGGCACCCGCCGGGGCATCACCCCGACCAAGGTCACCGACCTCGACGCCTCGACGGTGCGCGAGGTCGAGGTGCGCTGGAAGGACGGCCCGGCGCAGAAGGCCGCGATCACCTGGCCCCAGGACGGCCAGGCCGAGGTCGCCGTCACCCAGGCGCGCTGACCTGCGCGGACCCCGCGGGAGTGGACGCGACCGACGATCGCAACCGCGAGGCGTCGTGCTAGCGTGCGCGCCATCATGCAAGCAGCGGCGAGGCCTCAGGCGGCTGGCGAGATCAACACCCTGCTCGGGCGCGGCTCGAGCTTCGAAGGCAAGCTGACCTTCGAGGGCACGGTCCGCATCGACGGCAAGTTCAAGGGCGAGGTGTTCTCCGACGACGTGCTCGTCATCGGCGACGGCGCCTACGTCGAGGCGGAGATCGACATCGGCGAGGTGATCATCCAGGGCACGGTGGTCGGGAACATCCGCGCCAAGCGCTCGATCGAGATCCTCGCGCCGGGTCGGGTCAAGGGCGACCTCCACACCCCGTCGCTGCAGGTCGACAAGGGCGTCATCTTCGAGGGCCGCTCCTTCATGGAGGCCGCCGTCGGCCAGAAGGTGCCGGTCGCCGCCAAGGGCCCGGCCGCGCCGCCGGCCGGTCCTCAGCCGGTCAAGTAGCGCGGCGCGCGCGCCGTCGGTCGCGGGCGGCGCGCGCTCACGGATCGAGCCACGACACCGTGATCCGCGCCGAGCCGATGCTGGTGACGTAGACGACGTCGACGTCGAGGCGGCCGCCGTCGTCGTCGAGCCGCTGCAAGAGGATGGTGGGGTTGGGATCGTTGGTGTCGCGCCGGGTGAAGCCCGCCACCGCCGGGCAGGTCGGGACCAGCGCCGCGAGCTCGGGGTACACGTCGCCGTCGTCGTACCACGCGGTCCAGTCGACGATGCCCTCGCCCTCGTCGTCGCCGACGGTGGTCTCGTCGGCGCCCGCCACCTGCAGGTTGGAGATCACCTCGTCGTAGTTGACGCTGCGTTCTTCGCTGCGCATCACCGAGAAGTGCGTCGGCGCGTCGCCGATGGCCAGCTCCAGCGCGTCGCACACCGGCATCACCTCCGGCGGCGGGATCGCGGTCGGGGTCGCCGGCGCCGGCGCGGGCGTGGGCGCGGGCGTGGACGGCGTGCTGGACGCGGGCGTCGGTGCGCCGGCGCAGCCGAGCATGAACAGGGTGGCGGCGACCGAGGCGCGCGCGCGCCACGAGGCAACGGGGTGGAGCATGGCGAAAGCGTAGCCGTGCCCCCAAGCGGCGCGCCAGCGACGGCGCGCCTGGATCGCGCGCGGAGGCGGCTACTCGATGGTCCACACGTCGTTGCGATCAACGCCGCCGGTGTCGCGACCGCCGACCATGACCACCCGGCCGGCGTCGACGTCGTAGGTCATGCGCGGGTAGCGCCGCGGCACCGGGAACGGCGCGACCTGGGGCTCGAGCGTCCACGTGGTGCCGTCCCACGACCACAGGTCGCCGAGCTGACCGGCGCTGGTGGTGCCGCTGTACAGCAGCACCGCGGCGTGGCCGGGGTCGGACACCAGGTCGTGGTAGTTGCGTGCGGTCGGGCCGACGCCGAGGGCGCGCGGCGCCCAGGTGGTGCCGTTCCACACCCAGGTGTCGGCCAGGCGCACGGTCTGGTTGTTGCCGAGGCCGCCGAAGAGCACGACCTCCTCGGCGATCGCGTCGTAGGCCATGCCGAAGCCGTCGCGGCTCGGCGGTGAGGTCGCCGGCGCCGCCAGCGTCCACGCGGTGCCGTCCCACAGCCAGGTGTCGGCGTAGCCGACGTTGGTGCCGTTGTTGCCGCCGAACATCACCACCTGCTCGCGGGCGGCGTCGTAGGCCATCGAGTGCTGGGTCCGGCCCGGCGGCGACAGCGCGCCGGTGCGATCGGTCCAGGTGGTGCCATCCCAGGTCCAGGTGTCGGTGCGCAGGGTCGGGCCGGAGGCGCCGCCGAACATCACCACCTCCTGGCGGGCGGCGTCGTACTCGATGCGCGCGTCGCCGCGGCTCGGCGGCGCGGTGGGCGGCTGCCGCAACGTCCACGCGCTGCCGTCCCAGGTCCAGGTCTGGCCGAGCACGTAGTTGACGAGCTCGCCGCGGGCGGCGTCGTAGGCCACGCCGTGGCTGTTGACCTGCGGCGGCAAGGTCGCCGACCACGCGCCGGCGCGCCAGCGGTGGGTGTCGTCGTAGATCACCGCGGCGTTGTTGTTGCCGCCGAAGAGCACCGTCTCGCCGCGGCTGCCGTCGTACGCGAGCGCCGAGGCCTGGCGCAGGCCGGTCGCCGCCGGGCGCGCGGCCCAGGTGGTGCCGTCGTAGGTCCAGGTCTGGTTGCTGGCGGCGCCGCCCACGTGGCCGCCGGTGACGATCACCAGGCCGGCGTCGTCGGTGGCGCCGGCGTGGAGCCCGCGCGCGGGCGGCGAGGTCGCCGGGGTCGCCTGGGCCCAGGTCGTACCGTCCCAGCGCCAGGTCTCGGCGAGCAGGCCGTTGCTCGGCGAGCGCCCGCCGAACAGCACCAGCGCGCTCGCCGCGGGCAGCGCCGCCAGCGTGTGCAGGCTGCGCGCCGACGGCGAGGTCGCCGGCGCGGCGTCGGTCCAGGTGGTGCCGTCCCAGCGCCAGGTGTCGGCCAGGGCCGAGCCGGCGGAGACGTCGGCGGCGCCGCCATGGAGGACGGTGACGCCGGTCGCGGCGTGGAACGCCATCGCCGCGCCGCCGCGCGCGGGCGGCGAGGTCGCCGGCGCGCGCTGGCTCCAGGTGACGCCGTCCCAGGTCCAGGTGTCGTTCGTGGTGAGCGTCGTGCCGAGGTAGCCACCGAACATCACGATCTCGGCACGGGCTGGATCGTAGGCCATGGCCGGCAGCATCCGACCCGGCGGCGAGGTCGCCGGCGTGCGCTGGCTCCAGCGGACGCCGTCCCAGATCCAGGTGTCGGCGAGGACGGTGTTGAACGTGTTGTTGGGCGTGCCGCCGAAGAGCACCACCTCGCCGCGCGCGCTGTCGTACGCCATCGCGTGGAACGCGCGCGGGGTGGGCTTGGCCACCACGCCCTCGGTCCACAGCGGGTACTCGACCTGCCAGGTGTCGCTGCCGGTGCCGACGTTACCGTACGGGTCGGTGGCGCGGATGTCGACGGTGTGGACGCCGCCGGTCAACCGCGGCGTGGCGAAGGTCGCGGCGCACGCCGTGAACGGCCGGGCGTCGACCCGGCACTCGACCACCGCGGTGGCGTCGTCGACGGTGAAGCCGACCGCGTCCTCGGTGCGCCACGGGGTCGGATCCGTCGGCGGCGACGTGATGGTGACCACCGGCGGGGTGGCGTCGACGGCGAAGGCCTGCTCGGCCGGGGTCGGATCGACGGTGCCGACCTGGTTGGTCGCGCGCACCGCGAAGCGATAGGCGCCGGTGCCGAGCGCGCCGATCGCGTACGGCGAGGTGCACGCGGCGAAGCTCGGCGCGTCGCCGTCGGGCACCAGGCTGCACTCGAAGCTCACGCCGGTCGGCGACGAGAACGCGATGGGCGTGAGCCCCGCCGGCCCGACGGTGCCGGTCGGCGCCGCGTCGATGACGGTGTCGGGCACGGTGGCGTCGACCGTCCAGGCGTGGATCGCCGGGGTCGGATCGACGGCGCCGGCCGCGGTCACCGCGCGCACCAGCAGCACGTGCTCGCCGGTCGCGAGGTTGGTCAGGGTCAGCGGCGAGGTGCACGCCGCGTAGGCGGCACCGTCGAGGGCGCACTCGAGGGTGTCGCCGAGGTCGGCGGTCGGCGTCGAGAACACCAGCTCGACCGGGGCCGGGCCGACCAGGGCCGGCGGGCCGGCGTCGATGACGGTGTCGGGCACCCGGGAGTCGACGGTCCAGGTCACCACCAGCGGAGTCGGGTCGGGGTTGCCGGCGGCGTCGACCGCGGTGATGACGAGCACGTGCTCGCCGTCGGCGAGGCCGGTGAGCACGTACGGCGAGTCGCACGGCACCGCCGGCGCGCCGTCGAGGGCGCACAGGTAGGTGACGCCGGGCTCGTCGCTGCCGAAGGAGAAGGTGATCGTGGTCGAGGCGGTGAGCCCGGGCGGGCCGGCGACGTAGCTGGTCTCCGGCGGATCCCGATCGAGGCGCCAGGCGTGGGCTGGCGGGTTGCGCTCGACGACGCCGTCGGCGTCACGGGTCGCGGTCACCAGGAACACGTGGTCGCCGTCGACGTCCACCGTGGTCGCGTACGGCGACGTGCACGGCTCCGGCGCACGGTCGTCGACCTGGCAGATGAAGGTGGCTGGCGCGGTCGCGGTGAAGGCGAAGGACGCCGTCGTCGACGAGGTCGCCGCCGGCGGGCCGTCGTCGATGGTGGTGAAGAAGCCGAGGTCGTAGCGGGCGTCGGGGAGGCCGACGTCGCCTCCGCCGCAGGCGGCCGTGAGGGCGAGCGCCAGGGCGCCGAGCTTGCAAACGTTGGTGGTGGTCATGGCACGTACGCTCCCAGGGTCCACAGATCGCTCATCGGGCCGGACCAGCCCTCGCCGCCGAACGACAGCGGCGCCAGCGTGGTCTCGTCGTAGGTCATCGCGGCGCCGGCCCGCGCGCTGGGCACCGTCACCGGCGCGAGCTGGGTCCAGGCGGCGCCGTCCCAGGCCCAGGTGTCGTCGAGGTAGCCGACGAACGCCCCCTCGTAGCCGCCGAAGAGGATCGCGCGGTCGCCGTCGACGTCGTAGGTCATCGCCGCCTGGTAGCGCGGCAGCGGGCCGGTCGCCGGCGTCACGTCGGTCCAGGTGGTGCCGTCCCAGCGCCAGGTGTCGCCGCGCATGTCGCCGTCGACGTTGCCGCCGAAGACGACGATCCCGGTGCCGTCGAACGCGGCGGCCGCCTCGGCGCGCGCCTCGGGACTGGTGGCGGGCGTGACGTCGACCCAGTCGACGCCGTCCCACTCCCAGGTGTCGCCGAGCGGGTTGCCGCCGGCGTCGGTGCCGCCGAACACGACCAGCCGCGCGCGCACCGGGTCGTAGGCCGCCGCGGCGCCGGCGCGTGCCGGCGGCGCGGTCGTCGGCGCGAGCTCGGTCCAGGTGGTGCCGTCCCAGGTCCAGGTGTCGGCGAGCAGCTCGAAGAACTCGTCGTAGCCGCCGAAGACCACGACCTGCTCGCTGCCGGCGTCGTACGCCTGCGCGTGTCCGCTGCGCGCCGACGGCGAGGTCGCGGGCGCCGCCGCGGTCCAGGCGGTGCCGTCCCACACGTAGGTGCCACCCGAGGTGGTGCCGGTCCAGGCGTGGTAGCCGCCGAACAGCACGCTCTCGCCGCGGCTCGCGTCGAAGCTCAGGCCGGCGCCGACGCCCGGCGGTGGACCGCCGTCGCTGCGCCAGGTGTCATCGGCGCCGAGCCGCCACGCAGCGTCGAGGAGCGCCCCGGAGATGGCCGCGTTGCCGCCGAGGCGCACGAGCTCCTGACGATCGGGATCGAACACCAGGCTCGCGAAGTACGCAGGCTCAGCCTCGGCGAGGACGCCCACCGGCGTCCAGTCGACGCCGTCCCAGCCCAGGGTCACGCCGCTGGCGCCGAAGCCGTCGAGGCGCACGATGACGCCGAGGCGCGCGTCGTAGGCCATCTCGTGCAAGTAGCTGCTCGCCGGCGGCGTGGTCGGCGCGACCTGGGTCCAGGCGGCGCCGTCCCACTCCCAGGTATCGCTCTTCGCGCCGCCGCTGCCGTAGCCGCCGAAGAGCACCGTGCGATCGCGCGACGGATCATGAGCGAGCGCGGAGAAGTAGCGCGGCGCCGGCGTCGGGGTGGCCTGGGTGCGCTTGGTCCAGGTGGTGCCGTTCCAGGCCCAGGTGTCGCCGAGCACCGACGCGCCGTTGCCGCCGAAGAGCAGCGTCTCGCCGGTGCCGGCGTGGAAGGCGAGGGCGTGGTAGGCGCGCTTGCCCGGCCCCATCGCCGGGGTCAGCTCGGTCCAGGTGGTGCCGTCCCACTCCCAGGTGTCGCCGAGCACGCCGAGGTCGTTGCTGCCGGCGTAGAGCACCACCCGCGCGCGCGCCGCGTCGTAGGCAGCGGCGGCGTAGGCGCGAGGTGCTGGCGCGGTCGCGGGGGTCGCCTGCCGCCACGCGGCGCCGTCCCACAGCCAGGTGTCGCCGAGGTTGCCGGCGTCGCCGAGCCCGCCGAAGAGCACGAGCTCGCCGTGGGCGGCGTCGTAGGCGGCGCTGGCCGCGGCGCGCGGCGCCGGCCGCAGCGCGCCGGCTGGGCGCCAGGCGATCACCCGCACGGTGAAGGCGCGGGTCGCGGTGGCGAGGTTGCCGTAGGCGTCGGCGGCGGCGACGGTGAACGTGCGCGGACCGTTGGCCAGCGGCGGTGGCGTCCACGGCGATGTACACGCGACCGGGGTGGCGTCGTCGACGGCGCAGGTCACGCTGGCGGCGTCGGCGCCGACGGTGAACTCGAAGGTCGGCGCCGGCACTTCGACCACGCCGTCGGGGCCGGCGGTGATCTCGACGGCCGGCGCGATGGCGTCGATGCGCCAGACCCGGGTCGCCGGCGACGGATCGGTGGTGCCGGCGGCGTTGGTCACCGCGACCTGGAACACCCGCAGCCCGTCGGTGGTGAAGGTCACCGGGTAGGGCGACGCGCACGCGCCGAGCGACACCCCGTCGGCGAAGCACTCGAAGGTGGCGCCGGGGCCGACGCCGGGCGCCGAGAACTCGACGGTGCTGGTCACCGGGCCGGTGGTGCCGGTGGGCGCCGCGTCGATGACGGTGTCGGGGGTCGAGGTGTCGACGGTCCAGGTGAGGGTCAGCGGGGTCGGGTCGACGTTGCCGGCGGCGTCGATCGCGGTGATGGTGGCCACGTGGTCGCCGTCGGTCAGCGGCCCGAGCAGCCATGGCGAGCTGCACGCGGCGGCGCCGCCGCCGTCGAGCGCGCAGGTGAACGTGGCCGCCGGGTCGTCGGCGCCGAACTCGATCCGGGGGCGGACGCTGTTGTCGACGGCGGCCGGGCCGAGCCGCAGCACGGTGTCGGGTGCGAGGGTGTCGATCGTCCACACCACCGCGGGCAGCGCCACGAGCTCGTCGTCGGCGCTGCGGGCGTCGATCACCGCGACGTGCCTGCCGTCGGCCAGCGCCGCGATCGTCCACGGCGAGCTGCACGCCACCGGGGCGTCGTCGTCGAGCCGGCACCGGGCCTGGGCCTGCCGGCTCAGCGTGAACTCGAAGGTCGCGGTGGCGCTCGCGGCGACCGGCGCAGGCGCCGCGACCAGCGTCAGCTCCAGCGGCGCCGGGCTCGCGTCATCGCCGCACGCAGCGATCGCACCCCACGCCGCCACGACCCCGCACAGCGGGATTCCCCTCCACATGCCCGGAGGGTATCGCAGCGCGCACAGCCGCCGCGGCGATAGATTCGCTCACCGCCGCGGGCGCGCGACCCGGATCACGCGGGCCCGACCGGCGGTCACGGCCCCGCGTCGACCGGGGCGACGTGCGGGCCGTCGGTCAGCGCCCACGGCGAGATGCACGGTACCGGCGCGGCGTCGTCGAGGCGACACCGGGTGGCGGCGTCGCGCGAGGTGGAGAACGCGATGGTGGCGCCGGCGCTCGCGACCACGCCGGTCGGCGGCTCGGTCTCCGTGAGCGACAGCGCCTCGGGGTCGGGCAGAGTTTCGCGGCGGCTGGCCCGGGCGCCGGGATCGGCTCGGGGCCGGCGCTCACGCGGCGGAATGTCGCAGCAGCGACGCGATCGAGTCGGGCATCCCAGTTGACACAAAAGGCGGCCGGGTCGTATAAGCCGCGAGTCTTACTGTCTTGGCAAAGACGTAAGGTTTTTCAACAGGTTGGATAGGAATCGATGGACCTCCAAGCGACCGTTCTCGCCATGGGTGCCCAGGACCACCCGCTGATCGACATCGATCTGACGGTACTGGTCCAGTTCTTCCTGTTCATCGTCCTGTTCTTCGCCGCCAAGGCGCTGCTGTTCGAGCCGTACCTGCGCCTGCGCGAGCGGCGCTCGGCGGGCATCGAGGGCGCGCGCGCCGAGGCGGTGCGCATGTCGGCGCAGGCCGAGGGTGCGCTGACCGACTACGAGCAGAAGCTGGCCGCGGCCCGCACCCGCGCCGGCGACGAGAGCCGCACCATCCGCACCGCCGCCGCCGCGCACGAGCGCGAGGTCACCGGCGAGGCGCGCGCCAAGGCGGTGGCCGCCATCGAGTCGGCCCAGGCCGAGGTTCGCTCGCAGACCGAGGTCGCCCGCAAGGAGCTCATGGCCCAGGCCGAGCCCCTGGCCCGGGCCATGGCCGGCAAGCTGCTGGGTCGGGAGGTCGCGTGATGCGTCACGTGTTGCTGGTCGTCTCGCTCGTCTGCGCGAGCGTCGTCGGCGCTGGCGTCGCCGCCGCCGAGGCGCCGGCCGAGGTGGCCATCCGCCCGGCGTTGCCGGAGGAGGCCGAGCCGGTCGGCTCGGTGCCGATGCACGCCCCGGGCGAGACCATCCCCGCTGGCGCCACCGACAACCACCCGATCGCCAACCACGGCGCCTCGGACCTCACGCCCGAGCACCACAGCGCCGCCCACGACGGCGGCCACGGCGGCGGCCACGGCGATCCGAGCAAGCACTTCAACTTCTTCGACGGCGTGCCGTTCGGATACACGTCGATGGACATCGAGGGCGGGCCGCTCGGCGACGGCAAGCTCGGCACCGGTGAGCACGCCCGGCCGCTGGCGCCCGGCGAGCCCGAGGAGGGCATGTCGGCGCCGTTCATCGGCATGCTGTTCAACTTCGCGGTGCTGCTGATCCTCCTGTACTGGAAGGCCGGCCCCATCGCGACCACCGCCGCCCGCGAGCGCTCCGAGCAGATCGAGAGCGCCCTCGAGGAGGCCGCCAAGCTGCGCGCCGCCGCCCAGGCCAAGCTCGACGAGTACGGCGCCAAGCTCGCCGCCGCCGACGCCGAGATCACCAAGATGGTGGAGGGCATGCGGGCCGACGCCGAGGCCGAGAAGGCGCGGGTCCTGGCCGCCGCCGACGCCCAGGCCGCGGCCATGAAGCGCGACGCCGACGAGCGCATCGCCGCCGAGATCGCCCGCGCCCGCGCGCTGCTCACCCGCGAGGTGACCTCCGCCGCCGCGCGCGCCGCCGAGCAGCTCGTGCGCGATCGCGCCACCGCCGCGGATCAGACCCGCCTGGTCGACGGCTTCATCGCCGACCTCGCGGCGGCCCCCAAGCCCTCGAGCAAGGAGCAGCGCTGATGGCGGCTGGCAGCCTCGCGCGGCGCTACGCCCGCGCCGTGTTCGATCTCGGCGTCGAGCACGGCAACCTCGACGCCATCGGTCGCGACCTGCGCGGCCTGGCCGCGGTGCTCAAGGTGTCGCCGGACCTCGGTCGCGTGCTGAGCAACCCGTCGTTGCGCCGCGCCGATCGCCGGCGCGTGCTCGAGGCGCTGCTCGGCCGGCTGGCGGTGGCGCCGGCGGTCCGCAACCTGGTGCTGCTGCTGCTCGATCGCGAGCGCATCGCCTCGCTGCGCGACATCGCCCGCGAGCTCGACGCCATGCTCGAGGCCCGGGCCGGCCGGGTCACCGCGCAGGTCACCTCGGCCCAGCCGCTCACCGCCGCCCAGCTCGGCGCGCTCACCGCCGCGCTCGAGCAGCTCTCGGGCAAGAAGGTCGAGATCGTCCGCTCCGAGGATCCGACCCTGCTCGGCGGCGTCGTCGCCAAGCTCGGCGACGTCGTCTACGACGGCTCGCTCAAGACCCAGCTCGCCGGCCTGCGCGAGCAGGCCGCCAAGTAGCGCTTCGCTTCTCGCTCCCCACGCCCCCCGACCTCGAGGACGCCATGGACATTCGCGCCGCAGAGATCAGCGACATCATCCGCAAGAACATCGAGAACTACGACAAGAAGGTCGAGGTCTCGGAGACCGGCAGCGTGCTCACCGCCGGTGACGGCATCGCCCGCGTCTACGGCCTGGCGTCGGCCCAGGCCGGCGAGCTGCTCATCTTCGAGGGCGCCGGCGGCGAGAAGGTCGAGGGCATGGTCCTCAACCTCGAGGAAGACAACGTCGGCGTCGCCCTGCTCGGCAAGTTCGAGGCCATCCGCGAGGGCGACGTGGTGCGCCGCACCGGCCGCATCGTCGAGGTCGCCGTCGGCGAGGAGCTCATCGGCCGCGTGGTCAACGCCATCGGCCAGCCGGTCGACGGCGGCAAGCCCATCGTCGGCACCCACAAGCGCAAGGTCGAGATCAAGGCGCCCGGCATCATCGCCCGCAAGAGCGTGCACGAGCCGATGCAGACCGGCCTCAAGTCGGTCGACTCGATGATCCCGATCGGCCGCGGCCAGCGCGAGCTCATCATCGGCGACCGCGGCACCGGCAAGACCGCCATCGCGATCGACACGATCATCAACCAGAAGGGGCAGAACATGTTCTGCTTCTACGTCGCCATCGGCCAGAAGCAGTCGACGGTGGCGACCGTCGTCGACCGCCTCACCAAGGCCGGCGCGATGGAGTACACGACCGTCGTCATCGCCGGCGCGTCGGAGCCGGCGCCGCTGCAGTTCATCGCGCCGTACACCGGCGTCACCATGGCCGAGTACTTCCGCGACAGCGGTCGGCACGCCCTCATCGTCTACGATGATCTCTCCAAGCAGGCGGTGGCCTACCGCCAGCTGTCGCTGCTGTTGCGCCGCCCGCCGGGCCGCGAGGCGTACCCGGGCGACGTCTTCACATCCACAGCCGCCTGCTCGAGCGCGCCGCCAAGCTCTCCGACAAGGAGGGCGCCGGCTCGCTCACCGCGCTGCCGATCATCGAGACCCAGGCCGGCGACGTCTCGGCGTACATCCCGACCAACGTCATCTCGATCACCGACGGCCAGATCTTCCTCGAGGCCGACCTGTTCTACTCGGGCATCCGCCCGGCGGTGAACGTCGGCATCTCGGTGTCGCGCGTCGGCGGCGCCGCCCAGACCAAGGCGATGAAGAAGGTCGCCGGTCCCTGCGCCTGCAGCTCGCGGCGTACCGCGAGAAGGCGGCCTTCGCCCAGTTCGGCTCCGACCTCGACAAGGCGACCTTGCAGCAGCTGCGCCGCGGCGAGCGCATGACCGAGCTGCTCAAGCAGGGCCAGTACTCGCCGCTGTCGATGGAGGAGCAGGTCGTCGTGCTCTACGCCGGCATGAACGGCTTCATCGACGAGCTGCCGCTGGCCGACCTGGGCCGGTACGAGAAGGAGCTGCTGTCGTTCATCAAGGGCCGCAAGCCCGAGCTCCTCGAGGGCATGCGCACCACCGGCGCCCTGGCCGGCGACGCCGAGGCGTCGCTCAAGGACGCGCTCGCCGAGTTCGGCAAGCAGTTCGCCACCACCAAGGCCTGAGCCCTTCGCCATGCCGTCGCTCAAGTCCATCCGGGTCCGGATCACCTCGGTCAAGAACAGCCGAAAGATCACCCGCGCCATGAAGATGGTGTCGGCGGCCAAGCTGCGGCGGGCGCAAGAGGCCATCATCGCGGCGCGGCCGTACACCCAGGCGCTGAGCCGCGTGGTGTCCGAGCTGTCGGCGGTGGCGGGCGAGGGCGCCCACCCGCTGTTCGAGGTCCGCGACGGCGGCGGCGCGCCGCTCAAGGTCGCGATCGTGGTGATGTCGAGCGACCGCGGCCTGGCCGGCGGCTTCAACTCCAACGTCATCAAGGCGGTCGAGCGGTTCGCCGTCGGCGAGCTGGCCGGCAGCGAGGTGTCGCTGCGCATCATCGGCCGCAAGGCCAACCAGCACTTCAGCCGCCGCAAGCTGCCCATCACCAGCTTCGACGGCGCGCCGGCCGGGGCCACCGCGCTGACCGTCGCCCGCGAGATGGCCACGCGGATCATCGACGACTTCCTCACCGGCAAGGTTGACCGCGTCTACGTCGCCTACAACGCCTTCCGCAACGCCGCCAGCCAGGAGGTCACCCTGACCCAGGTGCTGCCGGTCAAGCCGGAGGCGCAGCCGAGTGGCGCCGACGCCGGCGAGCCCGGGCCGGACTACATCTACGAGCCCGGCAAGGTCGAGCTGCTGTCGCGGCTGGTGCCGCTGCAGGTGCAGATCAACCTCTACCGGGCCGCGCTCGAGTCCATCGCGTCGGAGTTCGGCGCGCGCATGACCGCGATGGAGAACGCCACCAAGAACGCCGGCGAGATCATCTCGGGGCTCACGCTGCAATACAACCGCGCCCGTCAGGCCGCGATCACCAAGGAGCTGCTCGAGATCATCGGCGGCGCCGAGGCGCTCAAGGGTTAAACGGTCACAGCAAGGGATCGAAGGAACAACACCATGGCCACCGACCTCTCCCCCAACTCGCTCGGCAAGATCGTCCAGGTCATCGGCCCCGTCGTCGACGTGGCCTTCGACTCGGCGGAGCTGCCCGAGATCTACACGGCGCTCACCCTGACCAACCCGGCGATCGACGATCGCGCCGACAACCTCACCATCGAGGTCGCCCAGCACCTGGGTGAGCACATGGTCCGGTGCGTGGCGATGGACTCGACCGACGGCCTCGTCCGCGGCCAGCCCGCGAAGAACACCGGCGCGCCGATCTCGGTGCCGGTCGGCCCCGGCGTGCTCGGCCGCATCATGAACGTGGTCGGCGAGCCGGTCGACGAGGCCGGCCCGGTCAAGCACGACAAGAAGATGCCGATCCACCGGCCGGCGCCGAAGTTCACCGACCAGGCGGTCGGCGTCGAGATGTTCGAGACTGGCATCAAGGTCATCGACCTGCTCGCGCCGTACAAGCGCGGCGGCAAGATCGGCCTGTTCGGCGGCGCCGGCGTCGGCAAGACCGTGCTCATCCTCGAGCTCATCAACAACACCGCCAAGAAGAGCGGCTCGTTCTCGGTGTTCGCCGGCGTCGGCGAGCGCACCCGCGAGGGCAACGACCTCTTCCACGAGCTCGGCGACTCTAAGCTGTTCGACGGCTCGACCGTGCTCTCCAAGACCGCGCTGGTGTTCGGCCAGATGAACGAGCCGCCCGGCGCCCGCCAGCGGGTGGCGCTGTCCGCGCTCACCGTCGCCGAGTACTTCCGCGACGTCGAGAAGCAGAACCTGCTGCTGTTCGTCGACAACATCTTCCGCTTCACCCAGGCGGGCTCCGAGGTGTCGGCGCTGCTGGGCCGCATCCCGAGCGCCGTCGGTTACCAGCCGACCCTGTCGACGGAGATGGGTGGCCTCCAGGAGCGCATCACCTCGACCAAGGACGGCTCGATCACCTCGGTGCAGGCCATCTACGTGCCCGCCGACGATCTCACCGACCCGGCGCCGGCCACCGCCTTCGCCCACCTCGACGCCACCACCGTGCTCAACCGAGCGATCACCGAGAAGGGCATCTACCCGGCCGTCGATCCGCTCGACTCGACCTCGTCGATCATGTCGGCGGCGGTCGTCGGCGACGAGCACTACCAGGTCGCCCGCGAGGTCCAGCGCCTGCTGCAGCGCTACAAGGATCTACAGGACATCATCGCCATCCTCGGCATGGACGAGCTGTCGGAGGACGACAAGGTCACCGTGGCGCGCGCCCGCAAGGTCGAGAAGTTCATGGGCCAGCCGTTCCACGTCGCCGAGGTCTTCACCGGCATGAAGGGCGTGTACTGCTCGAAGGAGGACACCGTCCGCTCCTTCAAGGAGATCCTCGACGGCAAGTGCGACGACCTGCCCGAGCAGGCCTTCGAGATGACCGGCACCATCGACGACGCCCGCGCCAAGGCCGCGGACCTCGCCAAGAAGAACTGAGCGCGTCTCCCGACCGCGTCGCCCGAGCCCCCAGGAGCACCCGATGGCCAGCCTGCCCACGTTTCTTGGCGTCAACGTCGTCACCCCGCGCGGGGTGGTGACGCACCAGGACACCGACGCGCTGACCGCGCCGGGCGAGCTCGGCGAGTTCGAGCTGTTCCCCGGCCACGTGCCGATGCTCACCGCGCTGCGGCCGGGCGTGCTCACCCTCGGCGACCGGACCCGGACCCGCTACGCGGTGTCGGCCGGCTACCTGCGGGTCGATCAGGCCAACGCGGTCGAGGTGCTGGTCGAGCAGGCCGTGCTCGGCAAGGACGTCGACGTCGGCGCGGCCAAGGCCGACCTTGCCGCCGCCGACGCCGAGCTGGCGAAGTGGGGCGATCGTCCGACCGACGGCGACTGGCAGAACCTGCTGCACCGCCAGGCCTGGGCCCAGGCCCGGCTCGACGCCGCTGCGTCCTGACCGCCGTGTCCTGACCGCCGTGTCCTGACCGCCGCGCCGGCCGCCTGCGCGGCGTGGCACGCGCTGGCCACCAGGCCCCGAGTTGCGAGGTCGTGCGGGCTCTGGCGATACTGCGCGCCATGAAGCACGCATCGATCGTCTCGCTGTTGTCGGTCGCCACCCTGGCGGCCGTGGGTTGCAAGAAGAAGGAGGACGCCGGTGCGCCGGCGCCCACCGCAGGCGGCAGCGCCGGTGGCGCGGTCGCGGCCAAGCCCACCACCGGCGGCGGCGGCGGCACCGAGTCCAAGACCATCGAGACCGAGATGGGGACCATCACCGTGGCGGTACCGGCGGGCTGGAAGGACGCGCCGTTCGGCGGCGGTCGGATGTTTAGCGATCCCGACGGCGGCATGTTCCCGAGCCACCTCATCGTCGGGGTCGACTGCCTCGGCATGTGCAACACCATCGGCGAGAACCTCAAGTCCGCCCAGGAGAAGCACGCCAAGGGCCAGACCGAGATGAACTACGCCGTCGAGGTGATGATGCCGGGCACCCCGGGGCCCGAGGGCCTCGAGTACGAGCTCAAGCTCACCAAGGACGAGAAGTCGTTCTTCCAGTACAGCAAGTTCCTCTACAAGGACGGCTGGGCCGGCGCCATCGGCTGCAAGGCGCAGGCGATGAAGGAGGAGCTGCGAGCGCCGCTCAAGGCGGCCTGTGGCGGGCTGACGTTCGCGCCCAAGGCGGCGGACGCGGGCAGCGGCGCCGCGGCGGCCGACGGCAGCGCGGCGGCCGACGGCTCCGGCTCGTGATCGCCGTGCGCCCGGACGATCGCTGAAATATCGCGCGCGGCGCAGGCGCTTCGTATCCTCGCGGGTCGCAGATGAAGCTGGCAGCGTGGATCGGGTGTTCGCTGGCGCTGGCCGGCGCGGTGGCGTGCGGTGACGACCGCAGCGGCGGCGTCGCCGGCAAGGTCGCCGAGCAGGGCGGTGGGGGCGGTGGTGGCGGCGGGGCCGGTGCCTCGCCGGTGCCGGCCGCGCGCGATCGCGTCGAGCACGCGGTGTGGAACCTGGCGGCCAACCGTCACACCGCGCACCGTGAGGTCGCCGGCGATCTCGTGGTCGACGGCGGCGACGCCGGGCTCGCGCGCTACACCCGGTTCGGGCTGGCCCACACCGGCTGGAAGCTGCGGGTGCCCGTCGAGAGCGACGCGGGGCCGGTCAGCACCGGCGAGTTCAACCGGGTCGGCAGCCTCGAGCTGCCGCTCACCGAGGCCCAGGCCCAGGCGCGCTCGGTGTGGCTGCGGGTGCACGCGACCAAGCCCGGCACCCTCACGGTGCGCCTCGGCGACGAGCGCACCGGCTCGGTCGCGCGCGCCAAGCTCGGCGGCGGCTGGCAGACCATCGCGTTGCCGATGGAGCGCGGGTGGCAGGTCGGCGAGAACGACCTGCAGCTCGCGTCCAACCTCGACGGCGACGACGTCCACCTGCGGTGGCTGCGGGTGTCGAGCCAGGCCGCGCCCGAGGGGCCGCCGCCCGACGACGATCCGCTCGCCGCCGCGAGCTGGGCCGGCGACGACACCCTGCGGCTGGCGCCCGGCGCCGCGGTGGTCTGGTACGTCATCGCGCCGACCGGCGGCGTCGTGGTCGGCGACGTCGACGGCGCGCTGGTGGTCGACGCCACCTCCGGCGATGGCGCCACCACGTCCGCGGAGCTCACCGGCCCGTCGGCGCGCGCCGATCTGTCGCAGCTCGCCGGGGCCGCCATCCGCCTGCGGATCAGCAACCGCTCGGCGGCGGTGGCGACCCTGCGCGGCGGCCACGTCGCCCTGGCCGGGCCGGCGCCGACCTCGCCACCGGCCGGGCCACCGCCGAAGTACGTCGTCTGGTGGATCTGGGACTCGACCCGGGCCGACAAGCTCCCGGTGTTCACGCCGGGCGCGCGCGCCGAGACCCCGACCCTGGCCGCCCTCGCCGAGCACGGCGCCGTGTTCCGCCAGCACTACGTCGGCGGCAACGAGTCGCAGACCTCGCACTCCTCGATGTTCACGTCGCTGTATCCCGCGGTGCACGAGGTGCGCACCGCCGGCAACGACATCCACTACGTCATCCCCAAGAAGTACCCGACCGTCGGCGCGCTGGTCGCGGCCGCCGGGGTGCACACCATCGGCGTCACCGGCAACGGCTACGTCGGCGCGTTCGGCGGCTACGCCCGCGGCTTCGACGAGTTCCGCAACATGATGCAGGAGCGCGGGGCGGTCAACGCGCGGCTCCCCGGCGAGCTCATCGTCGACGACGTCATCGCTCGCCTGGAGCGGCAGGTGCCGCGCGGCGAGCCGACGATGGTGTACCTGGGCACCGTCGACAGCCACAGCCCGTGGGTGGCGCGCAAGCCGTGGATCGATCGCTACGACCCCGACTATCGCGGCCCGTTCGAGGAGTCGGCGACCCCCGGGCCGCTGGGCCTGATGAAGGGCAAGATGGGCTGCCACCGGGTGCCGCCCGAGCGCGAGATCGAGCGCCTGCGCGCGATCTACGACTCGACCCTGAGCTACCAGGACGATCAGCTCGGCCGGCTGCTCGCCGCGCTCGAGCGCCTCGGCATCCGCGAGCAGACGATGATCATCGTCACCGCCGATCACGGCGACGAGCTGTTCGAGGAGCGGCGCTGCGGCCACGGCGCCAGCCTGCGCGACTCGCTGGCGCGGGTGCCGCTGCTCATCCACTACCCGCCGCGGATCGCGGCCCGCGTCGTCGAGGAGGGCTCCGAGGGCATCGACATCCTGCCGACGGTGCTCGACGTGCTCGACGCGCCCGCGCTCGAGCGGGCCCAGGGCCGCTCGCTCCGGCCGGTGGCGGCCGGCCACGGCGCCGGCTGGGCCGAGCCGTCGTTCGCCTCCCAGTACGAGTACGCCTTCGCCGCGCGCCTCGGCCGGTGGAAGGCTCGGGTCAAGCGCGGCACGCCGCTGGTGTTCGACATGGTCGCCGATCCCGACGAGCGCACCGATCTCGCCGAGACCCGGCCGCTGGAGCGGCGCCTGCTCACCGACCAGCTCGGGCTGTTCCTCGCCCACCGCACCGTGTGGCGCAAGGCGGCGTGGGGCACCACGTCGAACATGACCGCCGCCGGCGCCGCCGCCCTCGATCCTCGCTAGCAGGACGCGGCGCGGTACCGCCGCGACCTCGGCGTCCTGCTCCCGTGCCCGTGCCCGTGCCCGTGCCCCGCCGAGCCGGTCACCGGCGCGCGGGGTGCGATCGCGCCCACACTCCGGACCGGGTCGACTCCGGCGGCAAAAACACGCGCCAGCCGCCCGGATCGCGGTACCGTTTTTTCGCCGTCGGCGGGCCTTGCGGCTCGCGGCGGCGTGGGGAGCCAAGCCGATGACGTCATCTGTACACCCGATGATCGCCGCGCTCGTGGGCGCGGCGATCGTGTCGGCGCCGGCCCTGGGCTGGGCCGAGGTGCCCGCCCCGGCGACCGCGCCGGCGACCGCGACGCCGACGCCCGCCGGGCCGACGCCGGCCCCCGCGCCGAAGCCAGGGCCAACCCCGCAGCCGGCGCCGCCGCCGAAGCCCGCGCCCGATGGCAGCAAGCCCGGGCCGATCACCGACGACGATCTGGCCAAGGCCCAGCGCGAGGACGTGCGGCCGTGGGCCAAGGACGTCACCCCGGAGCAGCAGCGCCAGGCCCTGGTGCTCTTCACCGAGGCCAACGATCTGTTGCGCGACGCGCTGTTCGTGCGCGCCGTCGAGAAGTACCGCGAGGCGCTGCGCTACTGGCGGCACCCGGCCATCTACTACAACCTGGCGCTGGCGCTGGTGAACCTCGACCAGCCGGTCGAGATGGACGCCGCGCTCGACGAGGCGATGCGCTACGGCGAGGCGCCCCTCGACGCCGACAAGCTCGATCGCGCCAAGGGCTACAAGCTGCTCGTCGCCAAGCAGATCGCCACCGTCGAGTACTCCGTCGACGTCGCCGGCGCCAAGGTCACCTTCGACGGCACCGAGGTGCTGGTGGGGCCCGGCACCTGGGAGGCGCGGGTGCGGGCCGGCGACCACGCGGTGGCCGCCAGCGCCGAGGGCTACCTGCCGGTGCAGTTCACCCAGAAGCTCGGCGGCGGCGAGACCACGCGCCTGCGCCTGCGGCTGTACACCGACGCCGAGGTCACGCGGTACCGCCGCAGGTTCGCCACCTGGTTGCCGTGGACGGTGACCGGCGTCGGCGTCGCGATCGCCGGCGTCGGCGCCTTGCTGCACGCGTCCGCCTTGTCGGGCTTCGACGCCTACGACGCGGCGATCGCGGAGTGCGCGCGCACCGACCCCAGCGGCGGCTGCTCGTCGCCGTCGCCCGACATCACCGATCGCCGGCGCACCGCGGAGTCGCGCCAGCTCCTCGGCATCTCCGGCTACGCCCTGGGCGGCGCCGCGATCGCGGCCGGCGTCACCATGCTCGTCCTCAACCGGCCGTCGTCGTACCGGATCAACCCCGGCGCCGAGGCGGTGCCGGCCCCCGCGCCGGTCGCGGTCACCCCCGTCATCGGCGACGGCGTGCTCGGCCTCGCCGCCAGCGGGCGGTTCTAGCGATGCGCCGTCCGTCGCCTTTCGCCAGGAGCTCCCACGCGATGTCCACCCCCGCGACGTCCCCCCTCGATCGGCGGCCCCTGGGCTGGCTCGGCGCCGCGCTCGTCGCCGCGCTGGCCGTCGGCTGCGCCGAACCCAAGTCGACCCAGTGCGCCGGTGGCGTGATCTGTCCGGAGGGCTTCGCCTGCACCGCCGACGGCACCGCCTGCACCGCCGGCGGCTGCGGCGACGGCGTGGTCGAGGGCAACGAGGCCTGCGACGACGGCAACCTCGACGACGGCGACGACTGCCTGTCGTCCTGCAACGTCGCGGTGTGCGGTGACGGCGTCCTGCATCAAGGCGTGGAGGCCTGCGACGACGGCGGCACCAGCGCCACCTGCGACGACGACTGCACCCTGCCGACCTGCGGCGACGGCGTGGTCAACCCGCTCGCCGGCGAGCAGTGCGACAACCTCGGCGCGGTCGACGCCGCCGGCTGTGATCGCGACTGCTCCAACCCGGTGTGCGGCGACGGCCTGCTCAACATGATGGCCGGCGAGCAGTGCGACGACGGCAACACCGTCGGCGGCGACCTGTGCAGCCCGCTGTGCAAGCTCGAGCAGTGCGGCAACGGCGTCGTCGATCCCGGTGAGGCCTGCGACGACGGCAACCTCGATCCCACCGACGGCTGCCGCAACGACTGCCAGTCGGACAACACCTGCGGCAACGGCGTGCTCGACGACCACCTGCCACGCAACGGCGTGACCGACCCCAGCATCTGCCTCACCGCCAGCACCCAGGGCACCGGCTGCGCCGAGGCCTGCGACGACGGCAACCAGGTCTCCGGCGACGGCTGCAGCGCCAACTGCCTGTCGGAGGAGGTCTGCTCCAACGGCATCTTCGACCAGGCCGCCGGCGAGGTGTGCGACGACGGCAACGACGACGACGGCGACGGCTGCCGCAACGACTGCGCCGGCGGCGCCGGCTGCGGCAACGGCCTGCTCGACAGCGGCGAGCAGTGCGACGAGGGCGTCATCACCGACACCGCGACCTGCGACGGCAACTGCTCGCTGCCGCTGTGCGGCGACGGGCGGGTCAACCTGCCGGCCGGCGAGGCGTGCGACCCGGGCGCCGTCGGTGGGTTCACCGCGGGCTGCAACCCGGACTGCACCGTGCCGGTGTGCGGCGACGGCGTCGTCAACGGCGCCGCCGGCGAGGCCTGTGATCCGGGGCTGGGCGTCGGCGTGGCGTCGGCCGGCTGCGACGCCGACTGCACGGCGGCGGTGTGCGGCGACGGCGTCGTCAACACGGCGGCGGGGGAGGCCTGCGATCCCGGCGCGGTGGGCGGCTTCACCGCGGCCTGCAACCCCGACTGCTCGCTGTCGGCGTGTGGCGACGGCTTCGTCAACGCCGCCGACGGCGAGGCCTGCGACGACGGCAACGCGATCGACACCGACGCCTGCCGCAACGACTGCCAGCCGGCGTTCTGCGGCGACGGCGTGACCGGCCCCGGCGAGGCCTGCGACGACGCTGGCCAGAGCGCGGGGTGTGACGCCGACTGCACCCTCGCCACCTGCGGCGACGGCCTGCTCAACCTCGACCACGGCGAGCAGTGCGACGACGGCAACGCGATCGACACCGACGGCTGTCGCAACGACTGCACCCTGGCGGCGTGCGGCGACGGCGTGGTCGGCCCCGGCGAGCAGTGCGACGACGCCAACACCGACAACACCGACGCCTGCACCAACGCGTGCCGCACGGCGACCTGCGGCGACGGCGTGGTCCGCGCCGGGGTCGAGCAGTGCGACGACGGCAACGCGGTCGACACCGACAACTGCCGGAACACCTGCGTGCTCGCGGTGTGCGGCGACAGCGTGGTCGACACCGCCGCGCCCGGCCTCGAGGCGTGCGACGACGGCAACGCGATCACCACCGACGCCTGCATCGCCTGCGTGGCGGCCAGCTGCGGCGACGGCTTCGTCCAGGCCGGCGTCGAGGCCTGCGACGACGGCAACACCACCAACGACGGCAACGGCTGCTCGGCGACCTGCACCCGGGTCGGCAGCTGCGGCGACGGCGTGGTGCAGGCGGCGTTCGAGGGCTGCGACGACGGCAACACGACCAACGACGGCAACGGCTGCTCCGGCGCCTGCCAGCGCCTCGGCGTGTGCGGCGACGGCGTGGTCCAGAGCCTGTTCGAGGCCTGCGACGACATGAACCTGGTCAACACCGACAACTGCACCAACGCCTGCCAGGTGGCGGCGTGCGGCGACGGCATCGTCGATGCCGCCGCGCCGGGCATCGAGGCCTGCGACGACGGCAACACCAGCAACAACGACAACTGCACCGCGGCCTGTCAGCTGGCGACCTGCGGCGACGGCTTCGTCGACGTGGTCGCGCCCGGCATCGAGCAGTGCGACGACGGCAACTCCGATGACGACGACGGCTGCACCAACGGCTGCCTGCTCCCGGCCTGCGGCGACGGCATCGTCGGCCCTGGCGAGCAGTGTGACGACGCCAACGCGATCGACCTCGACGACTGCACGACCAGCTGCCGGGACGCGATCTGTGGCGACGGCATCCTGCACGCGCTGGGGGCCGGGACCGAGGAGTGCGACGACGGCAACGCGGTCGACGACGACGCCTGCAGCAACGCCTGCACCCGGCCGGTGTGCGGCGACGGCATCCAGCAGGCCGGCGAGGCCTGCGACGACGGCAACACCAGCAACAACGACGCCTGCACCAACGCGTGCACGGTGGCGGTGTGCGGCGACGGCATCATCCGCGCCGGCGTCGAGGAGTGCGACGACGGCAACACCGTCGACGGCGACGCCTGCAGCAACGCCTGCGTGGCGGCGAGCTGCGGTGACGGCATCCCGCAGGCGGGCGAGGCGTGCGACGACGGCAACAGCTCCAACTTCGACGCCTGCCTCAACACCTGCGAGGCCGCGTCCTGCGGCGACGGCTTCCGGCGCACCGGCGTCGGCGCGGAGGCCTGCGACGATGGCGACCAGGCCGACGGCGACGGCTGCTCGGCGAGCTGCACGGTCGAACTCGGCTACGCGTGCGCCGGCAACGCCCCGTCGGTGTGCACCACCGAGTGCGGCGACGGGGTGAAGGCGGCCTCCGAGGGCTGTGACGACGACAACCTCGACGACCTCGACGGCTGTTCGGCGGCGTGCGTCCCCGAGGCCGGCTGGAGCTGCGCCGGCACCTCGCCCACGGTGTGCACGTCGGTGTGCGGCGACGGCCTCGTGGTCGGCGCCGAGGAGTGCGACGACGCCCCGCCCGCGGAGAACGGCGACGGCTGCTCGGCGACGTGCACCGAGGAGGCCGGCTGGGCCTGCGCCGGCGCGCCGTCGGTGTGCACCACCGAGTGCGGCGACGGCATCGTCGCCGGCGCCGAGGCCTGCGACGACGGCGACCTCGACGACCTCGACGGCTGCTCCGGGAGCTGCGCCGTCGAGCTCGGCTGGAGCTGCAGCGGGACGACGCCCTCGACCTGCACGCCGATCTGCGGCGACGGCTTGATCCGCGGCGGCGAGGAGTGTGACGACGCGCCGCCGGCCGAGGACGGCGACGGCTGCTCGGCGGTGTGCACCGAGGAGCCTGGCTTCGTGTGCGCCGGCGAGCCGTCGGTGTGCACGTCGGTGTAGCCGGCGCCGACCGCGGCGCCGCGGGGTGGGACGAGCGCGCGCGTCAGCGCAGCGCGTGCAGCTTGAGGAGGTTGGTCTGGGCGCCGGAGCCGACCGGCGACGCCATCGTCACGATCACGCTGTCGCCGGCCTTGGCCAGGTTGCGCGAGCTCAAGGCGTGGTCGATCTGCTCGAGCAGCTCGTCGGTGGTCACCGACGGCGCGATCATCAGCGGGGTCACGCCCCAGGCCAGGGCCAGCCGCCGGTAGGTGACCTCGTTGGTGGTCACCGCGACGATGTCCGCCTCCGGGCGGTACTCGCTGAGCAGGCGGGCGACGCCGCCGGAGGTGGTCTCGGTGACGATGACGTTGACCTTCATCGTGCGGGCCGCGCTCACCGCCGCCAGCGCGATGGCGTTGGCCGGCACCGCGAGCTGGATGTCGGGCGGCGCCACGTTCTGGCGGTAGTACGCGCTGCGCTCGACCTCGTGGATGATGCGGACCATCGTCCGCACCGCCTCCACCGGGTGGGCGCCGGAGGCGGTCTCGCCGGACAGCATCACCGCGTCGGTGCCGTCGAGCACGGCGTTGGCGACGTCGGAGGCCTCGGCGCGGGTCGGCCGCGGCTGCGAGATCATCGACTCCAGCATCTGGGTCGCGGTGATGACGAGCTTGCCGTGCCGGTTGGTCTCCTCGATCATCCGCTTCTGGATGAGCGGGACCTTCTCGGGGCCCATCTCGACGCCGAGGTCGCCGCGCGCGACCATCACGCCGTCGGCGACCGCGATGATCTCGGCGAGGCGATCGACCGCCTGCGGCTTCTCGATCTTGGCGATGACCGGGATCGACACGCCGTCGACGGTGAGCAGGCGCTTGGCCTCGAGCACGTCCTCGGGGCGGCGCACGAACGACAGCGCGACGTAGTCGACGCCGAGCCGCAGCGCGAAGCCGATGTCGGTCTTGTCCTTCTCCGACAGGGCCGGTGCCGAGACCTCGACGCCGGGCAGGTTGATGCCCTTGTTGTTCTTGAGGGTGCCGCCGTTGACGACGACGGTGTGGACCTCGTGACCGTCGACCTCGCGCACGGTCAGGCTCAGGTAGCCGTCGTCGAGCAGGATCTGGTCGCCGGGGCGGACGTCGCCGGGCAGGCCGGTGTAGGTGGTCGAGACCCGGCGCTCGTCGCCGATGACCGTCGGATCGGTCGTGATGGTGAACGGGGCGCCGGCGTCGAGCTGCACGGCGCCCGAGGCGAACCGCCCCACCCGGATCTTGGGGCCCTGGAGGTCGAGCAGGACCGCGATGGCGCGGCCCTTGGCCTCGGCGGTGGACCGCACCGCCTGCAACATCTTGGCGTGGTCCTCGTGGCTGCCGTGCGAAAAATTGAGCCGGACCACGTCGAGCCCGGCGTCGATGAGATCGGCGATGCGCTCCGGCGTCGACGAGGATGGCCCGAGCGTGCAGACGATCTTGGTGCGACGCATCTCGGCGCGCAGTTAACCACGGCCGGCCGCCGGCGCGCGGGATCGCCGGCGCACAAGCGTGTCGAAATGGCTTGCGCCCGCGTCCGGCGGCTCGCTATACGCACCCCCGATGCGCTTGCCTCCTCATGCGCCCCGGCCGCCGGCGGGGGGCGCGATCGTGGCGGTCGGGCTGGCCCTGGGGCTCGCCGGCGCCGGCTGTACGGTGCAGGAGCCGCAGCCGAACCTCGTCGGCCAGGACATCCGGCTGACCTTCGTCCACACCTCCGACATCCACTCGCGCCTGTTCCCGTACGACTTCATCCCCAACCGGTTCGACCGGGAGGATGGGTTGCTCGAGATCAACAAGCCCTTCGGCGGCGTCGCCCGGATCGCCACGATCGCGCGCGACATCCGGGCCAGCTCGCAGCGGTCGCTGTGGCTCGACTCCGGCGACTGCTTCCAGGGCGCGCCGGTGTTCAACTACTTCAAGGGCGAGGCCGAGCTGCGGTCGCTGTCGCTGGCCGGCATGGACGGCGCGGTGATCGGCAACCACGAGTTCGACCTCGGCTCGGTCAACCTGTTCCACCAGATCAGCAACTGGGCCCAGTTCCCGCTCCTGGCCGCCAACTACCTGTTCGAGGATCCGCCCAACCCCGACGCGGCGTCGCTCAAGGACGTGGTCCACCCGTACGCGGTCTACGACGTCGACGGCCTCAAGGTCGGTGTCATCGGCATGGCCAACTGGTCGTCGATGACCGGCGTGTTCGAGGGCGGCAACTCGCTGGGCATCCGCCCCATCGACGACCGCGTCGCGCTGGAGAAGTACGTCCGGCTGCTGCGCCCCACCGTCGACCTCGTCGTCGTGGTGTCGCACCTCGGCCTCGACGAGGACGAGGGCCTCACCGTCAACGACGTCGACGATCCCAACGAGGACCTGCCGCTGCAGGGCGTGGACCTCATCCTCGGCGGGCACCTCCACATCGTGACCGACCCGCCCAAGATCATCCCCAACGACGATCAGGGCAACTCGACCATCGTCGTCCACTCCGGCGCCTTCGCCAAGTGGGTCGGGCGGCTCGACCTGGTGGTCCGCGTCGGCGAGGACAACAGCGACCCGGCGCGCCGCAGCCGCATCACCGCGTTCGCCTACGACAACCTGCCGGTGGACTCGACGGTGCCCGACGACCCGGCGGTCGCCGACCTGCTCCTGCCGTACTCGCTGCAGATCAACCAGGCGATCGACCTCGACGGCGTGTTCGCCTTCGTCAACCCGCCGGCCGGCGAGAAGGTCATCCGCAACGACCTCACCGGCGGCGACTCCCAGCTCGGCAACATGGTCGCGCGGTCGATGCAGACCCGGGCCGGCGTCGAGGCCGAGTTCGCGCTCACCAACTCGCTCGGCATCCGGGCCGACTTCGAGCGCGGGCCGCTCACCGTCGAGCAGATGTTCAACGTGTTCCCGTTCGAGAACTCGATCACGGTGATGTACCTGTCGGGCTTCGAGGTCCAGGAGATGCTGGACTTCGTCTCCCGCAAGAGCGCCGAGCGCGGCTGCCGGACCCAGGCCCAGGTCGCCGGCCTGTGGTTCGACATGGTCTGCAACGGCGACTGCCCCGATCCCGATCCCACCGACGACTTCGTGCCGCTGGCGTGCGCGAAGAACGTGTACCTCGGCGAGAACTGCCGGGTGGGCGGCGATCCGGCCGCCGACATCGACCCGGCCGTGTGCCGCCCCGTCGTCGGCACCGGCCTGTACCGGGTCGCGGTCAACGACTACATCGCCCGCGGCGGCTCCGGCTTCGAGGTGCTCAAGCGCAACACGTCCAAGCAGGACACCGGCGTGTCCCTGCGCGACTCGCTGCAGGTGTACATGCGGCAGCTGCCCCCGTGCGACGAGGGCGAGATCGACTTCACCGACCCCGAGCCGACCGATCGCACCGTGCTCGAGCGCTGGGGCGCGGTGCCGTGCATCGGCACCGAGGTCGAGGCCCACGACGGGCGGATCCGGCCGGTGTTCGAATGAAGCCCACGCTCGTCCTCGGTTGCCTCGGCCTGGTCGCCGCGGCGTGCACCACCACCAACCCGGGCGTCGAGGGCACGCAGTCGCTGCGGGTCGAGCTGATGACGCCCGCCGACCCTGGCTCGCCCGAGCAGCGCCTGGCCGACAGCGTCCGGGACGTGACGGTGCGGGTCACCGCGCTCGACGAGCAGGGCGAGGTCGACGCCGGCCTGTCGCGGGAGGTCGACGTCTTCGTGCAGTTCCTCGGCGGCCTGACCCCGCAGCTCGGCTCTGCCCCGCTCGATCACATCACCCTCAACGAGGGCGTGTCCGGGCCGGCGACGATCACGTTGCCCGAGGTGTTCGGCCCGACCTACCTGTGGATCGAGGACGGCCTCGACGACCCGGCGATGCCGGCGGCCGACGATCCGGCGACGTTCGCGACCGGCACCTCGCCGACCCTGTGGTTCCGCGATCCGTTCATCGAGGACATCCAGCGCCCCGCCGACGAGGGCGCGCTGGCGGCGCTCAGCGAGTCGCCGCTGCAGGACAAGCAGGTCAACGTGCGCGGCAGCCGCTACGGCGCCAGCGGCCGCCTCATCATCACCAGCACCTACGCCCAGGGCTACACCCTGTCGGACGTCGAGTGCCAGGACGCCGCCGGCACGCCGCCGTGCGTGGCCGGCGACTACGACCACGTGCTGGTGTTCTCGTTCAGCCGGCCGCGCGACGATGCCGGCGGCGAGCTCGTCATCGGCCAGGCCATCGACGGCTTCGCCGGGGCGGTCCAGGAGTTCAACGGGCTCACCGAGATGGGCTTCCCGCAGACCTTCGTGTCCGGCCCACCCGACGTCGACCTCGCCCGGCTCCCACCGGCGGTGCCGGTCGACACCTCGTGGCTGTCGAACCCGATCCTGTTCGAGCGCAACGAGGCCGGTCTCCTCGAGCTCACCGACGCGACGATCTGCCCGCTCGACGACGACTACACCACCTACAAGCAGTGGAAGGTCGACATCGGCAACGGCTGCGGCGATCCGATCAACGTCATCACCTCGGGCACGGTCACCGACTTCGACCCGGCGACGTACGTCGGGCAGACCCTGCCGTCGATCATCGGCACGCTGCGGCCGGTCAACATCGGCAGCTTCAACGTGTGGATCCTGTTCCCGCGGTTCTCCGCGGACCTGACGCTGCCGTGAGCGGCCGACGCCTCCCAGCCCTTGCCCCGTCCCGGAGTCTGACGTGACACCTTCGCACCGCCCCACCGCCGCCAAGACGCTCCTGCTCGCCGGCCTGCTCGCCGCCGGCGCCAGCCCGGCCTGGGCGCAGCCCGACGACGGCGCCGCCGACGAGCTGCCCGCCGCGGCGCCGGCCCCCGTCGACGAGGCCGCCATCCGTGAGCTGGTCGACCGCGAGGTCGCGCGCATCCTCGCCGAGCGCGCCGCGGTGGCCGCCGCCGAGGCCCCGGCGCCGGTCGCGCCCGCGCCCACCGTGAAGGCCGCGGTCGATCTCGATGGCAGCGACGACGGCGACTACGCCAAGGGTGGCAGCGGCTTCCTCGACGGCCGTCTCAACTTCACCCTCACCAACGAGAACGTCTTCGCCGAGCCCGGCGAGACCGTGCCCAGCGTCCCAGGCTGGCGCTTCGGTCGGCCCAACTCGCTCGGCACGCTGTTCTTCGACAACTACGACACCCGGTTCTCCGGCTTCGAGAACCTGTCGCACGCGGCGATGTACCGCAACTATCGCAAGGGCCACGTCGAGGTCGAGGCGGGCATCGTCACCCGCATCAACTCGCTGGCCGAGCGCGACATCTCGCTCAGCGACGCCGGCAGCTACATCCTCACCGCGTGGTGGAAGGATCCGGAGCACAAGGATCCGACCCGCTTCACCGTCACCGCGTTCCCGGTGTCGTCCGATCGGTTCCGCCTCGGCTACAGCTACCGGCTGTCGTGGGGCGGCAACGAGGAGTACCGCCGCAGCAAGTCGGCCGTGCCCGGCATCAAGTTCCAGTACGACACCGAGAAGGCCTACGCCTTCGCCGGCCTCAAGAGCTCCGTGCTGCTCGATCCGGCCACCGCCGAGCAGGTCGGCGTGTTCGCGGCCCTCGGCGGCGCCGGCTACGACCTGACCGACATGGTCCGCGTCGAGGCCAACGGCGGCGTGTTCAACCGGGGCGGCAACGAGCTCGAGGACGTCAACTCCGAGAACGTCGTGCTCTACGGCGGCTCGGCCCAGGTCGCCGTGCACAAGGGCATGCCGGTGTCGTCCTCGGTCGACTACAAGCTGTACAAGTACGACCCCGAGCGCATCGGCCGCGTCTACGAGAAGCCGACCTACAAGGACGAGCTGAGCTGGCTGGCGATGGCCGAGGCCACGCTGCTCGGGCAGACGCTCAAGGACCCCGAGGCCACCGGCACCACCAAGGTGCAGTGGGGCCTCGCCGGCGACATCAACCTGCGCGTCGCCAAGGGGCGCCTGCGGGTGCGCGCCGACGCCCAGTACCGCGACCTGGCCTTCGTGCTGCACTCGGTGCCGAGCCTGCCGACCTACTCCGACTTCCCGAAGGAGTACGACATCAAGCCGAACTTCTTCGCCGACGCCGGCGCCGACTACAACCTCGGCAACGGCCTGACCCTCGGCGCCACCCTCGGCGTCGAGCTGCCGGCGACCCTGACCTCGCCGAGCGGCGTGCCCGGCGACACCACCACCTCGCCGAGCGGCGAGAGCACCGCGGTCATCCGCTACAACAACACCGGCAGCCAGTCGCAGGCGATCATCAACGTGCTGCCGCCGGGCGAGACCGCGGCGGCGCAGGTCGCGCTCAAGACCACCGCGACCTGGGACATCTCCGACGCGGTCGCGACCATCGTCGACATCTACTACAGCTACGATCCCAACCAGACCCGGCTGCGCCGCGACGGTCCCGAGGATCTCTTCGAGTACGAGTTCGGCGAGTTCAACCAGCTCGGCTTCAACCTGACCCTGCAGGCGAAGTTCTAGCGTCGCCGCAGCGGCGTGGGCCACGCGCCCGCGCGGTGCGTCCCCCCGATGGCGCGGCCGAGAGGTCGCGCCATCGTCGCGTCATCGTCGCGTCATCGTCGCGGCGCGCGGCGGCGCGATCTCCGGCCAGGTTCATCGAGACGTCACGCCGGTGCCCCGATCGCGGCGATCGGGGCTGCCAGGGTGCGCCTCGATGCATCGCTGCACGCCCAGCCGGCTCGCCGGCGCGCTCATCCTGACGACGCTCCTCGGTGCCAGCGCGGTCCGCGCCGGCACCAGCACGAGCGACGCACGGGTCCGCTCGGTCACCGGCTTCGGTCGAGGCCCCGAGGCGCGACCGCCGGCCGACGCGCCGCCCGACGACGCACCGCCGATCGACGCACCGCCGGCCGAGGCGGCGCCGGCCGAGGCGGCGCCGGCCGAACGCCGCCGTCGGCGACCGAGCCAGCGCCGGCCGCTGACGATGCCCAGGGCCAGGTGGAGATCACCACCGGCGTCCGCGGCCAGGTGGTCGACGGCACCACCGGCATGGGCATGCCCGGCGTCGTGGTCACCGTCGTCGGCAGGGGCGAGGCCGCCACCGACCTCGACGGCGCGTTCGTGGTCGCGGCCACCGCCGGCGCGCGCGAGCTGACGGTGGCGACCGACGAGTTCAGCCCGGCCACCGTCACCGTGCGGGTGACCGAGGGCGCGCTGGTCGACGTCGTCGTGACCCTCCAGCCGGTGGTGACCGGCGAGGAGGTCATCGACGTGGTGGCCAAGCTCGACGGCAAGACCGAGTCGGCGGCGCTCGCCGATCGCCGCGCCGCGGTGGCGGTCACCGACTCGCTCAGCGCCCAGGAGATCGGCCGCACCCCGGCGAGCAACGCCGGCGACGCCGCCCAGCGCATGGTCTCGGTGAGCCTCGTCGACGGGCGCTACGTGGCGCTGCGTGGGCTCGAGGGGCGCTACGTGACGACCCTGCTCAACGGCGTGCCGCTGCCGAGCCCGGAGCCCGATCGCAACGCGGTGCCCCTCGATCTGTTCCCGACCTCGCTGCTCGCGACCCTGACCGCGGTGAAGAGCTACAGCGCCGAGCTGCCGGCGCAGTTCGGCGGCGGCGCGCTCCTCATCGCGACCAACTCGTACCCCACCGAGCGCGAGCTCAAGTTCACCGCGAGCACGTCGGCGGCCACCTCCACCACCTTCCAGGACGGCCTCGGCAACGCCAGCGGCGGCGCCAGCGACTTCTTCGGCTTCGACGACGGCGGCCGCGGCCTGCCGTCGACGGTCCCCACCGATCGCCCGGCGCGCGACCTCGACCCGGCCCAGGCCGAGCAGGTCGGCGAGTCGTTCGCCAACGTGTGGAGCGCGGATCGCGAGACCTCGATGCCGAACCTCTCGCTCGGGGTCAGCCTCGGCGACACCACCCACGTCGGTGGCCGGCGCCTGGGCTACCTGGCGAGCGCGTCGTTCCGGCGCGGGCTGAGCACCCAGCGTGGGGTCCTCCGCTCGACCGCCCTCGACGGCGGCATGCTGTCGGTGCAGGACGACCTTCGCTACCGGCAGGGCGAGGCCGAGGCCACCCTCGGCGGCCTGGCCAACCTCGGCTACCAGCTCACCGACGACGATCGCCTCGAGCTGCTCGCGCTCTACGCCCACGTCGGGGAGGACCAGACCGGCGTCGTCGACGGCTACAGCGATCGCGACGCCACCGGCCTCGACTCGACCCGGCTGTCCTTCGTCGAGCGCCAGCTCCTGTTCACCCAGCTCGTCGGCACCCACGCGCTGGGGGAGGGCGGGGCCGAGCTGCGCTGGCAGGCCAACGGCGCCACCACCGCGCGCGACGAGCTCGACAGCCGCGACATCACCTACAACGTCGGCCCCGACGGCACCGCGACCTACCGCGACCAGCCCGGCAGCGGCCAGCGCTTCTTCTCGCTGCTCGACGAGCGCGCCGCCGGCGCCGGGGTCGACGTGCGGGTGCCACGCGGCCGCGTGCGCGCCAGCGCCGGCGCCGCGGTCCAGGGCAGCACCCGCACCCTGGCGTCGCGCCGGTTCCGCTACGAGTTCGTCGGCGACGACAACGCCGTCCGCCAGCAGCGGCCGGAGGACATGTTCGCCGCCGAGCACATCGGCCCCGACTTCCGGCTGGTCGAGAACACCCTCGAGGAGGACTCGTACCGGGCCGAGCTCGTGGTCGGCTCGGTGTACGCCAGCGCCGAGC
Source organism: Kofleriaceae bacterium (assembly GCA_041389945.1). Classification (GTDB taxonomy): domain Bacteria; phylum Myxococcota_A; class Polyangia; order Haliangiales; family Haliangiaceae; genus JAWKQW01. The sequence continues at coordinate 47,693 of JAWKQW010000029.1, forward strand.
TCGAGGCGACCGAGCGCCTGCGCGCGATCGTCGGCGTCCGCGGCGAGCTCGCGACCCAGGGCATCCGCAACGGCACCGAGTTCGCGGTCTCGGGCATGACGGTCGACCTCGGCCGCACCGACCGCGACGTCTTGCCGGCGGTGAACCTGGTCTACGCGCTGACGCCGGCGATGAACCTGCGCGCCGCCGCCAGCACGACGCTGGTGCGGCCGCGCTTCCGCGAGCTGGCGCCGTTCCTCTACTTCGACGTCGCCCGTCGCCGCAGCGTGTCGGGCAACCCCGAGCTCGAGCCGACCTCGATCGCCAGCGGCGATCTGCGCTGGGAGTGGTTCCTCGGCGAGGCCGAGGTGCTGGCCGCCAGCGCCTTCGCCAAGCGGTTCGGCAACCCCATCGAGCAGGTCCTCGTCAACGGCAACGACGCCAGCTTCCGCAACGCCGACCACGGCATGCTCGTCGGTGGCGAGCTCGAGGCGCGGGTCGGCCTCGGCCGCCTGACCCCGGCGCTGCGCACGCTGCGGGTGGGCGCCAACCTGGCGCTGATGCACTCGCAGGTCGAGCTCGGCGAGGGCGCCGCGCTGCTCACCACCCGCGATCGGCCCATGTACGGGCAGTCGCCCTACGCGGTCAACGTCGGCGTCGAGTGGCGGCGCGCGTCGGGGCTCGACCTCGGCGTCTTCTACAACGTCGTCGGCGCGCGCATCAGCGACGTCGGCATCCAGGGCGTGCCCGACGCCTACGAGCAGCCCCAGCACCGGGTCGACCTCGCGCTGGCGCGCCCGCTCGGCGACGAGCTGCGCCTCAAGGCGTCGGCGACCAACGTGCTCGATCAGGACGTCCGCGTCACCCAGGCCGACGTCGTCGTCGCCAGCCGCGAGCCCGGCGTGGCGGTGTCGATCGGCCTGGAGTGGACGCCCAGGTGAACCGGTTCTTCGTGCTTCGTCACGTCATCTCGAAAGGTCCCATCATGTCTCGTCCCTCGATCTGCTCCGTCTTCGTCCTGGCCAGCTCGCTGGTCGGGCCCGCCGTCCTCGTCGGGTGCACCGACGAGGACACCCCCCCGCCAACCCCCACCGAGCTGGTCATCGACACCGACACCAGCTGGTCGGGCGAGGTCACCCTCGAGCTGCCGACGTACGTCGTCGGCGGCGCCACCCTCTCGATCGCCCCGGGCACGGTCATCAAGGGCGAGAGCGGCAGCGTCCTGGTGATCACCACCGAGGGCCGCCTCGACGCCGAGGGCACCGTCGCGCAGCCGATCGTGTTCACCAGCGCCAAGGCGACCCCGGTGTCGGGTGACTGGGGCGGCGTGGTGATGCTCGGCACCTCCGGCATCAACGCCGACGGTGGCAACCTCACCGTCGAGGGCTTCGCCGCGGGCACCGACGTGGCCCGCATCCAGTACGGCGGCGGCGCCAACCCCGACGACGGCCACGACTGCGGCACCCTGCGCTACGCCCGCATCGAGTACGCCGGCTACGCCCTCAACCAGGACAACGAGCTCAACGGCCTCACCCTCGCCGGCTGCGGCACCGGCACCGTCATCGACTACGTCCAGATCCACCGCGGCCTCGACGACGGCCTCGAGATCTTCGGCGGCCGCGTCGACATCCGCCACGTGGTCGTGACCCTGGCCCAGGACGACGGCCTCGACTGGGACATGGGCTGGACCGGCACCGCCCAGCACCTGATCGTCCAGCAGAGCGCGACCCGCGGCAACCGCGGCATCGAGGCCGACAGCAACGCGGACGCGCCCGACACCGCGATGCCGCGCAGCGCGCCGACCCTGTGGAACGTGACCCTCATCGGCGGCGGCGCCGGCGGCGTCGACCAGGGCGGCATGCACCTGCGCCGTGGCACCGCGGGCCGGATCCACAACGCCGTCGTGACCAACTTCAAGACGTACGCGGTCGACATCGACTCCGCGGCGTCCGAGGCGGCCTTCGCCGACGGCAGCCTGGCCATCGAGACCACCTTCTTCCACAACAACGCCGGCGTCGGCCCGCTGTGGTCGGCCGAGTTCGACGACGACGCCTTCGACGAGGAGGCCGAGCTGTCGGCCAAGACCTCCAACGTCATGGGCACCGACCCGGAGATCGTCGACGCGACCAACCTCACCGCACCGGTCTTTGGCGTGCTGGCGTCGTCGCCGGTGATGGCCTGCGGCACCCCGCCGGGCGGCTTCGACGTGACCGCGACCTACTGCGGCGCCGTCGGCACCGACGACTGGACCGCGGGCTGGACCTCCTACCCGGAGTAGCGAGCGGTGCGCGCGCGCGTGCTAGCCTTCGGGCTGCATGCGCGCGGCGGCGATGGTGACGTCGAGCCTGGTGCTCGGGCTCGGCGCGTCGCCAGCCCACGCGGCGCCGCCGACCCGCGGCGACGACATCGTCGTGGTCGAGCCCCAGCCGCGCACCGCGCGGCGCGCCGGCACCCCGGACCGGCTGTTCCTCAACCGGTGCGCCCAGGGCTGCGCGATCCGCACCGGCGGCAACGACGCCTACGAGGATCGCTCGACGATCCCCACCGGCGACTCGACGCTGTCGCCGTTCTCGCTCGGCGACGAGGCCTGGACCGCGATGCTCGCGTGCGTGCGCGCGACCTACGCGCCGTACGGGGTCGACGTGGTCGACGTCGAGCCGACGCCCGGCGATGCCCACGTCGAGATCATGGTGGCCGGCCGCCCCGACGAGATCGGCCAGGACGCCACCACCCTCGGCATCGCGCCGCTGACGTCGGACTGCTCGCCCCAGGTCGGCGTCATCGGCTTCGCCTTCGCCAACATCCACGCGGCGGGCAACCCCGCCGACCTGTGCGCGACGGTGGCGCACGAGGCCGGCCACGTCTACGGCCTCGACCACGCCTTCGAGTGCAAGGATCCGATGACCTACCTCACGAGCTGCGAGGGCAAGGTCTTCCTCAACCTCGAGCTGCCGTGCGGCGAGTTCGAGGGCACCCGCCCGTGCAAGTGCTCCGGGCTGCAGAGCTCGCACGAGCGCCTCACCGCCGCGCTCGACCCGGGCGTGGTGCCCCAGGCCGGCGCGGTGACCATCCCGTACCCGACCGACGGCCTGGTGGTGCCGCGCGCCACCACCGTCTTCGTCGAGACCGACGAGCCGCGCACCGCGATCCGGGTCGAGCTGTGGATCAACGGCCGGCGGCGCGCCGAGCAGGCGGTGGCCATCGACGATCGGCTGTTCGAGCTGGCGATCCCGGCCGACGTCTCCGACGGCGTGCTCGACCTCGAGGCGCGGGTGGTGTCCGACCTCGGCCAGGTCGGGGTCGCCACCGTGCGGGTGACCCAGGGCGTCGGCTGCGACCTGGCCGAGGGCTGCGCCGCCGGCGAGGCCTGCGACGCCGCCGGTCGCTGCGTCCCGGCGCTCGGCGCCGCGGCGCTCGGCGCGAGCTGCGCCGACGATCTCGACTGCGCGAGCCAGCGGTGCGACGACCGCCTCGGCGCCTGCACCGTGGCGTGCGTGCCGGCGGTCGAGGGGCAGTGCCCCGACGAGTACTCGTGCACGCCAGCGCCCGGCGGGGTCGCCCGGCTGTGTTACCCGACGGCGCTGCTCGACACCGGTGGCTGCTGCCAGGCCGGGCCGCGCCAGGGCCCGCCGTGGGTCGCGGCGCTGCTGGTGGCGGTCGGGCTCGGCGTCGGTCGCCGTCGACGTCGCTAGAGCGCATCCCACGACCTGGCGTGGCGCGAGACCAAGCGATGCGAGGTGCATCGGCGGGTGGCGGGGGTGGTGGCAGGGGACGCGCGCCCGCAGCGCAGCGACGAGCATGGCCGTAGCCATGTGAGGAGCGAGCAGCGCCACGCACGCGCCGAGGCGTCCGCAGCGCGCCGGTCGCAGCCCGCGCCAGGTTGTGAGATGCGCTCTAGTCCAGCTCCCAGCCGGCGAGGATGTCGCGCACCGCGCGTGGGCCGTGGCGGCCGAGGGCCCGGATCGCGGCGCGATCGTCCTTGCCACCGGCGGCGGCCAGGCAGCGCGCGGCGTCGAGCAGCGCGGCGACCGGGAGATCGGGATCGTCGCCGGCGTCCTCGGCGGACACGAAGCCACGCAGCCGCTCGAGGCCGAGCGGCCCGATCGCGCCGAGCACCGCCTCGGGATCGCCGGCGCCGAGCCCGACCAGATCGCCGCACAGCGCCTGGGCCGCGGCCAGCGACACCGCCGGCACCGGATCGTCGAGGAGCGCGCGCACCAGCGCCGGGCGCTGGGCCTCGGTGGTCGGTGACGGCAACAGCTCCGCAGCGGCGCGGCGCAGCTCCGGCTCGGGATCGGCGAGCAGCGCGGTGAGGTCGTAGCCTGGCTCGACGAGATCCTCGCCGCGGGCGCGCACGGTCGCCAGCGCCGCGACCACCTCGAGGGCGGCGACGCGGACGTCGGGCCAGCGATCGGCGCGCTGCGCCAGCGCGAGGTAGCGGGTCTGCCGCGCCTCGAGCTCGTCATCGTCGACGTCGGCGGCGACCGGCGCCCGTGGCCCGAGACGGCGGGCGATCTGCCGGGCGGCGTCGGCGGCGTGGGCCGCGGTGGCGCGGTTCCAGCTATCGGCCTGCTCGGCGAGCGGCCCGAGCAAGACGTAGGCGTCGTCGACGTCGGGCGCGACCAGGAGGGCGGTGCGCACCGCGACCGGTCGGGCCCGACCAGCGCCACCGCCACCGGCTCGGGGCCGCCGCGCTCGGCGAGGCGGCGCGCCTCGGCGTAGTCGCCGGCGACGAAGCGATCGACGGCGCGGTCGAAGCCGCCGACGCCGAGCAAGGCGACGGCGAGCGGTGCGAGAGGCCAGGCCGTCACCAGGTCATCGTGCCCGCTGCGCGCGGCGGCGAAAAGTTCGCAGAAAAATTGACGGGTGATGGTGTGTTCAGTACCGTCTGTCTGTTCAGTTACGTAAGGAACCCCCGATGGCCGACCTCCTCACCCAGCGCCAGCAGGACATCCTGAACTTCATCTCGCAGTCGATCAGCGAGCGCGGCTACCCGCCGACCTTGCGCGAGATCGGCGAGCACTTCGGGATCCGTTCGACCAACGGGGTCAACGATCACCTCAAGGCGCTCGAGAAGAAGGGCCACCTGCGCCGGGAGGACCTCAAGTCCCGCGCCATGCGGCCGATCTTCGCCGGGGCCGACGATGGCGGCGCCGACATCGTGCCGCTGGCCAGCCGGCGCCGGCTCGGCTCGACCGCGCCGGTCTCCAACGTCGAGGCCTTCGACAGCGACGACGAGCTGGCCTCGGTGCCCATCCTCGGGCGGGTCGCCGCCGGCCAGCCCATCCTCGCCATCGAGCAGGCCCAGGACACGGTGCGGGTCGATCGGGTGCTCCTGGGCGGGCACCGCGAGGTCTTCGGCCTGCGCATCGTCGGCGAGTCGATGATCGAGGACGGCATCTTCGACGGCGACTACGTGTTCGTGAAGAAGACGCCGTCGGCCTCGGTCGGCGAGATCGTGGTGGCGATGATCGACGGCGAGGCGACCGTGAAGCGGTACTTCCCCGAGGGGGATCGCATCCGGTTCCAGCCCGCCAACAGCAACATGGCGCCGATCATCGTGCGCCGGGCCGACTTCAAGTCGGTCGACATCATCGGCATCGTCGTCGGCGTCTACCGCAAGCTGTAGCCGGGAGCGGGTGGCCGTGGCCACCCCCGCGCCGGCGGCGCGAAAGTCGCGCCGCCGCCGGCGGGCACCGCTACACTGCCTTCCATGCGAGGCGGGATGCGGCAACGCGGAGCTGGGCGCTTTGCCCTGACGATGACGCTGGGGTTGGCGGCGAGCCTGGGTGCGAGCGGGTGCACCGACGACCAGGGCGATCCGGCGGGCCCGGGCCCGGATCCGGCCACCCTGGTGCGCATCGACGCCGAGCCCGAGGGACCCAACTGTCCCGCGGGCGGCGCCGCCATCCTCACCGGCCTCGACCGCGATCGCGACGGCTATCTCGACGACGACGAGGTGACCTCGACCCAGTACGTGTGCAACGGCGACGATCCGGTGCAGTGCGACGGCGGCACCGTGGTGACCGGGCCGGTGACCATCGCCACCGCGGCCGACTGGACCCAGCTCGACGGCGCGACCTGCATCGACGGCGACCTCCTGGTCTCGGGCGCCACCGGCGCGACCATCCCGCCGCTGCCCGAGCTCGGCATCGTCACCGGCGACGTCATCGTCGCCGCCTCGAAGCTGACCACCCTCGCCGGGCTCGAGGCGCTGCGCTGGGTCGGCGACACCGTGCTGGTGCAGGGCAACCCGGCGCTGGTCGACCTCGACGGGCTCGGCCGGCTGACCCGGGTGTACGCGATGACCATCGTCGGCAACGACGCCCTGGTCGACCTGCGCGGGCTCGAGCCGATCGTGACCTTCCCGGGATCGCTCTCCATCAGCAACAACACCCAGCTGGCCAGCCTGGACGGCCTCGACAACCTCCGGGCCATCGAGCGCACGTTCACCATCCGCGGCAACCCGGCGCTCACCTCGGTGGCCGCCCTCGACGAGCTGCGCAGCGTGGCGCTGGTCGACATCAGCGGCAACCGCGCGCTGACCGAGGTCGATCTGCCCATCGAGCAGTCGAGCAGCCGCCTCATCCTCAGCAACAACGCCGCGCTCACCCGGCTGGCGTTCCCGGCGCTGCTCGGCACCGGCGACTTCATGCAGTTCGACGGCAACGGTGCGCTGGCGACCATCGAGCTACCGCAGGCGGTGACCTCCGGTGGCCTCGTGGTGACCGGCTCGAACTCGCTGACCCGGCTGTCGTTGCCGGCGCTGCGCTTCGTCACCGGGCGGGTCAACCTGACCACGTTGCCGGTGCTCACCACGATCGAGCTCGACGCGCTGGTGTCGATCGCCGGCGACCTCACCGTGCGCGCGGCGGCGCAGCTGGCCGACCTGACCGGCCTGGGCGCCCTGGCCACCGTCGGCGGCGCGATGACGGTGGCGTCGAACCCGGCCCTGCTCAGCTTCGCCGGCGCCGGCGCGCTGGCCCAGGTCGCCGGCGATCTGTCGATCACCGGCAACGCCCAGCTCGCCAGCTACGCCGGGCTCGACGCGCTGACCACCGTCGGCGAGGACTTCGTGGTCATGGGCAACCCGCAGCTCCCGGTGCCGACCTCGGAGGCCTTCGCGGCGGGCCTGACCATCGTCGGCACCACGACCATCGCGCCCTGAGCGGGCCCCGGGCTCCTCGGCGAGCGGCCCGGATCCCGGGCATCGCGGACCGGCCGTGGCGTGTCACACTGGCAGGGCCGTGGCCACGACGCGTCGATACCGCCAGAGCGGGTGGATCGCCCTGGCCCTGGTGCTGTCGGCGTCGGCCCAGGGCGCGGCCATGGTGGCCTACGAGCTGACCCGGGACGACCCGCAGCCGGTGCTCGCCATCCACAAGATCGGCGACGGCGACGGCCTGGTCCGGGTCGAGCGGGTCGACACCGGCGCGGTGATCCTGCAGTGCGCGGCGTCGACCTGTCGGCTGCCGACCGACCGCGGCACCGCGCTGCGGCTGGTCGCGGTCGCCGCCGCCGACGCCATCTTCGGCGGCTGGTCCCAGCTCCCGATGCGCACGCCGGCGCCGCTGCGCGGCGTGCTCGGCGATCCGCTGGCCGCGTGCACCCCCGAGGCGCTGTCGGCCCCGGGTCAGGACGTCCGCGTGTGCGCGCTGGTCCTCGACGCCTCGGTCGACGTCGAGGTCGCCTTCGACGGGCCGCCCGAGCAGGTCGACGTAGCCTGGGTCACCGCGCCGGCGCTCGACGACGTGGTGCTGCCGGCGATCACCGAGCCGATCGAGGAGCCGCCGACGCCCGCGCCCACGCCGCCTCGGGCGCCGACCCCGCCGAAGCCGACCCCGGCGGCGATCGACGCCGAGCAGCTCACCGTCGATCGCCCGGTCGAGGTCGCGCTGGTGCCGCCGCCGCCGGAGCTCGCGGTGCCACCGCCGCCGCCGCCGCCGGAGCAGCCCCCGCCGCCGCCGGTGGCGCCGATCCCGGCCAACATGCGCATGGTCGAGGTGCCCGACGAGCACGTCGTCGACAAGGCGCCCGACGACGCCACCCACCTGTCCGACAAGAACCGCGACGTCGCCGAGGAGACCGCCGCCACCGACACCAACCTCGAGCGCGCGATGGACGGCACCGCGGTCGCGTCGATCGAGCACCCCGACACCACCAGCCCCGAGGTCGGCGGCCCCGACGACGTCATCCGTCAGCTCGAGACCTCGACGGCGACCACCCCGGAGCGCCTCGAGATCTCGGATCGGTCCGGCGACGCCGGCGAGGCGTCGGGCGCCATCGTCGGCGACGGCGGCGACGATGGTCAGGAGGGCACCGGTGAGACCTCGGAGCCGGGCATGCTGGCGATGCGCGACATCGGCGGCCGCGGCTCCCTGGTCGAGCGCGCCCGCGGCGACGGTCGCAAGCCCGGCGAGCGCGGCGCGCCGGGCGTCGGCGCGCGCCTCGACATGGCCGACTACGAGCGCCTGGTGGGCAAGGACAAGGTCGACGCCGAGCGCGAGCTCGCCGCGCGCAAGGCGTCGGCGCGCAAGGGCCGCTGGGAGAAGAAGTTCGAGGCCATCAAGTCGGCGCTCGAGAACTTCACGCCCGACGTGCGGCCGGGCAACCAGACCGCGCTCAAGACCCGGGCCCACCCGTTCGCGCTCTACGTCGCGCGCATGCACCGCCGCATCCACGAGCTGTGGGGCTTCGGCTTCCTCGACACCCTCGACGGCAAGCCGGCGGACTACGCCCTCAACGACTTCGAGCTGTGGGTCAACCTCGAGAACGCGCTCAACCCCGACGGCACGGTGTACAAGACGACCATCGCCCACCCGTCGGGCAAGCTCGAGTTCGACGTCGCCGCGATCGACACGATCATGACCGCGGGGCCCTACGAGGAGACGCCCGAAGAGATCCGCTCGGTGGATCAGCGGGTCTACCTGCGCTGGGCGTTCTACCGGAACTGGCGCCAGTGCGGCACGTTCAACGTCGAGCCATACATCCTCACCGACATCCCCGGCGGCATCGAGCCCATCGCCGGCGGCGGCGCGACCCGCGGCACCACCACCGTGACTCCCGACGCCGGCGGGCAGGGGCCGCGCTCGCCGACGACGACGGTGAAGAGCGAGGCGGCGCTGATGGTCGCCAACCTGTGGATCTCCGGGCTCGCCACCGCCGAGGTCGGCAAGATGGTCGCGCAGTCGCGGGTGCCGTTCGCCACCAGCAGCGGCGCCACCGCCGACAACCAGGCCGAGCTCGCCGACCTCTACAAGGAGCTCATCGTCGACGCCGGTCAGATGGTGAGCTGGGAGCTGCTCACCGCCGCCGAGTACGCCGCCGGCAGCAAGGGCGCGGCCAAGGCCCCCGACGGCACGCTGCTGCTCAGCGTGCGCGGCAGCAAGCTCAGCTTCGTGATCGTGCTGGTGCCCGACGGCGGCGGCTATCGCGCGGCGCAGCTCGTGCGCTGAACGAGTGCACGGAGCAGGTGCTCGGGCGTGCGGCGCACGCGTGCGCTGCGCTGGTGCCTATGCCCCGCACGCTGACGCCGCGCCACCGTCGGTTCGCGCGGGCCCCGCGTCGGGGAGCCCCGCGCGCGGCCGCGAGCAGGGCGGACTACTCGGGCGAGATCGTGCCGGCGGCGACGACCTTGGCGGCGAACAGCCCCTTGGGACCGTTCTCCTCGAGAAACTGCACCTCCTGGCCCTGGGCCAGGGTGCGGAAGCCGTCACCGTCGATCGACGAGTAGTGCACGAACACGTCCGCCCCGTCCGATGCGCGGCTGATGAACCCGAACCCCTTCGCGTCGTTGAACCACTTCACAGTACCCACGGTCATCATAACTACCTCCCGCGTCCAGCCCGCACCCAGCACTCGCCGGGACTCAAGCGAACGCTCCCCATACAACCCTACTCGGCCGGCGATCCTGCCGGGAAAATCGCGGAATCGCCCGCGCGCTGGAACTTTCCAGAACGAGTGAAGCGGCCGTGTCACTGGTGTGACAGCGTACGCATCTGCTCGTCGGTGATTCGATCCCGGCAGGCCCACCATCTGCCGGGCGAACTCTCGTCAGTCCGTGCCGCCTGCGCGCGGCGTCGACGGCACCGACGCCTCGTCGCGCGGCGCTTCAGTAGATCGTGTGCACGTGAGTGCCGCGGTAGTAGTGGCCCAGGATCGCGGTGCGATCCGCGCGGCCTCGGCCATGCCGATGGCGCCGGTCTGGCATGCCCACGCCGTGGCCGAAGCCGGCGCCGTGCAGCACGAACGCCGTCGGCGCCGAGGCCGGACCCTCGACCTCGATCTGGAACAGGCTCGACTTGAGCCCGCCGAGCAGCGCGCCGGATGCGGAGGTCGCCGCTGATCTCGGCGGTGCCGCCCGCGGCGCACGACCAGGTGCCGATGCGGCCGGAGGCGCCGCGGGTCTTGGCGGTCATGGCCACCACGTGGCCGACGGTGGGGACGCGGCGCGGGCCCAGGCGTCGAGGTCGGCCGAGGTGATGCGCTCGGTCCACCGAAGCGGCCGCACCCCTGGACCGCGCGGCCGCACCAGCTGTGCCCTGGGATCCTCGGCGAGGAACGCCTTCAGGCCGGCCTCGTCGATCGGCTGGCTGCGCGCCTTGCTGGCGTCGGCGCGACCGCGCAGCGACGATCGGGCTCGCCACCCAGACGTGATCGTTGTCCTCGCCGTGGCCGCCGCACGACGCGCTGCAGCGAGCGTCGACCAGGCCGCCGCCGTCGCGCAGCATGACCTGGCCGCGGGTGCGCGCCACCGCCTTGGTGGTCCGCGGGTGCTCCTGCCGGCGCCGGCGTAGACCTGGCAGGCCTGGGTCGAGCACAGCATGAACGGATCGATGAGGCTGCGCTTGCCGAGCTTGCCGATGAGCTCGGTGCGCGCGGCGTGGCGCTGGGCGTCGGCGCGGCCTCCGGCGCGTCGGGGAAGATCTCCGCCGGCACCAGCCCGGCGAGGAGCTTGTCCTCGGGCACCGCGTTGACCGCGACCAGCGCGCCGTCGCGATCGAGGGTCACGTACACCGAGCCCCAGTAGCGACGATCCTCGCGCGAGGTGGTGAGCTGCGAGCCGCCGCCGCCGACGACCACGTCGCGCACGGTGACGGTGTCGGCGGTCGAGCGCGGCTGCAGCCACAAGACCGACGGGTTGCGCACCACGGTGGTGCCGCTGGTCGCGACGATCGTGCCGGTCGGGCGCGCGACCAGCTCGGCGTGAACCGTCGTCGGCAGGGCGTAGCGGCGGGCGTGGAGCTGGGCCCGCGCCTCGCCGCCGGGGGCGGGCACCGGATCGATCGCGATGCGCACCTCGCGGGTGTCGATGACCTCGCCGCCGACGCCGAAGATGGTGCCGACCTCGAAGGCGCGCGGCGCGAACCCGCGCTGGGTCCAGCGCTCGAGCGCGGCGGCGATGCCCGGCTGATCCTCGGGGCTGGTGGTCTCGACCACGGTCCACTCCTGGATCTTGGCCGGGGTGGTGTGTTCGGCGCGCAGGACCCAGGTGGTGCCGCCGTCGGCCTCGACCGCGCTGCCGCCGTCGCCGTCGGGCCGCACCCGCAAGCCGCCCGGCGCCATCAGCGTGACCTCGCGCTGGCCGCCCATGATCTCGACGGTGACCAGCGGCAGCCCGTCGGGGGTGAAGGTGAACCGGCTCGAGTAGAGGATGCGCAGCTTGTCGCTGGCCGAGGTGTCGTCGGCGTGGGCGCGGGCGGCGAGCCCCAGCGCGACGAGCACGGCGAGGGCGAGGGTCGGGCGGGCGCGCATGCCCCGACGCTAGGCCGCGCCGCCAGCGGGGGCAAAAAACTGGTCGAACCAGGGGCGCGAGGTCGGCCACGCCGGGCCCGGCGCTTCGCGCTACCCTGCGGAGATGGGGACGGGGTGCGCCGCGCTCGCCGTGCTCGGCGCGGTCGTCCTGGCGGGGTGCCTCGACGGCACCTTGCCGCGTTGTGGCGAGCTGACGTGCGCGCCCGAGCAGGTGTGTGCGCCGAGCACCAACGCCTGCGTCGATCCCGCGCAGCTCGACGCCTGCGCCGGCCAGGACGACGGCGCGGGCTGCGACCTCGGCGCCGCCGGCACCGGGAGCTGTCGCGCCGGCGTCTGCGTGATCACGCGCTGTGGCGACGGCGTCGTCGATCCCGGCGAGGTGTGCGACGACGGCAACCAGACCTCGGGCGACGGCTGCCGGTTCGACTGTCGCTCCGAGGAGACCTGCGGCAACGGCGAGCTCGATCCGGCCCGCGGCGAGGTGTGCGACGACGGCAACCTGCTCGACGGCGATGGCTGCCAGGCGAGCTGCCAGCTCGCGCGCTGCGGCGACGGCGTCCTCGACCTGGCGCTCGACGAGGCCTGCGACGACGGCAACCGCCTCGACGGCGACGGCTGCGCCAGCGACTGCGCCTCCGACGAGACCTGCGGCAACGGGGTGCGGGATCCCGGCGAGGAGTGCGACGACGGCGGCCTGCTCGACCACGACGGCTGCCAGTCGACCTGCGTGCTCCAGCGCTGCGGCGACGGCATCGTCGATCCCGGGCTCGAGGTGTGTGACGACGGCAACCTGGTGCCCGGCGACGGCTGCGCGCCCGACTGTCGCTCGGACGAGACCTGCGGCAACGGCACCCTGGACTTCGTCGTCGGCGAGACCTGCGACGACGGCAACCGGCGTGGCCTCGACGGCTGCGCCGCGAGCTGTCGGGTCGAGGCCGGCGCCTGGCGGCTGGAGGGGTGGACCCTGCCGCAGCGACGGTCCGGCGCCGCGATGGCCTACGACGCGGCGCGCGCGGTGCTCGTGATGTTCGGCGGTCGGCGCCTGGCCGCGCCGGAGGCGTACCTCGACTACAACGAGACCTGGGAGTTCGACGGCGCCACCTGGCGTCGCAGCGTGTCCGGCGCACCGCCGCCGGCCCGCTACCGGCACGCCATGAGCTACGACGCCGGCGCGCGCGCCGTGGTGATGTTCGGGGGGCTCACCTCCAACGACGGCCCGCTCGACGACACCTGGCGCTACGACGGCGTGAGCTGGGCGCTGGTGCCGTCGGCGACGCGCCCGGCGGCACGCAGCGACGCCGCGATGGCCTACGACGCGGCGGCGCGGCGCACCATCCTCGTCGGCGGCACCTCCGCGGGCGGGACGCTCGCCGACGCCTGGAGCCTCGCCACCGACGGCGTGCGCTGGCAGGCGCTGGCGCCGTTGCCCGCCGCGCGGACCCGGGCCAGCGCGGCCTACGATCCGCGTCGCGACGAGGTCGTGGTGGTCGGTGGCAGCGACGGCGCGGCGGCCGCGACCGAGACCTGGCTGCTCCGCGGCGCGGCGTGGACGGTGGTGCCGACGGCGCCGCCGGCGGTCGTCGCGCGCGCCGCGTTCTTCGAGCTCGAGCCGGGGATGGTCACCGCGGTCGCGCCCGACTTCGTGAGCTGGCGCTTCGACGGCGCCGCCTGGACCGCCGACGCGCCGGTCGGCGGCGTCGGCTCGCTCGACGGCGCGGCCGTCGCCGTCGACCTGGCCCGCGCCGAGGTGGTGACGTACGGCAGCGGCACCACCGGCAGCCAGGCGATGTGGCGTCGGAGCGGTGCGAGCTGGGCGCAGGCGACGGCGCCGGTGCTCCCCATGGGCCGGCCCTTTGCGGCCTCCGCCTACGATGCGCGCCGCGGCGTGATGGTCGTGGTCTTCGAGGGTGCAACCGGCCAGCCGTCCCACACCTGGGAGTTCGATGGCGCCCGCTGGCGCGACGCGACCGCGGCGATCGCGCCGAGCAGCCGGCGGATCCCGGCGATGGCGTACGACGACGCGCGCGCCCGCGTGGTGCTCTTCGGCGGCGCCGACAGCGGCGAGCTGGACGACACCTGGACCTACGACGGCACGAGCTGGACCGAGCTCGCGCCCGGGGTCGCGCCGAGCGCGCGCTCGGGCCACGCCATGGCCTACGACGTCGGCCGCGACGCGGTCGTGCTCGTCGGTGGATCGAGCGGCGGCGACGAGACCTGGGCGCTCGACGACGACGGCTGGCGACGGCTCACCGACGTCGGCGCGCTGCCGGCGGCCACCGGCCTCGGGCTCGCGCTCGATCGCCGGCGCGACGTCCTGGTCGCCGCCGGCGGGACCCTGCCGGCGGGCGCGGTGTGGGAGCTCGGCGCCGGCAGCTGGACCGAGGTCGAGGTCTCGCTCGGGCCATCGCGCGGCCCGATGGTGCTCGAGCCGCGCAGCCAGCGCCCGTTCACCTACGGCGGGCAGTCCGACGGCGGCAGCGCCACCGACACCTGGATCCTCGACGGCAACACCTGGATGCTCGAGGCCGGGTCGACCTCGCCGGGGGTGCGGTTCGAGCACGTGCTCGGCGTGGTGGGCCGCGCCGGTCGGGTGGTGACGGGCTTCGGGCGCTCGACCGCGATCCTCAGCGACGTCTGGACCTGGGGCTGGGTGCCGCAGACGCGGGTGGAGGCGTGCGACGCCGGCGTCGACATCGACGGCGACGGCCTGGTTGGCTGCGCCGACGACGACTGCTGGGCGAGCTGCGATCCCACCTGTCCGCCCGACGCCGTGGTCTGCTTCGCCGACGGGCCTCGCTGCGGCGACGGCACCTGCGATCCCCTCGAGACCTGCCGCTCGTGTCCCGACGACTGCGCGGTCGGCTCGCCGGTGTGCCCGGTGCGCTGCGGCGACTTCCTGTGTGACGCGCCCGGCGAGGACGCCGCGTCGTGCCCGGGCGACTGCGCGCCGTAGCCAGCGGCGCACGACACCCGTGAGGTCACCTCACGCGTCCCCGCTTGGCATGCGAGGCGCGTCGACGCAAGATCACGCGATGGGTGGTGGCGCCTGGTTCGGTGCGGTGGTCGCGGCGGGCGCGGTCGTGGCGTGCGGCCGGCTCGGGTTCGATGGCGGCGCCCCGGGCGGTGTCGATGCCACCGGCGATGGCGGCGCCGCCAGAATCGATGCGCGGTCGCTCGACGGCGACGCCGCGCCGGCCTTCGCCTCGCCCTACCTGCGCTGCGGCGACGTCGACGACGCGCTCGTGCTGGCGCTGAGCGAGCCGCGCACGATCCGCACGCTCGAGCTGCGCATGATCGCGACCGCGCCCGGCGACGGCTTCGCGAGTGGGCTGGTGCGCACGACCTTGCCGGCCACACCCGGCGCCGAGAACTTCCTGAGCGTGCTGCTGTCGCCGGCGTCGCTGCAGGCGCCCGGCGTGCCACGGCTCGTCCACAGCGGCAGCAACGTGATCTCGCTCTGGAGCGACACCGGCGTCATCGACGTGGCGCCGCGGTCGATCCACGTGGCGATGGTGGTCGAGGCCACGGGCGTCGTCGTGTACCAGGATGGCGTGGTCGACGTGCCCGACGGAGCGTCGCCCACGCCGACCTTCGACAAGGCGATCATCTGCGGCGGGCAGGACACCTCCAGCGAGCGCCTGCTCGACTGGGTGCGGTTGTCGGCGACCGAGCGCTACGCCGGCCCGTTCACGCCGCCGGTCGTGGCGCCGGCCGTCGACGCCGACACCGTCGTGCAGCTCGACTTCGACGCCGGCGACCTCACGGCGAGCACCGCCGCCGGGCTCTCGGTCACCGTCAGCCCGATGGGCGCGGTGCAGGTCGTGTCGCCGTAGCGCACGGGTCAGCGCAGGGACGGCCGGCAGGCCGCCCCGAAAACCAGCCCGGCAAAAGAAACAGGCGGCCTTTCGGCCGCCTGAGTCGTGCGCGAAGGGGGACTCGAACCCCCACGGTGTTACCCACTAGCACCTCAAGCTAGCGCGTCTACCAATTCCGCCATCCGCGCAGAGAACGTCGCTGTCGACGAGGTAGCGCTGTTTACTGCCGGCCGACGGCGGGTGTCAAGCCGCCGGCCCGGCGACTCGCGCGGTCGATGGGGGCACCCCCGCTGCGGGTTGTGGTCTAGGGTCGGCGCCTGCCGATGCGGTACGCCAGCTCGCGCCCGGCCCCCCTGTCGCGCACCACCCTGGTGCTCGGCCTGTACGGGGCGATGGCGCTCCTGGCGCTCATGATCGCGGCCGGCCGCGGCGATCCCGACGCCTACCGCGCCGCCGTGCGCGGCCCGGCCTGGCTGCTGGCCTCGCCGGTGGTCGGCCTGCTCGCCGGCCTGGTCCTGGTCGCGCTCAGCCAGGCCGCGGCCCGGTTCACCCGCTGGGGCCAGGCCCTGCGCCAGAGCTTTCGCGATCTGCTCGGGCCATTGGCCACCCGCGACATCGTGGTGCTGGCCGCCGCCAGCGCCGTCGGCGAGGAGCTCCTGTTCCGCGGCGCGCTGTTGCCGTGGCTGGGGCCGGTCGCCCAGGCCGCGCTGTTCGCGGCGCTGCACATCGGGCCCGGGCGCCGGTTCGTGCCGTGGACCCTGTCGGCGTTCGCGTGCGGCCTGGTGCTCGCCGGGCTGGTCGCCATCACCGGCGATCTCGGCGCGGCGATCGTCGCGCACTTCACGATCAACTTCTGCAACCTGCGGTTCATCGTCGGCGCGCGCGCCGGCGAGCGGAGCCGGGTAGAGTCGCCGGCATGAGGACATCGTCGCTCGCGCTGGTCGCGCTCGTCGGGAGCTTGGCGTGCGGAGGGCCGGCCACGTCGGGGCCGCGCACCAGCCAGACCGCCCACGGCAGCGCGACCCTGTTCCCCGACACCGCCGGCGATCCGGCCGGCGTCGTCGAGGCCGAGGTCGAGCTGGTCACCGACGACGGGGTCCGCCTGGCCGCGACCTACCGCGCCGGCCCGCCGGGCAGCCGGCGCGCGGTCGTGCTCCTGCACCAGCTCAGCTCCACCCGCGCCGAGTGGGCGCCGATCGTGGCCGGGCTCGCCGGCCGCTACCACGTGCTCACCCTCGACATGCGCGGCCACGGCCAGAGCATCCACCGCAGCGACGGCACCGAGCTGCGCTGGAAGGACTTCGTCGCCGAGGACTGGGCCGACGGCCTGCTCGATCTCGAGGCGGCGCGCAGCTTCCTCGCGACGATGGACATCGGCACCGCCGACACCGTCTACGTCGGCTCCTCCATCGCCGCGACCCAGGTGCTGCGGCTGGTCGGCAAGTACTTCGACACCGCCGGCATCGTGCTGCTGTCGCCGGGCCTGCGCTACCGCGGGCTCGACGTGGTGCCGGCCGCCAAGCAGTACGATCGCCCAGCGCTGCTGGTCACCAGCAGCGAGGCGGCGCCGGCGGAGGCCGCGGATCTCTTGACCGCGGTGTGGGGCCAGGCCGCGGCCGGGCCGGCGGTGCGTCCGCGTCGCCACCAGGCGCCGGGCAGCGCCCACGGCATGCGCATGGCGGGCGACGATCCGACCTTGGTGCCGGCGATCGTCGGCTTCATCGACGAGGTGCTGTCGGCGCAGCCGCCGACGCCGTAGCGCCCGCGGCGGCGGCGGCTACATCGCCATGATGTCGTCGATCTGCTGCTTGATGAACGCCGAGACCTCGGCCATCGGCGCCGCCCGCAGCCGGGCGAGGTCGAAGACCTGCTCGACGGTGCGGTCGCGCTTGAACATGCCCTTCTTGTCGACGTGCATGCGCACCTGCAGGTTGGTGCCGAGGTACTCGACGGCGAGCTGGATGTCGTTGATGCCGAGCTGCGAGCGCAGGTTGGCCGGCGGCTGGAATAGGCCCTCGAAGCGCTGGCCCAGCGGCCGCGACTCGAGCTCGACGATGCGGTAGTCGAGCCCGCCCAGCGCGTCGCGGATGCGCTCGATGTCGGTGTTGCGCATGGTGATGGGGCTCGTCGCGTCGATGTCGCTGGCCCAGTTGATGTCGACCTGGCCGCGCAGCTCCCAGTGCACGTCGCGGCCGCTGATCGAGGTTCCCGGCGGCACCCGCAGCTGGAACGGCAGCGGCAGGACGTCGCCCTTCTTGGTCCGCCACGGACCCTGGCGCACCAGCACCCGATCCCACACGTGGCCGTCGCTGGGGCCCTTCTTGTGGTGCTCGACCAGCTCGATGGTGATGCAGGCGACGGTCTCGTTGTCGGTCGCGGTGAACTCGAGGAAGCCGTCGACGGTGGCGCCGTTGCTGAACGTGTCGCCGCGCAGCGCGATGAGGAGCACGCCGTTGCCGTTGGCGCCCTGGCGGCGGTAGGCGAACTCCGACGGCAGCGGCGCCGCCGCGCCTCCGGCGCCGACCCCAGGGCTGACCGCCGGCGCCGCCGCCATCACCGCGCTGGCCGAGGCCGGGGCCGCCGGCGCCGCGAAGGTGCCCGCGGCGATCTGCTGCTTGCGCGCCTCGATGAGGCGGAGCAGCTCCGGCGGCGCCTGCATCATCGCGGTCGCGCCGCCGACGCCGGCCGCGCCCTGCCAGGTCAGGCCCAGCGGCACGTGGCCCAGGTACACCTGCTGTCCCGGGCGCAGCGCGATCGGGTCGGCGCCTGCCATCTGGCCGTCGACCCAGGTGCCGTTGGACGAGCCCAGATCGCGCAGGTACGTCTGCCCGTTCTCGAGCCAGATCTCGGCGTGTCGCCGCGACAGGGTCGGGTCGACGTGGGCGAGCCCGCAGGCCTGGCCGTCGCGGCCGGCGAAGATGCGGCTGTGGGCGAGGTCGAGGCGCGCGGTGGCGGTGCCGAGCTGCAGGGTGACGTTCATGGCCCGACGGTATGATCGCGGCGCGGGGCGCGGTAGCGACCGCCCGCAGGATTTCCGCGGCGTCCGGGGCGGCGACCACAGGGGTGGCGAGCACGGTGGCCAGGCCGGCACACCCGGCGATGTGACACGTCGGAGACGAAAGTCCCCAGCCGGTCAGGGCACCACCACGGGGGGTAACCATAGGAAAAGACGGGGTTGGGAGATCGTCCTACACCTGGCCACCTTCTTGCTCTATCCGCCGGCATGAGTCGTAGCCGTATCTCGACCCTGCTCACCACGACCCTCCTCACCGGATCGATCGCGGCCTGCGCGACCGACCTCGACATGGTCGCCGCGCCGGGCGAGTCCATCGACGACTACATCCGGGCCCTGCCGTACCTGCCGGCCGACCCGGCCCAGGTCGAGGAGGGCGATCGCAGCGCGGCCGCCGAGGAGGGCGACTACTCCTGCACCTCGCAGAACCTCAGCGAGACCCGGCAGTACGACAAGATCGTCGCCTACGGCGCCAACTCCGAGTCGCTGTGGCCGGGCGCGCTGGTCGGCGCCGACTCGGTCTACTCCGGCCTGTTCACCCAGATGGTGTTCGATCGCAACCCGATGACCTTCTCGGTCGGCATGGAGAACCTCGCCGGCCGCAAGTCGGCGGTGATGGAGGCCCCGAGCCTGTCGTCGTACCGCGACCAGCTCACCAACATCCTCGACGCCGAGGTCATCGGCTCGACCCCGGCCAACATCTACTCCGAGATCGAGCAGGTCCACTCCTCCGAGCAGCTCTCGCTCGCCCTGGGCGTCGACGTGTCGTGGGGCGGCACCGGCAGCATCTCGGCGAGCTTCGACTGGAACCAGCAGGACGTCCGCAGCCGCTACCTGGTGCGGTTCACCCAGTCGTACTACACGGTCGACGTCGACCAGCCGCGGTCGCCCGCCGACGTGTTCGCGCCGTCGGTCGGCCTCGACGACGTCAAGGAGCAGATCGACGAGTACAACCCGCCGCTGTACGTCTCGTCGATCACCTACGGCCGCATGGTCGTGTTCACCTTCGAGTCGGAGTACTCCTCGGAGGAGATGAACGCCGCCCTCGAGTTCGCGTACTCGGCCGGCGTCAACGTCTCGGGCTCGGTGTCGGTGAGCTACGAGGAGATGATCTCGAGCAGCAAGATCACCGCGTTCATCCTCGGCGGCTCCGGCGCCGCCGCGGTGCAGACGATCGACAGCTACGAGGCGCTGATGGACTTCATCCGCTCCGGCGGCGACTACTCGCGCGAGTCGCCCGGCGCGCCCATCGCGTACAAGCTCGCCAACCTCAAGGACAACTCGTCGGCGCGCATGTCGTTCACCACCGACTACACCGTCAAGGACTGCGTCCGCGTCGGCCAGGAGGTGCTGGTCACCCTGAAGAACCTCACCGTCGAGAGCGACGGCGGCGACGCCGGCAACGACCTCGAGATCTACGGCGACATCTGGGTCGAGAGCGACGAGATGTCGATCCCGCTGTGGAGCCGCGGCAGCGACTACGCGGTGACCATCGCCGAGGGCAACACCTACCCGCAGGCCTACAACCTGGCCCAGGACATCCTCCGGGTGCGGCCGCAGCCGGGCAGCGCGGTGAGCCTGCACGCCAACCTCTGGGACGCCGACGGCTTCCTCAACCCCAACGATCACCTCGGCAACATCACCCTCGACGCCGTGTTCGAGGCCGGCTGGCGCCGCGACGTGCAGCTGCTGCTCACCGGCGACTCGGCCCGCGTGGTGGTGACCTTCGGCCTCACGCCCATCTGATCGCGGTACGCTGCGGCGGTGCCGCTCTACCTGGTCCGCCACGCCGAGGCCGTCGACGAGCGGCGCGATCTTCCCGACCCGGCCCGGTACCTCTCCGGTGCCGGGCGTTCGCACGCCCGGACCATGGGGGACCGGCTGCGCTGGCACGACTGCGCGCCGGTGGCGCTGTGGACCAGCCCGCTGACCCGCGCGGTGCAGACCGCGGAGCTGCTCGCCGCGGCGCTGCGTTACCCCGGCGAGATCGTCGCCGACCCGGCGCTGGCACCGGAGGCTGACGTCCGTCGGCTGGCCCAGCGCCTGCGCGCGCAGCCGGCGGCCGAGGCGCTGCTCGTGGTCGGTCACGAGCCCGACCTGTCGGCGCTGCTCGGCCTCGTCGTCGACGACGACGACGTGCCGCAGCTGGCCAAGGCCGAGGTGGTGCGGGTCGACGGCGGCGTCATCCGCTGGCGGTTCGGCCCCGACGACGACGCGCCCCGGCGGTAGCGTCGCGCCGCCCCGCGCCGGTCAGCCCGGCAGCCCGAGCCAGCCGGGCACGCCCAGCGCGCGCTCGAGGCCGAGCACCGCGAACGCCACCACCAGGCTCGCGGCGGTGAGCACGGCGCCGTAGCGCATGAACCGCCAGAACCCGATCTGGCCGCGCGGGCCGGCGCCCTCCATCACGATGAGGTTGGCCACGCTGCCGAACAGCGTGAGGTTGCCGGCCAGGGTCGAGCTCACCGCCAGGGTGACCCAGCCCCAGGCCGGGTCGGGCAGCTGCGGCACCCAGGTCACCGCGATGAGCACCAGCGGCACGTTCGACACCAGGTTGGCGCCGACGACGACCAGGGCGACGAAGGCGAGCTCGCCGACGGCGTCGCCGCGCCTGAGCACGGGGGCCAGCGCACCGAAGGCGTCGGTGAGCAGCCCGGTTGGGCCAGCCCGGCGACCACGACGAACAGCCCGGCGAAGAACGCGAGCAGCGGCCAGTCGACCGCGGCGAGGACCGGCCGCGGCGGCACCCGCGCGAGGAGCACCAGGCCGGTCGCCGCGGTCATCGACGCGCCGGCCAGGTCGACCCCGGCGATGGCCATCACCGCGAACGCCACCAGCGCGAGCACGCCCTTGGTGGCGAGCACCCGATCGATGGCCGGGCGACGCGGGCTGCGCTCGACCAGCGGCCCGGGCGGGAGCTGGCGCCGGAACAGCCACACCAGCAGCGCCGCGTCGACCGCGAGGCAGGCGACGCCGACGGGCAAGGTCATGATCAGGTACTGGGCGAAGCTGGGCTCGCCGGCGGCGGCGGCGCCCACGATCATGTTCTGCGGGTTGCCGCTGAAGCTGACCACGCCACCGATGTTGCTGGCGGTGGCGAGCGCCAGCAGGTACGGC
Source organism: Kofleriaceae bacterium (assembly GCA_041389945.1). Taxonomy (GTDB): domain Bacteria; phylum Myxococcota_A; class Polyangia; order Haliangiales; family Haliangiaceae; genus JAWKQW01. Next base: position 69,368 of record JAWKQW010000029.1, read on the forward strand.
AGCGGCGGCAGCCGCGCTCGACGACCACCGCCAGGACCAGCGGCGTGAGCACCACGCACACGGTGTCGTTGACCAGGAGCGCCGACAGGCCGCCGGCGACGGCGACCAGGCCCCACAGCAGCGCCCGGGCCGAGCGCGCGCGGGTCAGGACCAGGAACGCGCACCGCCGGAAGAACCGCGCCTCCTGCAGGTAGGCGGCGATGAGCAAGACCCGAGCAGGAGCGCGAGCACGTGGAGGTCGACCGCGGCGAGCGCGCGCGGCAGCGGCAGGCCGCCGACGATCACCATCGCGACCGCGCCCACCAGCGCCGCGGTCGGACGATCGAGCCCGTGCGGCTCGAGCCGGCGCGACGACAGGAGCAGGTAGGTCAGGCAGAAGACGACCAGCGCGCCGACCACGGGCGCCGACGATACGCGATCGTCGCCCGGCGAGGAGGTCGCGGTCGCGCGCTACCCGGTGAGATCCGCGACCCGGGTGATCACCAGCGGCAGGTCGGCGCCCGAGCGCAGGGTCGCTCGCTGTGGCGGCGAGCGGTAGTCGGCGGCGACGCCGTCGGCGACCGCGGTCATCGTCTTGTACCCGACCACCTGCACCTCCTCGCCGACCTCGAGCATGCGCTCGCTCGCGAGCACGGTGGCGGCGCCGGTGCCGCGCACCTGCAGCCGGATGTTGGCCGGCACCGCCTCGCGCTCGAAGCGCGCGACCGGGTAGGGCATCGCCTCGCGCGGCTCGACCAGCCAGCGCGCGCCGGCGCCCTCGACCAGCACCCGGTGGCCGGCGGCGTCGACCAGCGCGAAGTCGGCGATCGCCTCGTTGACCCAGTCGCCGCCGGCGGCGACGTGCAGCCGCCGGTACACGCCGAGCGAGTCGTGCAGGGCGCCGGTGATGGTCTCGGTCGCCTCGACGCGGCCGCGCACGCACACCAGCTCGCCCTCGCCGCGATGGCCGAGGTCGGCCAGGGCGACCTCGCCCCGGGTCATGCGCTCGAGGCCGCGCCGGAACGCGACGGCGCCGGCGCGCTCACCGACCACCGCGGCGCCGATGCCGCCGAGCACGAGCAGCTCCCACGCCACCAGGAGCGCCGGCGCGGCGGCGATCGCGCCCACGATCGCCAGCCCGGCGCCGCCCCAGATCGACGCGCTCGTGGTCCACCGCGCGCGCCGCACCGGGCCCGGCAACCACGCGCGATCGACGGCGAGGCGGTGGGTCCGCTCGTGGGTGTTCACCGCGAGGCTCGGCGGGGATGGGCTGCCTGCGGCACCGGTGGAGTGTACGCTGCCGGCCCATGGACACCCAGCTCGTGCCGGCCGCGCCCGCGGTCATCGAGGTCTTCCGCAAGCCGACCCGGCTCACCGTGCGCCAGCGCAAGCGGTGGAGCGAGATCCTGCTCGGCTGGGACGCCAAGAACTCGTACATGGTGTTCGACGAGGCCGGCGCGCCGGTGCTCAGCGTGCAGGAGGACGGCAAGGGCTTCGGCAAGTTCCTCATGCGGCTCTTCCTCGCCGCGTTCCGGCCGTTCACCGCGCAGGTCGAGGATCTCGCCAGCGCCAAGCCGCTCTTGCACCTGCGGCGGCCGTTCCGCTTCATCTTCCACCGGCTCGAGATCACCGGCCCCGACGGTCAGCCGCTGGGCGCGCTGCAGAAGCGGTGGACCTGGTTCCGGCGCAAGTACACCGTCGAGGGCCCCGACGGCCGCGAGGTGGCGACCCTGTTCGGGCCGTTCTTCCGGCCGTGGACCTTCAAGATCCTGTTGCCCGGCGAGACCGCCGAGGTCGGCCTCATCCAGAAGAAGTGGAGCGGCCTGGCCAAGGAGATGTTCACCCAGGCCGACAACTTCTGGGTCGAGCTCGAGCGGGTCACCGATCCGTCGCTGCGCGCGCTCCTGTTCGCGGCGACGGTGCTCATCGACGTCGTCCACTTCGAGCGCGGCTGAGCGTCGCTACTCGTCGTACATCGCCTCGATCTCGGCGGCGAAGCTCGCGGCCACCCCGGCCCGCTTGACCTTCAGCGTCGGCGTCAGCTCGCCGTCGGCCTCGGTCAGCGCCCGCGGCAGGATCGTGAAGCGCTTGAGCTGCTCGACCCGGGCCAGGGTCTGGTTGAGGCGATCGACGGCGCCCTGGACCTCGGCGCGGATCGACGGCGACGCCGACGCGGGCCCGGCCTCGCCGTGCGCGGCGAGGTGGGCGCGCGCGGCGTCGTCGTCGAGCACGATCAACGCGGTGAGGTACTTGCGACGATCGCCGATGACCACCGCCTCGGCGACCAGCGGGTGCTCGCGCAGCGCCGCCTCGAGGTTCTTGGGGGCGATGTTCTTGCCGCCGGCGGTGATGAGGATGTCCTTCTTGCGCCCGGTGATGGAGAGGAACCCGTCGGCGTCGAACGCGCCGAGGTCGCCGGAGCGCAGCCAGCCGTCGACGAGCACCTCGGCGGTGGCGGCGGGCTCGTCGAGGTAGCCCAGGAACACGTTGGGGCCGCGCACCTCGATCTCGCCATCGGCGGCCAGCCGCACGTCGACGCCGGGCATCGGGCGCCCGACGGTGCCGAGCCGGGTCGCGCCGCGGAGGTTGAACGCGGTCGGGCCGGAGTCCTCGGACTGCCCGTAGATCTCGTAGATCGGCAGATCGATCTCGGCGAAGAACGCGAGCACGTCGACGGCGATGGGCGCCGCGCCGGAGATGCACACGCGGGTGCGGTCGAAGCCGAGCGCGGCCTTGAGCCGGCGCAACACCAGGCGGTCGACGAGCCGGTGCTGCAGCGCCAGGTGTGGCGGCACCGGCTGGCCGCGACGGGTGTAGCCGTGGACCTGGCCGCACACCCAGCGGGTCCACGCCACCAGGTGGCGCTTGCTGCCGGTGAGCTCGCCGAGGCGGGCGGTGAGGGCGGCGTGGAACTTCTCCCAGATCCGCGGCACCCCGAAGAACACCGTCGGGCGCACCTCGCGCAGGTTGTCGGGCACCCGATCGATGGACTCGGCGTAGTAGGTGGCGGCGCCGGCGCTGATCGGCACGTGGATCGACGCCATCTGCTCGGCGACGTGGGCCAGCGGCAAGTACGACAGCACGCAGTCGCCGTCGACGGCGCCGTCGGCGGCGATGAGCGCGCTCGCGGTCCAGCTCAGGTTGCCGTGCGAGAGCATCACGCCCTTGGGCGGCCCGGTGGTGCCCGAGGTGTAGATCAGGCACGCGAGCTGATCGCGCGCGAGCGCCGCCATCCGGGCCTCGACCTCGGCGGCCTCGACCTCGGCGGCGCGGGCGCGCAGGCCGTCCCAGCTCAGCACCATGGGGTCGTCGATGGCGGCGGCGCCGCGCATCGTCACCACCCAGCGCAGGTTCGGCAGCGCGTCCCGGCGCGCGGCGATCTTGCGCCACTGGGCCTCGTCCTCGACCAGCACGACGGTGGCCTTGGCGTGGCCGACGATGTACGCGACCTCGTCGGGCGAGCAGGTGGTGTAGATGCCGGCGGCGGCGCCGCCGATGGCCATCGCGCCGAGCTCGAAGCAGGCCCACTCCGGGCGGTTGAACCCGAGGATCGCGACCCGGCCGCCGGGCTCGACCCCGAGGGCGATGAGCGCCCGCGCGACCTCGCGGACCTCCTCGACGTACCTCCGCCAGGAGGTCGGCCGCCACGCCGACGGATCCCCGCTCGGGCCGGGGCGCCGCACGTAGTAGGCCGGCTGGTCGGGGTGGGCCCGGCCGCGGGCCCACAGCCGGTGCGGGATGGTGTCGCTCACCCGGCGACTATCTCACGCGGCGTTGCTGTCGGTGTCGGTGTCGGTGCCGGCGTCGGTGACGGTGTCGGCGCGTGGCCGACGGCGCACTAGCTCTTCTTCTTGCGGCCGCGCTTGGCCGCCTGCCGGCGCTGGCCGCTGCCCGGGAAGTACTTGGTCGCGCGCCGGCTGCCCTCGGTGCGCAGGACGCCGTCGGCGACGAGCTTGCGCAGGGGCAGGGCGAGGTCGGCGGTGTTGGTCCCGAGCTCACGGTTGATCTGCTCGATCCGCAGGCCCGGGTGCTTGCCGATGAACTCGATCATGCGGTCCTGGAGCTGCACCAGCTCCGCCGGGCTGCGCTTGGCGCCCTTGGGCCGGACCGCGCGGCCGAGGCCCGACGCGCCCCGCTTGCCGGCGGCGCGCGGCGCCCGCGCGGCGCCGCTGCCGAGCGCGCCGACGAGGGCGGCGTCGATGCTGTCACGGGCGGCCTCGCGCGCGAGCGCGGTGAGCGCCGCGACGAAGTCGTTCACGAGGGCCGTGATGCGAGCGTCGTAGTTCTTCATGTGTCGGCAGTGAAACTCAGATGTTCACTGACCACAACTGCGAAGGTGCTTATTCGTCAAAGCGATCTCGAGTGGGTGCGCGCGATCACGGCGCCGGCGCGAACGCCGTCGCCACCTCGCTCAAGGTCGCGTACACCACGGGGCCGAGGTCGCGCGCGGCGAGGTGGAGCTCGGCGTGGTCGCAGATGCCGCTGGCGCGCCAGCCCTCGGTCGAGGTGAAGCCCGGCGCCGGGTGGTAGCCGACGACCAGCGTGGTCGGCGCCGCCAGCGCGCCGCCGTCCCAGTTGGCCTCGAAGATCTCGATCATCTCGGCGGTGTCGACGTAGTCGACCATGATCCCGTTGTCGGGCACCTGCAGGAGCCCCAAGGTCGGCGCGGCGCTGCTCAGCGCGTCGTCGACGTTGGGGTAGTACGGCTGGCTGGTGTCGCCGATGGGGGTCCAGTTCGCCATGTTCCACTCGTAGAGCACGCCGGTGCCCTCGCCCTCCCACTCCTCGAGCCGGGCCCAGTTCAGCGCGCTGGTGTCGGCGACGTAGCCGTGGGCGTCGAGGGCGCGCAGGGTCGCGGCCGAGGCGGTCCAGCCGCCGGCGCGGAACGTGCGAGGCAGCGGCAGCCCGTTGGCGGTGAACAGCTCGTCGGCGGCGACCAGCATCGCGCCCACCTCGGCCTCGTCGTAGGCCGAGAGCAGGATCGTGTAGCCGCTGAGATCGTAGGCGTACACCGTCGACGCCTCGGTGTTGCAGGTGAGCCCGGCGTACTCGACGAACGAGCAGTACGGGTGGATGTGCAGGCCGATCTCGTCGTCGTGCTCGTCGACCTGGCGGGTCAGCCACGCGACCAGCTCGGCCTGGCGCGCCGGCGTCATGTCGGGATCGGTGAAGGTGTACGGCCCGACGAAGTGCGTGATCTTGAGGTCGGGGTGCTCGCGGTGGAGCTGATCCTGCCGGGTCAGGGCGGGCGTCGACGGATCGGGAAAGTCCCAGTCGGTGGTCATCACCACGTAGTAGGGGTGGCTGCGCACGAAGGTGCGGGCGGCGAACCCGGTGGCGGCGCCGTCGGCGCCGAGCACCAGCGTGTGCTCGCCGGCGGGCAGGTCGCCGACGTCGAGGGCGAGCTGGAACTGGCCGCTGGCCGCGCGCAGGCGCTGGCCGGGCGCGTCGTCGACCCACACGTCGACGTAGCCGGTGCCCGCCGGCGCGGTGACGGTGAGGACGAAGGTGTCATCGCCCGGGGTCGCCGCGTTGCCGATGAGCGACCACGCCCGCGCGCCGCGCACGGTGAACGCCGGATCATCGGCGGCCGGGCTCGCCGGGCGCGGGCCCGGGTCGGGATCGCCGCAGGCGGCGGCGAGCGAGAGCAGGACGACGAGCGGTCCGGTGCGCATCCGGGGGCCATACCACGGGCCCGCCGGCGGCGGGCGTGGTTTCGGCGGCCGCCGCGCCGGCCGCAGCCGAAATCGACCGGGGCCCGGGAACCTGGCCGGCCCTGCGTGCGAGTAAGGGGCGTGACCGTGGCGACCGCCCGCGACCAGCCGCCGAGCGACGAGCTCGACGAGATCACGCTCCGCCGCGCCCAGCGCGGCGACGAGGCGGCGTGCCGGGCGCTGGTCGAGCGCTACCAGGGCCCGGTGTTCGCCTTGATCTCGCGGATGCTCGGCGGCCCTCGCGGGCACCGCGTCGAGGACGTGGCCCAGGAGACCTTCCTCCACGTCTTTCGCAACCTCGGCGGCTTCGCGCCGCTGGGCCCGGCCCGGCTGTCGACCTGGGTCCTCACCATCGCGACCCGGCGCGCCATCGACGAGCTGCGCCGGCCGCACCTGGTGGCCCCGCCGCTGCTCGACGAGGTGGTCGCCGATCGCGCGCCGAGCGCGGCCGAGCGCGCCACCGTCGGCCAGGCGGTGGCGCAGGCGGTGGCGGCGCTGTCGCCGGATCATCGCGCGGCGTTCCTGCTGCGCGAGGTGCACGGCCTCGAGTACGCCGAGATCGCGCGGGCGCTGGCGGTCGACGTCGGCACCGTCAAGTCGAGGCTGGCGCGCGCGCGCACCGCGCTGCGCGCCGCCCTGTCGGAGGTCCACGATGGTTGACGAACACGACGACGGGCTGAGCGCCGACGAGCGGCGCGCCCTCGAGGCGCTCCCCGCGATGACGCCGCTGGCGGACTTCGCGGCGCGGGTGGTGGCGGCGCGGGCGTCGGCGCCGGCGCCGGTCGTCGTGCCGCCGCCGGCGGGGACGGAGCCGCGGGGGCGCACCCTGACCACCGCGTCGGTGGTGGTCGCCGGCGCGTGCGTCGCCGCGCTCGGCATCGCGCTGGTGCGCTCCAGTCGATCGGACGCGGTGCCGGCGTCGACCGGCGAGGTCGAGGCCACCGGGCGGCGCTCGATCGCGGTCGGCACCCGCGCGGTGGCGGTGGCCGAGGCGGGGGCCGCGCTGCGCTGGCAGGTCGCCGCCGCCGGCGCCGAGGTCGAGCAGCGCACCGGCGACGTGTTCTATCGCGTCGAGCGCGGCGGCGCGTTCGTGGTCCACACTCCCGCCGGCGACGTCCGCGTCACCGGCACCTGTTTTCGCGTCGAGCTGCTCCCCGGCGGCGACGCGCTCACCCAGGAGGCAGACGTGTCGAAGAAGCAAGCGGTCATCGGTGGTGCGGTCGGCGCGGCGCTGGCAGCGGCGGCGGTCGTGAGCGTGTACGAGGGCGGCGTGGTGGTCGCCAACCCGCACGGCAGCCAGGCCGCCAGCGCCGGCCAGCGCGTGGTGATCGGCGCCGACGGCGCGCCGGTGCTCGACGGTTCCGGCGTCGAGGCCAGCGGCGCGGTGGCGGTCGGCGGGCTGGCGCGCGAGGCGCTGCTGGCGCAGAACGCCGCCCAGCGGCAGCAGATCGCCAGCCTCACCGCCGAGGTCGCGCGCCTGCGCGAGGGCGGCGCGAGCGGCGGCCCGACCGGCGGCCCGCGCCGCATGGGCCGCGACGCCGACGACGGCGATGGTCGGCCGTGGTTCGACCCGAGCCCGGAGCTCCTGGCGCAGATGGCCGCGGAGTGCCACGTGCGGTTCGATCTGCCGCCGATGATGGAGACCGAGCCGTTCCAGGTGCCGGCCCGGCGCGCCGACTCGCTCGGGGTCACCGCCGACGAGCTCACCGCGATCAACGCGGCCCTCGCCGACGTCCACCGCGCGTGGGCGACCCAGGTGCGCGCGCTCTACCTCGAGGCCACCGGCGACGCCGCCGGCGCCGACGCGCTGTCGCCGCAGGCGATGTCGCAGGAGATCCAGGACAAGAGCCCGCCCGGTGAGGAGGTCGCGATCCGTCGCCGCATCGCCCAGGAGCGCGCCGGCCTGGCGACGCCGCCGGCGGACCTGAGCCGGACCCAGCCGATCGAGCGCTACCTGCGTGGCCTCGCCAGCCTCGGCGACAGGGCCGAGCAGGCGCTGGCCAGCGCCATCGGGCCCGAGCGCGCGCGCGCCCTGCGCGCCGACGACCAGGGCCTCTTCGGCTTCCGCATGGAGATGGCGGGGTGCCCCGACGAAGAGGGCGGCGACGCCACCGAGCTCGAGCGATGATGCCGGTTCTGCACGTCTCGACGAGGGGTTAGCGCGCCGGCGACGACAAACGTGCGCCCCGCCGGGACCGCCGGCTATCATTTTTTGCCCGGCTCGGTCGGGGCGCCGCCGGCATGATCGCCCCCGACCTCTACCACCTCGACAGCGGCGTCGCCGTCGCCACCCAGCGGATCGAGGCCGCGCCCATGGTCGCCATCCAGGCCTGGGTCGGGGCCGGCGCCGCCGACGAGACCCCGGACCACGCCGGCGTCGCCCACGTGCTCGAGCACCTGGTGTTTCGCCCCAGCGCCGACGGCGGCAGCGCCCTGACCCGCGAGATCGAGGGGCTCGGCGGCGAGATCAACGCCTGGACCTCCGCCGATCACACCGTGTTTCACCTCACGGTGCCCGAGCCCGCCCTCGAGGTCGGGCTCGCCACCCTCGGCGACGCGCTGACGTTCCCGCGGCTCGACGGCGACGCCCTCGAGCGCGAGCGCGCGGTGGTGCTCGAGGAGCTGCGCACCCACGACGACGCGCCCGGGCGCGCGCTCCTGCACGAGGTGTTCGCCACCGCGTTCGTGGTGCACGCCTACCGGCGGCCGGTGATCGGCAGCGCCGCCTCCATCGGCGCGTTGCGGCCGCGCGATCTCGAGGCGTTCTTCCGGCGCTGGTACGTGGCCCGCAACACCGCGGTCGCGGTGGTCGGCGACGTCGAGCCGGCGCGGGTGCGGCGGCTGGCGCGCGCACACTTCGGCGCGCTGCCGGCGCGCGCGGCGCCGCGACCGCCGCGGGCGAGCCCCGGCGGGCGCCGCGGGCGCGGCTGGTGCAGCGCGCGATCGGCGACGCCCGGGTGGCGCTGGCGTTCCACGCGCCGCCGGCGGCCGCCGCCGAGCTGGCCGAGCTCGAGCTCGCGGTGGCGGTCCTCGGCGGCCGCGACCCCACCCTCGGCGACGTCCGCGGGCGTCACCACGTGCTGCGCGATGGCGGCCTGGTGGTGCTCGACGCGCTGGTCGAGCCCGGGGCCGAGGCCGCCGCCGGCGCCGCGCTCGCGCGCCGGGTGGTCGAGCTGCCGCGCACGCTCACGCCAGCGCGGCTGGAGGCGGCGCGCGCCGCGGTGTGCGCCGACCATGCGTTCCAGCGCGAGACCGTGCAGGGCGTGGCCCGCGAGCTCGGCTGGCGGCTGTGCACCTTCGGCGACGTCGACGTCGGCGAAGGTGGCGGCCGCCTCACCGGCCTCGGCCGCGATCAGGTGCTGGCCGCCGCTGCGCGCACGCTCCTGCCGGAGCGCGCCTCGGTGGTGGCGGTGACGCCGCGCCGGGTGACCGCGCGCGGCGCCGCCGGGCGCAGCCTGCTCGCGCGCCTGCCGCGGCGCCGGCCGATCGCGCCGGCGGTGGTCGCCGCGCCGGTGGTGGCGGCAGCGGCGCCGACCAAGCCGCGCCCCGCGCCGTCGACGGCGCCGCCGATCGTCCGCGAGGTGCTGGGCAACGGCCTCACCGTGATCATCAAGCCCGATCCGACGGTGCCGGTGGTGGCGATGCGCGCCATGTGGCAGGGCGGCTCGCGCCTCGAGGACGCGACCACCAGCGGCACCACCTCGCTGCTCGCCACCATGCTGGTGCGCGGGTGTGGGCGCCTCGACGCCGACGCGCTGGAGGCCGCCGTCGACGGGCTCGGTGGCGCGCTGGGCGCGGTCGCCGGGCGCAACTCGCTGGCCCTGCGCGCGGAGTGGAGCAGCCAGACCTGGGAGCGCGGGCTCGAGCTGCTCGCCGGGTGCGTCGCCGCGCCGCGCTTCGACGCCGCCGAGCTCCGGCGCCAGCGTCGGGCCCAGCTCGATCAGCTCGCGCTCGAGGACACCTACCCGACCCACGTCGCGTTCCGGACCTTCGCCGAGGCGCTCTACGCGCAGCACCCGTATCGGCTGCGCCCGCTCGGCGATCCGACCGTGGTCGCCGGCCTCGATCGCGCCACCCTGGCCCGCACCTACCGCGATCGCTACCCGCGCTCGGCGATGACCCTGGCCATCGTCGGCGACGTCGATCCGGCGCGGGCGCTGGCGCTGGTCGAGGCCCACCTCGGCGCGGCCTCGCCGCCGCCGCCGCCGCCGCCGACCATCGCGCTCGAGGCCTTCGACGCGCAGCCGTCGGCGACGCGCGAGGTCTATCGCTACCTCGATCGCCAGCAGGCCTCGGTGGTGGTCGGCTTCCCCGGCACCACGCTCGGCGCCAGCGATCGGTTCGCGGTCGAGGCGCTGGTGCAGCTGCTCGGCGGCCACAGCGGCCGGCTGTTCGCCGAGCTGCGCGAGCGCCAGGGCCTGGCCTACCAGGTCTCGATGTACGGCGCCGACGGCCTCGATCCGGGGTACCTCGCGGTGTACGTGGCGTGCGCGCCGGCCAACGCCGATCGCGTCGTCGCGCTCGTCCGCGCGGAGCTCGAGCGGGTGGTGGCCGAGGGCGTCGCCGCCGACGAGGTCGAGCGGGCGCGGCGCCGGCTCGTCGGCGGCCACCAGCTCGCGCTGCAGCGGCGCGCCGCGATCGCCAGCGCGCTCGCGTACCACGACGTGCACGGGCTCGGCTGGCAGGAGTGGTCGCGCTACCCGGCGCACCTCGCCGCGGTCACCACCGCCGAGGTCACCGCCGCCGCCCGGCGCTACCTGCGCTGGGATCGCGCCGTGGTCGCGGTGGTGCGGCCGCCGAGCGCGACCCCGGGCGCGGCCCGGCGCACCCAGCCGCGGACGGGGAAGCGCCGATGAGCCGCGGCCGGGTCGTGCCGCCCACAGGCCACGGCGATCTCGTCGTCAGCCTGGTGCTGATCGCGCCGCTCCTGCTGGCCTACGACCTCGGGGTGCTGGTGACGCCAGCGGCCAGCGGCGTCGATCTGCTCACCCGGCCGTTGCTCGCGGCGTGCGGCGGTCGGGTCGCGGTCTACCTGCTCGTCCACGCCGGCGCCGCGGCCGCGCTCCTGTGGTGGGTGCGCCAGAGCGGGCGCGCCCGGGCGCTGTCGGCCGACGTCGTCGGGCCGGTGGTGGTCGAGGCGGCGATCTACGCGCTGACCCTCGGCGGGCTGCTCGCGGTGATCGTGCACGACGTGCTCGGCCTGGGCGCGCGCGGCGGCGGCGTCGCCATCGCGGTGGTGACCTCGCTCGGCGCCGGCGTCCACGAGGAGCTGCTGTTCCGGCTGGGCGCGTTCGCCGGCGGCCTGGCGCTGCTCCGGCGCGCCGGCGTCGCGCCGCGGCTGGCCTGGGGCCTCGCGGTGGTGGCGTCGTCGCTCCTGTTCGCCGCGGCGCACCACGTCGGCGAGCTGGGCGAGCCCCTGCGGGCCAGCGCCTTCGTGTTCCGCGCCCTCGCCGGCGTGGCGTTCGCGTGCATCTTCTACTTCCGGTCGCTGGCGCACGCGGCCTACGCCCACGTGCTCTACGACCTCTACGTCACCGCGATCCGGTGACGGCGCCGGCTACATCGCCGTCGAGATCTGGTCGAGCTCCATCCGGCCGACGAAGAGCTCGAAGCGGCACTGCTTGATCTTGTCGCTCTTGGCCTCGGACTTGACGATCTGGAAGGTCTTGATGCCGACCTCGAAGAGGTTGATGCGGAAGATCACCTCGCCGCGGCTCGGGCTGAGGAACTCGATGGCGCCGGAGCGCTCGGCGATGCCGGCCACGCCCTGGACCACCGCGGCGGTGTACCAGGCGTGGATCTCCTCGGCGTACTGCAGCGCCATCGTCACCGCGAGATCGGGGAACTCGATCTTGGTCGGGACCAGCTCGGGCAGGCGCTCGCGGCCGATGTACATCGGCTTGACGCCCTGCTTGATCGCGAAGCCGTCGATCTTGCTCACGCCCGACAGGTCGTGGCCGTCGACGATGAGCCGGAACGCCGCCGGGATCCACAGCTTCTGGCGCGGGTCCTGGACGCCGGCGAGGCGGCCGCCGCCGGCGCGCTTGGTCTCGACCCGCTCGGGCAAGAACTTCAGCTTGAGGTAGCCCGGGGTGTTGGAGCTGGCGTCGAGCGCCGGGAACGCGGTCTCGAGGATGAGCGCGTCGGAGAACGCGTGGCCGAACTGGATCTGGTGATCGAAGTCGGCGTGGGCGATGACGCCGCTGCGTCGCGAGGCCCGCTTCTTCCACGAGTCCTGGATCCACAGCATCACGTCGCGGCACCCCGACAGGCCGATCTCGGTGGAGATGGGCTCGACCTCGATCGAGGTGGCGTGCTTGATCTGCAGGTTCTCCGGGCCGATGGCCTCGGTGACCACGCTGGTCTTCACGAAGCCGCCCTCGACCGACTTCACGAAGGCGCTGGCGGTGCCACCGTCGATCGCGAGCTCGAAGTGGCCGGCGGCATAGGCTCGGCGGGCGGCGGCAGGGTTGGTCATAGGGCGGCGGCTCCGGCGAGCGATGGTATCGCGCCTAGTACGCGCCGGGCGCGCCCAGTCCCCCTGCCGAGCGTGCCTCGAGGTGCGGGTCGAGTCATTCCTGGCGGTTAGCTGGCCAGCCGGCTCGTGCATCGGGGCGTTGGGGCGTTAGTATCGAGGCACATGGGCAGCAAGTTCGCTCGCGCGGCCGTGCTCGCCGGCCTGCTCGTCGCGGTGCCAGCGGCCGCTGACGACCGCAAGGCGGTCGACGACGCGACCCTGTACAGCAAGCCCGGCGAGCGCTCGCGGGCGGTCGCCAAGGTCAAGCGCGGCGCCAAGATCAAGGTGCTGGCCACCGACGGTCGCTGGCTCAAGGTGCGGGTCGGCGGCAAGACCGGGTGGCTGCCGCGGACCAAGGTCAGCCAGCCGGCCTCCAAGCGCAGCCCGTTTGGCGGCGAAGGGCGCAGCGACGACGACGATCAGCGCGGCTGGGGTGGTCCCGGCACCCGCGGCCGCGGCGGCGACGCCGTGGGCGGCGACGATGACGACCGCGACCGCGACCGAGATCGCGACCGCGACCGCGATCGTGACCGCGATCGCGACGACGACGACGACGACGACGACGATCGGGATCGCGACGACGACGACGACGACGAGCCGCGCGACGAGCGCCCAGCCTACGAGGTGCGCAGCAAGCGCGCCGAGCTGCTCGATCGCGCGTCGCGCCGGGGCGACGTCGTGGTCGAGCTGCGCCGCGGCGACGTGGTCCGCCTCGAGCGCGAGGACGACGGCTGGTTCTTCGTCGAGACCGAGGCCGGCGACACCGGCTGGATCCGCGACGACGAGGTCGCCCGGGCCGCGCCCGCGCGCGCCCCCGGCCGCCGCCTGGCCATCCGCGCCGGCGCCGGGCTCGGCTTCTCCATGATCGGCCAGCGCCTGCAGACCGCCGGCGGCCAGCAGGGCGTGCCCGACAACTACAAGCTCGGCAGCTCGGCGGCGTCGCTGGCCCTCGGTGGCCAGGTCGCCTACGAGGTGTCGCCACGCGTCTACCTCGGCGGCGAGCTCGCCTACGTCGGCAGCAAGGGCTACCCGGGCATCGCGTACATGGGCGGCAACACCGCGTTCTCGACCCACCGGGTCGATCTGCGCGCGTCGGTCGGCTACGACCTGCAGGTGCTCGGCGGCCTCGTCGCCGGCGGCCGCCTCGGCTACCACTACGACGTCTTCTCGGTCGCCGACGTCACCGACTTCACCAAGAACCCGGCGCGGATCCCGTCGGATCGCCTCAGCGGCATCACCTTCGGCGTCGGCGCCGAGGCCCCGGCGCTCACGCCCAAGCTGGCGGCCCACGTCGGCCTCGACCTGATGGTCGCCGGCTCGCGGGCGCAGACGGTCAACCTCGAGGATGGGCTGTCGCCGAGCAGCGGCGCGGTGTGGCTCACCCTCGGCGGCCGCTACCAGGTTCGCCCGCGCCTCGACCTCGACGTGCGCTACCAGCTCAGCGCGTCCAACGTCGACTTCGGCGCGCCGGCGCCGGCCTCGATGCGCGGCCATCCGGCCACCGGCGACGGCTCCGAGCGGGTCGATCGGACCCACGCGGTCATCGTCGGCGCCAGCACCCGCTTCTAGCGGGCCGCGTCGACGGCGGGCGCGCCGCGCGCGCGGCGTCGCCGCGCTACTGCCGCGGCGTCGGCAGGCTGTCGAGATCGAGCTGCGCGAGCGCGAGCCGGATGAGGTGCGACTTGTTGGCCTTGGTCCAGCCGCGGCGCTTGAGCTCGGCGACCTTGGCGTCGAGGTCGGCCAGAT
>JAWKQW010000030.1:0-83125 GCA_041389945.1 Kofleriaceae bacterium
TGTGGGGCCACCACATGTTCGTCTCGGGCCAGTCGCAGCTGGCGACGATGGTGTTCTCGGCGCTGACCTTCACCGTCGGCATCCCGTCGGCGATCAAGGTCTTCAACTGGGTGGCGACCCTCTACAAGGGCGACATCCGGCTGCACGTGCCGATGCTGTACGCGCTGTCGTTCCTGCTGCTGTTCACGATCGGCGGCCTCACCGGCCTGTTCCTCGGCATCCTCTCGGTCGACGTCCACCTGCACGACACCTACTTCGTGGTCGCGCACTTCCACTACGTGATGATGGGCTCGACCCTGATCGCATTCCTCGGCGGGCTGCACTACTGGTGGCCGAAGTTCACCGGGCGCATGTACCCGGAGGCGCTGGGCCGGCTGTGCGCCATCGGCGTGTTCATCGGCTTCAACCTCACGTTCCTGCCGCAGTTCGTCATGGGCTCGCGCGGCATGCCGCGGCGCTACTGGGACTACGACCCCGAGTTCACGATCTTCCACCAGCTCTCGACGGTGGGCGCGCTCTTGCTCGGCATCTCGCTGTTCGTGACGACCATCTACTTCGTGTGGTCGTTCAAGAAGGGCAAGCTGGCCCCGCAGAACCCGTGGGGGGCGACCACGCTGGAGTGGCAGGCGCCGACGCCGCCGACGCTCTACAACTTCACCGAGCCGCCGGTCCTGCACGAGCTGTACAACTACGATGACCTCGTCGAGGTCGCGCCCAACGACTGGGTCCGCCAGCCGGGGTCCGGCGCGGCGACCGGCGGCCACGGGAGCCACTGACGATGAGCGCGGCAGATCACCACGGGCCTCACGGATCCGGCGACGACCATGGCCACGGCCATGGCGGCTCGCCGTTCATCCAGCACCACTACGACGACGCCGGCCACCAGTTCAACAGCGGCAAGCTGGGCATCTGGTTCTTCCTGGCCCAGGAGGTCCTGTTCTTCTCGGCCCTGTTCGTCGCGTACATCCTCTACCGGCACCACCGGCCGGAGATCTTCGCGTACGCGAACCACTACCTCGACGTCACCTACGGCGCGATCAACACCGCCGTCCTGATCGTGTCGAGCCTGTCGGCGGCGTGGGCGGTGCGCTGCGCCCAGCTCGGCCAGCGCCGCGGGCTCATCTTCACCCTCACCGTCACGATCGTGTGCGCGTGCGGCTTCCTCGGCATCAAGTACATCGAGTACTCGCACAAGATCCACGAGGGCATCCTCTTCGGGAAGAAGTTCGACCCGTGCGTGAGCTCGGCCGGCGGCCCGCTGCTCACCCGCAGCAACCACTGCCACGGCACCAAGAGCTCGATCGAGATCGGCAGCGACGGCAAGGCCACCGGCTGCCTGTCGCCGGCCATCGATCGGGCGCCGCACCAGCCCGGCTACCAGGCCACCTGCACGGTGACCGAGGTCGTCGGCGGGCACGGCGAGGGTGAAGGCGGCAAGCGTCGCGAGATCCCCGCGTGCACCTATCCGCCGACCACCGCGCCGGCCGGCTCGCTGCGCGCGACCCTGGGCCAGGCCCCGACCAACGCGCCGTGCTACGAGCTGGTCGACAACCCGGCGGTGTGTCCCACCGGCCCGGCGGCGCTGGTCCGCTACGGCGATCACGAGGTCCGCGGCCACGAGGTCAAGATCGAGGCGACCTGCGAGGACGCGCCGGCCGCGGCCGCGCCCGGCGACATCTACGCCGATCCGGAGCCGGTCGAGGCCCTCGGCACCGCCGAGGTGAGCACCGAGGTCGAGCCGAGCCACCACGACCTGCAGCGCGAGTTCCAGCTCGGGGCGCCGCCCGAGCACACGAACATGTTCTTCTCGATCTACTTCGCGATGACCGGGCTGCACGGCATCCACGTGCTCGTCGGCATCGGCATCTTCATCTGGCTCCTCATCCGCGCGGTGAAGGGCCACTTCACCCCCGACTACTTCGGCCCGATCGACTACGCGGCGCTGTACTGGCACCTCGTCGACCTCATCTGGATCTTCCTGTTCCCGCTGCTCTACCTGATCCACTGACGGGTCCCCGGTCCACGCCACCGACTCGCCACGCCCGCTCGCCTCGCCGCACCTGGAGACGCCCATGGCCGCCCACGACGCCCACGACCATCACGACGACGACCACGGCCACGGCATCGCGCACGTCGCCTCGGCGCGCACGATGCTGACCACGTGGGGCATGCTGATGGTGCTCACGGTGATCACCGTCCTGGCGACCAAGGTCGACTTCGGATCGAAGACCAACCTGGCGCTGGCGATGGCGGTGGCGGCGATCAAGGCGACGCTGGTGGTGCTGTTCTTCATGCACCTGCGCTACGACAAGCTGTTCCACAGCGTGCTGCTCGTCGGCGCGATCCTGGCGGGGGCGCTGTTCGTCGGCTTCACGCTGATGGACTCCAACCAGTACCAGCACTCGATCCAGTGGAACGCCCGGCAGCCGCTCGCCGCGCCCGACGGGCCGGCCATCAAGGCACGCACGCCGTAGCGACGCGCGGTGGTCGAGCGCGCGGCGCGCGCCTCAGCCGCCGTCGACGCCGCGCAAGAGCCGGCGCGCCAGGTCGCGCACCGGCGCCGGGTAGGCGGTCTGGGTCACCGCGAGCTTGAGCTCGTGCTTGGGCAGCAGCCGCAGCACGCGCGGCGCCAGGTCGGTGCCGAGGCGGGGGTTGGCCAGGAGCGCGCGCCGCACCTCCGGGCTCGACAGCCAGCCGCCGTTGCCGACGATGGTCTCGAGCAGCGGCCGCGGCAGGGTGCCCATCCGGGCGAGGCGGGCGACCTCCGGATGCGAGAGCCTCGGGTTGCGCAGCAGCGGCTCCCACACGCTCTTGCCGTAGATGCGCTCCAGCGCCACGCGCTCGCGCAGCTCGCCGTCGCGCGCGACCTTGGCCTGCTCGACCACCGACAGCCCGCGCAGGCGCTGGTGCAGGGTGGGCGCCTGCCCGGGCCGAGCGTCGGCCTCGTCGTCGCCGTCATCGTCGTCGGGCGCCGCGACCTCGTCGTCGGCCGGCGTCGCCGGCGCGGCCCCGGCCTCGGTGGCCAAGAGCGCCTCGAGCGCCGCGCGCACGGCGTCGTCGATGCCCCGCAGCTGCAGGCCCACGCCGCCACCCGGCGCCACCCACACCACCTCGGCGACCACCACCACCTCCGCGGCGCCGTCGCACACCGCGAGGTCGCACTCGGTGTTCATCTCCAGCGACACCGCGGGCACGAACAGGCCGCTGCTGGCGAGGTCGCGCCGGTGGCGGGCTCGCTCGGCGGCGGACCCGAGGCGCAGCTCGACGCGCGGTCGCGACACGCCGGGAGCATAGCTTGCTGCGACACCATCGGGGCCACCCGGTGACGTGGTGCCAGGGCCCTGCGGCGCTGGCGTCACGACGCGTGGGTGATGCGCAGGGCCAGGGCCGACTTGGCGCCGCCGTCGGGATCGCGGCGCAGGTACGAGTGCGCCGCGGCCCGACACGCCTCGTCGGGCGCGGCGTCGCACAGCAGCCGGATGCGCAGCCACAACACCGCCTTGGTCTCGGCCCCCGACGGGAACCGCGCCAGGTACGCGTCCAGGCTGCGGAGCGCGTCGGAGGTCCGCCCCAGCGACAGCGCCTGCAGCCGCGCCATGCCGTAGAGCGCCGCCGCCGCCACCTCGCCACGCTCGCCGAGGCGTCGCTGGTAGATCGCCAGCGCGCGGGCCGGGTTGGTCTCGCCGACGTCGACCGCGGCCGGCACCGACTGCCGTCGGATCGCGGTGGCGAGATCCGGCAGCGGCGGCTCCGGCGGTCGCGGCGTCGGTGGTCGCACCGTCGGCGGCGTCGCGGCCGCGGTCGACGGGCCGGCGTCGACGGTGCTCGGCGGCGTGGTCGGTGGCGGCGCCACGGCGGCGCCGTCGTCGCTGGGCTCGGTCGGGTCCGCGCCGTCGGCGGTCGCCGGCGTCAGCGCGACCAGCCCGTCGGAGCGTCGCCAGTGCTCGCCGGCTCGCACCAGCGCGGCGACGCCGTCGCGCTCGACCCGGACCACGCCCTCGGTGACCTCGACCTCGACGTCGTGGCCGACCGGGTGATCGACGGTGAACCGGGTGCCGACGACGATCACCTCGACGTCGTCGGCGCGCACCACCAGGGGCGGCCGCTCGCCGCGCTTGGCGACCTCGAGCTCGACCCGGCCGTGGCGCAGCTCGACCAGCACGCCGCCGCCGGGGCGCGTGACCTCGAGATCGGTGCCGGGGCCGGCGAGGACGGTGGCGTCGCCGAGCGCCAGCCGGGTGCCGAGCGCGTCGGTGTGCAGGCGCACCGGCGGCGCCGCGGCGAGCTCGACCTCGCCGGGCGGCCACGCGCGCCACGCGATGAGCGTGAGCGCGGCGGCCATGGCCGCGACCGCGACCAGGAGCGGCAGCCGCGAGCGCGACCACGCCGGCCGCTGCACCGGCGGCCCGCCGCGCACCACCGCGCGCTCGATGCGCGCGAGGCGCTCGTCGTCGAGCGGCTCGATCGGGAGGCGCCCGCGCAGATCCCAGCGGCGGCTCACGACGCACCTCCGTGCTCGTCGAGGAGGTCGGCGAGCACCGGATCCGCGCCGGCCGCCGCCTCGATCGCGCGCCGCGCCCGCCACACCCGGACCTTGGTCGCGGTGACGGTCGCGCCGATGAGCTCGGCGACCTCGGCCATCGGCCGGCCCTCGAGCTCGTGCAGCGAGAACGCCAGCCGCGCCGCCGGCGAGAGCCCGTCGAGCACCTGGTACAGCCGCCGCACCCCGTCGCGCGCGTGCTGGCGGTTGGTGCCGAGCGGCGTGGTCGCGAGCTGGGCGTCGTCGGGGACCAGCGTGAGGGTCGGGCCGCGTCGCTTGCGCTGGCCCAGGTGGCGGTACGCGACCCGCACCGTGATGCGATCGATCCAGGTCGCGAGGCTGGCCTCCGCGCGCCACCGCGGCAGCGACTGGAACACCTGGAGGAAGGCCTCCTGCATCAAGTCGTCGACCTCGTGGTTGGCGCCGAGCACGCGGTACAGGCACGCGTGGACGCGGCCCCGGTGGAGCCGGAACAGCTCGCGCGACGCCGCCGCCTCGCCGCTGATGCAGCGATCGACGAGCAAGACGTCATCGACGTACGCAGTCACGGCCACGCTCACACAGTGGACGTTGCCACGGCCGCGGTTACACAACCGCGGCTGCCGATCGCGGCGGCTAGCCGGGGCGACGCGGGCGGCGAGGACCGGGCTTGGCCTTTCGTGATTTCGAGGGCTTGGCGGTCTTCGGCGGCGTCGGCGGCCGCCCCTCGATGCCGTCGAGCGGCCCCGGGCACTCCCGCCGCAGGGCGCAGCCGCCGCAGGCGCCGCCGCGCCACACCCGGTCGAACAGCGCCTGGACCCGATCGAGGGTGGGGCCATCGTCGGTGACCACGCCGAGCTCGAAATTGCGACGACCGGCGCCCCGGGCGCCCAGCCCGGCGCCGGTCCAGTTGGCGCTGCCGAGGTAGAGCAGGGCGCCGTCGACGACGACCACCTTGAGGTGGACCCGCGGGCACCGGCGCAGCTCGAGGCCGCCGGCGACCAGGCCCGGGCGGCGCATCAGCTCGGTGCGGAATGGACGCGACGGCAGCTCGCCATGCAGCACCCGGAGCTCGACGCCGCGCCCGGCCAGCTCGTCGAGGGCGGCGAGGATCGAGCGGTACGGCGCGCGGCCGAGGCTGCGCCGCCGCCCGGGGCGCGCCCGGTGGTCCTCGACCATCAGCTCCTTGACGTTGGCGGTGCCGATCCAGACGCTGGTGTGGGCCGCCTGCACCGCGGCGATGACCCGCTGGTAGTGACCGCGGCCGCTCACCAGCTCGACCGCCACCGGTCGCGCCGGCAGGACGAAGTCGATGGCGTCGTCGTCGTCGTCGCGCGCCACGCCGGCAGGATCGCCGCTCGTCGTCGGCGGAGCAAGCCGTGGCAGGCGGCTCAGCGCGTCGTCGCGCGCTCGTGCAGGTAGCACTCGAGATCGGCGTAGCCCGGCGTGCACCCGACGACGGTGCCGCTCGCGGCCACGCCGGTGGCCCACGGCGCGGCGACCGCTGGATCGGTGCCGTGCGCGCGCTCCCACGCATCGGGCATGCCGTCGCCGTCGCCGTCGATGGGCCCGGCGGCGTCGGCGCCCGCCGCCGGCGCCAGCGCGTCGCGATGATCGACGCCGGCCTCGTCGCGCCAGGCCCGCGGCCGGCGATCGACCGAGCCCGGCGCGCCGGCGAGGTAGCCGAGCAGGCGCAGGTCCATCGGATCGCGCGGCCACGCGCCGACCTCGGCGGCGAGCTCGGCCGGCAGCGCGGCGGCGACGGTGGTCGTGACCGCCGGCAGCGCGGGCCGGGCCGCGGCCAGCCGGCCCGGCGGCGCCGCGTCCACGCAGGCCGCGCCACGGCACACCCGGTTGCCCCGGGCGAACACCACGCTGCCGTCGGCGCGCGCGACCCCGGGCTCGATCAGGGGCGCGTCGTCGTCGGCGTCGCCGCGGCGCACGAGCACGTTGTCGACCAGGCTCAACACCAGGCGGACGTCGCGCGGGCCCGGTGCGCAGTCGTTGCCCTCGTTGGTGCCGACGCAGCGGTTGTGCCAGATCGGATCGCCGACGTCGAAGAGCAGGTTCGACGCCAGCTCGAGGTGGATCGTGTGGCCGGCGCAGTTGCTGCCCGGGGCGTCGTCGTTCTCTTCGCACGAGATCTCCGGCAGGCGCCCGGCGACGCCGTTCCACACGTTGTGGTGCAGGGTGATCTCGTCGAGCGGGCGCTCGCGGGTCGAGTAGTTGAGCAGCACGCCGCCCCAGCGGTAGTGGTCGCCGACCGGCTCGGCGAGGTGGCTGTGCTGCACCGTGATGCGGTGGCTGCGCGAGATCTCGACCAGCTCGTCGTGGGCGGCGCCGATCGAGGCGTGATCGATGATCACGTCGCGGGTGCCGCCGAGGCGGAGGCCGTCGTCGACGGCCGCGCGCAACCGGACGTGACGCACCACGAGGTTGCGGCAGTCGCTGCCCGGCTCGTAGACGTTGTCGCACACCAGGCCGCCGGCGATGGTGACCCCGCCGGGGGCGGTCTGCCCGGCGAGGGTCACGTCGGCGCGGGTGATCTCCACCGGCCCGGCGAACACGCCGCCGACCGCGAACACGATCGTGACCGGCCCCGGGGTGGTCAGGCACGCGGCGATCGAGCCGGCGCCGGCGCGGGCGCGCGAGGTCACGGTGCACACGGCACCGCCGCGGCCGCCGGTGGCGTCGGCGCCGAAGCCCTCGGCGCCGGGGAACGCCCGCACCCCCGCCGCTGGCGGGACGCTCGTCGTCGGGGGCGCGCTGGGCGCGGGCGGCGTGACGCCGGCCGTCGGTGCGCCGGCCGCGCCCGTCGAGCTCGGCTCCGGAGGCCGCGGCGCCGGCGACGTCGTCGGCGCGTACGTGCACGCGGCCAGCCCGGTGATCAGCGCCGCGGCCACGCGGGCGCGGGGGGCAGGGCACCTGCGATCGGGGCGAGCGGCGCGGGCGCGGCTGGGCATGGCGTCGTCGAGTAGATGTCGTCGCCGCCGCGCGCACAAGAGCCTACCGCCGGCGAAAAAAAGATGGAACCGACGGCGCGCGCCGTTGTCTGGGCCTGCGAACCCAAGCGATCGCGCCCGCGCCCGCGTCTTTGGGTGCGCGCGGCGATCCGTCATTGCGCGCCGCCGCGCGCGGATCCGTCGTTGCGCGCAGCCGCGCGCAAGGAGTCACGCCATGCGTCCACGATCTCGTGGCACGCGCGGGGCCGCGCTGGCCCTCGCGCTCGCCGTCTTCTTGCCCGCGCTCACCGCCGACGCGCCGGCGCGCGCCGAGTCCAAGCGTAAGTCGCTGGCGGCGTGCACGTCCTTCGTCCAGGACGAGCGCGCCGACGAGGACGGCCTCGACTTCCACGTCGGCAACCAGTGTCCCATCCCGGTCACCTGCCAGCTCCGCTGGACCGCGGTGTGCGCGCCCGATGCGCCCAAGCGGCGGACCAAGAAGCACGAGTCGACCTCGATCGCGCTGGCCAGCGGCGAGACCGCGACCCGATCGGCGATCGCGTCGTGCGGCTACGATGGCTGGGCCATCACCGACATCCGCTGGAGCTGCGAGCCAGCGTCCGACTAGCGAGGGCGCGCCCCGGGCCCGGCGGCCGCGCCGGGTGGGCTCTGGTTTTCGCCGCGCTGTGCGCCCGGCCGCGTGCGATCGGCACGCGGCGCGGACGTGATTAGATCGGTTTTGCTCGTCCTGCGTGGATAGCCCTACGCACGGGCCACCCGAACCGCATCCCAACCCCCTGATCTCCATGGAGTTCAGGCGGGCCCGGGGCGTGTTCGCCTGGGTGGGTGCGGCCCCGTAGTATAGGAAGCAAAGCCATGTCGCCTGCCATCGACCTCGACGCGCTGCTCGTGGGCGCGCTCTACGGCGAGCTCTCGCCGGGGGAGCGGCGCGACCTCGAGGCGCACCTGGAGGGCCATCCCCAGGATCGTCGCGCCCTCGAGGCGCTGCGCGAGGTGCACGCGCAGGTCCGTGAGCTCGGCGCGGCGGCGGGCTACTTGCCGGCGCGCTCGGTCGCGCTCGCCGAGCCGGCCGCGGCGATCACCACGAAGCTGGTGCGCGAGGCCGCGGCCGCCGCGCCCCGGCCGGGCCTGTGGGCGAGCCTGATGAGCGTGTTCGCGCCGATCGGCCGCAGCCCGGCCCTGGCCGCGGCGGCGATGCTGGTCGTGGGCGCCGGCGGCGCCGGGCTCATGTACATGCGCGGCGGCAAGGTCGCCGAGCCGACCATGGCCGCGCGCCAGGCCGAGTCGGCGCCCGCCGGCGCCCGCGGCGAGTCGCTCGATTCGATGAAGCTCAAGCGCGACCCCGGCGAGCTGACGGAGCGCGCGGCGCTCGGATACTCGGCCGATCTCGCGGCCGACGGGCTCCGCGCGGCCGCCGCCAGCGACGCGCTGGCGCAACCGGCGATGCCGCCCACCGAGCGCGAGGCCCAGGGCCGGTCCCAGGCCGTCGCCGAGGAGAAGGCCGCGTCCAAGGAGCTGCGCAAGCAGGCCAACGCCGACGGTGACGTGGTGGCCGACGAGCTCGCGTTCGACCAGCGCGCGATGGCCCCCTACGGCGACGAGGGAGTCGCCGACGACGCCGGCGCGGTCCGCTCGCCTCGCAAGGACGCGCCGGCGCCCGAGCCGAGAGCTCGCGCGGTGCCCATCACGACGGCGGATCTCGAGCTCAAGCCAGCCGACGCGCCCGCCTCGGTGCCGCCCGGCGCAGCCAGCGGCGCCGGCGTGGTCGCGCCTCCGCCCGCGACCAAGCCGAAGGCCTCGGCGCCCGCGCCGTCGGAGTCGACGCGCGACGCCAAGGCGCCCGCGACGGTCACGACCTCCGCGACCGACGAGGCCAGGGCGCTCCACGCCCGGGCCCTCGAGCGGGTCGACGCCAAGGCCTGCGGCGACGCCGCCTCGCTGATCCGGACCCTGTCGGTCCAGCACCCGG
This sequence comes from Kofleriaceae bacterium, assembly GCA_041389945.1. Taxonomy (GTDB): domain Bacteria; phylum Myxococcota_A; class Polyangia; order Haliangiales; family Haliangiaceae; genus JAWKQW01. The sequence goes on from JAWKQW010000030.1 coordinate 9,452, forward strand.
CGTACTACCGCGCGAGCGTCGTCGGCGATCGCCGCCTGGCCGCGTGCAAGGCCGAGGTCGATCGCGCGCTCGCCGCGTCGCCCGCCACCACCGCGACCAAGCCGTAGAGCTCGTGCCATCGACGGCGGCCGCCGGTCCGATCGGCTCGGCGTCGCAGCTCGTACACAGCAGTTGCACCCCGCTCGCGTGCGACGTCACGGTCCCCACCCGCACGAGGGTGCCGGGGCGGCGTCCTCCGCGCGGGGTACACCACGGGTACAGCGCGCCGCGGCCGCGGTCAGCGCCGCAGCCAGGCGAGCAGGGCGGGGTCGAGCCGCGCGAGGTCGGCCGCGCTCGGCTCCGGCAGCGGCGCCGACGACTTGGTCACCCAGAACACCGTCGGCGCCGACGTCGGGGTCGCGCGCAGCGCCGCCGCCGCCTTGGCCGCGTACACGTCGTCGAGGGGCGGCGCGCCCGCCGCCGCCAGCCAGGCCGCGGCGCTGCCCCCGGCGGTGGTCGGGTGGCCGTAGCCGGGGCCGAGCTGCGAGCCGTCGACGCGCAGGCCCGAGCGGAGCTGCCGCGCGCCGAGCTGCAGCGGCACGCCGAGGCGCGCGTCGAGCCGGGCCAGGGTCGCCGCCGCGAGGTGGGTGATGCGCCAGGCCGACGTCACCGGCCACGGCGTGACCCGGACCGCGTGGATGAGCGGCGGCCGGCGCCAGCCCAGCCCGCGCGCGGCCGCGAGGTGGACCCCGGCGAGCAGGCCGGCGGCGGTGCACACGCTACCGGTCGGCAGCACCACCCGCGCCGGCGCCGGCATCGCGCCGGCGGCGACCTGCTCGGCGAGCTCGAGGGCGGCCGACAGCGCGCCGACCGCGCCGACCGGGGTGGCGCCGCCCGGCGGCATCACCGCGGCGTCGGGCTGGGTGCGTCGCACCCGCGCCATCGCCCAAGGCAGCGCCAGCACCGACGTCACCCGCTGCACGGTCGCGCCGGTCGCCGCCAGCGCCGCGAGGTTGTCCCGGGCCGGCTCGCTGGGCGGCTGCGGAAACACCAGGGCGCCGATGTCGAGGCCGAGGTCGGCGCCATGGATCGCGGTCGCCAGGGTGTGGTTCGAGCCGTAGGCGCCGGTGGCCCACAGCCGCCGGTGGCCGCCCGCGATCACGTCGCCGAGGACCGCCTCGAGGGTGCGGACCTTGTTGCCGCCGTAGCGGGGGCTCGACCGATCCTCGCGCTTGAGCCAGACCTGCCCGACGAGCTCGCCCTGGCACGGCTCGACGGCGGTCGGCCAGGCGCCGAGCGCCGCCCACGGGATCCGGGCGCGGGCCGCCGGGACGATGCGGTGCAGCGCGGGCTCGGCGCCGCTCACGCGGTCACGCCTTGGGCGGGACGTACTCGGCGGGCATCGGCGCCGCGCTGCCGTCGCCGAACAGGAAGCTCTCGCACTGCTCCTTGAGCTGGTCGTGCGCCTTCTTCTGGGTGAGGTCGAGGCGGTACTCGTTGACCAGCTTCTTGGAGTGCTCGATCCAGAGCTGCCACGCCTCCTGCGAGATCGAGTCGTAGATGCGCTGGCCGAGCGCGTCGGTGAACGGCTTGTAGCTGAGGCCGGGGAGCTGCGCGCCGAGCTTGGCGCACTGGACCATGCGTGACATGGGGCGCATTCGAGCAGAGTTCGCCGGCCCCGGCAAGGCGGCCGCCGGCGGCCATAAAGCCGAGTAGGATGCGGACCATGTTCAGGATGTCCATCCGGCTGGCGCTGGTCGCCTCGCTCGTGACCGCGTGCGGCGACGACGACGTCGGCGGCGGCCTCGAGGACTACTTCCCCGATCTGCCGGCGCCCACCGGCGAGGCGCAGCGGGCCTTCGCCGGGCCGATCACCGCGGCCAACGCCTCCGACCTGCTCACCGGGCCGTCGGCGACCGGCCTCGTCGGCGACTACGTCATCAAGAACGACGTCGCCTCGTTCGTGATCTCGGCGCCGGCGCGCTTCATCGCGGTGGTGCCGACCGGCGGCAACCTCATCGACGCCGCCCTCACCGACGGCACCTCCCAGCTCGTCGGCGATCAGTTCGGTGAGCTGTCGCTGCTGTACCTGTTCGGACGCACCTGCGAGCACGAGACCATCGAGGTCGTGCGCGACGGCGCCGGCGGCGGCGTCGCGGTGCTGCGGGCGCGCGGCCACAGCGCCAACAACGACTTCATCAACATCAAGGGCATCGGCGTGTTCACCGTCGATGTCGAGGTCGATCCGACCCTCGACGACCACGCCGAGTGCGCCACCACCTACGTCTTGGCCCCGGGCTCGACGACCTTGCAGACCTACTTCTCGCTGTACAACGCCGGCGAGTCGCCCATCACCGGGCCCTACGGGACCCTGGCCGACAGCGGCGGCGAGGTCGAGGTGTGGGGCAACGGTCGCGGCTTCGAGCGGGCCGGCCTCGAGGACATCACCGCCCTGGCCGAGCCCGCCCCGGTCGACTACGTCGTCTACCAGGCGCCCGGCGTGGCCTACGGCATCGCGCCGCGGCACGCCACCCCGACGGACAACTCGGCGTACCTCATCTCCGGGGTGTCGCTGATGCTGCTCGGCAACGACAACCTGTTCGACATCCTCAACCCCGACGAGTACTTCGTCTCGATCCCGGTGCGCGGCGGCCACCTGCAGCAGATCGACGTCATCGTCGGCCGCGACGCCAGCGACATCGACGCGAGCTTCCGGACGGCCCGGGGCGAGGCCCTCGTCGACGTGGCGGGCACCGTGACCTGGTCTGGCGGCGGCCCGGCGGTGGGCGCGCGGGTGGGGGTGTTCGCCGACGGCGACGGCGACGGCGTCATCGACGACGACGAGGCCATCGTCAGCTACCTCGACGTCGGCGCCGACGGCGCCTTCGCCGGCCAGGTCCCCGCAGGCAACCACCTGCTGCGGGCCGAGGTCGCAGATCTCGGGCGGTCCCAGACCGTCGCCGCTGGCACCGGCGCCGCGCTGACGGTGCCCTCGCCGATCCGCGTCGACTTCAGCATCCTCGATGACGACACGAACACCCCCATGCCCGGCAGGCTGCTGGTGGTAGGTACCCACCCCGCGTACCCCGATCAGCGGGTGTTCTCCACCTACGATCGCCTCACCGGCGTGGTGCGGTCGGTGCACGCGATCCGCGGCACCACCGTCGATCTCGGCGACGGCGCCGATCCGGCGCTACGGCTGCCGGCCGGCGGCAACTACCGCATCTTCGCCACCCACGGCACCCGCTACTCGTCGGCGTCGCAGCCGGTGAGCGGCCGCGCCGACGTCGACCTCGAGTTCCGGCTGCGCCAGGTGTCGCCGGCCACCGGCTACCTGGCCACCGACTGGCACGTCCACCAGATCGACTCGCCGGACTCGCCGGTGCCCTCGGACGCGCGCCTTCGCTCGGCGGTCTCGAGCGGCATCGACATGTTCGCCTCGACCGATCACGACTTCGTCTCCAACCTGCAGCCGCTGGTCGAGGAGCTCGGCCTCGAGACCCGCCTGCGGGTGATCTCGGGCCTGGAGATGACGCCGTTCGCCTACGGCCACTTCCAGGCCTGGCCGCTCGAGCCCGATCCGCTGTCGCCCAACCGGGGCGCGATCGACTGGGCCCAGGGCCGCATGGGCGGCGAGTGCGATCTCTACGGGCCGTGGTGCAGCATGACGCCGCAGGAGATCCTCGACGCCGCCCGCGCCCGCGGCGCCCGGATGCTGCAGATCAACCACCCGCGCGCGAGCGGCCTCACCAAGTTCCAGGCCCTGTTCGACCGGGCCAAGCTCACCTACGACTACGACGACCGCACCATCTTCGGCGACTTCGAGCAGATGGAGGTGCCCTACGACTACCTGCGGCTGCCCGGGGAGTCGCTGTGGACCGACGACTGGAACGGTCTCGAGGTGTGGAACGGCTTCGGCATGGCCGACTCCGACGGCGACGGCCGGCGCGAGATCACCAGCTTCGACCGGGTGCTCGCCGACTGGTTCAACATGCTCTCGCTCGGCTTCGTGGTGAGCCCGACCGGCAGCAGCGACACCCACACCGACGTCGTCGATCCGGTCGGCATGCCACGCACGATGGTGCGGGTCGCCGACCCGTCGCCGGCGGCGCTGGCCTCGGGCGACGCCGTCGAGGAGGTGCTCGCGGTCACCACCGGCGCGGTCGCGCGCGACATCGTGCTCACCGACGGGCCGATGCTGGAGGTCGAGGTCGCCGGCCAGCCCGCGATCGGGCGCACGATCACGCCCGGCGCCTCGGTCACGTTCGACGTGTCGATCGTGGCGCCGGACTGGGCCGCGATCGACACCCTCGAGGTGTTCGCCAACGCGACGCCGCCGTCGCCCGGCGATCCCACCGCGCTGGTGCCGCTGAAGTGCTGGACCTCGCGCGACGTCGGCACGCTGCCGGCGGCGGATCCGTGCGCGCTGGCGCCGCTGACCGCCGAGGCCATGGTGGTGACCCTGGTCGACCTCGGGGGTGGCTTCTCCCGCTACGAGGTGACGATGTCGATCACGCTCGATCCGGCCGACGTCGCCGCGGCGACCCGCGCCGGGGCCACCGGCACCGACGCCTGGTTCGTGCTGCGTGCCCGCGGCGATCGCGCCATCTTCCCGGTGATGACCCAGGGCGCCATCGACCCCGCGGTGCTGCCGACCCTGGTGGCCGGCGACCCGGTCGCGATCGACGCCGCCATGCAGGGGCGCGGCGTCCAGGCCGCGGCGATGACGGCGCCGATCTACGTCGACTTCGACGGCGGCGGCTACCGCGCGCCGTTCGCGCCGTGATCCTTCCCTCGATGGTCCAACGATGAACCTCTCGCTGTCCGAGCTCTTCGACCATGGCGGCGGCGCCATGTGGGTGCTGCTGGCGTTCTCGGTGATCGCCGTCGCCGTCGCCATCGAGCGGGCGATCGTGCAGTGGGACCTCGTCGCCCGCGCCCGCGCGCTGGGCAGCGCGGTGTCCCGCGGGCTCGGCCAGGGCGCGCTCGGCGAGGCCCGCACCGCGTGCGAGCGCTCGCCGTCGCCGCTGGCCGACGTGTTCCTGGTCGGTTTCGAGCGGCGTCGCGGCCCGGCCGCGCACCTGGGCCCGGCGGTGCACCGCGAGCGGGTGCGGGTCGGCCAGGCGCTGCGCCGGCGGCTGTGGATCCTCGCGACCATCGGCGCGACCGCGCCCTTCGTCGGCCTGTACGGCACCGTGCTCGGCATCCGCTCGGCGATGCAGGACATCCCGCCCGACGAGACCGTCAAGATCGGCGACGTCGCCGCGCCCATCAGCTCGGCGCTCATCGTGACCGCCGCCGGCATCCTGGTCGCGGTGGTCGCGGTGATCCTGTTCAACTACTTCAACCAGCGGGTCGCCGCGATCGCGGTCGAGTTCCGGCTGCTCACCGACGAGTTCATCGAGGGCGTCGGCGGCGTCGCCGACGAGGAGGCGCCGCGCCGCGCCGCCGGAGAGGACGCCGGCGATGGCGATCGGCGGCCCAGCTGACGACGGCGCCGACCCCGACGACGGCGAGGGCGGCGGCGGCGGCCTGTTCGCCGACATCAACATCACGCCGCTCACCGACGTGTTCCTGGTCATGGTGATCATCTTCATGGTCAGCGCGCTGGCGGCCCAGGTCGACAAGCAGGACGTGCGGCGCAAGGTCCGCGAGGTGGTCGACAAGATCGAGGCCGAGAAGCGCTCTGGCCTCAAGGTCAACCTGCCGGCCGGCGACGCCCAGGAGCTCGACACCAGCAAGGAGTCGCTGACCCTGACCATCCCCGTCGACGGCGACGTCGTCGTCGGCGGGCGCCCGATCGCCGACGCCGAGCTCGACAACCTGCTCAGCGCCGCCTACCTGCGCGACCACGACATGCAGGTGGTGCTGTCCGCCGACCAGGGCGTGTCCCACGGTCGGGTGGTGGGCATCATGGAGCGGGCCAAGCGGGCCGGCCTGTCGCGCCTCGCCATCGGCACCAAGTAGCGCGCGGCGGCGGCGCTACAGCCCGAGCTTGCCGAGCTTCTTGTGCAGGCCCTCGCGGGTGATGCCGAGGGTGGCCGCGGTGCGGGTCTTGTTGCCGCCGTGATCGCGGAGCGCCTCGACGAGCAGCGCCCGCTCGACCTGCTCCATCATCTCCTTGAGCGTGCCCTTGGCCGGCGCGACCCGGGCCGCGGGTGACTCGACCTTGCGCAGCCGCGGCGACAGATCGGTGGCCTCGAGCCACTGATCGGGATCGCCGTTGATGACCAGCCGCTGGATCTCGTTCTCGAGCTCGCGGATGTTGCCCGGCCACGGGTAGGCGGCGAGGGCCTCGAGCGCGTCCTGGGTCAGGCCCGGCAGGTTGACCCGGTGCTCCGCGGCGTAGCGGCGCAGGAAGAACGCGGCGAGCAGCGGCACGTCCTCGGGGCGCTCGCGCAGCGGCGGCAGCCGCACCGGGAACACCGCGAGCCGGTAGTAGAGATCCTGGCGGAAGCGCCCGGCGGCGACCTCCGCCTGGAGGTCGCGGTTGGTGGCGCACAGGATGCGCACGTCGACCTGGCGCTCGCTGGTCGCGCCGACCGGCCGGATCGTGCCCTCCTGCAGCACCCGCAGGATCTTGGCCTGCAGCGCCAGCGGCATCTCCCCCATCTCGTCGAGGAACAGGGTGCCGCCGTCGGCGATCTCGAACAGGCCCTTCTTGTCGCTGTCGGCGCTGGTGAAGGCGCCGCGCTTGTGGCCGAACAGCTCGCTCTCGAGCAGGTTCTCCGGCAGCGCGGCGCAGTTCTGCGCCACGAACATCTTGGCGGCGCGCGGCGACTGGTAGTGGATCGCCGACGCGATCAGCTCCTTGCCGGTGCCGGTCTCGCCCTCGATGAGGACGGTGGCGCGGGTGTCGATCACGCGCTCGAGCTGGGCGAACACCGCCTTCATCGCCGGCGACTCGCCGACAATGTCGTCGAAGCGGACCTTGGCCTCGCGGCGCTTGAGGTACACGTTCTCGCCGCGGAGCTGCTCCTCGGCGATTCGCAGGCGCGCCACGAGCTGGGCGTTGTCGATGGCGAGGGCGGCCTGGGCCCCGAGCAACAGGCCGACCTCGAGGTCGCCCTCGTCGAACATGCCGGCGCTCGAGCGGTTGTCGGCCTGGACCAGGCCGATGATCTCGCCCTCGCGCCACAGCGGCATCGCCAGCATCGACAGGATGTGGCCGGCGTGGATGGACTCCGACGCCGCCAGCTCCTCCTGGGCGTTGGCGGCGAGCACCGCCGCTCGCTCGGCCAGCACCCGGCGCAAGACGGCGCGGCTGGCGCGGACCGGATCCGGCGCGTCGGCGCTGGCCGGGCGGGCCCCGGGCCGCTCGCGCGACATCGCGAGCACGAAGCGATCCTTGTCGGCCTCGGCGCGCAGCAGCACCGCCACGTGGGTGGCCCGCGGCAACAGCTCGAAGGCGGCGTCGACGGTGGCGGCGATGGCGGCCTGCGGATCGAGGCGGCTGCCCAGCGGCTGCAGCGCCTTGTACACCCGCAGCGCGCTGACCGGATCGTGCTCGAGCTGGCCGCGCACCGCCGGCAGATCGACGATCGAGCGCGACGCGATCACCCGCGAGCGGGCGGCGTCGTCCTCGTCGTCGTCGTCGTCGTCGGAGGGCGCCGCCGTCGCCGGCCGGGTCCAGGTCGCCGCCGGATCTGCCGTCGCGATCCGGATGCGGACCGGCGAGCGGGCGTCGCCGAGCACCAGGACGTCGCCGGTCGCGACCACCCACTCGTGTCGGCGGCTGGCGTCGATGGCAAACCGCTGGCCGGCGCGTTCGACCGCCGAGCCGTTGGTCGAGCCGAGATCGCGGAACACGTAGTGTGCGCCCTCGCGGGACAGCTGGGCGTGCTCCCCCGACAGGTGATGATCCGGCAGCACCACGGTGTTGCCGGCGGCGCGGCCGATGGTGATCGCCGGCCCGGCCAGCTCGAGCCGGCGCGGGCTGGCCGTGCCTTGGATGATCTCGAGGACGATCACGGGTGGTTTTGGCGGCGGGAAACCGACGGCCGGGGCTGCGCCTCTGAGCGTGCCTCGTTATACTGCAAGCCCTTCGGCGACGACATGGCGACGACCTCCAAAGTCATCCTCGTCGAGCCCGAGCCGCGTCCGGCCGCGGCGGTCGCGCTCGGTCTGGCCCGGCTCGGCCACGGCGTCGAGCACCGGGCCGATGCGGCGGGCGCTGACGAGGTCACGCGGGCGGCCGGGCTCGTCATCGTCGGCGCCGGCGCCGATGCTCCCGCGCTCATCCGGCGCTGGCGCGCCGACGGCGTCGGCGCCGCGTTCCTCGCGCTGGTCGCCGCCGACGATGGCGACCACGCCAGCGCGCGCGCGGCCGCGCTCGAGGCTGGCGCGGACGAGGTCATCGCCGGGCCGTCGTGGTTGCGCGACATCGGCCTGGTGTCGAGCCTGCTCCTGGCCCGCAGTGCCGATAAGCCCGGCGGCTTCGCCGGCGCGCTCGGCGCGCTGTCGTCGATGTTCGCGCTCCTGCGCGCGGTCGCCGCGATCGGTCGCAGCGGCGTGCTCACCCTGGGCCGCGGCTTCCGGCGCGGCGAGGTGCGCTACTGCGACGGCGAGATCACCTCGGTGCAGGCCGGCGGCCACCACGGGCAAGCGGCGCTGCACCAGCTGCTCCTGTGGAGCGAGGCGCGCTTCGACTTCCGCCGCGAGGACGTCGTGCGGCGGCGGCAGATCCCGCTGTCGCCCGAGGAGCTGTTCGCCGACGCCGAGCGGTTCCTGGTCGGCGTCCGCGAGGCCGCCGGGGGCATGTCGCCGGTGGAGGTGTACGAGCTCGACGCCCAGCTCGCCGAGGCCAACGTCGGCAGGATCCCGTCGGAGGTCGGCGGCGTCTTGCGGCTCTTCGACGGGCAGCGCACCATCGGCGACCTGCTCGAGGACTCTCCGTACCGGGTGTTCGAGACCTTGCGCGTCATCCTGCGCGCGCGCGAGCTCGGCCTGCTGCGGCCCGCGGCCACCGCCCGGCGCGCGCCGACGTGGACGCCGCAGCTCGACCTCGAGCGCTGGTTGGTGGGCGCGGCCGACGCGCCGCCACCGGCGAAGCGCCCCGCGGGCGGGCGCGGCAAGAAGGCGCGTCGCCGCACGCCGGTGCCGGGCCGGGCCTCGACGGAGGTCCCGGTGGTCGACTGGGGCACCCTGGCGCCGCGCATGGTCGGGGTCGAGCTCGGCGGCCTGGCTGGCGTGGTGCCGGCGGCGCGCATGGCCGGCGAGCTGCACGTCGCCGCGACGCCGGTGGCGGCGCCGGCGCCGGCGACCACCAGCCGGGGCGAGGTCCGCGAGGGGCTGGAGTCGCTCACCAGCGCGGAGGCCCGCGATCGGGCGTTCGCCGTCGAGCCGAGTCGCACGCTGACGCCGGTGTCGAGCCAGCCGCCGGAGGTCGCCTCCGGTGAGATCGGCCCGCGCACCCGCACGCCGAGCGCCGGCGTCGGCCCGCGACCGTCGAGCGAGGCGCCCATCACCCAGTCCGGCGAGATCGCGCCGCGCAACCGCACCACCAGCGCGCCGCCGGTCGAGCCGGCGCAGGGCGTGCTCGTCGCCGATCTGGCGATGGCGCACAGCCAGGCCCTCGCCGCGCCGCTGCCGGCGGCCGCCACGGTGCAGGCACCTCCACCGGCGGCGGCGCCGTTCGACGCCAAGGTCGAGGCCGCGCGCGTGGGCGCGACCTCGGCGGCCGGCGCGTTCTCCGACGACGAGGAGGCGTTCTTCCGGGCCGGCACCGCGCCGGCGCCGACGCCAGCGCCCAAGGTCGAGGTGTTCGAGGATCTCGATCGCGGTTACGAGCCGCTCGGGTTCTGGCAGCGCCTGCGCGGCAAGACCCGGCCGCCGTCGAGCGACTGACCTGCGGCTCGCGCGGCGCGGGCCGGCTCGGCGCGCGCGAGCTCAGCGCGGCTGTTGCCAGCGCAGCTCGACGGCGCCCTGGGTGCCGTGCAGCCGCAGGCGCACCTCGCGGGTGCTTGGCCCCAGCAGCGCCAGCTCGCGCGGGAAGTACGCCACGTACGCCTGCGCGAAGTCACCCATCGTCGGAAACTCGGCGGCGATCGCGGTGCGCGGGCGCTTGTCGCGGGCCACGCGGCGGGCCGGCACCACGGTGCCATCCTCGGCGATGAGCGCGACCTGCCAGGTGGCGCGCTCGCCCTGATCGAGGTTGTTCTCGCGGCGCTCCCAGGTGGTGAGCAGGAGCTGGACCGCGTAGGCCTCGTCGTCGGCGGCGCGCTCGGCCTCGAGCAGCGGCGCGACCGGCTGGCCCGACAGCGCGGCGGCGCGCTCGGCGTGGGCCACCCGCCAGGGCGGCGCCAGCAGGGTGGCGTCGACGGTGAGCACCTCGCGGTAGCCGCGCCGCAGGGTCGCATGGCGGGTCCACGCGGCGGTCTGCGCCGCGTAGGCGTCCGTCGCGTCATCGACGCTCGCGCGCGCCGTCGGCGCAGGCCAGCTCCCGTCGAGCACCACCGGCGGTGCGGCGGCGCCGCAGCCGCCCGCGGCAGCCCACGCGATCACCACCGCCGCCAGGGTTGGCCGCGCGCTCACGGCAGGAAGTCCTCGCGGGTGAACACGGTGGTGAGCGGCACCCGCGCCTCGATCGCGGCGCGGCCGCCCTCGAGGCGGTCGACGAGGGCGATGGCGTGGATGACCCGCAGGCCATCCTCCTCGGCGCGCTCGATCGCGCGCAGGGTCGACGCGCCGGTGGTGACGACGTCCTCGACGACCACCACCGGGCTGCCGGCGGCGAGGCGGCGGCCGCGCTCGACCCAGCGGCCGGTGCCGTGGCCCTTGGGCTCCTTGCGGACCAGGAACGCGCCGAGCGGCGCTCCGGCGGCGTGGCTGTGGACCGAGGTCGCGGTCGCCAGCGGATCGGCGCCCAGGGTGAGGCCGCCGACGCCGAGCGCGGTCGGCGCCACCGCGCGGATCTGCTGGAAGAAGACCTCGCCGATGAGGGTGGCGCCCTCGGCGTCGAGGCTCACCTGCCGACAGTCGATGTAGAAGTTGGAGACCTGTCCCGACGACAGCACGACCTCGCGCTGCTCGAAGGCGAGCTCGCGCAGCAGGCTCAGCAAGCGGTCGCGCGCGGCGGGGGCAGCCATCGCGGCTACGCTAGCAGGCCCGGCGCGCCGGCGCCGCGACCGGGGCGGCGGGTTTCGTCAGTGCCGCCGGGGGCCGCGCGTGGCCAGTTGACGGGTCGCCGATCGCCCCCTAGAGTGCGCCGCACCCTGGGGCCCCGTGCATCTCGTCGATGATTCCGAGTCCCAGCCGATCGCCTCGGAGGCCGAGCTCGTCGGCTACTTCCACGGCGCCGGCAAGCCCGCGGCGCGCTGGCGCGTGGGCAGCGAGCACGAGCTGATCGGCGTGGTGGCCGGCGGCCCCGAGCTCGGCGCGGCGCCGGCCTACGACGGACCCGCTGGCATCGGCGCGTTGATGGCGTTCTTCGCCACCCGGGGCTGGGCCCCGGTGCGCGAGGCCGCCGGCGGCGCCGACGCGCCGATCATCGCGCTGACCCGCGGCGACGCGCAGATCACGCTGGAGCCGGGCGGGCAGTTCGAGCTGGCGGCGGCCCCGGTCGACGACGATCGCCAGTTCGCCGACGACCTCGCCGCCCACGTCGCGACCCTGGCCGAGGCCTCGCGCGAGCTGGGCCTGGCCTGGCTGGCCACCGGGGTGCGGCCCGAGGGCGAGCTCGCCTCGATCCCGTGGATGCCCAAGCAGCGCTACGCGGTCATGCGGGCGTACATGCCGGGGGTCGGCACCCGCGGCCTCGACATGATGCAGCGGACCGCGACGGTGCAGACCAACCTCGACTACGCCGACGAGGCCGACGCCGCCGCCAAGATGCGCGGGCTGATGAGCGTCACCTCGATCCTGACGGCGCTGTGGGCGAGCTCGCCGATCGTCGGCGGGGTCGACACCGGGCGCCAGAGCCACCGCGCGTGGATCTGGCGCGACACAGATCGGGCCCGGGCCGGGCTGTTGCCGCTGGCGTTCGAGGGCGACGATCTGTTCGAGCGCTACACCGCGTGGGCGCTCGACGTGCCGATGTACTTCGTCTACCGCGGCGGGTACCAGCCGGCCGGCGGCATCACCTTCCGCCAGTTCCTGCGCCAGGGCTTCCGCGATCACCACGCCACCCATGCCGACTGGGCGCTGCACCTGTCGACCTTGTTCCCCGAGGCCCGGCTCAAGCGCTTCATCGAGGTGCGCGGCTGCGACTGCGGCTCGCTCGGCATGATCGCCGCGCTAGGGCCGATGGCGCGCGGCCTCCTGTACGACGCGACGGCGCTGGCCGAGGCCACGGCGCTCACCGCCGGCCTGTCGGCGCACGAGCGGGAGACCCTCGCCGACGTGGTCCCCGAGCGCGGGCTGGCCACGCCGGTCGGGCGCCACACCGTCGGCGACCTCGCGCGCGAGCTGGTGGCGATCGCCGCCGACGGCCTCGGTCGGATCGCGCCCGCGTCGCGGGGGTTGCTCGCGCCGGTCGAGGCCATCGCGACCAGCGGCCGGACCCAGGCCGACGAGCTCCGCGACGCCTGGCACGCCGCCGGCGACGATCGGCGTGCCCGGCTGCGCGCGCTGGCGCACCCCGAGCTGGCCCCGACCCTGGGCTGAGCCGCGCGGCTCAGTCGTCGAACTCGACGTCGATCTCGTCGAGGACCTGGTCGAGCTCCGGTGACGAGGTCGAGGGCGAAAGCGGTCGGGCCGCCGCCGCGTTCGTCGAAGTCGAGGTCGACGTCGAGCGAGTCGAGCGCGGCGTCGAGCTAACCGGCTCCGGCATCGGCGGCGGCGGCATCGGCGGCGGTGGGCCACGGAACGACGGGATGGAACGCGCCAGGCGCGGCGGCTGCGCCGGTCGACCGGCACCGCGACGCCGGTGGTGTCCTCGTCGGGCAGGGCCATCGCCGACGGATCGGCCGGCAGCACGTCGTCGTCGGTGATCGACTCCGGCGGCGCCATCGCGGAGACCGATGTACACCGGGTCGCCGACGCCAGGTCCTCGTCGGCGAAGCTGCTCGCCGAGGTGCGGTACGGCGCCGGCCAGGTCAGCCAGCCGGCGCTGAGGGCGGCGGCGGGATGTAGAAGTCGGCGTCCGCGGACAGGTCGTCGAGGCAGCATCATCGCCGAGGACGCAGGATAGCGGCGACGGCGGCAGCTCGATGTTCTCGGTGTAGGTCGGCGGCGGCGCCGTCATCGACCGAAAGCCGGGCGGCATCGTCCGCGCGGCGGCGGCGCGCCGGCGACCGGGCGCGATCTCGAGCGAGAGAGCCTCGACGGCCACCGCCGGCATCATTCGGTGCGGACGACCGGTCGGCGGCTCGAACAGCACCTCGCGACCTCGTCCTCCTCGCTCAGCGGCGCCGCCGCGGATCGCTGACGGCGGCCCGCGTGCGGCTCGACCTCCTCGAGGCTTCGTCGTCGACCGCGAGCGGCAGCGCGACCGGGCTCGAGCGCGGTGCCGGCTCCAGAACGCGGCCAGCAGCGCACGATCGGCGGCGAGGAAGCAGGCGCGTCGTCGTCGACGATTGGTTCAGACTCGAGGGCTCGGGCTCAGGCTCCGGATCGGGCTCGTCAGGAGACGATCTGGATCGCCGGCGGCGTGAGCATCGCGGCGTCGACGTGCTCGCAGCGCACGCGGCGCGGCGTCGTCGGCCAGCAGCGCCGGCGTCGACCAGCGGGCCTCGCTCCTCGCGCCGCACGCTCGCGGTGATGGCGTTGTTCGCAGCCTGCCTGGACGATCACCGCGCTCTGGTAAGGTAACCGAAGCCCTCGTCGTGCGTGGACCGCTGGACGATCGACGATGCCTCGGCGCCCATGCTCGCGCGGCGGGCGCCATCGCTCGAGATCGTCGCCGGCGAGGGCTCGGGCGCCCCGGCGCGGGGCGTGGCGGTCGCGCCTCGTGAAGGCGTCGATCGCGGCGTCGGCGTCGGCGAGTCGCCATCGCTGTGCGCCGCTCACCGCCTCGACCGATCTGCTGCCACTCGACGCGCAGCGGATGGTCCGCCAGCGCGCCAGCGCCTGGCGGCGCGTAGCAGCGGCGCCGGGCGGCGTGCGGGCGGCGGCGACCCGCGGCAGGGCGCTCGCGGCCTTCGCGCGCGGCGGCGGCGGCGGCACGCCCTGCGCGGACCACTTGCCAATGCAGCAACTGGCAGCACCAGGACCTCGGCCGCCGGCGGCGCTCCTCGACGGCGCCGGCCTCGGTCGGCGCCTTGCGGTCGGCGCGGCGCGGCAGCCAGCGTCGAGCGGCGGTATCAGTCTGAATCGACCGGGCCCGCCGGCATCGCTGGCCGGGCGTCGAACATGCGGCGCATCAGGTCGCGACTCTCGGGCGTCACCTTGGTGAACGCCACCAGCAAGCCAGACAGGAGTTGGCGGCGGCGGATTCGGTCGCTCGCGCCGGGTGTCGCGCACCACCGAGCGACCAGCCGTCGAGGTCACCGTCGGCGAGGGGCGTCGGTGATCGGCGCGATCGTCGCGGTGGGCCGGAAGGATTCGCTGCAGCAACCGTTGGCCGCGAACCGATCGACGAACTGTCGACGGACGCGTACCGCAGCTTGACCCGGAGACGACCAGGCGTCGGCGCCGGTGGAATCTCGGCATGCCCAGCCGCGGCGGGCGTCTCGATCGTCAAAGCGCCCGTCGACGCCGCGTCAAACCCCGGGGTTGGTGACAGGATCTCGGGCTTCGCGCGAAGGCGATCGCGCAGCTGCCGCGCGCTGGGCGGCTCCGTCGGCCGCAAGCAGGCCGCCATCCGAACCAGCCCTGGGCTGTGATGGCCGACAAGCATGGTGCCAGCGCGCTGCGACCTCGGGCCGACGCAGCTCGCCTGCGAAGGCTGGACGCGATCGGTGAGGTCCGCCAGTGAAGGCTATCGCTGGGCGGCCATCGCCGGCTGCGCCGTCGAAGAGCGTGGTGCCAGCGGCGCCAGCGCGGAGCCGAGCTGGCTGCGCGATCGCCTGTGTCTCGTGCGGCTGCGACCGAGCGTCGCGCCGTCAGTCGATCGGATGCTGGCGGGACATTCGCCAGCGATCGACGGTCTCCCCGAGCAGTGCGACCGCCGGCACCGCTGGCAGCTTGCCCTTGAGGGCGCTGACCTCGCGCTCGAGCAGCTTGGCGTCGGCAGGCAGGCGCTCGACCCGGCCGCGACCTCCAGCGGCGCGACCTTGAGCCGCTCGCCGGCGCAGCTCGAGGCTCCTTTCGAGGCGGCTGCCAGTCCGGCGCGGAGGACTTGGCGCCGGTCGCGGCATCGATCTGGCGACGCGCTGCCAGCGGAAGGCGCCAGGCTCGCCGACCTGATCCAAGGGCTGAGCTGGTATATCCGCCGACGCACGGCGCTGGCTGGTGTGCCGCAGGCATCGGACATCGGCGCCGGATCTTCGCGCCACCCGGCTGATACTCGCCGTACTTCTCGCCGAACATCGCCACCGCGCCGCGCTGCTTGGCCTCCTCGATGGGCAGCACCTCGACGATCGAGTCGGCGTTGGCGGTGAAGGCCTCGGCGTTGACCAGGTCCTCGGCCGGCGACTGATCGACCGGTCGGCGCGGAGGATGGCTGAAAGATCGGAACGCCGGGCGGTCCGGCACTGGCACCAGCGAGCCCTTCTGGGCGACGTGGCCGCCGAGCACGCGGCGGAGCGCGAGCTGCAGGAGGTGGGTCGCGGAGTGGTTGGCGCGGATGCGCTCGCGGCGGTCGTCGTCGACGGTGAGGCCTCGACGCGATCGCCGCCCACCGCGCCGGCCTCGACCTCGCCAGCAGCGTGGACGTCGCCGGCCGGCTTCAAGTTTGGTGTCGTCGACGCGAACGCGGGCGCCGCCGGCGAGTGAGTGACCGACGCTCGCGGCGGCGTCGCGTCGAAGTGCTGAAGGCCGCCGCTCTCGCCGTAGAACAGGGTCTGATCGAACATCAGCGCGACCCGCTGCCCAAAGCGGTGAAATCGCCGGCCCGGCGGCGCAGCCCGCAGGCGCCGTCGACGATCGCGGACCGCGCCCTCGCCGGTGGTGCCGCGGCCCTGGTAGCCGAGGAAGCGGGTGGCGCCGACCTCGCCGGCGACCTCCTTGTAGATGCCGGCGACTGTGCGCGATCGCCGCGTCTCGATCGGCGTTGGCGGCGTCGGAGGAGCGGGCTGCGCTCGCCACTTGCCGATCGAGGGCCGCCTCGAACCCGGCCTTGTCGATGCCGGACCGCGCTCGTCGCCGGCGATGATCTCGGTGAGGGTCGTCCGGGAACCCGTAGGTGTCGTACAGCGTGAACACCGCGGTGCGCGGCACCTGGGTCCGCGCCGGCGGTGCGCATCCGCCCGAACTCGCCCTCGAGCAGGTCGAGGCCACGATCGAGGGTGGCGCGGAACCGCTTCTCCTCCTCGAGGCGACCTCGGTGATGGTCGAGGCGCGATCGGGAAGCATCGGGACTGGTTGAATCTCGTCGACCACGGTCGCACACACCTCGTGCATGAACGGCTCCGTGATCGAGCAGCTTGCCCGTGCCGCACCGCGCCGAAAAGATCCGGCGCAGCACGTACTCGCGGCCGGTCTTGTCGGGGAGCACGCCGTCGGCGACGAGGAAGGCGGTGCGGCGTGGTCGGCGATCACGCATTGGGGAGGTATCGGTGTCGGCATCGGCGCCGTAGGTCTTGTGGGCGCGCCGGGCCGCGGTGGCCAGGATGGGCGCGAACAGATCGGTGTCGTAGTTGGAGCGCGCGCCCTGGAGCACGGCGGTCACGCGCTCGAGGCCCGCGCCGGTGTCGATCGACGGCGCCGGCAGCGCCAGCAGCTCGCCGCCGGCGACCCGGCGCTCGAACTGCGCTGCGCCAGACACCAGGTTCAGATCTCCGAACCAGCCGTGCCAGCTAATGGCCGGATCGGTAGTCGGCCACGCCGGCGGCGGCTCTGCACCGCCCCAGTAGTGGATCTCGAGCACGGCCCCATCGGGCCGGTCTCGCCCATCATCCAGAAGTTGTCCTTGGCGCCCAGGCCGATGATGCGCTCGGCCGGCAGCCCGGTGACCTCGCGCCACAGCGCCCGGGCCTCGTCGTCGGCGCCCACCGGCAGCGACGGATCGCCGCCGAACACGGTGATCACCAGCCGCTTGGTGTCGATGCGATAGACCTCGGTGAGCAGCTCCCACGCCCAGCGGATGGCGTCGGCCTTGAAGTAGTCGCCGAACGAGAAGTTGCCGAGCATCTCGAAGAACGTGTGGTGCCGCGGCGTCTTGCCGACCTCGTCGAGGTCGTTGTGCTTGCCGCCGGCGCGTACGCACTTCTGCGAGGTGGTCGCGCGCTTGTAGGCGCGGGTCTCGGCCCCGGTGAAGAGGTCCTTGAACTGGTTCATCCCTGCGTTGGTGAACAGCAGGGTGGGGTCGGCGGACGGCACCAGCGAGCTGGACGCCACCGGCTGGTGGCCGCGCGCGGCGAAGAACTCGAGGAATGCCTTGCGGACGTCGGCGGCCTTCACGCCGCGCAATCTAGCAGGAACGCCCCGGTCCAGCCGACCGGCGTGGCTAGAACAGCCAGCCGACGCCGACGTCGACGCCGAGGTAGGTGTCGCGCGCGGTGTAGACGTCTTGCGCCTCGTCGGCGTCGCGCCCGGTGGCCAGCGCGCCGGTGCCCGCGAAGTCGAAGCCGACGGTGCGGACGTGGGCCGCCACCCGGAGCGTGAGCTTCTTGGTCAGCCAGTACTCGCCCAGGGCCTGGGCGTCGATGCCGAGCACCTTGGCCCCGCCGTACCACTCCGGCCGCTGGATCTCGCCGGTGGTGGTCATCAGCATCGGGCCGGCGTCGGCGCCGAGCACCAGCTTGGCCCCCACCGGGACCCGCGCGCCGATCGACGGCGCGACGTAGCGGTAGCCCGCGTTGGCGATGTCGACGGTCTTGCCCTCGCCGAGGTCCTCCTTGCCGACCTTGAAGGTGAGGCGGTGGTATCCGAGGCGGGCGAGCAGCGCGGCCCGCCCGAGCGGGTGGCGGTACACCGCCGACACCCCGATGCGTTGCTGGGTGCCGCTGAGGTTCTCGTCCATGGGCTCGCCGAAGTTGACCGGGGTGCTCACCACCAGGCCGCGATCGAAGACGAGCTGCACGCCGAGGCCGGCGGCGGCGCCCGTCTTGCCGGCGAGCTGCAGCGGGTAGAGCGTGGCGTCGAGGGCGACCATCGGCACCGCGCCACCGGGGTACTCGGTCGGGTTGTTCTCGAGATCGGCGTCGCGGCTGAAGATGAGGTTGCGGGTCGACAGGCCGAGCGACAGCGACGCGTCGACGCCGCGCGCCGACGGCGCGAAGGTCGCTGGGGGTGCGCCCGGGGCGTCGTCCTCACCGTCGTCACGATCGCGGCGGCGGCGGGGACGGTCGTCGTCATCGTCATCGTCATCGCGGAACGCCACGCGGTCGTCGTCGTCATCGTCGCGGTCGTCGTCGCGGTCGTCGTCACGGTCGTCGTCACGGTCGTCGTCGCGGTCGTCGTCGCGATCGTCGTCGTCATCGTCGCGCGGCTTGGGCTTGTCGACCGGCTTGGGCTTGGGCTTGTCGACCGGCTTGGGCTTGGGCTTGTCGACCGGCTTGGGCTTGGGCGCCGGCTCGTCGCGGTCGTCGTCGTCGTCGACATCGTCGTCGTCGCCGACGCTGGAGCCCTCGAGCGCGTCGAGGGTGTCGAGCAGCTCGTCCTTGAGATCGCGGGTGGCGCGGCTGTCGAGCTTGGCCTCGTTGGACACCACCTCGATGGGGTTGCCCACGTACTGGCCGGTGCTGCCCTCGCGCACCTTGACCCGGATGATGTAGCGATCGCGGCGCTTCTCGACGGTGCCCGTGACGACGCCGTCGACCTTGAGCTTGCGCGAGACCTTGATCACGTTCTTGCCGGTGACCGCGGTCGCGCCCATGTCCTCGGCGGTGTTGAGCCAGCGGTCGGCGGGCACCACCGTCACGGACTTGCCGATCACCTTGATGACGTCGGCCTGGAAGCGATCGCCCTTGGGGCCCTCGAAGGGCAGGACCACGACGCGCTGCTTGGCCCAGGCTGCCGCCGGGGCGCAGACGAGGGCGAGCCCCAGCACCGCCAGCGCGGCGAGCCGACGCAGCGCGCTGACGCTACTTGTTGAAGCGGTCGATCTCGAAGTCATCATTGCCCATCGCTCCCGTGTTGAAGTCGCCGCTCGGACGCGCGCTCGAGCCTGGCCCGCCCATCCCGTTGCCACCCGCGGACACGCCGCGGAACAGCAGCGCGAAGTCCGACGGGCTCGACGAGTTCTTCACCGCCTCCTCGTAGGTGATCATGCGCTGCTTGACCAAGGTCGCCAGGCTCTGATCGAAGGTCTGCATGCCGTAGGGGTGGAGGCCCTCGGCGATGGCGTCCTTGATCTCGCGGGTCCGGTTGGGGTCCTCGATCATCTCGCGCACGCGCTCGGTGTTCACCATGATCTCGAGCGCCGGCACCATGCCCTTGCCGTCGGCGCGGGCGATGAGGCGCTGCGACACCACCCCGCGCAGCACCGCGCCGAGCGCGAGCCGGGCCTGGGCCTGCTGGTGTGGCGGGTACATCGCGATGATGCGGTTGACGGTCTCGGTGGCGTCGACGGTGTGCAGGGTCGACAGCACGAGGTGGCCGGTCTCGGCCGCGGTGAGCGCGATCTGCGCGGTCTCCTGATCGCGCATCTCGCCGACGAGGATCACGTCAGGGTCCTGGCGCAGGGCGGCCCGCAGCGCCCGGGCGAAGCTCATCGTGTCGAACCCGACCTCGCGCTGGTTGATGACCGAGCGCTTGTCGCGGAACGTGTACTCGATGGGGTCCTCGACGGTGACGATGTGGTACGCGCTCTGCTGGTTGATGTAGTCGATCATCGCGGCGAGCGTGGTCGACTTGCCGGAGCCGGTGGCGCCGGTGATGAGGATGACGCCGGTGCCGGCCTCGGTCAGCTTGAGCACGGTCGCCGGCAGGTTGAGGGTCTCGAAGCCGGGCACCTCGGGAGGGATGAGCCGCATGACCATGCCCACCGAGCCGCGCTGCTGGAACAGGTTGACGCGGTAGCGGACGCCGTCGGGCGTGCCGTAGGCCATGTCGATGTCGA
Organism: Kofleriaceae bacterium; assembly: GCA_041389945.1. Lineage (GTDB taxonomy): Bacteria > Myxococcota_A > Polyangia > Haliangiales > Haliangiaceae > JAWKQW01. Next base: position 29,472 of record JAWKQW010000030.1, read on the forward strand.
GGCGCTCCTCGAACTCGGCCCGCTGGCGGTCGTTCATCATGTGCACCGCGAAGCTGGCGATCACCTCGCGGGTGAGCGCCGGGACGTCGCGGACGGTGCGGAGCTCGCCCTTGATGCGGAAGATCGGCGGCAACCCGGCCTTGAGGTGGACGTCCGAGGCGCCGAGCTGGCGCGCCGCGGTGAGGACCCGATCGAGGATCTGGCTCATGTGCCCGTCGATGGTAACACGCGCATCCGCGGGGCCGCCGCTGGCGCCGGGGCGGGGAAGTGTCGGGACGCAGGGCAATCGGACGCCGGCTGCGCTACCGTGTCGGGGTGGCGAGCCTGCGCTGCGCGACCTGCGGCACCAGCAACGAGGTCGGCTCGCGCTTCTGCGGCGGGTGCGGCGCTCGCGTCGAGGCGCCGCACCCGCGCGCGCCGACGCCGGCCGCATCGCTCGCCGGCGCCTCGCTGGCCGCGCCGGCGCCTCGATCGCGGGCCGCCGTCCGCGCCGTCATCGTGTTGATCGATCTGGGGATGCTGGCGGCCGGCGGCTGGATGCTGCGGCTGGCCCTGGCGTCGACGGCGCCGTCGGAGGCGGCGCCCGCGGGCGACGCCCCGGCGAAGGTCGACGACGCGGCGCCGCGCGAGGGGTCCGCCAGCAGCGCCGTGGCCGCCCGGCCCGCCACCGTGGCCAGCGCGCCGTCGGCGACGACGGCGGCGCCGGTTTCCCCACCGGCACCTACAGCGGACGTGCCGGCCGCGCCGCCTGCGGGCGCGGCACCGTCGACGCCCACCGCCGCGCCGCCGACGCCAACCACCGCGCCGACGCCGACGCCGACGCCAGCGCCGCCACCGCCGACGCCGCCGGGCCCGCCGACCCCCGTGGTGACCGCGCCGGCGACGCCGAGCCCGTCGGCGCCCTCGGAGCCGGGCCCCATCGATCCCTATGCCGCCACGCCGACAACGCCGGCCACGCCGACGGCTCCCGCCGAGCCGGCGCCGACCTCTGCCGGCGACGCCGCCGACGCCGCGCTCGCCGCCCAGGTCACCCGGCAGTCACGCGCGTCGCAGGCCAGCTTCAATCGCTGCTACACCCAGGCCACCAAGTCCTTGCCGCCGGAGCGCACTCGCGGGCACGGTCGAGGTAGCGTTCCAGATCATGCCGGCTGGTCAGGTCCGCAACGCGGCCGTGGTGCGTGACACCACCGGCTCGACCGAGCTCGGCCGCTGCATCGTCGCGACCGTGTCCGGCTGGAGCTTCGGCGCCAGCGATCGCACCGAGCCGGGCTCCTTCGTGCGGACCTTCACGTTCAAGGCGGGAGGCGGCGCGTAGCACGCCGCGCCCGAGCGGGCGGTTCGGCACCCAGCTCGGGCGCCCGGGCACCGCCGACGCCTCGATCTCGATGTCGCGCGCGTCCAGCGCCCGCGAGCTGGTCGGCGTCGAGGTGCTCGTGGTCGACCAGGATCCGGCGGTCCAGCGTGGCATCGTGCCGCTGCTCGCCGAGGCCAGCCTGCACGTCACCTGCGTCGCCGATCCCGAGGCGGCGATCACGCGCTGCGAGGATCAGTTCTTCTCGGTGGTGCTGGTCGATCTCGACACCCCCGCGCCGGGCGCCGGGCTGGCGACGGTGCGGGCGATCAAGCTGCGCTCGCCGACGTCGATGATCATCGCGCTCACGCCGCGGCGCTCGTACGACGACGCGGTCGCGGCGGTGCGCGCCGGCGCGATCGATCTCGTGCTCAAGGCGCCGGAGTCGGTCGGCTACCTCAAGGAGCGCGTGCTCGAGGCCGCCGGGCGCTCGGTCGGCCGACGCGAGGTCGACTCGGTGCTCGCCGACGTGCGCCGGGTGTACGAGGACTTCCTGCAGCGGTTCGTCGACGCCGAGCGCCGCGCCCTCGACCTCGCCGATCGCGCCGCCGGTCGCGACCCCAACCGCACCGTCGATCTCGACGAGCTCCGGGTGCTCATCGTCGACGAGGTCGACGACCTGTTCGACGGCCTCACCGCGGCGGCGCCGCCGGGCTTCACCTTCCTGCACGCGACCTCGGGTGGCGAGGCCCTCGATCGCGCGACCTCGGGCACTTCCACTACGCGATGGTCGCCGAGGACCTCACCGATCTGCCGGCCTCGATGCTGGTGCGCAGCATCAAGACCCAGAACCCGGAGCTGGTCGTGCTGTCGCTCCTCGGCCCGTCGGAGAACGGCAAGGTGGAGCTGGTCGAGGACCGCCGGCTCGCGGCCGATCGTCGAGCCGTTCCGCGAGGTGGGGCAGCTGCTCGAACGGATGGACGAGCTCGCCACCGCGTGGCGGGCCAAGGCGGCGCGAGCGGCGCTACACCCAGGCCTTCCGCGAGCGCCACTACGACTTCCTGCGCCGATACGTGGGCTTCGCGCCAGATCGATCGCGCGATGAACGATGGCGCGGGCTGAGCGCAGGCGTGCGCGGGTCGCGTCGCCTGGCCGTTGCCGCTGGCGGCGGTGGTCTTCGTGGGTCGGCATCGCCCGCGGCCGGGCCCAGCCGGCGCCGGCGCCCGAGCCCCGCGGTCGGCCGGCGCTGCCCGCGGCGTTGACCCCGCCGACCGGCACCGAGGTCGCGTCGCCGCGGGACGCCGCGCCACCGTCGGAGCTCGCGCCACCGGCCGCCGAGCCCGCGCCGGCGCCGCCACCGCGAAGGTCTACGTCGGCGTGTACGCGTTCCAGGCGCTCGCAGTTCAGCCTCTCGGAGAGCACCTACCTGGTCGACTTCTGGGTCTGGTTCCGCTGGCAGGCCGGGCCGCACAACCCGACCCAGACCTTCGAGCTGCTCAACCTGTTCGAGGCGTGGGACGTCCTCAAGCAGCCGATCTACGTCGACGACGCCGGCACCGACGCGCCCGAGGCGCTCGGCGACGGCTGGCTGTACCAGGTCTACCGGATCCACGGTCGCTTCGGCCGCTCCTTCGACGTCCGCGACTACCCGTTCGACGACCAGGAGCTGACGATCGCCTTCGAGGACAACGACCAGGTCGTCGAGGCCATGGTCTACGTCGCCGACGACGGCACCGAGCTGGTCGATCCGTCGCTGAGCGTCGAGGGCTGGGACATCGATCGCATCAGCGCGCGGGTCACCGAGCACGCGTACCCGACCAACTGGGGCGACCCGCGCCGGCCCGCGGGCGCCGATCGCTACTCGCAGTTCCGCTACACGATCCACATCAGCCGGCCGGTCGTGGGCTACCTGGCGACCACGCTGGTGCCGATCGCGATCGTCATGCTGATCGCGTTGACCGTGTTCTTGCTCCACCCCAAGCACTTCGAGGCGCGGCTCGGGCTGGCGACCACCAGCCTGATCTCGGCGGTCGCGCTGCAGCTCACCGCCCAGAGCGACCTGCCCAAGACCGGCTACCTGGTCCTGCTCGACCACGTGTACAACCTGTCGTACCTCACGATCTTCATCGCGCTGCTCATCACGGTCGTGGTGGCGCGCTACCCCGACGACGATCTGCCGCCGCGCATCAAGCGGCTCGACCGCCTCGGCCTGGCGCTGAGCGCGCTGGTGTTCTTCGGCGGGACGCTGCTGCTCGTCGCGGCGCGGGCCTGAGCGCGGCGCTCAGCCGGCGGCGACCTCGACCCGATCGCGGCCGAGGGCCTTGGCCGACAGCAGCGCGGCGTCGGCCCGACGCATCAAGCCGGCGGCCGACTCCGGCGGGTCGCCGCGCCGGAGCTGGGCGACGCCCACCGAGATGGTGATCGCGAGGTCGTGCAGGCCGGTGGCGAACACCCGGTCGGCCACGCGCTGGCGCATGCGCTCGCCGACCTCCCAGGCCCGCGCGATGTCGGCGCGCGGCAGCACGATCAGGAACTCCTCGCCGCCGTAGCGCACCAGCACGTCGCCGCCGCGGATCGACGCGCGCAGCCGCCGGGCGACCTCGGCGAGGACCTCGTCGCCGACGTCGTGGCCGCAACGGTCGTTGACCGACTTGAAGTGATCGACGTCGACCATGGCCAGCGCCAGCGGCACGCCCCGCGCCAGCGCGCCCTCGATCTCGGTGGGGAGCTGCTGGGCCAGGAACTCACGGTTGTAGGCGCCGGTGAGGACGTCGGTGACCGCGACCTTCTGCAGGCGCACGTTCTCGATGTCGAGGGCGATGGTGGTGGCCACGAAGCGCAAGAGCTCGAGGTCGTGGGCGGCGAACGCCGCCGGCCGCCCGGCGGTGGCGGTGACCACCCCGACGACCTCGCCGCGCGCGGTCAGCGGCACGCACAAGAGCGACGCGATCGCGGTGCGCGCGCCCGGGAGCTGCACGAACCGCGGGTCGCGGGCGACGTCGTCGATGCAGGCGGCGGTGCCGTGCTGCGCGACCCAGCCGGCCACCCCCTCGCCGAGGGCGAAGGTCAGGGTGCCCAGGCGCTCGGCGCGCAGCCCGTACGCCGCCTTCGGCAGCAGGCGCTTGCGGCTGCCGTCGAGCAGCATCACCGAGCAGGCCTCGGCGTCGATGAGCTGGCAGATCAGCTCGGAGATGCGCGCGAACAAGAGCGCCGGGTCGAGGTTGGACCCGACCAGCTTGCCGATCTCGAAGAGCACCTTCGGCAGGCGCTGTAGCTGCTCCGGCGTCATCGTCGGCTCCCGCCCCCGTCCCGCCCGTCCCCGCTCACGGCTGGGCGACGTACCCGATGAACGGCAGGTTGCGATACTGCTGCTCCACGTCGAGGCCGAAGCCGACCACGAACTTGTTGGGGATCGTGAAGCCCAGGTAGTCGATGGTGGTCTCGCGCTCGGCCCGCTCCGGCTTGTGCAGGGAGCGAGCACAGCTTGATCGAGGCCGGCTTGCGGGTGGCCAGGTTCTCCATCAGGTAGTGCACGGTGTGGCCGGTGTCGACGATGTCCTCGACGATGATCACGTGCTTGCCAGCGATCGGGCGGCTGAGATCGTGGGTGATGCGGACCACGCCGCTCGACTCGGTGGCGTCGCCGTACGACGAGATGCCGATGAAGTCGAGGTAGATGGGCAGGGCGACGTGGCGGGCGAGGTCGGCCATGAACAGGATCGAGCCCTTGAGCACGCCGAGCAGGACGACGTCGGCGGTCGCGGCGAGCGCGCGGTAGTCGGCGGTGATCTGGGCGCCGAGCTCGGCGGTCCGCGTCGCGATCTGATCGGCGGAGATGAGCTCGACGAAGGGATCGGGGTCGCGGTTCCAGGCCGGCATCGGCGCGACCCTACCCGATCCGCACCGACGCCCCGGGGATCGGCCGGGACGTAAAACCGCGGGCGGCGCGTGGCGCGGCCGGGCGGTGCGCCCCGCCGGAGTGCCGCGCAGGCGGCGCCAGCGGCGGCGGCAGGCTATGATCTTGCCCACATGGCCGTGCCCGCCACCGACCTCGAGGCCCACGTCGCCGCCCTGCTCGCCGACTCCAGCAGCGAGATCGACGTCTCCCGGCGCGACCGCGTGTTCTGCAACCGCAACCTGCGGATGGACCAGATCGAGATGATCGGGTTCGACATGGACTACACGGTGGCGCGCTACCACCAGGATCAGCTCGAGCGCCTCTCGATCGATCTCACGCTCGGCAAGCTGATCGACCGCCACGGCTACCCCGAGGACATCCGCGCGCTGCGCTACGACCCGTCGTGGGCGATCCGCGGGCTGATGGTCGATCGCCAGCTCGGCAACGTCTTCAAGATGGATCGCCACAGCTACGTCGGCCGCGTCTACCACGGCACCTCGGAGCTGGCCGACGACCAGCGCAAGGCGATCTACCGCAACGAGCGCATCAACCTGTCGTCGGACCGCTACGAGTGGATCGACACCCTGTTCGGCCTGCCCGAGGTCGTGATGTACACGACCCTCGTCGACTGGTACGACCAGCACCGGCCCGGCGAGGTCTCCTACGAGAAGCTCTTCATCGACATCCGCACCGCGATCGACGAGGCCCATCGCGACGACACCCTCAAGACCGTCATCAAGGCCGACCTCGGCAGCTACATCGTCCAGGACGCGCTGCTGTCCGAGGCGCTGCACAAGTTCCGCTCGTCGGGCAAGAAGCTGTTCCTGCTCACCAACTCGCTGTGGGACTACACCGACGCGGTGATGACGTTCCTGCTCGACGGCGCCCGCAAGGCCTACCCGTCGTGGCGGCACTACTTCGACATCGTCATCGTCGGCGGCGCCAAGCCGGCGTTCTTCAACGAACGCCGCCCCTTCCTCCAGGTCGACCCGGTCAACGGGGCGATGCTCGAGGGCGAGGTGAGCTCGCTGGTGCGCGGCAACATCTACCAGGGCGGCAACGTCACCGACTTCGAGGCCATCACCGGCATCCGCGGCGAGCACTGCCTGTACATCGGCGATCACATCTACGGCGACATCCTGCGCCTGCGCAAGCAGCACATGTGGCGCACCGCGATGGTGCTGCAGGAGCTGGAGCGGGAGATCTCCGTCGGCGATCGCCTCGACAGCCAGGTCTACGACCTCGACCTGCTCGATCGTCGGCGCCGCAACCTCGAGTCGGAGGTCGACTTCCAGAGCCTGCGGCTCAAGAAGATCCAGCGCCTGCTCGACGACCAGGGCCCGGCGATGGCGGCGCCGAGCCGGACCCGGCTCGAGGACGAGCGGCGCGCCACCCGCGCCCACCTCGAGTCGCTGCGCGATCGCTCGCGGCTGATGGCCGAGGAGGTCGCGTCCCTCGAGGTCCGGGTCGACCGCGCGTTCAACCCGTACTGGGGCTCGTGCCTGCGCGAGGGCAACGAGAACTCGCGCTTCGGCGAGCAGGTCCACGACTACGCCGACCTGTACACCTCGAAGGTGTCGAACTTTGCGTCGTACTCGCCGCTGCGCTACTTCCAGGCGCCGCGCCGGCCGATGCCGCACGAGATGTGAGGCGGCGTCGGCGGCGCGCTCACGCCATGGTCGCGCGCAGGAACCAGGCGTTCTTCTCGAAGTCGGTGATCACCGTGGTCAGCAGCCCCTCGGTGTCGTCGTCGCCGTGCTCGACGGCGATGGCCCGGCTGGCCCGGGCGCCGGCGAGGTAGGTCTCGAAGCGCTCGGCGAGCAAGCGCACGTGGTCGGCGCCGGCGGTGGTGTCCTTGGGGTAGTCGGGCAGGCGCGAGGCGCCGGCGACGTGGCGGACGGTGCCGTGGGCGTAGCCGCCGAGCGTGACGCCGCGCTCGGCGATGGCGTCGTTGTGCAGCGCGAGCTGGGTCGCGAACTGCTCGAACAGCGGGTGCAGCGACGGGAACTGCGGCCCGCGCACGTTCCAGTGCGCGACCTTGAGCTGGCTGTGCAGGTCGAGCCCGTCGGCCAGGCGCTCGCCGAGGGTGGCGGCGATCTTGGTCCGGGCGGCTTCGTCGAGGTGCGAGGGTGAGCGGTACATGAGGTCCTCCTGGGGTTGGCACCAGGATGGGTCCGCGGCCGGGGCACGCCAAGGCCCGCTGCGCCCATGGAGGTGATAGGTATCGCCTATCAGCTGGCGCCACCCCTCGGCGGCGGCGTCACCACAGGCTGAGCAGCAGATCGACCAGCGCGCCGCCGCGGCTGGTGCGGCGGCTGGAGGTCGTGCCCAGGCTCAGGCCCGGGCTGTCGGGCATGGCCGCGGCGGTAGCTCGCTGGCGCTCGGCGCGGGCGCGCTCGCGTTGCTCGGCGAGGTCCGCGGCCTCCGCGCGCGCCAGGCCGCCGTTCATCACGAACTCGACGGTGGCGGGCAGCTCGCCGGCGTCGAACCAGGTGCCGTGGCCGCGGCAGACGTCGACGACGACGCCGGAGCCGCGGGCGAACAACCGCCGGTTCATCACCTGCTCGCAGCGCGGGCACTGACGTACAGCTTGCCGGCCTGCGGCGCCGGCGCGGGCGCGCTCAGGTAGGCGCCGAGCAAGGCGTCGGCGCGGGCCTGCTGGCGCTCGGCGAGGATGCGCTCGATGGCGACGGCGTCGACGAACACGCCGACGCACCGCGGGCACTCGTCGACCTGGAGGTCGCCGAGCAGGCGCGGCATCAGCGCCACCTCGCAGCGGGGGCAGCCGTAGGTCGCGCTCGCGGCATCGAGCAGCGCCGCCGCGGTCGCGACCCCGGCGCCGCACTTCGGGCAGTGCTGGTGGCCGTGGAACACGTGGGCCAGGCAGCGCGGGCACGACTTGACCAGCAGCGCGGCGGCGCAGTGATCACAGGTGGCGTGATCCTCGGGCACGCCGGCGCCGCAGCGCGGCACGCGAGCTGCGCGGCCTGGCCGCTCGGCGCCGGCAGCGCGAACACGGTGCCGCACCGACAGCAGGCCGGGCGGCCGGGCGCCTGGCCGGTGACGTCGTAGCGTGCGCGGCAGGCGGGGCACTCGGCGATCATGTCCTCGAGGGTGACGCCCGCACCACGAGGGTCAAGGCGGTGGTGCCTCGACGACGACCTCGGCGTCATAGGCCACGTAGCGCGCCGCGAGCGCCGCCGCGAGCGCGGCCTCGTAGTCGGCCCGCACCCCCGGCGCCAGGTCGCGGCGCCTGAGCCGCGCGGCGTACATACCCTCGTAGAACGCGTCCGGGTGGACCTCGATCACCACGCGCGCGCGGGTCGCGGCGTCGACCCTGCCGCCGCGCCAGCCGGCGGCGAGCTCGCGGCGGGCGCCCGGCGGGATCCGGGTGTCCTCGTGCTCGACCCAGGCGCCGTCGACGGTGCGCGCGTCGCGACCGATGCGCTGGCGCGCGCTGGCCCCGCGCACGTGGCGCCGGCGCCGTCGCGCAGCGTGACGGTGATCCACGCGGCCGGGGTCGGCGTGGTCGGCAGGTAGTGCCCGGCGCCGACGTTGGTCACCCCGGCGCGCACGGTGACGATGCCGTTGGCGCTGCGATACGCACGGGCGTCGACGGCGATCGCCTGGCGGAAGGTGGTCGGGTCGTGCACGCCGAGGAAGGTGTGCTCCCGGTTGGGCATGTGGCAGTGCTGGCACTGCACCCCGCGCGGCATGTACGGCCCCATCAACCACTCGCGGTAGGTGTCGAGCAGCGGGCGCCCGGCCACCGCCTGGCGGGCCGGGAGCTGGTGGCACGGCAGGCACAGGTCGCTGCGCTCGTAGATCGCCAGCGGCGAGAACGGGTAGCTCGGGAGCGGCAGCAGCGACGGCGCCAGCCCGGGTGGGCCGTGCCGGGTCCAGCCGCGCACGTGGCAGGCCGCGCAGGCGATGCCGTGGCCGGCGAGCTCGGCGTCGTAGGCCGGGTTGGCGGCGTAGGTGCGATCGTCGTCGTCGCCGCCGGCGTGGCCGGGCCGGATCTGCCGGAGTTGCTCGGCCAGCGGCGCGTGGCAGCGCTGGCACGCCTCGACCTCGGCGGGCGCGTCGATGTCGCCGGGCACGAGCTGGGCGCGCAGGCCCGGCGACGCGGCGCGGGCGTGCAGCGACTGGCCCCACTCGCGGAGCTGCTTGGCGTGGCAGCGCCCGCACTGCGGCGGTCGCAGCGAGGCCTGGGCTGGGGCCAGGCTCGATGGCGGGGCGCCCTGGAGCGCGATGGTGCCGCCGAACAGCGCGGCCTCGTCGGGCGCGCCGGCGCCTGGCCAGGTGCCAGCGCGCAGCCGCGCGACGCGATCGGCCTCGATGGTGGCGGTCGCCAGCGCCGGCAGCGCAGGCGCGCCGACGTGCTCGGCGGGCAGCAGCTCGTCGACGAAGGTGGCCAGCGCCCACAGCTCGGCGGTGGGCACGCTCGCGCCGAAGCCGACCATCGGGGTGCCGTCGAGGCCGGTGGCCACGCTGGCGTAGATCGCGGCGCGGCGATCGCCCGTGGGCGCGCGCGGGCGCCGGAGCGGGCCGACGGTGAGATCGTACGGCGGCGCCAGGCGGCCGGCGGCGTCGCGCAGGCCGGGCGCGGCCGGGCCGTCGCCGCGGCCGCCGTCGCCGTGGCAGGTGGCGCAGCCGCGCGCCTGCCAGGCGGCGGCGCCGCGGCGGATCAGCTCGGCGCGATCACCGTCGGGCGGCGCCGGCGGCGCGCTCGCGACCGCAGGGCGGGGGCGCCACCGCCGAAGCCGCGCACCAGCGCGACCAGGGCGTCGATCTCGGCGTCGGCGAGGACGTCGCCGAAGGCAGGCATCGAGGTGCCGGGCGCGCCGTGACGGATCGTGGTCGCGAGATCGTCGTCGGTGGCCGCCGCCCCGAGCGGCGTCGAACGCCACTTGAAGCGGCCGCTGGTGAGATCGCGCGGCGGCGGCCACAGCCACGGCGCCGCCGGGCCCTGGCCGTCGCCGGCGGTGCCGTGGCAGGCCAGGCACAGCCGGTCGTAGTGCCCAGCGGCCGCGCTCGCCGCGACCGGCGCCGTGGGCTGGGCGGCGGCGGCCCCGAACACGGCGAGCCCGACCACGACGACGGCGGCAGGGCCGACCCAGAGGCCACGGCGCAGCATCGGCCGAAGCTGCCGCATCCGCGCAGCCGGCGCCAGCGCCGCCGGTCGTCTCGGTGAAGCCTTGGATCGGCCGGTGATCTGGACTATGCAGGCCCTTCCGAAACGGATTCACCCTGGCGAGAACGACCATGATCCGCACCCAGATCCTCGGCATCGGCTCCTACGTGCCCGACCGCGTGGTGAGCAACGACGAGCTGCGCTTCCTCGACGACAAGCACGTGCGCCAGGAGACCCTGCAGACCGACACCAACGACGAGTGGATCCGGAGCCGGTCGGGCATCCGCGAGCGCCGCTACGTGCCCAACGACGGCCAGACCGGCACCAGCGACCTGGCCCTGGCCGCGTGCCAGCGGGCGCTGGCCGACGCCGGCGTCGAGGCCCGCGACATCGACTGCATCATCCTCGGCACGCTGTCGCCGGACATGCACTTCCCCGGCACCGCGGTGTTCCTGCAGGACAAGCTCGGCATCGCCGGCGAGGGCAAGGGCGGCAGCTGCGCCTGCTTCGACATCCGCCAGCAGTGCTCGGCCTTCATCTACGGGCTGCAGATGGCCGACGCGTTCGTCAAGGCCGGGCTGTACAAGCGCGTGCTCCTGGTCGGCGCCGAGACCCACAGCCACTCGCTCGACTTCACCACCCGCGGCCGCGACGTCGCGGTGCTCTTCGGCGACGGCGCCGGCGCCGTGGTGCTCGGCCCCAAGGAGACCGACGACCCGCGCGCCGGCGTGATGTACACCGACTGCCACGCCGACGGCACCGGCGCGATGAACCTCTACCTCAAGATCTTCGAGATCAAGAAGCTGCCGTACCTCGACTACGACGCCCGCAACCGCGACGAGAACCAGGCGATGTACCCGCAGATGGACGGCAAGCGGGTGTTCCTCAACGCCGTGCGCAACATGGTGATGTCGAGCCAGCGCGCGCTGGCGGCCACCGGGCTCACCTGGGACGACATCACCTGGTTCGTGCCGCACCAGGCCAACCTCCGCATCAACGAGAAGGTGGTCGAGGTCGCCAAGATCCCGCCGGCGAAGGTGCTCAACACCATCGAGTTCTACGGCAACACCACCGCGGCGACGGTGCCGCTGACGATCGACTACTGGCGCCAGCAGGGCAAGGTGAAGCGCGGCGACCGGGTGCTGTCGACGGTGTTCGGCGCCGGGTTCACCTGGGGCTCGGCGATCTTCGAGGTGTGAGCGCGCTCGCGTTGACCGCGCTGGTCCGGGGCTTCCTCGACGGCGACCCCGCCGCGGCGCGGGCCCTGGCGGCGACGCCGCGGGCGGCGGCGGTCGCGGCCGTGCGCCGCTGCGTGGTGCGCGCGGTGCACGAGCACAACCAGTTCGCGGTGGTCGCCGCGGCGACGGTCGCCGGGCTCGAGGCCGACCTGGCCACCGCGCTGGCGGCGATCGCGAGCGGCGCCGACGTCGGCGCCACCCTGGCCACGGAGCGAGCGGCCCGCGCCGCGCGGTTGCCGAGCGCGCCGCCGCCGGTGACCTGCGCCAGCTACGCGCCGACCCTGCAGCTCGACCTGCTCGGCCTCGACCCCGCGAGCCTGCGCGGGCCGGTGCTCGACGTCGGCTGCGGCCCGGGCGCGCTCCTGGTGGTCGCGCTGCGCGCCGCCGGGCACGACGCGCACGGCGTCGATCGCCACCTCGACGCGCCGGGGCCGTGGACGCGCGAGCTCGACTGGGCCGACCCCGCGGTCGCCACCGGCACCTGGGGCACGATCCTCTCGCACCAGGCGCTCACGCTGCACCTGCTCCACCACCACGCCGCCGGCGCCGTCGCCGAGGCGCGGGCGGCGGCGCGCACCTTCGCGGCGCTCGCCCACGCGCTGGCGCCGGGCGGCACGCTGGCCTGCGTGCCCGGCGCGCCGATGGTCGAGCGCGCGTTGCCGGCGACGTTCACGCGGGAGCGACGGCCGCTGCCCGACGAACTCGAGGCCGCGCTGGCGCCGCTGTCGCGCGCGGTGGGCGAGGACGTCGCCTACGCCTCGGTCGTGCGGCGGCGATGACCGGCGAGCCCCGCGCGGGGCGCCGACCGGGTACGATCGACGCCATGGAGCGCATGAACGTGTGTGATCGGTGTGGCGGGCTGGTGCCGCCGCGGCTCGACGGGTGCCCCAACTGCGGGCGACGGGGCGTGCGCGCGGCCCTCGGCGGCGTGCTCGGCGCGCTCGGCGGCGGCGCGGTGATGTTGACCCTGATGGCCTGCTACGGCCGGCCGGTGCACACCGTGTGCGATCCGGCCGACGATCGCGACGGCGATGGGTTCTGCCCGGGCACGCGCGGCGCCGCGCTCGACTGCAACGACGGCGACGCCAGCGTGCACCCCGGCGCGGTCGACGACGCCGTCGACGGCATCGATCAGGACTGCGACGGGCGCGACGGCCCCGGCAACGTCGGCCCGGCCGAGCCGGCGCCGTCCGCCGGCGCGACGCCCTGAGCTGCCGGCGCTACAGCGCCACGTGCACCGGCGTCGCCGACAGCGGCAGCGCCACCGGATCGGCGCCGAGCTGGCCGTCGCTGTTGTCGCCCCAGCACCAGAGCTGGCCGCCGAAGGTGATCGCGCAGGTGTGGTTCGAGCCGGTGCCGGCGCCCGACAGGTCGCGCATCTGCTCGGTGAAGGCCCCGATCGTCACCGGACTCGCGGTCGGTGCCCCGGTGGTCCCTCGGCCGAGCTGGCCGACGGCGTTGTCGCCCCAGCACGCGACGCTGCCGAAAGAGTCGATCGCGCACCCGTGGCCGGCGCCCAGCGTGAGGTACTGCGGATCGCTGACGAACGTCGACACCGGGATCCCCTGGTCGACCGCGCTGGCGTCGTCGGCGAGCTGCAGGGTCGTGTCCTCGCCCCAGCACTCGACGATGGGGCCGACCACGTAGCGGATGAGGCACCCGAACGCGTCGCCGACGTGGATCTGCTGGGCGCCGGCGGAGTTGGTGACCTGCACCGGCAGCGCCGAGACGCCGCCGGGGATCGTGCCGCTGTCGCCGAGCTGCCCGTGGCTGTCGTCACCCCAGCAGTACACGTTGTTGTTGCCCTGCACGCAGCTGTGTGCGGTGCCGGCGGCGATGTTGAAGTACGGAGAGGGGGGTAGCCCGACCACCGCGACCGGGCTCGGTTCGTTGGCCGAGACGCTGCCGGTGCCGATCTGGCCGCTGGTGTTCTTGCCCCAGCACCGCACCACGCCGGCGTTGGTGAGACCGCAGGTGTGGCTCCCGCCCAGCCCCAGCCGCACGTACGGAGCGCTGCTGATGAACTGCGGCGACGGGAAGCTGCCGCCCGCGGTGCCGTTGCCGAGCTGGCCGTCGGTGTTGTCGCCCCAGCAGTACAGCCCGCCGTTGGTGGTCGCGCACACGTGGCGCGCGCCGGCGTAGATGCCGGTGGCCTGTGGCAGCCCGGCGACCTCGACCGGTGTCGCCGAGTCCACGAACGGGGCACCGTTGCCGAGCTGGCCGACGGTGTCGTCGCCCCAGCACGCGACGCCGCCGCGCTGGCGCACCACGCAGGTGAAATTCTCCCCCACCGCGACCTGCTTGACGCCGTCGCAGATGCCGAACTCACAGGTGCCGCCGGGGCCGCACACGTTGCCGCACCCGCCGCAGTTGTTCTCGTCGGTGTTGCTGTCGATCTCGCAGTCGGTCGGATCGCTGTCGCAGTTGGCCCGGCCCTGGTTGCAGAAGATGGTGCAGGTCGCCGACGGGCCGCCGTCACAGAACGGTTGGCCGGATCCGTCCGTGGTACAGGAGGTGCCGCAGGCGCCGCAGTCGTCGACGGTGTCGAGCCGGGTCTCGCAGGTCAGCGGATCGCCGTCGCCGGCGCAGTCGCCCCACCCGAACTGGCAGCTCACGTCGCAGGTGCCGCTGGTGCAGGTCGCGTTGCCGTTCTGGCCGGGCACGAAGCAGCTCGTGGTGCAGCTGCCGCAGCGGTTGGGATCGGTCAGCAGGTTGGCCTCGCAGCCGTTGTTGGGATCGCCGTCGCAGTCCTCGAAGCCCGGCGCGCACTCGCAGGCGCCGGCGGTGCACACGCCGGACTGGCCCGGCCGGGAGCACGAGTTGAAGCAGCCGCCGCAGTGCTGGGGGCTGTTGAGCGGATCGGTCTCGCAGCCGTTGTGCGAGCCGTCGCAGTCGAGCAGGCCCGGCTGGCACGCGGTGATCTGGCAGTCGTTGCCGCCCACGCACGCCGCCGCCATCACGCCGGGCAGCGCGGTGCAGTCGTTGCCACACGAGCCGCACTGGGTGTCGGTGGTGACGTTGGTCTCGCAGCCGGGCGTCGCGTCGCAGTCGTCCCAGCCAGGGAAGCAGATCGCGACCTGGCAGGTGCCGGCCTCGCAGGTGCCGGCGCCGTGGGTGGGCGAACAGAACGCGTCGCAGGCGCCGCAGTTGGCCAGGTTGCTGCTCGTGTCGATCTCGCAGCCGTCGCCGGGGTTGCCGTTGCAGTCGGCGAAGCTGCCCGCGCACTCGCAGGCGCCGGCCACGCAGGTGCCGGTCTGGTTGCGGCCGCCGCAGGTCTGGCCGCAGGTGCCGCAGTTGTCGGCGTCGGCGCTGAGATCCGCCTCGCAGCCGTTGGCGTAGTTGCCGTCGCAGTCGAAGAAGCCGGGCAGGCACTGCAGGACGCAGCCGCCGAGGCTGCACGCGCTCACCGCGTGGGGCACGTCGCCGCACGAGGCCCCGGCCGGGCTCTCGTCGACCGCGCCGTCGCAGTCCTGGTCGGCGCCGTCGCAGGCCTCGAGCCCGCCCGGCGTGCGGGCGGGGTTGCTGTCGGCGCAGTCGCCGCCGAGGGCGGAGAAGCCGGGCGGGGCCTCGCACGAGATCACGGTGCCCGACGCCGCGCTGCCGTAGCCGTCGCCGTCGAGGTCGCGGTACCACACGGTGTCGTTGGCGCCCTCGTCGACGTTGCTGTCGCAGTCGTTGTCGCGACCGTCACACTGCTCGATCGCCGCCGGGCCCGACGCGCCGTCGGCGTCGTCGCAGTCGGTGCCGCCCACGCAGGCGATGTCGACCAGGCCGTCGCCGTCGTCGTCCTCGAAGTCGTTGGTGCCGATGCGGAAGTCGGCGAGGCCGTTGCAATCGTTGTCGCGGCCGTCGCACAGCTCGGCCGCCACCGGGCTCACCGAGGGCATGCTGTCGTCGCAGTCGGTCGCGAGCAGGGCGTGGCCCATCGGCGGCACGCACGAGATGATCACCGGGCCCGCCGGGTCGCCGAACCCGTCGCCGTCGGCGTCCGGGTACCACGGCACCGCGGTGGCGTCCTCGTCGATGAGGCCGCCGGCGTCGCAGTTGTTGTCCTTGCCGTCGCAGACCTCGAGCTGGCCCGGGTGGCGCGCGACGTCGGCGTCGTCGCAGTCGGTGTCGGTGGCCGAGGTCCGCGGGGTGCCCGCGCACGCGGCCATCGGCGCGCCGGCGCCGAAGCCGTCGCCGTCGAGGTCGGCGTAGACGGTCACCGCGACGCCCTCGTCGACGTTGCTGTCGCAGTCGTTGTCGAAGGCGTCGCAGGCCTCGGTCGCGCCCGGCCGCACGTCGGCGCGCAGGTCGTCGCAGTCGGGGCCGCAGTTGCCGTCGTTGCAGCAGCGGCCCGAGTCGAAGCCGTCGCCGTCGACGTCGACCCGACCGTAGGTCTGCGGATCGCAGTCCTCGTCGTGATCGGCGGCGTCGCAGATCTCGAGGTTGCCCGGGAACCGGTTGCCGTCCTCGTCGTCGCAGTCGTCGCCGAAGGGCCCCCCATCGGCGTCGAGGCAGGTGGCGTCGGCGCGGCCGTCGCCGTCGGCGTCCTTGGGCACGGCGACGCACTCGCGCAGCTCCTCGGAGCAGACGTCGGTGGTGCAGGCGATGCCGTCGTCGCACACCGGCGCGACCCCGGCGCGGCAGGTCTGGTCGACGCAGACCTCCTCGCCGTCGCAGAAGAAGCCGTTGGAGCAGTCGGCGTCGATGACGCACGCGACCCCGGCATCCGGCGCCGCGGCGTCCACCGGCGACGCATCCGGGGTGGCGTCACCGCCACCGCACGCGACCACGGCGCCCAGGAGCGCCACCCATGTCCATCTAGCCATCGTAAGCGCCCCCCTGCGGCGTGGTAGGTTCACCTTAGTGGCCACCATCGAGTCCACGCAAGTCGTCGGGAGCGCGGGAGCGACCGCGGACACACCGCTGGCCCCGGGCCAGGTCGTCGAGGGGAAGTACCAGCTCGTCGCCCTGCTCGGCGAGGGTGGCATGGGCGCGGTGTGGGACGCCGAGAACGTCGCCATCGGGCGACGGGTCGCGATCAAGGTGTTGCGGGCCCAGGTCGCCGGCGAGGCCGAGATCGTGGCCCGGTTCATCCAGGAGGCCCGCTCGGCCGCGGCGGTGGGCAACGAGCACATCATCGACGTGCTCGACCTCGGCAAGCTGCCCGACGGCGCGCCCTACATCGTCATGGAGCGCCTCGAGGGGCGAGATCTGGAAGCCCTTATCGAAGCAGAGGGGCCGCTGCCGGTGGCCCGGGTCGCCCGCATCGCCATCCAGATCTGCGCGGCGCTGTCGGCGGCGCACGCCAAGGGCATCGTCCACCGCGACCTCAAGCCGCCCAACGTCTTCCTGACCCGGCGCGGCGGCGAGCGCGACTTCGTCAAGGTGCTCGATTTCGGGATCTCCAAGGTGCGCGGGACCGGCTCGCTCACGCCGACGGCGAAGACCCAGACCGGCATCACCATGGGCACGCCGCACTACATGTCGCCGGAGCAGGCCCAGGGCAAGCCGAGCATCGACCACCGGGCCGACCTCTACTCGCTCGGGGTGATCCTTTACGCGATGTTCACCGGCAAGGTCCCCTTCGAGGGTGACAACATCGCGCTGGTGCTCGCGCGCATCCTGCGCGACGAGGCGGAGCCGCCGAGCGTGCACCGCTCGGGGCTGCCGCGGTACGTCGACGACCTCGTCTTGCGGCTCCTGCGCAAGGATCCCGACGCGCGGTTCTCCTCGTGCGAGGAGCTGTCGGCGGCGCTGGCGCCGCTCGCCGAGCAGGACGACGCCCTGGTGCCGCGCCATGCCTGGACGCCGGTGCCGGGGGCGCTGGAGACGCTGTCGGCGGAGCCCGCGGCGGGGCCGATCGACACCCGTCCAGTGGCGGCGGTCGACGGCGGCGTCGAGACCGCGGCGGCCATCGCCGCCGTGCAGCGCGGCTCGCGCACAGCGTGGTTCGCGGCGGCCGGGCTGGCGGTGGTCGGTGCGGTGGTCGCGGTGATCGCCATGCGTGGCGGCGACGACGCCCCGGCTCGCGCGGCCGCCGTGGCGCCGCCCGACGCCGCGCCGACGGTGGTGGTGGCGCCCCCGCCGCCTGACGCGGCCACCGTCGCGCCGACCGACGGCGGTGGCGTCGCGCCGGCCGCCGAGGTGCGGGTCCAGCTCACGGTGGTGCCGGCCGAGGCCACCATCTACGTGGGCGGCGTGCGGTTCCCCAGCCCGGTCGACGCGCGCCAGGCGCGCTCGCTCGAGCCAACTCGCATCGTCATCGAGCACCCGGGCTACAAGCCCAAGGAAGACCTCGTCATCTTCGATCGCGACGTCGAGCGTCGCTACGTGCTCGAGCGCCTGGGCGGATCGGCGTCGACGCCACCCCGACGCGGCAGCGGCGCCAGCAGCGGCTCGGGCGCGGCCAAGCCCGCCGAGGGCTCCGGCAAGCCCGCCGACGACGGCGTCTACCGCGGCAACCAGGGTACTATCCGCGGCACATGGGATTGACGCGCGCGCTTGCGATGATCGCGGTGGCCGTCGGCGGCGCGCTGGCGCGGCCGGCGGTCGCCGACGAGCTGCCGGTACCTGACGATCCGCCCGCCGAGGCGCCGATCGATCCGGCCCTCGAGGCCAACCGGGCCGAGGCGCGCCGGCGCTTCGAGCAGGGCGTGGCCCTGGCCCAGGCCGGCAACTGCGACGCCGCCATCGCCGAGCTGCGCGCGTCGTACGAGCTCGTGCCGCGGCCGAACACGCTCTACAACATCGGCCAGTGCAACGAGACCCTGGGGCGCTACGCCGACGCGGTCGCGACCTACGAGGAGTTCCTCGCGGTGGCACCGGCCGACGATCCGGATCGTCGCCTGGTCGAGGCCCAGATCGCGTCGCTGCGCCGGCTGCTCGGGCGCATCGTCCTGCGGACCAACGTCGAGGCCGAGGTCTGGCTCGGCGATCGCCTGCTCGGGCAGGCGCCCGGCGAGCTGCTCATCGAGGGCGGGCGCCACACGATCGAGCTGCGCCGCGAGGGCTACGATCCGATCCGCCGCGAGGTCGATCTCGCCGGCGGCCGCGTGGTCGAGCTCGACCTCGAGCTGCGCAAGCTCGCGCCCAAGATCATCCGGCAGAACACCGTCGTCGAGCGCAAGGCGGAAGGCTTGCCGCGCTACCTGTTCTGGTCCGGCGTCGGCGCGACCAGCGCGGCGCTGCTCGTCGGCACCGGCTTCGGCGTGCACGCGCTGCTGGGGCAGCGCGACGCCGAGGCGATCGATCCGCGGCTGCCGCGCGACGACGAGCGCGACAGCATCGAGCGCTCGGCGAAGATCGCCGACATCGGCTTCCTCGCCGCCGGCGTGTTCGCGGTGGGCACCACGGTCGTGTACTTCCTCACCGACTGGGGTGGTCCGGCCGAGCAGCCGACCCTCGCCCCGACGCCGGTGCCCGGCGGCGCGGCGCTGAGCCTGACGGGGGCGTGGTGAGCGCGCGCGCCGGAGCAGTCGGCGTGCTCGCGGGCGCGCTGGCGGCGTGCACCCTCACGGGCGTCGGCGACGGCCTCGATCAGGCGTCGTGCGTCGAGGAGCCGGCCACCTTCTGCGAGGATCTCAACGAGCTCGCGCCGACGGGCGATGCCTGCCTGCGGTGGGCCTGCGACCGCACCCTCGAGCGGCCGGTGTGTGCGGTGCTGCCGCGCGACCTCGACCACGACGGCGCCCCGGCGGCCGAGTGTGCGCCCGCCGGGGTCGCGCGCGACTGCGACGACGAGGATCCGGACCGGACGCCCGGCGCCGCCGAGCGCTGCGACGGCATCGACAACGACTGCGACGGCGTCGCCGACGGCGGCGCCTGGGTCGCGACCGCGCCCACCGCGCGGGTCGACTTCGCCGAGCCGGTCGAGCACGTGACGGTCGCGGCGAGCAGCGATGGCACCGAAGCGGCCGTGCTGGCGGCGACGCGCACCGCGCCGATCGGCGTGCCCAAGGTCGCGCGCCTGCCGATGCTGGCGCCGGCGCTGCCGGTGACCACCACCGCCATCTCCGTCGAGGTCGACGAGGCGTCGGTGCCGGGCGTGCGCACCCGCGCCACCGGCGCGGCGCTCGACGCCGGCGGCGAGCTGGTCGGCGTGCTCGCCGAGCCGTCCGCGGGGCCGGCGGGCGCCGGCCGCATGTTCGCCGGCCCGATCGGCAGCGACGCGGTCTTCGCGACGCCGGCAGCGCACTTCACCGACGGCTTCCCCAACTCGAGCCCGTCGAGCGAGGTCACGGTGGTGCCCAACCCGGCGCGCACGGCCGCGGTGGTCGCGTTCTTGACCCGGGCGCCGCAGATCGCCGACGCCTGCGGCGGCATCACGACCACGGCCGCGGTCACCACGGTCACCCTCGGCGCGACCCTGGGGCGCTCCGGCGTGACCACCGACGTCGGCGTCCACACCGATCCGAGCCCGCCGGCGGTGCTGGCGCTCGACGCCACCACGTTCCTGGTCGCGACCGTCGACGGCACCGCCATCGAGCTGCGCCGGGTCACGCTCTCCGGCGGCGACGCCGTGGTCGGCGAGCTCCTGTACACCGAGCCCGCGACCGCCGCTGCCGGCGAGCTCGCGCTCGGGCGCGACGGCGACGACGGCGTGTTGCTGGTCTGGCGCGACGGCTGCGCGGCGGCCGCGACCCTGCGCGCGCACGCGCTGCGCTGGACCGGCACCGCGTTGCCGTCGCTGGGGCCGGTGGTCGAGCTCGCCGAGGGCGGCTCGGCGATCCTCGAGCCAGGCGCGCCGGCGGTGACGCCGGTGGTCTCGCCCGGCGGCGGCTGGTGGGTCGGCTGGACCCGGGGCAACCTCGATCTGCTCATGAGCCGGCTCGATCCGCGCGGCAACTTCGTCGAGCAGCTCGCCCTGATCACCGAGGCGACCCTGCGCCACGGGGTCGACCTGGTCGCCGCCGGCGGGGCGGTCACCGCGCTCACCTACGACGAGGCCGATGGCCACGTCCTGCGGGGCGCGTCGCTGAGCTGCCCGGCGCCGTGACCGGTCCCGGCTAGGCCTGCGGTGCGCCGACCGCCGACTGCTCGCGGGTGGCGAGGAAGCGCAGCTCCGGGAAGTCCTGCTTGGCGCGGTTGAGCTGCCAGTCGTTGCGGGCCAAGAACACGGTGGCGCCGGCGTGGTCCTCGGCGACGTTGTCGCGGTTGGCGTCGACGAACCGGCGGATCTGCTTGGCGTCGTCGGCCTCGACCCAGCGCGCGCGCTCGAAGGAGGTCGACTCGAAGTGGCACGGCAGCTCGTACTCGGTCCGGATGCGATCGGCGAGCACGTCGAACTGCAGCGCGCCGACCACGCCGACGATGTAGTCGGAGCCGAGCAAGAGCTTGAACACCTGGGCGGCGCCCTCCTCGGCGACCTGCTCGAGGGCGCGGCCGAGGTGCTTGGCCTTCATCGGGTCGTCGGGCCGGACCCGGCGCAGGTACTCGGGCGCGAAGCTCGGGATGCCGGTGAAGTGCAGCGCCTCGCCCTCGGTGAGCGCGTCGCCGATGCGCAGCGTGCCGTGGTTGGGGATCCCCATGATGTCGCCGGCCCAGGCCTCCTCGGCGAGCTCGCGCTCGTTGGCCTGGAACAGCATCGCGTTGTGCACGCCGATCGCCTTGCCGGTGCGCGGCACCACCAGCTTCATGCCGCGGGTGAAGTGGCCCGACGCCAGCCGCACGAAGGCGATGCGGTCGCGGTGCTTGGGATCCATGTTCGCCTGGATCTTGAAGACGAAGCCCGACACCTTGGGCTCCGACGGCGACACCTTGCGCTCGACCGCGGGCTGCGGCCGCGGCGGCGGCGCCAGCCGGGCGACGCCGTCGAGCAGCTCGCGCACCCCGAAGTTGTTGACGGCGCTGCCGAAGAACACCGGCGACAGGTGGCCCTCGCGGTAGCTCTCGAGATCGAAGGTCGGGCACAGCCCGCGCACCAGCTCGACGTCCTCGCGCAGCTTGGCGGCGGCGGTGTCGGGCAAGAGCGCGTCGATCTGCGGGTCGGCCAGGCCCTGGCACACCACGCCTTCCTGCAAGACGTCGCCGCGCCCGCGATCCATGAGCACGAGCTGATCGCCGACCAGGTCGTAGCAGCCGCGGAACTCGCGCCCGCTGCCGATGGGCCAGCTCGCCGGGGTCACGTCGAGCGCGAGGATCGACGAGATCTCGTCGAGCAGCTCGAACGGGTCGCGGCCCTCGCGATCCATCTTGTTGATGAACGTGACGATCGGGACGTCGCGCAGCCGGCACACCTCGAACAGCTTGCGGGTCTGGGCCTCGATGCCCTTGGCGGCGTCGATCACCATGACGGCGGAGTCGACCGCGGTCAGCGTGCGGTAGGTGTCCTCGGAGAAGTCCTCGTGGCCGGGGGTATCGAGCAGGTTGAAGGTGCAGCCGGCGTAGTCGAACGTCATCACCGACGTCGTCACCGAGATGCCGCGCTCGCGCTCGACCTTCATCCAGTCGGAGGTCGCGCGCCGGCGATCGCCCTTGGCCTTGACCGCGCCGGCGAGCTGGATGGCGCCGCCGAAGAGCAGCAGCTTCTCGGTCAGCGTGGTCTTGCCGGCGTCCGGGTGCGCGATGATCGCGAAGGTGCGACGACGCGCGACGGCAGCGGGCAGGTCCGACATGGGGCGTACCTATAGCGCGCCCGGCGCCACCGGCGCTACCCGGCGGTGGGGGCGTCGCCCGGCGTCGCCGCGGCGGCGTCGCCGGTGGCCAGCTCGCCGACCGGGTGGTGCTTGGGCAACAGCAACCGCGACATCACCGGGGTCACCAGCCGGGACAGGATCGTCGAGCTGATGAGGCCGCCGATGAGCACCAGCGCCAGCGGCGAGTACATCGCGCTGTACTCGAGCACCAGCGGCACCAGCCCGCCGATCGCGGTGAGGGAGGTCAGGAGGATCGGGAAGAACCGGATCTCGCCGGCCCGGCGGATGGCGTCGTCGAGCGACAGGCCCTCGGCGCGGAGCTGGTTGGTGAAGTCGACCAGGAGGATCGAGTTCTTCACCTCGATGCCGACCAGGGCGATGAAGCCGATGGTGGCGACGAAGCTCAGGGTCTCGCCGAAGAGGTAGAGCGCGAGGAGGCCGCCGGCGGTGCCCAGCGGGATCACCGACGCCACGATCAGGGTGGCGGCGAAGCTGCGGAACTCGAGCACCAGGATCGCGAGCACGCCGAACACCGCGATGAGGATCGCCGGCCCCATGCCGGCGAAGCTCTCCTGTTGGCTCTCCACCAGGCCGCCGGCCTCCCAGCGCAGGTCGTCGGGCAGCTCGAGGGCGGCCATCGACGCCAGCGCGGCGCGGGTGACCTGCTGGGCGTTGGCGGAGGTCTCGACCTCGGCGGTGACGGTGACCACGCGCTCGCGGCCGTCGCGCTGGATCAGCCGCGGCGAGCTGCGCAGGCGCGCCTCGGCGACCTGCGCCAGCGGCACGTGGCCGCCGGTCACCGTCGGCACCAGGGCGGCGTCGAGGGCGCCGAGGTCGGGCCGGCGCTCGCGCGGCAGGCCGACGACGAGATCGATCTCGTCACCGCCGGGCTGGCGCAGGGTGCCGACGGTGAGCCCGGTGAGGCTCAGCCGCACGGTGCGGTCGACGTCGACCTCGGTGACGCCGGCCAGCGCGGCCCGGCCCGGATCGATGGCGACCTCGAGGTCGGTGCGGCCGATGGCCAGCGGGTTGCGCACGTCGCGGGTGCCGGGCAGGGCGGCGAGGCGCTCGGCGACCACGCCGGCTTGCCGGCGCAGCTCGTCGAGATCGTCGCCGAACACGCGGATCGCGATCGGCGCCTCGATGGGCGGGCCGTTCTCGAACTCGCGGACGTCGATCTCGGCGCCGGGGATGCGCCGCAACGCGGCCCGCAGGCGATCGAGCATCGCCGGGGTGGCGTCGACGTCGTAGTGGTGCAGCTGCACGAACAGGTCGGCCACCACCGGCGACGGCGCGCGCGGGCCGACGTTGTAGTAGACCTGCGGGTTGCCCTGGCCGACGCTGGTGAGCACGTGCGCCACCGCCGGCTCGGCGCGCACGATCGCCTCGGCGGCGCGGGCGATGGCGTCGGTGCCGTCGAGCGACGTGCCCTCGGCGGCGGTGATCCGGACCATGACCTGCGGGATGCCGGCCTTGGGGAACAGCGAGAACCCGATGCGCGGGATCAGGGCGAAGGCGCCGGCGACCAGCGCGGTCGCGACCACCAGGGTGGCGGCCTTGCGGCGCATCGCCAGCGCGAGCACCGGGCGGTACGCCGCCTCGATGGCGCGGTTCATCACCCGGAACGCCAGGTTGCCGTGGTCGGCGTGGCCGGCGGCGGCGCCGCGCTGCATCACCCGCGAGGCCAAGAACGGGATCAGCGTGAGCGACACCAGCAGCGACGCGGCGATCGTCACCACCACCGCCACCGGCAGGCTGCGGATGAACGTGCCGGCGTTGCCGGGCAGGAACAACAGCGGCAGGAACGCGAAGATGAGGGTCGCGGTGCAGCCGACCACCGCGATGCCGATCTGGCGCGACGCCGCGATGGCCGCCTCGACGCGGCCTTTGCCCTCGCGCAGGTGGCGCGCGATGTTCTCGGCGACCACGATCGAGTCGTCGACCAGGAGCCCCAGCGCGATGACGAAGCCGACGATCGAGAGCTGGTTGAGCGAGAAGCCGAGCAGGTGCAGGGCCGCCACGCCGAGCGCCAACGAGGTCGGGATCGCGACCATCACCACCAGCGACGCGCGCAGCCCCAGCGGCAACAGCGTCACCAGCACCAGCACGATCGCGATCGCGAAGTCGCGGCGCAGGCCGCCGAGGCGATGGTCGACGTTGACCGACTGGTCGAAGCCGACCTCGAGGCGCACGCCCGGCGGCAACCGGCCGCGCTCGGCGGCGATCACGTCGAGCACCGCGTCGCGGACCGAGAAGATGTTCTCGCCGTCGCGCATCGTCACGGTGACGAACGCGGCGCGGGCGCCGTCGAAGCGCGCCACGTAGGTGGCGTCGGCCGGGCGCACCTCGACGTCGGCGACGTCGGCCAGGCGGACCTGGGCGCCGGTCCCCGGCGAGATCACGAGGTCGCGCAGCTCGGCCTCGCCGGCGAGCGCGCCGGAGGTCTGGACGTCGAACCGGCGGCCGCCGAGGGCGACGTCCCCGCCGGGGATGCTGGCGTTGCTGCCGCCGAGCAGCCCGATGAGCTGGGTCGCGGACAGGCCGGCGGCGGCCATCCGGCCGAGGTCGAGCTCGACCCGGGCCTCGAGGTCGGGCGTGCCCCAGCCGTCGACGCCCTTGACGCCAGGGACCCGCTCGAGCCGCGGGATCAGCCGCTCGCTGGCGGTGCGCAGCGCGGCGGCGTCGGGCGCGTCGGTGACCAGCGCGAGCTGCAGGATGGCGACGTTGGTGGTCTCGAGGTGCTTCACGTCGACGTCGCGGACGCCGTCGGGGAGGTCGCCCTGGGCCGCGGCGACCTGGCGACGCACCTCGTCCTCCTTGCGGGCGGTGTCGATGCCGGCCTCGAACTCGACCTGGATCACGGCGACGCCGTCCTCGATGCGGGTGCGGAGGTGCTTGAGCTCGCCCAGCTCGGCGAGCTCCTCCTCGAGGGGCGCCGCGACGTCCTGCTCGACCTCCTCGGCGGAGGCCCCGGGGTAGACCGCGACCACCAGGTAGTTCGGCGTCGGGAAGTACGGATCCTCCGAGCGCGGGATGGTCATCAGCGAGGTGACGCCGAGCGCGAGCAGGCACAAGAGCGCGACCAGCGTGAACTGCGGGTTGCGCACCGAGAACGCGGTGATCCTCATCGCTCCACCTCCGTCACCGAGGTCACGATCTCGAGGCGCGAGGTCGGCCCGAGGTAGGCCGCGCCGTCGGTGACGACGGTGGCGACGCCGTCGAGGCCGGCGGCGATCGCGACGCGCTCGCCATCGAAGAACGCGATCTCGACCTGGCGCGGGCTGGCGCCATCGCCGGGCCCGGGCACCCACACCCGGGCGGTGGTGCCGTCGCCGTCGCGCACGGCCACCGCCGGCACCAGCGCGAGCTCGGTGGTCGGCGTCGGCGCGATCGTGACGTCGGCGACCAGGCCGCTGCGCAGCGCGGGCGGCGGCGCGAGCAGGCGCAGCTCGACCTCGTAGGTGCCAGCCGGCGGCGTCGCCGCCGACGCCACCTCGGCGACCACGGCGTCGAGGGTGACCCCGGGCAGCGCCGCCAGGCGGACCTGCGCGCGATCGCCGTCGGCGAGGCGGACCACGTCGCGATCGGCGAGCGCCGCGCGCGCGATCCAGCCGGCGTCGTCGCCGGACAGGACCAGGACCGGCTGCCCCGGCGCGACCAGCTCGCCGACCTCGGTGAGGCGGCGCAGCACGCGGCCGTCCTGGGGCGCGCGGATCACGGCGTGGTCGGCGTTGAAGCGCGCGGCGCGGAGCTGCGCGCGCGCGACCGCGACGCCGGTGGTGACGTCGTCGACCTGCTCGCCGGTGGCGGCGCGGCCGGCGAAGAGCTGCTCGGCGCGCGCGAGGTCGCGCTCGGCCTTGGCCAGGCCCTGGCGCGCCTGCTCGACGGCGGCGTCGACCTCGGCGGTGGCCAGCCGGGCCACCACCTGGCCGCGGCGGACCTGGGCACCCTCGTCGACGGCGATCGCGGCGACGATGCCGCCGACCTTGAAGCTGGCGCGGACCTCGGCCTTGCTCGCCAGCCGCGCGGTGGCGCGCACCGGGCGCGCGACGCGCGCGCGCTCGACCGCCGCGACGCGCACGGGCACCGGCGGGGCCGCGGCCGGGGGCGCGTCGGCCTGGCTCGGGGCGCTGCAGCCGGTCGGGGCGAGCGCGACCAGTGCGGCGCCGAAGAGCAGCGAGGGAGGACGCGAAGACGGTGGCGGATCATGGGGCCTCCAGGGCGAGTTCGGTCACCCGGTCGAGCTCGACCAGGCGCAGGTGCAGATCGTTGATGGCGACGACGCGGTCGGTCTCGGCCGAGAGCAGCGCGTTGCGCGCGGCGATGAGCTCGAGCTGCGGCACCGCCGCCGCGGCGTAGCGCTGGGCGACCACGTCGTGCGCGGCCTGGGCCGCGGCGACGCACCTCGGCGCTGGTGACCGCGGCGCGCGCGACCTCGGCGGCGGCCCAGGCGTCACGCACCGCAAGCTCGACCTGATCGGCGAGCTGGCCGGCGCGGACCTGCAGCGCCTGCGCCTCGAGGTCGCGCGCTCGCGCGGCGTGGCGGCGGCGCCCGCCGTCGTAGAGCTGCCACTGCGCGACCACCGAGATGGCGGCGTAGTCGTCGTCGAGCCCGACCGCGAGGTCTGGACTCTGCACGCCGAGGTCGACCGCGAGCGCGACCGTCGGGTACGCCGAGCTGCCGGCGAGCTCGGCCTGGGCCGAGGCGGCGCGGCGACCCGCGGCCAGCGCCGCCTGCTCGCCGCGGCCGGCGCGGGCGTGGGCGACCAGCGCCTCGAGGGTCGTCGTCGGCGGTGGCGCCACGCCCGGGGGCGGCAGCCCGACCTCGGCGTCGAGCGGCAGGTCGGCGAGCAGGTTCACCGCGCGCGCCGCGGCGTCGCGCTGGCGCCCGAGGTCGCGCACCACCTGGTCGAAGGCCTCGAGCTCGGCCTTGGCCCGCGGCACCGCGTCGCCGGTGGCCTTGCCGCTCGCGTCGAGCAGCTCGCCGATGCGCAGCGCCTCCTCGAGCAGCGGCCGCGAGCGCCGCAGCACGTCGACCACCGCCGCCGCCTTGGCGTGGCCGTAGTAGGCGGCGCGCAGCGCGCTGGCGAGCTCGCGCGCGGCGACGGCGTGCTCGGCCCGGCGCGCGGCGGCGCCGGCGGCCGCGAGCTGACGCCCGACGCCGATCGCCCGGGCGTACAGCGGCTGGCTGACCCGCACCGCCGCGGTCAGGCGCAGCGGCAGCGACAGCTCGAGGTCGGTCGGGAACCGCGCCTCGCCGAGGAGCTGGTTGAGGCTGGCGTAAGCCGGGTTGATGAGGTCGCCGAGATCGAGCGAGTTGCCGAAGGTGTGGGTGTAGCGGGCGTCGAGGCTGATGGTCGGCCAGTAGCCGCGGCCGGCCGCGGCTCGCTCGGCCTCGGCGGCCGCGCTGGCCAGCGACCGGGCCACCAGCTCGGGGTCGCGCGCGAGGGCGCGGGCCACGTAGCCGGCGAGGACAGGATCGTCGGCGTGGCTCGGGCGTGGCGCCGCGGCGCCGGGCGCGGCGCCGACCGCGATCACGGCGAGGGCAGCGACGACGGTGGAGGTGGGGCGCATGAGGCTCCGGGGGAAACGTTGGTTAATTCGTAAACAGTGTTTAGTCATCGGGCGCAGGCGAGCCGGGCCGCCGCCGGCGCGGTGGCTACAGCTCGGGGCCCGATCGGCGCGGACGCGGGCGTGCCGCCGGCGCCGGGCGCCGCCGACGGGCGGTGCTCGGGCGCGGCTTGGTGATGCAGGCGACGAGCTGATCGAACGCCTTGTCCTCGACCTGGTCGCGCACCGCCTCGTCGAACACGACGCAGCGGTTGCGGATGTGCAGCGACGCCATGCCGTGGCACGCCGACCACAGGAGGAACGACACCGCGTCGGCGTCGTCGCCGACCACCCAGCCGCCGTCGATGGCGCGCGCGACCACGCTGCGCAGGAAGCCGAAGGTGCGGCCGCCCTCGGGCCAGACGTCCTCCTGCATGGCGCGGGAGGTCGACTGCGCGATGAACATCAGGTCGTAGAGCTCGGGCTCGTCGCTGGCGAAGCGCAGGTAGGCGGCGCCCAGGCGGCGGAGCTCGTCGATGGGATCGGCGGCGCCGACCGCGGCCTGGGCCATGCGACGGCCCAGCTCCTCGAAGCCCTGCTGGTGCAGGGCGTAGAGGATGGCGTCCTTGTCCTTGAAGTAGGCGTAGATCGCGCCGGGCGTGTACTCGATGGCGTCGGCGATCGCCCGGATCGTGGTGCGGGCGTAGCCCTCCTCGACGAACAGCCGGCGCGCCGCCGCGGTGATGCGGTCGCGCATCTCGGCGCGCTCGCGATCGCGGCGGTCGGTCATCGGCATCGAGGCTAGCAACATATCAACGTTCAATTCCTAAACAACGTTTACGGCAAGCCCGCGCCGGCGTCAAGCCCGAGCTGGCGGACCCCGGGGCAACGGGATCGCGGGCGGCGGCTATAGTCGCGAACGTGCTCGAGAACGCGTGCCCGCCCGCCTACCAGGCCGAGGTCGAGGAACGCCTCAACGCGGCCCGGCCGGGCACCATCGACGCCGAGGTCGTGGCGCTCGCGCTCGAGACCCCGGGCGCCGAGCACGGGGCCCTGTTCTTGTGGGACCCAGCCGCCCACGCGCTGGCGCTTGCCCACCACGTCGTCGCCGGCGTCACCGTGACCCTGCCGCGGCTGATCGCGCCGGACAAGGATCGGGCCGGCATCGCGCTGTGGGTCTTCCAGGAGGACCGGCCGTACCTGTGCGTCGACGCCGACGCCGATCCGCACTACACGCGCTACCTGCTCGACGTCGGGACCATCGCCGCCGCGCCGATCCGTCACCAGGGCCGCCCCATCGGCGTGCTCACGATCGCCGCGGTGGCGCCGCACGCCCTCGACGATCGCGACACCGCGCGCCTGGGCGCGCTGGCCGAGGTCGCGGCGCCGTTCCTGCGTCGGGCCCAGCTCGATCGCCAGAGCCGCGAGCAGACCGGCCGACCGTTCCTCATCAAGGGGCTGTCGCCGGCGTGGCGCGAGGTCGAGCGCCGCATCGATCTGGCGGCGCCGACCCGGGCGCCGATCCTGGTGCGCGGCGAGAGCGGCACCGGCAAGGATCTGGTCGCGCGCGCCATCCACGCCAACAGCGAGCGCGCCGACAAGCCGTACGTGACCGTCAACTGCGCCGCCATCCCCGACACCCTGCTCGAGAGCATCCTGTTCGGGCACGTCAAGGGGGCGTTCACCGGCGCCAGCTTCCAGAAGGTCGGCGAGTTCCAGAAGGCCGACGGCGGCACGCTGTTCCTCGACGAGATCGGCGAGCTGCCGGTGCTCTTGCAGGCCAAGGTCCTGCGCGCGATCGAGCAGGGCGAGGTGCAGCCGCTGGGCTCCAACGCGGCGCCGGCGGTGGTCGACGTCCGCCTGGTGTGCGCCACCAACCGCGACCTCGAGGCGATGGCGCGCCAGGGCACGTTCCGCGACGACCTGTTCTACCGCCTCAGCGTGATGCCGCTCGAGCTGCCGCCGCTGCGGGCCTACAAGGACAACCTCGAGGTGCTCGCCACCGTGTTCCTCGAGCAGGCCGCGGGCCACCACGGCAAGCCGACGCCGCGCCTGGGCCGCGCGGTGCTCGAGCGCCTGCGCGCGCACGACTTCCCCGGCAACGTGCGCGAGCTGCGCAACGCCATCGAGCACGCGCTCATCCTGTGCACCGGGCCGGAGCTGCGGCCCGAGGATCTGCCGCGGCCGTTGCAGGCGATGACGGCCGAGCCCGTCACCAGCGCCACGCGGCCGGCGGCGCCGACGGCGGCCCCGGCGCCGCGCCCGGTCGCCGAGGCGCTGCCGCCGCTGCGGGCCGCGCGTGAGGCGTGGCTGGCGCCGCTCGAGCGCCAGTACCTGGTCGAGCTGATCGCGGCCTGCGACGGCAACGTGCGCCGCGCCGCCAAGATCGCCGGCGTCAACCCGGTCACGTTCTATCGCCTGCTCCGGCAGCGCGGGCTCACGGTGCGGCGCACCGTCGACGAGCCCTGACCGGCGGCGGTCGCGCTCAGCCGCCGAGCAGCTCGGCGCCGATGGCGACGCCGACCGCGTCGATCTCGGCGATGACGTGGGTCAGCGTCGCGTGCACCGCGTCGTCGCCGTGGCGCGGCGCCGCCAGCGCGCCGTCGAGGGTGCGCAGCCGGGCCAGCGCCGCGGTGCCGGGGCCCTGCGCGGGCGGCTCGGCGACCAGGGTCGCCAGCCGCTCGTGGGCGGCGCGCACGCCGTAGGCGATCGAGCGCGGGAACAGGCGCTCGTCGAGCAGGAAGCTCGCGACCGCCTCGGCGCGGATGCGGCCGTGCACCCGACGCATGAACGGCTCGGTGCCCGACAGCGCCCGCAGCAGCCCGAGCCACAGGGTGGTCTCGATCACCTCGTGCCGACCGCCGGCGTCGTCGGCGAGCTCGGTGAAGGCGTGGTGGTGGACGTCGAGGGTGCGCGCGGTCTGGCCGACGCGCTCGAGCAACACGCCGAGCCAGATGAAGTTGAGCGGCTCGTCGTGCAGCATCGTCGAGCGGAGCAGGCCGAGGGTGAGCTGGGTGGCGCGGCGCACGTGGCGGTAGAAGCCGTCGCGGTTGCCGGTCCACTCGGTGGTGGCGGCGCCGCCGCGCAGCCACAGGTGCAGCTCGTTGACGGTCTCCCACGCCTCGAGGCTGACCACGTCGCGGATGGCCTGGGCGTTCCAGCGGGCCGAGCCGATCGAGGTGCGCAGCGACACCGGGTTGGCCTCGTCCCAGGTCATGAACCGCTGGATGCGCTCGCCGTCGCTCCAGGCCCGCGCGGGATCGCCGCCGTGGCGCGCGAGGAAGGTCGGCTCCTCGCCGGCGACCACCAGGAGCGGGCGCCACGACAGCTGCGCCGGCGCCTCGCCGTCGAGCGAGAGGCTCAGCGTGGCGGCCAGGAGGCGCGCGGTCGACTCGGCGCGCTCGAGGTAGCGCCCGAACCAGAAGCAGTGATCGGCGACCCGCGAGATCACGCGCGCGACCTCACCGTCACGGCGCGTCGTCCTTGAGCACCCAGGTGTCCTTGCTGCCGCCGCCCTGGCTCGAGTTGACCACGTAGCTGCCCTCGACGAGGGCGACCCGGGTCAGGCCGCCGGGCAACACCCACGGCCCCGCCGGCGAGGTCACCACGTACGGGCGCAGATCGACCCGGCGCGGCTCGGCGCGCCCGCGATCGGCGACCCAGGTCGGCGAGGTCGACAGCTCGACCCGGGCCTGGGCCACGTACCGACGGGGCGCGGCGATGATCCGGCGCCGGAACTCCTCGCGCTCGGCGCGGGTCGACTGCGGCCCCATCAGCATGCCGTAGCCGCCGGCCTCGTCGACCGCCTTGATCACCAGCTCGCCGAGGTGGTCGAGCACGTACGCGCGATCGTCGGGGCGCAGGCACACGTAGGTCGGCACCTGCTCGAGCACCGGCGCCTCCCCCAGGTAGTAGCGGATGACCTCGGGCACGAACGGGTAGATCGCCTTGTCGTCGGCGACGCCGTTGCCTGGCGCGTTGGCCAGCGCGACGTTGCCGGCGGCGTAGGCCCGCATCAGGCCTGGCACGCCGAGCACGCTGTCGGGCCGGAAGTGCTCGGGGTCGAGGAAGGTCTCGTCGGTGCGGCGGTAGATCACGTGGACCGGGCGCGGGCCCCGGGTGGTCCGCATCCACACCCGATCGTCGTCGACGAACAGATCGGCGGCGTGCACCAGCTCGAGGCCCATCGTGCGGGCCAGGAACGCGTGCTCGAAGTACGCCGAGTTGTACGGGCCGGGCGTGAGCACCACCGCGGTGGTGTCGGCCTCCGCGATCGGCGACACCGCGCGCAGCGCCTCGGCGAGCCTGGCCGGGTAGTGATCGACCCGGCGCACGCCGGCGGCGTCGAGCACCGGCGCCAGCACGCGCTTCGAGGTCAGGCGGTTCTCGACGACGTACGACACGCCCGACGGCGTCCGCAGGTTGTCCTCGAGCACGCGCCAGGTGCCGGCGGGATCGCGGATGAGATCGATGCCGGCGACGTGGATGCGCACGCCGCCGGACGGGCGCACGCCGCGCAGCGACGGGTGGTAGCCGGCGGCCCCTAGCACCAGCTCCGGCGGCAGCACGCCATCGGCGAGGATCTGCTGGTCGCCGTAGAGATCGTCGAGCAACAGCCCCAGCGCGAGCAGGCGCTGGTGCAGCCCGCGCTCGAGGTGGGCGAAGTCGCGCGCCGACACCGGCCGTGGCAACACGCAGTACGGCAACACCTTCTCGGTGCCGCGCTCGTCGCCGTAGACCGAGAAGGTGACGCCGGAGTTGAGCAGCGCCAGCTCGGCCAGCGCCTGGACCCGGCCGACCTCGCCGGTGCGCTGGGCCGCGAGCAGCTCGGTGATGCGCGCGAACTGCGGGCGCGGCCCGGTCGGGGTCATCAGCTCGTCGAAGGTGCCCGGCAGCGGCGCGTAGTCGGCGAGCAGCGGGGCGCCGGCGATCGGCGGCGGCGAGGTCGCGACCTGCGAACGCGACGAGCGGCCGGACATCGTCGTCGAGAGTAGCGCCGTCGCCAGCGCGCCGGCAACGGCGCCGGCCGATCACCGCGCGGCGCGGCGGCCGCGACCTGCGCCACAGCGCGCCGACCGCGGCGTCGGCGGCGGCGACGATGCCGGTGTGGCCGAGGAACCCGTGCAGCAGGGTGGGGTGCTCGACGGCGGTGACCGCCACGCCGGCGGCGGCCAGGCGGGCCGCTAGACGCGGCCGTCGTCGGCGAGCGGATCGAACCCGGCGGTGACCACGATGGTCGGCGGCACGCCGGCGAGGTCGGCGTCGAGCCCGGGCGACGCCGCCACCCGGTCGCCGTCGGCCACGCCGACCTGGCGCGCGAAGTACTCGATCATCCGCCGGGTGAGGAGGCGTCCCTCGCCGTGGGCGCGCATCGACGGGTGCGGGTGGGTCAGGTCGAGCAGCGGGTAGATCAGCAGCTGCAGGTCGGGGCGACGCAGCGCCGCCCGGTGGCGCACGACGTGGGCGGCGAGGTAGCCGCCGAAGCTGTCGCCGGCGATGGCCAGCGCGGTCACGCCGAGCTCCGCGGCGGCCGCGGTCGCCCAGCGCCACGCCGCGAGCGCGTCGTCGATCGCCGCCGGGTGCGGGTGCTCGGGCGCCAGCCGGTAGTCGACCGAGGCCACCAGGCAGCCGGTCTCGACCGCCATGCGACGGGTGATGGCGTCGTAGCTGTCGACCGAGCCGATGACGCCGCCGCCGCCGTGGCAGTACACGATCATCAACGGGCGCGCGTGCTCGGGGCGGTACACGCGGATGGGCACCGCGCCGTCGGGGCCTGGCGCCTGGTGGGCGGTGACCTGGGCCACCGGCCGCGCCGCCTCGCCGAGCACGGCGTGGCCGAACGCCTCGAGCCGGCGGCCGCGATCGACCGGCAGCTCGTCGACGGGGCGCAGCCGCAGCCGTCGCATCACGCGGAGCAGGCGCGCGGCCTGGGGATCGAGGCCGGGCACGTCGCTCCGACCGGGTCGCGCAACCAGGCGTCGGAGCAGCCGACGCGCGAGGACGGCGCGAACCCCGCCGAGCTTCACGACGCGCTCCCGCCGGCGACGAAGCCGCGGTAGTCGCGCCGGAACCCGGCGCCGTCGAGCAAGGCCGCGTGCGGCCACGCCAGCGCCGGCCCGCCGTCGATCTCGCGCACCACCACCGCGCGGCGGGCGACGCCGGGGACGCGCGGCAGCCCGTCGCGCACCGCGCGCGCGAGGGCTGCGTCGTCGACGTGCTCGAAGGTGGTGACCCGCCCGCTGCGCGGATCGACGAGCAGCGCCGGGCGGCCGTCGACCAGGATCACCGAGGTGCCGGCGCGCCGGCTCGGGCGGGCGCCGCCGTGGGCGTCGGGCCACGCCACCAGCGCGCCCCACACGTTGGCGGGATCGAGGGTCGCGAGCACGACCACGCCACCATCGTCGTCGGCGCGCAGGCGATCGACGGTGCCGGCGGCGGCGTACTGGCGGCCGCCGAGGCCGTCGACGAAGTAGCCGCGCCGGACCACGCCGGCCTCCTCGAGCGCGTCGAACATCGGCGCCAGCGCCGCGAAGCCGCCGGCGACGCCGTCGGCGGCCACCGCCTCGCGGGTGACCACGCCCCAGCGATCGAGCAACGCCTGGGCCTGGGCGCGCGCGCGCGCCATCGGCGACGCGGTCGGCGTGCACAGGCTGGCGACCAGCGCCCAGCGCCCGCCGAAGGTCGCCGTCGGCGTCGCCCGTCGATCCGGCTTGCCGCGCAGGCTGCGCAGCGGCGCGAAGGTGTCGTTGGTCACGACCCCGGCCCACACCAGATCCCACAGCGCGGCCCGCACCGCGGCGCGCCCGGCGTCGCCGGCGGCGAGCTCCAGCGCGACCAGGAACGACGCGCCGTGCTGCGCGAGGTGGGCGACCAGCGCGTGGTGCAGCGGGGTGGCGTCGGCGGGCACCTCGCCGGGCGACAGCAACAGCGACGCGCGCTCGCGCCCGACGATCGCGACCCGACCGTCGCGCGGGCCGGCCAGGCCACGCCCGACCCACACCACCTCGCCCATCGCGCCGAGCTCGTCGAGCATGCGCGGGGCGTAGTCGCCGACCCGCGCCGGCAACAGCCGCGCCTCGAGCTCGGCGAAGGGCGGCGCCAGGCCCTCGAGCTGCGCGAGCGCTGGCGCGGCGGCGCCACGGCGACCTGCGCCCACGCCGTGCCAGCGCGGCGGCAACCTTGAGCGCGGCGGCCGGCACCGGCGCGACCTCGCGACGGCGCGCCAGCGACCAGCGGCGGATCGACCTGCACCTCGGCGTCGCCTGTCAACGCGGCGCCAGGCTCACCACCCGGGCGCAGCGCGCATCCAGCTCGCCGCTGCCGACCGCGGCGTCGACGGGGGCTGAGCGAGGCGGCGCGAGGCCCCACCGCGTGGCCAGCTCGTCGATGGTGAACGGCCCGCGGGCGCGAGCGAAGCGCGCGAGCAGGCTTGGCATCGGCATCGGGTCGGTCGGGGTGGCGTCGTCGTCGGGTACCACCGCGCCGAGCCCGCGGTAGCGCCGGCGTCCTCGGCGGCGATCCACCGGCGCTGGCCGCCGACGGTGATCGGCACCGCCCGACGCGCGGCGTGCAGCGCGGCCAGGGCGGCGTCGAGGTCGAGGTCCGGCGCGGCGCGGCCGGCGAGCTCGTCGGCGGCGAGGGTCGCCGACCCGGCGCAGCAGATCGGCGAGCTCGTCGGCGTCGCGCGCGCGGCGCCCGTCGGCGGCCCCGGCGGCTCGGCCTCGACCTCGGCCATCGCCGCCGGGTCGAGCAGCGCGCGCTGGGCGCCGTCGCCGAGCAGGTCGCGCAGGAGCGCGCGATCGAGGGTGAGCGCCTGGGCCCGGCGCTCGGCGGCCGGCGCGTCGCCCTCGTAGAGGAACGCGGCGACCACGTCGAACACCAGCCCGCTGGCGAAGGGCGAGGCGCCGTCGGTGGCGACCTCGGCCACCCGGACCTCGCCGCGGGCGACCTGGCCGAGCAGCGCGTGCAACGCCGGCACGTCGAACACGTCGCGCAGGC
The DNA here is from genome assembly GCA_041389945.1 of Kofleriaceae bacterium. Taxonomy (GTDB): domain Bacteria; phylum Myxococcota_A; class Polyangia; order Haliangiales; family Haliangiaceae; genus JAWKQW01. The sequence goes on from JAWKQW010000030.1 coordinate 65,203, forward strand.
ACTCGCGGTAGGCCTCTAGCACGATCGGGAACGACGGGTAGCGCACCGCCACGCCGAGCAGCTGCTGCGCCTTCTGCCGCTGGATCCACAGCGGCGTGCGCACGCCGGGGCGCCGGCGCGGCAATAGCGGCGCGCCCGGCGCACTCGCCAGAACAGGCCGGCGAAGCGGGTCGAGCGCGCGACCTCGGCGAGCAGGCGCTCGTCGAGCTCGGCCAGACCGGGGATGAGCTCGGCCAGCGCCGGCAGCTCGTCGCCGTCGGTGAGGCGCAGCGCGATGCCGTCGTCGGTGGCCAGCGCGTGCACCGGGTAGCCGAGGCGGTCCTCGAGGCGACGGCCGATCACCAGCGCCCACGGCGCGTGGACCCAGGCGCCGAGCGGCGTGAGGATGCATACCCGCCAGTCGCCGAGCTCGTCGCGGAACCGCTCGATGACGATCGTCTCATCGGTGGGGACCGCGCCGGCGACCTCGCGCTGGCGCTCGACGTAGGCCACCAGGTTGTCGGCGGCGAAGGCGTCGAGGGGGTAGCGCGCGCGCAGCTCGGTGACGGTGGCGGCGCTGCCGCGGGCGGTGAGCGCGGCGTCGATCTCCCAGGTCAGCGCGCCGACCGCGCGGCCGAGCTCGATCGGTCGCCCCGGACCCTCGCCGCGCCAGAACGGCATCTTCCCTGGCTCGCCGGGCGCCGGGCTCACCAGCACCCGATCCCGGGTGATCTCGTCGATGCGCCAGGTGGTGGCGCCGAGCAGGAAGGTGTCGCCGCGCCGGCTCTCGTGGACCATCTCCTCGTCGAGCTCGCCCACCCGCGGGCCGCCCTCGCCGAGGTGCACCGGGTACAGACCGCGATCGAGGATGGTGCCGGCGTTACGAGCAGGCGCGCCCCGGGCCGCGCGGTGATCACGTCGGTGGCGCGATCCCAGCTCAGCCGCGGCCGCAGCTCGGCGAGCTCGTCGGACGGGTAGCGCCCGCTGAGCATGTCGAGCACCGAGGCCAGCACCGCCCGCCCGAGCTGCCGGAAGCTGGCGGCGCGGCCGACGATCGCGGCGAGCTCGTCGACGGCGTACGGCCGCTCGGCGCACATCGCGACCAGCTGCTGCGCGAGGCACGTCGAGGCAGTTCTCGGCAGCCGGGTGGCCTCGACCGCGCCGTCGAGCATGCCGCGGGCACGCGGTAAACCTCGAGCAGATCGCCGCGCACCTTGGGCACGATGCGACCGCGGCTCTCGGCGCCGACCTGGTGGCCGGCGCGCCTGACCCGCTGCAGGCCGCGGGCGACGGCGCGCCCGGCGACTCGACAAAGGATGACGAGGTCGACCGCGCCCATGTCGATGCCGAGCTCGAGCAGGCTGGTCGCGGTGATCGCGCGCAGCGCACGCCGAGCTGAGCGCGGCCTCGATCTCGAGCCGCTGGGCCCGCGCCACCGAGCCGTGGTGGGCGCGCACCAGCTCGTCGTCGACGGCGCACGCCCGCAGGCCCGCGCGAGCTCGGTGAGCTGGGTCGCGAGGCGCTCGGCGGTGCGGCGGCTGTTGACGAGGATCGTGGTCCGGTGGCGCGAGCAGCAGCTCGAGCAGGCGCTCGGCGATCGACAGCCACACGCCGCCGGTGCGCGCGAGGTCGCCCGGGAGTCGGCCAGCGCCGCCGCCGGCGTCGCCGGGGGTGGCTTCGGCGGCGCTGAGATCGGCCAGCGGCACCGTCTCGAGATCGGCCGCGGCGGCTCGCCGGCGTCGACGATCGCCACCGGGCGATCGCCGAGGTAGCGCGCCACCTCCTCGAGCGGGCGCTGGGTCGCCGACAGGCCGATGCGCTGCGGCTCGGCGGCGCCGGCGGCGACGCAGTGCGCGGCCAGACGCTCGAGGGTGAGCGCCAGGTGCACCCCGCGCTTGCTCGGCGCCAGCACGTGGATCTCGTCGACGATGACCGTCTCGACCGCGGCCAGCCCGGCCCGCGCCTGGGACCCGAGCAACAGGTACAGCGACTCCGGCGTGGTGATGAGGATCTCCGCCGGATCGCGGGTCTGGCGCCGGGGTGTCGCCGGTGCGCACGTCGATGCGCGGCGCCGGCAGCGCCTCGCCGCGGGCCGCCGCCGCCGCGACCATGCCCGCCAGCGGTACGCGCAGGTTGCGCTCGACGTCGTACGCCAGCGCCTTGATCGGCGAGATGTACACGACGCGGGTGCCGCCGCCGGGGCGCGGCGCTCGGGTCACGCGATCGAGGCAGGCCAGGAACGCCGCCAGGGTCTTGCCGCTGCCCGTCGGCGCCAGCATCAGCGTGTGCTCACCGGCCTGCACCCGCGGCCAGCCCAGCGCCTGGACCCGGGTCGGGGCACCGACCTCGTCGGCGAACCACGCGCGCGTCGTCGGCGCGAACCCGGCGAGGGCCTCGGCGGCGGAGGCGGACAGCGGCGCGCGCGACACGTCCCGGCAACGCTAGCAGGCCGGCGCGACGACGGCTGGCCTGGCGCGGGCGGGCCCGCCACGTGCCCCCGGCCGAGGTCGAGGCGGTGTACGATCGCGAGCAGCGGGGTCAGGCGATGGCGGCCTGGCTCCAGCAGAGACCGGCCTCCGCAACGCCGGGGCGGTTCCCCCTCCCTCCTCGGACATGTTGATCACGCTCATCGATCGCGATTCGCTGTGGAGCGCCGAAGCGCTCTGCGCGCTCGGCCGCTACGACTGGCGGGTCGAGTGTCTCGACAGCGCCGCGGACCTGCTCGCGCGTCCGCACGGTCTGCCGGACGTGATCGTGCTCTGCGTCGATCCGAAGCCCGCCGGCTGGGCCGTGTGCAATCAGATCAAGAAGAGCGCCACGCTCGGGGGCGTACCCCTCATCGTCACGAGCGCGGAGGCGAGTCAGGACGAGCTCGACAAGCATGCCAAGCTCAAGGCGCGCGCGACTGCCTACGTGCGCAAGCCCTTTCCCATCGACGCGGTCTTCGAGCTCATCGTCGCGCTCGTCGGACGGCCGACGCTGCGCGTGATGCACGGCGGAACGAGCCCCTACCGCTGATCGCTGCCGGTCGAGCCAGCGGATCGGCTCGATCCGCGCGAGGTTCTCGAGCGCGTCCCCGCGTGCGCCGGCGCCCGGCGGCGGCTGCGGACAGCGGCGGCGCGACACGTCCCCGCGACGCGCGCAGGCCGGCGCGCTCGCGGCAGCCCGGGCGAGGGGCTAGCGCGGCCCGACGCGCAGGAGCCGGGCCAGCTCGCCGGTGCGGATCATCGCGACGTCGTCGGGACCGACCGCGAGCGCGCGCCAGGCCGCGTCGACGGGAGCCCGCACCGGGGCCCAGGTCGCGCCGTCCCAGTGCATCGGCTGCGTGAGGCCGGTCGCCGGCGTGTTGGCGCGCAGGGCCCACAGGTCGGTGGCGACGGTGCCGGCGATGGCGACCCCGGAGCCTGCGGACGTGATCGCGGGACCGCCGGCGAGCTCGACCCGGACCGTGAGCGCGCCGACCGCGGTGACGCCGCCGTCGCCGGTCAAGGTCAGCGCCGCGAGCGTCTGCCCGGGCCCGCGGTAGCGCTCGACGAGCTGGGTGCCGTCGTGCTGCCACAGCACGGCATCGACGCCGCACGCGCCGATCACGTACACGGCCGGCGCGACCCCGCCGGCGAGATCGACGAAGGCGCAGCCGGCGGGCGTGGGCGCGTGCAGCCAGCCCGGGCTCTGGGCGGTGTAGAGGCCATCGGTCGCTAGCACCGCCAGCACGCCGTCGTCGCTGCCCGACAGGCGCAGGGCGCCGGTGGCAGGCCATGGACCAGCGACGACGCTCGACGCGCCGAGGTTGGCGGCGTCGAACGCATGGACCTCGCCAGCGACGATCGCCCAGAACCGACGGATGGAGGCGCCCCAGACGTCGCTGCTCGCGACCGCCGGCGACGCCAGCTCCCAGCCGTCGGCGGTGAGCACCCCGATGGTGGTGCCCGCGACCAGCGCGCCATCGACGGTCCGCGCCACCGTCGACGGCGTCGCCAGCGCCTGGGCGACGTCACGCTCCGATGACCAGGCGCCGCGGCGGAGCTGCAGCGACGGATAGAGCTGCGTCCGCGTGACCGACAGCATCGAGCCGTCGGCGCCGACGACGAGGTGCCGCCCGCCAAGGATCGGCGGGCCCTCGACGCCGAGCCAGGTGTCCCCGTCCCACCGGCGGATCTCCCCATCGCTGCGCAGGCCGAACAGCCGGCCGCCGGCGCCGTCGACGCCGAGGAAGCTGCCGCGCTGGAGCTGCTGGCCGTCGAGGTAGAGCCCGGTCGAGCTGGCCACCGCGAGCTGGCCGTCGACGAACTCGAGGTCGGCCACCGTGCCGGGCTGCGGCAGCGGGACGAAGGCCGTGCCGTTCCACTCCGATAGCCCGCCGGACTCGCCGGCGATCACGAGGCGGGCGCCGTCGGTGGCGCCGGCGCCGAAGCAGAACGTGCCGGTCTCGAGCTGGGGCACCCACCCGTCCGGATCCAGGCGCCACAGGCCGCACGGCTGCAGCGTGACCATCCACGGCTGACCGCTGGCGTCGACCATCACCTCGCTGATGTCGAGGTCGAACCCCGAGAAGGTCGGCATCGCGACCTCGGTGGTGACGCCGTCCTCCCAGCGCACGGTCTTGCTCTCGCCCACGAACCACACCACCCCGTCGTGGCCGGTGACGTGGCTGGCGCCGGTCGCGGGCAGGTCGAGCCGGGTGCCGTCGGGCAGCAAGATCGTGGCGGTCGAGCCCGCGAGCGCGGTGAGCTCGCCGTCGGTCCAGACCGCGAGGCCACTGAGGAACGGCGTCCAGCCGAGGCGCTCGCAGTCGCCCGCCAGATCGGCGGTGCACCGCGCGGTGCACCCGAGGTGGCCCTGGTCGAGCCCGAAGTCGAGGCAGATCTCCGTGGGCGGGGCGCCGTCGCAGTCCTCCTCGAGCGGCTGCACGACGTCGTCGCCGCAGGTGCCGGCACAGCTCCCGAGATCGAAGCTGCACTGCGGCGAGCAGGCCAGCTCGCCGCCGTAGTAACCGAGCTCGAGGCAGGTCGCGGACGCCAGCGCCGCGCCGTCGCACTGCTCGCCGCCGGAGATGACCCCGTCGCCGCAGTAGCGCGAGCACGCCTGGTCGCACAGCGCGGTCGGCGCGTCGTCGTTCACGGTCAGGCATCCGGGCGGCAGCGCGAGCGGATCGTCGCCGCAGTCGCAGCGCTCGCTGACGTCGAGGAAGCCGTCGCCGCAGCGCTCGAGCCCCTGGCAGTCGGCGCGGCAGCCATCGCCCGAGACCGTGTTCCCGTCGTCGCACAGCTCGCCGTCGTCGAGCACGCCGTCGCCGCACGCCACCGCGGTGCAGACGGCATCGCGACAGGTGCCGGTGATGCCTCCGCGATCGCAGGCGTCACCATCGGCGACCCCGACGCACGCGTCGACCAGCGGCTGGGCCACGCAGCGCGCCGGGCGATCCTCGCGGGGCTCGAGGCAGGCGGTCCCGGCCGGACACACGCCATCGCCACACGGCGTCTCGGCGGCGGTCAGGCACCCGCCGAGGACCAGCGTCATCACCAGCGCGCCGCGCGCGGACGCCGCGGATGACCTCATCGGCGCACCCAGGTCAGGCGCTGCACGTTGCTGGCCCCGTACAGCAAGAGGTCGTCGGCGCCGCGCGCGACCGCTCGCCAGGGCGACAAGATCGGCGGCCGGATCGGCGCCCAGCTCGTGCCGTCCCAGTGCATCAACGCGTTGCTGCCCGGGGCGGGGAAGTTCGCGCGCACGGCGTAGAGGTCATCGGCGGCCTGGCCGGTGATGGCGATGCCAGCGCCGGAGGTGACCACGGCGGCCCCGCCCGCCAGCTCGACCCGCACCATCGCCGATCCGATCGCGGAGACGCCGCCGTCGGCGGTGAGGGTGAGCGCGCTCAGCGACTGCCCGCCGGCGCCCCGGTATCGCTCCACCAGCTGCGCGCCGTCGTGCTGCCACAACACGGGCTCGCCGCCACAGACGCCGATGGCGTAGAGCGCCGGCGCGACGCCGCCCGCCAGGTTGCCGAGGCTGCAGCCGATCGGCGCCGGGGTGTCCTCCCAGAGCCCGTCGACGTCGCGGTACAGGGCGGTCGAGGTGACCAGCGCCGGGGTGCCATCGTCGGCGCCACTGACACGGAGCACGGTGCCGGCGGTCCAGGGCCCGGTGAGCAGCACCGGGTTCGCCAGGTCGCGGTCGTCGTAGCGCCGGAGGTTGCCGCTGGCGACCACCCAGAACCGCTCGATCGTGGTGCCCCACACCGAGACCGAGCTGACGCCCGTCGGCGAGACCGCCCAGGTGGTCGGGCCGTACACGGCGACATGGCTGCCGACGATCACCGCGCCGTCGCCGGTGCGCAGGACCCCGGTCGGGCTCGAGGATCCGCTGACGCTCTCCTGTCGCCAGATCCCCTCGGCCAGGCGCGCCGCCGGGCTGAGGGCCGAGAGCGGGACGCCGACGAGCGCGCCGCTGCCGGCGACCGCCACCTGGTGGATGCCGGTCGGCGGCGGGGGCAACGCCGTCCACCCGACGCCGTCCCATCGGTCGATGGTCCCGGAGGCCTGGACGCCGACGAGCAGGTCGTCGGCGCCGGCGATCGACGTGTACGGGCCGGTCCGGAGGGTGACCCCGTCGAGGTAGAGGCCTGCCGAGGAGGCGACGCCGAGCTTGCCGTCGATGATCGCGAGATCGGCGACCGCCCCGACGGTCGCCACCGGCTGGAAGGCGGCGCCATCCCACTCGAGGACGTTGCCGAAGTCGTCCTGCACCACGATGCGATCGCCGTCGGTGGCGCCGAGGCCGATGCAGTGCGAGCTGGGCAGCGACAGCTGCGGGGTCCAGGTGGCGCCGTCGAGGCGCCACAGCTCGCACGGCACCTCGGAGAGCACCACCAGGTGGCCGCTGGCGTCGATGGCGGCATCGATCGCCGTGAAGTCGGCGCCGCCGACCGCGGGCATGGCGACGGTGGTGGTCGCGCCGGCCTCCCAGCGCGTCGACGTGCGCTCGCCGACGAACCACACCACGCCGTCCTGGCCGACGACGCGCTGCACCGCGTGATCGGTGACCTCGAGGAGCGCGCCGTCGGAGGTGACGAGCACCCCGTGGACGCCCGCCAGCGCGGCGAGGTCGCCGTCGGTCCAGGCCGAGGTCGCCGTCGTCAGCAGGCTCCAGCCGAGCCGGGTGCAGTCGTTGCGAAGATCGGCGGTGCACCGGGTGGTGCAGCCGAGGTGGCCCTCGTCGTAGCCGAAGTCCACGCAGGAATTCTCCGGCGGCGCCCCGTCGCACGCCTCCTCGGGGCTCTGGATCATGCCGTCGCCACAGGTGCCGGTGCAGGCGGCGTCGTCGAAGATGCACTGCGGGGTGCACGCGAGGTCGCCGGCGTAGAAGCCGAGGTCGGCGCACCCGGCGCCGCCGAGCGCGGGCCCATCGCACTGCTCGCCGCCGGTGACCACGCCGTCGCCACAGAAGCGCGAGCACGCGGTGTCGCACTGCGCGGTAGGGGCGTCGTCGTTGACGGTGGCACAGCCGGCCGGCAAGGCCAGCGGGTCGTCGCCGCAGTCGCAGGTCTCGGCGACGTCGCGGAAGCCGTCGCCGCAGCGCTCGAGGCCCTGGCAGTCGGCGCGGCAGCCGTCGCCGGAGGTCGTGTTGCCGTCGTCGCACACCTCGCCCGGATCGACCTCGCCGTTGCCGCAGCCAGGCCCCACGCAGATGCCGCCGCGACACAACCCGGCGATGCCGGCGAGCTCGCAGGCGTCGCCCTCGGCGCGGCCGTCGCAGGCCTCGACCAGCCCCTCGCTGACGCAGCGGCCACCGGCGGTCTCGTCGACGCAGGCGGTGCCGGCAGGGCAGACGCGGTCGCCGCACGGGATCGAGGTGTCGCCGAGGCAGCCGAGCACCAGGGCGCCCAGCGCCGCCACCTGTACGGTCCCTACCCCGATGGCTCCCATCGGCCAAGGCTACCCCGGGGGCGACGCCCTCACGACGACGATGATGGTTCACCGCGGCGCGGGGCGCGGTCGCCGAAAAAGCCGGCGGCCGCGTTGCCGCGGCCGCCGTTCACCCAACCAAAGGTGAACCTTGTTACATGCGGTCGCCGAGGAAGGTCGCGTCGGTGACGTCGCCGCTCTCGGACGAGTACCCGATCGTGCCCGTCCACTCGCCGCGCGTGATCTCGTCGACCGAGGCGTCGTCGTCGGTGTCGGTGGCGCGCGCCTCGCCGACCAGGTTGAAGTCCATCGACGAGTCGAGCAGGCCGCCGAGCTGGTCGTAGATCTGGTCGGCGAGGACGCCGAGGCCGAGGTCGCAGGCGCTCGCGTAGATGCTCGCGGCGCCGAAGCCGACGGTGCTCGCGGCGATCGCGCCGAACTCGTCGCAGTCGACCAGGGAGTTGAGCGCCGCGCCGAGGCTGTGGGCGCCGGGGACCACGCTCGGCAGCACCACCTCGTCGAAGGCGATCCGCAGGACCGCGCCGTACGGCACCGGCAGCGTGTGGGCGCCGATGTCGAGGCGGCCGGTCTCGCTGTGCGAGAGCGCCAGGTCGGTGGCGACCACGTTGTCGAGGTCGTAGGAGGCGAGGGTGAAGGCGGCCTCGGTGCTGTCGTAGGAGACGCGCACGCCGTCGATGGTGTGGCTCGCGGTGTACGCGCCGGGCTCGCCGGAGATGGTCAGCACCGAGTCGATGCCGAAGTTCTTCGAGATCTGGCCGAAGCGGTCGCCGATCTGGACGAAGGAGCTGACGAAGTCCGGCGCCCAGTCGAGCAGGTAGTCGTTGAGGGTGCCGACCAGCAGGAACGACGCGCCCTGGGCGATGTTGCGGACGACGCTGTTGGAGATCTGGTCGATGGCGAGATCGACCAGGAACGCCGCGGGATCGTCGCCGCCGTCGGTGGCCTCGATGAGCGTGTTGACCACGTCGCCGACGGTGCCCGGCACGTTGCTGGCGAGGTCGAACTCGTTCTGCAGACGGTAGCTACCGGCCGCGGACACCGGCTCGAGCTCACCGCCGCCGCCGCCGCCCCCTCCGCCACCACCACCGCCGCCACCGCCACCGCCACCGCCACCGGTGTCATCAGCGGCGCAGCCCGCTCCAGCGAGGAGGGCCGAGGCCAGGGTCAGGACGATCTTCGAGGTGGTCTTCATGGCGAGTCTCCGAGTGAGGGGTCTTGGTTGGGTGACCCTCGCTTGTGCAGCGTGTGTGCCACGCCCACACAAGGTGATCGGCGACGTGATCACTGCGGGTTACGCGGCAGCTGACCGGAAACAGACCAGGGCCGGCAGGTCGGGTGGCCGGGGACGACCGGCGCGCGTGGAGCCAACTGACCCGGCCAGGGCGCGACCGGGCCCCGCCGCGCCGGCAACCCGCGTAGCATCGCGTCATGCCCCTGGCCGACCTCGCCGACCTCGAGCGCAGGCTCGCCAAGCGTGGCTTTCGCCGCGACGACGTCTTTCTCCACGACTGCCCCGACTGCGGTGAGCACGCGGTGCTCCGCTTCATCCTGCTACGGGGGCGCATCGGCGGCCGCGACATCGCCTACTGCCAGGCTTGCGCCCGCAGCCGGTCGTGGCGCAGCGGGGCCGGACACACCGAGCGGGTCGAGGATCCCGAGTTCGATCTCGAGCGGTTCCTGGGGCGCTGATGTAGGTGCGGCGCGCCGCACGCGGCGCGCATCGAGGCGCGGCGGAGCCTTGACCACCTCGTGGCGATCTCGTCTCATCGTCGTGTGGGGAACACGAAGAATCTTCAGGGGAGCTGGGTGCGTGGCGCGCGTGCGCTGGTGATCGGGCTCGGCGCCGCGTGCGGCACCGTGGACGCGCCGGCCATCGACGCGGCCGGCAGCGGCGACGGCGGCGTCGATGCACCGACCGACGTCTTCACCGTCGTCCGGCAGCCACCGACCGATCGACCGATCGGCTTTCTCGACGCCGCCGGCGCCGGGCCCGCGCTGGTGTTCAACAACCAGGGGCGCGCGGCGCAGTGTCGGGCCGGCAACCTGTCGGTGGTCGATGGCGCCGCCTTCGCGTCGTGCGGCACCGCCGACGCCAGCGGCCAGGTGACCTTCCCGATCGTCGCGAGCGCCGGCGCCACCGACGGCAGCTATCGCGTCGACGTCGAGTACCTCGACGCCGCCGGCCAGACCCAGACCTACGCCACGACCATGTACTTGCACCGCAGCCTCGACGGCGCGCAGCGGTGTGATGACGGCGCCGAGTGGCCGAGCGACGCGGCCTTCTTCACCGCGGCGATCCAGCCGTTCTCGTTCCCGGCGGCGGTCACCGACGTGCCGTCCTGGGCCGCGAGCGGGCTCCCGCACGCGACCCCCTTCGTGAACACCGACCTGACGATGCCGACGTACACCGTCGGGTTCGTCGGGGTGTCGCGGTTCCAGCTCACCAGCCGCTACGCGATCCCCACGGCGGCCGCCGGCGTCACCCTCAGCAACCCGCTGCCGATGACGTCGACGGTGTCGTTCGACCTGCCGATGCTCAGCCTTCGCCACCGGATCGTGACCAACGCCGAGGGCACGCTCCTCCTGGTGCACCGCAGCTACGAGTCGCGGACGGTGCGCCGCATCACCGGCAGCACCCAGTGCCGGATGGGGACCTTCTTCGGGCGTGACATCAGCAGCGAGATCCACGTCGACTGCGACGCCTTCGTGCTCAACGCCGCCGGCGAGGGGTTCTGCATGCAGACCAGCGGCGGCGTGGTGCAGCAGGCGGTGTACTCGCGCCGGATGGTGGCCAAGCTGATGAGCCAGACCGTCGGCGATCAGCCGGCCCACCCGCACGACAGCGTCTGGGGCCCCAAGGTCATGGACGCCACCGGCGTCCACCCCGACTCGGTGTTCGAGCTCAACCAGCGCCCGTTCTCGGTGATCCTGCGGCCGTGAGCGGCGCCGCGTCGCGCTGGGCGTGACCGTGACGGCGGGGCCTGGTACCGTCGCCGTCGGCGCACGGAGATCATCCCTCGGGATGGCCGCGCGAGCTGGCGCTGCGTGCGCTGCCTCGCGTTCACGAAGAACCCAGGCGGAAGTTCACCTCCCTCCGTGCGCCGCCTCTCGATGACGACGCGACCGCGCGCATGACCGGGTTGCTCGCCGCACGGCTCGCCGATCCGGCGGCCTACCTGCCCTCGATCGAGCGGGTGGCCGCGGCGCTGGCGCCGGCGCGGCCCGCCGAGGCGGCGGCGCTGCGCCGCGAGCCGATGGCGGTGGCGCGTCGCCTGGTGGCGGCGGTGGCCGCGGGCTGGCGGCCGGCGCCGGCGGCGCGGCGCACCATCGTGGTCGACAAGCCGCGCACGGTGGTCGAGCTCGAGCCGCTCGATCGCATCGTGCACGGCGTGGTGGGCGCCGCGCTGACCGACGTGCTCGAGCCGCAGCTCCCCGACGGGCTCTACTCCTACCGGCGCGGGCGCAACGCCGCCGGCGCCGCCCGGGCGGTGCACGCCGCCGCGGTGGCCCACCGCGCCGCGCGGCCCGACCCGACGACGCGAGGGCTGTGGGTGATCCGGTTCGACGTCGCCGACTACGGCGACAGCGTGCCCATCGACGACGACGCGCCGCTGTGGCCGATGCTGGCCTCCGCGCTGGCCGGCGAGCCGGCCCCGGTGGCGGCGCTGGTGCGCACGCTCTTGTCGTGTGGCGCCGAGGGCGAGTTCGCGCGGCGCGGCCTGCCGGTGGGCTCGCCGGTCGCCAACCCGATGAACAACCTCTACCTGGTCGGCCTCGATCGCCAGCTGGCGGCGACCGCCGAGGTCGCGGTCCGCTACGGCGACGACGTCACCGCCGTGTTCACCACCGCGGCGGCGGCCGCCGACGCCCTGGCCGAGGCCGAGGCCGAGCTCGCGCGCCTCGGCCTGGCGCTGCGCGCGTCCAAGCTGCAGCGGCTGTACTGGACCGGCAGCGGGCGGCGGCCGACGGTGGCCGGCTGGTCGCCGGCGCGCCACGTGCCGGTGTGCGGCCTCGAGGTCGCGTTCGTCGGCGGCGATCGGGTCAAGACCTCGCGGCGGCGCGCGCTCCTGGCGGCGCTGCGCCAGCGGCTGCGGGCGACCGCGCGGCTGCTGCCGCCGGGCCCGCCGGCGACGCGCGCCGAGGGGTTGTGCCAGGCCGCGCGCGCGCTGCTCGCGGTGGACTCGCCCCTGGTGCTGCCGACGGTGCCGCCGTTGCTCGACGCCACCAGCTGTCGCACCCAGCTCGCCGAGATGGATCGCGCCATCGCCGTCGAGATCGCCGGGCTCGCGGCCGGCGTGCCCGGCCCGCGAGCGCTGCGGGTGGTGTCGTGGCGCAGCCTGCACGCCGCCGGGTTGCCGTCGCTCACCGCGCAGCGAAACCGATGACGGACCACGCGCGGGATCGATCGACCGCGGCGCGGCGGTGGTGGCAGCAGCGCGCCGCCGCCATCGGCGCCGAACCGCAGCTCGGCCCGGCGCTGGTGCGTGGTCGCTGGGGGCGCTACGCGCTGCACCGGTTGCGCGGCGTCGGCGTGGTCCGCGGCGGCGCCGCCGCGCTGCACGTGATCGAGGCGCTGGTGATCGTCCGCCACGGCGGCGGGGTAGCGGCGGTGCTCGGCTTCGTCGTCGCCAACCTGGCGCTGGCGGCGACCGGCGCCTGGTGGGGCGCCACCGAGGTGCTGCGGCGCGACCTGCGCGCCGAGCCCGACGTCGGCGCCGCCGATCGCCTGGCCCGCGCGTGGCTGGCGTGGTCGGCGCGACTGGCCGCGCTGGTGGTGGCGGCCGCGATCGCGGTGGTCGCGTGGCAGCGCGCGCACGGCCTGGTGGCCGCCTACGCCGGCTTGGTGGTCGGGAGGGTCGCGCTCGATCTGCCGCTGCGGGTCTGGCACGCGCGCATCGCCGCGCACCGGCGCATCTATCGCTCGCCGTGGGTGCAGCTCGGGGTCGAGGCGATCGGGCCGGCGCTGTTGCTCGTCGCCGGTGCCCGGCTCGGCGCGTGGGCGGCGATCGCGGCGCTGGCGCTGGGCTCGCTGGCCGCGCGCGTCGTGACCTACGCGTACGTGCGTCGGGCCACGGCGCGTGCGCGTCGGGTGTGGCTGCCGCTGCGTCTGCGCGGCGCCGGCCCGCTGCCGTGGGCGGCGGTCGCTGGCTACGCGGTCGCCGGCCTCGCCACCCGCGTGCCCAACGTGCTCGGCGCGGTGCTGCTGCTGGCGCCGGCGCTGCCGAGCAACGTCGCCATCGGCCTGCACCTGGTGGTCGGCGTGCTCGGCGTCGCCACCGCGTGGCCGTGGAGCCACTACCACGACCTGCTGCCGGTGCAGCCGCGGACGCTCTCGCCGCTGCGCCGGTGGATCGAGCGCGCGCTCCTGGTCGAGGCGCTCGTCGTCGGCGTCGTGGTGGCGATGGCGACCCTGGCGGTGGGCCTGTGGCTGACGCCGACGACGCTGCCGTACACGCCGGAGCCCGGCGTGGTGTTCCTCATCGCGCCAAGGTGGCCGGCGCCGGATCCGTACGTGGCGGCGCTGCCGGCGCTCGCCGTCGGGCTCGCGCTGCTCGGCGCGGTGCAGGTCGCGGCCTGGACCCGGGGCCGACCCGGGCTGGTGCTCGCCGGCGGCGTCGCCGCGGTGGCGGCCACCGCGGTCGCGCCGCGGATCGCGCGCCTCGCGCACGGCGGCTGGGGCTACCTCGGCACCCTGCCGGCGAGCTGGCTCCGCGCCGAGCACCTGTGGGTCGGCGGCGCGCTGGTGGCGATCGCGGCGGCATCGGCGGTGGCGCTGCGGCTGGCGCCGGCGCCGCGCCCGCGCGGTCGGGTGGTGTGGCTCGACGGCGTCGCCGCGGCCGGGGAGGGCGGCGCGGTGCGGGTGGCGCTCGGCCGCGGCGGGACGCTGGCGGAGGCCGCGCTGCCGGCGCTCGTCGACGGCGCGACCTGGTGGTGCCGCGCGCGCGAGCTCGTGGTCGTCGCCGGGCTCGACGCCGGCGTCGTCCGCGAGCGCGCGATCGCCACCGGGTGGGCGCGCGCGGTGGGGCCGTGGGCGGCGCGGGCGCCGGCGCCCGCCGTCGACGACGACCTCGTGCTGCGCGTCGGCCACGGGTGCGATCGTCGCGCCCGCTCGATCACGCCGAGGCCAGCCTGGTGTGGCGTGCGCTGTCGGCCCACGTCCACGGCCGGGCCGGCCCGCGCGAGGTCAGGGTCGTCGACGTCGCGCTCGTGCGCGGCGAGCTGCGCGAGGTGCGGCTGCGCTGGCGCCGGCGGGGCGGCGTCCCGTCGGCGTGACGCCGCGCGCTCACGGGCACAGCGCGGTCGTCGCGTCGGGCGGACACGTCGGCGTGCACACGGCCCAGCAGTCGTCGTCGTCGCAGCCTGCGAGGCCATCGCCGTCGAGATCGAGGTCGAGCTCGACGTTCGGTCCGCACGCCTCGACGCTGTCGACCGCGACGTACTCGAGCAGCCAGGTGTCGTTGCGGGTGGAGTCGTCGGCGTCGATCCCCCCGCTCACGACCAGGCGACTTCGGCGCGCGTCGTACCCGACGGTCGCGCCGGAGCGGCCGATCGGACCGGTCGCGATCTCCAGGGGACGCCAGGCGTCGCCGTCGAGCTCCCAGACGTCGTCGGCGCGCACCCCGTCGACGAAGCCGCCGAAGAGCACCACGGTGCCGCGGGTGGGCTCGGTCGCCAGGCCGTGGCCGCCGCGGCCCGGTGGCGCGTCCGTGGTCGTCGCCTGCGCCCAGCCCGCGCTGGTCAGCGCCCAGGTCTCGACGCGCTCGTCGGTGCCACCGACGAGGACCAGCCGGTCGTGCGCCGGATCGGCGGCCAGCGCCGCGCTCGAGGGTGCGGTCGGCGACGTCGGGGAGTCGAGCGCCGCCCAGGTCGTGCCGGAGAACGTCCAGGTGTCGGGGAGTGGGCCGGCGTCGCCGTCGCCGCCGACGAGGACCACCGCCTGCCGGGAGGCGTCGTACGCCATCAACGGGCGCTCCCGCCGCGGCGGCGCCGTCGCGGTGACGACCTCGGTCCAGCTCGCGCCGTCGTACATCCAGGTTCGACGGGCGTCGCCGTCGAAGAGCACGACGCGCTCACGGCGAGCGTCGTACGCCATGGCCGAGCCATCCGGGCACGGTGTGGTGGGCGCGCTCGAGCGTTGCCAGGCCGTGCCGTCGAACTCCCAGGTGCCCGGGCCAGGCTCGCCGAGGAAGTTGCCGCACATCACCAGGCGCCCACGCGCGGTGTCGTAGGCCGAGGCGCCGGTCGAGTGCACGGGCGCGGGCGCGGGCGGCAGCACCTCGGTCCACCCGCGATCGTCCCAGTGCCACGCCTCGAACAGCGGATAGCGCGGGCCCAGGCCGCCGAGCAGGAGCAGCGCCCCCGGCTCCGTCTGCCAGCTCAGGGTCGCGCCGACGATCGACGGCGGATCGATTGGCGAGGCGAGCTCGCGCCAGGTGGTGCCGTCGAAGCTCCAGGCGTCGGCGAAGAAGGAGAAGCCGGCGTCGCGGCCGCCGACCGCCACCACCTCGGCGCGGACCTCGTCGTACGCCATCGCGTGGTCGGCCCGGGCGCCCGGGCGGGTCGCGGGCGTGCGCTGGGTCCAGGTGTCGCCAGCGAGGACCCAGGTGTCGTCCATCGGCTCGACGCCCGCGGCGCCGCCGAAGAGCACGAGCCCGCCGACGGCCGGCAGATCCGCGAGCGCCGCGTCCTCGCGCGCCGGCGGCGCCACGCCGGTCACCAGCTCGGACCAGGTGGCACCGTCGAAGATCCAGGTCTGGCCTCGACCGAGCAGCACCACGCGCTGGCCGGTCGAGTCGTACGCCATCGCGTGCTGCGACATCGCCGGCGGCGACGTGGTCGGGGCGAGCTGGTGCCAGGCGGCGCCGTCGAAGGCCCAGGTGTCACCGAGGTCGGACACCTGCCCGAGCCCGCCGAAGAGGATGCCACGCCCGTCGGCCGCGTCGTACGCGATGGCCGCGCGCGCGCGCGCCGACGGGTGGGTGGCCGTCGGCACCAGCCGCCAGCCCGCGCCGTCGAACGCCCAGGTGAGCGCGTCGTCGCCGAAGTCGGCGGTGCCGCCGAAGACGATCGTCTGGCCGCGCGCGGCGTCGTGGTAGGTCGCGTGGTCGAACCGCCACGACGCGGTCGTCGCCGTGACCTCGCGCCAGGTCAGCGCCTCGGGCTGGCAGCGCGCCGAGCAGCCGTCGTGGGCGCGCGTGTTGCCGTCGTCGCAGCGCTCCCCGGCGAAGAAGTCGACCGCGCCGTTGCCGCAGACCTCGGCGGAGGTGCAATCCGGCGTGCAGCCGTCGCCGGCCAGCAGGTTGCCGTCGTCGCAGACCTCGTCGTCGTCGCGGACGCCGTCGCCGCAGCGCTGGACCACGCAGCTCGACTGGCAGCCGTCGTGGTCGTCGAGGTTGCCGTCGTCGCACTCCTCGTCGGCGTCGCGCACACCGTTGCCGCAGGTCTCGTTCGAGTCGCAGTACCGGCTGCAGCCGTCACCGTCGACGGTGTTGCCGTCGTCGCAGGCCTCGGGCAGCACGACCTCGCCGTCGCCGCACACCGGGATCAGACAGACCCCCGCGCTCGAGCACAGGCCGACGCCGACGTCGGGGACCAGGCAGGTGGTCGCCGGGGGGAGCCCGACGCACGGCGCCAGCGCCGCGGGCGCCACGCACCCACCACCGACGACGCACACCAGGTCGTCGCTGCACACGGTGCCGTCGTCGCAGGTCTGGGCCGCCGGCGCCAGGCATCCTGTGACGCCGAGGCCGAGCAGCCCGATCGCAAGCGCGCCGAGCGACGTCCATCCGTCGACCTTCCCCATGGCCGCAGTATCGCCGGCCGCCCCGCCGGCGGGCGGGGTCGGCGGGGGGCCTGGACACGCTGGCGGGAGGGCCTCGGGTTGTGCTTGCCTCGCGGCCGTGCTCGTGGCTAGGCCGGCTCAGCGCCGGGCGTGGGCTGCGAGCACGTCGGCCACGCACAGGGTCAGGCGCTCGGCCGTCGGCAGGTGCAGGAACTCGTTGGGGCCGTGCGCGTTGCTGGCGGGGCCGAGCACCCCGGTGATGAAGAACTGCGCGTTGGGGAAGCGGTGCCCGAGCATGCCGATGAACGGGATCGAGCCGCCCTCGCCGATGGCCACCGCCGGCTTGCCGAAGTGGCGCTCGCTGGCGGCGGTCATCGCCGCCTCGAGCCACGGCGCGAGCGCCGGCGCGTCCCAGCCGGTGTTGGCGCCGACGTCGGTGAACGACACCCTGGCGCCGTACGGCGGCGCGTCCTCGAGCAGCGCCTTGATCCGGGTCGCCGCGGCGTCGGCGTCGATGGTCGGCGGCAGCCGCAGCGACAGCTTGAGCCGGGTGGTCGGACGCAGCACGTTGCCGGCGTTGCCGATGTCGGGCAGGCCGGCGGCGCCGGTCACCGCCAGCGCCGGACGCCAGGTGCGGTTGAGGATGAGCTCGGCGGCGTCGCCGGTCACCGGCTGCACGCCGGCGTGCACCGGGAACTTGCTCCAGATCTCGTCGCCGAGGACCTCGGCCGCCTGGCCCGCCTGCAGGATCCGGCCGCGGGGGATCTGGGCGGTGAGCTCGGCCGGGCGGATCTGGCCCGAGGTCGCGTCCTCGAGGCGATCGAGGAGCTGGCGCACCACCCGGAAGCTCGACGCGATGACGCCGGAGCCGTCGCCGGAGTGGACGCCCTCGGCGAGCAGCGACACCTCGAGGGTGCCGACCACCAGGCCGCGCAGCGACGTGGTGTGCCAGAGCTGATCGTAGTTGCCGCAGCCGGAGTCGAGGCAGACCACCAGCGACGGGGTGCCGATCCGCGGCGCCAGGTGCTCGACGTACGCCGGCAGGTCGAAGCTGCCCGACTCCTCGCAGGCCTCGATGAGCACCGCGCACCGGGCGTGGGGCACGCCGTCCTTGCGGAGCGCGTTGATCGCGGTGAGCGACGCGAAGATCGCGTAGCCGTCGTCGGCGCCGCCGCGGCCGAAGAGCTTGTCGCCCTCGCGCACCGGCGTCCACGGTCCCAGGTCGTCGCGCCAGCCG
>JAWKQW010000031.1:0-80528 GCA_041389945.1 Kofleriaceae bacterium
CCGGATCACTGACAGCGAACGGCGAGGCCGGACGACCGACAGCCGACGGCGAGGACCGGACGACCGACAGCCCTAGACTAGTGACTACTGGCGAAAGGAGGAGCGGCGAGCGGCGAGCGGCGAGCGGCGATCGGCGAGCGGCGAGCGGCGATCGGCGAGCGGCGGTGGACGACCGATGGCGCCGATCGAAGGACGGACGGAAGTCGACCGGCGGTGGACGACCGATGGCACCGGGCAAGGACGAACGGCAGACGCAGACGGCGGACGACCGAGGGCGGACGACCGACGGCCCCGGTCGAAGGACGAACGGCAGACGACCGACGGCGGACGACCGAGGAGCAGAATGGCCTCGCCCGCCGAATCCGTTTCACGTGAAACTCCGCCGAGCGAAGCAACCGCGCAATTCCTCGCTGGTCCGCCGCTCGAGCGCCACCGGCGCCCACGGCCGGACGTCGTCCCGTCGGCCGCCCGCGAGAGCACGACGGCGATCGCCCGAGGTCGAGATCTCCGCGACCGTCGCTGCTCAGCGCCCGATGGAGCAGAGCGACGGACCTCCGATGCGGCTGTCAGCCCGACACCGCCGGCCGGTGGTCTCACAGGCGAGCCCAGGCTAGATCGCAGAGGCGACGGGCCCCCACGCAGCCGGGTGAGCCCGTCTACATCAACTGCTCGCCGCGATCGCGCGGGCCGTGGCCTCGGCCAGGAGCGTGACATCCTCGTCGGCGAGACCGAGCGGCGGCATCCAAACGACGACGTTGCCCAGCGGTCGCAAGATCACGCCGTCCGCACGGACTCGCTCGCAGACCTGAGCGCCGCGAAGGTCTCCGCTCGCGCCCGGCTCCAGCTCGATGCCGACCATCGCGCCGACGCGTCGGACCTCCTTGACCGCCGCGAGCGGGTGGATGTGCCGCTCGATCGCGTCCTGCAGCCGATCGCCAAGACCGGCATAATGACGCGTCGCGTCATCCGAGAACATCCGCAGCGACTCGATGGCCACGGCGCACGCGAGCGGGTTCGCGGTGAACGTGTGGCCGTGGAAGAAGTGCCTGCCCTCGGCGCGATCACCGAGGAACGCCTCGTACACGTGCGACCGGGTCAAGGTCGCGGCCAGCGGTAGGTAGCCAGCGGTCAGACCCTTGGCGACGCACATGAGATCCGGCTCGACGTCCTCGACCTCGCACGCGAACAACGGTCCGGTCCGGCCGAAGCCGGTGGCGACCTCGTCGACGATCACCAGCAGGCCGCGCGCCCGGCAGCGCGCGACCAGCTCGCGCAGGTAGCCCGGAACATGGGTGAGCATGCCGGCAGCGCCCTGGATGAGCGGCTCGACCACCACCGCCGCCAGGCTGTCGCCGTCGCGATCGAGCACCTGGTCGAGCTCGGCGAGCGCCCGCGCCAGCGCCGCCGGCTCGTCGACGCCGCGGCCGCGGTAGGGCGGGGTGACGCCGACGCCGGGCACCACGATCGGTCCAAAGATGCGGTGGAACACCTCGATGCCGCCGACACCGACCGCGCCGAGGGTGTCGCCGTGATAGCCCTGCGCCAGGCGCAGGAAGCGGTCGCGCCCGGGGCCGCGCGTGAGGCGCTGGTACTGGAACGCGAGCTTCAGCGATCTCGACGGCGGCGGAGCCGGAGTCCGAAGCCAGGAAGACGCGCTCGAGGCCCGGCGGCGCCACCGCGAGCAGCGCCTCGGCGAGCTCGATCGCCGGCGGGTGACTCAGCCCGAGGAAGGTCGAGTGCGCACCCGATCGAGCTGATCGCGCACCGTCGGCCGAGCTGCGGTGTCGGTGACCGTGGACGTTGCACCACAGCGACGCGACGCTGCCGAGGTAGCGCCGCCCGTCGACGTCGATGAGCCGCCGCCCTCGGCGCTCGATCACCAGCGGCTGTCGGGCGCACCACTCCTGCATCTGGGTGAAGGTGCCAGGTCACCCGCTTGTCTCGATCGGCCCACGACATGCGGCGACCCTACCGCTACTCGTCGGCGCGTGCGCCGCGGTGCACGCCGGCTCATGACGCGCCAGCGCAGCCTCGCGAACGGCTGCGCGACCCGCGCCTCGCGGCGGCGGCGGCGGCGGCGGCGGCGGCGGCGGCGGCGGCGGCGTCAGCGCAGCGCCGCGATGAGCTGCTCGACCTGCGCCTCCGCTGTGCGCGGCCGAGAGGCTGATGCGCAGGCGCGCTGTGCCGACCGGCACCGTCGGCGGGCGGATCGCGGCCACCAGCAGGCCGCGTCGACGCAGCTCCTCGGCGCGCGCCACCACCTGGTGGTCGTCGTCGATGCGGATCGGCACGATCGGCGAGCCGCGATCGCCAGCGGCGCGGTCGGGCAGGGCCGCGCGCACCCGGGCAGCGTGGGCGGCCAGGGCGCTCGCGCCGGCGTTCACCCTCGGGCCCGGCGGCGAGCTCGACGCCGGCGGTGGCCGCTGCCGCCACCATCGGCGGCAACGCGGTGCTGAACACCAGCGACCGGGCCTGGTTCCACAAGAGCTCGCAGGTCGCGACGCCACCGACCGCGAACGCCCCGGCGGCGCCGAAGGCCTTGCCCAGGGTGCCGAGCAACAGGTCCGGCACCACGCCGACGGAGGCGGCGACGCCGCGGCCGCCGGGACCCAGCACGCCGAGGGCGTGGGCCTCGTCGAGCACCAGGGCCGCGCCGTGGGCCCGGCGGACCCGATCGAGGGCGGCGACGTCGACGATGTCGCCGTCCATCGAGAACAAGGTCTCGCTCACCACCAGCGCGCGACGACCGCCGCGCGCGCGCAGGCCGGCGTCGAGGGCGGCGAGATTGCCGTGCGGGTAGACCACGACCTCGGCCCGCGCCAGCCGGCAGCCGTCGATGAGGCTGGCGTGGTTGAGCGCGTCGGAGAAGATCACGGTGTCGGCGCCGCCGAAGGTGGTCAGGGCCCCGACGTTGGCGGCGTAGCCCGAGCCAAAGGATTGCGCCGCCGGCGCCCCGAGCCACCGCGCGAGCGCCTGCTCGAGGGTCGCGGGCCTGGCTGTGGCCGATGACGAGGCGCGACGACGCGCCGCCGATGCCGAGCGCCTCGATCGCCGCGCGCGGCAGGCCGCCAGCGCCGGGTGCGCCGACAGCCCGAGGTAGTCGTTGGACGCGAAGTCGACCACCGGCTCGCCGTCGACGACGGTGCCGCCGTCGAGCGGCGCCTGGCGCTCGCGCCGCGACCGCCGCAGGCCGGCGGCGGCGAGCGCAGCGAGCCGGGCCGAGGCGTCGTCGTCGAGGGTCACGCCCCGTGTCTAGCATCCCGGCCGGGCGAAACCGCTGGTCGGAGCGCCGCCCGTCGCCTCAACCGACCTTCACCCAGTCGTCGCGGAACTCGAAGGTCGGCAGCTCGACCTCGAAGTCCTCCGCGATGAGGTAGCTGCCGTCGCCAAAGCCGAGCGTGACCAGCGGCTCGGCTGCCGCCGGCGTCGACGTCACCAGGTGCGCGGTGCCGCTCTGCTCCAGCGCCCGGACCAGGCACGCGTGCAAGCTCGCCGGCCAGCGCAGCGACAACGGCGGCGCCGGCGCCAGCGCGTCGCCGACGAACTCGAGCGCGTGCGGCGCCAGCTCGCCGAGCAGCTCGGCGCAGGCCGCCTCGAGGGCGCCCGCCGGCAAGGCGGCGTTGATGACGACCTGGCCGGTGGGCTCGTGCGGCCAGTGCCGGGCGCTACGCTCGGCGACGAAGAGCTCGGTGCAGTCGACCGGCGCGGTCAGCGCGATCTCGCGCAGGCCCCGCGGATGGATGCGCAGCACCTGGTGGGCCTCGTCGGGGACCTCGGCCCGCCACGGTCGCCCGGCGGCGTTGGCCTCGCGCACCCGCGGGTGCTCGAACCACGGATAGTAGCGCACGGCGAGGGTGCCCTCCTCGGGCCACCCGAGCTGCACCGACACCAGCTCGCCGTCGATGTGGCCGAGGCGGGCCGCGACCTCGCGGATGGGTGAGCGCGACATGGCGACGGGGCTACTCGAAGCGGAACGAGATCGTGCCGAGTTGATCGCCGACGGAGACCGGGATGGTGTAGGAGCACCCGTCCTCGAAGCGCGAGACGTCGATCTCGACGGTGTCGTCGACGGCCACCTCGAGCTCCCCGAGCGGGCCGGGCAGGGTGACGACCTCGCTGCAGGTGTTGCTCACGACGAGCAGCACCTCGGTGCCGCAGCTACCCTCGCTGAGGCCGATCGAGCTCGCCAGGCACGGGAACGTCGAGGTCAACCCGGCGAGCTAGTCCTCGGGGCCGCAGCCGCCGACCGCGATGGCGAGGAGGAGCGCGCAGCCGTGGGCGGTGAGCTTCATGCGCGGACGATACCAGCGCCCCCGCGGCTCGTCTCGACGCGCCAGGTGACGAGCGCGCGACGATCGATCGTGCGATCGACGCTGGCGCTCAGTTCGGGCTGAGGCTGAACCGAACGCGATGGCGGCCGACGAGGACCGCGTCCCAGATGGTCAGGTAGGCGGGCGCGTCGGGGTGCGACAGCGCGGTGACGACGTGGCCGGAGTCGTAGCCGTCGTCCTGGGTGGACTCGCCGCCGCCCCAGCCCGGCAGGCAGGCGCGGACGTCGGCGACCAGCGCCTGGTACGCGGCGCGCGCGGCCTCGGCGTCGTCGGTCTCGAGGTAGATGCAGTCGAAGCTCCAGGTGATCGGCGCCTGGTCCTCGGCGTCGAGCTCGTCGACCACGCACCGGGTGGCCCCGGGGGCGACGTCGGTGCTGTGGTACGCGCTGTAGTCGTAGTCGGTGCGCGCGCCGACGAGGGCCTGGAAGTCGTCGGGCGCCGCGGCCAGGTAGCGATCGAGCGCGTCGCACAGCGGCGCGCGGACCGGCGCAGGCTCGGCAACGACGGGACCTTCGGTACCCGGCGCGGGCGGCGCCGCCGCGGGAGCCGAGCGACAGGCCGCGACCAGGGCGGCGACGACGAGCGAGCGACGCATCGACGGCGAGGGTGCCTACAGGGCGGCACGGCGAGCAAGCGATGTGTCACGCGGGGTGGCTCCGGGAGCGCGCCGGCGCCCGCGCGCAAGCCGCCGCACCGAAATGAGCGATGCTCGCGCCGGGTCACCTGGAGGCGTCGTTCATGAAGGCAGACAACTCGTTCTCGATCTCGTCGGTGTTCATCGGCTACTTCATGGTCGCGGGCGGCATCGCCCTCGGCCTCCTGGCGATGACCAAGATCGACCTCGGCCTCGGCAGCGCCGCCGGCTACGTCGCGGTCGGCGCGGGCGCCTTCGTCGGTGGCTTCTTCGCCGCGCGCGCCAGCCGCGGCCAGACCATCATCGAGCCGGCGATCGGCGCCGTCGCGGTGATCGGCACCCTGGTCGCGATCATCATGGCCACGCCGCTGGGCGATCTGCTGCGCGCGTTCGCGGCGGAGCAGTCGCTGCGGGCGGTGCTGATCTCCGGCGGCGCTGCGCTCGTCGGCGCGGTGGCCGGCGCGTTCGTCTCCGAGAAGGCGCTCGGCGAGGCGACCAGCTCCGGGATCCCGTGGCTGCTGTACACCGCGTTCACCGCGCTGGGCGCGAGCGTGGTCGCGTACGCCGTCGCGATCGGCTTCGTGTTCCACGACGCCTTCGCCGGGCGCGGCGGCTCGGACACCGGCACCACCGCCCTCGTCGTCGGCCTCGGCCTCGGCTGCCTGCTCACCGGCCTGGTCGCCGGCGCCGCCGCGCGCGTGCGCATCCTGGTGCCGTCCTTCGTCGGCGCCGGCGGCGGCACGCTCGGGTTCCTGGTGCTCGCGGGAGGCCAGCGCACCACCGAGGGCGACGCCCTGGTCGGCCTGATCGTGTTCGCCGTCGGCGGCGGCCTGGTCGCGCTGCTCGGCGCCGCGCTCGGCTGGTCGGCCTTCGGCCGCAAGGCGTAGCCGGCGAGCGCGGCGCGGCCTACTTGCCGAGGCAGAAGCGCGCGAAGATCGTGTCGAGCAGCGCCTCGTCGACCTCCCGCCCGAGCAGCGCCGCCAGCGCGGTGACCACGTCGCGGGCGTCGATGGCGACGAGCTCCGCCGGGCGCGCCGCGGCGAGGCCGGCGAGCGCGGCGAGCGCGGCGGCGGCGGCCCGACCGACCAGCTCGTGCTGGCGCGCGGTGACCAGCACCTGATCGACGGCGCCCTCGGCGTCGGCGAGGCCGGCCCGGCGCAGCACCTCGGCGCGGAGCTGGTCGAGCCCGACGCCGGTCGTGGCCGAGGTCGGCAGCGCCCCGACGCGGGTCGAGCGCAGGTCGGCCTTGCTGTGCACGACGACGGCGCGGTCGCCGAAGCGCGCGCCGTCGTCCCAGCCCGCCTCGTCGTCGTTGACCACCACCACCACGTCGGCGGCGGTCGCGCGCTCGCGCCCGAGCGCGATGCCACGCCGCTCGACGTCGTCGAGCCCCGCCGGGTCGGCGCGCTCGCCGGCGGTGTCGACCAGGGTCACCGGCACGCCGTCCCAGATCGCGCGCGCCTCGACGACGTCGCGGGTGGTGCCGGGGGTGGCCGCGACCAGCACCCGCTCCTGGCCGAGCAGCGCGTTGACCAGCGACGACTTGCCGGCGTTGACCGGGCCGACCAGCGCGACGACGAGGCCGCCGCCGAGGGCGCGGCCGGCGCGGAAGCTGCGCGCGAGCTGCTCGCACGCGGTGGCCAGCGCGGTCAGCTCGGCGGCGATCCAGGCCGGCCCCGACGGCCCGAGCTCCTCCTCGGGGAAGTCGATGGTCGCCTCGAGCTCGGCCAGGACCGCGAGGGCGCGCCCGTGCAGCTCGGCCAGGTGCGCGCCGAGCGCGCCGTCGAGCTGGGCCTGGGCCACCCGCAACGCCCGCTCGCTGCCGGCCTCGATCACCAGCGGCAGCGCCTCGACCTGGGTGAGGTCGAGCTTGCCGCTGGTGAACGCGCGCCGGGTGAACTCGCCGGGCGCGGCCAGGCGGGCGCCGCGCGAGAGCACCGCGTCGAGCAGCGCCGCGAGGTTGGCGGCGCCGCCGTGGCCGTGCAGCTCGGCGACGTCCTCGCCGGTGAACGAGCGCGGCGCGCGCATCGCGAACGCGATGACCTGGTCGATGCGGGCGCCGCCCGCATCGCGCGCGCGCCCGACCACCACCTCGCGCTCGGGCAAGGTCTGGCGCCCGAGGGTGGCGGCGACCACCTCGATCGCGCGCGGCCCGCTGACCCGGATCACGCCGACGCCGCCGGCGCCGGTGGCGCTGGCGATCGCGGCGATGGTGTCGTCGGCCGCGAGGGTGTCGGCCACCGCCACCAGGCGGTCAGTCCGGCAGGATGCAGATGTGGCGGTCGTCGCCCTCGCCCTCGCTCTGGGTCGTGATGCCCGGGAGCTCGGCGATGGCCATGTGGACGACGCGACGATCGTAGGCCGACATCGGCGACAGCTCGACCTTGGTCTTGGTCTCGATCGCCTTGGCCGCCATGCGCTTGGCCAGCGACTGCAGCCACTCGACGTGCTTGGCGCGGTAGCCGCCGGCGTCGACGATGAAGGGCCGGCCCTTCTCGCCGCCGCGCTCGCGGTACACGACCTTGTTGACCATGTGCTGCAGGGCGTCGACGACGACCCCGCGGCGCCCGATCACCAGGTCGGTGTCGGCGGTCTGGACCTCCAGCACGATCCGCTCGGCGTCGTCGCTGACGTCGATGTCGGCCTGCACGCCCATGCGCTCGAGCACGCCCAGCAGGAACTCGCTCGCCTTCTCGGTGATGTCTTCGCTCTCGGTAGCAGCCACAAAGTCCTCCAGACCAGGGATCGTCTCGCGCCCGTCAGTTTCGCCGCGGCTTGCGCTTGCGGCTCGGCTTGCCGGGGCGGGAGCCACCGGCCTTGGGGCGCGCGGGCGACGCGTCGTCGCCCTCGTCATCGTCGGCGTCGTCGTCGGTCGCGTCGCTCGCGGGCGCCGGCACGGACACCTTGATCGCCGGCTTGGCCGCCTCGGCCGCCATCGCCGCGAGCTCGAGGCTCTTCTTGTCGAACTTGTTCATGTAGATCGAGTGCGCCGCCGACAGGAGCGTGTTGGTGAAGATGTACAGCGACAGCCCCGACGGGAAGAAGAACGCCGCGATGCCGAAGCCCAGCGGCAGGCCGTACATGAGCAGCTTCTGCTGCAGCCCGGTCTGGGTCTGCGGCTGCAGCTTGGCCTGCGCGAACATCGTGACGATCAGCAGGATCGGCAGGACGTGGAACGGATCGGGCTGGGTGAGGTCGCCGATCCAGCCGGGGATGAACGGCTCGAGGTAGAGCTCGCCCGCCGACGACAGCATGCGGTAGAGCGCGATCCAGATCGGCATCTGCAGCAGGATCGGCAGACACCCGGCGAGCGGGTTGACGCCGTGCTCCTTGTAGAGCGCCATCGTCTCGACCTGGATCCGCGCGCGGTCGCTGCCGTACTTGGCCTGCAGCTCCTTCATCTTGGGAGCCAGCGCGGCCATCGCCTTCATCGACCGCATGGACTTGGTGGTCCAGTACAGGGTCGCGAGCTTGACCAGGATGGTCAGCATGATGATGGCGATGCCCCAGTTACCGACCCAGCCGTGGAAGGTGTGGAGCAGCCAGAGCAGCGGCTTGCCGATGAAGCCGAACCAGCCGAAGTCGGTGAGCACCTCGAAGCCGGTGTGGTAGCCGGCGACCTCGGCGGCGCCCTTGAGCTGGCGATAGTGGGTCGGGCCGATGTAGGTCCACAGCTCCCGCGACTGCGGCGGCGCGCCGACCGGCTGCGCCACCGGCGGGACCAGCAGGTCGAGCTGCAGCATCCCCGGCACCTTGAGGCCGGCGTCGTCGACGCCCGGGTACGCGTTGCACGCCACGACCTCGCCGGGCGCGCGCCGCGGCGCCGTCGCCAGCAGCAGGTAGCCGTGGGTGAAGCCACCCCAGGTCACGTCGCTGGTGCCGATCTCCGCGGCGGTGCGCGCGGCGTGGACCTTCTTGACGTTGGCGGTGCGGACCGACTCGCCGCGCATGCACGACGCCCGCCACTCGAGCGCGCCCTGGCCGCGCCGTGAGGTCGGCTTCTCGGCGGGATCCTCGTAGGCGAAGCTGGTGACCGCGAGGGTCTGCATCGCCGGGCTGGCGCCGCCGGTGACGGTGACGTCGACGACGAGCTGCACCAGGTACTCGGCGGGGTGGACCGTGAAGGTCTTGACCACCTTGAGGTCGGCGCCGGCGTAGGTGTAGCGCACCGAGGTGTCGCCGAGCTTCTCGCCGACCCAGGTCGCGTTGGCCGGGATCACCAGGCTCGAGTTGGCGAAGTTGACCTGCAGCGCGCCGCGCCCGGGCTGCGCCGGCACGAACTCGCCGTGGGTGTGATCGCGCGCGTACTTGGGATCGGTGAGCTTCCACGACTTGAGCGCGGCGCCGTGGTTGGTGAAGGTCACCACCACGCCGGGGAAGGCGAGCTCGATCGGTTGCTCCGTCGGCAGCACCAGCGCCGGCGGCGCCTCGACGGCGGTCGGCGGGAGCTCGAGGCGGGCGGCGTCGCTGCCCGGGTCGGCCGCGCTGCCAGCCGCGGCGCTGCCGTCGGCACTACCAGCCGCGGCCGCGCTACCGGCCGCGCTACCGCCGTCAGCCTCGGCAGCACTGCCAGCAGCGCTACCGCTGCCAGCGGCGACGCCGACGCCGCTCGACGGCGTGGGCTGCGTGACCGGCGTGGTCGCGCCGGCGGGACGACCGACGCTGCTCACCGGGCCGGCGACCTCGGCCGACGAACCCGAGCCGTCCGCCACCGGCGGCTTCGGCGCCGGCTTGGCCGGCGGGAAGATGACCTGCCAGAGGAGCATGAGCCCGAGGGCCAGGCCCACCGCGAGCAGGAGTCGTTTGCCTTGGTCTTGCATCAGCTTGGCTCCGCCCCGACGACGACCGGCGATCGACGTGCGAGGTCGTGGGGAGTGCGGGCCGGCGGCGCCGCGGAGGCCGCGCCGTGGTCGTGTCCGCACGACAGGCGTCGCGGCGGCACCGGGTGCCAGCCGCCGTGGAACAGCGGGTTGCAGCGCAGCAGGCGCGCGAGCGCGAGCGCGAGGCCGCGTGCGGCGCCGTGGGTCTCGATCGCCTCGGCGGCGTACTCCGAGCACGTCGGCAGGAAGCGACAGCTCGGCGCGCGCTTGAGCGGCGACAGGTAGCGCTGGTACGCCCGGATCGGCGCGAGGAGCAGCCGCTTCATGCCGCGGCCTCGGCGAGGTGGCGCTGCACCGTCGACAGATCGCGGCTGAGCTCGTCGCGCGCGACCAGCGCCGCGGCGGCCGACTTGGCGATGAGCACGACGTCCCAGCCGGCGGCGAGCCAGCCGTGGGTGCGCAGCCACTCGCGGGTCAGCCGACGGATGCGGTTGCGGGTCGGCGAGTGACCGACCTTCTTGGTGACCGTGATGCCCAGGCGGGCGATCTCGTCGTCGGCGCGCCGCGCGAGCAGCGCGATGAAGTGACGCGTGACCAGCTTGGTCGTCGTCGGCGAATTGGACACCGTCAGGAACTCTCGGCGCCGACGCAGGCGCATCGCCTTCGTCAGTCGTTGCGATCCGGCGAGCGAGCCGGCTCCCTCGCCGCGCGGCTCGCCGAGGATCACGAGATCACTTCTTCGCGGCGGTCACCGAGATGCGCTTGCGGCCCTTGGCGCGACGGCGCCGCAGCACCTCACGCCCACCGCGGGTCTTCTTGCGCGCGCGGAATCCGTGGGTGCGCTTCCGGCTCTTGTTGTGGGGCTGATACGTACGCTTCACGGTGACTGACTCCGGCGATGACGGGACGGGATCGATACAAGAGGGGGCGGGGGGTGTCAAGCTGCGGGTGTCATCCGGTGTCGGTCGCCGGCGCTCGGCCCGGGTGAGCGAAATCCTCGAGCGATCCAGCCGCGTTGCGCGTGGCGATCCACAGGCCCGTCACTCCGGAGGTCCGGAGCGGCGGACGACGGCTTGCGGGAGTGAAGGCGTGCAGCGGAGTTCGGAGATCGGCAACGGTTGCATCTTGCCGCGAGAATCGGCGCTCTGTTACGTACGACCTCCGCCGCACAGCTGTCACCTCTCGAGACCCGCTCTCGCGATGGCCCAGGTGCTCGGCGCGACCCATCGACGACCAGATTAGCCCAACGATCTCGAAACGCTGGATCATCGGACGACATCGCCGGTGACCCGGTGACAGGGCTGGTCGGACCCTAGGTTTCCTGTGGAAAACCTGCGGACACACCTGCGTCTTTGCCACGGACAGATCTGCACAAACCGATGATTTCGCAAGCAAACATGACCGCCGTTCGCTCCGAGTCGACGCTGTGGGAAGCCGCCATCGAGCGGCTGGCCGGCCGCGTCTCGCAGCAGACCTTCGAGATGTGGCTCTCGCCCATCGAGTGCCTCGACATCGACGCCGCGGCGCACCGGCTCCGGCTGCGGGCCCCCAACAGCTACGTCCGCCAGTGGTTCGAGCTGCACTTCCTGCCGGCGGTGCTCACCGAGCTCGCCGAGCTGGGTGGCCACCCGATGACGGTGGACTTCGCCGACGAGGCCGCCCCGACGGCGCCGACGAGCCTCGCCGAGGGCAGCCAGCCGATCGTGCGCGCGGCGGCGCTCGACCTCGGCGACGACGACCTCGCCCCGACGGAGCCGGCCCCCGCCGCCGTCGCCGGCCCGGCCCCGACGGTGTCCGCCATCGTCAGCGACGACACCACCCAGCCCGAGCACGACCTCGCCGAGCCGCCGGCCCGGGCCCACCTCAACCCGCGCTACACCTTCGAGACCTTCGTCGCCGGGCCGTCGAACCAGCTCGCGTTCGCCGCCTCGCAGGCCGCGGCCACCTCGTACCCGCCGAAGTGGAACCCGCTGTTCCTCTGGGGCGGCGCCGGCCTCGGCAAGACCCACCTCCTGCACGCCATCGGCCGCGAGCACGTGGCGGCGCGCCCGAGCACGCGCGTCGTGTACATCTCGTGCGAGCGCTTCATCAACGAGTACATCAGCGCGGTCCAGACCCGGCAGATGCACCTGTTCCGGCGCCGCTACCGCGACGGCATCGACGTCCTGCTCGTCGACGACATCCAGTTCCTCGCCGGCAAGGACTCGACCCAGGACGAGTTCTTCCACACGTTCAACGCGCTCTACGACGGCCAGAAGCAGATCGTGCTCACCGCCGACCGCAAGCCGAGCGAGATCTCCGACATCGCCGACCGCCTCCGCACGCGGTTTCAGTGGGGGCTGCTCGCCGACATCGAGCCGCCGGAGCTCGAGGTGCGCATCGCCATCCTGCGCAAGAAGGCCGGCGCCGAGGGCATCGTCTTGCCCGACGACGTCGCCCTCTACATCGCGTCGTCGATCAAGAGCAACGTGCGCGAGCTCGAGGGCGCGCTGATCCGGCTGTCGGCGTCGGCCAGCCTGCTCGGGCGCCGCATCGACCTGGCGTTCGCCCAGGAGTCGCTGGGCGGCTCGATGAGCCGGTCGCGCGAGGTGGTCACCGTCGACGGCGTCCTGCGCGCGGTGGCGAGCTACTACGGCGTGAAGACCGCCGACCTCAAGAGCCCGCGCCGGCACAAGTCCATCGCGGCGCCGCGCGCGGTGGCGATGTACCTGGCGCGCCAGCACACCAAGGACAGCTACCCCGACCTCGGGCGCGCCTTCGGCGGCAAGCACCACACCACGATCATCTCGGCGGTCGACAAGGTCGCCGGCAAGCTCAAGGACGATCCGGCGCTGCGCGGCGAGATCCACGCGATCGAGTCGGCGCTGATCCGCAGCTAGCCTCGGCGCTCGGCCTGTGGACGAGCTTGAGGATGGCCGGCCGAGATCGCGGTGGACGCGCCCTGGGCACTCCCGGCGGCCCCGGTTGTCCACCGCGATCCCGACTCGGCCACCCGTCGTGCTGCCAACACCCGCCGCCCGGCTAGCTGCTCGAATTCAAGTCGCTTTCGCCGGTTAGCCACATCACCGCACGTGCTACTACTTCTGCCATTCCTGATCCGATCATAAAGATCTGATCCCAGACCAGAAGGCCCTGCGCCATGGACTTCAAGATCGCCAAGACCGAGTTCCTGCGCGGACTCCGCCTCGCCCAGAGCATCGCCGATCGCAAGAGCACGATGCCGATGCTCTCCAACGTGCTGCTCCGCACCGTCGGCAAGAACAAGCTCATGATCGCCGCGACCGACCTCAACGTGTCGGTGATCGCGACCTTGTCGTCGAAGAACGCGGTCGACGGCGGCCTGACCATCAACGCCAAGAGCCTGCACGACATCGTCGGCAGCGCGCCTGGCGATGAACTGCGGGTGGTCCGCGCCGACAACAACTGGGCCGAGATCAAGGCCGGCAAGGTCAACTACCGCATCGTCGGCATGCCCGACCGCGACTTCCCCAAGCTGCCCGACGCCAAGGACGGGACGCTGGAGACCGTCGACGCCCAGCCGCTGCGCGAGATGATCGATCGCACGATGTTCTCGGTGTGCAACGACGAGACCCGGTTCCACCTCAACGGCGTCCTGTTCGAGAGCACCGGCGCCCACGCCAAGATGATCTCGACCGACGGCCACCGGCTGTCCAAGGTCGAGCGCGACCTCGCCGGCGGGCCGAGCCTCACCGCCGGGGTGATCATCCCCAAGAAGGGCCTGCTCGAGCTCAAGCGCGTCCTCGAGGGCGCCGGCTCGGTGCAGCTCGCGATCCGGTCGCCGCACCTGTTCGTGGTCGAGGGCGACATCACGCTGGCGGTGAAGCTCATCGACGCCCAGTTCCCGCCCTACGATCAGGTCATCCCCAAGGACCACAAGCGCACCGTGGTCATCGATCGGCTGCGCCTCATCGACTCGCTCAAGCGGGCGTCGCTGATGACCTCGGACACCCGCGGCGTGAAGTTCTCCGTCGACGAGGCCTCGCTGACCATCACCAGCGACAACCCCGACCAGGGCGAGGTGCGCGAGGAGCTCGAGGCGGACTACCAGGGCCAGCCCATCGCCATCGGCTTCAACCCGAAGTACGTGCTCGAGCTGCTCGGGCAGATGAGCAGCGACCAGGTCGGCATCCACCTTGGCGGCGAGCTCGACCCGGGCATGTTCAAGCCGCTGACCGGCGACGACTACCTCGGCGTCGTCATGCCGATGCGCATCTGAGCTGAGCTTTCGGGTCCTGCGGACACGCTGGTTCGCCCGGACCGGCGTGCTTGGCAGGCCCGACCTGGCCCTATGCGCATCCAGCAGCTGCAGCTCACCGGCGTGCGCAACCTGGCGCCGCTGGAGCTCACGCCGACCTCGCGGTTCACCGTCTTCGTCGGCGACAACGGCCAGGGCAAGACCAACCTGCTCGAGACCATCTTCGTGGTCGCGGCGCTGCGCAGCTTCCGCACCGCGCGGCTGGCCGACCTGGTCGCGTTCGGCGCGCCGCACGCGCGCATCGCGGCGCAGGTGGACAAGGGCGGGCTGCGTCGGGTCTACGAGCTGGTGCTCGAGCCGCCGGGCCGGCGCATCCGCCTCGACGGCAAGGTGCCGCGGCCGCTGGCGCGCTACTTCGGCGGCTTCAACGTGGTGCTGTTCGCGCCCGAGGATCTGCAGCTACCGCGCGGGGCCCCGGCGGCGCGGCGGCGCTTCCTCGATCGCGCGGTGTTCGTCGGTGATCCCGGCTACCTCGAGCACGCCGCCGACTACGACAAGGTGCTGCGCGCGCGCAACGCGCTCTTGCGGCAGGCCTCGGAGCGCGGCGTGCCCGGCGGCCACCTCGGCGACCTGCTCGCGGTCTACGACCAGCAGCTCGCCGAGCTCGGCGCCCGCATCGTGGTCGCGCGGCAGCGCTACGTCGACGCCATCCGGCCGGCGGTGCGGGCGGCGTTCGCCGCCATCTTTCGCGCCGAGCTCGAGGTCGACGTCGGCTACGAGCGCACCACGACCGCCGGCGGCGACGACCAGGCGGCGGTGCAGGCCGCCTTGCACGCCGAGCTGGGCGCCAGCCGCGCGCGCGACCTCGCCCGCGGCGCGACCTCGGTCGGCCCGCACCGCGACGACCTCGGCTTTCGCTTCGAGGGCCGCGATGCCGGCACCTTCGCCTCCCAGGGCCAGCTCCGCGGCCTGGTGCTGGCGTGGAAGACCGCCGAGCTGCAGCACCTCACCGCGGTCACCCAGGAGGCGCCGATCCTGCTCCTCGACGACGTCTCGAGCGAGCTCGACCCGGCCCGCAACGCCTACCTGTTCGAGCACCTCGCGACCCTGGCCGGGCAGTGCTTCGTCACCACCACCGACGCCCGCCACGTGTTGCTCGCCGCCGCCGAGCGCCGCGACCTGCGGGTGAGCGCGGGCGTCGTGACCGAGGCGTAGGCCGTCACGGACGACGAAGCGCATCGAGCAGCCGGGCCCGCACCGCCTCGAGCCGCGCGGCGTCGCGGCCTTCTTCTGGCGCGCGCGCGATGGGGAACGAGCTGAGCAGCCACGCCAGCGTCGGCGGCGAGAACCCCGCGTCGAGCTGGACGGCGTCGGCGAGCCCGCGCACGAGATCGCCGCCCGCGTCGATCAGCGCACCGACATCCTCGAGGTCCCGGAGCTCGGTGCGCGACAGCAGGGCACCGAGCTTCTGGGCCAGCAGCGTCCGCGCGGTCTCGACCCTCACCCCAGGCCGGGGTTCCAGAGGAGGTTCGATCGCCGGGGTCGGATCGGCGACCAGGTCGAGTTCGATCGCCTCGGAGGCATCCCGGACGCGAAGCCGCGCGAACGAGACCGCGCGTTGCACGTGCTCGACCTCGAGCCCGGCGAGGCGCAGGCGTGCCTCCACCTCGCGTGGTGTCTCGCCGAGTGCGAGCAGCGGGCGGAACGCGAGGTCGAGATCGCGCGACGTGCGGTGGCCGAGGTGGAACCCGATCAGGGCACCCGCGCCGAAGAGGACCCACGGTGGCTCGAGGCCGGCCAGCAGGTCCAACACGCGCTCCTGCAGGGGGGTCAGGCGGCTACGCATCGTCGTCGATCCAGCCCAGATACCAGGACCAGAACCCACGTCGCTCGCCGAGACCTCGCTCGAGGCGAGGCCATAGCCGCCGCATCTCGGCGATCCCACCGAGCGCGATCGCGTCGTCCGGCTTGGCCTGCCTCATCATCTTGCCCAGCCAGTGCGCCCGGATCTCGTCGTCGGGATCGATCAGGTGCGCGCGCAAGGTGGTGAGCGTGACGTCGCAGTCCCACAGAAAGTACGGACGCCCCTGGCTGTCGCCGAGCTTCTCGAGGGGCGTCGGCGCGATCATCGAGCGCACTATACCGCGGCGCGGTACAGCGCCGCGCGCGACGTGGGGTCGAGTCGGGCCGGCGGTCGTGTGATGGCGGTGGTGGGTCGCGCCTCGCAGCGCCCCGAGCGCGACGCGGGGCGGTAACGCGGAGGTCGTCGACGAGGAGTTGCTGCGCGTGTGCGTCGGCGGTGCGTGCGTCCCGGCTGTTCGTGCGGATGTGCGAGGACGCCGTCGCCGAGGGTCGTGCCGGGGTAGGAAGATCTACGAGCGCGGCGACAGCGTTGCGAAGGACGTCGCGCGGGCGGCGGACGCTGGACGCCCGGGCCTGCCAGGCGGGGGTGCGACCAAGGCCTGCGGGCGCCTCGCGGAGGCCTTCGGCAGCCCCTGAGCCAGGGGTCCGAAATCGGGGTGGAGATCCCGACCTAAAATCATGTAACTATTAGTAAAATCGGCAGGAAACAGACTTCGTCCACAGGCCTGGCCGTGGTACGAATCAGCTCCTTTTTCCAGGGGCTGCACCATGTCGGATCCCATCGTCAACACCAAGACTTCCGGGTCGGACTACAACGCCGGCTCCATCGGCGTGCTCAAGG
Organism: Kofleriaceae bacterium; assembly: GCA_041389945.1. GTDB lineage: Bacteria > Myxococcota_A > Polyangia > Haliangiales > Haliangiaceae > JAWKQW01. The sequence continues at coordinate 16,706 of JAWKQW010000031.1, forward strand.
GGCTCGAGGGCGTCCGCAAGCGTCCGGGCATGTACATCGGCGACACCGATGACGGCTCGGGCCTGCACCACCTGGTGCACGAGGTGGTCGACAACGCGGTCGACGAGCACCTCGCTGGCTACTGCAACAACGTCGACGTCACCATCCACATCGACAACTCGGTGACGGTGGCCGACGACGGCCGCGGCATCCCGGTCGACATCCACCCGGTGGAGGGCATCCCGGCGGCCCAGGTGGTGATGACGGTGCTGCACGCCGGCGGCAAGTTCGGCGGCGAGGGCGGCTACAAGGTGTCCGGCGGCCTGCACGGCGTCGGCGTGTCGGCGGTCAACGCGCTGTCGGACTGGCTCAAGCTCGAGATCCGCCGCGACGGCAAGGTCTACTACCAGGAGTACGAGCGCGGCATCCCGACCACCGAGTTCAAGCAGACCGGCGTCACCGATCGCCGCGGCACCCAGGTCACGTTCCACCCCGATCCGGACATCTTCAAGAACGTGCTGGAGTTCGGGTTCGACCAGCTGGCCCAGAAGCTGCGGGAGCTTGCCTACCTCAACAGCGGCCTGCGCATCACCCTGTCCGACGAGCGCACCGACCGCACCCAGGAGTTCAAGTTCGACGGCGGCATCGCGACCTACGTCGCCGACGCCAACGCCAACAAGACCGTGGTGTCCGAGGTCATCGCGTTCCAGTCCGAGAGCGAGGGCGTCACCGTCGACATCGCGCTGCAGTGGAACGACGGCTACAGCGAGCTCATCACCTGCTTCACCAACACGATCAAGAACCGCGACGGCGGCACCCACCTCACGGGCTTCCGCCAGGCCATCACGCGGACCATCAACAGCTACGGCAACGAGTACAAGCTGTTCAAGGACGGCAAGGACGCCAAGGGCCTCTCCGGCGAGGACCTGCGCGAGGGCCTCACCGCGGTGATCTCGGTGAAGTGCGCCGACCCCAAGTACTCCAACCAGGCCAAGGACAAGCTGGTGTCGTCGGAGGTCGCCGCCGCGGTGTCGGCGGTGGTCAGCGAGAAGCTCGGCGAGTACCTCGAGCGGCACCCCAAGGACGCCCGCACCATCATCGCCAAGGCGGCCCTGGCGGCCAAGGCGCGCGACGCCGCCCGCAAGGCGCGCGAGATGGTGCAGCGCAAGGGCGCCCTCGAGATGACCTCGCTGCCGGGCAAGCTGGCCGACTGCCAGGAGCGCGACCCGCAGAAGAGTGAGCTGTTCATCGTCGAGGGTGAGTCCGCCGGTGGCTCGGCCAAGCAGGGTCGGTCACGCCAGTTCCAGGCGATCCTCCCGCTGCGCGGCACGATCCTCAACGTCGAGAAGGTCCGGTTCGACCGGATGCTCACCTCGCAGGAGCTGACCACGCTGATCACCGCGCTCGGCGCCGGCGTGGGCACCGAGAAGGATCTCGACAAGCTCCGCTACCACAAGATCATCATCATGACGGACGCCGACGTCGACGGCAGCCACATCCGGACGCTGCTCCTGACGTTCTTCTTCCGCCACTTCGGCGAGCTGTTCGAGGGTGGCCACGTGTACATCGCGCAGCCGCCGCTCTACAAGGTGAAGAAGGGCAAGCACGAGCAGTACCTCAAGAACGAGCTCGCCCTCGAGGAGTACCTGCTCGAGAGCGTGTGCCACGAGGCGGTCCTGCGCGGCACCGGCCCCGGCGGCGAGCAGGTCGCGATCACCGGCGACTCGCTGGTCGACCTGGTCCGGCGCATCAACGACAGCCGGCGCATGCTGACCCAGCTCGACAAGAAGATCGACGGCCGCATCGGCGCGGTGTTCGCCGAGCTCGGGCTCGACGACCCCGACCTGCTCGACGGGAGCCGGCTGGCGGCGATCGCGCAGCAGGCGGTGAGCGAGCTGATCGGGCGCTACCCCGAGATGGCCGCGCTCGAGTTCGAGACCCGGCAAGATCTCGAGCACGGCACCGGGGCGCTGCGGGTCGGGGCCGGCGTCGCCGGGACCCGGCGCGAGACCGTCATCGGCCACGCGCTGGTCAACTCGCCGGAGTTCGAGCAGCTCAAGAAGATCTCCGCCGAGCTGCGGCGCACCATCGTCGGGCCGTTCGCCATCACCTGGGGCGACGCCGAGCCGCGCACGCTGCAGAGCTTCGACGAGATCGCCGCGGCGGTCGAGGAGCTCGGCCGCAAGGGGCTGCAGATCCAGCGCTACAAGGGGCTGGGCGAGATGAACGCCGAGCAGCTGTGGGAGACCACGATGGATCCGGCGAAGCGCAACCTGCTCCGGGTCAAGGTCGAGGAGCTGGCCGAGGCCGACCAGATCTTCACCAAGCTGATGGGCGACCTGGTCGAGCCGCGCCGCGAGTTCATCGAGCAGAACGCGCTCAACGTGCGCAACCTCGACGTCTGACGCGGGCGCCGGCGCCGTCTCCGGAGGCGGACCGTAGCGCCGGCGCTGCGCGGTACGGCATCGCGACGTCGGCGCACGACGCGATGGCGGATCGTGGCTACGCGGCCGGCCACCGCCTGGTGGCGACCGGTCGGTGCTCGACGCGCAGGTCGGGTCGCGCGACTCGTCGCGCGACGGCACGGCATCGCGACGTCGGCGCGCGCCGGGCTGGTCGAGCCGCGGCTACTCGTCGGGCGACAGCGTGGCGTCGGCGGGCATCACGCCGCTGCCGGGCCCGAACCGGCCGCCCGGCGCGAAGTCGGGGTTGGCGGCGAGCCACTGGGCGTAGCGCTCCTGCGCCGAGACCATCACGCCGTAGTCCGACACCGAGGCGTTGGCGAACGGGACGTCGGGCAGGGCCATCGGGAGCTGCTGCTGTTCGACCAGCGTGTACTCGTAGCCGCTGCCGCCCACGAAGTCGGCGAAGGCGTCGTTGTCCTGCTTGGGCACGTTCATGCAGCCCTCGCTGTAGAGGCCCGGCGTGTGGAAGGTCGTCGGCGCGCCGTCGGGGCCGGGCTTGACCCCGAGGTTCTTGTCGGAGGTGTTGCCGCGGTGCTGCAGGATGCCGTCGGCGGTGCGCGGCTTGCCGAGCTCGGCGTCGCTGAACTCGCCGTCGTGGTTGGCGTCGCGGCGCGCCGGGAGGGTGCCGTCGCCGCGCCGGCGATGGGCGTCGTCGGCGAAGAGCCGGTACACGCGGCCGTAGGCGTGGTTGCCCTCGTAGGCCGCGGTGTAGTTGCCCGGCGCGAGCTGCGGCGCGCCGCCGGGGTTGGAGCCCTTCATGTTCGGCATCGTCGTGCACAGGAACGCCGCCACGTTGCCGTCGGGACGCACGATGTAGTAGCGGTCGATGAAGTCGTCCTGGAGCCAGCGGTTCTGGGTGCGCACGCCGAGCACCAGGGTCTTGGCGGTGTCGTACTTGCCGCCGAGCGCGCGCACGATCGCGCGCAGCTGCGCGGCGGCCTCGGCCTCGTTGGCCACGCCACGCCCAGCGCCGGCGTCGCCGCCGCTGCCCGGCGCCGCGGCCGGCTCCATCAGCGCCGCGACGTAGGCGTTGCCGAGCGCCTGCTGGGCCCACGCCAGCGCGCTCGGGTGCGCCTCGAGGAACGCGCGCTCCTCGTCGCGACCGACGCCCACCACCAGGAGCTGGCGGTAACGACGCACCGCCTCGGGATCGTCGGTCGACGCCTCGGTCCGCAGGTCCGGCGAGGCGTCGGCGTCGTCGCGGCCGGCGTGCGCGAACATGCGTCCATCATGTACGCCATCGCGGCGCCGGATCTGTCCGCGGCGTGGAAATTTGTCGCGACGCGTCAGGTCGACCGCGGCCGCGGCGATTCGGCGATCCGCCGCTCCCCACCGGCGGGGCGCTCGGGTACACCGAGGCCATGTCGGAGTTCCGCAGCCGGATCCTGGGCGTCGGTGGCTACGTGCCGCCGCGCGTCGTCACCAACCACGACCTCGCCCAGATGTTCGAGACCTCGCACGAGTGGATCGTCGAGCGCACGGGGATCGAGGAGCGTCGCTGGGTGGAGCCCGGCGAGGGCGGCGCCGAGATGGCGGCCAAGGCCGCGACCCAGGCGATGGAGCGCGCCGGCGTCGGCGCCGCCGACATCGACCTGCTCATCTACGCGACCCTGTCGCCGGACGTGATGTTCCCCGGCACCGGCGTGTTCACCCAGCGCCTGCTCGGGCTGCGCCAGATCCCCTGCTACGACATCCGCCAGCAGTGCAGCGGCTTCATCTACGCGCTGGCGATGGCCGACGCGTTCATCAAGAGCGGCCAGTACAAGCACGTGCTGGTGATCGGCTCCGAGGTCCACTCGACCGGCCTCGACATCTCCACCGCCGGGCGCGACGTCACCGTGCTCTTCGGCGATGGCGCCGGCGCGATGGTGCTGGGCCGGGCCACCGACGACGCCCACGTGATCCTGTCGACCCACCTGCACGCCGACGGCACCGACGCCGAGATCCTGTGGACCGAGGCGCCGGCGAGTCGCAACCACCCGCGGTTGACCCACGCCGACGTCGATGGCCGCAAGATCTTTCCGGCGATGCAGGGCCAGAAGGTGTTCAAGCACGCGGTGACCAAGATGCCGATGGTCATCAAGGAGGCGCTCGATCAGCACGGGCTGGTGCTGTCGGACGTCGACATGCTCATCCCGCACCAGGCCAACCTGCGCATCAACCAGATGATCGCGAAGATGATCGGCCTGCCCGAGGAGAAGATGCACAACAACATCCAGAAGCTCGGCAACACCACCGCGGCGACGATCCCGCTGTGCATGAACGACGCGATCGCGCTGGGCAAGGTCAAGCCGGGCGACCTGGTGTGCATGGTGGCGTTCGGCGCCGGCCTGACCTGGGCGTCGGCGCTGCTGCGGTACTGAGCGAGACGGCGCGGCGCTGAATCGCCGTCGCTGGTGTCGGCGCAGATCCTGGCGCATCCTCGTGCGTGATGTCCGAGGTGCCAGACCGGATCGTGGCCGCGCTCGGCGCGGCGTTCGTCGCCCTGATCGCGCGGCCCGCGCCTGCGGCGGCGTGTAGCTGCGAGGGGCTCTCTCCCGACGAGGCGCTCGCGCACGCCGCGGTGGCGTTCGATGGCTGGGCCGTCGAGCACGTGGCGCTCGCGGGGCCGCCGACGTGTGCGCTGCCGCCGGCGCCGGCGGCCAGGCCGGGCTGCGCGACGGTGCTCCTGTGGGACCTGCGCGCGTGCGCGCCGCTCGCCGGCGAGGTCACCCTCGCGGCGCCCGACGGCAGCGCCGCCGCCACCGACGACGACGGCACCCTCGAGGCCTGCGGCGGTGCCCCTGGCCGCTACCGGATCGACACGATGATCGGCGCCGGCCGCATCCGGCTCGACCTCGAGCTCCCCGGCGACGGCGCCGGGGCCAGCCGCGCGATCGCGGTGGACACCGCGACCGAGTGGAAGACGCGGTTCCAGGTCCAGGCCGGGCTGCGCGGCGAGGTCGGCGACGAGGTCTGGGTCAGCTACCACACCGTCGGCGCGGCGTGCGGCATCAACCAGTTCGAGCTCGGTGCCGGGTACCGGGTGCTCGGCGGCTTCGACCAGGATGGCACCGTGCGCGTGGGCGCGTGTGGCGGTACCTCGAGGCGTCGGCTCGCGGGTGCGCCGACGGTGTCGCGACCGCCGACCGCCGCTGGCTCACCGGCGGCAACGCCCGACACCGACGCCGGCGGGGCCGCGCTGTCGCCGTCGGCGACGCCGCGCGCGCGTGGATGCGGCGGCTGCGCCAGCGGTGGTGACGCGGCGCCCGCGATCGGCGTGGGCCTGCTCGGGCTCGCGGTCGTCGTCCGTCCGCGTCGCCGGCGCCGCTGAAGGCGCGCCGGTTGGCTCGAGTGACTCCGCTCGAGCGACCCAGCTCGAGCGACCCCGCCCGAGCGACCCCGCCCGAGCGAATCAGGCCGCGGCGGGCGCGAAGATCGCCTCGATCTCCGAGGTGATCTTGGCCTCAGTGACGCCGCGCGCGACCGCGAGCTCCTTGACGATGAGCACGCGCGCGGCCTCGAGCATCTTGCGCTCGCCGAAGGACAGCTCCTTGGTCTGGCGCAGGACGGCGAGGTCGCGCAGGACCTCGGCGATCTCGAAGACCGAGCCGGTCTTGATCTTCTCCATGTACTCGCGCGATCGGCGGTTCCAGGTCTGGGTGTCGCGCGGCACGTCGCGGGAGCGGAGGATCTCGTAGACCTCCTTGGCCTCCTTGGCGGTGATGAGCTCGCGCAGCCCGACGGTGATCGCGTTGGCCGTGGGCACCATGATCTTCAGGCCGCCCTCGAGGATGTGGAGGACGTAGACCGAGATCTTCGAGCCGCCCATCTCGCGCGTCTCGACGCCGACGACCTCGGCCACCCCGCGCACGGGGTAGACGACCTTGTCGCCGACGTTGAATTGCTGCTTCAAGACGACCTCTGAGGGCGGAGGGAGGTGAGCACGGAGAGGGAAAGAGCGGCCGGCAGCGTAGCGCAGGTGACCGAAGATGTCAACCATGGATATTGATTAACCCCTCGGGATTCCAGCGTAAATCGCGGATCTACGAGTGATCTTCGGCGGCGGCGTGGCGATGGGCGACGTGCCAACGGCGGAGGTGGACAGGCGTGGCGCGGCGCGGGTTGGGTAGATGGCGCGCGGGCGCGGGGAGACGGCGCGAGTAGAGCACCGCGTGCCCGGGGAGACGGGCACGGGCACGGCGCGGCGCGTGCCTGGCGGCGCGGCGCGCCGTGCGACCTCGCCGGCGGCGCGAGCGCGCTCGGGGAGACGGTGCGAGTAGAGCACCGCGGCTCCGAGGAGACGGGCACGGGCACGGGCACGGGGGCACGGGCACGGGCACGGGCACGGGGGCACGGCACGGGCACGGGGCCGCGCCTGGCGGCGCGGCTACGCCTTCGCGAGGTACTCGACGAGGGTCGCCACCGCGAAGCCGGTGCCGCCCTTGGGCTGACCGGGGCGCGGGTTCGAGGTGTCGGCCGGGCCGGCGATGTCGACGTGCACCCAGGGCGTGTCCTTGGCGAACGTCTTGAGGAACAGGCCGGCGGTGATGGCGCCGCCCCAGCGCTCGCCGGTGTTGCGCATGTCGGCGATCGGGCTCTTGAGCTGCTCGCGCAGGCGGCCGTTGAGGGGCATGCGCCACATGTCCTCGCCCGAGCGATCGGCGGCGGCCATCCAGTCGCGCGCGAGCCGCTCGTGGTCGGAGAACACGCCGGCGGTGTACGGCCCGAGCGCCACCATGCACGCGCCGGTGAGGGTCGCGAAGTCGAAGATCTCGTCGGGCTCGACCTTGGTGCGCGCGTAGGTGATGGCGTCACCCAGGGTGAGCCGGCCCTCGGCGTCGGTGTTGTTGATCTCGACGGTGGTGCCGTCCATCGACGTGAGCACGTCGCCGAGCTTGTAGGCCTTTCCCGACACCAGGTTCTCGCAGCAGGCGGCGATGGCGTGGACCTCGTGGTCGCAGCCGAGCATCGCCAGCGCCTCCATCGCGCACACCACCGCGGCCGAGCCCGCCATGTCGACCTTCATGCCCATCATCGAGTCGCTCGGCTTGAGCGAGTAGCCGCCGGAGTCGAAGGTCACGCCCTTGCCGATGATGGCGATCTTCTTGGCGCCCTTCTTCTTGGTGGCGGGCTTGTAGGTCAGGTGGATGAGCCGCGCCTCCTGATCGGAGCCCTGGCCGACGGCGAGGAACATGCCCATGCCGAGCTTCGCGCACTCCTTGGGGCCAAGGATCGTGGCGGTGAGCTGCTTTGGGTACTTCTTCGCCAGCGCGGTGGCCTCGGCGGCCATCGCCGTCGGCGTCATCACCCCGGCCGGCTCGTTGACGAGGTTGCGCGCGTGGTTGACGGCGTGGGCCACCACCACCGCGCGCTCGGTGCCGGCGGTGATCGCGCGGCTCTGGGCGGCGGTCGGCTTCTTGCCCTTGGCGTCGAGCAGGAGCCCGAACGAGGTCAACGACGGCGCCTGCTTGGCGGCCTCGCCGGTGAGGTAGCGATCGAACTTGTAGGCGCCGAGCAGCACGCCCTCGACGGCGTGCTGCGCGAGCAGCCGCTCCTTGCCGGAGCCCAGGCTCGGCAGCAGGAGCGCCACCGACTGCGCGCCGACCCGGTTGGCGCCGGCGGCGATGGCCGCCGACAGCTCGCGCAGATCGGTGAGCGAGAACGCCGAGCGCGTGCCGGCCCCGACCACCGTCAGGCGCCGGAACGGCTGGCCCGAGGTGGCGACCGACAAGGTCTGCAGCGCCTTGCCCTCGAAGCGCTCGCCCTTGGCGGCGGCCGACAGCGCGCCCCCGACGGCGGCGTCGGCGGCACGGAAGAACGCATCCTTGCTCGGGTCCCCGAAGACGACGAAGGCGAGCAGGTCAGTCTGGGCGGCCAACGCCGGCCCGGTAAGCTGTTGAAACTCCATAGTCTCCAGGTCTCTCCGCGAAGTTGCCGTATGTATAGGTGACGCCCTTGGCCAAGTAAAGGATGCGGAACCGTTCAGAAAACGACGCGGCGCGCGGTTCTACCCTCATCAAAACGTGACGGCGAGCACAGGGATCGAATGCGTTGATGTGGCCGGACCAACGGGCTCGGGGTGGTTGACTGTTTGCTCGGCGGCTCGCTAGTCTGGGCCCGGTCTCGAAAGAGGGGTCCCCATGGCAGGTACGGCACGCAAGCGCGAGTCCAGCAAGTCCAGCAACCTCTCGGCCAAGAAGCCGAGCACCAAGGCCGCCGCCGTGACGGTGGCCCGCAAGTCCGAGCCCATCATCCAGATGGTCGGTCGCGCGACTCCGCTCAAGGACACGCCCGACGTGCCCAAGAAGGCCGGCCAGCTCCCGACCCCGATCGCCTCGTTCGTGTTCTGAGCGCTGATCTTCTGATGAGTTGAGCGCCGCCGCCCCCACCGCGGCGGGTTCCTCGTCCGACGCGCGGGCAACCTGCGACGAGCTGTCGCAGGCGCGCCGCCGTGGCTCGCGGCGGCGCGGGAGTGGCGGCTCAGTTGGCGTCGACGCGCATCAGCTTGGCGAAGCTGGTGGCGTCGCGGAACCGCTGCGCGGTGGCGAAGGCGACGATGACGTCGGCGTAGGCGTCGGCGATCTCGGCCAGGGTGTCGAGGCGATCCGCCGACAGCGCGCCGGCGCGGCCCATGCCGAGCGGCCGCAGGTAGAGCGACTCGGCCGGCAGCGCGACCATGCGCTCGAGGGGCAAGTCGGGATCGTCGAGCAGCGGATCGACGGTGCACACCACGCCGAGCTCGCCGGCGAAGGTCACTGCGGTCAGCGGGGTCCACAGCCCCGAAGGCACCCACACCCGGCGGGCGCCGCCGAAGCGCTCCGCCGGCGCCACCTCGGCGAAGAATGCGCGCAGGCGATCGCGGTTGCTCGCCGACGGCGACAGCATCGGAGGCGACTGGAACATCACGACCGGCGCGGCCACGGTGGTCGCCGCCTGGGCCAGGGCGTCGACGGCGACGCGCACCGCCGGGGAGTCGCGGAACTCGCCGCTGCCGGCGTCGGCGGTCCAGCTCGCCTGGACCCGGGTCGGCGCCTCGCGGTGGGTGGTGACCCACGGCGCGACCAGGCCGAGGCTGCCGGCCGGCGCCGACGAGGCCCAGCGCGCCAGCGTGCCCGGCTTGACCGGCGCGGTGAACAGCCCCGACAGCTCGAGGTAGTCGAGGCGCTTGAAGTAGCCGTCCCAGCCGCCCTTCTGCGGGAGATCGACGGTGCCGATGCGGATGGTGGACATGGGGGGCGTGGAGCAGGGGACGACGGGCGTTGCCCGCGAGCGCGGGGCCCGCGTAGAGTGCGCGCGGCGCGGCACGCTACGTCCTGCCCGCCGCCGATGCAAGCGATCACCGGGAGCGCGCCATGAAGTTCTTCATCGACACCGCCGATCTCAAGGAGATCAAGGAAGCCGCCGCGATGGGCCTCGTCGACGGCGTCACCACCAACCCGTCGCTGGTCGCGCGCACCGGCCGCAAGTTTCGCGACGTCCTCCTCGAGATCTGCGACCTGGTGCCGGGCCCGGTGTCGGCCGAGGTGGTGGGCACCACCCACGACGCGATGATGGTCGAGGCGCGCGAGCTCGCGGCGCTGCGCAAGAACATCGTGGTCAAGATCCCGCTCATCCCCGAGGGGCTCAAGGCGGTGCGCACCTGCACCGAGGCCGGCATCAAGACCAACGTCACGCTGTGCTTCTCGGCGACCCAGGCGCTGCTCGCGGCCAAGGCCGGCGCCACGTACGTCTCGCCGTTCGTCGGTCGGCTCGACGACATCTCGCAGGATGGCATGCAGCTCATCAGCGAGATCCTCGAGATCTACGACAACTACGGCTTCGCCACCGAGGTGCTGGTGGCCTCGGTGCGGCACCCGATGCACGTGCAGCAGGCGGCGCGGCTCGGCGCCCACGTCGCGACCTGTCCGCTGTCGGTGCTGCTGCAGCTCGCCAAGCATCCGCTCACCGACAGCGGCCTGGCCAAGTTCCTCGCCGACTGGGAGAAGGTTCCGACGTGAGCCGGCCCGCGCCGACGGCGCGGGGCGTGCGCGTGCGCGGGGTGCTGGCGGCGGTGCTGGCGTCGACGGCGCTCGGCTGCGTGGGCATCGACTCGCCGGTGGTGGTCGGCGTCGAGCCGGCGGCGGCGGCGCGCGGGGCGGTGGTGACGGTGCGCGGCACGAGCCTGTGCGGCGCCGGCGCCGACGACGAGGCGCCGTGCGCGGTGGCCGCCGGCGACGTCACCTTCGGCCTCGATCCGCCCGCGGGCGCGACGGTGGTGAGCTGGGCCGACGAGCAGATCGAGGTGGTGGTGCCGTCGTCGGCCGTGCTCGGCGAGGTCGCCGTGGTGGTCACCGTCGGCGGCCGCTCGTCGAACGCGGCGACGTTCACGGTGTTGCCGTAGCGGCCGCGCTCACGGCGCCGCCAGCGCCGGCGGCAGGCACGACACCACCAGGTGGGCGTCGTCGACGGCGACCCCGCGCAGCTCGACGCGCAGCCCGCTGTCGCTGCCGGGGCAGGCGTCGGCGTCGGCGACGAGCGCGAAGCAGCCGGTGGCGGCGTCGCCGGCGCAGGCCGGGACCGCGGTGGTGAGCTCGCCGCCGTCGAGCGAATGCACGGCCACGGCGCGGCACGTCGGCTGGATTCCCGGCGTCGTCGCGTCGGCGTCGCGCAGCGCGCCGCGCAGGCACGGCCGGGCGCCGGCGACGTCGGCGACCACCTCGGCGGTGCGCTCCAGGCCGGCGCCGAGGTCGCCACAGATCGACTCCGACCACGCACGGCCGGGGAACGCGTCGCGCAGCGCGGCGAGCCGCAGCGCCGGGGCCGCGGTGCGCGGGGCGCCGCCAGGCGCGGTGTTCGGTGCACCGCACGATGGCGCCAGCGTGAGCCAGGTCGTGTCGGTGCCGTCGCCGGCCGGGTACGTGTCGACGACGACCGGGCCGACGCCGCCGTCGAAGGACGCGACGATGATCCGGCTGGGGTCGCCGCCCTTGCGGGCGACGAGCTGGTCGACCAGCGCCTGGACCGGGGTGTGGTAGCGAGGCTCCGGGCGCAGCTCGCAGCCGCTGCGAGGGCCGGGCGCCCCGGCCACGCCGGGATCGGGATCGTCGCCGTCGCACGCCACCGCGTACTGGAAGCAGCGGAAGCTGTCCTTGGGGCCGAGGCCAGGGTCGTCACCGTAGAGCGCGGGGTCGGCGGCGCTGCAGTCATCCTCGTCGGTGAGCAGCACCACCGCGAGGATGGCGTCGTCGCGCAGGAAGTCGGCGTTGATCGGATGATCGGGATCGATGGCAGCGGCGATGGCCGCGAACGGCTGCTCGAAGCCACAGCCGTCGCCGCCCTGACTGACCATGCAGCCGAGCGCATCGACCAGCTCGCCGTCGTAGTTGGTGGCGTGGGCGCCGTCGGCGTCGGTGCGATCGACGAGGAAGCGGGCGTCGTCGGCGAGGCCGGCGCAGGTGGGCTGGGACCCCTGGCCGAGGTATCGCGGGCGGTTCATCAGCGCGCCGGCGTCGCCGAGCCCGCCGCAGCCATTGCTGGGCGTGCCGAGCGCGCCCATGTCCGAGGTGATGACGCCGAGGTGGAGGTCCGGCGTGCCCAGCGCGTAGGACAGGACGTCGACTAGCGCGGTCTTGGCCTGCTCGGCGACCTCGGACAGGTTGTCGCGCATCGATCCGGAGTTGTCGATCACGAACAGGACGTCGATCTTGTCGGTCGTGGTCGGAGGCAGGTCGAGCGCGACGGCGTATTCGTCGAGGCCGGGGCCGCGCGCGTCGTCACACGCGCTGGCACCGACGAGGCAGGTGAGAGCGACGGCGAGAGGAGGCAGCACACGAGGCATGAGGGGCTCCTTGGCCGCGCGAGGTCGGCCGCACGAAGGTGGAGATCGCGCGCGCCCACGGGGTGGAGGGCACGCGCGATCGATGCTGGCGGCGCTCGTCGCCGGGGGGCGGCGAGGTCGCGCCGCCGCGAGGGTCGCTCGCGGGCCAGGGCGCGCTGTCCTGGGGTGATGGCCGGGGCCGCCGGCATCCGTCACGAAATCGTCCGGCGCACCGGGCCGCGCACCTCGGCCCCGGGGCGCCCTTGCTCCGGCGCGCCGCGCGCGATAGGCACGGGCCATGGCGACCGACGAGGTCCGTGAGCGGCGCGCGTTCTCGGTGGCGATCTACGCGCGGCGCGGCGCCGAGGTCCTCATCATCGCGCACCGGCGGCTGGGCACCTGGCTGCCGGTGGGTGGCGAGCTCGAGCCCGGCGAGACCCCGCTCGAGGCCGCCGCGCGCGAGCTGCGCGAGGAGACCGGCCTCGTCGGCAGGTTCGTGCCGCTCGAGGGCGCCCTCGACGGCGTGCCGCCCGGCCTCATCGGCTACGAGGAGCACCTCGCCGGCTCGAAGGGCCGCCACCTCAACTTCGTGTTCGTCGCCGACGTCGAGCCCGACGCCTGTGTGGTCGCCAACGACGAGTTCGGCGCCCACCGCTGGGTCGACGCCGCCGCGCTCGCGGAGGTCGACTCGCCGCTCAACGTGCGGCAGTTCGGGTTCCGCGCGCTCGCCGCCCGGCCGGCGTAGTGATGCGGATCCGCCAGCACGTCAACCCGAACCTGCCGTTCTTCGAGCGGCTCGACGTCGAGCGCCTGGCGCTGCCGGCGGGGCGTCCGGTCGAGGTCGAGATCGGCTGCGCCGACGCCCAGTTCCTGTTCGAGCGCGCGGCGGTGGATCCGGCGCGTACCTACGTCGGCCTGGAGATCCGCGACGAGTTGGTGGCGCTGGTCAACCAGCGCGCGGCGGCGGCGGCGGCGCCGGTGCGCGCGGTGTTCTGCCACGCCCAGCACCACCTCGGCACGTTGTTCGCGCCGGCGTCGATCGAGCGCGTGTACGTCAACTTCCCCGATCCGTGGTTCAAGCACCGCCACCGCGATCGCCGCATGGTCGACGGCCGGCTCGGCGACGCCATCGTCGCCGCGCTCGCGCCCGGCGGCGAGCTCCTGATGCAGACCGACGTGTGGGAGCTCGCGCTCGACGCCCTCGACGTGTTCGAGCGCCGCGACGACGCGCTGACCAACCTCGCCGGCGCGTGGAGCTTCTGGCGGCGCGGCAACCCCTACGGCGTGCGCTCGTGGCGCGAGCAGAACGCCGAGGAGACCGGCCTGCCGGTGTGGCGCCTGCGCTACCGCCGGCGCGGCTAAGCGGTCAGCCGAGGCCGGCCGGCGGCGGCCGGCGCCGCAGCGACGCGACCACGCCGGCGACGAGGATCGCGCCGACGAGCGCGAGCACGTACAGCGTGAAGTTGGCGCCCAGCCAGGCGCGCAGCTGGGTGTGGAAGAGCATCTTGGTGCCGATGACCATGAGCACGAACGCGAGCGAGAGCTTGAGGTAGTGGAAGCGCTCGATCATGTCGGCCAGCGCGAAGTAGAGCGAGCGCAGCCCGAGCAGCGCGAACACGTTGCTGGTGAACACGATGAACGGGTCGGTGGTGATCGCGAAGATCGCCGGGATCGAGTCGACCGCGAACAGGACGTCGGTCAGCTCCACCAGCACCAGCGCGACCAGCAGCGGCGTCACCAGGCGGGGTGCCGCGGCGGGCGGCCTCGACCACGCGGTCCGGCACCGGGGTCGCGCCCGGGGTCGCCGGCTCCGCGGCGGCCGGCTCGCCGGCCCTGACCACGAAGTGCTCGCCGTGAAAGCGCTCGGTGATCGGCACCAGCCGGCGGATGAACCGCACCACCCAGCTGCGGTCGAAGTCCGGCGGCGCGCCCTCGGGCCGCAGCATCTTGAGCCCGGTCAGGATGAGGAAGCCGCCGAAGACGTAGAGGATCCAGTTGAACTTGGCGATGAGCACGGCGCCGACGCCGATCATCACGCCGCGCATCAGGAGCGCGCCGACGATGCCCCAGAACAGCACCCGGTGCTGGTAGATCGCCGGCACTCGCACGAACGCGAAGATCATCGCGATGACGAAGATGTTGTCGACCGCGAGCGACTTCTCGACGACGAAGCCGGTGATGTACTTCATCAGCGCCGAGGCGCCGTCGTTGTAGATCGTGGTGCCATCGGCGAGCACCGTCGGGGTGGTCAGCGCGTCGGGGCGGGTGCCGAGGCCGAGCCAGTGGTGTTCGTAGCCGAAGTAGATGAACGCCCCGAACGCCAGGCCGAGCGAGATCCAGAACGCCGACCAGGCCAGGGCCTCCTTGACGTGGACCACGTGCGCCTTGCGGTGGAACACGCCCAGGTCGAGCGCGAGCAGGCCGAGGATGAGGCCGATGAAGCCGAGGTAGAGCCAGAGCATGCGTCACGACACAGTTGCGCTCGATCGACGGTTTCGTCGATGTCCGCTTTGTCGGGAGAATCTTCGGTTTATGTGAAGTGTGGTTTCCCCCCGCGCAGGCGGCGTTCGACCTCGGTGCGCCAGCGCCCGCCCGGGTCGGCCAGCACGGCGGACAGGCCGAGGGCCCTGGCGGCGGCGACGTTCTTGGCCTGATCGTCGACGAACAGGACCCGCTCCGGGTGCCGGCGGTCGGCCAGCACCGGGGCGAACACGGCCGGCGACGGCTTTAGCGCGCCGAGGCCGTCGGACACCAGCAGGCGCGCGAAGTAGCGCCGCAGGTCGAAGCGGCGGAGGCGGGCCTCGATCCACGGCGTGCGGTGGTTGCTCAGGAGCCAGATCTCGACCCGCGCGGCCCAGCGCGCGAGGTGCGCCGCGGCCGGGCCGGGTCGGTACGCCGCCTCGAGCCGGGCGCCCCACGCGGCGCCGTCGGCCCCGGCCAGCGCGGCCCACAGCGCGTCATCGGAGATCTCGCCGCGCCAGGCGCGCTCGCGCAGCTCGTCGTGCCAGCGCGAGCGGATGCGCGGGCGGGGGCTCGCGGTCGCGTCGGCGAGGTCATCGAGCCAGGCGCCGAACGGATCGGTGAAGGTGACGCCCTGACCGTCGAGCACCAGCAGGTCGCAGCCAGGCGCGGTCACGGCCTGGCGACCGTCGGCGCGGCCTGCCCGAAGATGAGCTCGAGCAGGCGTTCGCTGAGCCGGCGCGGCTCGCCGACGTCGAGGGTCTCGATCCCGCGCGCGCGCGCGCGATCGACGAGCACCTCGTGCAGCCGGCGGATCCTCGCGAACTGGGCGAGCGCGCGCGCCCCGCCCCGGGTCGGCTCGCCCGTGGCGCGCGCGGCCAGGTGGGCTCGGTGCAGCTCGACGTCGTCGAGCGTGAGCAGCAGCTCGACGGCGACCGGCTGGCTCGGGTGCGCGGCCAACGTCGGCAAGATCTCGCCCGGCAGCAGGTGCACCCCCTCCAGGATGACGCTCCGTCGTTCGCTCATCAGGCGCTCGCCGACGGCGAGCAGCGCGCCGCCGACCACCCGCGCCTGGCGCAGGTAGGCGTCGGGGTCGTCGGCGCGCTCGCTGATCGCCTCGTAGGTCGACACGTGCAGCTCGGGCAACACCGTCGACGGGATGACCGTGCGCAGCACCTCGCGGATGGTGTCGGTGGTGACGACCCGGGTGATCCCCAGGCGCACCGCCAGGCGGGTCGACAGGGTCGACTTGCCGACGCCGGGCGCGCCGCCGAGCACGATCACCAGCGGCCGGCCTTCGCGCCGCAGCGCGCGCCAGGTCCGGTAGCGCGCCGCCATCGTGGGGCCGCCGATCGTGGCGATGGTGTTGCCGGCGAGCGCGGCCAGCGCGTCGGCGCCGATCGACCGGGCGCCGTCCTCGGCGAGCGCGCGCTGGATCGACGCCGCGATCGCGTACGCGACGTCGGTGTCGGCGCCGGTGGCGAGGATGCTCGTCGCCATCAGCCCACGCGAGAAGGGCAGCCCGAGCCCGGCGCCGTCGCGCACCAGGACCGGGCGCTCGCTGGCGGTGAGGTCGGCGGGCACTCAGGCGACCGCGGTCATCGGGGCCCAGCTCCGGCGGCGATCGAGCGCCCGCACCGCCGCGCGCGCGGCTCGGTCGAGCACGCCGCCGATCGTCGAGCCGACGTCGACGCCGACGTCTTCGACGACGAGCGCGCCGACCCGCGGCCCGCGCAGGCGGACCCGGCACAGGGTGTCGCGCCCGCCGCGCGGGCCGTTGATGTCGGCGAGGGTGACGTCGACGACCCGGACCTCGTGACCCAGACGGGCGAGGGTGAGGCGGACCCGGCGCGCCAGCTGCTCGCGCAGCTCGGGCGTCGCGACGATCTGACGGAAGCGGATGTTGAGCTTCATGAGACCTCCTGCATGCGGTTTACCCGGGCGTGGCGCGCGGTCGATGACAAGATTCGCGGCCGACGCTCCGGCGCAGCCGCAACGACGCCGGCCGGTCGACACTTCGTTTTACTGGTAAGTTCGTCGCCAAACTTGGATAAGGTCGAATCGTCGCGGCGTCGCTAGGGTGCCCGCCAAGGTAGGAGGTCGCGATGAACTGTCCCCGTTGCAACGCCGCCACGCTCGTCCAGCTAGACCGCGCCGGCATCGAGATCGATCGATGCGTGCGCTGCCGAGGCATCTGGCTCGATCGCGGCGAGCTCGACAAGCTCATCGCCCACAGCCTGCACGACGAACGCGGCGACGAGCGCGACGACGCGAGCGACGACGACGCCCGCGACCTCGTGCGCGACCGCCGAACCAGGGGCGCCAGCGACGACGACCCGGCGACGTTCTGGGCGGCGCTGTTCGACTAGGCGCGAGCTGCGACCTCCATGGAGTGGCTCAACTACCATCACCTCCTCTACTTCTACGCGGTCGCGCGTGAAGGCGGGCTGGCGCCGGCCGGCAAGCTGCTGCGGCTGTCGCAGTCGGCGATCAGCGGGCAGATCAAGCGGCTCGAGGACATGCTCGGCCACGCGCTGTTCGAGAAGCGCGGGCGCAAGCTCGAGCTCACCGAGACCGGGCGCGTCGCCTACCGCTACGCCGAGGAGATCTTCGGGCTCGGCACCGAGATGCTCGACGCGGTGCGCGGGCGCCCGGTCGGCCGCGTGCCCAAGCTCAAGGTCGGCGTGGTCGACGTCGTCCCGAAGCTGCTGGTGCGTCGGCTGCTGGCGCCGGCGCTCGCCGACGCCAGCCTGCAGCTCAGCTGCGTCGAGGATCGCTACGAGGCGTTGCTGGGGGAGCTCGCCACCCACGCCATCGACGTCGTGATCGCCGACGCCCCGGTGCCGCCGGCGGTCGCGGTGCGCGCCTACAACCACCTGCTCGGCGAGAGCACCAGCACGCTGGTGGCCCCGGCGGTCATGGCCGCGGGGCTGCGCCGGAGCTTCCCGCGCGGGCTCGACGGCGCGCCGCTCCTGCTGCCGCTGCCCGGCACCGGCGCGCGGCGGGACCTCGAGGCGTGGTTCGACGCCGAGGAGGTGCGGCCGTCGGTGCGGGCCGAGGCGGAGGACAGCGCCTTGCTCGACGCGTTCGCGGCCGACGGCATGGGCGCGGTGTTCGTGCCGACGGTGATCGCCCGCGAGATCGCGCGCCGCTACGACCTGACCGTGATCGCCGAGGTGCCGGCGGTGCGAGCCCGGTACTACGCGATCTCGGCGGAGCGGCGGCTGGCCCACCCGGCGGTGGTGGCGATCCGGTCGGCGGCGCGCGGCGCGCTGTTCGCCTGAGCGCGGCGCGTGGTCACGGCGTCGGCGCCTGCAACCACGCCGCCGGCACGGTCACGGCGACGCGCTGTGCCGGCGGGCTCGCCGGCAGGGTCACCGGCTCGCATCGCACCGGCAGCCCGCTCGGGTCCGCCAGCGGGTTGAGCAACGCGGCGACGCACACCGACTGCACGCCCGGCCGCACCCCGACGACCTCGGCCGGTCCGTCGACGGCGTAGCGCAGGAACACCGGCAGGGTAGCGTCGCCCAACGGCATCCGGGTGCCGTCGCGGAGCTCGTCGACGGTGGTCGCCTCGATCAGCCCCTCGATCACCATCACCTGCGCCATCGGCACCACGCCGCCGGCGTCGGTGCGTACGTCGACGGTGAGGGCCAGCGGACCCGGGGTGGCGTCGAGGGTCACCGTCGCCTCGGCGCCGAGCGCGACGTCGACCCCGCGGGTGTAGAGATCCTTGGGCTGGCCGCCGCCGCCGCCGATCATCGCGTAGACGACGTACGGCGCTGGAGCCAGCGCGGCGAAGGCGAAGCCGCCGTCGGCGCCGGTGGTGACGAAGAAGTTGGCGCTGGTGGCGCCGATCGGGTTGGCGATGACGATGGTGTCGGGCAGCGGGGCGCCGCCGCGGACGACCCGGCCGCGCAGGGTGGCGCTCGGCTCGAGCACCAGCTCCAGCGTGACGCTGGCGCCGCCCGGCGGCACTCGCACGCTGGCGCTGCGGCCGAGACCATCCTTGCCGGCCAGCACCACCAGCGAGCCCGGGCCGAAGCCGTCGAGCACGAAGCGGCCGTCGACGTCGGTGCGGGTCTCGCGCGCGCCGAGGCTCTCGTCGGCGATGTACAGCGAGTCGCCGCCGCCCGACAACAGCGCGCCGACCGCCACCTGCGCCCCGTCCACGGGGGTGCCGTCGGCGGCCAGCACGCGACCGCTGATCGCGCGCCCGGGGGTGACCTCGATGGTGCCAAGGTCGGTGGTCGCGCCCGCGGTGATCTCGACGTCGGGCACGAGCTTCTCGACGAAGCCGGGCCCGGCGATCGTCACCGGGTAGCGCCCGGCGGCCGCCGCCACCGCGAAGGCGCCGTCGCCGCCACCGCCGGCGCGGCGCGGCCCGTCACCCACGGCGACGGTGAACGCGCTGAACGCGCCGCCGGGCGCGAGCACGACCCGGCCGCGGACCACGCCGTCGGCGGCGATCACCAGGCGCAGCGCGAGGTCACCGGTGGTGGCGGCGACGCTCGCCCCGGGCGGTCCCGCGGCCGCGCCCGGGCGGCGGGTGCTGACCTGGTAGCCACCCGCGGGCAGGCCCTGGAACCGGAACTGGCCGCCCTGGTCGGTGATCGCGGCCGGCGCGCCGCGCACCGCCCACGCCGCGCGCAGCTCCGGCCCGCCGCCGAAGCTCGGCGTGAGCTCGACGACGGCGTCGCCGATCGCCTGCCCGGCCTCGTCGACCACCACGCCGCCGAGCTCGCCCGCGTGGGCCAGGGTGAGGGTGACGTCGGCGGTGCGGGTGGCGGTGAGGTCGACGCGCTGGATCGCCGAGGCGCCCCGCGGGTGCCACGCGACCACGTCGACGGCGCGCCGGGGCAGGCCGGTCACCTCGAAGCGCCCGTCGGCGTCGGTGTACGCGGCGCGCCGCGGGCGCCAGGCGACGTGCCCGTCGGCGACGAGCTGGACGTCGGCGGCGGCGACCGGCGCGCCGGCGTCATCGACCACGCACCCGCGCACCACGCCGCCGGCGCCCATCACCAGGCGCACGTCGGAGCGAGGGTGGATGCCATCGACGGTGATCGGCGGCGCCTGGGTCGGCGCGTGGTCGCCGTGACGGGCCTCGAGGCGCCAGCTCCCGGCGGCGAGCGCCGGCACGACGAAGCGGCCGGCGGCGTCGGTGGTCACGGCGTCGGCGCGCGGATCGACCACCGGCAGCGGCTCGGCGACGTTGCTCGCGTGGACCCGGGCGCCGGCGATCGGCGCGCCGGCATCGTCGACGACGATCCCGGCGATGGCGGCGCCCCGCGTGAGGGCGAGCGCGACCCGGATCGGGGCATCGCCGACGCCGGAGGTCGAGACCATCACCGCCGCCGGCGCGAAGCCCTCGGCGCGCGCGGCCACCGGCGCCCAGCTCGCGCCGATCCCACGCAGGAGGGCGACGCCGTCGGCGCCAGTGACGGCGCGCGCGACCGGGCTGGCGCGAAGCTCGACGGCCGCGCCGGCGATCGGCGCGCCTCCCTCGGCGGCGGTCACGGTCACCTCGACGGAGCCGGCGGCGGCGAGCCGCAGGGTCACCGGCTCGGTGGTGTCGGTGAGGCGCAGGCGGACCGGCCCGGCGACGCCGTCGTCGGTGCGGGCGGCGACCTCGTAGTCGCGCGCGAGCAAGCCGGTGAAGGCGAAGGCGCCGTCGGCCTCGGTGACGACCTCGCGCGGCGGCGCGGTGTCGAGGGCGACCCTGGCGCCGGCGACCGGCGCGTCGGCGCCGTCGATGACCTGGCCCTCGAGCCGCAACGTGCCGACCGGGTCGTCGTCGCGCGGCGGCGGCAGCGGGCGCAGCGCCACCGCGGCGGTGGTCGTGCGTACGCGCGTGGCGACGGCGCCAGCGTCCGGCGTGGTCGGGGCCGGCGCGCGCGGGCTGGCCGCCCCACACCCCGAGCAGGCGGGTCACCACCAGCACCACGATCCCGCCGACGAAGCCGACCACGAGCTGATTGCGGGCGCGCATGCCCGGGATAGAAGCACGCCGGCGGCCGCGGTTGCGGCGATGCCCGCGACGCCGGTGGGCTCAGCGCGGCGCCGCCGGCGCGGCGGCGCCAGGCGCCTCGGTCGGCGTCGTCGGGCGCGCCGGCCGGGTGCGCAGCATCACCGCGCCGACGACGATGGCGATGCCGGTCACCACGATCGCCACCAGCATCAGGCGCCGACGTCGGCGCGCCTGCAGGCGCCGCGCGGCGTGGCCACCGGCGGGCGCCAGCCCGAGCGAGTCGCGGCGCAGGCGCGACGGACCCGACAGCGACAGATCGGAGAGCTGGCTGGCGACGAGATCGGAGGTCACGGGCCCGGTCGACATCGACCCGGACAACGTCGACGCGGCGGGGCGCCGAGGCGTTGACAGATCCATCCCCAGGTCGTCGATGGAGAGCTCCTCGGTGCCGGGCGCCGAGCCGCTGGCGCCGCCGCGACCTGGATCGAGCGGGATCACGTGCCGCGCCGAGCTGCCGCCGCGGGTGGGCGTGGCCACCGCCGCCGCCGCGGGTGCCGTGGGCGGGGGAGCCGGGCGTCGGATCGCCGGCACCGGCGCCGCGCGCGTGACCTCGGCGGCGCCGGGCACGTCGTCGAGCTGGCTCCAGGCGTCGACCGCGTCGCCCTGGGGCTCGGTGGGCTCCGGCGCGCCGGCGTTCCACGGCTCGGGCCGCGATCCGAACAAGGTCGCCATCCAGCGCGCCAGCGCGATCGACGACAACGTGAGCTGCGCGCGCGCCGCAAACTCCTCGAGGTCCCCGAGCAACGCGCCGGCGCTCGGGTAGCGCTCGTCGGGCCTGATCGCGAGGGCACGCGCGACGATCTGCGCCAGCTCCGGCGGGTAGTCGGGCACGACCTCGGTCGGCGCCGGCACCCGGCCGGTGACGATCTGCTGCATCGTCTCGAAGTCGCTGCTGCCGCGGAACAACCGCGTGGTGGTGGTGAGCTCGTAGAGCAGGATGCCGAGCGAGAACACGTCGCTGCGACGATCGAGCGCGGCGCCCCGGATCTGCTCCGGCGACATGTACGAGATCTTGCCCTTGAGCGCGCCGGTCTGGGTCTCGCCGCTGCCGCTCGAGGTCGCCTTGGCGATGCCGAAGTCGACCAGCTTGACGCCGCCGTCGTAGCCGACGAGGAGGTTCGACGGCGACACGTCGCGGTGCACCAGGTTGAGCGGCGCACGATCGGGCCCCAGCCGGGTGTGCGCGTACTCGAGGCCGGCGGCGGCGCCCTGGATGATCGTCAGCGCGTGATCGAGGCGGACCCGCTCGCCGCGCTTGCTGGTGGTCGCGAGGATGTTGCGCAGGTCCTCGCCGTGGACGTACTCCATCGCGAAGAAGTACTGGTTGCCCTCCTGGCCGACGTCGTAGACCTGCACGACGTTGCGGTGATGGAGCGTGGCCGCCAGGCGCGCCTCGTCGAGGAACATCCGCACGAAGCGCGGGTCGCCGACGAACTCGCTGCGGATGCGCTTGACCACGACGTGGCGCGAGAACCCCTGCAAGCCGCTGGTGCGCGCGAGGTACACCTCGGCCATGCCGCCGGTCGCGAGGTGAGAGATCACCTCGTAACGGCCGAGCTTGGTCTCCGGAGCGATCCGCACGCGATCCCGAGGATGGGCCCGCGCTTCGTACCGGGTCAAGGACCGCGTGGCGAACGAATCGTGAACAGACGCGAACGCGGCGACGAGCGCCAGCGCGCGCGCTAGCATGGCAGGCGCATGGACCCCGCCTGCCCGGCCTGCGGCCACCCGATCGACCCCGAGCAGTTCGACGAGCGAGGGCACGTGACCTGCCCGTCGTGCGCCGAGGCGCTCGCCTGGGACGGCGCGCTGCGGCGGCTCGAGGACACCGCGGTGGGTGTGGATCCGGCGTCCACACCCACCGCGGGAGCGACGCTGCTCCTCACGCCGCTGCCAGCGGCGTCGGTCGCGGCGACCACCACCGCTGCGGCGCGGCCGCCGGCGAGCGACGCCAAGGTCGCCGCGCCAGCGAGCGCGGGACCGGCCACGGCGCCGGGTTCGTCACCGCGCACGGTGGCGGCCGCGGCGGTGACCGGGGCCAGCGCCGCCGCGCCGGGGACCGCGGCGGGCATGGCGAGCCGCGCCGCGCCCGGGACGTGGGCGTCGAGCGCCGGGCAGCACACCCGGATCATCGGTCCGCGGGCGCAGGCGGTGCCGCGTCGCGCGCCGCGCGTGAAGAGCCACACCGATCGCTGGATGATCGTCGCGGTGCTCCTGGCCTCGGCGGCGCTCATCACGGTGATCGCGGTCCACGTGTCGAGGCGCCCGAAGGCGGCGGCGCCGGTGGTCGCGGGCAGCGACGCCGGCGTGGTGGCGCTGGCCACCGTCGACGCGGCGCCAGCGGTGCCGATCGACGCCGGCGTGGTGGTGCTGGCCACCGTCGACGCGGCGCCAGCGGTGCCGGTGGATGCGGCGCCGGCGATGCCGGTGGATGCGGCGCCGCCGGCGATCGCGGCCGGACCGCGCACCCTCGCGATCATTCGCTTCGCGCTGGCCTCGGCGGCCGTGCCTCGTGACGCCGCGACCCGACGGCACCTCGCGGACGCGGTGCGTGCGCTCGCGAGCTCCACCGGCACGCTGGAGGTGCACGGTCACACCGACGACGAGGGCGCCCGCGAGCGCAACATGGAGCTGTCGCGGGAGCGCGCCGAGGCGGTGCGGGCGCAGCTCATCGACGCCGGCGCGGCGCCGGCGCGGCTGCGGGTCGAGGCGCACGGTCCCGACCAGCCTGCTCGCCCCGGCGCGCGCTCGCAGAACCGTCGCGTCGAGCTGATCCTCACCCCGTAGCGACGCCGCCGCGGCGCGGGACGCCGCGCCCAGGACGTCGCGCGGCGCGGGACGCCGCGCCCAGTAATCAGCGAGCGTGGAGGCCGATGAGTTCGGCCTCGATCATGAACGCGTTGCGGCGCGACGCGTCCTGGATGTGACGCGCGAGCTGATCGACCAGGTCGCTGAAGCTCGAGAACGGCACCGCGGTGGGCGCGAGCCCGAGCGCCACCAGCTCGTCGCGCATCACCACCTTGGCGCCGGGACCCACGTGCTTGGCCATCAGGCGCAGGAGCTGCTCGACGGTGGTGCGCGACAGCACGCCGACCGCGGGCTGCTCGCCGACCTGGTTGGGCCAGCTCAGCATCGAGGTGCCGGCGCCGGGGATGCTGCCGCTGCCCGACATCGGCTGCATGGGCACGCCCTGGGACAGGCTGGTCGGGCTGCGCGGGATGCTGCCGCTGCCCGGCGTCGGCCACGGCGGCACGCTCGGCGGCGGTGGCTGCCGTGGCGGCGGGGGAGGTGCCGCCGCCGCGGGGCTCGCGGACGCTGGCGCCGGCGCCGCGCGCAGCTTGATGGCGGCGACGTTGAGGCCGACGTTGACCATCGCCACGCTCATCGCCGGCTGCCCGAAGACGAGCAGCGCGTGGTCGTCGACGCGCTTGATCACCAGGTGGCCGCCGTCGCAGCGCAGGAACATGCCGCTCCAGCTGTCCTCGCTGTCGAAGCTGGCGTTGAGCACCATCAGGGCCTGGCGCAGCGCGCGCATCGTGCGCTGGACCAGCACCTCCTCGTAGGGCGGGTGCAGCATCGCCGCCAGGCAGCGATCGTCGGAGGTGAACACGGCGGCGCCGATCACGCCGGGGATGCCCGCGATCGGGGCGAGGACGTCCATCATGGGAGCTCCTTGGCGGGGCGTGCGGCGCGCATCAGGCCGACCACTGGGCCAGGCGGATCTCGCGCAGCGCGCGCGCGGCGGGGACGATCTTCCCCGCGCGGACGAACACCAGCTTGCTGGCGAGGATGAGCTTGGCCTGTTCCTCCATCGCCATCTCGAGGAACTCGTCGAGGCGGATCAGGACGTGGCCACCGCCCTTCTTGACCATGATGTCGTAGTTCATCAGGGCTCCCCGATCATCGTGAGATCGTCGGCGCCGAGCCCGTCGTCGTCGTCGGGCTGGTGCTCGATCGTGCCGCCGATGTCATAGCCGATCAGCTCGTCCTGCGGGGACACGCGGAGGCCGACGTAGCGCTTGAGCAGGAGGAACGTGACCAGGGCGATGAAGATGGTCCACACCGCGACGATCGCGATGCCCAGGCCCTGGACCCCGATCTGCTCGAGGCGGCTGCGGTCGCCGAAGCCCGAGGCGTGGCCGAAGATGCCGACCGCCAAGGTGCCCCACACGCCGCACACCAGGTGCACCGGCACCGCGCCGACCGGATCGTCGATGCGGAACTTGAGCAGCGCCTCGTAGGCGATGTTGTGCAGCACGCCGGCGACCAGGCCGATGACCACCGCGGCCTCCGGGCTGACCATGTGGCAGTTGGCGGTGATCGCGACCAGGCCGCCGAGCAGGCCGCCCATGAACTTGGGCGTCACGTCGCTGTTATCCTGCAGGAGCTTGGCGTGCATCATCGCCGAGATGCCGGCGGCGGCGCCGGCGATGTTGGTCTTGGCGATGATGAGCGCGACGGCGTCGCCGTCGAGAGAGAGGGTGCTGCCGCCGTTGAAGCCCCACCAGCCGAACCACAGGATGAGCACGCCCATGGCGGCCCAGGCCAGGCTGTAGCTGCCGAGGTTGACCGGCTTGCCGTTCTGGTCGAAGCGGCCGATGCGCGGGCCGATGACGATCATGCCGATGAGGGCGACCCAGCCACCGACGGAGTGCACCACCGTCGAGCCGGCGAAGTCGATGAAGCCCCACTGGGTGAGCAGGGTCGAGTTGTCGCTGTAGTAGCCGTTGCCCCACACCCAGTGGCCGACCACCGGGTAGATGATCGCGGTGACCACCGCCGAGCAGATCACGTAGGGGAGGAAGCCCGTGCGCTCGGCCATCGCGCCCGACACGATGGTCGCCGCGGTCGCGGCGAACGCGAGGTTGAACACGAAGTGGAGGCCGACGCCGATCGAGGCACCTTCACCAGCGGCCAGCATCCAGCCGTCGCCGCCGATGAGGCCGTCCTGGCTGTGGCCGAACATCAGCGCCCAGCCGCAGAAGAAGAACGCGATGACGCACACCGTCCAGTCGGCGAGGTTCTTCATCGCGGTGATGACGATCGCCTTGCGCCGGACGAAGCCGACCTCGAGGGCGAGGAAGCCGGTTTGCATGAAGAAGACCAGGCAGGCCGCGACCAGCACCCAGGCCTGATCGGCGAAGGTCTTGGCCCTGGCCTCCGAGGCGGCGAGCGCGGCCTGCACCGCGTCGGGCACCTGCGGCGCGCCGGCGTCGGCCTGGGCCCAGGCGAGGCCCGCCGACGCCACGATCGCGAGCACCGTGAGCAGCCCGATCGCGACCGGGAACCAGCGTCGGTGGCGGTCGATCGAGGAGGAGATCATCTGCACGAGGTTCATCGTTGGCTCCTGACGCCGACGGGGCGGCGCGCCGGCAGCCGTCGCTGCCGCGCGGTGCATGGCCGCCGAGCTGCCGTTGACCGTCGGTCAAGGCGTCGCGGCTGCTCTGGACAGCGTGCGTGTCGATGCACGAGTCGGCCCCAGCACCCCATCGTCGCGGCGACCGTACTCCAAGGCGAACAGGAAGTGAACATCACGGGCCGTCGCCGGTGCGCGCGCGACCGCGGTGCGCCCGTGGTAGCGTGACGTTCGCCGGCGAATGGGCGTCGGCCTCAGCGCAGCGAGGACCACGGTGGGACGAATCGACGACATCATCCAGGGCACCTCCGGGTTGCGCGTCGGCGCCAGCGCCGACGCCGCGGGCGCCGTCCTCGAGACCTCCGGTGATCACGACTTCGAGACCCTGTGCGCGACCCTGGCGATGGCGCGGCCGCAGCTCGAGGCCGCGGCCGACATGCTCGGGCTCGGCAACCTCCAGGTCGTCAGCTTCCTGCACGGCGAGCAGACCACCTACGCGCGGTTCGACGACGGCCGCGTCGACGCCTTCGTCGGGGCGGCGACCAAGAGCCCCGACACCGTCGCCCAGAAGCTGACCAGCGCGCCGCGGTGACCGCCGATGGCCGCTGACGCCGGCCGCACGGGTCGGGCGCCCCCGGCCCGCATCGGCAACTACCTCGTCGAACGACCGCTGGGGGTCGGCGCCCAGGCCGACGTCTTCCTCGCGCGCGACGTGGTGTTGCGGCGCCCGGTGGCGCTCAAGCTCCTGCACCCCAGCGACGACGATCGCGCCAACCTGCGCGCGGTCGAGGAGGCCCGGGTCATCGCCACCCTCGACCACCCCAACATCGTGCGGGTCCACCACGTCGAGCTCGTCGACGGGATGTGGGCGATGGCCATGGAGTACGTCGACGGCGGCAGCCTGCACCAGCGGGTCGAGGGGCTGGGGCCGATGACCGTCGAGGCGGTGCTGCGCCACGCGATGGCGATCGCCGACGCCCTCGCGCACGCCCACCACCTCGGCGTGGTCCATCGCGACGTCAAGCCGCAGAACCTGCTGGTGACCCGGACCGGCGTGGTGAAGCTGGCCGACTTCGGCCTCGCCGCGCCGCTGGCCGCGGCCGGACGCATGGCCGCGGTCGGCACGCCGCAGTTCGTCGCGCCCGAGGTGTGGCTCGGGCAACCGGCCAGCGCCGCCAGCGACATCTACGCGCTGGGCGGCACGCTCCTGTACCTCCTCACCGGGCTGCCGCCGTTCCCGGCGGCGCGGACGATGGACGAGCTGCGCACCGCGCACCGCAAGCACGCGCCATCGCTGCCGCCGAAGCTGCCGCCGGCGGTGGCCGCGCTGCTCAGCCGGTGCCTGGCCAAGGCCGTCGACGGTCGGTTCCCGACGGCGGGCGCCGTCGGCGAGGCGGCGTCGGCCGCGCTCGACGCGCTCGGGCTCGGCCGCGATCGCCGGACCCGCACCGACCCGGCGGTGGTCGGCCGCGAGACCCAGCTCGATCTCGAGCTGCGCGCCCTCCCGCCGCTGGCCGAGGCGCGCGCCGCGCTCGAGCTGGCGCTCGCGAGCGACGTCGCGCTGATCTGGATCGCCGGCGGCCGCGGCGATGCCCGCGCGCGCATCGTGCGCGCGGTGCTCGCCGGCGCCAGCGCGCGCTGGTTCGTCGCCGCGCGCTGCCGGATCGGCGTCGGCGACGACGATCTCGGCCTCGCGATCGGCGCGCCGCTGGCGGCCGCGAGCAACCCCGGCGCCGACTGGATCGAGCGTGTGATCGCCAGCCTCCGGCGCGAAGGCCGCACCGGCACCACCGTGCTCGAGGTGGAGGTCGAGCGCCCGCTGACCGAGGCCGAGGCGAGCGAGCTCGTCACCCTCGCGCGCAAGGTCGAGGGCGCCGGCGTGCGGGTGGTGGCGACCTCCGACGCCGCGGTGGCGCAGGTGGTGAGCCAGGCGCTCGCCCAGGCCCAGGTCGGCTACCTCGGGCGGGCGATCGCCGTCGGCGAGATGACCGCCGACCACCTGCGCTATCACCTCGACGCCTGGGTCCGCCTCGGCGAGGAGCCGCGGCTGCCGTGGTCCGCGGACGCGGTGACGCTCGCGGTGTCGACGACGATGACCGAGGGGCTCGATCTCGATCGGCTGCTGCACAACGCGGTGGTGATCGCGCGCGCGGCACGGCGCGCGGTGGTGACCTCGTGGTGCGTGCTCGCCGGCGCCGCGCACCGTGAGTGGCTGGGCGGCCCCGACGACGTCGCCGAGCGCTGGCGCCAGCCGCCCACGCGCTGGCCGACGGCGGAGGTCCTCGAGGTCCTGCGCCGCGCCCGCGGGGGCTAGCCAGCGCGGCCCGACGGTGCGCGCGATGGGGTCGCGCCGGGCCGGGCGCGCTGCTACGCTGGTCGCCGTCCGTGTCGAGGGATGGGTATCGAGCCAGCACGGTGACGCGCCTCACCGGGTTCTCGCCGGCGCTCTTGCGCATGTGGGAGCGCCGGTTCGAGTTCCTGTCGCCGACCCGGGCGCCGAGCCGTCGCCGGATCTACCGCGACGAAGACGTCCGGGTGCTGCTGCGGGTCCGGCAGCTGCGCGATCAGGGCCGCTCCATCGGCGAGATCGCGCTGCTCGGTCGCCGGGCGCTGCTCGCCGCGGTGCCCCGGGTCGAGCAGGTGGCCCCGCCGCCGCCGCCGCCGATCAACGCCGATCCGGGTGGCGCCGCGGACATCACCGCCGGCGACGCGGTCATCGCCATCGACGGCCACGGCCGCGTGCTCCACGCGACCGCCGAGCTCGAGCGCCTGCTCGGCTGGTTTCCCGTCGAGGTGGTCGGCCTGCCGCTGTCGTCCCTGGTCGCAGCGTCGGCCGCCGATCGTCGCTTGCTCGAGCTCGGCGAGAGCGGCCACGGCGACCTCCTGGTCGGCCGCACGCTGCAGCTCACGATGATCCACCGCACCCGCGCCGAGATCCCGGTCGAGCTCGCGTGCCTGTTCGCGCGGCCGGCCGTGGGTGGGCTGCTGCTGGTGTGCACGGTCCGGCCGGCGCGGCCGTGGGATGCTCCGGACGACGCCGTCGAGCGCTCCACCGAGGCGGCGGCGCGGCGGCTGATGGCGCGGCTCGACCTCGACAGCGTGTGGGCGAGCCTGCTCGACACGCTCATCGAGGACGAGGGGGTCGCGCGCGCGGAGCTGTGGCTGCGGGGGCCGCGGGCAGCGCTGCAGCTGCGCGCGTCGGCGGGCACCTCTGGCTCGGCGCGGACCGGGGCCTTCGTCGAGCGTGCGCTCACGGTCGCGCGCACCGTCCGCTACGATCGCCTGGCGCGCCGCCGCAGCCTCGACGGTCGCTGGATCGCGCGCCACCAGCTCGACGCCGCGGTGGTGGCGCCGATCGCGCTCGAGCCTGGCGCCGCGCCGGTCGGCGCGCTGGTGGCGTTCGCGCGCGCCGAGCGGGTGCCGCAGGCGTCGACGGTGGAGGCCCTGGCCGGGCTGGCCGCGGCGGCGCTGCGGGCGCCACGACCGTGACGGCGCGGCGCGCGATGCCGATGCCGATGCCGATGCCGATGCCTACGGCGTCGGTGCGGGCGCGGGCGGCTCGCTGATCGCCGTCGGCGCCGGCGCGCGGCTGCGCAGGAGCACCGCGCCGCCGATCGCCGCCAGCCCGGTGACCACCACCAGCGCCAGCACCCAGCGGCGCCGGAGCTTGGCGCGGCGCTGGAGCTGCTCCACCCGCGACGGCTCCGCGGCCGCCGACTTGGGACCGAACTGACCGGGGCCGCGGCCGTCACCGCGAGACGAACCGGCTCCCACCGGCGCCGGCGTCGCCGCGCGCTGGTAGCTCCGCGGCGCGCCGATGCCGCCGCTGCTCGGTCGCGCCGGACCCGGGGTCGGATCGGTGCTGACCACCGCCGGGCGCGGCGCCGGGCTCGGCGTGGCGAGGCCCGGGTGTTGCGGCGTCGGCGAGGACAGCCCGCCGGTGCCGACGACGCTGGCGCGCGCCTCCGGCGGCACCGCGTCGAGCAACTCGGCGAGCAGCGCGCGCATCGTCGCCGGGCGCCGGGCCGGATCCTTCTCGAGGGCGTGCAGCAGCATGCGCTCGAGCCCCGGCGACAGGCTCGGCTGCAGCGCCCGCGGCGACGGCACCGCCTCGTTGACGTGCTGCTGCATCACCTTGAGCGGGTTGCCGTCGAAGAACGGCGCCCGCCCGCAGAACAGGCGGTAGAGCAACACGCCGATCGCGTAGATATCGGCCGGGCGATCGACGTCCTCGCCGCGGCACGCCTCCGGCGACATGTAGATCGGCGTGCCGAACGCGGTGCCGAGCTTGGTGATGCGGCTGTCGCCGAGCGAGACCTTGGCGATGCCGAAGTCGAGCAGCTTCACCGCGACCCGGCCCGACGGGCGCTGCGCGAGGAACACGTTCTCCGGCTTGACGTCGCGGTGCACGATCCCGGCGTCGTGCGCAAACGCCAGCGCCTCGCAGGTCGGCACCATCGTCTGCAGGATCTCGTCGACGGTCATCGGCCCCTGCGCCATGCGCTGCTCGAGGGTCTGGCCGCGCAGGAGCTCCATCACGATGAACGGGCGACCGTCGGCGGTCATGCCGAGGTCGGTGATGGTGATGATGTTCTCGTGCTCGAGCTTCGACGCGGCGAGGGCCTCGGCGGAGAACCGGGCGAGGGCCTCGGCGTTGCTCGAGAGCTGGGCGCTGAGCACCTTGGCCGCGAACCGCTTCCTCAGGCCCTCGTGCTCGATCACGTAGACCACGCCCATCCCGCCCTCGCCGATCTGCTCGACGACCCGGTACTCCTTCGCCAGGAGCGTGCCGATCATCGGATCGTGGGGCCGGGGCGCGTCGGCGGTCATCGGGAGTGTCGGCCGCGACACCGCGCCCGCCAGACCAAGCCTGACGCAGGGATCGGACGCGAGTCAACGAGGACCCGAACAAAAGCAGAACAACCGCCCGCTCCGCCCAGCTGCAGCTCGTAGGTGACCTTCTCTCGAACGAAGGTCACCGCATCTCGAGCTCGAGCTGCTCGAGCTGGCGCACCCGATCGCGCAGCGCCGCGGCCTGCTCGAACTCGAGGTCGGCGGCGGCCGCGCGCATCTCCTTGCGGACCGAGTCGATGAGCGTGCGCAGGCTGTCGAGGCCGTCGATCTGGGCCAGGTCGAGGCCGGCGAGCGCGCGCCCGCCCTTGCCCTTCTTGGGCAGCGGCGCCGCCAGCTGCAGCTCCATGATCGAGCGGGGCGCCGACCGCGGCGTGATGCCGTGGGCGGCGTTGTACGCGGCCTGGGCCGCGCGCCGCTTCTCGGTGGTGCTGGTCGCCTCGAGGATCGCCTCGGTGCGCTTGTCGGCGTAGAGCAGCACCTTGCCCTCGAGGTGGCGCGCGGCGCGGCCGATGGTCTGGATCAGCGACCGGCCCGAGCGCAAGAAGCCCTCCTTGTCGGCGTCGAGGATGCCGACCAGCGACACCTCGGGGATGTCGAGGCCCTCGCGCAGGAGGTTGATGCCGACGAGCACGTCGAACTCGCCGCGGCGCAGATCGCGGATGATCTGGATGCGCTCGAGGGTGTCGACGTCGGAGTGCAGGTAGCGGATGCGCAGGCCGAGCTCGCGGTAGTACTCGGTGAGGTCCTCGGCCATGCGCTTGGTGAGGGTCGTGATGAGGACCCGCTCGCCGCGCGCCACCCGCGGCCGGATCTCCGCGAGCAGGTCATCGACCTGGTGCGCCACCGGGCGCACCTCGACCTCGGGATCGAGCAGGCCGGTCGGGCGGATGATCTGCTCGACCACCACGCCCTGGGCCTCGGCCAGCTCCCAGTCGGCCGGCGTCGCCGACACGTAGATCGCCTGGTGGGCGCGCGCCTTCCACTCGTCGAAGCGCAGCGGCCGGTTGTCGAGGGCGCTCGGCAGCCGGAACCCGAACTCGACCAGGGTCTCCTTGCGCGAGCGATCGCCGCCGTACATGCCACCGATCTGCGGCACGGTCTGGTGCGACTCGTCGACGATGAGCAGGTAGTCGTCGGGGAAGTAGTCCATGAGCGTCGGCGGCGGCTCGCCGGGCGCGCGCCCCGAGAGGTGGCGCGAGTAGTTCTCGATGCCGCTGCAGAAGCCCTGCTGCTCGATCGCCTCGAGGTCGTACATCGTGCGCTGCTCGAGGCGCTGGCGCTCGAGCAGCTTGCCCTGGGCCGACAGCTCGCCGAGCCGCTCGCGCAGCTCGACCCGGATCGCGGCGACCGCGCGCTTCATGGTCTCCGCCGGGGTCGCGTAGTGCGACGCCGGGAAGATCGTGGCACGCTCGAGCGCGCGCTTGCTGGCGCCGCGCAGGGGATCGATCTCGCTGATGGCCTCGATCTGATCGCCCCACCACTCGATGCGCAGCGCGGTGTCGGCCTCGTAGGCGGGGAACACCTCGAGGGTGTCGCCGCGCACGCGGAAGGTGCCGCGGTGGAAGTCGAGGTCGTTGCGCTCGTACTGCAGCTCGACGAGCCGGCGCAACACGCCGTCGCGGTCGAGGTCCTGCCCACGCACCAGCTCGGCCGTCATGCCGCCGTAGATCTCGCGCGAGCCGATGCCGTAGATGCACGACACCGAGGCGATGATGATGACGTCGGGCCGCGACAACAGCGCGAAGGTCGCGGCGTGCCGCATGCGATCGATCTCTTCGTTGACGATCGAGTCCTTCTCGATGAACGTGTCGGTGGTCGGGACGTAGGCCTCGGGCTGGTAGTAGTCGTAGTAGCTGACGAAGTAGTGGACCGCGGCGTCGGGGAACAGCTCCTTGAACTCGCCGTAGAGCTGGGCCGCGAGCACCTTGTTGTGGGCCATGATCAAGGTCGGCCGCCCGGTCTGGGCGATGACGTTGGCCATCGTGTAGGTCTTGCCGGAGCCGGTGACGCCGAGCAGCACCTGGGCCGGATCGCCGCGGCGCACGCCGGCGACCAGCTCGTCGATGGCGCGGACCTGATCGCCGGCCGGCGGGAACGGCGCCTTGAGCTGGAACCGGGGCGCGGGCGGCGCGGCAGCGGGCTTGGTCTTGGCGGTGGCCACGGGCGGACTCTAGCGGATCGTCGGCGGGGTGCCGCCGGCGTCGGCCGGTCGGCCGGCGCAAACCCTGATAGCGTGCTGTCATGTTTGTGTCGGTGACCGCGGCGGTGCGCGGCTGCTACGCGGTGCTCGATCGCGACGACGAGGCGCTAGCGCGGGCCCTGGTCGAGCCCGGGCGCGGCGGCGCGCGGGTGCTGCAGGTGCGGCTCAAGGACGCCGCGAGCCCGGCGTCGCTGGCGACGTGGGTGGCGGTGGCGACCATGGCGCGGCGGGTGACCCGGGCCGCCGGCGCGGCGCTCGTCGTCGACGATCACCTCGACGTCGCCCTGGCGGTGGGCGCCGACGGCGTGCACCTCGGCCAGCACGATCTACCGCTGGTGGCGGCCCGCGCCGCGGTGGCCGCCGCCGGCCGGCCGCTGTGGATCGGCGTGTCGACCCACGACCTGGCCCAGGTCGGGGCGGCGGTCGCGGGCGGCGCCGACTACCTCGGGTTCGGACCGGTGTTTCCGACGGCGACCAAGGCCAATCCAGATCCGGTGGTCGGCCTCACCGGGCTGGCGGCGGCGGTGGCCGCGGCGGGCTCGATCCCGGTGGTGGCGATCGGCGGGATCACGCCGGCGACCGCCGGCGAGGTCGCGGCGACCGGTGCGGCGTCGGCGTGCGTGGTCCGGGCCGTCAACAAGGCCGCCGACGTGGCCGCGGCGGTTCGGGCGATCGCCGCGCCGTGGGCCAGCGCCGCCGTCGACCTGTCGCGTACTCTCCCGACATCATGAAGGTCCGGGCCGCCGGAACGTGACACGGGCGCGGCCGCCTGCAGTGGTCGGACCAAAAACTCTCTACGACCTGAGGCCTCTTCTGGTCGGACCAATGGCGATCTTCGCCTGGCCTGGTCACCGGCTCGGTCGAGCGAGCCGTCACGACGTCGCCGGCGCCCCTGCGCACGTCGGCCGTAGCCACCGCGCGGCTCGGGCGTAGTAGCCTGCGTCGCCTGAATCAACGCGCGGCCGTCTACGTCGGATGGCCACCCCACGGGAGCACTTCAGTCCATGGCCAAGCTCGCACTCTCCTCTGCGCTGTTCGCCCTCGCCACCATGATCGGGCTCGCGGCGTCGTCCCAGTCGGCGTCGGCGGCCAAGCCGTGCGCGCGGACCGCGTTCAAGACCGAGGCGGTCAAGGCGGCGTGCGCCGCGGGCGGCCAGGCCTCGGCCAAGGACGACATGAAGAAGTTCCTGGCCAAGGCCAAGAAGACCGACTCGTCGCTGACCTGCAAGAGCTGCCACAGCTCGCTGGCGCCGAAGTACGACCTCAAGGCCGACGGCCTCGAGCGTTACAAGAAGCTCGGTGGCAAGTAGGCGCGCGGGCGGCGCGCGGGCGCCGTGGAGCTGCGCCGGGCTCGCGTCGATCGTCGTCGTCGGCTGCGGGTGCAGCCCGGCGCGGGCGCGCTCCGGCGCGACCACACCCGCCGCGGGAGCCGCGATGACGCCGACCGCACCGACGGTGGTGACCGTGAACCTCGTCGCCGAGAGCGCGCGGGTCGCGGTGCCCGAACTCGGCCTCGAGGCGTGGTTCGACGGCTGGAGCGATGACGAGACTGCGGACGGCGGCCTCATCAGCGTGACGCTGCACCTGGCGTCGGCCGACGCCAGCGCCGAGGCCGTGGTGACCCTCGGCCAGGGC
Source organism: Kofleriaceae bacterium (assembly GCA_041389945.1). Classification (GTDB taxonomy): domain Bacteria; phylum Myxococcota_A; class Polyangia; order Haliangiales; family Haliangiaceae; genus JAWKQW01. Next base: position 51,461 of record JAWKQW010000031.1, read on the forward strand.
CCCGACGTCCTCACCGTCGGAGGGCGCCAGCTCGACGCCCGCTGGATCGCCGAGCCGTACGTGTTCGAGGTCCGGCAGTGGCCGACGCCGTAGCGCGCCGACCTCGCCGGCGACGACCTGACTCGGACGCGGGCCTTACGCCGCGGCTACGACGTGCACTTGGCCTTGTTCTTGAGCTGGCCGGCGAGGGTCTTCTCGTTGGCCGCGGCCTTCTTCACCAGCGACGAGCTGGCGTACTTCTGCTGCAAGAGGCCGTAGTAGGCGCGCGCCTCCGAGCAGTTCTTCAGCGCGGTGGCGGCCTCCGCCGCGCGGAACAGGGCGTCGTCGGCCAGCGAGCTGGAGGCGTACTTGTCGAACACCCGCTGGTACTCGCGGATCGCCTCGTCGTGCTTGCCCTCCTTGAAGAAGGCCTCGCCCCGGAAGTACTGGGCGTCGTCGGCGCGATCGCTGTTGGGGAAGTCGCGCACGAGCTGGGCGAAGGCGGCGCGGGCGTCGTCGAAGCGGCCGGCCTCGAAGGCGACCTTGCCGGTGTTCCACAGGCTGTCGGCGGTGGCGGCGGCCACCGGCGGCGTGGTCGGCCCCTTGCCCTCGAGCGCGGTCAGCCGGGCCTCGAGCGCGGCGAGGCGCTCCTCGAGGCGGGCGCTGGCGGCCTTGGCCTCGTCGACGGTGAGCTGCATCGCGGCCACCATGCCGGTGGCGCTGCGCAGCTCGCCGCGCAGCGCCTCGACGTCGGCGCCGAGGTCGGCGCTGTTGCGCTTGAGCAGCGCGGTGGCGTCCTCGAGCACCCGCTTGAGCTCGGTGATCTGGACGTCGAGCTCGCCCTCCTTGGTGGCGACCCGGCTGTCGAGGGCGTCGATGTCACGGCGGAGGGCGCGGCCCTCGCTCTTGGTGGTCGCCCAGAAGCAGCCCGGCGCCAGCGCCAGGCCGACGGCGGCGACCCACAGCGGGCGCCGCGCTAGCGCCACTGGAACTCCACGCGGCGATCCTTGTCGTCGCCCATGCCGGTCGGCGCGGTCTCGCCCTTGGGCACCACCTGCATGCGGGCCGGGTCGACGCCGAGGCGGGCGAGGTAGTCGGCCACCGCCTGAGCCCGACGCTCCGACAGCGCGATGTTGTACTCGTCGGTGCCGCTGGCGTCGGTGTGGCCGTCGAGGGTGACGCCCTTGTCGGGGCTCTTCTCGAGGCAGGCGCTGCTGGCGGTGAGCCGGTCGCGCTCGCTGGGCTGGATCGAGGAGTCGTCGAAGGCGAAGTAGACCGTCGCCAGCTGGCACGCCGGCGCGCCGCCGGCGCCCTCCCACGGGCGCTGGCAGTAGCCGTCGACGCAGTCCTCGTCGTCGGCGCAGTCCTCGTCGACCGAGCACTTGGTGGCGCGGCGGCAGGCGCCGGCGTCGCAGGTGCCGCCGGGGCCACAGTCGGCGTCGGCGCTGCACGCGCGGCAGGCGCCGGCCTGGCAGACCTTGCCGTCGGCGCAGTCGTCGTCGCGCTCGCACTCGGGCTTGGCCACGCACACGCTGGCCTTGCAGGTCTGGCCCGCGTCGCACTGGCTGTCGTCACGGCACTCGACGCAGGCCTTGTCGACGCACACGGTGCCGTCCTTGCAGTCGGTGTCGGCGCTGCACGTCGGGTCCTTGGGCTTCTTGTCGGGGCAGCCGGTCAGCAGGCTGGCGAAGAGCACCGCGCTGGCGGCCAGCGCGACGGAGGAGACCCACGACGATCGAGCGGTGCGCATACCCGTTGGACCCTAAAGGCCAGTCCACCTCGAGTCAAATCCGGTCCCGACGGCGCCGCCCGCGCGTCGCTTGCGCTAGCGTGGAGGTGCCGTGGCCCGCGCCCGCATCCTGGTCGTCGATGACGAGCCCAACATCCTGACGACGGTCCGGCGCGCGCTGGAGATCGAGGGCTTCGCCGTGGAGGTCGCCGGCAGGCGCCGCCGCCCTGGCCAAGCTCGACGGCGCCGAGATCGACCTGGTCCTGCTCGACGTGATGATGCCCGGCGAGACCGGGCTCGAGGTGCTGCCCAGGTTGCGGGCGGCCCGGCCCGAGCTCGCGGTGGTGATGATGTCGGGCAACGCCACCATCGAGACCGCGGTCGCCGCCACCCGGGCCGGCGCCCACGACTTCATCGAGAAGCCGCTGTCGTCGGACAAGCTCCTGCTCACGGTCGCCAACACGCTGTCGTTCGCGCGGCTGGCCAGCGAGAACGCGCGGCTGCGGGCGCGGGCGGCCGCCGACGGCGCGATGGTCGGGCGCGGTCCGGCGATGCAGGCCATCGCCGAGAAGATCGCGCGCACCGCGCCGACCTCGGGCCGGGTGCTCATCACCGGCGAGAACGGCACCGGCAAGGAGCTGGTGGCGCGCGCGCTGCACGAGCAGTCGCGGCGCAAGGACGGGCCGTTCGTGAAGCTCAACTGCGCGGCCATCCCGGCCGAGCTCATCGAGAGCGAGCTGTTCGGCCACGAGAAAGGCGCGTTCACCGGCGCCACCAGCCAGCGCCGCGGCAAGTTCGAGCAGGCCGACGGCGGCACGCTGCTGCTCGACGAGATCGGCGACATGAACCCGAGCGCGCAGGCGAAGGTGCTGCGGGTGCTCCAGGAGAGCGAGCTCGAGCGGGTCGGCGGCGCCGAGACCATCAAGGTCGACGTCCGGGTGGTGGCGGCCACCAACAAGGATCTGCCGGCGGAGATCGCCGCCGGGCGCTTCCGCGAGGACCTCTACTACCGGCTGGCGGTGGTGCCGATCGAGCTGCCGCCGCTGCGGGCCCGGCGCGACGACATCCCGGCGCTGGCCGAGCACTTCGTGGCCCAGGTGTGCGCCGGCGACGAGCGTCGGCCCAAGCACCTGACCCAGCCCGCGCTCAGCCTGCTGATGCAGCACGCCTGGCCCGGCAACGTGCGCGAGCTGAAGAACGTCGTCGAGCGCCTGGTGATCCTCACCGGCGACGCCACCACCATCACCGACGCCGACGTCGCCGACGCGCTGCCGACGGTGCGCGCCACCAAGGTCGGCTACGCCAAGGGCACGCCGTTCAAGGATCTGGCCGCCGCCGCCGAGCGCGACATCATCGTCGCCGCGCTCGAGGCCAACGAGTTCCACGTGTCCAACACCGCGCGCGAGCTGCAGCTCGAGCGCAGCCACCTGTACAAGAAGATGAAGGCCCTCGGCATCGACCACCGCGAGGCCGACGGCGGCGAGTGAGCGCTCAGGCCGGCAGCTCGGCCGGGTTGGGATCGTCGAGGGTGGGGCGGTGCGGCGGCGCGCCGTGGCGCAGCCGGCCCCAGGCCCAGCGCGCCAGCCAGCCGGTCCACGCCAGCGGCAGCGCCAGCGTGAAGCCGAGGGTGCCGAGCACCTTGTCGAGCACGCGCGGATGCCGCTTGCTGTCCGACACGATCCACTCGATGACGTGGTAGGCGAGGAACACGTAGTAGGCCGGGTACAGCAGCACGAAGCGCGCCGGGTAGTAGTGGCCGACGATGTTGTGCAGGAAGGTGAACACCTTCTTGCCGTAGCCGAGCCCCGACAGGCTGCGCTTGGCCATGCCGCCGGGCACCTCGAGCCGGCGGATCATCTGCGGCGTCGGATCGAAGAGCAGGTACTCCTCGGGCTGCTTGCCGGCGCCGATGCGGTAGGCCAGCGACGGCTCGTCCTCGATCGGCGTGCACTCGTCCCACAGCCCGAACCGGGCCAGCGTGGTGCGCGGGATCGCGGCGTTGCCGCCCATGAGCGACTCGACGTGGCGGCGCACGTCGGTGCGCGCGTAGACCCGCTGCCAGCGCAAGAGGTTGAACGACAGCACCCGGGCGCGTGCCCGGGCCTGGTTGCGGTACGGCTGGGGCTGGCCGTCCTCGCCGACGAACTGCCCGGTGACGCCGAGGCAGCGCGGGTCGGTGAAGTTGGCCTCGTGGGCGCGCAACCAGCCGGGCCCGGCGGGCAGGTCGTCGTCGTCGATGAACACCAGGAGCGCGCCGCGGGCCAGGCGGACGCCGGTGTTGCGCGCGCGCGGCCCGCCCAGCGGCGGGAAGCGCACCACCCGCACCCGCGGATCGGCGGCGTGGGCGTCGATGACCGCGGCCTCGGCCGGCGGGCGCTGGGTGCTCTGCTCGACGACGACGACCTCGAAGTCGTCGTGGTCTTGCGCGCGCAGCGCGGTGAGCAACTCGTCGAGCGCGGCCAGGCGGTTGTACGACCGGACGATCACCGACAGGCGAGGCGACGACACGACCGGCGGACCTTACCAGCGACGGCGCCAGCGCGCGGCGGCAGCGGCCGGCGGAGGTCGGCAGCGCGGCGCGCTCACCGCATCGCGAGGTAGGCGGCGGCGGCGATGCCCACGGCGGCCGCCGACCCGCACACCACCAGCCACACCCACCACGGCGTCGGCGCGGGGGCCGGGCCGGGGCCGGGCGGGCGCGGGCGCACGCCGCTGGTGGACGTCGTCGGCGCCGGGGAGGCCAGCCCGCTTGCGGCCCACCCGGTGGCGGCGCTCGCGGCCGGCGGCACCGCGGTGGTCTCGGTGATGGGCAGCGGCGCCGCGGCGATCGCGCGCACCGCATCGCGCATCGCCAGCGCCGACGGGAACCGGGCGTCGGGATCCTTCTCCACGCAGCGAAGGATGAGGGCCTCGATGCGCGGATCGAGGCCGGCCCCGCGCACGGTGGCGCGCGGTGGCACCGGCTGCTCGGTGAGGTGCTTGCGCACGAAGTCGCCGAAGGCCTGGCCGCGGAACATCGGCTCGCCGCAGAACAGCTCGTAGAGGATGGCGCCGAGCGCGTACAGATCGGCGCGGCCGTCGACCGGCGCGCCGCCGGCCTGCTCCGGCGACATGTAGCCCGGGGTGCCGATCACCGCGCCGATCGCGGTCTGCAGCGCGACCGGCTCGGCGCTGCCGCTCACCATCTTGGCGACGCCGAAGTCGAGCAGCTTCACCACCTCGCCGCCGTCGCCGTCGGCGACCACCAGGATGTTGTCGGGCTTGAGGTCGCGGTGGACCACGCCGACGGCGTGGGCGGCGCCCAGGCCCTCGCAGATCTGCGCGATCACGTCGAGCGCGCGCGCCAGCGGCACGCCCGGCCGCGCCCACTCGGTGAGGCCGACGCCGGTGAGCAGCTCCATGACGATGTACGCCACGCCATCGTCCTGCTCGACGAAGTCGACGATGTCGACGATGTTGCGGTGGCGGATGCGGGCGACGGTGCGCGCCTCCTGGAAGAACCGGGCGATGGCGTCGCGGCGCTGGGCGTAGTCGCGGCGCAAGAACTTGATCGCCACCTCGCGCCCGAGGCGGACGTGCTCGGCGCGGTAGACGTAGCCCATGCCGCCCTCGCCGATGACCTCGAGCAGGCGGTAGCTGCCGACCAGCTCGCCGACGCGCTCGTCGATGGAGGCCGAGCGCGGGCGGGTCCGGCTGGGCACGAGCGCGGCCGGCGGGGTCGATGTCGCCGGCGCCGCCGGCCGCGCGCGGCGCGCGGTGCCGATCCGGGTCTCCTCCTCGGCGGGCAGGTCGGTGCCCCGGGCCAGGCTCGGCGCGGTGGGGTCGGCGCGCTCGTCGAGCAGGTGCAGCTCGCCGACGTCGAGCGACTCGGTGTGCTCGCCTTCGGAGTCACCGCGGGGGGGCAGGGGGAGCGAAGCCATGGTCGGCAGCGTCGAGCGCTCGCGACAGCGTACCAGCTCGGCCGTCGCTACGGCTCGAGGGCGCGCAGGGCCTCGGTGATGGCGAGACGCACCTGCTCGCGGGGCTCGCGCAACAGGCGTTCCCGCAGGGGATCGATGGCCGCCGGCGAGCCGATCGCGCCCAGCGCGCGGGCCGCGATCGCGCGGAGGTCGCGGCTGGGCTCGAACTCGAGCAGCGCCGCCAGCCGCGGCACGTCGGCAGGATCGCCGAGGTCGCCGAGGGCCTCGGCGGCGGCGCCCATCACCACCACCGACGAGCCGAGGGTGGTGCCGGCGCCGGCGTCGAGCGCCTCGAGCAGGCGGGCGTGGGCCTCCGGCGATGGATCGCCCGCCAGCGCCCGCAGCGCCCGCACCCGCACGCCGACGTCGTTGGCGAGGCCGAGGTCGTCGGTGGCCGCCGCCAGCTCGCGCACCCGGGTCGCGGCGTCGGGGCCGCCGGCGGCGGCGAGCAGCTCCGGGGTCGGGGCGACGTCGATCGCCGACAGGATGGCGATCAGCGGGTCGGTCGGCTCGGCCGCGCGCGACAGGCCGAGGCCGGCGCCGACGAGCACCAGCGCCATCGCCGCGCCGCGCACCGGCGTCACCGCAGCACCGGGCTCTCGCCGAGCACCGCGCGCTGGCCGAGGCTGAGGGAGGTGCCGCCGAGCTCCGAGTAGAACATCAGGTTGTCCGGATCGCCGTCGCTGTCGACGATCGGATCGCCCTGGCCGGTCGGCTCGCGGTTGCGGAACAGGCCGAGGTGACGGGCGATGGCGTGCGCGGTGATCCGCGCCAGCCGATCCCAGCCGCGGTAGCACAGCGTGTCGACGGCGACCGCGACGCCGCCGAGCGGCGCGGCGCCACCGACCGACACCCCGGGGGTGCCGTCGACGAGGGCCTGGGTCCCGGCCGGCGTCATCGTGCGCACGAAGAACACGTTGACCCCGTCGCGGTCCTCGCCGAGCGCGAGCAGCGCCGGCAGCTCGGCCTCGGAGATGGCGTCGAGATCGGGGTGGCCGGGAAGGTCGGTGTAGGTGAGCGTGCGCAGGGCGACGCCGCCGAGGCCGAAGATCGTGCGCAGCGCCTGCACGAACCCCTGGAACGGGGCCGCGCCGGCGACCTCGGCGTCGAGGGTGTCACCGCCGAAGGCGCTCCGGCACGGGTGCTCGCCGAGGTCGAGGAAGTGGAAGTGCAGATCGAGGGCGACGCCGTCGCCGACCTTGATCGTCGCCTCGACCCGCGGGGTGGCGGTGCCGGCCTGGCCGACGAGCACGAACGAGCTCACGCCGACGCGGTACGCGCCCGGCGGCAGCGGCACGTCCGGCGAGCCCGGCAGCGCCAGCACCGAGGCCGGCGCCGCCGGCGCGTGGCGGACCCGGTTGAGGTAGTACTGCTCCTCGGTGAGCGGGGTCTGGTAGACCACCTCGCCGGTCGGCAGCTCGACCCGGGTCGCGCCCACGGTCTGGCCGGGGACGTCGATGCTCATCGTGAGCTGCAGCGCGCGCGCGGTGTCGGGCACCGGCACCTGCAGCTCGGCGGCGGGCCCCGGCCTCGGGATCGCCCAGGTCACCGCGCCGTCGGCGGGCAGGCAGCCGCGGAAGGTCGGCGCGCCGGCGACCTCGACCCGCGGGATGCGCGCGCACGCGGTGCCCAGCGCGCAGTCGCGATCGATCGCACACAGGTCGACGCAGCGCCCCAGCGCGCAGGTGCCGGTGCGGCAGTCCGAGTCGAGCTCGCACCCGGCGCCGGCCGGCGCGCCGTCGCCGTCGGGCGCGCAGGTCGCGGCCAGGACGCCGTCGGCATCGAGGTCCTCGGCGTCGAGCAGGCAGGCCAGGCCGGGGGCGCACCCGACCTCGCGCGCGCAGGCGTCGCCGGCCTGGCCGTCGCCGCGCACGCACAGGCCGTCGTCGTCGCAGGCGTAGCCGTCGCCACAGTCCGGCGCGCGCACGCAGCGCTCGACGCAGCGGGCGGCCACGCACTGCAGCTCCGGCGCGCAGTCGCCGGTGTCCTCGCAGGCGGCGCCGATGCCGCCGTCACCGCCCCGACAGGCGGCGGCCAGCGCGAACGTGATCGAGATCGCGCACCAGCTCGGGACGTCACCTCGAAGACAAGCCATGGCAGGACCGACGATGGCGACTCGCCGGGTCGCCGGGTCGCGCTCCGGGAGTATATGATGATCGCTCACGGTGGAGGTCTCCATGCTGCTCGGCTCTCGGACTCGCGCTCAACTCACCACCTCGCCCCGCCGCCGGTGGCTGGCCGGCGCGCTCACCGCAGGCGTGCTCTGCGCCAGCGCGGGCCTCGCCGCCGCTCAGCCGGCCCTCGACGACGACGACGGCGACGGCGACGGGCCCGGCGTGGCCGCGGCTGGCTCGAAGAAGAAGACCCACTTCGGCGCCGCCCTGCGCCTGCGCAACGTCCGCCTGCCGCAGAGCCTCATCGAGCTGTTCGTCGACGACGCGCCGTCGGGCATCAGCCAGTTCGGCGTCGGCGTGGAGCTGTCGCGTCGCAAGGGCAACTTCGAGCTGCAGCTCGGCCTCGAGTACGACAACCTCAACATGAGCGACGGCCTGTGGATCGAGAAGGACAAGCCGATCCCGGCCAACGACCCCGACTTCGTCGAGTTCGAGAGCTTCGGCTGGGTCAGCATCGAGGTGTCGTTCATCAACCACACCGAGCTCGCCCCCAACTTCTTCCTCCGCTACGGCGGCGGCGCCGGCCTGGCGATCCTCACCGGCGACGTGGTCCGCACCGACTACACGTGCAGCAGCGCGTCGAAGGACTCGTGCAACGAGTCCCCGGTGGCCGAGAACCAGAAGACGCCGTACGACCTGCCGCCGGTGTTCCCGATCATCAACGCCATCTTCGGCGTGCAGTACCGCGCCGGCGGCAACCTCGCGCTCAACCTCGAGGGCGGCCTGCGCACGGTGCCCTTCGTCGGCGGCTCGGTCGGATACTACTTCTGAGCCGCCGCGGCCCGGCGCCTTGCCGGGGCCACCGGCGAGTTACGAGCCGGGGATGAGCTCGATGGTCGACTCGGCGATCTTGTGGCCGCGCAGGACCCGGAGGTCGCTGCCCCACTGCTCGACGAACAGGGTGTCGTCGCCGACGGCGTTGTACAGCCACCAGCGGCAGCGCTCGGCGTGGTCGGCGGGGCGCCCGGCCTGCGAGCCGCCGAGGCCGCCGACGTCGCCGCTGAGCTTGCAGGTCGCGGTGCCGCGGCGATCCTGCAGGTAGCGCACGCTGCCGAGCACGATCGTCTCCGCCGGGTGGCCGGAGACCTCGCGGCTGTCGTCGACGGTCATCAGCCGCACCATGCCGTGGCCGCCGGTGCGCTCGACGCCGACGTACAGCCAGCGGACGTCGGCGGCGTCGACCACGCGCGCGCCGAGCCAGCGGTGGCCGGCCTCGTCGTAGCCGACGGTGCCCTCGCACAGGAAGTCGCGACCGTCGAGGATGACCACGTCGCCGACCCGGAGCTCGGCCACGGTGCGCTCGACCAGCGCGTCGCCCGACGGCAGCGCGCGCGCCGGCGTCGCGGCGCCGGCCCCCAGCCGGCGTCGGCGCTCGGTGACGATCATGCCGCCCGCGGCGGCCGCCCCGAGCACGGTCAGCAGCACGAAGAGGAAGACGAACATCGCAGCCGGCACCCTAGCAGGATGTTCGCCGTCGTCGTCGACTCCGCCTCATCGATGTCGCTGCGGTGACCGCGCGAAGGCGCGCGCGGGCGCACGCCATGGTGCCGCGGCGCGGCATCGCGCGCGCGGGTTCTTCGACGGGCGGGTCGCCTTGACACCCCGGACGCCGGCACGTACACCGAACCCCCAAACGGTCCCCCCGCGAGGTCACATGGTCGCTCTGTCTGCACCACCGACTGCCACCACCGACGGTCCCGACGACCTGCGTCGCGTGCTCGACGACGACGGTCGCGTGCTGCCCGGCGTCACCGCGCCCACGATCGATGATGCCACCCTGCTGAAGATCTTCGACACGATGCTGCTCGTGCGGATCATGGACGACCGCATGATGCGGCTGCAGCGCCAGGGCCGGCTCGGCTTCTACATGAAGTCGATCGGGGAGGAGGCCAGCCACTTCGCGGTCGCGCCGCTGACCGACGCCGACTGGGTGTACCCGAGCTACCGCGAGCCCGGCGCCTGGTTCTGGCGCGGCTACACCGTCGAGCAGTTCATCAACCAGCTCTTCGGCAACGACCAGGATCCGACCAAGGGCCGGCAGATGCCGGTCCACCACTCGGCGGCGTGGCTCAACCTGGTGTCGATCAGCTCGCCGGTGGGCACGCAGATCCCGCAGGCGGTGGGCTCGGCCTACGCCGCCAAGGTCCTCGGCAAGCCCGACGTGTCGATGGTGTTCTTCGGCGAGGGCACCTCGTCGACCGGCGAGTTCCACGTCGGCATGAACTTCGCCGGCGTGTGGAAGGCGCCGTGCGTGTTCGTGTGCCGCAACAACGGCTGGGCCATCAGCGTGCCGCTCGAGAAGCAGTGCGCCGCCAAGACCTTCGCCAGCAAGGCGGTCGGCTACGGCATGCCGGGCATCCGCGTCGACGGCAACGACATCCTGGCGATGTACCAGGTGGCGCAGGAGGCGATCGCCCGGGCCCGCGCCGGCGAGGGCCCGACCCTCATCGAGGCGCTGACCTACCGGGTCCAGGGCCACTCGTCGTCGGACGACCCGTCAGTGTATCGCAACCCCGACGAGCCGGCCGAGTGGGAGAAGCGCGATCCGCTGGCGCGGCTGCGCACGTACATGAAGACCCGCGGCCTGTGGACCGAGGCCCTCGAGGCCGACACCACCGCCCGCTACAACGAGCGCATCACCGCCGCGCTCGCCGCCTCGGACCTGCGGCCGGCGCCGCCGATCGAGAGCCTGTTCGACGACGTCTACGAGGAGCTCCCGTGGAACCTCGCCGAGCAGAAGGCCTACCTCCTGGCCCAGGCCCGCACCAAGAACCCGCACCACCACGGCTAGCCCCGAGGACGAACCCGCCATGCCCACCATGAACATCATCGAGGCGGTGCGCGACGCCTTGCGCACCCAGATGAAGGCCGACCCCCGCGTGGTGGTGCTCGGCGAGGACGTCGGCAAGTTCGGCGGCGTGTTCCGCGCCACCAGCGGCCTGCACGACGAGTTCGGCGCCGACCGCGTGATCGACACGCCGCTGGCCGAGAACGGCATCATCGGCACCGCCATCGGCATGGCCCTCTACGGGCTGCGGCCGGTGCCGGAGATCCAGTTCGGCGACTTCATCTTCCCGGCCTTCGATCAGATCGTGAACGAGCTGGCGAAGTTCCGGTACCGCTCCGGCGGCCAGTACCCGTGCCCGGTGGTGATCCGCACCCCGGTCGGCGGCGGCATCCGCGGCGGGCACTATCATTCCCAGAGCCCCGAGGCGCTGTTCATCCACACCCCGGCCTCAAGGTGGTCGCGCCGAGCAACCCGTACGACGCCAAGGGGCTGCTCCTGGCGTGCATGCGCCAGAACGATCCGGTCCTGTTCATGGAGCCCAAGCGCATCTACCGCGCGAGCAAGGGCGAGGTGCCCGACGCCGAGTACACGCTCGAGCTGGGCAAGCTGGCGGTCACCCGCGAGGGCACCCAGGTCACGCTGATCGCCTACAGCGGCATGGTGTCGATCGCCGAGGAGGCGGCCAAGAAGGCCGCCGAGGCCGGCATCTCCGTCGAGGTGCCTCGACCTGCGCACGCTGCTTCCCTTCGATCTGGAGGGCATCCTGGCGTCGGTGCAGAAGACCGGCCGGTGCGTGGTCGTGCACGAGGCGCCGCGCACCTGCGGCTTCGGCGCCGAGCTGATCGCGTCGATCCAGGAGCGGGCGATGGCCCACCTCGAGGCGCCGATCCTGCGGGTGACCGGCTTCGACACGCCGTTCCCGTACTCGCTCGAGCACGAGTACCTGCCCAACGCCGACCGCGTGCTGGGCGCGATCCGTCAGACGCTGGAGTGGTGAGATGGCGTTTTCGTTCTACATGCCCGACATCGGCGAGGGCGTCGTCGAGGGCGAGATCGTCGCGTGGAAGGTCAAGGAGGGCGACACCGTCGCCCTCGACCAGCCCATCGTCGAGGTGATGACCGACAAGGCCACAGTCGAGCTGCCGTCGCCGCGCGCCGGCACCATCGCCAAGATCAACTACCACGACGGTCAGATCTGCCCGGTCGGCCAGGTGCTGGTGGTGATCGAGGAGGCCGGCGGTGCCAGCAAGGCGGCGGCGCCCGCGGCCGCGGCCCCGGCGACCCACGTCTCGACCCAGCTCGCCGCCGGGTTGCCGGCGACGGCGACGCCGTCGTCGACCCGGGGCGGCATGACCGCGACCGCGTTCCAGGGCAAGGTCGAGGTGGTCGACCTCACCGCGGGGCGCGCCCGGGTGCTGGCCACGCCGGCGACCCGCCGCCTGGCGCGTCAGCTCGGCATCGAGCTCGGCCGGGTGCCGGCGACCGGCAAGCACGGCCGGGTCACGAGCGCCGACGTCCGCGGATTCGGCGCCGGCGGCACCTCGTCATCGACCGCGCTGGCCACCACCACGAGCTACGCGCCGATGGCGATCGCGGCCGGCGGCGACGAGGAGCGCATCCCGCTGCGCGGCATCCGCAAGCGCATCGCCGACAACATGAGCCGGTCGGTGCACACCGCGGCGCACTTCACCTACGTCGAGGAGGTCGACATGACCGACCTCGTCGCCGTGCGCGAGCGCGCCAAGGGCCGGGCCGCCGATCGCGGCGTCAAGCTCACGTACCTGCCGTTCATCGTCAAGGCGATCGTGTCCGGCCTGAAGAAGTGGCCGGCGCTCAACGCGTCGCTCGACGAGGCGACCCAGGAGATCGTGCGCAAGCGCTACTACCACGTCGGCATCGCCGCCCAGGGCCCGCAGGGCCTGGCGGTGTCGGTGGTGCGCGACGCCGATCGCCGCTCGATCTTCGACCTCGCGCGCGAGATCGAGCGCCTCGGCGACGCGGTGCGGACCGGCACCGCGACCCGCGACGAGCTGACCGGCTCGACGTTCACGATCTCGTCGCTCGGCAAGCTCGGCGGCGTCCTCGCCACGCCGATCATCAACTTCCCCGAGGTCGGCATCGTCGGCGTGCACGAGATGAAGCAGAAGCCGGCGGTGGTCGACGGCCAGATCGTCGCGCGCTGGCTGATGAACCTGTCGATCTCCCTCGACCATCGCCTGGTCGACGGCTGGGACGGCGCGATGTTCCTGCAGGACGTCAAGGCGCTGCTCGAGGACCCGACGACGATGTTCATGGAGATGGTCTAGGCCGTGGCGGCCTCCATCCTCGATCGGTACTTCGCTCTCGATGATGACGGCCGCGCGCGCGGCCTGTTGCGCGTGCTCGACGAGGACGGCGCGCCGGTCGCCGGCGCCGAGGCGTGGCTCGCCAGCGTCGATCGGGCGCTCGCGCGCCGGCTCTACGAGGACATGCTGCGGATCCGGGTCACCGACGCCCGGATGATGGCGCTGCAGCGGCAGGGGCGCATCGGCTTCTACGGCGAGGCGCTGGGCCAGGAGGCCGCGATCGTCGGCGCTGCGGCGGCGAGCCAGCCGCAGGACTGGATCGTGCCGGCCCTGCGCGAGGCCGGGGTCGGGCTGTGCCGCGGCATGTCCCTCGACAGCTACCTCGCGCAGATCTACGGCAACGCCGCCGACCCGACCAAGGGCCGGCAGCTGCCGTGCCACCCGTGCGATCAGCCGCACCACTACGTGGTGATGTCGTCGTGCGTGTCGACCCAGATCCCGCACGCGGTCGGCATCGCGATGGCGATGCGGCTGGCGGGCAAGGGCGACGAGGTCGCCTTCGGCTTCATGGGCGACGGCGGCACCTCGAGCGGCGAGTTCCACGTGGCGATGAACTTCGCCGGCGTGAGCCGGGCGCCGTGCGTGCTCATCTGCCAGAACAACCAGTGGGCGATCTCGACGCCCGGCTCGGCCCAGACCGCGGCCGAGACCATCGCGCTCAAGGCCATCGGCTACGGCCTGCCGGCGGTGCGCGCCGATGGCAACGACGTGTTCGCCAGCTACCTCGCGGTCAAGCACGCAGCCGACCTGGCGCGGGCCGGCGGCGGCGCCAGCTTCGTCGAGCTGCTCACCTACCGGGTCAGCGCGCACTCCTCGTCCGACGATCCGTCGCGCTACCGCGACGAGGGCGTGACCGAGATCTGGCGCGGGCGGCGCGATCCGCTGCGGCGCCTGCGGACCTGGCTCGATGGTCGCGGCTGGCTCGCTGCCGGCGAGCACGACGCGCTGGCGGCGCGGCTCGAGGCCGAGGTGCGCGACGCCATCGCCCGGCAGGAGGCGGTCGGCATGCCGGCCCTGGCGACGATCTTCGACGACGTCTACGAGGAGCCGACCTGGCTCCAGCGCGAACAGCTCGCCGAGCTGGAGGCGTGGCCGCGGGTGCGGGCGCCGCACGCGCACTGAGTTTTCGGGATCCGCGGCAGCGGGCGGCGCGCGCTGGGTTTTCGGGATCCGCGGCAGCGGGCGGCGCGCGCTGGGTTTTCGGGATCCGAGGCAACGGGCGGCGCGCGAGCCGCGCGCGCTGCGTTGTCTGGGATCCGCGGCAGCGGTCAGTTCTTGAGGCTGACGGTGAGGTGGAGGCCGCCGCCGAAGGCGCTGGTGGTGCCGACCGCGTCGGTGCCGATCCGGCGGTACACGCCGACCGCGGTGGCGGCGGCGTACACGCCGCTGTCGGCGTTGGAGCCCGCGTAGCCGCCGCCGGCCATCACCTGCAGCGCGCCGCCGGAGGCGCTGGCGTCGACGACGCCCGGGATCGTGCGATCGACGAAGCCCTTGCCGTAGCCGAGCCCGACGGTGGCGATCGGGCCGTGGCGGACGTCGTCGTCGCTGGGCTCGAGCGGCACGTCGGCGCGGGCGGAGAGCAGGTGCTCGCTGGCGCGGATGTCGACGGCGTCGGTCTCGACCTCGGTGGTGCCGTAGGTGTAGCCGAGCATGCCGGTGAACGTGCGCCCGGGCGCCACCACGCCGACGCTGACCAGCACGCTGACGTCGACGGCGCCCTCGTCGAGATCGCCGCCGCGTCCGTCGGGGCCGACCTGGTGGGTCGACAAGACGTGCATGCCGAGATCGGCGTAGCAGCCGGAGACCACGAGCAACCAGCCAGCGAGCGCGCGCGATGACCCCATCGTCCCTCCCCGGGCGGCCCCGCGCCGCCGGGCCCCATCATCGCGCGCGGTGGCGGAGCCGACAAGGCGCGTCGCGGGCGCGGCTCAGGGCGACGGGCCGCAGTCGCTGCAGGTCGCCGCCGACTCGAACGGCGCGTCGCAGCGCAGGTCGCCGCACTGGGCGCAATCCGCCGGGCACGTGCTGGTGAGCTCGTCGTCGCCGCAGACCCCATCGCCGCACATCGTCGACGTCGACGGGCAATCGCCGGGACACCGCGCCGACGACTCGAGCACCGGGTCGCACACGCCGTCGCCGCAGCGCGGCGCCATCGGACACGCCAGCGGCGGATGACACGTGGGCTCGCACACCGCGGCGCAGTCAGGATCCGCGCACCCGCGCAGGCCGTCGCCGTCGGCGTCGGTGCCGTCGCACCGATCCGGCACGATCGCGCCGCGCGCCTGCAGCGACCACTGATCGGCGAGGATCCCACCCTCGGCTTTGCCGCCAAAGAGCGCGATCGCGCGCCGCGCCGGGTCGTAGACCATCGCGGTGCGGGTGCGCGCGGTCGGCACCAGCGGCAATGACAGCGGTGACCAGCCCGCCGGGCCCAGCGCCCAGGTGTCGCCGAGGAAGGCGCCGTTGGCGGCGATGCCGCCGAAGACGACGACGCGGCGGGTGACGTCGTCCCAGGTCGCGGTGTGGCCGGTGCGCGCGGGCGGCGACAGCGCGCTCGCCACCTGGGCCCACGCGCCATCGTAGGCCCAGGTGTCGCCGACGAGATCGGCGGCGTTGTTGGCGATGCCGGTGCGTCCGCCGAACAGGATCAGCGCACCGCGGTCCTCGTCGAAGGCGAAGGTCCCCGAGTGGCGCGCCGGCGGCGCGCTCGGCGTGGCCACCTGCTGCCAGCTGGCGCCGTCGAACTCCCAGGTGGTGGCGATGGCGTCGGTGGTCGCGCCACCGTCGGGGCGGCCGCCGAACATCACCAGCCGCCGTCGCCGCGGGTCGAAGCCGAGGGCCGGGTGCACCGTCTGCGGTGGCGTCGGCATCGACGGCACCTCGACCCAGGTGGTGCCGGTCCACGCCAGCAGGTTGCCCCACGGCTGCGGCGTGGCCAGCTGCATCACCACCCGGCCGAGGTTCTCGTCGAAGGCGGCGGCGTTGTGGTAGGGCGCGCTCGCGCGCTCGCGCTGGGTCCAGCGCCCGCCGTCCCATTCCCAGGTGACGCGGACGCCGGCGCTGCGTCCGACCAGCACCACCACGCCGCGCAGCCGGTCGTAGACCATCACGTGGTAGCGCATGACCGGCGGCGCGGCGCTGGTCGCCTGCGCGGCCCACGCGGTGCCGTTCCAGTACCAGGTGTCAGCGTCGACGCCGATGCCGCGGCCCGAGGCCATCGCCACCACGCCGCGGGTCGGATCGAAGCCCATCGCGTGGCCCGAGCGCGCCACCGGCGACGCGGCCGGCGTGCGCTGGATCCAGGTGGCGCCGGTCCAGACCCAGGTGTCGCCGAGCTGGCCGGTGGCGCCGCCGGTGGTGTTGCCGCCGAAGAGCACGATCTCGCGGCGTAGCGGATCGGTGGCCATCGCGTGGTGCTTGCGCGGCGACGGCGAGCTCGCCGGCGTAAGCGCCATCCAGTCGTCGCCGGTCCAGGCCCAGGTGTCGCCCACGACCCGGGGCTGACCGTCGACGATCGGCGGGGCGCCGCCGAAGAGGAGCATGCGCCCGCTGATCGGATCCCAGCCCATCACCGGGCTGCCGCGCGGCGAGGGGCTCGTCGTCGGCGTCGCCTCGACCCAGCCAGCGCCGCGCCAGCGCCAGGTGTCGCCCAGCCGAGCCCGGGTCTGGTCGCGGCCGCCGAACAGCAAGACCTCCCGCCGCTCGGGGTCGTAGGCGCTGGCGGCGCCGTAGCGCGCGACCGGCCCCGGCGCGGCGTCGATCTCGGTCCACGCGCCGCCCGACCACGCCACCACCGAGCCGCGCCAGCCGTCGGAAGTGCCGGTGGCCTCGATGAGCTCCCCGCGGCCGGGGTCGAAGATCATCTCGGTGTTGACCCGCGGCACCTTGGCCGGCGACGACACCGGGTACCAGCTCACGATCTCGGCGGTGCACAGGTCGGTGCAGCCGTCGTTGGTGACGTGGTTCCGACCGTCGTCGCACTGCTCGCCGACGGCGAAGTCGACCACGCCGTTGCCGCAGGTCTCGTCGGAGTCGCAGGTCGCGGCGCAGCCGTCGCCGTAGCCGTTGTTGCCGTCGTCGCAGACCTCGACGGGATCGACCACGCGATCGCCGCAGCGCGCCCGGGTGCAGTCGAGCCGACACTCGGCGCCCGGCGCCTGCGAGTTGGCGTCGCCCTGGTCGCACTCCTCGACGCCGCCGATCACGCCGTCGCCACACAGGCCGCGACAGTCGGCGAAGTCGAGCTGACACTCGTCGCTGCACGCGAGCGCGCCGTCGGTGTAGCCAAAGGCCTGGCAGGTCAGCCCGTCGAGATCGGCGCCGTCGCAGCTCTCGCCGGCGCCGATCACGCCGTCGCCGCAGTCGGCGAACACGCAGGTGCCCTCGCGGCAGGTGCCGAAGGTGGCGTCGACCCGGCACACCTCGCCGTCGACGAGCGCGTCGCACGCGGCGCGCTGATCGGGATCGACGCACAGGGCGCCGCCGTCGGCGAACCGGGCGCAGGTGGTCCCGGCCGGACACACCAGCGCCGCGCACGCGCCGCTGCGATCGTCGAGGCAGCCGTTGAGCAGCGCGCCCAAGACCCCCAGCCCGAGCCCGAGCGCGAGCCGGCGCCCCACCCCCTGACCCCCCTTCATGGGGGTACCGTACACCAGGACTCTGGACGCGTTCGTGACGCCGCCGTCGCAGGCGCGCGTGCCTCAGCGCGGCTGGTAGCGCTCCTGGGCCGGGTCGAACCACCAGCGCCGCGCGACCGGCTCGTCGGGCGCGCGGTAGCGCAGCTCGGCGCCCTCGACGCTGAGCTCGCCGGCGCGGGCGTCGTCGCCGACCTGCTCCTCGGTCACGCCGACGAAGATCGGGCCGAGCTCGCCGCCCCGCCCGACCCGGTACAGCCACACCGACTGCGTGGTCTCGGCGTGGCCGCCCAGCACCACGCGCAAAGCGATGACCGGGCGATCGAGGCCGGCGTCGCCGACCACGACGTCGATGAGATCGTCGGCGGAGCCACCGCACGGCAAGGGCGCGGCTCGGGCGATCACCGCGTCGTCCCGGTCGAGCACCACCACGCCGGCGTCGAGGGACGCGAGCGCGACCTCGTCGCCGGCGGGCAACACCAGATCGGCGGCGACCTCGTGGGCGCCGGCGGCGCGCGTGCATGGCGCGGTCGCGCGCGCGGCCCCGCGGAGGCGCTCGGCGGCGCGCTCGCTGGGACCGTCGCTGGCCGCCAGCACGATCAACCCGGGCAGCCACGACACGCCGGGCGCGTGGACGTCGTCGAGCAGGCCGCGGTGGTGCGTGGTCGCACGGCCCTCGGGGCGGGCGGCGGCCGCGCAGCCGGTGGCCGCCAGCAGCGCGAGCGCGGCTCGCCGGCGCGTCATGACACCAGCTCCGGCCCGAGGTAGCCGGCGCGGGCGGCCAGCCAGCGGGTCACGTCGAGGGCGCTGACGACCCCCACCAGGGAGCCGTGGTCGTCGACGACGAACACCCGATGGACGCCCTCGACCGCCATCAGCGCGGCGGCGTGACCGACGGGCGCGCTGGTGCCCAGGGTGAACACCACCGGCATCATGAGCTGGTCGCACGTCGAGCGGTCGTCGGGGAGCTCCCCCTCGCTGGGAGTGAGCAGGTCGGTCCGCGAGACCACGCCGATGGGGCGACCGTCCGGGTCGACCACCGGCACCGCGCCGACTCGATGGTGATGCAGGAGCTCCCGGACCTCGGCCAGGGTGGCGCTCGCGCGGACCCGGATGACGCGCTCGGACATCACCTCGGCGAGCGGGGTGTCGGCCACGACCGTGGCCGTCGGATGGGGCGAGCTCGGCTTCATGGGCACCTCCTCGTCGAGGATCGTGCGAGCCACGTGCCAGCCGTGACGACCTCGTGGACGGGCTCGTCCGCGCAGGGTGTGCGCCGACGAACCACCGTGCGCAAGCGGCGCGCGATCGCGATCGGGCCGCCGGCGCCACGCGCGGGTCCGGCGCGCCGGGTCGGTCAGGTAGCCGCGCGCGCCACCAGCACCGAGCATTCGGCGTGACGCACCGTGGCCTCGGCGACGCTGCCGAGGATCCAGCGTCGGAGGCCGCGGCGCCCGTGGCTGCCGACGACGACCAGGTCTGCCGCGACCGCCTTCGCGTGCTCCACCACGCCCCACTTGGGCACCTCGTCGACCACCGCGAACGAGGTGCGCAGCCCGGGGCGCGCGATCTCGGCCAGCGCCGCGGCCCCGCGCGCGCCGAGGTCCGCCTCGATCTCCGAGCGCAAGAGCGCCGGATCGAACGTGGCGCCGATCTCGCCCATGGGCACCACCGGCACCATGCGCAGGCAGCTCACCAGGTCGAGCTGACCATCGTCGGCGGCGAACGCGGCGCCGGCGCGCAGGGCGGTGCGCGCCAGCGGCTCGAAGTCGGTCCCGACGACGACGCGCTTGAACCCGGCGGCAGGCGCCGGCCCGCGCGCGACGTACACGCTGGTGTGCGCGGTGCGCACGACGCGCTCGGCGACGCTGCCGAGCAGCGCCCGGCTCAACCCGGTGCGGCCGTGAGTGCCGACCACGAGCAGGTCGGCGTCGAGCTCCTCGGCCAGCGACGGCAGGACGTCGTCGGCGCGGCCGTCGGCGATCGACTTGGAGATCCGCGCGCCCTGCCCCTCGTAGCGCGCCGCCAGCGCCGTGAGCTGCGCGTGCTCGGTGGCCAGGCCGCGGCGCGCCTGCTCGGCGTAGGCCTCGTAGGTGGGCCACAGCGAGCGCTCGTAGTCGACCGGCGGCTCGGGCACCCAGGTCGCCAGGGCCAGCACCACCTCGGCGCCGGTGTGGCGGCCCATCGCCACCGCGTGGGCGATGGCGACCTCCGAGGCCTCGGACAGGTCGACGCCGACGAGGATCTTCTTCATGGCCGCAGGGTCCTTCATGCCGCCAGGCTACTGCATCTCGCACGCCACCTCGGCGCGGCGCGGTGCGGCGGGCCGCTGGCACGCGGTTCGCTACGGATGGCAGCACATGCCGCCCCAACGATCGGTCTTGCCGGTGCTTCCCGATCCGGCCCAGGTCGCCGCCCTCGCCGGCACCGGACCTCGCTACACGAGCTACCCGCCCGCCACGGAGTTCCGGCCGCTGGCGGCCGCGACCGTCGAGGCCGAGCTGGCCGAGCTCGGGGCCCGCTGCGAGCCGGTCGGGCTCTACGTGCACGTGCCGTTCTGCCGGAGCCTGTGCTGGTACTGCGGCTGCAACGTCATCCCCAGCCGCGACGCGTCGCGCGGCGACGCCTACGTCGAGCAGCTCGTCGCCGAGCTCGGGGCGCTGCGGCGACGCCTCGGCGCGCGGCTGCCGCTGGGCGAGCTCGCCCTCGGCGGCGGCTCGCCCCACGTCCGGTCGGCGCGCGCGCTGATGTGGCTGATGTCGGCGGTGGACGATGCCTTCGCCACCGTCCGCGCGACCCGGCGCACCATCGAGCTCGATCCACGCACCACGGCGCTGGCCCAGGTGCGGGCGCTGGCGGCGATGGGGTTCACCAGCGGCAGCCTCGGCGTGCAGGACTTCGCGCCCGCGGTCCAGGACGCGATCCACCGCCACCAGACGGTGGCGCAGACCCGTGGCCTGGTCGACGCCATGCGCGACGCCGGCTTCGACGACGTCAACGTCGACCTGGTCTACGGCCTGCCGCGACAGTCGGTGGCGTCGCTGCGCGCGACGGTGGCGGAGGTCATCGCGATGGCGCCGGATCGCCTGGCGCTGTTCGGCTACGCGCACCTGCCGGAGCGCTTGCCGCACCAGCGCCTGGTCGAGGCGGCCGGGCCGCTGCCCGACGCCGGCGCGCGGGCCGGGCTCTTGCTCGCGGCCACCGAGCAGCTGCAGGCCGCGGGCTACCAGGCGATCGGCCTCGATCACTTCGCGCGGCCGGGCTCGCCGCTGGCGCGCGCCGCCGACGAGCACCGCCTGGCGCGCAGCTTCCAGGGCTACGTCGCGCGCCACACCGACGCCACCCTGGGCATCGGCGTCTCGGCGATCTCGTCGACGCCGCGCCTGCACTGGCAGGCGCCGTCGAGCCTCACGGCCTGGCAGGCCGCCGTCCTCGCCGGCGCACCGCCGATCGCCCGCGGGGTCGCCTGCGACGACGACGATCGCCTGCGCGGCGAGGTGATCGCGGAGCTGATGTGCTACGGCGAGGTCGAGCTCGCCGCGGTCGCCGCGCGCCATGGCGTCGACGGCGCCGCGTACTTCGCCGACGAGCTGGCCGCGCTGGCCGGCAGCCCGCTGGTCGAGATCGACGGCACCATGCTGCGCGCCACCGACCTCGGCCGGGTGCTGGTCCGCACCGTGTGCCAGACCTTCGATCGCTACGCGGCCACCAGCGCCGGGCGGTTCTCGCCGACGGTGTGAGGCCGTGCGCGCCGCGTCAGTGCAGCATCGCCAGCACCATCACGCCGATCAGCGCGCAGCTGATCGCGGTCCACACCACGATGTGGAGGGACACCAGGAAGGTGCTGGGGTCGGGGTCGAGCGGGCCTCGCGGAGCGGCGGCGGGCAGGTCGGAGTCGGCGTCCATGGGCTCGCCTGGAGCAGCCGGCGTGCCACCCACGCGGGGCTCCTGGCCGGGACGTCGCCGCAGAACCTGCGCGCGCGCGGGCCCTGACGCCGGCAGGGCGCAAGGCCTGCGCGGTCTCCCCGGCCGGAGGGCCACGCGCGGAAGTCCCCGGGGCGGCACGAAGTTCGCTAGGGTCGGGCCACATCGTGGCGCGCAGCGGACGGATCCTGGTGGTCGACGACGAGGTCAACGCGCGCAGCGCCCTCGGCGAGCTGTTGCGGGACGAGGGCTTCGAGGTCGAGACCGCCGCCGATGCCTTCAAGGCCCTGGGCAAGTACGCCGACTTCGCGCCGGACGTGGTCCTGACCGACCTCAAGATGCCCGGCATGGACGGCATCGAGCTGGTGACCAAGCTCGCGGCCGAGGACGAGCCGCCGGCGATGGTGGTCATGACCGCCTTCGGCGCGGTGCAGTCGGCGGTGGCGGCGATGCGCGCGGGCGCGATGGACTACCTGACCAAGCCGCTCGACTTCGACGAGCTGCTGGTGGTGCTCGACAAGGTGCTCGCGCACCACGCCCTGGCCCGCGAGGCCCGGCAGCTCCGGGCCCGGGTCCAGGATCGCACCCGCTCGGGCAACATCATCGGCGACGGACCGGAGATGCAGCGCATCTTCGAGGTGGTCGACCAGGTCGCGCCGAGCCGGGCCACCGTGCTGCTCACCGGCGAGAGCGGCACCGGCAAGGAGCTGGTCGCGGGTGCCTTGCACGCGCGGTCGCCGCGCGCCGCCGGGCCGTTCGTGAAGCTGCACTGCGCCGCGCTCGCCGAGAGCCTGCTCGAGAGCGAGCTGTTCGGCCACGAGCGCGGCGCCTTCACCGGCGCGGTGTCGCGCCGCGACGGCCGGTTCGCCCAGGCCGACGGCGGCACGCTGTTCCTCGACGAGATCGGCGAGATCTCGCCGGCCATCCAGGTCAAGCTCCTGCGCTTCCTGCAGGAGCACGAGTTCGAGCGCGTCGGCAGCGACCAGACGGTGCGGGTCGACGTCCGCGTCGTCGCCGCGACCAACCGCGACCTCGCCGCGGAGGTCGCCGCCGGCCGCTTCCGCGAGGACCTGTTCTATCGCCTCAACGTGGTCGCCCTCGAGCTGCCGCCGCTGCGGGCCCGCCGCGAGGACATCCCGGCCCTGGCCCGGTTCTTCCTCGACCGGTTCGCCAAGGACAGCGGCAAGACGATCGACGCGATCGCGCCCGACTGCCTCGAGCGCCTGGTGGCCCACGACTGGCCGGGCAACGTGCGCGAGCTCGAGAACGCCATCGAGCGCGCGGTGGTGATGTCGACGGGCGGCGCGCTGGAGGCGCGCCACCTGCCGGCGGCGGTGCGGCCGGGGTCGCCCACCCTCGACGGCCAGCAGATCCCCGGGGCGTCGATGGCGCAGATCGAGCGCTACGCCATCACCCGCACCCTCGAGCACACCGGCGGCTCGACGTCGCGCGCCGCCGAGATCCTCGGCATCTCGACGCGCACCATCCAGTACCGGCTGCACGAGTACGGCGAGGCGCCGCGCAGCGGCGGCGAGGCGGTGCGGCGGTCGTCGTCGAACAAGCGCGGCACGTGAGCGAGCTGCTGCGCGAGCTCACCGCGTACATCGGCCTCACCGACGAGGTCCAGGCCCGGCTGCGCGCGCTGCGGCCGGTGCTGGCCCCGCGCTTCGCGGCGATCGCCGAGGAGTTCTACGCCGCCATCGACGCCTCCCCTGGGGCCCGCGCGCTCATCGCCGACGCCGCCCAGCGCGAGCGCCTCAAGCAGACCCTGGTGGCGTGGATGGACTCGGGCCTGGCCGGGCCCTTCGACGACGCGTTCGGCGAGCGCCGCGCGCGCATCGGCCGGCGCCACGTGCAGCTGCAGATGGCGCAGCACTACATGTTCGCCGCGATGAACGTGGTGCGGGCGGCCTACCACGACCACGTCGACCAGCTGGTCCCGGGGCCCCAGCGGGGCGCCACCCACCGCGCCGTCGATCAGCTCCTCGACCTGGAGCTGGCGCTGATGCTCCGCACCTACCAGCTCGACAGCGAGGAGCGCCTCCTCACGCGCGAGCGGGCGGGCCAGGCCGAGCGCATCGTGGCGATGCAGACCCTCACCGCCGGGCTCGCCCACGAGGTCCGCAATCCGCTCAACGCCGCCAAGCTCCAGCTCGAGCTGCTCGAGCGCCGGCTGCGGCGCGGCGGCGACGATCCCAAGCTGATCGAGCCCACCACCCACGCGCACCACGAGATCGAGCGGCTGACCGCGCTGCTCAACGAGTTCCTGTCGTTCGCGCGGCCGCCGCAGCTGGGCGCCGGCGATCACGACCTGCGCGGCGTGCTCCACCAGGTGCTCGAGGCCGAGCGGCCGCTGGCGCAGGCCAGCGGCGTCGCCCTGACCATGGTCGACGGCGGCGAGCCGGTCATGGTGGAGATCGACGCGGGCAAGATCCACCAGGTGGCGCAGAACCTGGTGCGCAACGCCATCGAGGCCGCGATGGGACGCCCGGCCGGCGCGGTGACGGTGGCGCTGCAGCCCGCCGACGATCGCGGGTCGGTGACGCTGGCGGTCGCCGACAACGGGCCGGGCATCCCCGAGCCCGTGCTCGAGCGGATCTACGAGCCGTTCTACTCGACCAAGGAGGGCGGCACCGGCATGGGCATGGCGATCGTGCACAGCCTGGTCGCCTTGCACGGCGGCCGCCTCGACGTGCTCACCGGACCGCACGGCACCCGCTTCACGGTGGTGCTGCGGCGCCGGCTGCGCTGACCGCGCGCTCAGCGGCGACGCTCGTCGTCGTCGAGCAGCATCCGTCGCGGCGGGGTGTCGACGTCGTCGAGCTGGCCGGAGCGCACCGTCCACACGAAGGCGGCGACCGCGCCGGCGGCGATGACCAGGGCCAGCGGCAAGATCACGTGGAGCATGGTCATGGGCGGACCTCCCGGAAGGCGCGCGAGCGCATCGAGCTCGCGAGCACGCTCAGCGACGACAGCGGCATCAGCGCCGCCGCCAGGAGCGGGTGGATGACGCCGCCGGCGGCGAGGCTGCCGGCGACGAGGTTGTAGACCAGCGAGATGCGCAGGCTGCGGCGGATGGTGGCGAGGGTGGCGCGGGCGCCGGCGACGGTCGCGACCACGCCGCCGAGGCCGGGCGCGCGCACCAGGACGTCGGCGGCCTCCAGCGCGATCTCGGCGGCGCCGGCGACCGCGATGCCGCACGAGGCCGCGGTCATCGCGGCGGCGTCGTTGACGCCGTCGCCGACCATCACCACGGTGGCGCCGCCATCGCGCAGGGCGCGGACGTGGGCGAGCTTGCCCTCGGGCGACACCCCACCGCGGCACGCCTCCGCTGGCAGCCCGAGGGCGGCGCCGATGGCGACCGCGACCCGCGGATCGTCGCCGGAGAGCAGCTCGAGGCGCCAGCCGGCGGCGCGCAGCGTCGCGAGGTCGTCGGCGACGCCGGGCCGCAGCGGATCGCCGAGCCCGGCCACCGCGACCACCCGATCGTCGACGGCGATCGCCACCGGGCTCTCGCCGCGATCGGCGAGCTCGGCGATCGCGGCCTCGAGCTCGGTCGGGATCGGCGTGCCGCGCAGGCGCTGCCACGGCACCGCGCCGACGGCGACCGCCCGGCCGTCGACGTCGCCGCGGATGCCGCCGCCGAGGTCCTCGTGCAGCCCGGTCGCCAGCGGCGCGTCGGGCACCAGCGCGGCGAGGGCGCGGGCGATGGGATGCGCGCTGCCGCGCTCGACCGCGGCGGCCAGCGCGCGCGCGCCGGGGTCGCCGATCCACGATCGCACCTCGAGCCGGCCCTCGGTGAGGGTGCCGGTCTTGTCGAGCACGATCGTGCCCGGGGTGGCCACGGTCTCCAGCGCGTGCAGGCCCTTGATGAGGATGCCGCGCCGCGCGGCGCGCCCGAGCGCCACCGCCACCGCCAGCGGCGTCGCCAGCGCCAGCGCGCACGGACAGGTGACCACCAGCAGCGCCATCGCGTGCTCGAGCCCGGCGCCGACCGACCACGGCGCCCAGCCGACGATGGTGAGCGCGGCGGCGGCCATCACCACGGCGACGAAGCGCCCGGCCAGGCGATCGACGGTGCGCTCGATGGTGGCGCGCTGGCGCGACAGCTCGTCGATGCGGGCGACCATGCGGCCGACCCGGGTCGCCTCGCCGGAGGTGCGCGCGACCACGATCAGCGGCGCCACCAGGTTGAGGGTGCCGGCGAACACCTCGGCCGCGGGCCCGACCTCGATCGGGCGCGACTCGCCGGAGAGCAGCCCGGCGTCGAGGCTGGAGCGGCCGGCGGCGACCTCGCCGTCGACCGGGATGACCTCGCCGGCGCGGACCAGCACCCGATCGCCGACCGCGATCGCCTCGATCGGCACCTCGCGCAGCTCGGCGTCGGTGGGCGCGTCGCTCGCGGTGGGCGCCAGCCGGCGGGCCCGGCTCGGGGTGAGCGCCAGGAGCATCTCGGTGGCGCTCGACGCGCGGCGCTGGTGGCTCGCCACCACCCAGCGCGACACCAGGAGCAGGAACACCAGCATCGCCAGCGAGTCGAAGTAGATCTCGCCGGCGCCGCGGACCACGTTGGCCGCGCCCCAGCCCAGGCCGACCACGATCCCGATCGACAGCGGCAGGTCGAGGTGCATGCGGCGCGCGCGCAGCGAGCCGAGCGCGGTGCGGAAGAACGGGCTGGCCGCGAACCCCAGCGCCGGCACCGCGACCAGCATCGACGCCCACCGGAAGAACGCGACGTCCGCGGCGGCCATCGTCGAGAACAGCCCGGCGTACAGCGCGGCGGCGAGCAGCATCAGGTTGCCCACCGCGGCGCCGGCGACGCCGAGCTTGATGAGCAGCGCGCGATCCTGGCGGCGCCGCTCCAGGTCGCGCACCGCCGCGCGGTAGGGATGCGGCGGGTGGCCCACGCGATCGAGGTGGCCGGCGATCTGCGACAGGCGCACGCGGGCCGGATCGAAGGTGACGTCGGCCTTGCCGCGGCCGAGGTCGACCCGCACCTCGCGCACGCCGGGCAGGCAGCGCGGCGTCGCCTCGACCAGCCACACGCAGGCGCTGCACCGCAGATCCTCGAGGTACAGGGCGGCGTGGGCGACGCCGTCGGCGCCGACCTCGACGTGCAGGCGCTGGTGGGCCGGATCGTCGAGCTCGGCGTAGCTGCGGCCGGTGGCGCGGGCCGGCGCCGGCGGTGGGGCGTCGGCGTCGCGCACGGCGTAGAAGCGCTCGAGGCCGTGGCCGCGCAGGGTGCGGGCGACGATGGCGCAGCCGGTGCAGCAGTACACGCGCTGCTCGTCGTCGACGACCGGCGCCGGCGCCGGCAGCCCGCAGTGCACGCAGGTGGCCGGCTCGGGCCGCGCGGCGATCGCGGCCGCGCGCGCGGGCGCGTCGTCGAGGAGCGGCTCGCGCAGCGCGGCGGCGACGCTCACGGCGCGCCGCCGTGGTGGTGGCAGGTCGGCTTCGTCACGCCGGCGTCGCCGGCGACCTGCCAGCGACCGGCGAGGGTGACCACGCCGAGCACCACCAGCGCGGTCGCGGTGACGATCGGCAGCCGCGCCCGCAGCCGGCGCACCAGCGGCGCGGCGATCGTGGTCAGCCCGAGCATCGCCGGCACCGTGCCCAGCCAGAACGCCAGCATCACCAGCGCGCCGCCGACGGCCGACGCGCTGCCCGCGGCCACCACCACGAACGCCCACAGCCAGCCACAGGGCAACAGCCCGGTGAGCACGCCGAGCGCGACCGCGCGACGACCGGGACGGCGCACCCGCAGGCGCACCAGCCCGCGCTCGAACAAGGTGGTGCGGGTGGCCACCCGCTGCCGGCGGGCGCCGACGGCGCGGGCGATGGCGATCACGCCCCAGGCCAGGATCGCGGCGCCGGCGATGGTGGTGGCGGCGCGCTGGATCGAGGCCAGCTCGCCGGCGAGCTCGAGGGCGCGGCCGAGCGCGCCGGCGGTGATCCCGAGGGCGAGGTAGGTGAGCATCCGGCCGAGCGCGTGCAGCGATCCCAGCCGCAGCCCGCCGCGGCCGTCGGCCGGCAGGTGCAGCGCCGCCAGCGGCCCACACATCGCCACGCAGTGGACGCTGCCGACGAGGCTCGCCGCCACCACCGCGAGCAGCGACGTCGTCATCGCTCGGCCCACCCGTCGGCGGTGAACGTGGCGTCGCCGCGGCGCACGGTGGCCGCGAGCTGGTGGATGCCGTCGCGCAGCCCGTCGACGTGGCCGCGGTAGACGCCGTCGCCGGCGGCCCGCGGGGCGACGTGGAGGACGGTGCTGGCGGCGGCGCGGTGGTACAGCGCGACCTCGACGGTGGCGCCGGTGACGGGCTGGCCGCCGGCGTCGCGCACGGTGACCACCACGTCGTCGCCGTCGATGGCGAGCCCGGCGTGCCAGCCGAGGGCGCGGTCGCGATCGCGCTGGGCCATGACGTCGCCGTGGTGCAGCGCGCGCTGATCGTAGTCGGGCACCACCAGCCGGCCGCGGGTGCCGCCGGCGACCACCGCCAGGGTCACCATCGCCGCCACGCACAGCCCGAGCAGGCCGACGATGGCGGTGGTCCAGCGCGCCGCGGGGCTCACGCGCCACCTCCGGCCTCGGGCCCGAGCAGCGGCAGCACCAGGTCGCGCGCGCCGCCGGCGTCGTCGGCGACCCGCAGGGTCACGTGGCGCTTGCCGTCGACGAAGCTGGCCGCCGGCACGTCGACGAACATCGGCAGGGTCACCCGCTGCCCCGGCGCCAGCGTGAGCGTGGTGCCGGCGCGCAGGGTGGCGTCGGGCGCGTCGACCAGCGTCAGCGTGTACACCCGCGGGCTCGCCGCGCGGTTCTCCAGCGAGATGCGGGCGGCGGCGGCGACGTGGCCGTCGGCGAGCGCCACGAACGGCGCGCCGGTGATGCGCTCGACCCAGACGTCGGCGTCGGTGCGGTGCGACGACGCGTAGCCGAGCAGGCCGACCACCAGCGCGATCAGCGCCGGGTAGATGAGCGTGCGCGGCCGCAGCAGCTTGCGCGGCACCCCGGCGAGCTCGTCCTCGGAGGTGTAGCGGATGAGGCCGGTCGGGCGGCCGGTCTGGGTCATGATCGGATCGCAGGCGTCGATGCACTGGGCGCAGCCCACGCACTCCATCTGCAGGCCGTTGCGGATGTCGATGCCGGTCGGGCACACCGCCACGCAGGCACCGCAGTCGACGCAGTCGCCCTGGGCCGGCGCCGGCGCGCCGTCGGTGACCACCGGCAGCTTGCGCCGCTTGCCGCGCGGCTCGCCGCGGCCGGCGTCGTAGCCGACGATGAGCGACTGCTTGTCGAGCAGCACCGACTGCAGGCGGCCGTACGGGCAGGTGACGATGCACATCTGCTCGCGGAAGTAGGCGAAGTCGAAGAACATCAGCGCGGTCACCACCGCGACCACCGCGAACCCGACCGGGTGATCGGCCGGCGAGTGGAACACCCACTGCTCGAGCCGGGCCCGGCCGACGAAGTAGGCGAGGAACACGTTGGCGAGCGCGAACGCCAGCACCGCGTACACCGCCCACTTCGCGACCCGG
>JAWKQW010000032.1:0-78628 GCA_041389945.1 Kofleriaceae bacterium
GGTGGCCTGCGCCGTGGGCTTGTAGCGCCCGGGCTGTAGCCCGGTGATCCGGAACTCGCCGCGCTCGTTGGTTCGCGCCGAGCCCGTGCTGCCGGCCTCCCACCACGTGCCCTCGGCGACGACGGTCGCGCCCTCGACCGGCGTCCCGGTGCCAGCCTCGACCATCACGCCGGCGAGGGTGGCGCCCGGGGACAAGAGGATCTCGAGCTGCTCGGTCGGCGCCACGCCCTCGCCACGTCCCTCGGCGTAGCCGTCGGCGGTCGCGCTGGCCCGCACGTCCCCGGGCATGAGCCACGCGGTGAAGCTGCCGTCGGCTCCGCTGCGGGTGTGGAACGCGGTGTCGTCGACGCGCGTGCTCTCGACGGCGACCCAGGCGTCGGCGATCGGCCCGCCGCCGATGTCGTTGACGACGCCACGCACGCGCACGCCGCCCGGGCGCAGCACGAGATCGATGCCGCGCTTCGCCTCGCCGGCCTCGACCCTCACCGCGGGCGCGAGCTCCGGCAGCGGTCCGCGCCAGCGCGCGGGTGGGCGTCCGTCGGCGCTGGCGGTCAGGTTCCAGGCGCCGGGCGCGAGGGTGTCGAGCTGGTAGCCGCCGTCGGCACCCGAGCGAGCGCAGGTGGGCTGGCGCCGCTCCTCGACGGTCAGCTCCGCGCCGGCGTACGCCGCGCACACCAGCGCGCCGGCGACCGCGGCGCCGCCGTCGGCGACGGTGATCGTCCCGGCGATGGAGGCGCGGGGCAGGCGCATCGGATCGCGCCGGGCGCCGCGGGCCGCGCCGGCGGGGCGCTCCGAGCTCGCGACGGGCGCGCCTGCCGAGGACGACGAGCCAGCCCCCGGAGCTCCTCGGCCACATCGCAGGTAGCCCACGCCCAGCGCGACGGCCGCGCCGACGGCGAGGACGAGCGCCGCGCGGCGGGTCACGGCGCCTCCGCGGCGCGGGCGAGGGCGGGTACCAGCGGGCCGCTGCTCGGGTGCATCCGCCGATGATGTAGCCCAGGCGCCTCGCCACGCGTGTCTTCGCGGGCGATACGTTCGCGCACGCGGCGCCTGCCGCCGGCCTTGACCGCACCCGTGCGAGGGCCGAGGTGTCGCCCACGTGCGTCCGGGTTGCTCGCCATCGTGTTGTCCCTCGCCACCACTGCCTGCGGCGGCACCACCGCCACCCGGTGCCCGCCGGTGGCGCCACAGCCGCCGGCGAGCGAGGGCGCGCCGGTGGTGATCGCCCAGAGCTACACGATGGCGTCGACGATCCTGGGCGAGACCCGTCGCTGCAACGTGATGCTGCCGCCGGGCTACGCCGACGGCGACGTCCGCTACCCGATCCTGCTGGTGCTCGACGGCGGCATCGGCGAGGACTTCCACCACCTCTCGGGCATCGTCCAGGTCTCGGTGGGCAACGGCACGATGCGCCCGGTGATCGTCGTCGGCATCGAACACGGTCCGCAAGCGCGACCTGGCGCCCCCGACCACGGTGCCGAGCGACCTGGAAACTGGCGCCCGGGCCGGCGGCTCGGCCACCTTCCGCCGGTTCCTCGCCGACGAGCTGCTGCCGGCGGTGCGCGCCGACTATCGCGCCAGCGCCGAGACCGCGATCATCGGCGAGTCCGCCGCCGGGCTGTTCATCGTCGAGACGCTCCTGCGCGAGCCGGTCCTGTTCGACGCCTACGTCGCGGTGAGCCCGAGCGTGTGGTGGAACGCGGGCGGCCTGGTGAAGGACGCGCCGGGTCTGCTCGCCGACGACGCGCGCGTCGGCAAGCGGGTGTTCCTCACCGTCGGCGACGAGCCGGAGTCGACCGCGCTGGTCGCGACCCTGGCCGAGCTGCTGGCGCCGCGGGTCACGCTGACCTACGCGCCGATGCCCGAGGAGACCCACGGGACGATCTTCCACGGCGCGGCGCTGCGCGGGCTGCGCGCGGTGCTGCCGCCGGTGGCGCCCGCGGTACCGTGAGCGCGCGCGCTCAGCGCTTCTGGACCTCGAGGGCCTGGTTGGTGCTGATCTGGCCCGGCGACAGGAACTGGATGTGGACGTACTTGGCCGCGCCCGGCTCGAGCCGGGCGGCGCCGCCGAGGGTGACCTCGACCTGACGCCCGCTCGCGGTGTCGTGGTTGATCGGGTGGTCGACGCCGTCGACGGAGACCAGGCCGCGGTAGATGTTGCCCTTGGTGGCGCCGGCCTCCTCGGCCTTGAAGTCGGTGATGAAGTTCAGCGCGAAGGCGCCGGCGCTGGCGGTGTCGTTGTCGACCAGGATGGCGACGTCGAACATGGTGCCGTAGCTGGCGGCGTCGACGGTGGCGCCGAGGTTGCGGTTGGCGTCGACGTGGGCCTTCACCGCGTCGTCGTTGCCGCTCGCGAGATCGGCGCGCAACGCGGTGCGCAGGCCGTCGAGGATCGTCACGTAGTCGCCCGAGAGCGCCGACGGGGTGAGCGCGGTGCCGTTCCACGCGTGCTTCTCGCGCAGCCAGTGCGCCGAGATGCGGAAGACCTCCTCGGCCAGGTACACGGTGGCGGCGTCGATCGAGCGGCCGGCCTTGTCGCGGGCCGCCGCCAGCACCGCCGCCGACGGGCCGACCACCTGCATCGAGCCGCCGCTGACCAGGCTCGGGTTCTCCGCCTTGCCGGCGAAGCTGTCGAACTTGCTCCCGGTGAGGTAGCGCCGGCTCGGCAGCTGCGACAGCAGGTAGGTGTCGTCGCTGCGCCAGTTGGCGCCCTCGTAGACGCCGGCGGCCCGTCCGTGGGTCGACGACTTCTCGTACTTGGTGTTGCCGACGGCGAACTCGTCCTCGGCGATGGCGCCGGCGGCGGCGCTGGCGCCGGCGGGCTCGGCGACCACCGCCAGCTTGGCGTCGCCGCTGAGCTCGAGGTCGTAGCGGGCGTCGAACAGCGGCGGATCGCCGCCGCGCTTGCGCGGCAGCTTGCCGAGCGGCAGCGCCATCGCGGTGGCGTCGGTCTTGACCAGGTTGGTGCGCAGATCGAGATCGCGATCGCGGCCGGCGCCGGTGCCGTCGTCGCGCGCCTCCATCGCGGCGGCGACGAGCACGTTGGGATCCTTGGACCACAGCGCGCCGCCGTTGCCCTGGGCCCGCTTGCTGGTGCCGGTCGCCGCCGATGCTCCGGACATCGCCACCGTCACCGGGCCGGCGCCGGTGGGCGTGACCACCAGGAACATCGCCAGGTCCGTGGTGGTGTGGTTGCTGTGGTGGATGTACGCCGCGATCCGCCCGGCGGCGATCTCGGCGGTGATGATCGTGCCCGGCGAATCGAGCCCCTCGGGGTTGTTCGACACCAGCATGCGCCCGCTGAGCACCGACGACGAGGTCTGCGCGGCGGCCGTGAGCACCTGATCCCAGAACGCGTTGCCGCGGATGGCGTTGGCCATCGCCGCGTACTGCTCGCGCTCCTCGGTCGGCACGTGCTGGGCCAGGAACCGCGCGACCTCCTGGGCGGAGGCGCCTTGCTCGAGGCGCAGCCGGACGTCGCGCTCCCAGCGGGCGCGCTGCGCGGGCGTCGCGTCGGGCGCCGCCATCGCGGGCGCGGCGGTCGGCGCGGCCGGCTCGGTGGTCGGCTCGGCGACCGGGGCGTGGGCGTCTTCGAGCACGGCGCATCCTACGCCAGGTCGGCCCCGCCGCCTTCCCGGATCGCGCGGCCGCCGCGTAGGATGCCGGCCATGGCGCCACGCGAGTTCATCCCGGTCCACGTCGGGGTCCTCACCGTCTCCGACACCCGCACCACCGCCGACGATCGCTCCGGCGCGCTCATCGCCGAGCTCCTGGCGCAGGCCGGGCACGTCGTGGCCGGGCGCGTCATCGTGCGCGACGAGCTCCTGGCCATCCGCGCCCAGCTCCAGGCGTGGATCGACGATCCCGGCGTCGACGTGGTGATCGCCACCGGCGGCACCGGGGTCACGCCGCGGGACGTCACGCCGGAGGCGCTGGCGCCGCTGGTGACCAAGGCCATCCCCGGCTTCGGCGAGCTGTTCCGCCACCTCTCCTTCGCCGAGATCGGCACCTCGACCATCCAGAGCCGGGCCGAGGGCGCGCTGTGCGGCGACACCTTCGTGTTCCTGCTGCCGGGCTCGACCGGCGGCGTCCGCCTCGGGATGGAGCAGATCCTCATCGCCCAGCTCGATCACCGCCACGCGCCGTGCAACTTCGTGATGCTGCTGCCGCGCATCCGTGGCGAGCGCCCGGGCTGAGGTAGGCTTTCGTATGGCCAGCGGGTTCGACAGCGCGCTGCAGCGCGCCCTCTCGGTGCGGCTCAACCTCCAGATCGGGCTGTCGCAGCTGCCGGCGGTGGAGGAGTGGATGGACATCCACCTCGACCGCTTCCTCGAGCACGTGCCGATGCCGCCGGAGATGCCCGACGGCCACGCGGTGAGCTACCTGGCGTCGTTCGGCAGCGATCTGCGGCGCCTGTTCTGAGGCGCGTGGGGTGATCCGCGTGGGTTCGTGCCCAAGATGGCGGACTACTTCAAGCTCTGCAACATGGCTCGCAGCGACGAGGCCATCATCGATCAGATCGGCGGCGCGCTGCAGCCGCAGCTGGTCGGCATGTGGATCGGCGTCGCCGCCGGCAAGGTGGTCACCGGCTGGCACATCGGCGACCCGCACCCGTGGAGCGAGGTCGAGCCGATGTTCGGCACCCACGAGGCCAAGTTCCAGCTCAAGGCGTTCGTCGACCAGCACCAGATCGAGCGCATCGAGCGGTTCCAGCAGGCCATCGGCGAGGCGCCGTACTCCGAGATCG
Source organism: Kofleriaceae bacterium (assembly GCA_041389945.1). Classification (GTDB taxonomy): domain Bacteria; phylum Myxococcota_A; class Polyangia; order Haliangiales; family Haliangiaceae; genus JAWKQW01. Next base: position 4,748 of record JAWKQW010000032.1, read on the forward strand.
AGCTGGCGTTGCCGGGCGTCACCGCCGCCCACCAGGCGAGCGTGCTCGACGCCGCCTTCGAGCACTTCACCGGCGCGCCGCTGGCCAAGGCCCTGCGCGAGCGCATCGCCGCCGGCGCCGAGCCCCTGGTCGCCATCGCGGTCCGCATCCGGGCCGGGCAGGTGGTCAAGCTCGGGGCCCTGGTGCCCGGCCTGCCGCGCGAGGAGCTCGGCGGCTTCTGCGCCGACGCCGGGGTAGGCCTCGACGACAAGCTCGGCAAGCTGGTGGGCGCCCTGGGCGGCGACGGCGGCATCGCCCGGGTCGAGTATGCTCGGGCGGGCCTGCACGCCGGCGTCGACGTCTTCGTCGAGCCGGGCGAGGCGCCGACGGTGGGCGCGCCGGCGCCGACGGCCGCCAATTGACGGCGTCCGCCGCCGCCGCGCCGGCCCCGGGCCAGCGCGATCGCTGGCTCGCGTCGCGCGACGACCAGCTCCTGGCCGACTGCGACGTCCACCGCTACCGCGCGTCGGGGCCCGGCGGCCAGCACCGCAACAAGACCGAGAGCGCGGTGCGGCTGCGCCACCGCCCGTCGGGGATCACCGCGATCGCCGAGGACAGCCGGGCCCAGCCGGAGAACAAGGCGCGCGCCCTGCGGCGCCTGCGCGAGAAGCTGGCGGTCGGGTTGCGCGAGCCGGTCGACCTCCCGGCGTTCGCGGCGACGCCGAGCCTGGCGGCGCTGCTCGGCGGCGGCACCGCCCGCCTCGGCGAGAAGACCCGGCAGACCCCCGCCTACCTCATCGGCATGGCGCAGCTCCTCGACGTGTTCGTCGCCACCGGCGCCGAGGTGGCCGCCACCGCCGCTGCGGTCGGGCTGACCACCGGCGCGACCTCCAAGCTGCTCATGCACGATGAGCGGTTCGCGGCGGCGGCCAACGCCGCCCGCGCCGAGCGCGGCCTGCGCCCGCTGCGATGAGGCGCGGCGGCGCCGCGATCGAGACACCCAGGCCGCGCTGGCGAGCGCACTAGCTGGCAACCGCGGTGGCCATGCCGCATCCCGCGACACCGCCGCCGTCGGCAACCTCGCGGACCCACGCGCCGCCGCGGTGCCGATCGCGCAGCAGGTGCGCGCGTCGTCGGCACGACTCCTGCTCTAGCGCCGGGCATCATGAAGCTGCGTGCGATCTCGCGTGCGCCGAGCCTGCTCGGCACCCTGGGCCTCGTCGGCACCCTGGCCCTGGGGCTCCCCGCCTGTGTCGACGAGGACGACAAGCCCGACGAGAGCGACGTGAAGGGCGGCGTCGACGGCAAGGCCGAGGCCTGGGGCAGCGCCGACGATCCGGCGCTGTTCAACAGCAGCCTCGAGTACCGCGCCGCCGAGCTGCCGCGCACCGGCGCCGCGCGCAACACCCCGTGGGCCGGCAACTACTGGCCGGTCTACGAGGACAGCATCAACCACAAGTGGGACGGCGCGCAGAGCACCTCGGCCGCCGCCAAGTTCGGCCAGGCGTTCGGCGTCACCGGCGTCGAGGACGCGGTGTCGAAGTACCACGGCATCGACGCCCAGACCTCGCGCACCGCGTGCACCGCCACCAGCGACTGCAACGCCAACCTCGGCGAGGAGTGCGCCAAGCGCGAGGGCCAGACCAGCGGCCGCTGCATCCCGACCTGGTGGGGCATCTGCCACGCGTGGTCGCCGGCCGCGATCCTGACGCCGGAGCCGAAGGTGCCGGTCACCTACGGCGGCGTGACCTTCAAGGTGCAGGACATCAAGGCGCTGGTGACCCTGGCCTACGACCGCACCGAGACCAAGTTCGTGTCGCTGCGCTGCAACGACCTCGACAGCGAGCAGGAGATCAGCTTCGACAAGTACGGGCGCCCGACCGGCGGTGACGCCGGCTGCCGCGACACCAACCCCGGCACGTTCCACGTGCTGATGACCAACTACCTCGGCAAGCAGGGCGAGTCGTTCGTGTACGACCGCACCTGGGACGGCGAGGTGTGGAACCAGCCGCTGCGCGGCTACCGCATCACCCGCCACGACGAGGTCACCCCGCAGCGCGCCAACGAGCTGGTCGGCGTCACCGCCGAGGGTGGCGTCACCACCCAGCACGCGGGCACCGTCGCCGCCCAGGCGTGGGCGCAGCTCCCCGCGATCGCGGTGGACCCCCGGCCAGAAGGTGTCGGTCACGATGACCGGCACCGGCGACCCGGACCTCTACGCGCGCTTCGGCGCCGCGCCGACCGCGCAGACCTACGCCTGCCGCCCGTACGACAACGGCGCCGCCGAGACCTGTGACCTCACGGTGCCGGCCGGCGCCTCGCAGCTCTTCGTCGGCGTGCACGGCTACGCCCAGGCCGACTACGCGATCACCGTGGTCGCCGGCGGCCAGATCCCGACGACGTACGCCTTCAACGACAAGGCCGCGAAGCTGTTCTACGTCCACATGGACGTCGACTACATCTCGGAGTCGCCGGCGTCGCGCGACGGCAACCTGGCCGCCTCCATCGACTCGTACACCCACCACGACGCCTACGACTACATCCTCGAGGTGGACGCCGCGGGCAAGGTCGTCGGCGGCGAGTGGACCGGCAACAGCAAGCGCAAGCACCCCGACTTCGTGTGGCTGCCGGTGCGCGCCAGCGCGACCTCGGTCGCCGGCGGCAAGATCAAGTTCGCGCAGGTCAAGACGCTGCTCGACCTGTCGCAGGGCGCGGCGCCGACCACCGGCGAGGATCGCCAGGTCGACGACGCCGGCACCGTGACCAAGAGCGCCTGGAAGCAGTACGGCCCGTTCGAGGTCGCCGCCGGCGCCACCCTCAAGGCCAGCCTGACCGGCACCGGCGACGCCGACCTCTACGTCCGCAAGGGCGGGGCGCCGACCGCGGCCAGCTACGACTGCCGGCCGTACCGCAACGGCAGCGCCGAGGAGTGCGCCCTGGTCGGCCCCGGCACCTTCTACGTCGGCGTCAACGGCTACGCGGCGTCGAGCGAGTTCGCGCTGACCATCACCTACCGCGAGGGCACCGGCACCGTCACGCCGCCGCCGCCGGTGACCACCGTGACCCACCTCGACGTGACCGACGACGTGGCCCTGGGCGCCAGCAAGGCCTTCACCGTCGACGTCATCGCCGGCAAGAAGATCTTCATCCGCACCTTCGCCCCCAACGACGTCGACCTCTACGTGCAGCTGGGCGCGGCGCCGACCACCAGCGCGTACCTCTACCGGGGCTACACCTCGAGCGGCAACGAGACCATCTCGTTCACCCCGACCTCGAGCGGCACGCTGCACGTGCTCGTGCACGGCTACAAGGCGTCGAGCTTCACGCTGCGCACCGCCGACATCTGATCGCGACCGCCGCGACGTCGCGCCGCGTTGACCGCGGCGCGGGCGCGTGGGACACCGCGCGCATGCACAAGACCTTGCTCGGCCTGGCGCTGGTGATGATCGGCTGTGGCGGCGCGGCGCGCCCGACCTCCACCGGGCCCGGGGCTGCACCCGAGGCGGCGCCACCGCCACCGCCGGCCCCGGCCGAGGACGAGGCCCACGCGCACCCGGATCTGCCGCCGGCCCTCGCGGCGTTCCACGACGTGCTGGCGCCGCGCTGGCACATGGAGCCCGGGCCGGCGCGGTTCGAGGCGACCTGCGAGGCCATCGACGACCTGGTCGAGGCCAGCGACGCCGTCAAGGGTGCGCCGCCGCCCGCGACCGTCGAGGCGGAGGCGTGGGCCGCCGCCGCCGACGAGCTCGAGACGGGCGTGGTGGTGGTCGCGATGGTCTGCGAGGACGGCTCGGCGCAGTTCGACGAGGCGTTCGCGTCGTTGCACGACGACTTCCACCGCCTGCTCGGGTTGCTCGAGGGCGCGGCCGCGGACGCGCCGTGACCCGCGACGTGCTGTGGCAGGTCGGCGAGCAGTACGCCGGCACCGCCTTCGGGCCCGAGGTCGCCGATCCGGATCCGTTCGCGCAGTTCCACGCGTGGCTCGCCGCCGCGGTCGCCGCCGACGTGCCCGCGGTGAACGCGATGACCCTCGCGACGATCCAGCCCGGCGGTGCGCCGGCGGCGCGGGTCGTGCTGCTCAAGGAGCTCGACGCCCGCGGCCTGACCTTCTTCACGAACTTCGACAGCGACAAGGGCCAGCAGCTCGCCGCCGATCCACGTGCCGCGGTGGTCCTGTACTGGCACCCGCACCATCGCCAGATCCGGGTCGAGGGCGCGGTCGAGCGCGTCGCCGACGCCGAGGCCGACGCGTACTTCGCGGCGCGCCCGCTCGGCAGCCGGATCGGCGCGATCGCCTCGCCGCAGTCGCGAGTGCTGCCCGATCGGGCGGCGCTCGAGCAACGGGTCGCGGAGGTCGCGGCCGCGCGGGCTCGCCCCCGCGCGACCGGCGCACTGGGGCGGCTTCCGGCTGGTGCCGACGCGGTTCGAGTTCTGGCAGGGGCAGGACAGCCGGCTGCACGACCGGGTCCGCTACCTGCCCGATGGCGCGGCCTGGCGTCGGGAACGCCTCGCGCCCTGACGCCCGCACCCGCATGTAGGCTCAGTTTTCGTGGGGCTGACCCCGCGCCGTGCCGCTCTGGCACGTGTTCGAGCCCGAGGACGCTAGCGAGTTCGCGGCTTTGGCGTGCCGACGGGGTGGCATGGAGGGTGCTTTACCGGACGTCGATGTCGGCCTCGCGTGCGTTCGGCCTGGGTGTCGCCTTCGGGCTGGCGTTCCTCGTCGCGCGGCCCGGGGCGGCCCTCGCCGATGGCCCGGCGCCACTTCGGCCGGTGGCCTCGGCGCGGGCTGGCACCGAGGCGGCGTTGGCGCGGCTGGCCACCGCCGAGCGCTCGCTCGCGGCGCGGGCACCCACGCCGAGCGCGGCCGCGGGTATGCCGAGCAGCCCGCGCGATCGATGCGCCTGCTGCCAGCGGGCGTCGTGGCGGCGCGATCGCCAGCTGCGCGAGCAGCTCGCGACCTCGCAGGCCACCGCGCGAGCTCGCCGCCGGCGAGCAGGCGGTGACCGTGGCGCGCACCGCGGTCGCGCGGCGCGCGCGGCGGTGGTCGCGGCGGTCGACGCCGAGCTCCGCTCGCCCCCGAGCCGCGCGCGCGTGCGCTCGGCGCTGCGTGCGCGCCACGCCCCGCCGGCAGCGGCGCGCCGCATCGTCCTGCCCGACGGCGACCTCGATCCACTGGCGGATCCCGAGGAGCTCGAGGAGCAGGCCCAGCGCCTGCGCGCCGCCGAGCGCGAGCTCGCCACCGCGATCGCCACCCTCGATCGGCAGGAGGCGGCGCTGCGCCGGGCCGAGCAGCTCCGCGACGCCCACGAGCGCGCGTGAGCTGGCGACGCGCGACGACGAGGGCCCGCGGCGGCAGCAGCCCAGCGCCTCCCGCGAGGGCGCCGCGGCGCCGCCGCCGGTGGCCGGCGAGGCCGACGACGTCGGCGCGTTCACCGGCGAGCAGACCGCGGTGATCCTGCGCGACGTCGTCGACGCGCCCACCGGCGAGGCGCTGCGGCGCGCCGATCGCGGCGCCGATCCGGGCGCCAAGGCGGCGGCGGTCGCGCGGGCCCGGGCCCAGGCCGCGGCGCGCGCGGCTGGCGCGTGGATGGCGCAGCAGCGCGCCGCCATCGAGGCGCGCTGCCTCGCAGTTGCGCTCGCGCTAGCGCGCGGGTCAGGTCGAGGGCTCGCCCGGCTCGTCGAGCGACATCGCCGCCAGCGTGCGCGGCAGTTCGAGGAGCGACTGGTTGGGCGAGCCGACCAGCATCGCCGGCGAGATGTCGGCGAGGCCCCAGGGCTCGACCCGGCCGGAGGTCACCGCGAAGGCGCCGCCGTCGATGCGGCCGACCACGCCGCAGCCGCTGCGCATCGGCACCCGCGCGGTCTCGACGACGAGGTCGGGCAGGTGGCTGACGTCGACCTCGACCAGGCCCTGCTCGCAGGTGAGCACCAGCCGGTAGTTGAGGACGCGGCGCTCGACCAGGAGGATGTTGCCCATCGGGCTGCGGTAGATCTCCTGCCAGCCGTCGCGCGGGCCGCCCTGGCGCGCGATCTCGGCGAACCCGATGTGCCACAGCCCGGGCTCGTCGATCTTGCGCGCGAGCAGGCCGGAGGTGGTGACCACGCAGTCGACCAGGCCGCGGCCGTGCAGCTCGATGACCGGAGACAGGTGATCCTGCGCCCACCAGGCGCCGGGCATGTGCGGCGTGCAGCCGATGAACACGTTCTTGGCCGACGAGCCCTTGAGCCACTCCGAGATCGCGCACGCGACCTCGGGCGCGCTGCCGGTGTCGCCGAGGCGGCGGTCGCCGTTCCACAGGACGGTGTCGCCGGGCAGGCGGTGGATGCTGTCGAAGTGGAAGTAGCGCCCCGACCACGGCGGCTCGAGGCTGAGCTTGTCGCCGACCTTCAGGCGATCGACGGCGTCGAGATCCTCGGGCACCGCGAGGTAGGTCTCGCCGCGCGGATCGAGCGCGACGAACAGCAGCCCACGCGGGGTGAGGCCGGCCCGGCGCAGCTCGCGCAGCCCGAGCACGACCGCCGCGGGATCCCGGTAATGATAGACGCGCGCGCCTGGCATGCCCGCGAGTCCTAGCACGGCGTCAGCGGCGTCGACCGGCGAATCGCGCCGCGCCCGACGCTCACAGGACGGTGCCCGACAGGACCAGGTTGGCGATGGTGAAGTAGAGGAGCAGGCCGCTGACGTCGCTCAGGGTCGCGACCATCGGCGCCGACGCGCTGGCCGGGTCGGCGCCGATCTTGCGGAGCACGAACGGCAGCCCCGAGCCGACCAGGGTCCCGAACACGACCACCGCGACCAGGCTCAGGCCGACGGTGATGGCCAGGAGCGCGTAGAACTCACCGAGCCCGCCGCTGGCGCCCCAGATGAGGACCGGGACCGCGCCCAGCGCGGCGAGGATCGCGCCCATGGCCAGGCCAGTGGCGACCTCGCGCCGGATCACGCGCCACCAGTCCGATGGCCGCACCTCGCCGAGCGCCATCGCGCGGATGACCAGGGTCGAGGCCTGCGAGCCGGCGTTGCCGCCGCTCGAGATGATGAGCGGCATGAACAGCATCAGCACGGTGGCGTGCGCGAGCTGGACCTGGAACGCGCCGAGCACGGTGGTGGTGAGCAGGCCGCCGCCGAGCAGGATGGCCAGCCACGGCACCCGCTTGCGGATCATCTCGCGCCGGCGCGACTGCAGGTACGGCACGTCGAGGGCCGCCATGCCGCCGAACTTCTGGATGTCCTCGGTGGCCTCTTCCTGGACCACGTCGACGATGTCGTCGACGGCGACGATGCCCTTGATGACGCCGAAGGCGTCGACAACCGGGATCACGTTGAGGTCGTGCTCGGCGAACACCCGCGACAGCGCCTCCTGGTCGAGGTCCTCGCTGACCCGGACCACGTCGGTCTCCATGATCTCGGCGACGGTGGTGTTGGTCGGCGCGGCGAACAGATCGCGGAACGACACCACGCCGATCAGGTGGAGCTCGGCGTCGAGCACGTACGCGGTGTAGATGGTCTCGACCGTGCCCTGGGCCTGGCGGCGCAGGTAGCTGATGGCCTCGTCGACGCGCATCTGCGGCCGCAGGTGCGCGAAGCGGGTGTTCATCAGGCCGCCGGCCTCGTCCTCGGCGTAGGCCAGGAGCGCGGACACCTCCTTGCGGGTCGGCTCGTCGAGCAGGCCGAGCAGCGCGGTCCGCACCCACGGCTCGCCGCCCTCGTCCTCGTCGGCGGCCGCGGTCGCCTCCTGGATCACGTCGGCGACGTCGTCGGGCTCGAGCAGGCGCAGCCACTGGCGGCGCAGCCCGGGCTTCCAGTGCAGGAGCATCTCGGCCTGATCGGTGGCCGGCAGCGCGATGAAGAAGTCCTCGGCGTCCTCGCGCGAGAGCACCGAGAGGCCGTCGGAGCGCTCGGGCAACGCCAGCAGCGGCCAGGCGTCGCGCAGCTCCTCGGGCGACAGCGGCTCGTGCTCGGTGGTGGCGCGGGCCGGCGCGCGCTCGCCGGCGCTGGGGTCGTCGGGGTCGTCGGGGCGGCTGCCGGCGATCTCGCGGATCTCGGCGACGACCTCGCGGGCCTCGGCCTCGCTGATCGGGAGCTGCTCGTGATCGGCCAGCGCCCAGCCGTCGGCGTGCTCGTCGGCCTCGCGCGGCGCGGGGTCGCGCCGCGCGTCGTCGCCAGGCGCGTTGGGATCGACGGGCTCCACGTCGCCACCCTGCCGAATCTGCATGGTGATTGCCACGGGGCGCGTCGGCATTTCGCCGGCGCGATCACCCGCCGGGGGCGAACCAGGCGGCCGCGCCGTCGTCGTCGTCGGGGCGCAGCAGCACGACGGCGCCCGCCGGCGCCGGGGGCCCCAGGCCGAGGACCCCAGCGCCGAGGCGCTCGCCGAGGGCGTGGGCCACGTGGCCGAAGGTGTAGCGGGCGTTGATCTCGACGAGCGGGTGGAGCTGGCGCGCGCCGCCTTCGTCCTCGTACGCGAAGGCGTCGACCGCGAACGGCCCACGCAGGCCGGCGGCGGCCAGCGCGGCACCGACGGCGGCGGCGGTGTCGACGACGACGCGCGCCTCGTCGGCCCCAAGCGACGGCGGCGCCAGCTCGATCCCGGCGAACTGTCCTCGCGCGCCGAGCCGGCCGCCGTGGGTGGGCAGCAGGCGCACGCCGCCGGCGGCGTCGATCACGCCGCAGGTGGCGACGTCGACGAGCCGCGGCAGCCACGGCTCGATCACCAGCGCGCCGAAGCGCTCGAGCAGCCGCGCGAGGCGGCGGGCCACGTCGACCGGCGGCGGACCCTCGCCCCACGCGCGATCGCGCCCGGCGGCGGTGAGCACCGCCTTGGCCACCCACGGCCGGTCCATCGTCGCCAGGAGGGCGCGCAGCGAGGCGTCGTCGGTGGCGACCCCGGCGCCGGGCAGCGCGCAGCCGAGCCGCGTCGCCAGCGCCAGCGCCAGCCGTCGGTCGTTGACCCGGGCCGCCAGCGCCGCCGGCACCCGCGCGTGCCACGCGACCTCGCGCCAGGTGGCGCCGTCGCCGGCGCGCGCGAGCTCGCCGCGACCTCCCCAGGCGGCGGCGTCGACCGGCGCCGGGCCGGTCGCGACGGTCAGCGCCGGCAGCCCTGTCAGGACCGGCGATCGCCGGGCCGCGACCTCGGCGTCGGTCCATACCGTGATCTCGTCGATGCCGTCGGGCGCCAGCGCCCGGGCCAGGCAGGCGAGGGCGGCCGCGTGCTGCGCGACTCGCGGCGGCACCGCCGGCGCACCGGCCCACGCGCGCTCGCAGCCGAGGTTGCCGACGAAGTCCGACCGCACTAGCGCGGCGCGCCGCCGGGGCGGGTCGGCGTCGCCGCGGCCAGCCCCTCGATGAAGCTCGGCGCCAGCCCGGCGCGGCGCCGCGCCTCGACGTCGAACTCGCGCCCGCGCGCGCGGTGCGGGCCGAGCGGGAACCGCGCGGTGTCGAGGTACGCCTGCCACGGGTCGCGATCCGGGGCCAGGCGCTCGAGCCAGTTGTAGGCGAACGCGACGTGGCCGATCTCGTCGGCGTGGACGCGGTCGAGCACGGCCGCGGTGTCGAGGTCACCGGCGGCACGGGCGGCGGCGGCGTAGGCGCCGGCGAAGTCGAGGTTGGCGTTCTCGAAGGTCAGGCCCATCGCGCACACGAACTCCAGCGGGGTCGCCAGCTGATCGAGCTTGTTCCAGAAGTGGCCGGTGACCGGGTCGTCGCCGAAGGCCTTGCCGTGCGCGGCGAGGCGCCCGAGGTAGAGCTCGAGGTGGCGCTGTTCCTCGACGAGGATCGCCACCAGGCCGGCGCGGAACGGCCGCGGCGCGGCGGGGAACATCAAGAGCGCCCACGCGAACAGCTCCACCGCCTGCAGCTCGTGGTTGGCCAGCGCGTGCAGGATGCGCCCGCGCTGCGCCGGGTCGCGCATGCCGGCGACCGGCGGCACCGGCACCTGGCGGCCGGGGCGGATCGTCAGGTTGGCCGGTCGGCCCGGCGCCTCGAGGCGCACCGGCGCGGCGGCGAGCTCCGGCCACGGCGCCGGCGGCGGCGCCACCAGCTTGCCGGCGAGCGTGGTCGCCTCGAGAAGCGATCGCGCCCACCCGCCGAGCGGGTCGGTCGCTGACGCCGCGCTCACGCCCGGCGCCGACGGCGGCGCGGCCACACCAGCGCGCCGAAGGCCAGGCCCAGCGCGATCGGCAGGGTCGGCGTGCCGTCGGAGCCCGCGGCGCAGCCGCCGCCCTCGTCGACGCCCGGCCAGCACACGCCGCCGCCCTGGCCGTCGTCGAGGCAGCCGAAGCCGCCCGGGCACTGGCCCGCGCCGAGCGTGCACGACTCGGTGCACAGGCGATCGGTGCCGTCGTAGGAGCACACGCCCGAGAAGCACTCGGTGCCGCTGATGCACGCGGTGCCGAGGCCGCCGACGACGCCCTCGCCAGGCACGCAGCGACCACCGACGCAGGTGTAGCCCTCGCCGGCGTCGAGGCAGTCGCCGGGGATCTGGCACGGCTCGCCGAGGATCACGGTGACCGAGTCCGAGCCCATCGTGTCCTGGGTGTCGAACGCGCGGACCTCGACGGTGTGGGTGCCATCGGCCAGCGACGCCGGCGCGTTGTAGACGTAGGGCGGCGTCGCCAGGTCCTCGACCTTCTGGTTGTCGATCCACAGCTCGGTACGCGCCACGCCGTTCTCGTCGGAGATGTCGACCCGCACCACGAACGAGGTGCCGACCTGCGCGTTGTTCTCCGGCGCGGTGATCTCGACGACGGGCGGGGTCGGTTCGGACGCGCCGAACACCGCGACGATCTCCTGGAAGGAGTTCTGGGTCGAGCCGCCGCAGTAGCAGCTGCGCGCCGAGTACTCGCCGCAGTTGACCGCCTGGTTCTTGAACGAGCGCTGGCCGCTGTAGTTGAGGTAGGTCATCGGGTCCGAGGCCAGCATCTCGTGGTCGAGGCCCCAGGTGTGAGCGACCTCCTGGGCGGCGGTGGCGCACAGCTCGAGCATGTCGCCGCCGTAGACGTCGGAGAACGCGAAGGACAGCGAGTTGTAGATGTAGCCGCACTGGTACGGCGCGATGCCGCCGATGCCGTTGCCGAGGCCGAGGTCGTTGGGGTGCCCCGCGACCATCACCTCCATGTGCGACGCGGTGCCGGGGTCGACGTCGGTGACGTCGATGTCGAACGGCGCGAAGGTCTCGCGCATGCACTGCATGAACTCGGCCCAGTCGCCGGAGCTCCGGGCGAACGCGCCGAGCGTCGACACCCCGTTCTCCGGGATGTACGAGTAGTCGGTGCGCGAGTCGGTGTTGCCGTAGCGGACGGTGCAGCCGTTGGGCTTGCAGTCGTTGAGGTACATCGTGCGCGAGAACTGCCCGCCGCCGGCGAGCACGTCGGGCGCCTGCGGCTCCCACACGTACCCGGTGGTCGGGCGCAGGAAGTCGGGCGGGCCGGGCAGGTCGTCGGCGGCCTGGGCCGAGCCGGCGCTGGCGGCGAGCGCCACGAGGCAGCCCAGCCCGAGCGAAGCCAGGGTCGAAGGACGCGAGACGGCGGCGAGCTTCATGGCCATGAGTTCTACCTGCGGCAGAGGGGACGGGGGCCCCGGGGTGCTGTCTTTGGCTGGCCTTCGATGCCCCCCGGGTGCATCACCCGAGGGCAGCGCTCACCGGCGCTGCGACCGTGACAAGTGGCCCATCCTACGGTGCTCGACCCGCCCGCGCGCCGACCAATCGCACAGTCGCGCGATCTCTTTGTAAGCGGCTTGAATCGTTAAAAAATTGCCGCGCACACCAGGAACGCCAGGTACGCCCCGATGAGCATGAGGCCCTCCGCGCGGCTGATGGTCCGCGATCCGCGCAGGACCACCACGCCCAGGAGCGTGATGACCAGGAGGCCGATGACGTCGACGGCGTGGACCCGATCGCCGATCCCGATCGGCCGCAGGTAGGCGACCAGGCCGAGCACCAGGAACACGTTGAGGAGGTTCGAGCCGATGACCGAGCCGACCGCGAGCCCGGACTGGTGCCGGGTGGCGGCGGCCAGCGACGCGATCAGCTCGGGCAGCGAGGTGCCGAGGGCGATCACGGTCAGGCCGAGCAGGCGCTCGGACAGGCCGACCTCGGCGGCCAGGCCGCGGGCGCCGGCGACGAACTGATCGGAGCCGACGACGATGAGCAGGAGGCCGACGCTGGCGAGCACCAGGGCGCCGGCCCGCGACGCGCGCGGGCGTGCGCGGCCACCGACGGCGGCGCCGAGGCGCTCGAGCGCGGCCTCGCGGCCCTCCTCGTCGTCGCCGAGGTCGACGTCGCGCGCCGAGAACGTCAGCGTGGCGATCGTGAACATCACCGCGCACGCCACCAGGAGCCCGCCCTCGACCCGGCTGATCACGCCGTCGAGCAGGCACAGCGGCACCGCGATCACCGAGGCCAGGAGGATGGGCACCTCGCGGCGGATGAGGCGGCGGTCGACGGTGGGCGGCGCGATCAGCGCGGTCAGGCCGAGCACCAGGCTGATGTTGGCGGCGCACGCGCCGATGACGTTGCCCAGCGCGATGGGCTGCGCGTGATCGAGCGCGGCCTTGGTCGACACCGCCAGCTCCGGCGCCGAGGTGCCGTAGGCGACCACGGTCAGGCCGATGATGAGCGGCTTGACCCCGAAGGCGCGGGCCATCGAGGCCGAGCCGCGCACCAGGGCCTCGGCGCCGGCGTACAGCACGACCAGGCCGATCGCGAGGCGGATGAGGTCGAGGGTGAGCACCCGAGGAGCAGTGTCGACGCCGGGGCCTGGCGGCGTCAATCGGGCACGGGCACGGGCACGGGTTCGGGCACGGGCACGGTGACCTCGAAACGCCGGCGGCGTTTCTCGGCGCCGTGCTAGCGCTGGGTGCGCAGGAGGTAGCGTGCGGCGCGGATCATGGCGTCCATGCGCGGGGCCTCGCGGGTGTCGTAGGCGCCGCGGATGCGAAGGTCGCCGTCGATGAGCAGGAACCGCTCGCCGTGCACGATGTCGGGCGCGCCGGTCGCGGTGACGCCGCGGTTGTCCATCGAGGTGAGCAGCGCGCCCTCGACCACCGCGCGCACCGCCGCGACCTCGCCGGTGACGAAGCGCCAGCGGCTGGCGTCGGCGTGGACCTTGGCGGCGTAGGCGGCGAGCACCTCCGGCGTGTCGTGGCCCGGATCGACGGAGAACGACACCAGCTTGATGCCCTCGCCGCGCGGGTCGCCGGTGAGCTCGGCGATGTGGGCCATGCGCAGCGTGGTGGCCGGGCACACGGTGTCGCAGCGGGTGAAGATGAAGTTGACGATGGTCGGGTGCCCCCGCAGGGCGTCGTCGGTGAACGGCGCGCCGGTGTGATCGACGAGGGCGAGCGGCGGCACCGTGCCGAGGTCGTCGAGGGGCGGCGGCTCGCGTCGGCACACCAGCGTCGGCAGCACCACGCCCGGGATGACCGCGACGAGCAAGATCACCAGCGTCACCAGCAGCACCCGGCGACCGCTGAGCCGGGCCCGAGGCGGGTGGCCGTCGGCGGTGGGGGCGGCGGTGCTCATCGGTCGGGCACCCTGCCAGATCTCGGGCCGGCGCGCACCGCGGCGGGCGGTCGCAGCGCGGCGACGCTCACGCCGCCAGGTGGGTCAGGCACGCGCGGACGTAGCGCGCGGCCAGGGCCACCGTGCGGGCGGCGTCGTCGGGCGTTGGCCCCAGCGGCGGCGCGACCTCGACGCAGTCGGCGGCGCACAGGCCGAACTCGCGGCCGAGGCGATCGATGAGCGCAAACAGCCAGGCGGGCTCGAGCCCACCGTCCTCGGGGGTGCCGGTGGCGGCGGCGTGGGCGGCGTCGGTGCCGTCGATGTCGTTCGAGAAGTAGACCGACTCGGCGCCGACCGCGCGCAGGTGGCTGACGACCGCGTCGAGCGCGCCGTCCGGGTCGCGCCGGATCTCCTCGGCCCACAGCTGGCGCACGCCGAGGCCCTGCTCCCAGTGCCCGCGATCGTGGCCGGAGGCGCGGACCCCGACCTGGACCATGCGGCCGTCGCGACCGAGCAGCTCGTTGGCGTGATAGCTCCAGGTCGCGAAGCAGTACTTCACGCCGAGGCGCTCGGCGAGCAGGTCGGTGTGGGCGTCGGGCTGGACCACGCTCCAGCGATCCCGGCGGTGCGCGGCCAGCGCTGCGGCGACCGGCCACGCCACCGAGTGATCGCCGCCGAGGATCATCGGGCGCACCGTCGGGTTGAGCGCGTAGACGCAGGCCAGCACCCGGGCCTCGATGGACAGCGGCGAGGCCGGCAGCCGATCGGCGAGGGCAGGGGCGCGCTCGCCGTAGAGCGCGGCGCGGGTGGCGGCGAGCTGCGTCGCCGACAGCATGTCGTCGTGGAGCAGCTGCGGCACGCAGATCACGTCGCCGACGTCGATCACGCGGTGGCGCTCCATCCAGGCGCGGAGCTCGGGATCGCCGGCGAGCAGCGCGCCGCGGATGGCCTGCGGCCCCAGGTTGGCGCCGCGGCGAAAGCCGGCGCCGACGTCCGACGGCACCCCGAGGATGATCGCCCGGGCCTCGGCGACGCGCTCGAGGGCCCGCGCGTGGGCGGCGGCGACGCCGGCCTCGTCGGGGGCGCCGTACAGCTCGCGCTGGATCGCGAGCTGCTCGGCGCGGCCGGTGGACACCACGTGGACGCCACCGCCGGCGGGCCGCAGCATGGCGCCGAGCTCGGCGCGTGGGTCGACGGGGGAGGTCGTCACCCCGTCACCATGCCATGGCGGCGCCGCGGGACGAGGCGCCGCGGCCGGTTCTAGTGGCTGACCACCATCGGCACGTTGACGTGCTGCACGCCGTCGATGACCTCGGCGTGGGCCTGCTGGTCGCGGTCGCTGCCGACGGTGTGGACCAGGAACTCGACCGGCGCGCCCGGCTTGGGCGTGAAGTGCACGTGGGCGGCGCCGATGACCTGACCGTCGGCGTCGTTGAGGAGCACCTCGAGCATGGCCGGCTCGTCGGCGGCCGCCTGCGACGCCGGCATCGCCGCGATGATCGCGCCGCGCTGCTGCAGCCACGAGGTCGCCGGCGCGAGCTGCTTGGTCTGCACCGCGAGGTCGTCGGCGGCCAGCGCGTAGTTCACCACCACGCTCTCGAAGTCGAGGCCCGGGGTCAGGCTCGACGCCAGGGTCACGTTGGTCTGGCAGCCGATCTGCCCGATGCTCTGGTGCACGAGCAGGTCGAGGCCGCCGCTGTGGGTCATGACCGGATCGAGCTGGTTGAAGGTCTGGTCGATGTTGCAGCCCGCCAGCTTGTCGAGGACGATCGCCTGCGGGGTCCGGTGGCCGTCGAGGAACAGCTCGAGCTTGGTCTCGGTGGCCTGCCCGAGCACCGCGCCCTTGGCGTCGAGGGTCTGGGTGATGAGGTAGGCCTCGACCTCGCCCCCGGCGCGCGGCAGCGCGGGGAGCGCGTAGGACGCCACCAGGCCCATCGACTGCTGGGCCCAGCTGCTGATGGCGGCGGTGTCGACGGTGTGGTCGGAGACGACGTGCTCCTTGGCGCCCGCACCGAGGGTGCGCACGACGGTCACCAGGCGCACCGCGGCGACGCCGCGGCCGTGGTCGGCGACCTCGCGGACCACCACGAAGATGTCGTCGCCGGTGTCGACCGGCCCGCGCAGGGCCGAGGTCGGGTCGGCGGTGGCGATGCCGTCGTTGCTCATCATCATGTCGACGAGCGTGTCGAGGTCGCGCACCGGGTCGAGCGCGCCGCTGGCGCTGCGATCGATCGCGTCCTCGGTCGTGTCCTCGACCGTACAACCGGCGGTGAGCGACGCGAGACCAGCGAGCAGACATCCCGAAAGAACCCTCATGCGCATCCGATGACCCCCGATGTGGTTGCAAGGAGCCGAGGTCGTCGTCGACGAGCTCGGCTGACGCTCCCAGGCTTTTGCAAGTGGTGGTCCGTCGCCGCGATCGAGATCACCGCGCCGTGCGACGCGTACGACGCGGTGGCTCGTCGAGCGGGTGACGCCTTGCGCCCCCACCCGGTGACTAAACGCGTCACGGGGCGCGAGAGTTCAGGTGCGCGGGTAGGGGCGTGGTACGCGCACCGTCCGACGCCGCCCGCGCCGTCGGGAGAGGTGGGTGTCCGGCGCGACGGTGGGAGGCGCGGTCACGGCATGAAGGCCGCGTAGCAGACCCCGTAGCCGATCGCCCCGACGTCGACGCAGCCCTCGTCGAGCCCACACATCGGCGCGCCGCCGCCGAGGTCGCACACCTGCCTACAGCTGGTGACGCCGGGCGCGTCCTCGGCGCAGGTGAGGCCGGCCTCGCAGTCGGTGGGGACCAGGCAGGCATCGCCGATCACGCCCGCGCCCGCGGGCGCGCAGCCCGGGGTCGCGCCGGGCTCGACCGCGGGGCAGCAGCCGTCGGTGCCGGCGCAGGTCGGGTTGATCGGATCGCACGGCGGCGCGCACACGAACACCTCGGCGGCGCCGGCGGTGGCGGTCGCCGATGGCGGACAGAAGCCCTGATCGCACGGCGCGCTGCCGTCGCACAGGCTGCGGCAGAAGCCGTAGCGGCACAGCAGCCCGGGCTCGCACGGGTCGACCTGCCCGGCGGCGAAGATGCACGGCTCGCCGGCGGTGAGCGCCGAGATGCCGCCGAAGCAGCGCGGCCCGTCGAGGGTCGTGTAGGCCGGGTCCGCGGTCGGGTGGATGAACGTGCAGCGTTCGGTGACCGCGCACCCGGTGCCGGCGACGGGGTTGCAGCTGGGGCCGGGGTCGGCGTCGAACCCGGCCTCGGGCGGCGCGTCGGTGCCGTCGCTGGCATCGACGATCGGCGCCAGGCGTGCGTCGGGCAGGCCGGACGGGGCGCTCCCGCACGCGACGAGGATGGAGCCGGCGAGCACGACCAGGCGCGACATCCTCGCAGTGTAGCGCCGCGGTCGCCGCCGGTGGGCGCGGGTCGTGGGGCGCGGAGCCGGCGTCGACGAAGCGCGCTCACGCCCGCGACGCGAGCAGCGCGCGCGGCGCAGCGCGCCGGATCGCGCACCCGCGCCGCCGCCGCCGCGATCACCGCGCGGCGATCCTCCTCGGTGGCCGCCGCCTCGTCGGCGAGCCCCGCCGCCGCGCACACCTCGGCGTGCCAGCGCAGGATGTGCTCGAGGCCCTCGACCCGGGTCGAGCTGCGCCCCAGCGCCACCGCCTCGCGGCTGGCGGTGAGCGCGTCGTCGTGGCGGCCCAGGCGGATCAGCGCCAGCGCCTGGAACGCCAGCCCGTACATCACGCCGACCGGCATCGGCATCTTGCGCGCGAGCTCGGTGGCCGACGCCGCCAGCTCGAGCGCGCCCGCCGGGGGCTGGCCAGCGCCGAGCTGGGCCAGGGCGAGGTACTCGAGCGCGCGGATCTCCTGGAACCGCTCGCGGTTGTCCGAGGCGAAGCCGAGCCCGCGCTCGAGCAGCGCGATGGCGTCGGCGGCGCGGCCCTCGGCGATGCGCACCTGCCCGAGGGAGATCGCGGCGTCGGCGCCGGCGCTGAGGTCGCCGGTCTGCTCGGCGAGGCTCATCGCCTTCTCGAGGTAGCTGGTCGCCCGCGGTCGATCGCCGAGGTCGGCGTAGCACTGGCCGATGGCGGCCAGCTTCGAGGCGACGCCGGCGCGATCGCCGAGGCTCTGCACCAGCTTGAGCCCGCTCTTGGCAGTGCGACAGCGCCTCCTCGTACTCGCCGAGCCCGGCGAACACCATGCCATCTGGCTCGGCGCGGGCCTCGAGGCGCGGCCGGCCGAGGGTGCGGTAGATGACCAGCGCCTCGGCGAAGCTCTCGATGGCGGCCTCGGGGAGTCGATGGCCCACGAGGTCTCGCCGCGCACGCCGAGGATGGTGGCGCGCGCGAGCAGGGCCGGGGTCGCCGCCGGACGGTCCGCCGGCGTCCTCGGCCGCGGCCTGGGCGTCGCCGGCCCGCACCAGCGCGGCGTCGACCAGCTCGCGCGCCCTCGGCGTGGTTGCCGACGAGGCGTGCGATCACCGCGCGCAGGCGCAGGGCCTCGGCCTCGGCCAGCGGATCGCCGGGCGCGGGCCCGCTCGAGCGCCGGCGCCACCGCGACGCGCGCCGCCGCCGGCGCGCGGCCGACGTCGATGTGGAACTGCGCGAGGGTGGCGTGGGCCCCAGGCCTGCTTGCCGACGTCGCCGAGCGCCTCGGCCTCGCGGCGCAGCGCGTGCAGCTCAGCGCAGCTGCTGCGGAGGCGGCGCGCGAGCCGGCGCAGGATCTCCTCGCGGGCACGGTGCACCGCGAACCGGCGGGCGTGATCCGTCGGCGCCACCAGGCACGCAGCGCTCGGGACAGCTGGCGGAACGCGTCGGCGTTGCCGCCGAAGCCGACTCGCGTGCTCGGCGGCGCGCAGGTAGCGATCGGCGGCGGCGTCGGCGGCGCCGGCCAGCTCGAGGTGGCGCGCGATGGCGGCGTCGTCCTGTCCCGGGCGGTAGCGCGCCGGATCGCCCAGCCGCGCCGCCGCCTCGCGGTGCAGCCGCTCGCGCTCGCTCGGCTCGACCAGGCCGTAGGCGACCGTCATCATCATGTCGCTGTGGCGAAGCGGTAGGCCTCGTCGTCGGTGCCGGTCGGCGACAGGATGCCGCGCCGGGCCAGCTCGGCGAGCTCGGCCGCGGCCGGCCGCGAGGAGGTCGCTCACCGCCGCTGCCGAGAAGTCGCGGCCGAGCACCGCGCCATGCAGCACCACCTCGCGCTCCGCCGGCGGCGGCCGATCGAAGCGGGTCGCCAGCGCGTCCTCGATCGAGCTCGGCACCACCACCTGGGCGTCGCGCCGCGGCCAGCGGAGCAGGCCCGGATGCTCGGCGTCGTCGGCGTCGATCACCACCACGCCGCGCTCGAGCAGCGCGTCGAGGATCTCGTGGATGAACAGCGGGTTGCCGCCGGCGCGCTCGAGGATCTGCTCGATGAGCTCGTCGGCGTCGGCGCCGGGCACGAACCGGCTCTCGATGAGCTGGCGGCGCGCGTCCTCGGGCAGCTCCTCGAGCACGATGAGCTGCGCGCCCACCTCGCGCGAGCGCGCGATGAGCTGGGCGTCGGGCCGGGTGGTGAGCAGCCCGAGGATCGGGCGGTGGGTCGGGATGCGCAGCAGCTCGGCGAACAGGTCCTGGCTGTGCTGGTCGGCCCAGTGGGCGTCCTCGCCGATGAGCACCAGCGGCTTGTCGGGCCCGAGCTGGCGCTCGACCCGCAGCATGATCTGCAGGAGCCGGGTGCGGCGCTCCTCGGCGTCGATGTCACCGCCGCCGCGCGCGCGCACGCCGAGCAGCAGGCCGAACAGCTCCAGCGCGCCGCGCGCCTCGCGACCGTCCTCTTCACCCGGGTAGATCAGCGGCAGCACCCGGGTCAGCCGGCGCTCGACCTCGTGCGGCTCGGCGTCCTCGGCGAGCCCGAGCGTCGCGCGCCATGTCGGCGATGATCCCGTAGGGCGTCATCGCGGTGGCGACGGGTGGTGGCGCGCACCGATGGCCTCGCCGGCGGGCAGCCCGTCGAGGAACGCGTTCACCAGCGTGCGCTTGCCGACGCCGGCGTCACCGACCAGCGTGAGCTGGCGCTTGCTGCGCGTGAGCACCACGTCGCGGTAGGCGTCGCGCAGCGCCTTGAGCTCGAGCTCGCGCCCGAGCAGGTGGCCGCGGGCGCGCGCGCGCTCGCGCAGGCGCTGGGTGCGCTCCTTGGCGCCGCCGAGGCGGTAGACCCGGATCCGGCGCAGGCCGGGGTCGGTCTCGTCGTCGACGCGCAGGCCGCCGGCGCCCTCGAACTCGATCGGCACGTCGATCGCCGGCAGCTCCTCGAACACCCACTCGGCCCGGGCCGCGCGGAACACCCGGCCGCCGACGAGGATCTCGCCGCCGGCGGCCTGGCGCGCCAGCCGCGACGCGAACGCGGCGGTGGCGTCCTCCAGCTCCGCCGCGCCGGCGCCGCCGCGGGCGACCCGGGCCACGCCGCGCTGGATGCCGACGCCGAGCCGCAGCTCGGGCTCGACGTCGGCGCCGACGCCGTCGAGCGCGTCGATGAGCGCGAGCCCGAGCCGGACCACGCGGTCGGCGTCGTCCTCCGACGCCAGCGGCAGCCCGACCACCAGCCGGATCGCGTCCCTGGGGGGCGCCTCGTCGCCGGCCGGCGGCTCGACGAGCAGGGCGTCGTGCTTGAACGCGACGTCCCGGGCGATGTGCGCGAAGTCGCCGAGCAGGCGCGCCGCGCCGTCGCCGCCCACCCGGCGCTCGAGCGCGGCGATCCCGCGCAGCACGCCGTCGAGCACGTACACGTAGCGGCGCTCGCGTGCACCCTCGCGCACGCTCGGCTCCGGCGCGCGCAGCGGGCCCGACGGATCGACCGAGAGCTGCGGCCCGGCCGCGCCGGCGACCACGCCGGAGGTCTGCGGGCCGGCGCCGGCGATCGGGCGCGGGGTGGCCGCCGGGCGCGGCGTCGCCAGCTCCGGCAGCGACGCCGACGCCGACGGCGCCGGCCGCACCGGCTCCGACGGCGGCCGCAGGGTCGGGACCCGGCGCTCCGCCGGCACCACCGTCGACAAGAACTGCGCGAGCAGGCTGGAGTCGGCGAGCTCGCCGGTGCGCTGGCCCCACTCGAGCATCGAGCGCCCGAGATCGGACTGCAGATCGCGCGCGGTGGCGTAGCGATCGTTGCGATCGAAGGCGAGGGCGCGGAGGATCGTCTTCTCGAGGGTCTCGGGCAGCTCCGGCGCGTACTGCCGCGGCGGCGGGATGGCCCCGGCCTTGACCATCTCGAGCGCCTCCTTGCCCTTGCCGGTGAACAGCGGCCGCGCGCACACCAGCTCGTAGAGCACGATGCCGGCGGCGAACACGTCGCTGCGGCAGTCGACCGGCTCGCCGCGCGCCTGCTCCGGCGACATGTACGCGAACTTGCCCTTGATGACGCCCTCCTCCTCGTGGACGTCGCGGGCGCGGGCGATGCCGAAGTCGACGATCTTCACCGCGCCGTCCCACGACAACAGGACGTTCTGCGGGGAGATGTCGCGGTGGACGATGCCGAGCGGATCGCCGAACTCGTCGGCCTTGCGGTGGGCGTAGTCGAGGCCCTTGGCCACCTGCTGCACGACGTAGCACGACAGCCCGTAGGGGATGCGCCGGCGCTGGGCCGCGCAGTCCTGCAGGAGCCGCAACAGGTCGAGCCCCTCGACGTGCTCCATCGCCAGGAAGTAGGTGTCGTCGACGGCGCCGAAGTCGAAGACCTGGACGATGTTGGGGTGGTTGAGGCCGAGCGCGATCTTGGCCTCGTCGACGAACATCGTCACGAACTGGCGCGAGCGGGCGTAGGCCGGGTGGATCTTCTTGAGCACCAGGGTCTTGGCCAGGCCCTGGGCCACCGCGGTGCGCGCCAGGAAGACCTCGGCCATGCCTCCGGCGCCGACCTTGCGCAGGAGCGTGTACTTGCCGAACGCCGCGTTCATCGGGACCCCGCGAGTGTACTCCGGCGGCCGCGGCGGCGCCGACGGCCAGCGGCGCCGCGGTGGCGCCTCGCCGCGGCGCGGCTACAGCGGCGTGATCCGGAGGTCGTCGAAGTAGGTGTCCGACTCCCAGTTGTTGATCGCGAAGTAGGCGTGGTCGTCGCCGGTCAGCGGCCGATCGTCGTCGTACTGGAGGAACGGCTCGGCGGCGCCGTCGAGGCGCCAGGTCAGCCGCTTGCCGACCCGCTCGATGCTCCAGGCGTACTTCTGGCCGCGCACCACCTTCGGGGTGGTCCGGCTCACGACGTCGTCGCCGTGCTCGTCCTGGCGCGCGATGATCGACTTCGAGTTGCCCCAGCCGCCGAAGATGAAGACGTAGCCGGTCGACTGGTAGGCGCCTCGATCGGGGTCGTAGGAGCGGCCGTCGCCGAACAGCTCGACCTTGAGGTCGCCGTCGGCGGAGTTCGACCAGGCGGTGAACTCGACGCGGACGTCGCGCGGCAGGGCCCGGCGCAGCCACAGCGGCTGGTTGTGGGCGCCCCTGGCCGACAGCGTGCCGTCGACCACGCGGAAGCCGCGCCCGTCGCTGGTGTCGAGCCAGTTCTCGCCGAGGCCGTCGCGCTCGAACAGGTCGGCCCAGGCCTCGGTGATCGGCGGTGGATCCTTGACCCGGCAACCGACGGCGCCGAGCACGGCGAGCAGCGCGAGGCCGAGCTTCATCGCCCCGGTCCTAGCATGTTCTCCGGCCGCACCAGCCGGTCGAACTCGTCGGCCGGCAGCAGGCCGAGGGCGAGCACCGCCTCGCGCAGGGTGGTGCCCTCGGCGAGCGCGTGGTGCGCGACCCGGGCCGCGACGTCGTAGCCCAGCCGCGGCGCCAGCGCGGTCACCAGCATCAGCGAGCGCTCGAGGTGGTCGGCGATGGCGTCGGACGCCGGGGCCAGCCCATCGACGCAGTGCACGCGCAGGCTGTCCATGCCGTCGGCGAGCAGCCGCAGCGACTGCAGGAGCGCGTCGGCGATCACCGGCTTGCACGCGTTGAGCTGGAGCTGGCCACCGGCGCCGGCGACGCCGATGGTGACGTCGTTGCCGAGCACCCGCGCGGCGATCATCTGCATCGCCTCGACCTGGGTCGGGTTGACCTTGCCCGGCATGATCGAGCTGCCCGGCTCGTTGGCCGGCAGCGTCAGCTCGCCGAGGCCCGCGCGTGGTCCCGAGCCGTACAGCCGGATGTCGCTGGTGATCTTGGTCAGGGCCACCGCGAGGGTGCGCAGCGCGCCCGAGGTCGCGACCGCGGCGTCGTGCGCCGACATCGCCTCGAACTTGCTCGGCGCCGCGGTCAGCGCCAGGCCGGTGAGCGCGGCCAGGCGCGCGACCATGGCGTCGGCGAAGCCGACCGGCGCGCCGAGCCCGGTGCCCACCGCGGTGCCGCCGATGGCGAGCTCGCGCAGGCGCGGCAGCGTCGCCGCCACGCCGTCGACGGCGGCCTCGATCTGGCGGGCCCACGCCGCCGCCTGATCGCCGAGCCGCAGCGGGGTGGCGTCCATCAGGTGGGTGCGCCCGATGATGACCACCTCGCGCCAGGCGGTCGCCTTGGCCGCCAGCGCCGCCGCCAGCGCGCGCCCGGCGGGGATCAACCGGCGCTCGACCAGGGTCGCCGCCGCGATCGCCATCGCCGTCGGCACCACGTCGTTGCTCGACTGCCCGCGGTTGACGTCGTCGTTGGGGTGGACCGTGCGCGCCTGGCCGCGACCGCCGCCGAGGCGCTCGCTGGCGAGGTTGGCGATCACCTCGTTGACGTTCATGTTCGACTGGGTGCCGGAGCCGGTCTGCCACACCACCAGCGGGAAGTGATCGTCCCAGCGGCCGTCGGCGACCTCGGCGGCGGCGGCCGCGATCGCCTGCGCGACCTCGGGCGCCAGCCCGCCGAACTCGCCGTTGACCTCGGCGCCGGCCTGCTTCACCCGGGCGATGGCGTGCACCACCTCGCGCGGCATGCGCTCGCCGCCGATGGCGAAGTTGTCGTGCGAGCGCTGGGTCTGCGCGCCCCACAGCCGGTCGGCGGGCACCTCGACGGCGCCCATGCTGTCGGTCTCGGTCCGGGTGGTCACGCGCGTCCTCGGTGGTGGCCTACCACTCGTCGTCCTGGTCGGCGACCGGCGCGTCGGCCCACTCGCCGTCCCACTCGCTGCCGGGCAGCGCGATCGCGAGCACCAGCGCGCGGTTGAACCGCCACACCCGCGTCGGCGCGTCGTAGCCCGAGAAATGGACGGTCGGCATGGTCTCCCCGCTGACCGGCTCGCCGTCGGCGGCGACCGCGTCGTACGCGGCGATCGCCGCCGGCTGCTCGGCGTGATCGATGATGAGCTCGTACAGGCGCGGCTCGTCGACCTGGCGGCTCACGTAGTACGTGATCTCCTTGACGCCCGGCGCCGGCTCGCGCTCGACGAACGTGGCGCGGAAGTCGTCGGGGTCGACCGGCCCGTCGGGGGTCGCGCCGGGGCGCGCGGCGAGGAACGCGGCCTCGGGCATGCCGAGGTACACGCCCGGCAGGTACGACGGCGTGAGCTGGGCGATGGCCGGCAGCGTCGGCGCCGCCGGCGCGGTGTTGCCCGCGGCGGTGGTGGTCGTCGTCGGCGAGCCGCCGCACCCGCTGGCGAGGGCGACGAGGAGCGTGGGCGTGCACAGGCGCAACATGGGCGGCAGCGTAGGGCAAGCCCGCGGCCGGGACCAGCCGCCGGGGCTACGGCAGCGGCAGCTCGAAGGTGTGGGCCGGCGCATCCCACAGGCGATCGGCGATGGGCGACATCGTCCACATCGTGATCGTCGCCGCCGCCGGATCGATCCGCACCAGGCGCAGCCAGCCGCCACCGCCGCGCTCGTACTCCTGGTAGTTCGCCAGCACCTCGTGCACGAGGTTGCCGTGGTCGCCGACGGCGGTCTGCCGGGCGGCGCCGCCATGGGTGATGTGGCCCGAGATGACCATCACGATGTTGGGGTGGTGGCGCACGTAGCGTCGCCAGATGTCGTCGCCGTCGTTCACCGTGTTGGTGCGATCCTCGGCCATGCCGTAGCTGCGCGGGTGGAAGTCGTCCCCGGGGCCGACCCGGCTGCCGTCGGCGTACGTGTAGCAGTGGGTGAGCACGATGACCTTGCGATCAGGGTGCCGCGCGGTGACCTCGCTGGCCCAGGCCAGCGCCTCATCGCGCGGCCCGAACTCGAGCGTCACCACCAGGTAGTCGGCGCCGCCAGCGGAGAACAGGTAGTAGGCGTTGTCGAGGCGGTCGGGCTCGAAGGCGCCGCCGAAGCTGGGGTCGTCGACGAGCCGCGCCGGCGAGAAGTGGTTCACCATCCGGGTCGAGCGGTCGCTGGCGGAGCCGCCGCGACCGAGATCGTGGTTGCCCACCGCGAGCGCGTAGGGCACCCGGCCGTCGAGCTTGCGCAGGATGCTCTCGGCGGTGAACCACTCGAACTCGTCGTTGGCCTCGACGATGTCGCCGACGTGCAGCACCATCGCGATGCGCTGCTCGGCCTGGCGCGCGAGGATCCACTCGATCTGGGCGTCGAGTAGCCACGCCATGTCGCGCGGGTAGTTCTGGGTGTCGGGCAGGACGACGAGGCTGAAGGCGCCTTCGGGCAGCGGCCCGGGGCGGCCGAGGGGGGCCGGGTCGGTGGTGCACGCGCAGGCGAGCGCCAGCATCCCGGCCGCGAGCGCCCGGCCGAGGTCGGCCCGGCGAGGTCGGCCGGGGGCTGGCGGAGGCTCCACGCCACGAGCGTAATGAAAATCCCGCCCCCGGGAAGCTCCCGGCAGAGATCAACGAATTCGATCCTTTAGCCGCTGGGGCCGATCCCTGCGGATCTCCTGGGAATTTATGATGTCAGAGGGCACTCGTAGGGTGCCTCGTGAGCGCCGCCAGCACCGCCTCTCCGGTCCAGGGCCAGCTTTCCTTCGACGCGGCGCCGCCGCGCGACCGGCCCGCGCCGAAGCGGCACGGCTCGACCGGCGCCGCCGAGGGCAGGGCCGCCGCCGAGGGTCGGGGCCGGCGCAAGCCGGCGGCGGCCGCCGCCGAGCCGTTCTCGCTGCCGGTGGCCGAGCCCGCGGTCGCGGTCGCGGCCGAGGTGGTGGTCGCGGCGACGCCGCAGGTGACCGCGGTGGTCGCCGAGGTCGCGGCGGTGGTGACCGCGGCGCCGGCGCCGAGCCTCGACGCCGATGGCCTCCTGGTGTTCGACGTCGAGACCACCGGCACCGACAAGCGCCGCGATCAGGTGATCGAGCTGTGCGTGCAGTTCGGGCTCGGGCGCGATGGCCAGCCGGCGCCGAGCCGGACCTGGCGGTTCCGGCCGCAGGTGGAGATCAGCCCCGGCGCCCAGGCCGTGCACGGCATCTCGATGGAGGATCTCGCCGGCTGCCCGGCGTTCGGCGACTGCGCCGACGAGATCGCCGCGATGTTCGCCGAGGCCAAGGTGCTGGTCGGCTACAACCTCGCCTTCGACATCGACATGATCCAGGCCGAGTTCGAGCGCCTGCGTCGGCCGCCCATCGACTTCGGCGGCAAGACCATCGTCGATCCGTTCCGGCTCTGGCAGCAGTGCGAGCCGCGCAGCCTGCAGCACGCCCACCAGCGCTTCGTCGGCGAGACCTTCGCCGCGGCGCACTCCGCCGAGGCCGACGTCGCCGCCACCGGGCGGGTCCTGCTCGGCATGCTCGGCAGCTTCGGCCTCGAGGGCAAGGACTGGGGCGCGGTCGCCGACGTGTGCGACCCGACCCGCGCGAGCTGGGTCGGCTCGTCGCGCCACCTGCAGTGGGACGCCGCCGGCGACGTCGTGTTCGGCTTCGGCAAGCACGCCGGCAAGTCGCTGCACCAGCTCGCGCGCGAGGACGCCAGCTACCTGCGCTGGCTCATGGACAAGGACTTCCCGCTGCACGTCGGCGAGCTGTGCCGGGCCGCGCTCGAGCACAAGCTCGGCGACGAGTTCCGCGCCTGGGCCCGCCAGCGCTTCGGCGGCCCGGCCGAGCCGGCGCCGGTGGTCACCGCCGAGCAGGCCGCGGCGCGCGGTCCGTCCGAAGGCTGAGCGACGCGCGCGGCCTCAGCCGCCGACGCCGGTCGCGATCGCGAGCTCGCGCAGGCGCATGGCCTCGGCGTGGGCGGCCTTGGCGGTGGGGCGGCGCGTGGGATCCGGATCGCCGAGGTCGTCGAGGAAGGCCTGCAGGCCGGCGCGGAGCTCGGTCGGTGCGTCGACCTCGGCGGGCAGCGCGAAGTCGCCGCGCGCGCGGGCGCCGGCGAGCAAGACGTCGCGCGACCACGGCAGCCGGCCGGTGAGCATCTCGAAGGTGACCACCGCCAGCGCGAACAGGTCGACCGCCGGGGTGGCCGGCTCGCCGCGGCGCTGCTCCGGCGCCATGTACGCGAGGGTGCCGACGGCGGCGGCGCGCGGCGCGGTGGTCGCCACCGGCAGATCGCCCGAGGCCTCGGCGGTGCGGGCGTCGGGCAGGTGGGCGATGCCGAAGTCGCCGAGCATGACCTCGACGCCGGGGACGTCGGCGGAGCGTCGGAACATCAGGTTGGCCGGCTTGAGATCGCGGTGGGTGAAGCCGCGATCGTGGGCGGCGACCAGCGCCGCGAGGATCTGCACCAGGTGCTCGAGGGCGCGCCGCAGCGGGCGCGGGCCGCCCTGGGCCAGCACGTCGCGCAGGGTGCCGCCGGCGGCCAGCTCCATGACGATGCGGCGGGCGCGTTCGTCGAGATCGAGCACGGCGACCACGTTCGGGTGGCGCAGCGACGCCATCACCCGGGCCTCGCGGAAGAACTGATGGAGGGCGTCGGCGGTCTGGGCGCTGGCGAGGTGCGGGTGCAACAGCTTCACCGCCACGTCGCGCTCGAGCTCGACGTCACGCGCGACGTACACCACGCCGGTCGCGCCGCGGCCGAGCTCGCGCCGCAGGCGGTAGCGGGTGCCGGCGCTCACCCCCGTCAGATCGCTCGACGCGATGGTCTCGCCGGCGGCGAGCGCGTCGCGGCCGGCCTCGGCGCGCAGCCGCGCGAGCCGGGTGCGGGCGTTGGGGTAGTCGACGTCGCGCGCGAGCACCGCCTGGTAGCGGCGCTCGGCGGCGGCCAGGTCGCCCTGGCGCTGGTGGTGCTCGGCGAGCAGCATCAGCGCCCGGGTGATGTCGGCGACGCCCGGGGTGGTGTCGTCGACGATCTCCTCGAGCAGGGGCACCGCCTCGTCGAGCTCGCCGCGGCGCTCGAGCAGCTCCACCGCGCGCCGCCGCAGCGGCGGACGCTGCGCCGCCGGCAGCTCGCGGGCGTCGAGGAACTTGCGCAGCCACTCGATGGCGCGCCGCTCGCGCCCGGACGCCCACAACGCGTCGATCGCGCGCTCGAACTCGCGCCCGCCGACGTCGGCGGCGCGCTCGCCCTCGGCGACCGCGGCGGCGAGCTGGGTCAGGTAGGCCTCCTCCGCCGGCACCAGCAGGTTGGGCTCGGCGGCGGCGGGCGCCGTGGGCGTCGGCAGCGCGGCCCGGCGACCGAGCAGCCGCTGCCACAGGCTCCTGCGCGGCGGCGTCGACCCGGTCACGCCACGTCCAGGATCGTGCCGTCGATCTCGACGAGATCGCCGCGGATGAGCTGGATGCGCACGTCGCCGACGGGCAGCTCGCCGACCCGCAGCGCGCCGCCGGCGGCGCCGAGCCACGGCCGGCCGTCGACGAAGATCACGTCGGCGCCGAGCCCCGGGAGCGGCAGGCGCTCGCCGGCGCGCCCGAGCACGACCCGGGTGCCGCGATCGAGGCCGGAGCTCACCGCCAGCGTCAGGCTCGGCGGCGCGCTCGCCTCGGTGAACTCGAGGTCGACGTCGTCACCGAGCGCGAAGGCGCCGGCGCCGACCAGCGGCAACAGGCCGTCCACGGGCACGCCGCCGAGGCGGGTGCCGTTGCGCGAGCCGGCGTCGCGCAACCGGAAGATCGGCGCCACGTCACCGACGACGATCTCGGCGTGCCGGCGCGACACGCCGTGGGTGCGCAGCGGCACGTCGCACAGGTGATCGCGACCGAGCGCCACCACCGGCGTCGCGCACGCGATGATCGGCGCGCCGCCACGCGCGCGCAGCTCGACCCGGCCGCCGGTGATGAGCGCCGCCTCGAACTCGTCGAGCTCGCGGCGGTAGCTGCGCGCGGCCTGGGCACCCGCGGCGCACGCGCGCAGCTCGACGAGCGCGTCGTCGCGCCGGCCGGCGGCGCGCAGCGTCTGGTAGGCCTCCCACGCGTGGCTCACCGCGCGCTCGGCGTCGGCCTCGGCGTCGGCGGCGACCATCGCCTGCTCCATGGCGTCGATGAGGCCGCCGGCGGAGTACGCCGCCGCCGCCGCCGCCAGGTCACCGACCTTGGTCAGGGCATCGCCGGCGCGCTGGTGATCGCCGCCCTCGGCGAGCAGCGCCGCGGCCTCGCGCACCCGATCGCGATCGCGCTGAGTGGCGATGCCCTCGGCCTCGGCCTGCGCGAGCAACGCGCGCCCGAGCTCGCCGGCCGGCTCGGCGCGCAGCGCGGCGTCGTCGCCGGCCCAGTGCATGGCGTCGCGCAGCGCCGCCAGCTCGCCGGCGCGATCGACGGCGCGCTGCGCCCGCAGCCGGTGCATGCGCACCGCACCCGCGCGATCGCCGGCGAGGCCGTAGCGCTCGGCGGCGAGCTCGATCTTGCCGGCGGCCTCGGCGGCGACCGCCGCGCGCAGGTCCGAGCTGAAGAGCCGACGCCAGAACGACACGGAGCGCCAGTATATCGATCAGGGCAGGGCGCGGCCGAACCGGGCCTGGTACTCGACGCGCAGGGCGTCCAGCGCGGCGGCGTCGCCGGCCCGGGCCAGGGCCTTGGCCAGGGCGCGCCAGGCCTGGGCCAGCTCGGGGTCGGCGTCGACGGCGGCGCGCAGGTGGGCGATGCCGGCGCGGGTGTCGGCGGCGCCGGTGCCGCGCAGGCGCAGCACGCCGAGCAGGTACTGCGCCCACGAGGTGCCCGGCGCGCGGGCGATGGCGGCCTCGCAGGCGCGGCGGGCGGCGGCCACCCGATCCTGGCGGACCGCGAGCTCGCAGCGCATCGCCGCGGTGCCGGGGCGTCGGGCCAGCGCTGCTCGGCAGCGGTGAGCGCGCGCCCGGCCTCGGCGTAGCGCTTGGCGTTGATGAGCTCGAGGGCGTTCTGCACCGCGGCGACCAGGGCGCCCTCCTCGGCGGGCAGCGCCGCGCCTGGCGGCGCGCCGAAGCGCGCGCGGGTGGTGTCGATCCACGCGCGCACGTCGGGCGCGTCGAGGCCGGCCCGCGCCAGCAGCTCGTCGGCCCAGGTCAGCGCGCCGAGGTCGCGATAGATCGCGAGCAGCTCGAGCCACGCGCCCGGCGGCGCCGGCGGCGTGCGCTGCGCGAGGACGTCGGCGGCCAGGGAGAGCGCGGCGTGGGCGCGCGCGACGTCGCCGGCGGCGGCCCACGCCTCGGCGCGGAGCAGGTGCACCGACGGATCGGCCGGCGCCAGCGCCAGCGCGCGCGCGCACGGCTCGGGCGGCTCCTCGGTGGGCCCCGCCGCGGTGATCGCGAGCTGGCAGGCGAGCACGCGCAGCGCGGCGCTCGCCGGGTAGGCGGCGAGGAGCGGCGCCAGCTCGGCCTCGGCCTGGTCGCGGGCGCCGCGCGCCGCCAGCGCCGCGCGCGCTCGTACTGGGCGACCGCGGCGGCCGGCACCGCCTCGGCGGTGGCGGTGGCCGCCGCCGCCGCGACCACGCCGCGCAGGAGCCGCACCCGCTCGTCGCGATCGCCCTCGTCCCAGCCGCCGAAGGGCTTGGCCTCGATGTCGGCGAGCAGCGCCGCGGCGAGGCCGGCGCGATCGGCGTCGACGCCGGCGAGGCGATCACGGATGGCGAGCTGCATCAGCTCGCGGTTGCGGCTGGCGAACCCGACCTGCGCGAGGTCGTAGCGCGCGTGCTCGATGCGCTGCGGCGCGCGCACGTCGATGGCGGCGAGGGTGCGGCCGAGGCCGTGCAGCAGCGCCACCGCCTGCTTGTGCCGGCGCCGCGCCGCCAGCAGCTCGCGCTCCTGGTCGACGTCCAGCCCCGGGTGGCGCGCCGCCAGCTCCGCGGCCTCGGCGTCGGCGGGGTAGCCGCGGATCACCACGTGGCGGGTGAGCGGCTCGGCCGCGACCAGGTCGACCATCGTCGTCGCGGTGGTCGTCGGCGGCGCCACCACGCCGATGACCCAGGCGACGTCGTCGCCCGGATCGCGGCGCTGCAGATCGATGATGCCGGCGCCGACGTCGACGCCGATCCCGGGCGCCCACTCGCGGACGTCGTCGAGCTCGAGCCGGATTCCGAGCAGCGGCGTGAGCACCTGGCCGGCGGTGTCGAGCTCCTCGACGAGGTGCTCGCGCCAGCGCGCCTCGGCGCGCACCTCCGGCGCCACCCACACCCGCACCCGCGCGGCGCGCGGCTCGGTGGTGATCGGATCGTCGACCGCGAGGGTCTCGGGCATCGCGCCGACCAGGTGCCCCGACGGGCCGCCGGACAGAGGCGCCGCGCCGCAGGCAGCGGCGAGCGCGGCGACCACGAGACAGGCGCGCACCGCCGGAGCGTGGCGCACCCCGGCGGTCGCAGCAAGGCCTGCCGGCCTGCGGTACCGTCGGCCATGCTCGACGCCACGCTGCTGCTCGACGAGCGGATCGCCGCCGACGGGACGGTCGCGCGGATCTACCTGGCGCGCGACGGCGCCGGCGTGGTGATCCGCGACGACGCCGGCGTGCTCGGGGCGCTGCCGGTGGTCGCCGTCGAGCGGGTCCTCGCCCGCTACGGGCGCGAGCTCGATCCCGCCGCCGACCGCCCAGGTGGCGACGCCCTCGAGCTCGGCCCCGCGCGCCTGCGCCGGCTGCGGTTCCACGCCGTGGTCGACGCCGAGGCGCGCGACTACCTGGTGTGGGAGGCGGCCGGCGCGCCGCCGCTCGCGGCGCTGGCGACCACCGTCGCCGCGGCGCTGCGCCACCTGTGCCTCGCCGCCGGCGGCGCCCGCTGACGCCCGCCCGCGCCGCGCGTCAACCGAGCTTGGGCCGCAGCACCAGCACCGGCAGCCGGGTCTCGCGCAGCAGCCGGTCGGCGACCGAGCCGACCAGCGCGCGGGTGACGCCGCTGCGCCCGTGCGACGCGATGCAGATGACGTCGGCGCCCAGCCGCGCGGCGGTCTCGGCCAGCGTGGTCGCCGGATCGCCGCCGTGGACGACGTGCGTGAAGATCGCCTGCGGCGCGTCGGGCGGCGCCAGCTCGCGCAGCTGCTGGGCCAGGCCCTGCGGCACCACCGCGTCGTCGTCGACGACGTGGACGATGTGGACCTCGTGCGCCGGCGACGGCCCGGGCGCGATCGCCAGCGCGTAGGGCACCGCGCAGTTGGCGAACTCGGACAGATCGGTGGCGACCATGGTCACCCGCAGCGGCGGCACCGTGCGGCGCACCGCGGCGCTCGGCGGCAGGCACAGGATCGACTGCCGCGCCTCGTGGACCACGCCGGCCGATACCGAGCCCAGCCGGCCGAGCCCGGTGGTCTGGCTGGTGCCGACGACGATGAGGTCGATGCGATCGTGCTCGGCGCGCTCGAGCAGGTGATCGGCGATGCGGCCCAGGCCGCGGGTCGGGCGCGCCTCCAGGGCGCCGAGGCCGCCGACGCCGGCGAAGCGCCGCGACAGATCGCGGGTGAGCAGGCGCTCGACCTCGGGATCGGCGTCGACCGCGCTGCGCACCGGCAGGCCGTAGCGGCGGGCGGCGACGTCGGCGTAGTAGACCGCGGCGAGGGTGACGTCGATGGGGCGGGTGGCCCGCGCGCGCGCGAGCCAGGCCGCGCCGGCGTCGCACGAGGCCGACTCGTCGACGCCGACCAGCGCGCGCAGCGGCCGCTCGCCCTGGCTCCACGCCCGCAGCGGCGCGGCGTCGCGCACGATGAGCACCGGCACCGCCGCGGTCACCGCGATCCGCTCCGAGGTGCCGCCGAGGCGAACCACCGCGGCGCCGGTGTGGCCCTTGGAGGCCACCACGATCAGGTCGGCGCCCTCGGTGTCGGCCAGGGTGATGAGCGCCGGCGCCGCCTCGCCGACCAGCAGCTCGGCGGTGACGTCGAGGTCGGGGCCGCCCGCGGTGGCCGCGAGGGCGTCGAGCTGGGCCCGGCGCTCGTGCAACGTGGCGTCGCGGGTGCCGGCGGCGGCGACGTGGGCGACGATCAGCCGGCGATCGCCGCGGGCGCGGGCCACCGCGGTCGCCGCCACGATGGCGTCGGCGCCGTGCGCGGACAGGTCGGTGCCACAGAGGATGGTCATCGCGTGCTCCGGTGGGACGGCGTCAGGTGGCGTCGGGCAGGTAGGCGATGCGGCGGATCAGCCGCAGGAGCCGCTTGCGATCGTCGTCGTCGAGGCCAAGGAAGCGCACGCCCATGCCGGGGTGCAGGTTGTCGGCCTGGCCCGGGCGCAGCGGGTTGACCCAGGCCACCTCGCCCTCGAGCTCGAAGGTGGCGTCCTTGCGCGCGCGCTGCTCGTGCTGGTCGTTGACGGCGTCGCCGGGGCGGTGCCCGGGCACCGAGGCGAAGCGCAGGTTGAGCCGGGTGCCGGCGGGCTCCGGCGTGTTGGTGCGGATGAAGATGCCGGTCGAGCTGATGTCGGTGATCGAGGCGAACAGGTAGTTCTCCTCGGTCTCGCAGTCGACCTCGAGGTCGACCAGGACGCGCGCGGCCAGGCGCCGCTCGGCGCCGCCCTCGTCGCCGGCGCCGCGCCCGGCTCGCCGTCGGCGGCCGGGTCGACCAGCCGCAGGTGCGGCGCGGTGCCTTGGGGGTCGTCATCGTCGCGGGTCATATGCCGGGGCGCCGCCGACGTCAATCGGGCCCTGGCCGGCGGTCGCGATCGCCGGCCGCTCAGTCGACGATCATCGCGCCGATGCGCACCCGGTCGTTGTCGTCGACGGCGCCGGCCGGGGCGCTGGTGACCTTCATGTTGCGCCAGTTGGGGTTCGACCCGGTGAAGAAGCCGATGCGGACGTCGTGCTGGCCGCGGGTGGTCGACATGTCGCCCGCCGACACCCGGGTGGTGTCGACGATGTAGTCGCCGGCCTGCCAGAACGAGGTCGCGCACACCTTGTCGATGGGGTCGTGGTCGCCCTGGAAGCGCGCGCCGCCGCCGTCGAAGTGGGCGAAGATCTTCCACGAGCCGCTCACCGGCGCCCGCACCTTGAACACCAGCCGCAGCGTGAACTCGTCGCCGCGGCCGACCCGCGCCGGCAGGCTCCAGCCGATGAGCTCGAGCTTGTTGTCGTAGACGATGGGGCTCGGCGGCCGGGTGGTGATGAGGTCGCGCGGCTCCTCGCGCAGGACCCGGCTGGCCAGCGGGTTGCGGTCGGTCCTGCCGCCGGCCTGGTTCGACAGCAGCAGCGTGCGCGTGCTGGAGTCGTCGAGCACGACGTAGGGCTGGCCGCTGGCGGCGCGGTGCAGGCCGCACAGCTCGGTCAGCGGGATCATCGCGAAGGTCCGCCCGGGCTCGCGCAAGAGCGCCAGCGCCGCCTCGCGGTTGGCCAGCTTCTCCCAGGTCCCGGCGCCGTAGTAGCGCGGGGCGTTGCCCATGTTGCCCATGATGCCGAGGCGCTCGCCGTCGGCGCGCTCGTCGGCGAGGGTCGCGAAGATCTGCTTGGACGACAGGTTCTTCGACAGCGCGCGGTGCCAGCCGTGGGTCCACCACAGCGAGGTCACGACGAGCGCGCCGACGACGATCGCCAGCGAGCGCGGCCCGGTGATCGCGCGCAGCGCGCGGGCGAGGGGGCTGCGACCGTCGGCGCCGGGGCGGTTGGCCAGCGCGGTGAGCAGCGCCGCGATCGCGAGCACGCCGATGCCGGCGACCAGGAGCTTGGCCGGGAGGCCGAGCAAGGTGGCGGCCTTGGGATAGACCTTGGCCTCCTTGGTGTTGATCTCGATGTCCGACAGCAGCGTGGTCAGCTCGTCGGGGAAGGCCACCAGATCCTTGGCCAGCACCAGCACCGCCAGCGCGAAGAACAGGCCGACCATCGGCAGGTAGCGGCGCACGCCGCCACCGTCGTCGTCGTCGCCGCCATCGGGTCGCCACGCGGGCAGCCGATCGAGCCACACGCCGATGGCGATCGCCATCGCCGGGAAGCCAGCGTAGATGGTGAACCCGACCTTGCGCAGGAACAGCGCGGTGCACAGCCACGCCAGCGCTGCCCACGCCGCGGTGAGCTGGCCGACGAAGCGGCCGCGCCCGTCGCTGGCGTACAGCAAGAGGCCGATCGCCAGCGGAGCGAGCAGGCCCCAGGGGAAGGTGCCGACCGCGATCTGCGCGATGCCGGCGTCGGCGAGCAGGCGGGTGTTGTCGGCGAAGGTCCACACGCCGCCCAGCGCCGTCGACCAGCAGTCGGTCGGCACGATGCTGTGGCCGGCGAGCTGGCGCGAGCCCGGCAGCGGCGCGCGCACGTCGTAGGTCTGGTGCGCGAGCCACGCGAGCAGCCCGAGCGAGGCCAGGAGCGCGACGAGGCCGACGAGCCGCGCGAGCAGCGTCGCCGGCGTGCAGCCCATGGCCTCGGCGGCGGTGCGCGCCCGACCGGCGCGGGCGCGCGCGCTGCGCCGCATCGCGTGCGCCGCCAGCCGACCCAGCGCCGGGATCGCGCGCAGGCCGCCGCCGGTGGCGATCGCGAACGCCCCGACGGGCACCAGCAGGCCGAGCAGGGCGCCGCCGCCGGCGAAGGCGAGCCACGCTCCCGCCGCGAGCGCCACGGCGGCGCCGACGCCGTCGAGGATGGCCCAGCGCCCGGGCGCGCGACGACACGCCGCGGTGAGGCCATAGATGATGAGCGCGGCGCCGGCGGCGGTCCCGATCTCCGAGGTGAGCTGGCGGGCCTGCAAGGCGAGCAGCGGGAACGACAGACATACCAGCCCGGTGAGCAGCGCCGCGCGCGGCCCGCGCAGCCGGTAGCCGACGCCGGCGCAGGCGAGCACGGTGATGAGGCCGAGCAGCTCGAGCGGCAGGCGCATGCCGCGATCGGAGCCGGTGGTCTGAAAACCCCACGCCACCGCGCGCCCGGTCAGGGTGCGCGCCCCGTCGGTATCGGGCGGCTGCTTGCACGAGCGGCTCGTCGGCGCGGCCGGCGCTGGCGCGGCGGCGTCGTCGGCGGCGTCGACCTGCGCCACGGCCTTGTCGGCGACCGCCAGCTCGTGCGGCTCCCACAGGCCCGGGCTGCCCAGGTCCGGCAGCAGGGCGAGGGCGGCCACGATCGCCACCACGGCGAGGGCCCACACGCGATGGCCGAGGGCGGCGAGGAGGCGCTGCACGGCCCGGACAGTAGGGGAGGCGCCGCGCACCGGCAAGCCGCCGCGCGGCCCGGGACTACAGCTTCTGCAGCTCGCGCATGCCCTCCATCAGCTCGCTCGGCGGCAGGCCCGCCTTGACCGCGCACTGGCCCAGCCGCTTGGCGTGCTCGCCCGCCTTCTTCTCGTCGCCCTTGCCGCTCGAGTTGGCCTTGGCGAAGGTGACCAGATCCTTGACCACCGTTCGGGCGCACTCGGCGTCGGTGCACGCGCACGCGCGATCGGCGAACTTGCCGAGATCGTCGGTGACGTCCTTGGAGCAGGCCGAGGAGGTGAGGCCGAGGGTGGCCGCGACGGACAGGAGGAGGAGCTTCATGGCGGCGAGCATCGCACGGCCGTCGGGGCCGCCTGGGGGCGCGCGCCCGGCAAAACTTGCCGCGCGGCCGCGGGCTGGCGACGATGCTCGGGCATGCCCGCCGACGAGCGCGACCGCGATCTCGAGGCCGGGGCGCTCACGGCCCCCCGCCGCTATCGCAGCCTGGTCGCGCACTGGATCGGCCGCTGGCCGCGGGCGCCGCGCCCGGTGACCCTCGAGGCGCGCCCGGCGGTGGCCCCCGGACAGCTCGGCGTCACCTTCGGCGGCCACGCGACCACGCTGCTCCGTTACGCCGGCGCGCGCATGGTGTGCGACCCGATGCTCGGGCGCTGGGTCGGCGCGGTGCCGCGCGAGGTCGCGCCGGGGCTCACCGTCGACGACCTCGCCGAGGTCGACCTGGTGCTGGTGACCCAGCCCGGCCGCGATCACCTGCACCTGCCGACGCTCGCGCGCCTGCCGCGCACCGCGACCGTGGTGGTGCCGCGCGGCGCCGCGGCGCGGGTCTCGCCGCTGGGCTTCGCCCGCGTCGTCGAGCTCGGCGCCGGGGTCGACCTCGACGTCGCCGGCGTGCACCTCGAGGCGGTGGCGATGCCGCGCGGCGACGGCGGCGTCGCCTACGTGGTCCGCGGCGACGGCCCGAGCGTGTTCGTGTGCGGCGACGGCGGCTATCACGGCGGCCTGGTCGAGGTCGGGCGCCGCCACGCGCCCGACGTCGCGCTGCTCCCCATCGGTGGCTACTGGCCGCGCTCGTTCCAGGATCGCCACATGTCGCCGCGGGACGCGCTGGCGGCCTTCGAGGATCTGCGCGCGCGGCTGCTGGTGCCGGTGCGCCACGGCGCCTTCGCCCTGTCATACGAGCGCCTCGAGGAGCCGGCCCGGCAGCTCGCCGAGCTCGTCGCCGCGCGCGGCCTCGAGGCGCACCTGTGCGCCCTGCGTCCCGGTCAGTCGGAGCTCCTGGTGCCGCCGTCGGGGGCGCGCGGCCTCGCCGCCGCCGACGTCGACGCCACCGCCGCCCTCGCGACCACCGGCGTGCTCGCGCGCTCGCTGTGCGACGTCGCCGCCGTGCTCGCTCGCGGCGGCGGCCTGCTCCACGCCTGACCGCCGGCGGTCCGGGCCTGGCGTCGACGGTGGTCGCCGGGTGGCGCCGTCGTGCTACACCCGCGCCCGCCGATGCGCGCTCCCGACGTGACGATCGTCATCCCCGTCTACAACGAGGAGGGGATCCTGCGCGAGGCCGTCACCGGCCTGCTCGCGGGCCTGGCCCAGGTGCGGTCCGCGCTCGGCAACCCCGATCTGTCCTTCGAGATCCTCCTCGCCGAGAACGGCTCGCGCGATCGCACCGTCGAGATCGCCCAGCACCTGGCGGCCGAGCACCCCGAGGTCGAGACCTTCTCGCTCGGCGAGCCCAACTACGGCAAGGCGCTGCGCCGCGGCATCGAGCTGGCGCGCGGCACCTTCGTGGTGTGCGAGGAGATCGACCTGTGCGACCTCGACTTCCACCACCGCGCGCTCGAGCTGCTCCGCCACGGTGACGCCGACGTCGTCGTCGGCAGCAAGGCGATGAAGGGGGCCAGCGACCAGCGCCCGCTGACCCGCCGGCTGGCCACCCGGATCATCAACGGCATGCTGCGGGTCGCGGTCGACTTCCGCGGCACCGACACCCACGGCCTCAAGGCGTTCCACCGCGAGACGGTGCTGCCCATCGCCGCCGCGTGCGTCATCGATCGCGACCTGTTCGCCAGCGAGCTCATCATCCGCGCCGGCCGCGCCGACCTGCGCGTCGTCGAGATCCCGGTGCGCCTCGCCGAGAAGCGCCAGCCGTCGGTGCAGCTCACCAAGCGCGTGCCCCACGTGCTGCGCGGCCTCGCCAAGCTGACCTGGGCGATCCGGGTCGGCGGCAAGGGCGGCTGATGGCCGCACCGCCGGCGCGCGCGGCGGTGTCGATCGACGTCGACGGCGTCGGTTGCTACTACCGGATCCACGGCCTGGGGCCGCCGCCGCCGGCGCACGCCGAGACCATCGCCGCGCGCTGCGTGCCGCGGTTCCTCGACCTGTTCGCCCGGCGCGGGCTGCCCGCGACCTTCTTCGTGGTCGGCGCCGACGCCGAGGCCGAGGCGTCGCGTGCGGTGTTCGCCGCCGCGCACCAGGCCGGCCACGAGCTCGGCAACCACTCCCACACGCACCCCTACGACCTCGCGCGCGCCGGCGCCGCGGTGGTCGCCGACGAGATCGGCCGCGCCGACGCCGCGCTGCGCGCCATCACCGGCGCCGCCGTCGCCGGCTTTCGCGCCCCGGGCTACGACCTGTCGCCGACGATGCTCGCCGAGCTGGTCCGGCGCGGCTACCGCTACGACTCCTCCATCTTCCCGGCGCCGGGCTACTACGCGGCCAAGGCGGCGGTGATGGGCGCGCTGGCCGTGGTCGGGCGGCCCAGCGGCGCGGTGCTCACCGAGCCGCGCGCGCTGGCGGCGCCGATCGATCCGTATCGACCGGCCACCGGCGCGCCGTGGCGCCGCGGCGACGCGCCGCTGGTCGAGCTGCCCATCGCGGTCACCCGCGGCCTGCGGCTGCCGGCCATCGGCACCTCGCTGCTGCTGGCGCCGCCGTGGCTGGCGCGGCGCCTGGTCGAGGCGATGGCGCCGCGGCCGCTGTTCAACTTCGAGCTGCACGGCATCGACCTCGCCGACGCCCAGGCCGACGGCCTGCCGCCGGCGCTGATCGCCCGCCAGCCCGATCTGCGGGTGCCGCTGTCGACCAAGCTCGCGCGCCTCGAGCGGGTGCTCGATCTGATCCAGGCTCGGTTCGAGGTCGCCACCCTGGGCGCGTGCGCCGCCGCGGCGTGAAGGGGCGTCGCGACCGCGCGCCGGCGGCGACGACGGGGTATCGTCGCCGCCCGTGCCGTACTGGCTGTACCTGATCCTCGCGGTCCCCCTCGTCAGCGCGTTCATCGGCTGGCTCACCAACTGGCAGGCCGTGAAGATGATCTTCTGGCCGGCGCAGAAGCGCTTCGGCTGGCAGGGCATCGTCTACGCCCACGCCGACGTGTTCTCGTCCAACCTCGGCCGCATCGCCCAGGACGATCTGATGAGCGGCGCCGACATGGCCGCCAAGCTCGACCCGGCCGAGCTCGAGCGCGCCCTCGAGCCGGTGCTCGCCGCCGAGACCCCGGCGCTGATCGCCGCCGCCGCCGACAAGATCCAGCCCGGCGCCTGGGCCATGGTGCCGCCGCCGATGCAGGCGATGGTGATCGAGCAGATCAAGGGCAAGACCCGCGCCATCGCACGCGAGCTCGTCGAGGAGATGCGGCCGCGCGCCGGCGAGCTGCTCGACGTGCAGGCGATGGTCAAGGCTCAGCTCTCGGGCCCCAACGTCGAGCGGCTGGCGCGGCTGACCCAGCAGATCGGCCACAAGGAGTTCAAGTTCATCGAGTACTCCGGCGGCGTCTTCGGCCTCATCATCGGCTTCGGCCAGATCGCGGTGTGGGAGACGATGCAGCGCTGGTGGCTGATGCCGATCTTCGGCGTCGTCGTCGGCCTCATCACGAACTTCCTCGCGATCCAGATGATCTTCCGGCCGCACGAGCGGACCCGCTACCTCGGCATCCCGTACCAGGGCGTGTTCCCCAAGCGGCAGCCCGAGATCGCGGCCGACTACGGCCGCACCACCGCCGCCGAGGTCATCACCCCGGGCAACATCCTCGACTACCTCGTCGCCGGCGAGCGCGGCCGGGCGCTGATCGCCGAGCTCGAGGCCAAGCTGTCGGCGCGGCTCGACGCGGAGTGGGCCCAGGTCAAGGGCATGCTGCCCATCCCGGTGTCCGACGCCCAGCTCGCCGAGGTCAAGGCGCTGGTGCTCGCGCGCCTGCTGGAGCTCGCGCCCAAGGTGCGGCCCGAGCTCGAGGCCGTGCTCGATCGCCAGCTCGACATCCGCAACACCGTCGAGCAGCGCCTCGCCGCGCTGTCGAAGCCGGAGTTCGAGCGGCTCCTGCGCGGCGTGTTCCAGCAGGACGAGCTCACGCTCATCATCGTCGGCGGCGTGCTCGGTGGTGGCGTCGGCGCGCTGCAGGGCGCGCTGATGCTCGCCGGCGTGAGCTGAGCGCCGCGGTCAGGCGCGTCGACGGACGGCGTCGGTGGCCAGGGCGTCGGTGCGCTCGTTGAGCTCGATGCCGGCGTGGCCGGCGACCTTGACGAAGCGCAGGTCGGCGAACCGCCGGCAGGTGGCGCGGATGCGGGCGACCAGGTCGGCGTTGGCCTTGGCCTTCCAGCCCATGCTGAGCAGGCCGATGGCGTAGGACGAGTCGGTGAACACCACCACCGGACGGGCGAGGTCGGTCACCAGCTCGAGGCCGCGCTCGATCGCGGTGAGCTCGGCGATGTTGTTGGTGCCCTCGCCGAGGTACTCCGACAGCTCCTCGCGGCGGCCGCCGTCGAGCAGCACCACGCCGATGCCGGCCGGGCCCGGGTTGCCGCTGCACGCGCCGTCGGTCCACACCTGGATCGCGCCGTCGGGCACCGCGGTGAGCGCGCCGCCACCGCTCTTGCCGCGACCGCCGCTCTTGCCGGCGCCGCGCTTGCCGCCGGCGCCGCCCTCGGCCGGCGCCGCGTCGATCTCGACGGTGGGACCGCCCAGCGGCGTCAGGTTGCGCGCGGCGGCGCGGTAGAGCTTGGCACCGGGCGCCGCCTTGTACACGACGTCGACTCGGCCCTCGGCGTCGGCCACCGGGCGGCCGGCGTCGTCGACCCGGGCCCACACGTCGGCGTCGCGCAGTCGGTGCCGGCTCCAGGGCATCGGCGGCATCTTGCCGGGGGAGGGCCCCGTGTTACAACGCCGCGAGTTCGCTTCCTTGCAGGAGTCGCGCATGTCCCTGGTCCGATCGCCTCGTCTCTCCTCCCTGGCCGCCGTCGCCCTGGCCGCGACCGCCGCGCTCGGCGCCGGCTGCGGCAGCAAGAAGAAGGACCCGCCGCCGGCCCCGGCCGGCTCGGCCGCGCCGCGCCCCGCCGATCCGGTCGCGCCGGTGGCCTCGGGCCCGGTGACCGCGATCCCGGCGGCCAGCGGCACCCTCGATCCGACCCTCGAGCGGATCCTCGCGGCGATGCCGGTCGACGCCGACGTCGTCGGCGGGCTGTCGATCGAGCGCCTGCTCACCAACCCGACCATCCGCGGCCAGGCCGACAAGGCGGTGCAGGGGCGCCTGCCGTTCGACCTCAAGGCCGAGTGCGGCCTCGACCCGATGACCGCGATCAAGAAGGTCGTGTTCGCCAGCAAGCGCGACGGCCTCGCCCGCGGCGCCATCACCGGGCTGGCCAAGGGCCAGGTGATGCCGTGCCTGGAGAAGGCCAAGCCCAAGATCGAGGCCGAGGGCGGCACCCTCACCATCGACGGCGTCTACGCCTGGGGCAAGGCCGGCGAGCGCGCCTTCGGCCTGGCGTTCATCGACGACAGCACCGCGATGTTCGAGGTCGGGCGCGAGGGCGCGGTCGTCGATCGCGCCGCGCTCGAGGCGATGGCGTCGTCGACGCCGGGCAGCGGCATCACCAGCTCGGCCGAGTTCATGGCGATGATCAAGACGGTCAACACCGACGTCACCGGCTGGGGCGTGGCCAACGGCCGCGACCTCAAGAGCCAGGTGCCGGCGATGGTGGCCAGCTTCGTGCCCGACACCAAGGCGGTGATGTTCGCGGTCGACGCTGGCGGCGGCGGCCTCGCCGTCGATCTGCGCCTGCGCACGATGACCGACGCCGACGCCCAGAGCGTCGTCGACGGCCTCGGCGCCCAGGTCAAGGCGATGCTCAGCGCCGGCCTGGCGAGCCGCGCGGAGCTGCTCGCCGAGGGCGCCGACGTCCACGGGGTGATCACGATGAACGAGGCGCAGCTCGCCCGCATCGGCGGCATGATCAAGAGCATGCTGCCGATGATCATGGGCCTCGATGCGCAGCGCGCCGCCGTCGCCGCCGGCCGCGCTGGCCACGCCGTGAGCGCGCGGGCCGCGCTCGTCGTCGGCGCGCTGGCGCTGGCGACCGGGTGCAGCCGCAAGCCCGAGGCCGCGCCGGCGCCGCCGCTGGCGGTGGCTGGCCTGAGCGCGGTGCCCGCCGACGCCAGCGCCGTCATCTCCATCGACGCGACCCGCGTGCACGACTCGCCGCTGGTGGCGCGCGCGCTGGGCCTCCTGGTCGGGCAGGCGCCGGGCCTGCGCGAGCGCTGGACCGCGCTCGCCAGCCGCTGCCAGCTCGCGCTCGGCGGCGACGTCCGCCGCATCGTGGTGGCGCTCGGTGCGCGCACCGCGGCGCCGCAGCCGACGATGCTGGTGGTGCAGGGCGCCGTCGACGAGGCGCGCTTCGCCGCCTGCCTCCTCGCCACCGTCGGCGCCGGCGCCGGCACCGTCACCGAGACCAAGGTCGACGGTCGCCGCCGCCTGGTCGTGCGCGACGCCGGCCGCACCGTGTGGCTGAGCTACGGCCAGCCCGACACCCTGGTGGCGTCGACCAGCGACGCCTGGTTGCACGCGGCCGTCACCAGCGGGCCGAAGGTCGGCAGCGACGCCGCCTGGCAGCGCGCGGTGGCCCAGGCCGATCAGGGCGCGCCGATCTGGGCGGTGGGGCAGGTGCCGTCGCGGGTCGGCGATCAGCTCGTGCGCGTCGCCGGCGGCGCGGTCAGCGCGGGCCCGAGCCTGTACACGCTCGCGGTCGACCTCGCCGCGGGCGCGCGGGTGGAGCTGGGCGCGGTCCTGGCCAGCGACGCCGACGCCACCGCGCTGCACGAGCTCGCCGACGGCCAGCTCGGCCTGCTGGCGATGGCGGCGCAGCTCCGCGGCCTCGGCCCGGTGGTGGCCAAGGTGCGGGCCTCGGTGGCGGGCCCGGTGTTTCGCCTGACCGCCGGCCTCAGCGACGCCGAGGCCCAGTCGCTGCTCGACCTGCTCGATCCGGTCGCGGCGCCGGTGGACACGGCTCCCGCCGGGCCCGCGGGTCTGGCCACGGGCAGCGCGGCGGCCCCGGCCAGCGCGCCAGGCGCCGGGTCGGCGAGCGCCCCTGCCACTCCGGACGGCCCGGGTGGTGCCTTGGGCATTGACACGCCCGGCCTCGCACCGCAGGATGCGCGCCCTTAGCCATGGCGACCAAGAAGACCCCCACCGCTACGCCCGCCGCTGCCAAGAAGACCGCGAAGCCGGCCAAGGCCAAGTCCGCCACCGCGGCGGCCCGCCACCCGCTCGCGCGCCTCAAGGCGCAGCACGGCTCGAAGGCCGACCTCGCTGCCAA
This sequence comes from Kofleriaceae bacterium, assembly GCA_041389945.1. Classification (GTDB taxonomy): domain Bacteria; phylum Myxococcota_A; class Polyangia; order Haliangiales; family Haliangiaceae; genus JAWKQW01. Next base: position 48,063 of record JAWKQW010000032.1, read on the forward strand.
GCTGGCGGCGCCCCTCGCGTCGACGTCCGACGACGTCGAGACCCTCAAGGGTCGTCTCGCCAAGGCGTCGAACCGCCAGCTCCTGCACCTGGCCGCCGTCGTCGACACCGTGCAGAAGAAGTTCGGCGGTCGCGCGCAGCTGATCACCGCGATCGGCGCCGCCGCGAACAAGACCAAGGACCAGGCCTACCTGACCAAGCTCGGCACGCTGTCGCTGCCGCGCCTGCTCGATCTGGCCACCTCGGGCCAGCGCCGCGCCAAGCTGGCGTGAGCCCGCCGGCGCGCCGGGCCGAGCTGCTCGGCGCGCTGATCGTGTCGTTCGTCGTCGGCCTGGGGTCGACGGCGCAGGCGGACGCCGACCCGCAGGTGCTGGTCTCCGCCGACGCCGCCTGGCGCTGGCAGCAGGTCGCAGCCGAAGCGCCGCCGCCGGCGAGCTGGCCGTACGCCCTCGGCGACGGACCCGAGGTCACCGTCGGGCCGCAGCCGGTGGTCACCGTCGCCGGTGATCTCGCCGAGCCCCCGGCGCGCTGTCGGTGCGCCGCGGCGCTGGCGCGCGGCGAGGCGCCGGTGGTGGCGCTGCGCGCGTCGACCAGCTTCACCCTCGGACCCGACCAGCTCGCCGGCGATGCGCTGCTCGAGCTGCGGCTCGAGCTCGCCGACGGCGCCATCGCCTGGCTCAACGGCGTCGAGCTGGTGCGGCGCAACCTGCCGCGCACCGACGACCCGCTGGCGCCGGCGCGTCGACGCCACGGGCCGGAGCCCGAGCGGGTGGTGGTGGCGGTCGCGCCGGGCCTCCTCCACGCCGGGGCCAACCACCTCGCCCTCGAGGTCCGGCCCGCCAGCGGCCGCGCCGACGTGCGCCTGGGCGCGACGCTGGTGGCGCGCCGCTCACCGGCGATCGTCGTCGGCCCACTGGTGGCCGAGGTCGGGCGCGATCACGCGACCATCGTGGTCGAGACCGACGTGCCGACCGAGGCGCGGGTGCGCTACGGCGCGACCGAGGCGCTGGGCGCGGAGCGCACCGTCGAGGGCCGCGCCCGCCGACACCAGCTCGCCCTCGCCGGGCTGCCGATCGGGCAGCCGCTCTACTACCAGGTCGTCGTCGACGGCGTTGCCGGCACGGTGCACCGGGTGGCGCTGGCGCCGGCGCCGGGCGAGGTCGTGCGCATCGCCCTCTACGGCGACGTCCGCGGCGGCCACGACACCCACGCGCGGCTGGTCGAGGCCATCCGCGCCGAGGCGCCGGACCTGGTGCTGGCGACCGGCGATCTGGTGCTGCGCGGCAGCGACCTCGGCGACTGGCAGCGGTTCTTCTCGATCGCCGGGCCGCTGCTGGCGGAGGTGCCGTATCACAGCGCGCTCGGCAACCACGATCTCGGCCGCGCCGGTGACGACGGCCGCCGCGCCGAGGCCTGGTTCGCGCGACCGCCACCACCGCCGGGGCGCCCCGACGGCGCCGGCTGGTTCTCCGTCGACGTCGCCGACGTCCACGTCGCGCTGCTCGACTCCAACGCCTACGGGGAGCCGGCGCAGCGCGCGTGGCTCGACGCCGATCTGGCGGCGGCGCGCGCCCGCGGCGCCCAGGTCCTCTTGGCGGTGACCCACGACGGCCCGTACTCGCGCGGCACCCACCGCGGCAACCGGGTCGCCGCCCGCGACTACGCGCCGATCCTCGCGCGCCATCGGGTGGCGCTGCTGGCGTCGGGCCACGACCACCTCTACCAGCGCGGCCGCGTGCGCGGGCTCGACTACGTGGTCACCGGCGGCGGCGGCGCGCCGCTGTACAAGGTCTCGTGCGGCGTGCCCGGTCGGCGCCCGTGCGCCGCCGACGACGGCCTGCGCCACGTCGAGTCGGCCCACCACTACGTGATGCTGACGGTGTTCCCCGATCACCTCGAGCTGTGCCCGCGGCGACCGGATCAGAGCCTGCTCGAGCCGTGCACCCGGCTCGCGCGCTAGGCCCGGCCCGCCGCGTGATCTACCGTCGCCGGGCATGCGCCGCCGCTCTCGCCTGTTCGCCCTCGCCGAGGCCCTGCGCGCGCGCCGCACCGGCGTCACCGCCGAGGCGCTCGCGGAGCGCTTCGGCGTCACCGTGCGCACGATCTATCGCGACCTCGCGGCGCTGTCCGAGGGCGGCCTGCTGCTGCGCGCCGATCGCGGCCGCGGCGGCGGCTACGCCCTCGACGCCAGCTACCAGCTGCCGCCGGTGAACTCACCGCGCGCGAGGCCGCGCTCGTGGTCGCGCTCGGTCGCATGGCGCTGGAGCAGCGCCTGCTGCCGTTCACCGACACCCTGCAGGCGGCGCTCGACAAGGTGCGCGCGGCGCTGTCGCGCTCGGCGCAGCGCGAGCTGCTCGACGTGCTCGGCCAGGTCCAGCTGGTCGGCATCCCGGCCCTGCCGGCGCTGCCGGCGGTGCGGCGCGCGGTCGAGACCGCGTGGTTCGAGGGCCGGGCGCTGCGCCTCACCTACCAGCGCGCCGGGCACCAGGTCGGGACCCGCACGGTGCGGCTGCGCAACGTGGTGCTCGACCGCCAGCACACGCTGCTCAACTGCGTCGACCTCGACACCGGCGAGGCCCGGCAGCTGCGCCTCGATCGCCTCCTGACCGCCAAGCTCCTCGACGATCCCCGGCCGGTGCCTGGGGCCAGACAAACCTGACAGAAGGCTGTCAGCGACGGCAGGCAAGGTGTGGACATCGCAGTCGCCCACGACGGGCGACCCACTATCCAGGAGATGTCCGATGAGCCTCGTCTTTCACTATTCGCCGTACTCGACCGCCGCGGTGACCCACCTCGTCCTCGAGGAGCTGGGCGTGCCCTACCAGAAGGTCCGGGTCGACCTCGCGGCCGGCGGGACCCGCACCCCGGAGTTCCTGCGGCTCAACCCCAACGGCCGGGTGCCGGTGCTGGTGCACGACGGCCAGCCGCTGTTCGAGTCGGCGGCGCTCACCCTCTACCTCGGCGAGACCTTCGGGGTGAAGCGCGGGCTGTACCCGGCGCCGGGCCCGACCCGCGGGCGCGCCATGCAGTGGGTGGTGTGGTCCAACGTGACCCTGACCGAGGCGGTGCAGCGGTCGCTCATCGCCAGCTCGCCGCGGTCGCCGGCCGAGCGCCACAACGCCGCGGTCGACGCCTGGGCCCGCGAGGATCTGACCGCGCGGCTCGACGTGCTCGATGGCGCCCTGGCGTCGAGCCCGTTCGTGCTCGGCGACGACTACTCGATCGTCGACGCCCACCTGGCCTCGACGGTGGGCTGGGCGCGGATGCTCGAGCTGGTGCCGGTGGCGCAGCCGCACGTCGAGGCGTGGCTGGCGCGCTGCCGGCAGCGGCCGGCCTACGCGCGGGTGATGGCCGACTGACCGCGGCTACTGGGGGCCGACGTACAGCGGGCTGGCGTAGATCCACGGCAGCTCGCGCTCGGCCGGCGCGGTGCCGACGTTGCCGAGGTACGGCGCCAGGTGGCGCGCGGTCATGCGCACCTCGACCCGGTAGGCGCCAGGCAGGTCGAGCGCGACGGTGAGGGTCGGGCCCGCGCCGTCGGCGACCACCTCGCGGCCGTCGCCGTCGACGCGGTAGACGATCGCGCGGATCTGCGGCGTCGGCAGGCCGGGGTCGAGCTCCCACACCGTCGGCACGGTCACCTCGAGGGTGGCGCCGATCGGCGCGACGTCGCCGAGCTCGTAGGAGGCGCCGCCGGCGGTGCGCGCGACCACGTCGAACCCGACCGGGGTGCCGAGCACCTCGAAGGCGGCGAACAGACGACCGCCGGCGAGGGCGGCCTCGATCGCGGTGGGATCGCTCGGGTCGTCGACCAGGACGACGTTGGCGAACCAGCGCATCACCCGGCGGTACGAGTCGCCGCGCTCGCCGTCGCGCAGCATGATCGGCAGCGCGTTCTGGTGGGCGTCGCTGCCGGCGGTGCCGGCCAGGCGCACGCCGTCGCCGAGCAGCGCGTCCCACAGGTCGAGGGCGGGCTGGCTCGCCTCGAGGAACGAGATCAGCGCCAGGTCGGGCTCCGGCCCGTCGGGGTTGGTGTCGGCGAAGCTGGCGACCGCGGCGATCGCGCCGGACGCCGGCAGCCCGAGGAACTCGGCGCGGATGTCGGGATCGAGGTTGGCGTGCAGGTTGTACGCCTCGAGCCCATCGGGCAGCACCGCGCGCACGTCGGCGGCGGTCCACTGCTCGGTGTGCGGGATCCAGATCTTGGCGCCGGCCTCGCGCATCGCGGTGATCGCGGCCGCGTCGCGCGCGTTGTACGTGTCGTGCCGGGTGGCGACGTCGCCGTCGACGTGGCGGTCGAGCATGATCGGCATCAGCGGGTTCTCGCCGCCGACGGTGATGAGCACCTGGTGGCCGTCGGCGCAGGTGATGCGCGACGCGATGGGCCCGCCGCCGGGGCCGATCACGGCGGCGTCGTCGGCGCGCATCGAGAACAGGGTGGCGAAGTCCTCGTCGGCCATCGAGTCGTCGTGGTCGGTGAGCGCGGCGAAGTCCTGGTGGGTGGTGCACAGGGCCAGGCGGAGGTCGGCCAGGCAGGTCTCGTCGGGCGCGCCGCCCGGCCGCGGATCGCCGTCGCAGGCGTCGTGGGAGTACGGCGAGTGCAGGTGCACCAGCCCGCGCGCCGGCGTGAGGCCTCGGCGCACGCCCATCGCCGACGCCGGCGGCAGGTCGCGGCGCCAGGCCGGCGGTGGCCCGGCATCGGCGGCCGGGCTCGAGCCCCCGCAGCCCGCGGCCGCCAGCGCGGTCGTGCTCACGGTCGCGGCCCACGCGTGGAGTCGTCGCATGGCGCGACGGTGCCCGACGACGAGGCGGGCCGCAACGGCCACGTGGGGCCGGTGTACGATGCCGAGGTGCAACGGGTCGCGCTCGCCTGGGTCGCCCTCGCCGTGACCGGCTGCCTCACCGACGAGGTCACCCGGTGCGCCGACGGCTCGCTGTGCGCGGTCGGGCGGGTGTGCGTGCCCGGTGGCTGCGCGGTGCCCGAGGCGCTCACCGCCTGCGACGGCCGTGGCGACGGCGAGGCCTGCACGCTGCCGGACGTCGGGCCGGGCGTGTGCGCGGCCGGCGTCTGCGTGGTCGCGGTGTGCGGTGACGGCGCCACCGAGGGCGACGAGGTGTGCGACGACGGCAACCGCCTCGACGGCGACGGGTGCGACGCCCTGTGCGCCTCGCTCGAGGTGTGCGGCAACGGCCGGGTCGACGCCGGCGAGGCGTGCGACCTCGGCGCGGACAACGCGGACGCGCCCGACGCCGCCTGCCGCACCACCTGCGCGCGGCCGCGCTGCGGCGACGGCATCGTCGACGGCGCCGCCGGCGAGGCCTGCGACGACGGCGACGACAACGGCGCCGCCCCGGACGCCGGCTGCCGCCTCGACTGCTCGCCGCGTCGGTGCGGCGACGGCGTGATCGACGGCGCCGCCGGCGAGGTGTGCGACGACGGCGGCGTGATCTCCGGTGACGGCTGTTCTGGCGACTGCCGCTCCACCGAGGTGTGCGGCAACGAGTACGTCGACGCCCTCGCCGGCGAACAGTGTGACGCCGGCGCCGGCCAGAGCCACGACGGCTGCGCCTCGAGCTGTCGGGTCGAGATCGCGGCCTGGCGCGAGCTCACCGCGGGCATGAACCGGGTCGCCGCCGCGGCGGCGTATGACCCGGTCCGTCGCGAGGTGATCCTGTTCGGTGGACAGGGCTTCACGGGGCGGCTGGATGACACCTGGGCCTTCGACGGTGCCACCTGGCGACGCCTCGATCCCGCGCGCTCGCCGCCGCCGCGCAGCGGCCACGCCATGGCCTACGATCCCCAGGCGGCGTCGATCACCCTCGTCGGCGGGCTCGGGCCCGACGGCCTGCTCGCCGATACCTGGACCTTCGACGGCGTGACCTGGACCGAGCGCGCGGTCGCGTCGGCGCCGCCGCGGCGGTCCGGGCACGGCCTGGTGGCGCTCGCGGATGGGCTGGTGCTCGTCGGCGGCCACGGCGTCGACGGCCCTCGCCGACACCTGGCGGCTTGGCGCCGGCGGCTGGAGCCTGGTCGCGGCCGACGCCGGGCTGGGGCCGCGGACCGACGCCGCCGTCGCCGCCGATCCGGTCCGTGGCGTGGTCGTGCTGTTCGGCGGCGAGCGCGACGGGCTGCTGCTCGGCGACACCTGGCAGTTCGACGGCGCGACCTGGGTCGACGTGAGCCAGCCGGGCCCGACGGCGCGGCGACGCGCGACGATGACCTTCGCCCTGGCCGCCGGCGGGCTGTTGCTGCTCGGCGGCTACGACGGCGTCCACCGCGACGACGCCTGGTACTTCGACGCCGACGGCTGGCGCGCCGACATCCCCACCGGGATGCCGCCGCGTGAGCTCGCGGCGCTCGCCGCGACCGACGACGAGGTGGTCGTCGTTGGTGGCTATAACTACGCCTACGATCGCCTCGGCGACACCTGGGCGCGGACCGGCGACGCCTGGGTCGAGCGCGCCGGCGTGAACGAGCCCGCGCCGTCGTTTCGCCTCGACGCGCGCTTGTCCTACGACGCCCGGCGCGGCGTGGCGGTCGCCTTTGGTGGCACCAACACCTCGGACTTCTTCGACGAGGTGTGGGAGCTGGAGGGCGAGCGATGGGCCCCACGTGCGCCAGCAGCGCCGCGGCCGCCCGGACGCGCGCGCCACGCCCAGGCCTACGATCCGGTGCGCGGCGAGGTCGTCGTGGTCGGCGGCGTCGATGGTGTTGGCGCGGTGCCCGCGGGGACCTGGGCCTGGGACGGCGCGGCGTGGACGCGACGCACGGGGCCGGACCTGCCGCCGCGCTGGGACGCCGAGATGGCCTACGACCGCGCGCGTGATCGCATGGTGCTGTTCGGCGGCACCGACGGCTCGACCCGGCTCGACGAGACCTGGGAGCTCACCGCCAGCGGCTGGGCCGTGCGCGCCACGGCCGCGCGCCCGACCGCGCGCGTCGGGCACGCGCTGGCCTACGACGTCGACGGCGCGCGCGTCGTGATGTTCGGGGGCTTCGACGCCGGCGGGCTGCGCGCCGACACCTGGAGCTACGACGGGACGACCTGGGTCGCCGAGAGCACCGCCGTCGCGCCATCAGCCCGTCGCGATCACACGCTCACTTACGACCCGGTCCGGCGGCGGCTGGTGCTGGTCGGCGGCGTGGGCCCGGCGTCGACGGCGCCCGACGTGTGGGAGCTCGTCGGCGCCAGCTGGAGCCTGCTCGAGGCCGCGACGGTGGCGCCGCCGCGGCAGGACCACGGCGCCTGCTACGACGCCCTCGGTCAGCGCCTGATCGTCGCCGGCGGCGGCAGCACCTCGCTCACCTTCCTCCGCGATCGCTGGGCGCTGACCTTCGCCAACGCCGCCGCGCCCGCGGATCGCTGCCGCGAGGCCACGGTCGACACCGACGGCGACGGCCTCGTCGGCTGCGCCGATCCGGACTGCTGGGGCCGGTGCTCGCCGACCTGTCCGCCGGGCACCTCGTGCGCGCCGACGGCGCCGGGCTGCGGCGACGGCGCGTGCGCCGGCGCGCTGGAGGACTACCTCCTGTGCCCGGCCGACTGCCCGGCGCCGTAGCTCGCGCTCAGCGTCGCGCGGCGAGCCGGGCGGCGATCGCCTCGATGAGCGCCGCGCGATCGGCGGCGAGGGCCTGGGTGTGCTCCATCTGCGGCAGGTGATCGACGGTGGCGTGCCGTCGTAGATCGAGGTCGGGGAACATCGCCGCGAGCTGGCCCGGGTGGTTGAAGGTCTCGAGCGCGCCGCCGGTGTACACGAAGTGGCTGGTGGCGTCGCGCGCGATCAAGGCGGCCAGGATGGCGCGCGCCTCGGGCTGCGGGATGTACGCGTAGTCGACGAGGGCGGCGTCGGTGCGCGGCCGCACCGCGAACGGTTGGTAGCGGCCCAGCGCGCGCAGCGCGCGGCGACCCAGCCGGTGGCGCGCGTGGCGCCACGCGAACCCCGCGGTCGGGTAGCTGAACGGATCGATGAGGATGGTGCCGGTGACGCGCGGATCGATCGCGGCGTGGCGGAAGGCGTCCTCGGCGCCGGAGCACAGCCCGCCGACGATGAGGTCGGGCGCGGCGGCGTGCGCGCGCACGTGGTCGACCGCGGCGGCGACGTCGCGCGCGGTGCGCTCGCGCAGGGCGCCGGCGCCGGTGGCGGCGCTGTCGCCGAGACCGTCGAGGTCGAAGCGCAGCGTGGCGACGCCGTCGGCCGCGAGCCGGCGGGCGAGCTCGACGTAGAGCCGGTAGGGGCCGGCCTTGGGCACCAGGCCTGCGCTCACCAGCACCAGCGCGCGGCGGACCTGGCCGGCGGGGAGAGTCATCACGCCCACCAGGTGTCGGTGGGCGCCGAGCTGGCACGCGCGCTCGATCATCGCGCCTCCAGGACGGCGCGGGTCAGCGCCGCCGACACCTCGACGTCGGGGAACGTCGTCCCAGCGCGCGACGTCGTCCCAGCCGTAGGCGTCGGTGTCGACGGTGAGCTGGGACCAGCCGTGGGCGGCGCCGTCGAGGGTCGCGAAGGCCGCCGCCTGGCGGGCGCCGGCCGAGGTGACCACCCAGGTCAGCGGCGCCGCCAGCGAGCGCGGCAGCGACAGCGCGGTCAGCTCGCGGGCCGCCGCCGGCGCCAGGCGGAGGCCGGCGACGGCGATGTCGCGCGCCTCGGGCAACTCGCGCAGCCCGCGCAGGCGCTGGGTGGCGCGCTCGTAGGTGCGTTGCATGCCGCGCAGGGCGGCGAGGTGCGACGCGCCCTCGAGCACCGGGTCCCAGGCGATCACGCGCGCGAGCGGCGCGCGCGCTGGCGGCGGCGGCCAGGGTGGCGCCGAGCCGCGGCCCTCCCGCGATCACCCGGCGCGCGCCGGTGGTGCGCCGCAGCTCGGCGGGCGGCGACCACGTCGTCGACCCAGCGGGCGACGCGGATGGGGCCGTCGCCGAGAGAGTCGCCGGTGCCGTGGTAGTCGAAGCGCAGGCTGGGCACGCCGGCGTCGGCGAGGCGCTGCGCCAGCCGGGCCAGGACGAAGTGCGCCCGCGCGTGCTCCTGCCCCAGCGGCGGGCACACCAGCACGCCGAGCTCGGCCTGGGCCGGGCCGGCCGACGCCGTAGAGGCCATCGTCGGGCCCGAAGTAGCGGGTGGTGGGCAGCCGCGACGGCGCGGCGATCGCCGTCGACGCCGCGGTCGGCACGCCCCGGCGGCGATCGCACAGCTCCGCCAAGTACCATCAGGGCTCGCACCAGCTCGAGCCCGCTGAGCTCGACGCCGAGCTCGGTCGCGAGGGCGGCGCGCAGCTCGAGGCCGCGCAGGGAGTCGCCGCCGAGATCGAAGAAGCGATCGTCGCGCGCCACCTGCCGACGCCGAGCAGCCGCGCCAGCGCGCGGCGAGGGCGAGCTCGGTCGCGCCGCGCGGCGTCCGCAGTCGCGTCGACCTCGGTCGGCGCGCCCTCGTCGACGGGTGGCGTCAGCGCGCGCCGATCGACCTTGAGGTTGTGGTTGAGCGGCAGCGCGGCGAGCTCCTGGTAGCGCGCCGGCACCACGTAGTCGGGCAGCAGATCGGCGAGGTGGCGGCGGACCGCGGCCAGGCGCGCGCGCCGATCGGCGTCGGCGCCGGGCGAGCTCGGCACCACGTACGCGCACAGCTGCAGCTCGCCATCGGGGCCCGGCCACCCGGCGACCAGGCCGTCGCGCACACCGGGGCCCGGCGCAGGTGGTGCTCCACCTCGGCGAGCTCGATGCGCATGCCGCGCACCTTCACCTGGAAGTCGTCGCGCCCGAGCAGCTCGATCCAGCCGTCGCCGCTCCAGCGGCCGAGGTCGCCGGTGCGGTACCAGCGCTGGCCGTCTCGCTCGGCGAAGCGCTGCGCGGTGAGCTCGGCCGGTCGAGGTAGCCCAGCACGACCCCGCCACCGGCGAACCACACCTCGCCGACGACGCCGGCCGGCACCGGCTGGCCCGCAGCGTCGAGCACCGCGACCCGCACCGTCGGCATCGGCCGGCCGACGAAGGTCCGGGTCGCCGGCGGCTCGCGTGGCACCGGGTAGGTGCAGCCCATGCAGCTGATCTCGCTGCAGCCGTAGATCACGAACACCTCGGCGGCCGGGCACACCTCGGCCAGGCCGCGCAGGAGCTCGGGGGCGATCATGTCGCCGCCCGACGACGCGTGGCGGACGCCGGCGTAGCGCGCCGGGCCGAGCGCGCCATCGCCGGCACCAGCCCGCGCAGCAGGCTCGGGCCGGCGTGGAAGAACGTGACCTCGGTGAGGGCGGCGGCGAGGCGCGGCGGATCGAGCACGACCTCGCGATCGAGCACGACCAGGGTGCCGCCGGCGTACAGCGGCGACATCAGCTCGAACATGCTGATGGAGAACCCGAAGCGCGCGATCGCCGGCATCACCTCGGCGGCGTCGATGCCGTAGCGGATCTGTGCGCTGTGCAGGTAGGTGACCAGGTTGCCGTGGCAGGCCAGCACGCCCTTGGGCCGGCCGGTGGTGCCCGACGTGAAGTAGACCGTCGCCGGCGCGCTGGCGGCGAGCTCGAGCGCGGGCGCCGAGGTGGATGCCCGCGCGAGCGCGGCCTCGTCGTCGTCGAAGGTCAGCCGCGGGGTCGGTCGCCTCGAGCCTGAGCCGGCGCGCGAGCGGCGCGGTCGTCACCACGATCGCCGGGGCGACGTCGTCGAGGATCGCGGCGATGCGCGCCGGCGGGTAGCCGGGATCGAGCGGGATGTAGATGGCGCCGGCCTTGAGCACGCCGAGCACCGCGATCGCGATCTCGAGGCCGGGCTCGAGGCACACGATCACCCGGGCGCCGACCCCGGCGCCGCGCGCGGCCAGCGCGTGGGCGAGCTGGTTGGCGCGGGCGTCGAGGGCGCCGTAGGTGAGCGACCGGTCGCGGTGGCGCACCGCGATCGCGTCCGGTCGCGCCGCGGCGTGGGCGGCGACCTGCGCGTGCACCGGCGGTGGCGGCAAGGCGGCGTCGGGCCCGACCCCGAGGCGCGCGAGGGCGGCGCGCTCGTCGTCGGAGGCGAGGCCGACCACGCCGACCGAGGTGGTGGGCGCCGTGGCCAGCGCGCGCAGGAGCTGGGCGACGTGGCCAGCGGCGCGCGTCACCGTCGACGCCGCCACGGTCGCGCCATCATGGCGCCAGCGCGCGGTGGTCGGGCCGATGGCCACGCGCAGCTCGGTGGCGTCGTCGTCCTCGCCCACGTCGTCGGCCCATCGCACCCAGGCGGCGAGCGGGAGGTGGCCGCCGCGATCGTCGTCGGTGGTGCCGGCGAGCGCCGCGTCGACGCTGGCGGCGACCTCCGCCAGGGGCATACTCGGCGCGGTGGTGATCGCGAGGTCGCGCGGCGCGACGCCGCGCAGCTCGACGCGGAGCCGCACCGCCTCGGCGCCGGCGTAGCGCGCAAGCACGATCGCGAGCGCGGTCACCACCGGGCCGACCTCGTCGCTGCCGATCGCCGCCGCGGTGGTCTCCCACTGGCGCGCGGCACCCGGGGCGCGAGCGTGGTCGAGAGGCAGCACGGCGCCCCGAGCGTAGCGCCGCAGCGGCCCGACCGGTGGTGGCCCCCACCTTGCTTTGTATCCGGGGAGCCGATCTTGACCTCGCTGATGCCAAGTACTTGCGACACCTCCGACGGGCCTGTCCCGACCGTGGCTGGGCCTCCGAGCCCGCTGTGGCGCCCCCGCACAGCGCACCGCGTCGCGGTGACCGTGGCGCTGGTGGTGATCTCCGTGGTCGCGGCCGCGTGCGGTGGGGCTCAGCGCCGAGATCGACCCCGGCGCGAGCTGGCGGTGGCCGCGATCTCGATCACGACGCTAGACGGTGGCGCGCCGAGTCTCGACGGCGACGACCTCCGCGCCGGCCTCGCGCTCGAGCGCGCCCGGCTCGCCGGCGATGCCTTCGAGCGCTACGCGGTCGAGCTCGACCGGCGACGGATCCGCGCGTACTACGTGGCGCGCGGCTACTTCCGGGCCGCGGTCACCGCTGACGTCGCGCGGCCCGACCGCGAGGCGCGACGGCGCGGCGGCGCCGGGGTCGACGTCGCGTTCGTCGTCGACGAGGGGCCGCTCGCGACCCTCGAGCGGGTCGAGATCGTGGGGATCCCCGAGGACAGCGGGTTGACCCAGGCCGAGCTGCGCGCGCTCGTCTCGACCGCGGACGGCGAGCCCTTCAGCTACGAGGCCTACGACCTGGCGAAGCCCGAGGTGCTCTCGGCCCTCGAGCGGGTCGGCTACGCCTACGCCGACGTCGACGCCGCGGTGGCCGCCGACGTGATCACCGACCGCGCGATCATCCGGCTCGAGCTGCGCCCGGGGCCTCGGTGCACCTTCGGCGAGCTCACGGTGCGCGGCGTCGAGGGGCCGCTGGCCGACGCCGCCCGGGCCCGCCTGGCGCCGGTGGCGGCCGGCGAGCGCTTCTCGTCGCAGGCGCTGCTCGACGCTCGCACCGACCTCTACGAGATGGGGCGGTTCTCGTCGGTGCGGATCGAGCCGACGCTCGGCGACGAGGATCCGGTGGTGCCGGTGACGGTCACCGTCGTCGAGTCGACCCGGCACGAGCTGCGCCTCGGCGCCGGCGTCGGGGTCAACCCGACCTCCTACGAGGTGCGTGGTCGCGCGGGCTACGCGGTCGCCGGCTTCCCGACGCCGCTGTCGCGCTCGCGGGTCGAGGTGCGGCCGGCGCTGGTCCGGCTGCGCGATCGCCCCCAGACCGAGCCGCGGGTCGAGCTGACCGCGGCGGTGGAGCGCATGGACCTGTTCCGCCCGCGCGTGCACGGCGAGATCGAGGGCACGCTCGCGTACCGCACCGTCGAGGCGTTCACCTCGGTCGGCCCCGGGGTGCGGGTCGGCCTGCGCGCGCCGCTGTACCGCCGGCGCCTGTTCGGCTCCGTCGGCTGGCGCCTCGAGTACCTCACCTTCCGTGACATCGAGCCCGCGCTCGACGACGGCCTGCGCGCCGAGCTGGGCATCGATCACGCCAACCGGATCGGCTCCTACGAGCAGCAGGTCGCGCTCGAGCTGCGCGACGATCCGATCGCGCCGCGCCAGGGCCTGTACGTCGAGGTGCGGCTCGAGGAAGGCTCCGCGCTGGCCGGCGGTGGCTTCGAGTACCTGCAGCTGTCGCCGGAGCTGCGCGGGTACCTGCCGCTGGGCCCGCTGGTGCTCGCCAGCCGGCTGCACCTCGGCGCCTTCGTCGGCGACGTGCCGGCGACGCGGCGCTTCTTCGCCGGCGGCGCCAACAGCCAGCGCGGGTTCCCCGAGCGTCGGCTCGCGCCGCTGGTCATCGGCCTGGACGACGACGGCGACCCGGTCGAGATCGTCTACGGCGGCGCGGCCATCCTCGAGCTCGGCGCGGAGCTGCGGGCGCCGCTCGGCTCGCCACGCGGCATCGACCTCGGCGGCGTGGTCTTCCTCGATGGCGCCGACGTGCGCGACGATCTCGCCGGGCTCGAGCTCGCCCAGCTGCACTGGGCGCTCGGCGCCGGCCTGCGGGTGCCGACCCTGATCGGCGCCATCCGGTTCGACGTCGGCTACCGGCTCAACCGCAAGGGCCCCGGCGAGCCGCGCCCCGACGACTCGTTCGCCTATCACCTCAGCATCGGCGAGGCGTTCTGATGACGGCGCGACGGCTGGGGCGCGGCGTGTGGCGGGTCGTGCGGCCGATCCTGCGCTGGACCGTGCGGGTGGTGGTGGTCGCGGTCGCCGCCGCGCTGGTCGTGCTCCACACCGACTGGGGCCGCGACCAGGTGCGCGGCGTGATCGAGGACGCGCTGCAGGCGCGCTTCGCCGGCCCGGTCCACGTCGGCCGCCTCGAGGGGAGCGTCTTCACCGAGCTCGTCCTGCGCGACATCACCGTCGACGATCCCGGCCACGGCCGGGCGCTGTCGATCGAGCGGATCGAGGTCGAGCTCGCGCTCGGCGATCTGCTGCGCAAGCGGGCCCGTCGAGACCCTGGGCGTGCACGGGGTGCGGTGTGGCTGCGGCAGGAGCCCGGCGGCGTGAACCTGGCGCGCCTGGTGTTGCCCAGCGAGCCGAGCACCTGGGACGTCCGGGTCGATCGGCTCGTCGTCGACGACGCCGCGATCGAGGTGGAGACCGCCGAGGGCGAGGTCCACCACCTCGATCGCCTGGCGGTGACCGGCATGGTCGACCTGCCGGCGGACGAGTCGATCTACACCCGCCTGGCGGTCGGCGGTCGCTGGCGCGAGCGCGCGGCGCCGGTGGTGCTGACCGCCGAGGTCGCGGTCCGCGGCGACGTGGTCGAGGTGCCGGCGCTGGAGGTGCGCCTCGACGAGGCCACCCTCGCCGGGGCCGGCATCACCGTCGACCTGCGCGACGTCGGGCTGGCGGCGGCCGGCACGCTGACGGCGCAGGTGCCCGCGCGGTCGCTCCGGCGCCTGGCGCCGGGCGTCGAGGTCGGCGCCGACCTGGCGGCGGAGCTGGTGGTGACGACGACGACGGATCGCGCCGACGGCGCGACCACCACCGCGCGCGTGCGCGCGACCTTCGGCGCCGCCAGCCTCAGCGGCGAGGTGCACGGCGCGCTGGATGCCCGCCGCGTGTACGGCGAGCTGGGCTTCACCGCCCTCGACCTCGCGCAGCTCGGCGCCGACGCGCCGGCGTCCTCGCTCGGGGGCCGGCTGACCTTCGACGGAGCGCTCGCCGGGAACGAGGCCGAGCTGGCGTCGCTCACGGCGACGGCGAGCCTGGCGATGGCGGGGCAGATCGGCGCGCTGCGGATCGACGAGCTCGGCCTCGCCGCCAGTCTGCGCGACCGCCGCGCGACCGTCGACGCCCATGCGCGCGGGCCCGGCGACGCGCGCGTCACCCTCGACGCCGAGGCCGTCGTCGCCGACGATGGCGCGATCGAGCTCGCGCGGGGGCGGGCCCACGGCGAGGTCGCCGACCTGGCGCGGGCGAGCGCGGGGCTGGCACCGGCGGGCGGCGCGCTGACCTTCGACCTCGGCGCCCGCGGCCGCCTCGCTCCGACGCTGGCGTCCGTCGCGGTGACCGGGCGCGTCGACGGACGTCGCCTGCGCGCGGACGACCTCGCCGTCGCCCGGGCCACGATCGAGGTCGACGTGCGGGGCCCGCGGGCGCGTCCGCGCGGCGACGTCGAGGTCGCGCTCACCGGCATCCGCCGCGCCGATCAGCGCCTGGGCGCGCTCACCGTCCACGCCCACGGCCGCGGCGACGGGCGCATCGAGGTCGCGGCGCGATCGCGGCCGCGCGGCGGCGCCGACTTCATCGACGCCGCCGGCGTGGTCGAGGTGCTCGACGACGGCGCCGCGATCGAGCTCGGCGCGTACCGGGCCCGGGCGCGCGGGGTCGACGTGCGCGGCCGCGGCGGTCGGGTCACGATCACCGCCGATGCCGTGCGCATCGCCGACGTCGCCGCCCGGCTCGAGGGTGGTCGGCTCGAGGTCGACGGCGTCTTGCACCGGGCCGGGCCGCGGGCGGGTTCGATGTCCGGCACCGCCCGAGTGCGCGCGCTGTCGCTGGCGGCGGTCGGTCGAGCCCTCGCCCTCGACGGGCTGCGCGGGCGCATCGACGGTCGGGTCTCGCTCGCGGGCACCCTCGATGCGCCGCGCGGCCAGCTCGACGGCACAGTCCGGGGCCTGGCCCTGGGCCCGGACCGACCGACCCTCGACGTCGAGGTCGCGGCGAAGGTGGCGCCGCGCCGCGCGACCGCGACGGTGGCGGTGCACGGCGCCGACCTCGGTACCGTCGAGCTCGCGCTCGACGTCGACGCGCCCCGGCAGGTGACCGATCCGGCGGCCTGGGCTCGGCTGGAGCGCACCGCGATCCGCAGCGGGCGGGTGCAGGTCGACGACGTCGAGCTGGCCGCGGTCGGCCGGGCGCTCGGGCTCGAGCGCACCCTGGCCGGTCACGTCGAGGGCTTCCTCGCCCTCGATCCCCAGGGCTCGACCGGCACGCTGAAGGTGCGCGGCGTCGAGGTCGGCGAGCTGCCGGGCCCGGTGGACGCCAACGTCGAGCTCGCGGCCGGCCATCGCGAGGACCCCGGCGGCGAGTTCGTGCTCGCCGCCGACGTCGACGCCGGGGTCGGCGACCTCGGTCGGGGGGCCGCCCACGCCGCCGTCGCGTTGCCGGATCGTCCCTTCGACGTCGCCGGCTGGCGCCGCCTCGATCGCGCAGCGATCCGCCGCGTCACCGCGCGTTCGCGCGGGCGCCCGGCGACAGCCCGTGGTGGCGCCGGCTCGAGCTCGGCGGGCTACGTCACGGCCAGGTCACCGTGGCCCTCGACGTGACGCGTCGGCGGTCGAGCAGGTCACCTGACCGTCGACGCCGATGACGTGCGTGGCGGCCCGATCCACGCCGGTGTCGGCCTGCCTGGTGGCGACCTTCGCCGAGGCCACCGGCGTGCACGTCACCCTGGCCTCGTGCGCCGGCAAGGCCGGGCCTCGCCGCCAGAACCTGGTGCGCGGCGAGGCGTCGTTGCCGGTGCGCTGGCGCCACCTGTTGGCGTCGGATCCGGTGGCGGCGGTGATGGCGCTGCCGATCACCGCTCACCTGCAGATGGACGAGGTGCCGGCGCGTCGCATCGCGGCGGTGGTCGGCCGCGGCGGGCGGCTGCGCGGCGACGTCTCGATGGAGGTCGAGGTGTCCGGCACCGTGGCCGCGCCGCAGGTGCGCGGCACCGCCTCGCTCGAGGGCGTCGGCCGGCGTCGCGCGCGGGTGCGCGAGCTGCGCGTCGACGGCACCTACGACGGCGCCACCGGTACCGTCACCGCCAAGGTCCGCGGCGAGCAGGAGGGCGGCGGCACCCTCGCCGTCGACGGCGAGGTGGCCCTCGACGATCTCGCGTCGGCCCGCGGCACCATCCGCGCCACCGACTTCGATCTGGCGCCGCTCGCGCGCCTGGTGCCCAGCACGCTGGTCGTCGGCGTGCGCGGCCACCTCGACGCCGACGCCCAGCTGGTGGGGGCGGACCCGAGTGCGGGCCGGTGGTCGGGCGTGGTGCGCCTGCGCGAGGCCGAGCTGCCGATCCACCCGCTGGTTGGCACCCTGCGCGATGGCGACGTCACGGTGTCGCTGCGCGGCGCCGCGGTGACGGTGCGCGCCCGGGGCGCCGTCGGCGATGGCGCGATCCGCCTCGAGGCGCGGGCCGAGCTCGACGGCCTGTTGCCGCGCACCGCGCACGCCGAGCTGCAGGTGCAGGACGTGCGGCTCATCAACGAGGTGCAGCCGACCGTCAGCGCCAAGGTCACGGCCGACCTTCGCCGCGACGGCGAGGTGTGGCGACCGACGCTGGTGGTGCGTGACGCCGTGGTGCGCGTGCCCGAGGCCAGCGGCGCCGAGCTGCACGACGCCGAGGTGCCCGGCGACGTCGTCTTCGTCGAGAACGGCCACCCGCCGGCGGCCCAGACCGCGCCGCCGCCCAGCCAGACCGCGGTCATCGGCCAGCGACCGCGGCGGCCGTACCTGATCGCGACCCTCGAGCTCGGCCCCACCCGCGTCGAGACCACCGAGGTCGAGGGCGTGGTGCGCGGCCGCTTGGTCGCCACCGTCGGCGAGGACGCCATCGCCATCGACGGCGACATCCGCGCCGAGCGCGCCGAGCTCGACCTCTTCGATCGGCGCTACCGCGTCGAGCGGGCGGAGGTCCACTTCGATGGCTCCGACGATCCTGTGCTCGACGTGGTGGTGACCCACGACTTCCCGACGCTGTCGCTGCGGGTCGCCGTCGGCGGGCGGCTCAGCGCGCCGACCCTGCGCCTGACCTCGGATCCGCCGTCGTACTCCGAGGGCCAGCTCCTGAGCTTCCTGCTCGGCGGCGCGCCCGGCGCCGAGCCCGGCAGCGAGCTCCGTGACGCCGCGACCGGCGTGGCGTCGTCGCTGCTGTCGCAGAAGATCAGCGGGTACGTGTCGCCGTACCTGCCGATCGATCTCGACGTGCTCAAGTTCGAGGCCGCGACCTCGAGCAGCAGCGCGGCGTTCACCGTCGGCAAGTGGCTCACCCGGCGGCTGTTCCTCGCGTACCGCCAGCGGGTGGAGGCGCGCCCCGATCAGAACAGCGGGGAGGCCGAGGTGGAGTACTGGCTCGGTCGCCGGGTCGTGCTCGAGGGCGTCGTCGGCGACGAGGGCATCCACGGCCTCGATCTGGTGTGGACCCGCCGCTGGTGAGCGGCGCGCTGCGCTACTTCACGACGAACGGCGTCACGCTCGAGCCGACGTTGCCGGCACCGTCGGCGACCCGCACCGCGAGGGTGTGGGTGCCGGTGGCGAGGCCCGGCGGCAGCGCGATCGAGAACGCCTCGGTCGGGTCGTCGAGCAGGCCGTCGTCGGCGCTGCCGAGCTGCCACGGCCCGTCGTCGAGGGAGTAGGCCAGCTCGCCGATCGAGGTGAGGGAGTCGGTGGCGCGGCCGGTGGCGCGGCCGCCGCTGGCGGCGTAGGTCACGCGCAGACCGGCGAGGGTCGGCCGCTGGTTGTCGATGACGACGAGCGGCGTGGTCGCGCTCGAGGTCAGCGCGCGATCGGCGCTGTTGGCGCCGGCGTCCGAGCTGGTGACGCGCACGCGGTACCAGCCGTCGGGGAAGGTCTCGGTGTTCCAGTCGAAGCTGGTGGCGGTCAGGCGATCCTTGCCGGTGACGATGGGGCGCCACGTGGCGTCGCCGTCGCGGCGCACGTCGAGCGTGTACGCGGTGTCGTCGCCGTCGGGGTTGTCGATGGTCCAGCGCACCTTCCACAGCGGGCTGCGCGCCTTGCCGGCCACGTCCTTGAGCGTCGGCAGGCTCTCCTTGCTGGCGAGGTCGACGGTGACCTCCTTGACCTCGGTCGCCTGGTTCTGCGGCGCGTAGGCCACCGACGCCCGCCGCAGCCGGGCGCCGCCGTCGCCGAGCGCGACCCGGAACTGGAAGTAGCGCCCGACCGGGCTCGCGACCTTGCCGCCGGTGAGCCCGCCGCCCATCGCGCCGACCTGGCTCGGCGCCTTCCACTCGCTCCAGCCCGGCCCGGGCTTGGCGGTGTTGCCGGTGCGGGTCTCGACGGTGAGCTTGCCGTCGCCCTGCCAGGTCAGGCGGCCGAAGCGGGCCACCGCCTTGGCGTCGAACGCCTCGCTGACGTACTTGGCCGACGACGCGGTGCCGGTGGCGCGGTACATCGCGGGCGCGTCGTCGCTGGTGAACCCGAGCCGACCGCCGTCGTCGATCCACAGCTGCGACACCGCGCGCTCGTCGACGTCGAACGCGGTCGCCACCGCGTCGTCGGGATCGATCACGTACACCCGGCCCTTGTCGGCGGCGCCGACGAAGATCGCGCCGTCGGCGGCGACCGCGAGCGAGGTCACGTAGGTCTGGGTCAGCGCGTGGAGCTGGCGCAGGCGGCCGTCGTCGCCGACGTGGAACACCGCGCCCTTGCCCTTGCGCGCGCCCTTGCGGCCCTCGGACGAGCCCTCCTTGTCGGCGCCGGGCTTGGTGCCCGCCTCCGGCGCCTTGGCCTCGGCGCCCTTGGGCGCCTTCGGCTGCTCCTTGGCCTCGACCTGCGCCGCCGACTTCGACGTCGTCGGGTTGGGCTCGACCATCTCGTTGGCGGCGACCGCGACCCCGGCGCGCGCGGCGACGATCGCGGTGATCTCGTTGCCGGCGAAGTCGGCCATCGCCCGGGTCTCGTTGCGCGCCGGATCGTGGCGGAACACCAGGGCCCGCTCGCCGGTGCCGAACCACACCGCGCCGTCGGGCGCGACCGCCAGCGCCGACACCCGCTTGTCCTCGGTCGCGAACACGCGCTTGGTGGTCTTGCCCTTGATCGACCACAGCTGGCCGTCGGGGCCGGTGCCGGCGTACAGGGTGCCGTCGGCGGCGACCGCCAGGCTCCACACCGTCTCGGCGCCGCCGAGGGTCGCCACCGCGGTGGCCTTGCCGGCGGCGACGTCGATCTTCCAGACCTTGTCGCCGGGCATCGCCGCCGCGTAGACGGTGCCGTCGGGCGCCTGGGCCAGGGCCACCGCGGCGATGCCGCCGTCGAGGCTGACCACCTTGGTCGCGGCCTTGCCGCCGCGCGGCACCCGCACGATGGCGCCGTCGACGTCGGTGCCGAGCAGCACGCTGCCGTCGGCCAGCCGCAGCGCCGCCCACACGCCGTCGCCGTCGAGGGCGACCCGCTCGGTGTCCCAGCCCGGGCGCAGCTCGCCGAGCGAGGTGAGCAGCGCCGCCGAGGCGTCGCCGGCGTCGAACTGGGCGTAGGTCTCGACGGTCCAGGTGCTGGTGACGACGGCGAGGGCGGGGCCGCTGGTGACGGCGATGGCGCCGACGGCGACGAGCAGGGCGGTGGGGCGGATGGTGGGCACGCGAGATCTCGGGGCAGGTAGGGGCGCGACGAACGACCGAGGTCACTCGTCGTCGATCTGGATCATCATCTGGGCCGAGCCGACGATCACGCGGCTGGCGGGCGAGGCGGTCTGCGCGAGCGGGCGATACACCTCGACCCGCTGGGTGCGCGAGCCCGGGCGCAGGCGGTCGGCGACCACGCCCGGCACGTCGCGGACGTGGCGGCCGTCGACGGCGACGCCCTCGCCGGGCTCGTAGAGCGTGGCGACCCAGGTGTTGGCGGCGCGCATCAGGCGCAGCACCCGCAGCAGATCGGGCAGCGAGGTCGGCGAGGTCGAGTCGAGGCGGGCGGCGTCGCCGGCGGTGAGCTCGAGCTGCAGGATGGCGCCCGCCGCCGACGCGGGCACGTCGACCGGCACCTGCTCGACCACCTCGCGATCGCCGTAGGTGCGCATCACCACCTCGAGCATCGAGCGCTTGCCCGGCGGCAGCTTGGCGCTCGGCAGCTTGACCTCCTCGACCTGGCCGTAGTTGGCGTCGAACCGCAGGTCGACCCGCAGCTCGAGGCGCTCGATGGTGAGGGCGGCGAACGGGTTGAGCTGCAGCGGGACCAGCGCGCGCAGGCCGCGCACGCTGCCCATCACCGAGCTGGCGCCGTCGTTGGCGTAGAGGTAGTCGGTGAAGCGGACCTCGCCGAGGCCGCGCAGGCGCAGGAGCGAGTCGACCTTGATGGTCACGTCGTCGCGATCCGGCAGGTAGTAGTTGACGGCGTTGCCCGCCGCCGCGAAGGCGAGCTGCGCGGTCCAGAACTTGTTGTCGAGGATCTCGACGTGGAACTCGCCGGTGGTGGTGGCGCCCTTGCCGCCGGGGCCGCTGGTGGTGACGAAGATGTCCATCGGGATCATCGGGTTGCGCAGCGAGGTGTCGGCCATGACCATCGACTGCCGGTCCTGCACCAGCGCGCCGATCTCGCGCCGGGGCGACGCCATGACGAACGCGCTCTGCGCCGACGCGATCACGGTGTGGACCTCGGCGGTCGACACCGGCGCGTAGAACTCGCCGGCCTGGAACATCGGGTGCCCGAACGCGAGCACCCGGGTGCCGTCGAGCAACGACACCGTGCCGGTGGCCGCCGCCGACATGTCGCCGCGGATGAGCCCGACGGAGATCGAGCCGCCGAGCTCGAAGGCGGTGGGGCCGCCACCGCCGCCGCCGGTGCCGCTCGCGCGCACCGGCATCACGTCGTAGCCGGCGAAGAGCTGGCCGAGCTCGGCGAACGCCGGCGCCGAGAACCCGGCGACGCTCAGCGGCACCGCCGCGGTCATCACGTCCTCGGGCGGCAGCGCGCCGCCGGCGGAGGTCGGCGCGGTTGCGAGCCGCGGCGGCAGCGGCGCCTGGGTCAACCAGCTCGTGCGCGCCGGTCCCAGCGCGGCGAGGCCGGCGGCGACGTCACCGCCGGGCGCGAACGCGTGCCAGTCCGACGTGGTCGCCACCGCGCGCGCCACCGGGCGCGGGGTGCCGGCGCCGGAGCCGACGCCGCGCACCGGCGTGCGGAAGCCCTCGGCCTTCATGTACTCGATGGGCGTGCAGCCGCCGAGCGCGATCTTGTTGAAGCTCCAGCCGTAGGAGAACGCGCACACCAGCTTGTCGTCGATGAACAGCGGGCTGCCCGACATGCCGCGCCAGAAGCCGGTCACCGCCAGCTTCGGGTCGTCGGACTTCACCAGGATGATGTCCTGCTTGGGCAGCATGTTGGTGACCACGCTGACCACCTCGAAGGTGAAGCGCTCCGGCTGGGTGCCGGCGAACGTGGTCAGGCCCCAGCCGGTCTGGCCGCGCCGGACCTGCTCGAGGGGGAAGGTCGGAGGGGGCACGGGCTGCGCGGCCGCAGCCCCAGCCGGTGCGGGCTGCCCCGGCGCTGCCACCGCGGGCGCGGCCAGCGCGAGCAGGAGAGCGGACGCCAGGCCAGCGGCAGTGCGCGGCGCGGAAACGTGCATGCCGGCAAGGATAGCGAAGGACCGGCGGGCCACCACGGCGGGGGTCGGGAATCGGCGCGCGGGGGGCCGCCGGGGAGGTCAAAGCCTGGCAGGCGATGGAACCTCGACGGCACCGGGTGTCAGGAACCTGGCGGGTGTGCCGGCCCGGGCCGCGGCGGGCTCGATCTGGGCCCGCGTGGTGGCGATCGCTGGTCGGACCGGCGCGGCACGGGCGCTGCACCAGCGCGGGGCATGACCCAGCTCGCTGCCGCCGCCACCTTCGTGGAGACCTGGAAGGGCATCGCCGATGCGCTCGGACGCTCGGAGCGATGGTGCCGCTACATGGCGCGCCGCGCCGATCCGCTGCCGGTGTTCAAGGTCGGCGGCATCGTCCGCCTCGACGCCGCCGATCTCGCCGCGTGGATCGCGCGTCAGCGCCAGCGCGCGTACCTCGGGCCCCGGGAGGGTGTCGTCGACGGCGCGGTGTGATAGACGTCCGCCATGACTCGATCGATCGCCGAGCTGCGAGGCCCAGTTCGCGCGCTCTTCTCCGACATCGACGGCACGATCACCACCGACGGGCACATCGACGCGAGCACCTACGTCGCGCTCGAGCAGCTCGGCGCCGCCGGCGTGCCGGTGGTGTTCGTCACCGGGCGTCCGGCCGCCTTCGGCCACGCGTTCATGACGATGACCCCGGTGCTGGCGGTGGTCGCCGAGAACGGCGGCGTCACCTTCGTGCGCGACGGCCGCAAGCTGCGCAAGCTCTACGGCGTGCCCAAGGCGACCCTGCCGGAGTGGCGCCGGCGCATGACCGACACCGTCGCCGACGTGATGGCGAAGGTGCCCGGCGCGCGGCTGTCGTCGGACTCGCGCTACCGCGAGGTCGATCTCGCGATCGACTGGAACGAGGAGGCCTCGCTGAGCAAGGCCGACGCCGAGGAGGTCGTCGCCCTCATCCGCAAGGCCGGGTTCGCGGCGTCGCGGTCGAGCGTGCACGTCAACTTCGGGCCGCCGCACTTCGACAAGCTGTCGGCGTGCATGACCGTGGTGCGGCAGGTGCTCGGCGGCGACGGCAACGACCTGTCGCCGTACGTCTTTGTCGGCGACGCCCTCAACGACGCGCCGATGTTCGGCGGCTTCCCCAACTCGGTCGGCGTCGCCAACGTGCGCGCGTGGTGGGACGAGCTGTCGGCCAGGCCAGCGTTCGTCACCGAGCACGCCGAGGGCAAGGGCCTGCGCGAGCTGGTCACCCACATCCTGGCGCAGCGCTAGGACCGACGCGCCGGTCGGCGGGGTACGGTACCGACGTGGCGTGGTTCGCAACTGCCCGGGCCGAGCTCGGCGACGCCCCGGTCGCGCTGGCCACGGTGGTCGCGACCCGCGGCTCGACCCCGCGGCACGCCGGCGCGGATGGTGATCGCCGCCGACGGGCCGGAGCTGGGGCACCGTCGGCGGTGGTCGCATCGAGGCCGAGGTGGTGGCCGCCGGGCGCGAGGTCGCCGGCGGCGGTGCGCGCGCCGGGTGACCCACCACTCTGGTGCGCCGATCTGGCGATGTGCTGCGGTGGCTGGATGGACGTCCTGGTGGCGCCGCTCGCCGGCGACGCCGAGGTGCGCGCCGAGGTGGCGGCGGCCGCCGCGGCGCGGGCGCCGCTCGAGGTGCGCACGCCGCTCGCCGGCGGCCCGCTGTCGACCCGGCGGCTGGTCGACGCGGCGCCGGCGCAGGCGCCGCGCGTCATCGACGACGCGCTGGTCGAGGTGGTGGCGCCGCCGGATCGCGCGGTCATCTTCGGCGGCGGCCACGTCGGCCGCGCCATCGGGCCGATCGCGGCCTCGTGCGGCTGGCAGGTCGTGGTGTGCGACGACGGCGACACCGGCGCGCTCGACGAGCTCGGCGCGCCGGCGTGGGCGAGCGCGGTGGTCGACAGCTTCGAGGTCGGCGCCATCGAGCGCGTCATCGGCCCGCTCGGCGCCGGCGACTACGTGCTCATCGTCACCCGCGATCACGCCGTCGATCAGCGCGTCCTCGAGCAGCTCGTCGGGCGCACCGGCCTGACCTACCTCGGGATGATCGGCAGCCGCGGCAAGGTGGGGCGGTTCCGCAAGCGGCTGGCCGCCAAGGGGCTGCTCGCCGAGGACGCGCCGACGGCGCTGCGGGCGCCGGTCGGGCTCGACGTCGGCGCCGAGACCCCGGCCGAGATCGCGGTGGCCATCGTCGCCGAGCTGATCGCGGTGCGTCGGCGCGGCACGCCCGGCGCCGGCGACTGGCGGCCGCGCCCACACGAGCACCTGCCGGCGTCGGAGCTCGTCGATGGTTGAGGTCGGCGCCGCGGTGGTGCTCGCCGCCGGCGCCGGCACGCGGCTCGGCGGCGTGGCCAAGGCGCTGTTGCGGGTCGGGCCCGACGGGCCGACGGCGCTGGCGACGATCGTGGCGACCGCGGCGGCCGCCGGCGTGCCGGCGCGCCACGTGGTGGTGGTGGTCGCGGCGCCGTTCGCCGAGGAGGTCGCCGCCGCCGCGCGCGCGCTCGGGTGCGCGGTCGCGATCAACCCGGCGCCGGCCCGCGGCATGGCGAGCTCGGTCGCGATCGGCTTCGCGGCGCTGGCCGAGCTGACGCCGGCGCCGGCGTGGGCGCTGCTCTGGCCCGTCGATCACCCGCGGGTGCGCGCCGCCACCGTGCGGGCGCTGGTCGCGGGGCTCGGCCCGTCGGCGCGCGCCGTGATCCCGACCGTCGACGGTCGCGGCGGACACCCGGTGGCGGTGGCGCCGGCGGCGTGGCCGGCGCTGGCGACGTGCGCCGAGCTCGACGGCGGCGCCCGCGCGGCGCTGGCGACGCAGCCCACCGCGCGGCGCGCGGTCGACGACGCCGGCGTCGTGCGCGACGTCGACACCCCCGCCGATCGCGCGGCGCTGGAGGCCGGATGACGCCGCGCGCGTGGCTGCTCGCGGCGATCGCGCTCGGCGTCGGCTGCAGCCGGGGGGCCGGCGGCGGGCCGCGCACGCCGCTGGGCGACCTCGACGACGAGGACGCGCCGCGCTCACGGGCCGCGCTCGCGCGCGAGCTCGAGGCCGACGTGCTCGACAGCTACGAGCGCGACGAGCCGCCGGGCCAGGTCAGCCGCCTCATCGATCCCGAGGTCGGCGGCGCGCGCATCGGCGTGGGCCCCGAGGATCTCCGGGTCGGCGACGAGGTGCAGACGCCGGGGCGGCGCTGGCCGCTGTCGCTGCAGCGCCCGAGCGACGGCGAGGTGTGGTCGAAGAAGCTCGAGGTCCACGTCGCCGAGGATCGCTCCGCCGGCTGGGTCTCCGACGAGCTGTCGTGGCGGCTCAAGGTGTGTGGGAAGACCGCGGTGGTGCCGCTGCGGTTCACCGCGCTGTACGCCCGCGAGGGTGATCGCTGGGTGACGGTGGTCGAGCACGTCTCCTACGCGCGCAGCCCGGCGACCTCGGCGCTGCCGGCGACCAGCGCGCCGCTGGCGTCGGCGGCCACCGCCCGCGAGCTGGCGCTGGCGCTCGACGCCGCCGGCGCGCCGGTGCTCGCGACCCGGCGCCCCATCGAGGCCACCGTCGGCGTCGACGCCTTCGCGCTCGGGCCGTCGGCGTGGACCGAGCTCCGCGGCGACCAGGTCGGGCGGCGCTCGCTCTTGGCCGCGCCGATCGAGGTCATCTCCCGTCGGGTCGCGCCGCTCGGGCGTGGCACGGTGCCGACCGTCGCCTACTGGGTCGGGCTCGCGCGCGGCGGCAGCGGCACCATCGCCGGCACCTACCGGGTGACGCTGGTGTTCGAGCGCCAGGATCGCTGGCGCGTGGCCCAGGCCCACGTGTCGCTCGCCATCGACGACGACGCCCTGGCCCGCGCCATCTTCGGCGCCGCGCTGGTCACCGCCGATCCTCTGGTGGTCGACTGCCAGCGCCTGCTCGGGCCGTGAGCGGCGCGGGCGGTCAGCGACGCGTAGCGGACGTCGAGCCGGAAGATGAGGGTGTCGAGGTCGCCGGCGCTGGTGTGCGGCCCGGCGCCGACGTCGACGGTCTGCTCGAAGGCGCCGGTGATGTAGAGGCTGCCGTCGGCGTCGATGGCGACGGCCTGCAGCTCGTCGATGCCGGGTCCGCCGAAGCCGCGGGCCCAGCGCGGGGTGCCGTCGCCGTCGAGGGCGATCGCGAAGCCGTCGTCGGCGCCCGCCGAGCTCAGCCGTGCGTCGGCCCAGCCGGCGGTGTCCGTGAAGGTACCGACCGCGACCACCTCGCCGCGGGCGCCGGTGGCGATGCGGATCGCGCGATCGCGGCCGGGCCCGCCGAAGCGGCGGCCCCAGCGCGGGCTGCCGTCGGCGTCGACCCGCACCAGCAGCACGTCCTGATCTCCGTCGGCGACGAAGACCTCGCCCGCGACCTCGACGGTGCCGGTGAAGTACCCGGTGACGTAGGCCTCGCCGTCGGCGCCCAGCGCCAGCCCGTTGGCGCCGTCGTGATCGCCGCCGCCGAAGGCGAGCTGCCAGCGCGGCGCCCCGGTCGCGAGATCCACGGCGAGCACCAGCGCGTCGTCGTCGCCGGCCGAGGCGAGCGGCCCGAGGCCGAGGTCGATCGTGCCCGACAGCGAGCCCGACGCGACGAGCTGGCCGCGGGCGTCGTCGACGCCGAGGCCCTCGATCTCGTCGAGGCCGACGCCGCCGAAGGCCTGCACCCAGCGGACCGCGCCGCCGGGCGCGTAGCTGACGATGAACGCGTCGGAGCTCTCGGCGTCGGCGGCGGTCACCGGCCCCTGGCCGAGGTCGACGGTGTCGGTGAAGTGGCCGGCGACGTACACGTTGCCGTCGTCGTCGAGGGCGACCACCCGGCCGAAGTCGTCGCCGGGGCCGCCGACGAGCCGGGCCGAGCCCGGGCGCACGCTGCCGTCGCGCTCGACCCGGTACGACACCACGTCGGCGAAGGCGCCGGCGCCGAGGTCGACGCCGCCGATCGTGATCGGCGAGCCGGCGCGGCCGGCGACCTCGATGGAGCCATCGGCGGCCACCGCCACGCCGAAGCCCTCGTCGAAGCCGGCGCCTCCGACGCCGGTCGACCACGCGACCGCACCGTCGAGCTCGAGGGCGACCAGCGGGATGTCGTGGAACCCCATGCCGGTGAGCGGGCCGGCGCCATAGTCGACGGTGCTGCCGGCGTAGAGCCCCGTCACGTACACGCGCTGGCGCGCCTCGTCGAGGGCGAGCGCGAAGCCGAAGTCCACCGCGGTCGAGCCCGCGGCCAGCGACCACGCGGTGGTGACCACGCAGCCGCCCTCGGGGCAGGCGGTCTCAGGGACGCGATCGAAGTCGACCCGGCCGCAGCCGGCGAACAGCGCGAGGAGGACCCACCGTCGCATCGCTCACGGTTCGTTGGCGGCGGCGCGCGCCTCGCGCTCCGCGGCGGTGCGGCGATCGAGCTCCGGCGCGAGCTCGCGGACGTGCGGATCGTCGAGGTAGCTGTCGGTGAGGCGGCGCGGGCCTGGCACCAGCGGCAGCGTGCGCGCGGCGGCGAGCGCCAGGTCCCGGGCGCCGGCGAGGGCCTTGCCGCCGTACGCCTCGGCCACCAGCGCCGCTCGACGGGCCGCGCCCAGCTCGGCCAGCGGACGATCGAGCACGCCCATCCGCCGCAGCCGCAGCTCGGCGCAGCGGTTGGCGTGGGCGAGGAACTCCGGCAGCCGCGACAGGACGCCGTGATCCTGCGGCAGCCGGGTGCGCATGAAGCCGGCCAGCCGCCCGACCGCCCACAGCGACACCAGCGACAGGCCGAGCAGCCGCCGGCGCAGCGCCGGATCGTCGGCGATGGCCTGCATGGTCTGGCGCTCCCCGAACTCGACGTGGCGCTCCTCCTGCTTGACCGCGCGCCGGAGGATGTCGACCGCCGGGCCATGATCGAGCGTGTCGATGATGGCGTAGAACGCCAGCAGCACGAAGCCCTCGCCCTGGGCCATCTCGAGGGTGACGTGCTCGGCCCAGCTCGCGCCCATCATCCCGGTCGACAGGAACTTCACCAGCGGGTGCGCCGGCTGCGGCGTGGTGTCGAGCATGCCGAGGATGCGCAGGAAGTTGTCGACGTGCTGCATCTCCTCGAGCGCCTGCCGCGCGAGGAAGCGCGCGGCGTCGTAGTCGGGCGCCGCGTAGAGCCAGTGGCCGACCTGGATGCCGGTGACCTCGCCGTAGAGGAACTGGCTGAAGATCCAGCGCAGCACCTCGCGGTCGCGGGCGGGGTCGAGGGTGGCGCCGCCGAAGTCGAAGGTCATCTCCTCGCGCGAGAGCAGCATCGAGGGCAGCTTAGCGCGGTTGCCGCGCCCGGGGTGGCCCGGCTACGACCACAGCCGGCGGGCGGCGGCCCGGGCGCGGTCGCGCACGGCGTCGGCGTCGACGGTGAGCAGCGCTCGATCGCGGACCACGAGCTGGCCGTCGACGGCGACGTGGCGGACGTCGCTGGCGCGGACGGCGTAGGCGACCAGCGAGTGCGGATCCTCGGCCGGGGTGGCGTGCAGCGTGGAGGTGTCGACCGCGATCACGTCGCCGCGCTTGCCGACCTCGAGCGAGCCGATCTGCGCGTCGAGCCCGAGCGCCCGGGCGCCGCCCATGGTCGCCATCCGCACCACCACCGGCGCCGGCAGCGTGCGCGGGCCGCGCGACGGCTTCTTGTGCAGGAGCGCCGCCAGCCGCAGCTCGAGCAGGCCGTCGAGGTTGTTGTTGCACGGCGCGCCGTCGGCGCCGATGGCCACCGAGACCCCGGCGGCGAGCAGCTCCGGCACCGGCGCGATGCCCGACGCCAGCTTGAGGTTCGACGACGGGCAGTGGCACACGTGGGTGCCGTCGGCGGCGAGCCGGGCCATGCCGGCGTCGTCGACGTGGACGCAGTGGGCCAGGGTGCAGTGCGGGCCGCAGATGCCGCAGGCCGCGAGGTAGCTCAGGTTGTCGGTGCCGTGGCGGCGGCGGACCTCGGCGATCTCGGCGAGGTTCTCGCTGGCGTGGGTGTGGATGCGGACCCCGCGCAGCGGCGCCTGCCTGCCGACCTCGCGCAACAGCTCCTCGGTGCACGACAGCGCGAACCGCGGCGCGTAGGCGTAGCGCAGGCGGCCGCCGGCGGCGCCGTGCCAGCGCTCGAGCAGCCGGGCCGACTCGTCGAGGGACGCCGCCGTGGTCTCGCGGAGCCCGGCCGGGGTGAGGTCGTCGTCGGCGTCCATCATCGCCTTGCCGCCGGTCAGCCGCAGGCCGGTGCGCTCGGCGGCGGCGAACACCTCGTCGTAGTGGTGGACGGTGCCCATGTCGAGGATCGCGGTGGTGCCGCCGCGCAAGAGCTCCGCGCACCCGAGCTCGGCGCTGGCGGCCATCGCCCGCGCGTCGAGCGCGGCCTCGTAGGGCCAGATCACCTGGCGCAGCCAGTCGAGCAGCTCGAGATCGTCGGCGCGGCCGCGGGCCAGGGTCTGGCACAGGTGCACGTGGGCCTGGACCAGCCCCGGCATCACGACGCAGCCCTCGCAGTCGATGACCTCGTAGCCTCGGCCGCGCGGCTGGTAGGTGCCGCCGACGTGGACGATGGCGCCGTCGACGACGGCGACGTCGCCGGCGAGGACCTGGCTGGCCGGATCGATCGTGAGGATCGTGCCTCCGCGGAAGACGACCTCGCTCACCGGCGCCTCCGCGGCGCGGCCGTGCGCGCGCGCGGCGGTGGCGGCAGCTCGTCGCCGGCGAAGCTGCCCGGCAGCAGCTCGGCCACGGTGAACACCCGGCGCGCGCCGTCGCCGTTGAACGCGACCACCGGCACCGCCGCCGGGTCGGGCGCGAACTCGCGCATGACCTGCCGGCACATGCCGCACGGCGACGCCGGCGGCGACGCCGTGGTGATGACCGCGACCGCGTCGATCGTGCGATGGCCGGCGTTGACGGCGGCGGCGATCGCGTTGCGCTCGGCGCACACGGTCAGCCCGTAGGAGGCGTTCTCGACGTTGGCGCCGGCGAAGATCCGACCGCCGGCCGACACCGCGGCGCCGACGGGGAAGCCGGAGTAGGGCGCGTAGGCGCGGCGCTGGGCGGCGCGGGCCGCGGCCTCGAGGCGGGCCATCGCCGGCCCGACCTTGACCGCGCGGGTGGTCTTGGCCCTGGTCACCGCGCCTCCGCGGCGAGGTCGGCGCCGACCCCGGCGACCACGCCGTCGAGCAGGCGCTCGAAGGTGGCGCGCACGCGGGTGGCGGTCTCGGTGACCTCGTCGTGCGACAGCGGCGCACCGGTGATGCCGGCGGCCTGGTTGGTGATGCACGAGACGCCGATGACCCGCGCGCCCATGTGGTTGGCGACGATCACCTCGGGCACCGTCGACATG